>CAWKEH010000006.1:0-200000 GCA_963848595.1 uncultured Alphaproteobacteria bacterium | reverse complement strand
ATCTCAAGCGTCGAAACTCGCTGCCCGCGATCGAGCTTGACCTGCACTTTATCGCGGTCGATGGACATGTGCTTGGCGATCACCGCCAGGATCTCCTCCTGCAGCACGGCCGCGAGGTCGCTCTGGCCCGCAACGGCACGCTCGTGGGACAGCAGGATTTGCAGCCGCTCCCGCGCGACGGGGGCGGAGCTGCGTCGGCTCAGGAAGGTGAAGAAGCTCATGCGACCCTCCGCCCGAACAGCTTGCCGAAGAGGCCCCGCCTCTCAGACGGAACCTGCATGTCGATCGTCTCTCCCTGCAGGCGGCGCGCCGCGTCCTGATAAGCCCGAGCCGCGGCGCCGAGCGGGCTGCCTAGCGTCACCGGCGTACCCAGGTTCGAAGAGCGCAGAACGTCCTCGCTCTCCGGGATAATGCCCAGCAACGGGATGGAGAGGATGTCCAGCACGTCCTCGACCTTCAGCATCTCGCCGCGAATGGCGCGCGCCGGGTCGTAGCGGGTCAGCAGCAGGTGCTTGTCCAGCCGCTCACCCTTCTCGGCACGCGCCGTCTTGCTATCGAGCAGGCCGATGATGCGGTCGCTGTCCCGCACCGAGCTGATTTCGGGATTGGTCACGACGACGGCGAGATCGGCATTATGCATCGCGAGCTGAGCGCCGCGCTCGATGCCAGCCGGGCTGTCGCAGATCACCCAATCGAAACGCTCGCGCAGCTCGCCGACCACGCGGGCCACGCCCTCGGAGGTGAGCGCATCCTTGTCGCGAGTCTGGCTCGCCGCCAGGAGGTGGAGCGTCTCCACGCGCTTGTCGCGGATGAGGGCCTGGGCGAGTTTGGCGTCCCCTTGGACGACGTTGATCAGGTCGTACACCACCCGGCGCTCGGCACCCATCACCAGGTCGAGGTTGCGAAGGCCCACGTCGAAATCCACGATGACGACTCGCTTGCCAGTCTGGGCAAGAGCGGCGCCGATCGCGGCCGTGGACGTTGTCTTACCCACGCCTCCCTTACCGGATGTCACCACTAGGACTTTGGCCATCCTTTACTTTCCCCCTACCCTAAAGCGGCGAGCCGCAAATCCCCGTCTTCAAGCCATGCCTGGATCGCTCGGCCTTGCATGGCCGCGTCCATCTCGTCCGCCGTGCGATAGACGCCCTCGATGGCCAGCAACTCGGCCTCTAGCCGCCCGCAGAAGATGCGGGCGCGCTGCCCCTCCAGCAATCCGGCGATCGCGCGACCGCGCAGCGCGCCATAGATGTGGATCGAGCCGCCGGCGACCACTTCGGCGCCCGAAGCGACCGACCCTATCACCGTCACATCGCCCGACTCGAATATAACAGTCTGCCCAGATCGCACCGGGCGATCCACGATCAGCGAAGGCGGCAGCTCGGGTATAGGCTGCGCCGCTGCTGCCGCCGCTACGGCTACGTCAGGCTCGTCGTCTGGCGGTGCAGGCGCGTCGGCCAGCTGATGCTCGCGACCGCCGTTCAGCATCGGCGGCAACCCCCAGCTCCCTGGCTCCGGCTCGGCGATCCCTTCGATGCCGATGACCCGGATGCTGCGCCCGCGCAGGTCGGCGATGAGCGCTTCGGCGCGGTCCGGCGGCACGAGAGAGATGTCCACCACGGTAGGCCGCCCGGCGAAGAAGCCCGGCGCGCGCGCGATCTCGGCATCGAGCACGGCGAGCCAGTCCTCGATCGGCGGCTCCGGTGCGAGCACGACCGCCACGAAGGAGCGCCCTCGTAACTTCAGGAACGGACGAGTTCGGGCAGGTGCAGACACAGTAGGCCGCGCCTATCCGGCGGCGGCGCCCGCGTCAACCAACCATTCGCCCTGCGGCTGTTCCTGCTTTCGAGACTCGCCTACTTCGGCCGCTCCAACGCGCCCGCCTGGCGGATCAATTCGCCCAAATCGCACCAGTGCCGGATGGCCTGGCCCAGCTCCAGCTCGATGAACATCCGGCGGGCAGGGCGGCCTTTCGCCTGCTCCGATTCGATCTCGCGCCGAAGGTGGATGTAGATCACGCCCGGCCCCGCCTGCGTCGCGAGATGCGACGCCTCCGTGCTTGCGAGATAGTCCATCGGCCCCTGCTCTCGGTCCAGCATGTGACCCTCCTGGTCCCAGCATCCCGATGATGGCCCATGTCAGTGAATGAACGGTTAATAGGCGACAGCGCGGGCATGACCGACACGAAC
The DNA here is from genome assembly GCA_963848595.1 of uncultured Alphaproteobacteria bacterium. Taxonomy (GTDB): domain Bacteria; phylum Pseudomonadota; class Alphaproteobacteria; order Acetobacterales; family Acetobacteraceae; genus CAWKEH01. The sequence continues at coordinate 197,811 of CAWKEH010000006.1, read as the reverse complement.
GCATTAAAGCAGGAGGGCAGACGATGAGTTCCTGCCGAGGTAGCAGAAGTGCTGGGCGGCCTCGTGCTCGTGGCGGTCGTGCTTTCCGACGTGTTCCGCTCCCTGGTCCTGCCCCGGCCAAGCGCGCGCACGCTGCGGTTCGGGCCGTGGATCGGGATCGCCGCAGTGCGCGGCGCCCTGCACGGGACGCGGCGCTGGCCGCTTGCCCGGCGTCACGGCCTGCTCGGCGCGCTGGGTCCGCTGCTGCTCGTGATCATGATGCTGGTCTGGGTGGGGGCGCTCATCGCCGGGTATGGGCTGCTGCTGGACGGGCTGCGGGGCGGCCTAAAGGCGGCTAACGGGTTCGGGGACGTCCTCTACGTGGCGGCCTCGGCCGTGCTCACGCTCGGTCTGTCGGCGCCCTTCGAGGCGAGCGGGGTGTCGCGCGTGGTCATAGCGGCCTGCGCGCTGTCCGGCCTCGCCGTGGTCACGCTCACGGTGTCGTTCCTGCTGGCGATCCAGGGTGCGCTCACGCAGCGCGAGGGGCTTGTCCTGCGGCTGCGGGCGCGGACGGGGCCGCACCCGTCGGGTCTCGCCGTGCTGCTCGCGCACGCGCGGCTCGGCGAGGAGCACGACCCGGCGCTGGTCGAGTTCTTCCGTGATTGGGAGGAGTGGTCGGCGGCGGTGCTGCTGACCCACAGGGCCTTCCCGATCCTCTGTTATTTCCGCTCGACGGACACCGACTGCGAGTGGCTCGCCGCCCTCGGGGCGGCGTTGGACGCCGCGGCTTTGCTCACCGCGCTGGGCGCCGAGGGGAGCACGGAGCACGCGGCGCTGTGCCACCGGATGGGAGCGCGGCTCGCCGCCGATCTCGCGCGGCAGTTCACGCTGCGACCGTCCTGGAGCCCGGAGCTGGACGAGCCGGCGTTCCGTGCCGCCGCCGCCCGGCTGAACGGCATCGGATTCGGCACAAGGGCGGACCCGGAAGCGTCCTGGCGGCGATTCAGCGCCCTGCGCGCCGCGTATGCGCCGCCGCTCGCCGCGCTGTGCGACCGCTTCGGCGTCACCGGGGCGCGTTGGGAAGCCTGACGCCTACCCGGCGGCTCGCCTGAGCGCGTCGAGAACGACGCCTTCCGTGAGGACCTGGGGCAGCACCTCGGGCGCGCCGTCGTGCGACGCCGGGAACACCACGTAGAGCGGCACGCCGTCGCGCCCGAAGCGGCGCAGGAACGCGGTGATCTCCGGGTCTTGCCGCGTCCAGTCCGCCTTGAGATAGGCGACGCCGTAGCGAGCGAACGCGGCGTGGACGGGAGCGGGGGCGAGCGCCACCCGCTCGTTGACGAGGCAGGTCACGCACCAGGCCGCCGTCGCGTCCACGAACACGGGTCGCCCAGCGGCGCGCAGCCCAGCGAAGCGGGCCGAGGTGAACCCTTCCGCGTTCTCGTCCGCCCGGGCCACCGCCGGGGCAGGCGCCTCGGCAATGCCCGCGAGCACTGCCGCCGCGGCGAGCGCGGTCGCGAGCACGACGCCGCGCCCGAGGCGCCGGCCGCCGCGCCCGGTCGCACGCTGCGCGACGCCCATGACCCAGGCGCCGAAACCCGCCAGCACCAACCCTGCCGCGGTCGCGAGCACACCGGTCGAGCCAGCCTGCTGGCTCACCACCCAGAGCAGCCAGGCGACCGCCGCGTACATGGGAAACGCGAGCGCCTGCCTGAGCACGTTCATCCACGGTCCGGGGCGCGGCAGGACGCGCGCGGCGCCGGGCACGAGGGCGAGCAGGGCGTAGGGCGCCGCGAGGCCGAGACCCATCGCGGCGAACACCAGCAGCGTCGCGCCCAGCGGTGCCGCGAGCGCCGCCGCGATCGCCGCCGCCATGAACGGCGCCGTGCAGGGCGTCGCGACGACGACGGCGAGCACGCCCGTGAAGAAGCTGCCCAGGTGCCCACCCCGCCCGGCGAGGCCCTGGCCGGCACCGGCCAGCCCGGCGCCGACCTCGAAGACGCCGCTCAGGTTGAGGCCGACCAGGAACAGGATCCAGGCGAGTGCTGTGACGAAAGCCGGCAACTGAAACTGGAATCCCCAGCCAGCGGCCGTGCCTGCGGCGCGCGCCGCGAGCAGCGTGCCGCCGAGCACGAAGAACGCCAGGACCACGCCCGCCGTATAGCTCACAGCCGCGCGGCGCACCGACGCGCGCGCCGCTCCCGAGAGGCCGGCGAGACTGATTGCCTTCATGGCAAGCACCGGGAACACGCAGGGCATCGCGTTCAGGATCACGCCGGCGAGGACGGCGAAGAGCAGCGCTTGCGCCAACGGCAGACGGCCGGGCAGGGAACCGCTCGTGGCGTCCGCCGGCACGCCGGGTGCGGCCGAGACGGCGAGGAAGGCGTCCTGCCCTGCCGGGTCGCGCAGGCCGACGACGCCGTCGAGGGTCGTCGCGAATGCCTTCGCGCCAGCACCCTTGAGTTGGATGCGTATGTCCCCGTCCCCTACGGTGACGCGCTGTGGCGCGGCCTGGGCGATGCGGTCAGGTTGGTCCGGGAGGAACCAAGCGTCGCGCACCGTCTCGGACGACAGGCCGCTGCCGCGCAGGATGAGCGCGCCGCCCGGCCCGATCATGGCCGCGAAGGGCGAGGGCCGGGGCACGCGCGCGAGGCTTGCCGCGAAGAGCGGCGCCTGCGCCGACGGGGCCGCCGCACCTTCCGGCAGGGTCAGGTGGAACGTGCCTTCCTCGGGAACGCACACCGTCGCGCATACGAGCCAGGCGGCCTTTGCCTCGACTTGCAGGCCGCCCGCGCCGGGCGTGACCTCGACGGGCAGCACAAGGTCGCCCGTGTAGGCGTAGCTCATCAGGCCGGCATCGCGCAGCCGTTCCGGCACGGGCCAGAGGATCGGTCCGGCATGCACGCCCTTGGGAAGGGTCAGGTCTAGCTCCGGCGGCGCCCCGGCGTCGCCAGGGTTCTTCCAATACGTGTGCCAGCCCGGCGCCAAGCGGAGACGCAGGCCGAGATGGAGCGAGCGGCCCGGCTCAGCGCGATCCGTATCCGAGACGAGGACGGCGGTCGCTCGCGCGCTCTGAACGGGAAAGCTCTCGGCGGCGCGGGCGCTCGAAGCCGCTGCGGTTGGCAGCGCCAGCGCCAGCAGGAGGGCGAGAAGCACCTTCATCGCGGCTTCCATACAGGATCGCGACCTGTCGTGCCAGGTTGCGGCCGAGGGCGCACGCTTCCTATGCCGCGGGCAGGTCCAGCGCCGCCCGCAGGCCCGGCCGCGTTTCCTCGAGCAGCAGCGCGCCGCCGTGGAGGACGGCAACAGCGCGGGCGAGCGCGAGGCCCAGGCCGAAACCAGGCGTCTGCCGTGCCGCTTCGCCGCGGAAGAAGCGCTCCCCCGCCCGCGCGCGGTCCGCTTCCGGGATGCCCGGCCCTTCGTCGCTGACGGAGAGCCGCACGCGGCCGTCGAATGCCCCGCCTCGCAGCTGTACCTGTCCGCCCGGCGGCGAGAACTTCACCGCGTTGTCGAGCAGGTTCGCGAGCGCCTGCTGCACGAGGGCCGCGTCACCTAGCACCGGCAGCGGGCCGTCCGGACCCGCGCTCAGCTGCAGCCCGCGCTCCTCGGCGGCGGGTTCGTAGAGCTCGGCGAGGTTCAGCAGAAGCGGCGCCGCGTCGAAGGGCGCGAAAGCGGAGCGCCTGGCGCCAGCCTCGATCTCGGCGATGCGCAGCAGTGCCTCGAACACGGTCATTACCCCGTCGAGGTCCGCCACGGCGCGCTCGGTCGCAGCGCGCAGCTCGTCGGCGTCCGCCGCGTGCGCCGCCGCGTCCTCCAGCCGGGCGCGGGCGCGCGTCACCGGCGTGCGCAGGTCGTGGGCGATGTTGTTGCTGACGGCGCGCACGCCGTCCATTAGCTGGCCGATGCGGTCGAGCATGGCGTTGATGAGAACGGCGAGCCGGTCCAGCTCGTCGCCGCGGCCGGAGAGCTGCACGCGTTTCGTGAGGTCGCCCGCCTCGATCGCCGCCGCAGTATCCGAGACGCGCAGGAGCAGACGCTGGAAGAGACTGCGAACGAGCAGCGCTCCCGCGACGCCGAGGAGGACGACCAGCAGCGCCGCCCAGAGCAGCGCACCCTCGACCAGATCGTGCAGCGCCGCGCGCGTGCGCACGTCGCGCCCGACGAGCAGGTGGAAGCCGTCCGGCAGGTCGTAGCGCCACACCCGGGCGAGCCCCAACTCATTGTTGCGCAGCACCGGTAACTGCTGGACGATGCCGACGGCTGTGACGTCGAGCGGCCACGCTTCCACGTTGCCAGCGACGGGCCGCAGCAGGGGGTCAGCGAGGAGATAGAGCGCCTCGGGCTGCACGTTCCGGGCGAGGCGGTCCCGGATGGTGTCGCGAAGCGCGGGCAGGCCGCCCTCGCGCCAGCGCTCGGCGAGGGCGACCACGTCCGCCTGGATCGCGTCGTCCACCTGCCGGGTGAGCAGCCCCGTGCTCGCCCACCACAGATAGCCGATGAGCGCCAGCGCGCTCAGGCCGAACAGCACCGCGTAGGCGAGGGCAAGGCGGAACCCAGCCGAGCGGAACAAACTCAGCGGCGCGCCTAGCCGCATCGGCGGCTACTCCGGCGGCCGCAGCATGTAGCCAGAGCCGCGGACCGTGTGGATCAGGGGCTTCTCGAATGGCTTGTCCACCTTGCCGCGCAGCCGCGAGACGTGCACGTCCACGACGTTGGTCTGCGGGTCGAAATGGTAGCCCCAGACGCCTTCGAGCAGCATGGTGCGCGTGACCACCTGGCCGGCCCGGCGCATCAGGTATTCGAGCAGGCTCACCTCGCGCGGCAGCAGGTCGAGCCGCTTGCCCTGGCGATAGGCGGTCCGGGCAAGAAGGTCGAGCTCCAGGTCGCCGACCTGCAACCGGGTTTGCGGCGTCTCGGCCCGGCCGCGGCGGGCGAGCGCCTCCACGCGCGCGAGGAGCTCCGCGAACGCGAACGGCTTGGCAAGGTAGTCGTCCCCGCCCGCGCGCAGGCCGCGCACCCGCTCGTCCACGGCCGAGAGCGCGGAAAGCACGAGCACCGGGGTGCGGTTGCCCTGGGCGCGCAAGGTCTCCAGGACGCGCAGGCCGTCCAGCCCGCCCGGCAGCAGGCGGTCCAGCACGATCGCGTCGAACGGCTCGCTCGTGGCGAGCAGCAAGCCGTCACGGCCGTTGCCGGCATGTTCGGCCTGGTGGCCGGCCTCGCGCAGTCCCTTCATCACGAAACCGGCGACGGCCTGATCGTCCTCGATGACGAGGAGCCGCATCGCCGGCTACTCGCTCTGTTCCGCCGGACGCCGGCCGACGGTTACCGAGAGATCCATGGTCTGGTGGCCGCGCCTCAGATCGACCTGCACGCTGTCGCCGGGCGGGGTGGCGGCGACGGCGCGGGTCAGCGCGCGCGTGCTGTCCAGGTGCACGCCGTTGATTGCGAGCACCACGTCGCCGGGTCGAATTCCGGCCTTCGCCGCCGGCCCGCCGTGCTCGACGCCCGCGATCACAACGCCGGGCTGCCCCTCGCCCACATCCTCGACCGAGACGCCGAGCCAGCCGCGGTCAATGTGCCCCTTGGCGCGCAGCTCGGCCACGATCCGGCTCGCGATCTCGCTTGGGACGGCGAAGCCGATGCCGACCGAGCCGCCCGTGGGCGAGACGATGGCGGTATTCACGGCGACTACCTGACCCTCCAGGTTGAAGGTCGGCCCGCCCGAGTTGCCTGGGTTGATCGGCGCGTCGATCTGCAGGAAATCGTCGAACGGCCCCGCCCCGATGTCGCGCCCGCGGGCGGAGACGATGCCCGCCGTGACCGAGCTGCCAAGGCCGAACGGATTGCCGGCCGCCATGATCCAGTCGCCCACCTCGACCTTGCGGCTGTCACCCCAGCTCACGGCGGGCAGCGGCTCCGCGCTCTTGACCTGGATCACGGCAATATCGGTCAAGTCGTCCACGCCGACGAGCTGCGCCGGGAGCTGGGTGCCGTTGGCGAGCGAGACGACGATACGGTCCGCATGGCCGACGACGTGATTGTTGGTCACGATGGTGCCCGCAGGGTCTATGACGAAGCCGGACCCAGCACCGATCACCTGCTCGCTCCGCTCACGCAGGCGCTCGCGGAACTGCCGCTCCAGCGGCGTGCCGCGCAGGCCCGGCGGCAGCTGGGCGACGACCGGACCGGTGGCCTCCGTGACCGCGATGTTGACCACGGCCGGCACGACGCGCTTGACGAGCGGCGCGAAGCTGGGAAGCGGCGCCTGCAGGACGGACGGCTGGCCCGAGGACGCACTCTGGGCGAGCGCGGGATCGGAGCAGCCCGGCAGCAGGAGCGTCGGCACGATCAGGGCAGCACGAACGCGGGCGAGCATGGCGGTAGTCCTTCTTGGAACCTACGGCATCATAGAGGCTGATTATGCGGTCGTCCCACATGTGCAAGGGGACGGTGCGCAACCTCGTCTGGATGCTCCGGCCAGTCGTGTTTGGGATAGCGCCCGCGCATGTCGCGCCTCGCGTCGGCCCAGGCACCGCGCCAGAAGCCGGCGAGATCCGCCGTGACCGCGATCGGGCGGCCCGCGGGCGAGAGCAGGGCGAGGCGCAGCGGCACCTGGCCGCCGGCGAGGCGCGGCGTCTCGCGCAGCCCGTAGAACGCTTGCGCCCGCGCGGAGGCGACCGGCACCGGCTGGGCGTAGTCAACGGGCGCCCGGCCACCTGGGAGGACGATCGTCGTCGGCAGGTCGCGGTCGAGCCGCCCCGCAGCCTTCCAGCCGAGCACGCCGCGCAGGCGGGCGACTCAAGTCGAGCTGCGCGAGGTCCGCGAGACGCGAGAGTCCGCCCACGTGCGGCAGGAGCCAGTCCTCGACCGTGGCGGCCAGCGCCGCGTCCGAGAGGTCGGGCACGTCTGGGTCGAGTGTGCGCAGCCAGGCGCCGCGCGCCTGAAGCTGACGTGCTGCCTCGGTCCAGGGCAGCGCATCGAGCCGGGCGGCGACGGCGCGGGCGAGTGCCAGTGCCTGCTCGGCGGGATCAGCCGCTACCGTGCGGTCCTCCAGAACCAGCGCGCCGAGCCTCCGGCGCCGCCGGGTCAGCACGGCGCCGGTCACGGGATCGAAGGTGGTCTCGCGCGTCTCCTGAACCCGCTCGGCGAGGAGCGGTGGGAGCGATGCCGGGTCGAGGGGGGCGGCGAGGCGGATGCGCGGCGCTGCCCGGAGGTCGAGCGCGGCGACGGCCAGCAGGCGCGACCGCGCGAGCGGGTCAGTGGGCGGCAAGCGTGCGCCGCCGCCCCCAGAGAGCCGGAAGGAGCCCGGCTCGCCGCGAGCTTGCGCGATGCGATCAGGGAATGCGGCAGCGAGCAGCGTCCCCGGATCGCCTGCGGACGGCGCGGCGTTCGCGACGCGCAAGCGGCGGCGATACTGCGCCGCGGTGCGGCGAATGCGGGCGAGCGCCGCGCCGTCGGCGTCGGCATCGCCGCCCCGCAGCGCGTCGAGACGCAGCCCCAAATCCGCCGGCGGCTCGCGTCCGCGCATCGGGTCCCGCTCCTCCAGCAGCGCTGCCAAGTCAGCCGCGAGCGCGGCCTCGCCGGCATCGCTGGCGGCCAGCATCATGGCGGCGAGCCGCGGGTGCGCGCCGAGTCCGGCCATGCGCCGCCCGGCCGCCGTGAGCCGCCCGTCGCGCGTCGCGCCGAGCTGATCGAGCAGCGCCGCGGCGGCGGCGAGCGCACCGCCGGGCGGCGGGTCTGGGAAGGGCAGCATCTCCGGACGCGCGCCCCAGGCCAGGCAGTCGAGCAGCAGCCCCGACAGCTCGGCCTCCAGAATCTCCGGCCGGTCATGCGGCGCGAGGCCGCGGTGCAGTGCCTCCGTCCACAGCCGCACGGCCACGCCCGGCGCCTCGCGCCCGGCGCGCCCGGCTCGCTGGTCGGCGGCGGCGCGGCTGATCCTGAGCGTGGCGAGGCGCGTGAGGCCCGTCGCCGGGTCGAGGCGTGGGGCGCGGCGCCAGCCCCCGTCCACGACGATGCGCACGCCCGGCACCGTGAGCGAGGTCTCAGCGATGCTCGTCGCGAGCACGACCCGCCGCCACTCGGCCGGGCGGAGCGCCCGGTCCTGCTCGGCCGGGGAAAGGTCGCCGTGCAAAGGCAGGACGAGGGCGCCGCAGTCCGCGAGCGCGTGCTGGGCGCCCCGGATCTCGGCCATACCGGGCAGGAAGGCGAGCACGTCGCCGGGATGCGCCGCGAGGGCGCCCCGCACTGCGCGCGCCACGGCGTCTGGCAGCTCGCGTGGCCCGGCGAGGTCGCGCTTGGCATGTTCCACGGTGACCGAGAACCGCCGCCCCTCGCTTTCGATCATGGGCCCGCCGAGCAGGTCGGCGAGACGCGCCCCGTCCGGCGTCGCTGACATGGCGAGGAGCCGCAGCTCGGGGCGCAGCACCCGTTGCAGGTCGAGGCACAGCGCGAGCGCCAGGTCCGCCTCCACGGCGCGCTCGTGCACCTCGTCGAACAGCACGGCGGCAACGCCATCCAGCACCGGGTCGCCGATCAAGCGGCGCACGAGAAGTCCCTCGGTGACGACCTCGATGCGCGTCCCCTCCGAGACCTGCGTATCGAGGCGCGTCCGCAGGCCGATCGTGGCGCCGACCGGTTCGCCGCGCAGCGCCGCCATGCGGGCGGCCGCCGCGCGCGCTGCGAGCCGGCGCGGCTCAAGCACGAGCACGCGGCCGTCACCGCGCCACTGCGTCGCGTCGAGGAGAGCGGGTGGGACGCAGGTCGTCTTGCCCGCGCCGGGGGGTGCTACAAGCACGGCGTTCGACCCCGCATCCAGTGCGGCGAGCAAGCGAGGCAGGATTTCAGCTACGGGCAGCGTGTCCAGGGTGGAGATCCAGCTTCTAGCTTTCCGGGGTGCAGTCCCGGACTGCGCGGCACCTGTCAACCCTGGGCCGGACCCGGTCTGCCGCTCTCGTAGATGAGCACCCGCTCGCCGCCGCGCTCGAACTCCCCCCACTCCCTCATTCCGATCGCGCCCAGGACCACGCGCGACGCCACGTTGCTCTCGCGCGCGACGGCGATCACGCGCGCCATGCCCGCGCGGTCGTGGGCAAAGCGGAGAGCCGCGCCAGCAGCCTCGCGGGCGAGGCCCCTGCCCCGCACCTCCGGCCAGAACGCGAAGCGGAGCGCGATGCCGCGGCCGTCCGACCGGTCGTGCAGGCCGGTGATCCCGAGCAAGCGATTATCGCCCGGCGCCCGCGCCGTCCACATGCCGACCCCACGGGCCGACCAGAAGCGTAGATCCTCGGCCAACTCGGCGTCGGCCTGCGCCGTCGTGCGCACGCCGCCGAGCATCAGCGCGAAGCTGCCGGGATCGGCCTTGAGGGCGCGCAGGGCCTCACGGTCCTGCCAACCGATCGGGGTGAGCACGAGCTGCCCCGTTCGGATGACCCAAGCCGGGTTCAGCGTCCCATCAGCTTATCACCGCGCGATCGGCCGATACTTGATGCGGTGGGGCTCGGTTGCCTCGGCGCCAAGGCGGCGGCGCTTATCCTCCTCGTAGGCTTGGAAGTTGCCCTCGAACCACTCGACCCGACTGTCCCCCTCGAAGGCAAGGATGTGCGTGGCCAGCCGGTCCAGGAACCAGCGGTCGTGGCTGATGATGACCGCGCAGCCCGCGAACTCGGCCAGCGCCTCCTCCAGCGCCCGCAGCGTGTCCACGTCGAGGTCGTTGGTCGGCTCGTCGAGCAGGATCACGTTGCTCTCGCTCTTAAGCATCTTGGCGAGGTGCACGCGGTTGCGTTCGCCGCCCGAGAGGATACCCACCTTCTTCTGCTGGTCCGGCCCCTTGAAGTTGAAGGCTCCCACGTAGGCGCGGGACGGGACGGCGCGCTTGCCGAGATAAATCACGTCCGTGCCGCCGCTGATCTCCTCCCAGACCGTCTTCTCGCCGTCCAGGCTATCGCGGCTCTGGTTGACGTAGCCGAGCTTGACCGTCTCGCCGACGCGCAAGCTGCCGCCGTCCGGAGTATCGTCGCCCGTGATCATCCGGAAGAGGGTGGTCTTCCCCGCGCCGTTCGGGCCGATGACACCGACAATGCCGCCGGGCGGCAGCTTGAAGCTGAGGTCGTCTATCAGGAGGTTGTTGCCGAACGCCTTGCGGACACCTTCCGCGTCGATGACCGTGCTGCCCAGGCGCGGCCCCGGCGGTATGACGATCTCGGCCGTGGTGCCCGCCATCTCCTGGCTCTTCTGCAGCATGTCCTCGTAGCGCTGGATGCGGGCGCGGCTCTTGGTCTGGCGCGCGCGCGGGCTGGACTGGATCCATTCCTGCTCGGCGGCCAGCGCGCGCTGCCGGGCGCTCTCCTCCTTCTCCTCCTGGGAGAGTCGCTTGCGTTTCTGCTCCAGCCAGGACGAGTAGTTGCCCTCGAAGGGAAAGCCCCGTCCGCGCTCGATCTCCAGGATCCAGTTGGTCACGTTGTCGAGGAAGTAGCGGTCGTGGGTCACGATCATCACCGTGCCCTCGTAGTCGCGCAGTGTGCGCTCCAGCCAGGCCACGCTCTCCGCGTCGAGGTGGTTGGTCGGCTCGTCGAGCAGGAGCAGGTCGGGCTTCTCGAGGAGCAGCCGGCACAACGCGACCCGGCGCCGCTCGCCGCCCGAGAGGTTCACCACCGGCATGTCGCCTGGCGGGCAGCGCAGCGCGTCGAGCGCGATGTCGATGCGGCGGTCGAGGTCCCAGCCGTCCTCGGCGTCTATCTTCTCCTGGAGGGTGGCCTGCTCGGCCAGGAGCGCGTTCATCTCCTCGTCGTCCATCGGTTCCGCGAAGAGCTCGCTGATGGCGTTGAAGCGGTCGAGCGCGGCCTTCAGCGGCGCGAACGCCTGCATGACGTTCTCGCCCACGGTCTTCTCCGGGTCGAGATGCGGCTCCTGCTCCAGGTAGCCTACGCGCACGCCGTCCGCGGCCCAGGCCTCGCCGCCGTATTCCTTCTCGATGCCCGCCATGATCTTGAGCAGCGTGCTCTTGCCGGCCCCGTTGACGCCGAGCACGCCGATCTTGACTCCGGGCAGGAAGGAGAGGGTGATGCCCTTGAACACCTCGCGCCCGCCGGGGAACTTCTTGGTCAAATCCTTCATCACATAGACGTATTGGTAAGCGGCCATTCTCTCCGGGCTCCTAGCGCTTGGTGCGTGCGCGGGGTGCGGTGCGCCCGGCAGGGCTCGAACCTGCGACCAAGCCGTTATGAGCGGCCCGCTCTGACCAACTGAGCTACGGGCGCACGCGCGGCGCTCATATAGGCGATCACGGGCCGCGCGCCTACCGGGCGCCGGGACCTGGATTGCCTGCCCATCACGGTTCTGGCATAGGGCATCAATCCTGCCCGTCCTGGGCACACCGAAGGCCGCGCTGCAAGCAGTCGGGGTCTCAGAGGGGAACGGTCTGAATGGTCCTGGCTTACCTGGTGATCATCGCCTGCGGCCTGCTTGCGCTCGCATACGGCTTCGTTACGGGTCGGGAGGTGCTCGCCGCGGATGCCGGCACGGCCCGGATGCAGGAGATCGCGGCGGCGGTGCAGGAGGGCGCCCGCGCCTATCTCAACCGGCAATACACGGCGATCGGCATCGTCGGCGTCATCATCCTGGTCATTCTCGGCGTCCTCCTCGGCATCAAGGTCGCGGCCGGCTTCCTCATCGGCGCGGTGCTCTCGGCCGTCGCCGGCTTCATCGGCATGAACGTCTCGGTGCGCGCCAATGTTCGGACCGCGCAAGCCTCGCGCAGCGGGCTGGCCTCGGGTCTGGGTATCGCTTTCAAGTCGGGTGCCATCACTGGGCTGCTGGTGGTCGGGCTCGGGCTGCTCGGTGTGACCTGCTACTACCTGATCCTCCTCGGCACCACGAAGGCCGGCGATATCCGCCCGGTGCTGGAGGCGCTGGTGGGGCTGTCGTTCGGCGCCAGCCTGATCTCGATCTTCGCGCGGCTCGGCGGCGGCATCTTCACCAAGGGCGCCGACGTGGGCGCCGACCTCGTGGGCAAGGTCGAGGCCGGCATTCCCGAGGACGATCCCCGCAACCCGGCCGTGATCGCCGACAACGTGGGCGACAACGTCGGCGACTGCGCCGGCATGGCGGCCGACCTGTTCGAGACCTACGTGGTGACCGTGGTCGCCACCATGGTGCTGGCGGCGATCTTCTTCACGCCGGACGTTGTGGGCTGGGTGATGATGCTGCCGCTGGGGATCGGCGCGGTCTGCATCCTCGCCTCCATCATCGGCACGTATTTCGTGCGGCTCGGCTCCGACAACGGGATCATGCGGGCGCTCTACAAGGGCCTTGCCGTCACCGGGCTGATCTCCGTCGTGGGCATCTTCCTCATCATCGGGAGCTTCGTGGGCATCGGCCGGCCGCTCACGTTCATCGCGGGCGGCGCGGTCACCGGCTGGGACCTGTTCTTATGCGCCATCATCGGACTGGCGCTGACGGGGCTGATCGTCGTCATCACGGAATACTACACAGCCACCGAGTATCGCCCGGTGCGCAGCATCGCGCGGAGCTCGACCACCGGGCACGGCACCAACGTCATCCAGGGCTTGGCCGTGTCCATGGAGGCGACCGCGCTGCCGGTGCTGGCGATCTGCGCCGCTATCTTCGGCTCCTACCTGATCGCGGGGCTGTTCGGCATCGCGGTCGCGGCCACGACGATGCTGGCGCTGGCCGGCATGATCGTGGCGCTCGATGCCTACGGCCCGGTGACGGACAACGCGGGCGGCATCGCGGAGATGGCCGACTTGCCACGCGACGTGCGCGTGACCACCGATGCGCTCGACGCCGTCGGCAACACCACGAAGGCCGTGACCAAGGGCTACGCCATCGGGTCCGCCGGGCTTGCGTCGCTGGTGTTGTTCGCGGCCTACACGGAGGATCTGGGCCGCTATTTCCCGAATCTCCACGTCTCCTTCGAGCTGCAGAACCCCTTCGTCGTGATCGGGCTCTTCATCGGCGGTCTGCTGCCTTATCTCTTCTGCGCGCTAGGGATGACCGCGGTGGGTCGCGCCGCGGGTTCGGTGGTCGTGGAGGTGCGGCGGCAGTTCCGCGAGATGCCCGGCATCATGGAGGGGACCCAGCGGCCCGAATACGGCCGCGCGGTGGACATGCTCACGCGGGCCGCGATCCGGGAGATGATCGTGCCATCCCTGCTGCCGGTGCTGGCGCCGATCGTCGTTTACATCGTGATCTCGATCATCGCCGGGCGCAGCGCCGCGTTCAGCGCCGTGGGGGCCATGCTGCTCGGGACGATCGTAACTGGGCTGTTCGTGGCGATCTCGATGACCTCGGGCGGCGGCGCCTGGGACAACGCGAAGAAGTATATCGAGGAAGGCAACTACGGCGGCAAAGGATCGGAGGCGCATAAGGCCGCCGTCACCGGCGACACGGTCGGCGATCCCTACAAGGACACGGCCGGCCCGGCGGTGAACCCGATGATTAAGATCACCAACATCGTGGCACTGCTGCTGCTAGCGGTCCTGGCGAAGTTCGCGATGGGGTGAAGGCGCAGCGCGCCTCATCCCGGCAGGAAGCCATCCTCCATAACCTCGTCGCTGGTCCAGGGGCACGCGGCGGGAAAGGCATCTTCCGGCAGGCCCGTTTCCCTTTGCGCACCCAATAGGGCGAAGCGATAGGCGGTCGCGAAAGCTTCCGGAAAAGTGCTCTTGAGGCTGGGATTATCCTTCAAGTGCTCGGTCAGCTGGCCGCGCTGCTCAACGATTGTCAGTCGCCAGCTATTGCCCCGCAAGGCGGGCTGAGCCTGCCACTTGAGCAGGTGCGTCAACAACACGGTGAGGCGATTGACCAGCTCGCGCTTCTCGCTGCGCCCCATGCTCTCGATCTCTTCGGCGATGTTCTCGATGTCCGCTTCGGACAGCCTGCCGGCCCGCAGCAGCGCTGCCTGCTCGGTCGCCCAGGCGTAGAAGTCGCGGTCGTACTTGCCCGCGCCGCTCACAACCCGTCGCTCACGATGGCCGGCCAGGACCAAGGCAGATCCGCCTCGATGAACACGGCTGTGTCGCCGCGGGAACGAAGGTGCACGGGTCCAGTCATGCGAGCAGCCTATCACGACTTGCCGACTCGATCAGCATCAGTGTCGGCTACCCGGTGCAGCCAACGCGGCCTCGCCTCCCCGGCTGCCGTTCCGGGCGACACGCCCGATGAGAGGACCCTCTCAGCGACTTCCCTTCCCCTGCTTCTCGCGCTCGATCGCTTCCTGGATGAGCCGCCGTGCCTCCCCCGCATCGCCCCAGCCGGCGACCTTGACCCACTTGCCCGGCTCCAGATCCTTGTAATGCTCGAAGAAGTGTTGGATTTGCTCGACGGTGATCTCCGGCAAGTCGGTGTAGTTCATCACGTGAACGTAGCGCTGCGTCAGCTTGGGCGAGGGTACGGCGATGATCTTCTCGTCCCCGCCGGCGTTGTCCCGCATCTTCAGGACACCGATCGGCCTGACGTTGATGACCGCGCCCGGCACGATGGGACGCGTGTTCGCGACCAGCACGTCTATCGGGTCGCCGTCGTCGGAGAGGGTGTGCGGCACGAACCCGTAATTGCCGGGATAGCGCATCGCCGTATGCAGGAACCGGTCAACGACCAGCGTGCCGGCTTCCTTGTCCATCTCATACTTGATCGGCTCGCCCCCGATGCCGACCTCGACGATGACGTTGACGTCGTCCGGAGGGTTGATGCCGATGGCGATTGCGTCGATGCGCATGACCGTTCTCCGACTAGGGGCGGAAGCGGGGATAAAGCGCCGTCCGCGCGCGTGAGGCAACCGCATGACGCGAGCAGCCGTCAGCGTCGCGTCAGCTTGCGGATCAGCCCCTCGTAAGACGCGATATGGTCCGCGAGGCGCAGCGTCGTCTCAGCGTAGTGCCGGGCGCCCTCGCGTAGACGGGCGGCGAAACCCTCGTCCTCCAGCACCTGTAACACGCGTGCGGCAAGCGCCGCTGTGTCCAGAAGCGGCGTCAGCGATCCGTTCACGCCGTCCTGTATGAACTCGCGGACCGGCGCGACGTCGCTCCCGACAACCGCGCAGCCACAGGCCAGCGCCTCCCGCAACGACCACGACGCGACGAACGGGTAGGTCAGGTAAACGTGCGCGTCCGAGCGTTGCAGCAGGCGTAAGTAGTCCTCGTAGCCGACCCGGCCGGCGAAGTGGACGCGGCCAGGCGGCAAGCGGTCGCCCACCTCGCGCAGCAGCCATTCGCGCCATGTGCCCTCGGCAAGCCGCGCGCCGTAGCTCACGCCGTCGCCGCCGACGAGCACGGCCTGGGTGTCCCCGCGCTCACCCAGGATGCGAGGTAGCGCGCGCATGAACGTGTGAAAGCCGCGGTAGGGCTCAAGGTCGCGGGCAACGTAGGTGACGAGCTTCGCGCCCGGCGGCACATGCGCCTCGCCGAGCCGGAACGGACGGGCGCGGGCGGAGGAATCGGGGCGGCAACGGTCGAGGTCCACGCCTTCCGGCAGCACGGTGATACGCTCCTGCGCCCAGGCGGGGTAGGTCTCGAGCTGAAAGCGCGTCGGTGTCTGGCCGTGGCCCGGATTGTTGAGCGCCAAGAGATTGACGGCGTTCTTCGCGCGGATGGTGGGCAGCATCGCGGCCGGTGTCGGGAACTCGGGGTCGCAGTCCACGTCGGAGTCGTGCAGGCGGTAGTAGAACTCGCAGTAGCCGAGCACGGGGACGCCGGGCCAGACATCGCCGAGGTCGAGCAGTTCGCCCCAGCCATGGTGGCCGATGATGATGTCGGGCACGAAGCCGAGGTCGCGCAGGGTGCGCCCGGCGCGCGCGACGAGACCCGCGCGCTGCATCGCCTGGTCGAACTCGCGCGCGGGACCCTGGATGCCGGGCGGCAACTCGGCGGGAGCGGAATAGACCATCTTGCGCACGCCTGCGATCGCGTTCTCGTTCATCTCCGAGAGGAAGACGATCTCGTGCCGCTCCTGGGCCGCGAGATGGCGGACAAGGTGCAGGTATTGCCCTGGGAAGTTCTGATGGACGAAGAGGTAGCGCAATCGGCGTCCGCGGGCAGTTAGCGGCGTTTCGGCTTCACGCTCGGCTTCGCCGCGCGGCCGGAATTTGACCGCGCCGCGCGCGGGCGCAGCTCCATGCGGAACGCCTCCAGGGGCGCGAAGCTCTCCGCCTGGCACGGTTCCCCAGCCTCGACAGGACCGCTTGTGGAACCGTCCACGAACGTCGCGGCAAGGGTGAAGCTGTGCGTCTCCGCCGCCTTGCCGCGGAGACGCGCGCGCAGGCCGAGGATGGGCAGCGACATGCCGCGGCTGCCGCAGAACTGGCCGCCCTCCGCCCAAGGCGAGATCCAGTCGCGCCCGAGCACGGCTTGGTATTCGATGTCCCCAGCATCAAGGCCCGAAGCGGCAGTGACGGCGAACCCCTCGATCCAGCGCTTGCTGCCGCGGTCGCCGATCCACTCGCCTAGCCTGCCGCCGAGATCGCCGCGTCCATAGACATGGGCGACGATCTCGGCCGGGCTGTCGGCAGGTTGCACCATCGGGTTGGGCGCAGCGACCGCAGGCCGGCTCGCCGCGGCCAACTCGCGCTGTGCTGCCTGGGGATCCTCGGTGAGCCGCATGACTTGCAGCCTCGGCGGTTCCTTACCGCCATCCGGCGTCTGATAGACGGTGACGAGGACTTGCGCCGGACCGCCCTCGACCCGAACGAGGGCGGCTCCCTCCGCGCCGCCGATCCAGCCGTCCCCGTGGAACGTGCTGATCTGCATCCGGCCCGACTGCGCGGGCGTCGGTGGAAGAGAGAGGCGTACGCCGGGCAGACCGGTGCGCGGGTCCGGCGTCGGACCGCCGGGCGTGTGAAAGATGCAAAAGACGCCGGTGTCGAGCAGCATCAGGTGGGCGGAGGCCTTCAGCTCGGTGATCAGCTTGAGCTGCGGCTGCACGCCTTGATCGGCCATCATGGAATCCTGATTGTAGATTTACGTCGAGGAGAGTGCAGCGGCATCCGCCCCGGCGCAAGACAGCTGTCCCGTTCGGGGAAACGGAGCAGCGCGGCGTTAATTCCCTCGGCAGGCAGGCCAAGCGGGAGCAGCCAGCCGCGGCCCGCCTGGCCGATGCGCTCGGCCTGGGCACCTAGGTCGAACGCTGCGACCGGGAGTCCCGCGTCCCACGCACGCGTCAGGGCAAAACACCACGTCTCGGGCCAGACCGAGGGCAGGAAGGCGAGGTCCGCACCCTGGTCACGGATGAGCGCGACCGCTTCGCCCTCCTCGTAGCGACCCGTGATGAACACGGGGCCGGCGGCGAGCAGACGCGCGTCGTCCTCCGTGTGCCCGATGACGACGAATTCGAGCGGCAGGCCGCGTGCCCGCGCGTCGCGGGCGCACGCGAGCAGCACGTCGTAGCCCTTCTCCGGCCCGATCGCGCCCACGACGGCGACGCGCCGCAGTGTTCGGCGACGGGCAGTTGTGCGGCCAGGGAGAGAATGTCGCGCCAGATTGTGCTCCCACGGCGCAACGACGGGCCGAACGGCCGGGAAGTGCCGACGCATGCGCGTGGCGGCGTCAGCAGACGGCGCGATCACCCGGCGCGCGTCGCCCAGCACGCGGGTGGAGCGCGCGACCAAGTCTCGGACCGCGATCCGCTCCTCCAGGCGGCTGCCCAGGTCCGCCACGCAGGCCTCGCATCCCGCCACCTCCGGCTCGCCGCAGTAGCGCCGACCGTAGCTCAGCAGCGAGATGCGGGGGCAGAACCAAGCGTAGTCGTGAACGTAGGCGTCCCACGGCACGCCGAGCGCGGCGGCCAGGCGAAGCACGGCGGGATCGTGGCCGAGCTGATGATGCAGCTCGATGTGCGCCGGGCGGTCGGCGCGTAGCAGGGCGGCAACGCGGCAAAGCTCCTGGGGCAAGCGGTAAAGCAGGTTCGGATAATGCCCCTCGCCGTCCTCGACGCCGCACTGCCCCGCCCTCGGACGCAAGACTATGGCGCGCATACCCTCCCCGCGCAGCGCCTCGCAGCGTTGGGCCACGACACGGTCCACTCCGCCTCCACCCGCGTGCGTGATCAGGATCGCGCTCGCATGGCGCCGCCCGGCGCGCCAGCGCAGCGCGTCCATGCGGCGGCGGGCGGGGGCGAGCCGGTCGGCCGCGGCGTGCGCGGCGATGAGCGCGTCGTAGCTGGGGTGCAGGCGGTTCAAGACGGCGAGATTGCGCCGCATCAGGTGCTCGCGCGCCGCGCCGAAGCTCTGGCCGCCGGCATGGGCCACGAACACGCCCGCGGCGACCAGGTGCCGCCAGCCGAGGGCACGGGCGCGCAGGCACCAGTCGTTCTCCTCGCCGTAGCCTTGGGCGAACGGCAGCTCACGGAACAAACCCACGTCGTCGAGGCAGTCTCGACGGAGATAGAGGCAGAATCCGACGCCGGTGGGCACCTCGGCCGTGAAGGCGCCGTTCGCGCGCTGGGCGATGCGATCCAGCGCTTGAGTGCCAGCGAGGTCAGGTGAGGCTGAGCCAGGCTCAGGGTAGCTCGCGAGCGTCGCGTCGTTGGACAACGGCGTCGCGCTGCCCACGTCCCGGGCTGAGTAGGCCGCCTTGCGCAGCCGCTCCAGCCAGCCTGGCGGCACGATCGTATCGCTGTTGAGCAATACGGCGTCACGTCGCCCGGCAGCGCGAATACCGGCATTCGCTGCGGCGGGGAAGCCGCGGTTCTCGGCATGTCGGACAAGGCGGACGCGACCCTCGGCTGCGAGTGCGCGAACGGCCCCGGCGAGGTCCGGCTCGGGCGAGGCATCGTCCACGACGTGAACGCGCGTGCCGGGTGGAACGGTCGCCAGCACGGCGTCGAGGCACGCCAGGGTGGGGGCGAGGCCGCGATAGATCGGCACGATCACGTCCACTCCCGTCGAGCGGCGCGGGCGCGAGGCGCGGGCGGCGGCGGTCGCACTGACCGGGATCGCGGCCTGCGCCGGCGCGGGCACGTCACACCCAGCCGCGGCACGGGCTAAGACGACGGTGGCGTGACGCTCCGCGCCGGGATCGAGCGGGCTGCCAAGGAGGTCGCGCCCGGACGCGTCGAGAACGCGGATGGCTTGCTCGCATGTCGGTGCCGGCACGGCGAAGCGTCGCGGCCGTGCGAACAGGCGCCCGGGCATCACGCCCGAGGCAGGCTCGGTCGCGGTGATCGTCCAGGTGCCCGCGGTGGTGACGAGGCGCAGCTCCGGATCGTGCGCCGGGTCTGCGGGATGCCAGACCCAGCCCTCGACGCCGCCCTCGGCAGTCGCGGAGGCAACGCCCTCCGTGCGCGCGGTCAAGCTCGGCTGCAGCGGGCTGCCGAGGAACGCGCGGCCAGCGCGGCTGACGGCAAGGCGCTGGGCACGCCGCCAGCCTTCAGGGAGGGGCGCTCCGGGCGGAAGCGGCTGGTCATCGAGCATGACGTCGCTGGGCTGGCCACCGAGATGGAGGCGGCCGGCCGCGTCCAGGCCGCACCATCCTGGGAGCCCGGCCTCAGTGACCACGGCTGCGGCAAGGCGGCGGAGCGACGAAGTGGGCGCCGCGCGCGCGAGCGCGGCGGCAACGACGGTCGCGGCCCGGCGAGGGTCACCCATGGCTCGGGCCGCCGCAGCCAGGCCGGTCCAGGCGTCCGCGGCATCCTGCTCGTCGGCAAGCGTCACGAAGAGCGCGCTTGCCTCGGCAGGCTCGCCGGAATGCAAGAGGAGGGTGGCGAGCGTGAACGCTACCATGGGGTCGCGCGGCGCAAGACGATGCGCACGCCGCAGCCAGCGCAACGCCTCGGCAACATGGCCTCGCGTCGCGTGCTGCTTGCCCGAACGCCAGGCGGACTCTGCTAAGCTCGTCGCGGTCTCGTCCTCGGTCATCGGGACGGGCGTGGCACGGCCGAGCGTTCTGCCGCGCCTCCCGACAGCATCAGAGTGCGGGAGCCTTTTCGCTGGCTAGGTTGGACGCGAGCTGGGCGAGATCGGTCTCGGCTTCGGTAAGCCCGCGCGTGCGGGCCTGCTCGAGCCAGTGCCGGGCTTGCGCGGGGTCGCGGGTGCCGGCGAGTGCGCGGGCGAGGTAGCGGCCGAGCATGAGCTGCGCATGAGGGTGCCCGCGCTCGGCGGCCTGCCGGAACCAGCCCTGGGCCGCCACGCGATCGGTCTCGACCGCATGCCCGCCGCCCAGCATGGCGCCGGTGGCGAACGCGGCGCCGACGTGCCCGGCCTCGGCAGCGGCGCGGAACAGCGCGAGCGCCGCGGCGTGGTCGCGCGGGCCGCCACGGCCGTTGACCATCATCTCGGCCAGCGACACCTGCGCATCTACCAGCCCGGCGTCGGCGGCGCGCTTGATCCAGGCACGCCCCTCGACCGGGTCGGCAGCCACGCCGCGGCCCGTCGTGAGCATCCGGCCATACCAGTATTGCGCGTTCACCACGCGCTCCGCCGCCCGGCGCAGCCACAGAGCCGCCTGACGCTCGTCGCGCTCGATGCCGACGCCCTCGGCCAGGCAGACGCCGAAGTTGAACGCCGCGACGAGATCGCCCGATTTGGCCGCGGCCTCGAACCATGCGCGCGTGCGCATTCGGTCCTCCGGCTCGCCGGCACCGCCGAGCACCAAGTTCGCCAGGTCCGCCTGCGCGACCTGGTCGCCGGCTTCGGCCGCGCGGCGGAACCACCGCGCCGCCTCGTCCGGGTCGCGCGCAACGCCGGCGCCAGTAAGGTGAAGCATGGCAAGCGCGCGGGCGGCGGCCTTGTGACCGCCGTCGGCAGCGCGCGTGAACCAGATGGCAGCCTCGGCATAGTTCGGCGGCAGCTCGCCGCCCTTGGCGTAGAGATCGCCGACGAGCGCGGCCGCCTCGGCATCGCCGCCGAGGGCCGCGCGGCGCAGCCAAGACTTCTCCAGCGAGCGGGTCGCGCGCCACGCCGTGCCCTTCGAGCAGCGCGAGACCCCACCGCGCCTGCGCCTGGCGCACGCCGCGCTCACCCGCCTGGCGATAGAGTTGTGCCGCGGCCTCTGGGTCGCGCTGCATGCCGATGCCCTGGTCGAGCAGCACGCCGAGCAGGTAGAGGGCAAGCGGCAGGTTCGCCTGCGCCGCCGTCGTGATCCACCGTGCCGCCTCGATCTTGGCCGCCTCATCGCCGGCCTTGCGCAGCAACACCAGACCGTGGCCGAGCGCCCCTTGCGGCGAGCCGCCCAGGGCGCTCTCGGCGTAGAGCGCGTCCGACCGGTCCTGGTCGCGCATCGCGTTCGGGCCGCTGGCGTGGATATAGGCGAGCAACGCCTTCGCGTCGTCGCTGCCACCCTCGGCGGCGCGCCGCGCCCATTCGGCGGCAGCCGCGAAATTCGGGACGGCGTCCGCGGTCGCTCCGACCTGCATGGGCGCGAACAGCTGGTCGCTAGACGGCGACGTGGCGACGCCGGTGAGATGCAGCGCCGCGAGCAAGGACTGCGCCTCAACTAGCCCGGACCGCCCGGCGCGCTCGAACCACCGCGCCGCGTCGCTTCGGCTCGCTGGAACGCCCTGCCCGTCCAGGTAGGCGCGCCCGACCCGAAGCTGTGCCTCGGCAACCCCGCGCTCGGCGAGCGGGGCGAGCAGGGCGAAGGCCGCCGCCCCCTGCCCCGCTGCCGTGAGCCGTGCCGCCCGGCGCAGCTTCGCCGCGGGCGAGACGGCGGCGTGAACACGCTCCAGCAGCCCGCCACGGCTGGCTCTCATCGGCCAGCGCTCACGACAGGGCGCTCACGACAGGGCGCTCACGGTTCGCGCATCCCATCCATCGCGACCGGGAGGAAGCGGCCGAGCAGGTAGAGCATCACGGTGCGCTTGCCCACCTTGATGTCCGACGTCACCGGCATGCCGGGGACGACGTGGAAGCCCTTGGGCGTGTCGTGCAGCTTGATCGCGTCCAGCGTGATGCGGCTGCGATAGAAGGCCGGCACTCCCTCATCGCCCTGCGGGGCGGCGCCCCTGGGATGCGGCTCGCTCGCATTGGAGGTGAAGCTGTCGGCGCTGACGAAGCGCACCGTTCCCGTGGCATAGCCGTAGGAGGTGAACGGGAACGTGTCGAACTTGACGGTGACCGTGTCGCCCTCGTGGACGAAGCCCGCGTCGTTGCCGGGCACGTTGGCCTCGACCTCGAGCGGCGCGTTCGTGGGCACGAGACTGAAGAACTGGTCGCCGGACTGCATCACCGAGCCGACCGAGACGTGCGCGACGTTGAGCACGACCGCGTCCTGCTCGGCGCGCAGCTCAAGGAGCTGATGGCGCAGCCTGGCTTTCTGGAGCTGCTCCTGCGCGTCGCTGAGCTTGCGGCCCTCCTCGGAAAGATCCTGGCCGATCTGCGAGCGCCACTGCTGGTCATACCCGTCCCGCTCGGCGACGAGGGCCTGCAGGTCGCGCACGGCGCCCTGCACCTGAGCCTTGGCGCCGTCGAGGCCGCGCTGCACCTCGAGACGGGTGTCAGTGGCCGCGAGGCGGTTGATCTGGCTGCCGACCTGCAGCTTCTCCAGCTCGATCCGCTTCCGCTCCAGCTCAGCGGCGACCTTGAGCCGGTCCTCATAGCCCTGGACGTCGGCCATGCCGTGCTGGATCTGCGCGCGCGCACTGTCGATGCGCTGCCTATAGTTCTCCAGCTTGGCCGTCCGCTCGGCCTGGCGCTGCATGAAGATCGCGGATTGCAGCACCGCGTCCGGCGTCGCGTCCGTCGCGCGGTAGGTCGTGCCTGTCGCTTCGGCCCGCAGGCGCGCGACCTCGGCGCCGAGGCTCGCGACCTGCGCCTGCAATGCGCTCTGGTCGGCGGTGGCGAACGTCGGATCGAGCCGGGCGAGCAGCTGGCCCTTGTGCACGACCTCGCCCTCGCGCACGTCGATCGAGCGGACGATGGCGGTGTCCAGCGGCTGCACCACGACGGTTGGCGCCTCGCTGACGATGCGGCCCCGCGCGGTCACGACCTTGTCGATCGGGATCAACGCCATTGCCGCGGCACACGCCGCGACGAGCGAGATGACGACCCACGTCGTCCCGCGCGCGCCAAGCCGGACCGGTGCTATGGCGAGTGCAGCACTCGGCGATTGGAACTCCAAGAAGGCGTTGAGCGGCGCCGGCTGGTCAGCCTGGTCGCCGCGCCGCACAGAGAGCGCGCCCATGCGATCGGTTCCTTTCCCTAGTCGCCGGTGCCGGCGACGGTGACCAGCGATGCCCTCGCCGGCGCGTCCCGGCCGTGGCCGTCCATGTGGCGGTTCTGCTGCGCCCAGAGCTGGCGATAGGTGGGGCAGCGGTCCAGGAGGACCCGGTGCGGCGCGATGTCCACGACGCGGCCGCGCTCCAGCACGAGGATCTGATCGCACTCCACGAGCGAGCTGAGGCGATGCGAGACGATCACCGTCGTCCGCCCCTTGGCCAGGCGCGTGAGGTTCGCGTTGACGAGCGCCTCGCTCTCCGGATCGAGCGCGCTCGTCGCCTCGTCGAGGACGAGGAGGCGCGGGTCGGCGACGACGGCGCGCGCGATGGCGAGGCGCTGCTTCTGGCCGCCGGAGAGGTTGCTCGACCCTTCCTCGATCCAGGTCTCGTAGCCTGCGGGAAGGCGCTCGATGAACTCCTCCGCACCCGCGAGTTTGGCGGCGCGCACCGCGTCCTCCAAGGTCAGGCCAGGGCGGTTCGCCGTGATGTTGTCGCGCACCGTGCCGCGGAAGAGGAAGTTGTCCTGCAGGACCATGCCGAAGCTGCGGCGCAGGTGCGTGAGGTTGATCTCGCGCAGCTCGGCGCCGTCGAGTTTGAGGAAGCCGCTGTAGTCGCGGCTGATGCCCTGCAGCAGCCTAGTCAGCGTGCTCTTGCCGGAGCCGGAGCGACCGACGATGCCGAGCATCGTGCCGGGCGGCACTTCGAAGCTCACCCGGTCCAGCGCCGGGGTCTTGGTCCCAGGGTAGGTGAAGCTGAGATCCTCGAACTGGATCCCGCCCTCGAGGCGCGGACGCAAGCCGCCCTGCATGGCCGCGGTCTCGGTCGGGTTGTTGAGCACCATGGCGACCTGGGCGATGCTCGCCCGCACGTCTTCCAGATCCTCCACGAGGCGCGCGAGGCCGACGAGCGGCTGTGTGACGCGCCCGCCGAGCATCATGAACGCGACCAGCCCGCCGATCGCGATCCCCGTGTTGTCGCTCAGCGCCAGCCAGGCGCCGACCAGGAGCACCCCGCGCTGGATGAAGCTCTCGAAAGGCGCGATGATCGTCTGCGGCCAGTTTGCCAGCCGCCCGGCCTGCAGCCGCAGCGCGCCGGCATCGGCCGTGCGCTCGTCCCACTCCGCCCGGCGCTGCGGCTCGAGCGCCAAGGACTTCACGGTGCGGATGCCGTGCACCGTCTCGACCATGGTGCTGCCCTTGAGGCTCTCGGCCATGGTGACCTTGTACATCACCCGGCGCAGCGGCGGCAGGAACACCATGATGATCAGCGTGATCACGCCGGCGCAGACCAGCACCATCCAGGCCAGCGTGGGCTGCAGCCAGAACAGGAAGGGCAGCAGGAAGACCAGCGTGAACATATCGAGGAAGGTGCCCATGAGCTTCCCCGTGAGGAAGTCGCGCACCTTCCAGACCTGAGCGATCCGGTAGTTGATCTGGCCGGCCGAGTTCTTCTCGAAGTAGTCGAGCGGCAGGCCAAGCAGGCGGTTGAAGACGTGCAGGTTGAGCTTGGCGTCCACGCGCGTCGAGACGACCTGGACGAGCTCGCGCCGGGCGAAGCCGAGCAGCGTCTCGTAGACGGTCGCGATCGCGAGGATGACCCCGAGCAAGGCGAGCGTCGAGACGCTGCGGTGGACGACGACGCGGTCCACCACCGTCATGACCAGGAGCGGCGGAATGATCGTCAGCACGCTCATGGTGACGGAGCTGAGCCCGATGTCGCGCAGCAGCGGCCGCTCGCGCAGGACGAGATGGAGCAGCCAAGTCAGGGTGAACGGCTTATCCTCCTCGGCCGTGCCGCTGCCGCGGCGCAGCAGGATCACCTCGCCGCCCCAGAGCTGGCGCAGGCGCAGCTCATCGACCGCGACGGGAACTTCCGAGCCGAGCGGGTCGCGCAGCCAGACGACACGGCGTGCCGGGTCGGCGCCGGCCAGCAAGGCGGCGGCGCCGTCGCGCAGGAGGATGACGGCCGGGCCGGCGTTCGGGCCGCCGACGAGGCGCAGCAACGTTTTCCAGCTTACACGCAGCGCGCGCGCGACCAGCCCTTGGTCACGCGCCCAGGCGGCGAGCTCGGCAGGCTGCGGCGCAACCCCGCCGGTAGCACCCCGGAACTCGCGCGTATCCAACTCGACGCCGTGATGCCGGGCGGCGATTGCAACGGCGCGCAGCCGGCTCTCCGACCCAGGGCCTTGGCTCGGGCGCAGTCCTACGGGGTCGATTGGCCCAGGGACCTCATCCTCATCAGCCTCAAGCGCTATGTCGAGTGCGTTCAAGCTCGTCATCCTAGTTGCTGCGGCGCTCACGCTTACGCGAGTTGAGGCAAGATTTCCAGACCTCTTCCCAAGCCGGAGGGTTGGCGGCACCCTACCTCAGCTGCATGGAGACTATAGTGAAACAATGAACGCTCCCTTACCAGCCGATGCTGCGGACGCGGAGGATCCCGTCAGCGCGTTCATACCTGGGCCAAGGGCACGCTCAGCGGGCGGCGCCGGACCGCTCGCCGGCGTGCGGCTGGCGGTCAAGGACTTGTTCGACGTTGCTGGGTATCCAACCACCTACGGGCATCCCGACTGGGCGCGGACGCACCCGCTCGCCACGGGGACCGCGCCGGTCGTCGCGGCGCTGCTGGAGGCTGGGGCGGAGCTGGTCGGGAAGACGAAGACCGTCGAGCTGGCCTTCGGGCTGACGGGCGAGAATGTGTGGCATGGAACGCCGCTGAATCCGGCCGCGCCTGATCGGTTCCCCGGCGGCTCCTCCTGCGGGTCGGCCGCGGCGGTTGCTGGCGGCCTCGCTGACGTCGCCCTCGGATCGGATACGGGCGGCTCGGTCCGGATCCCCGCGAGCTATTGCGGACTCTACGGCCTGCGGCCGACCTACGGAGCGCTGAGTCTCGCCGGCGCCTGCGCCCTCGCGCCGAGCTTCGACACCGCCGGGTGGTTCGCGCGGGACGCAGAGCTCATGGCGCGGATCGGACGCGTGCTGCTGCCGGGTGGTAGCGAGGGCGTGGCGGGGCCGCTGCTCCGGGTCGAGGAGGCGTGGGCGGGTTCGGATCCGGCCGTCGCGGACGCGCTGCGCCCGGCGCTCGCCCGGATCGAGGCGCGGCTCGGCCCGGCGCTGCCGCTCCAACTCGTGCTCGAGGGCGCGCCAGAGGGTGTGGGTGCCCTCTACGCCGCCTTCCGGACCTTGCAGGCCGAGGAAGTCTGGGCGACGCTCGGACCGTGGATCACGGCAACCCGACCCCGGTTCGGGCCGGGCGTGGCCGAGCGGTTCGAGTATGCGAGCCACGTGCCGCCGGACGAAGCCAAGCGGGCGCGAGGAATACGCGTGACGGTCCAGGCCCGGCTACGGCCATTGCTCGCAGGCGGCGCGGTGCTCGTGTTCCCGACGAGTCCCTGCCCTGCGCCGCTGCTCACCGCGAGCGCTGCGGAGCAGGACCGCGTGCGCGCCCGCACCATCGGCGTGACCGCCATCGCAGGCCTCGCAGGTTGCCCGGAACTGACCCTGCCGCTCGGCCGGGTGGACGGCGCCCCGGTCGGCCTGTCGCTCGTCGCGGCGCCAGGGCGCGACCGGGCGTTGCTCGGCATCTCGGAGGCACTATGAGCAGCTCCTTCACGATCCGCCCGGCATCGGCGTCGGATCTGCCGGAAATCCAGGCCATCTACGCGCACCACGTCCTGCATGGGGCGGGCAGCTTCGAGGAGGCGGCGCCGAGCCTAGAGGAGATCGAAGCGCGCTTCGCCGACGTGGTCGAGCACGGCTGGTCCTGGCTGGTCGCCGAGGATGCGACGGGCGTGCTGGGTTATGCCTACTTCAAGCGGTACCATGAGCGAACGGGCTACCGCTACACGGCCGAGAACAGCATCTACGTGCGCGACGACGTGCGCGGCCAGGGGGTCGGCAAGGCGCTCGTGGCGCGGCTGCTGGAGGATGCCGAGCGCGCCGGGTTCCGCCAGATGCTCGCGATCATTGGCAACTCGGAGAACGTCGGCAGCATCGGCGTCCATACCTCGCTCGGCTTCCGGCAGGTCGGCCTGCTGCGATCGGTCGGCCTCAAGTTCGGGCGCTGGGTGGATATCGTGCTCATGCAGCGCGCGCTCGGCCGTGGGGACACGGACGTACCCGCGGAGTAGAGCCGGGCGGAGTAGAGCCGGGCCGGCGTTCTGCGGTTCAGCCTCGGGGCGCAACCCGCAGATCGGCGCTCCAGCTTTTGCTTTCGCGAGCATCTTCACGCGGGACGCCTTCCGCGAACGGCGCTACTGCATCAACTGGAGCAGCCTCTTGCCGGCGCCGGAAGACGACAGATCCTCGACCCTGATCGTCTTGTCCGGACCACCGGCCGCCGCATCGAAGCGCTGCTCGACCAGCCTGAGATACTCTGCCTTGTCGAGCGTGTGATCCTTGTCCAGGTTGGCCCGCTTGAACGCCACGCCGCCCACGCGGCCGCCAAGCTCGCGGCGGCCGAGCGTGCCATCATGGTCGGTGTCGAGCTTGTTGAACTCGTAAGCGGCGGCACTCTTCGCCTCGGCGAGGTCCAGCGAGCCGTCATGATCGAGGTCGAAGCGGCCCGGGTCGCGCGAGGCATCATACTGGCCCTGGATGCTGTTCACGGGCTTGTCGCCTTGCGCGAGCGCCGGAGACGCCACGAGGGCGAGCACCGCGGCAGCGAGCACGATTCGGAGCATGGTCTGTCCTCCTTGAAGCATCCCTCTCAGCGCCGTCGCGCAGCGAGGGTTGCAGGAGGCTCAGCCGAGCCGGTAGCGGGCGGAGACCACCGGGTCCGAAGCGAGCGCGGCGCGAACGCCCGCCTCGCCCGCCGCGGTCGCGAGCACGGCGGCGACCCGCTTGAAGAAAGCGACCTCGCCGCGAGCGCGGAGCAGGAACAAGCGGTCGAGCGCGAGCGCTGCGCCGGCCCGTCCCGCGCAGCACGCGCAGCCGGCAGGGTGCGGCACCTCGGCCTCGAACAGCGCATAGGGCACGCCGGGCGGCGGCGAGGCACCGGTCTCGACCAGGGCGGCATCGCCCGGCGCGGGGTCTGCCCCGACGAAGATGGGGATGCGCGCGTCGAGCCAAGGTGGCATATAGCGTAGCTTGGCAGCGGTGCTGTCCTTTGCAACCAGGAGTTTCGATGGCCCGCCCCCACCTCCTCGACGCTCTCCGCGACCAGGTCCTGCTCTGCGACGGCGGGATGGGCAGCCACGTGCAGGCGCTCACGCTCGACCTGGACGCGGATTTCTGGGGCCAGGAGAACTGCACCGAGGTGCTGAACCTGTCGCGGCCGGACCTCGTGCACGGCGTCCACCACGGCTACTTCGCAGCCGGGGCGGACATGGTGCAGACCAACAGCTTCGGCGGCAGCCCGATCACGCTGGGCGAGTTCGACCTCGCCGGCCGGGCGCGCGAGATCAACCGCCGGGCGGCCGAGCTGGCGCGGGAAGCGGCGGACGATTTCTCCGACGGGCGGCATCGCTGGGTCGTGGGCGGCGTCGGCCCTGGCACGAAGCTGCCCTCCCTGGGCAACGTGGACTACGACACCCTAGAGGCGGCGCTCGCCGAGCAGTGCCGCGGTCTCGTGGACGGGGGCGTCGATGCCATCCTGATCGAGACCTGCCAGGACACGCTGCAGATCAAGGCCGCGGTCAACGGCGCCAAGATCGCGCGCGCGGAGGCGGGGGCGGAAACCCCGATCTTCGTGCAGGTCACGGTCGAGACGACGGGGACGCTGCTCGTCGGCCCCGACATCGCGACGGCGGCGACGGTGGTCCACGCGCTCGACGTGCCCTTGCTCGGCCTCAACTGCGCGACGGGTCCGCAGGAGATGGCCGAGCACGTGCGCTGGCTCGCGGGCAACTGGCCGGGGCTGCTCAGCGTGCAGCCGAACGCCGGGCTTCCGGAGCTGGTCGATGGCGCGACGCGCTACCCGCTGGGGGCTGCCGAGATGGCGAGCTGGATGGAGCGGTTCGTCGAGGAGGACGGGCTGAACCTGATCGGCGGCTGCTGCGGCACCAACGCGCTGCACATCGCAGCCCTCGACGCCATGCTGCGCCGGCGCGCGAGAGGCGGCTTCCGCCCGGCGCCCGTGGCCCGGCGCCCGGTCTGGGTGCCATCCGTGGCCTCGCTCTACGCACAAGTGCCGCTCCGCCAGGAGAACAGCGTCTTCGCCATCGGCGAGCGCTGCAACGCGAACGGCTCCAAGAAGTGGCGCGAGCTGCAGGAGCGAGGCGATTGGGACGGCTGCGTCGCCATGGGCCGCGAGCAGCTCGGCGAAGGCAGCAACGCGCTCGACGTCTGCACCGCCTTCGTCGGCCGCGACGAGACCGCGGAGATGACCGAGGTGATCCGCCGCTTCACCGCGAGCGTGAACGCGCCGCTCGTCGTGGACAGCACCGAGACCCCTGTGCTCGAGGCCGCACTCAAGCTGCACGGCGGCAAGCCGATCATCAACTCCATCAACTTCGAGGACGGCGAGAGGCACGCCGCCGACCGGCTGCGTCTCGCCAAGCGCTTCGGCGCGGCCGTGATCGCGCTGACCATTGACGAGCAGGGCATGGCCAAGACGCCCGAGGACAAGCTCGCCATCGCCCGGCGCCTCGTGGACTTCGCTTGCGGGCGCCACGGCCTCGCGCAGAGCGACTTGCTCATAGACCCCCTCACCTTCACCATCGCCACCGGCAACGAGGACGACCGCAAGCTCGGCCAATGGACGCTGGAGGGCATCCGGATGATTCGGGATGCCTTCCCGGACATCCAGATCATCCTCGGCCTCTCCAACATCTCCTTCGGCCTCAACCCGGCGGCGCGGGCCGTGCTCAACTCGGTGTTCCTCGACCATGCCGTGCGCGCCGGCATGACCGGGGCCATCGTCCACGTGAGTAAGATCAGGCCCTTGCACCAGATCGCGCCCGAGGAGGTGCAGGTCTGCGAGGACCTGATCTTCGACCGCAGGCGCGAAGGCTACGACCCGCTGCAGCGCCTGCTGGAGATGTTCGCCGACCGCAAGGCCGCGGACGCGGTCAAGAAGGCGAAGGCGGAAACGGTCGAGGAACGGCTGCGCGACCGCATCGTCGATGGTGACCGCAAGGGGCTGGAAGCGGAACTCGACGACGCCCTTGCCCGGCACAAGCCACTCGATATCGTCAACACCATCCTGCTCGACGGGATGCGCATCGTCGGCGAGCTGTTCGGCGCGGGCAAGATGCAGCTTCCCTTCGTCCTGCAGAGCGCCGAGACCATGAAGGCGGCCGTGGCCCATTTGGAGCCGCACATGGAGCGGGTCGAGGGCCAGGAGCGGGGCACCATCGTGCTCGGCACCGTCAAGGGCGACGTGCACGACATCGGCAAGAACCTCGTCGATATCATCCTGACCAACAACGGCTACCGGGTGGTGAACCTCGGCATCAAAGTGCCGCTCGCCGACCTGGTGACCGCCGCCCGCGATCACCGGGCGCACGCCATCGGCATGAGCGGGCTGCTCGTGAAGAGCACGGTCGTGATGCGCGAGAACCTGGAGGAGATGAGCCGCCAGGGGATCGAGATTCCCGTGCTGCTGGGTGGGGCCGCGCTGACCCGCACCTACGTGGAGGACGACTGCGTCCGCGCCTACGCCTGCGGCCGGGTCGCCTACGCGCGGGACGCGTTCGACGGCCTGCACCTGATGGACAAGGTGACGGGCAACGCCTTCGACGACTACCTCGCCGCCGTTCAAGCCAAGCGCCAGGGCAAGGCGCGCAACCAGAGCCGCACCTTGGGCCAGGCCGACGCGCGCGCGTTCCGCCCCGTGGACGTGGCCGCCGTGCAGGCACGGCGCCGACGGCTCACGCAGGACGTGCCCACGAGCACGCCGCCCTTCTGGGGCGCGCGCGTGATCGCGGCGGCGCCCAAGGCCGTGGTGCCGTTTCTCAATGAGCGCAGCCTCTACCAATTCCAATGGGGCTACCGGAAGCAGGGCCGGTCGTTCGAGGATTTCCTGGGCTGGGCGAAGCAGGAGCTGCGCCCGGTGATGCGACGGATGCTGAGCCTCTGCGAGGAGCGGAACATCCTCAAGCCGCAGGCCGCCTATGGCTACTGGAAGGCGGCTGGACAGGGGAACGACCTCATCTTGTTCGACCAGGACGGGCAGACGGAGCTGTGCCGCTTCACCCTCCCCCGCCAGCCGCGCGAGGACGGAGAGTGCATCGCGGATTTCTTCCGCGACGTGGACGACGGCGAGCGCGACGTGATCGGCTTGCAGGTCGTGACCGTGGGGCAGCAGGCGAGCGACGTGGCGAGGGAGTGGTTCGAGGAGAATCGCTACCAGGACTACCTATATCTCCACGGCCTGTCGGTGGAGATGGCCGAGGCGATGGCCGAATACACGCACAAGCGCATCCGCGCCGAGCTGGGCTTCGCCGCCGAGGACGACCGCGACATGGACAAGATGCTGGCCCAGGGCTACCGCGGCAGCCGCTACAGCTTCGGCTATCCGGCGTGCCCGCGCGTGGAGGACCAGGAGCCACTCTTGAAGCTGCTCGGGGCCGAGCGCGTGGGCGTCTCGCTCAGCGAGGAGTGGCAGCTCCACCCCGAGCAGAGCACGAGCGCCATCGTGGTGCTGAATCCCCGGGCTAAGTATTTCTCGGTGTAGCGGGGGAGGCTTTATCGTGCCGGGATGCGCACCGGCAGCGTCTCATATCCCTTGACGAAGCTGGAATAAACCCGCTTCGGCTCCCCCACGACCTCGATCACCGGGTAGCGGCGCAGGATCTCCTCCCAGACGACCCGGAGCTGCATCTCCGCCAGCCGCTCGCCGACGCAGCGGTGGATGCCGAAGCCGAAGGAGAGATGCTTCTTCGGCCGGGCACGGTCTATGATGAAGCTGTCCGGGTCCTCGATGGCGTCCGGGTCGCGGTTCGCCGAGACATACCACATCACGACCTTGTCGCCGGCGCGGATGCGCTGGCGGCCCAGCTCGAAGTCGGCCGTCGCTGTGCGCCGCATGTGGGCGAGCGGGGTCTGCCAGCGGATGATCTCGGGGACCATGCTCGCGATCAGCGCTGGGTTCTCGCGCAGCTTTTGGTATTGGTCCGGGTTCTCGTTCAGCGCGAGCAGCCCGCCCGTGATCGAGTTGCGGGTCGTGTCGTTGCCGCCGACGATCAGCAGGACGAGGTTGCCGAGGTATTCCATGGGCTGCATGTGCTGGGTTGCGCCGGCGTGTGCCATCATGGAGATCAGGTCGGCGCGTGGCGCGGCGTTCACGCGCTCGTTCCACAGCGCCGTGAAATAGGCCAGGCACTCCAGCAGCTCGGCCTCGCGCTCCTCGTCCGAGTCAACGATCCCGCCGCCGGGGAGAGCCGTCGCCACGTCCGACCAGCGGGTCAGCTTGCGGCGCTCTTCCCAGGGGAAGTCGAACAAGATCGCCAGCATCTGCGTGGTCAGCTCGATGGAGACGCGTTCGACCCAGTCGAACGTCTCGCCGACGGGCAGCGCGTCCAGGATGGCGGCGGCACGCGCGCGGATCGTCTCCTCCAGCCGCGCAACGTTGGCCGGCATCGCGATGGGGCTGACCACGGCGCGCTGCTCATCGTGCTTGGGCGGGTCCATGGCGATGAACATCGGCATGCGGAAATTCGCGGGATGGTCGCGGATGCTGATGCCGCCGAGGCTGACATCGGACGAGAGCACGTCGTGGTTCGCCTCGACCTGCAGGATGTCCTTGTACTTGGCTACGGACCAATACGGGCCGAACATACTGTCGGGCGTGTAGTGCACCGGCGCCTCCCGGCGCAGGCGCTCGAAGACCGGCCAGAACGTGTTGGACTGAAACCGCTGCGGGTTCCCCGGGTCGAGCTCATCCAGCGGGATCGTGCCGATATCCTCGGTGTCTGCGTGCTGTTTATTGATCGTGCCGCTCACGTTCGCTGCCCCGTCTCTCGATTGGCGCGCAATGCTGCGCCCGGACGGCGCCCGGCGTCACGTGAAACCGGCGGCCTGCTCGTCAGGACGACCCTGGCTTGGAGGCACCCTTGCTGCCGGACAGCGGCGCGGGGAAGAGCTCGTCCTGGCCGAGCGGCAGCACCGTCGTGCTCTTGATTCGCTCCATGCTGAACCGCGAGCTGACATTCTTGAGCGGCACGGCGGCGATCAGGCGCTTGTAGAAGCGGTCGTAGGAAGCCATGTCGGCGATGGCGACGCGAAGCATGTAGTCCACGTCCCCCGCCATCCTGTGCGCCTCCATCACCTCGGGCATGGCCGAGACCGCGGCGGCGAAGCGGGCGAGCCAGCCCGGCGAGTGGTCCGAGGTCTCGACCGCGATGAAGACGGTCACGGGAACGCCGACCCGCTCGGGGCTGAGCAACGCCACGCGGCGGTCGATGACGCCCGTCGCTTCCAGCCGCTGCACGCGCTTCCAGCACGGCGTCTGCGACAAGCCGACGCGCTTCGCGAGTTCCGCGATAGGAAGCGTGCAATCCTGCTGCAGGAGGGCGAGGATCTTGCGATCCATGCGGTCGAGCGGGCGGTTGGCGGGACGGTCCATGGTGGCATGGTGGCGAGGAGCGAGCCTTTGCGCTAGGCTCGCGCGCAGGAGGCAGGCATGAACACGGTCTGGCGCAAGCCGCTGCCCTACATGACCGCGGACGACTTCCTCGCCTGGCCCGGTGACGGGACGGGACGGGCGTTTCAGCTCGTGGACGGGGAGGTGCGCCCGGTGTCACCCGCGGCTCGGATATAGGGGGCCATACAGGCCAAGCTCTGCTATCTGCTCCAGCGCATCATCGACGACGCTGGCCTCGACTACGAGGTTCTGACCGAAGCGGCGATCCAACCTCGTCTGAACGCCGCGACGAACGTGCGCGTCCCTGACGTTGTCGTCGCCCCGGCAACCGGCCAGCGCGGCGATCAGACTGTGCCTGATCCTATCCTCATCATCGAGGTGCTATCGCCCGGCAACCAGGACGACACGCGCGACAACGTGCGTGCCTACGCGACTCTGCCGAGCGTGCAAGAGATCGTCGTGATGCATTCGACGCGCATCCTCGCCGAGGTGCATCGGCGCGCACCGGACGGCGCCTGGGCAGCGAACCCAGAACTCGTGAAACCAGGCGAGAAGCTTCGGCTGATGGGGAACAACCTCGATATCGTGCTCGACCACGCCTACGCGCGAACATACCTCGGTCGCTGACTGGCCTCAGATACGCGAGGCAGGCACGATAAAGGTGCAGTCGTAACGTGTGCATCAAAATCAGTCTTGTGCAAATGAAGGCAAGACTCGAAGCAAATGTCAGCACGAAATCTGAAAAGAGAGACTTGACCCTGTCATAGAGGTTCATGCAGACTGAGGCTGCTCTTCGATGAAGTCGGGGAAATCTGTCGCATGGTGCGGAACTGGCGTGCCGTTGCCTATAGCCTCATTTTTCTGCCTGTTCTTACTGCTCAGGTTGCACGAACCGTCCACGCGGCAGATTACTACGTTGACGGGAAATACGGCAGCAACTCGAACGCGGGCACTCAGGACCGTGCATTCGCCACGATCTTCCGAGCCTTGGATGTCGTGCAGCCCGGAGACACGATCCATGTGATGCCGACCGTGACCTACGCCGGCCCGTTCTGGATCATGGCCAACGGAACGTCGGACGCTCCGATCACCATCAAAGGCGAAGGGAGCGACGCGAGCATGACGACGGTCGTGGCGCCGGACAACTTCGCCATCCAGATAGCAGGGTCGTCCAGCTACATCACGGTTCAAGGCTTTGATGCCTCGTCCCCAGGGAACTACTCCGCCATCTATGTATCGCCTGGTGCGACGCACATCACGATCATCGGCAATCGGGCTCACGATTCCGGGGGCGCCGGGATCGGCGTGTCAGGAGCAGACTATGTGACAGTCTCGAACAACACAGTGTTCAACAACGCTTTCAACACGACATCCTACTGCGCGAGCGGCATCCTGCTCTACCAGCTGCGCAACACGGATAATTCGACTGCCATCAAGAACTACGTCACGAATAACCTCGTCTATGCGAACTCGAACACGCCGGGCGGCTCGTGCGGCGACTCCGACGGCAACGGCATCATCGTTGACGACGCTTGGAACAGTCAGAACAACAGCCCCTACGGTGTTTACCCAGGAGCGACCCTGATCGCCAACAATGTCGTGTTCAAGAATGGCGGGCGCGGAATCCATATATACCGCAGCAACAACACCTTCGTCGTCAACAACACACTTTACGAGAACAATCAGGACCCAAACGGCGGCCCGTGGCAGCCAGGCGAGATCACTCTCATCCGAAGCGGGAACGACAAGATTCTCAACAACATCGCCTACAGCGATGGTCTAGTCAGTGGCTTCTATCACCACGTCGCCCTGTCAATTCAGTTCTGTCCTGGCGGTTACATCGTCGCCAACAACAACCTCCTCTACAACGCCATGAACGACATCACTTACGCATAT
The DNA here is from genome assembly GCA_963848595.1 of uncultured Alphaproteobacteria bacterium. GTDB lineage: Bacteria > Pseudomonadota > Alphaproteobacteria > Acetobacterales > Acetobacteraceae > CAWKEH01. The sequence continues at coordinate 162,255 of CAWKEH010000006.1, read as the reverse complement.
TACCTGCCAACGGACGCGGCACACGAGAACAACGTAGCGACCATCTCCGTGGCGCCCTGGGGAAGCTGGAACATCTGGGCGGACCCGCAATTCAAGGATCCGACTGGCTCCAGCACCGCCGCGGACTTCGAAGTCCTCCGGGGCAGCCGAGCGCTCGGGCTCGGCAATCGCGCCTACACGCCAACGACGGACATGCTCGGCAGCCCGGCGCCGCAGTGGCCGACGGTCGGTGCCTACGAGGCTCCCGTGAACTGAGCCGAGGCCAGGCTGGCGCCGCCAGGCTACGCCGCCGCCTTCTCCGCCCTCACGTCCTTAATCTCGCGGAAGGCGAGCGCCGGGTTCAGCTCCGCCGTGCGGCGCATCATGAACGGACTGCTCGCCAGATACACCGGATCGCCGTCCACGTCGTCCGCCATGCTCGCGCGCTGCTCGGCCGCGAACCGGGCAAGCGCCGCCTTCTCGCCCCCGACCCAGCGCGCCAGCGCGAAAGGCACCGCCTCGAACCCGATCGCGACGCCGTATTCCGCGGCGAGCCGCGCCTGCAGCACGTCGAGCTGCAAGGTGCCGACGACGCCGACGAGCGGCTGGCTACCGTCCTGGGGGCGGAAGAGCTGGACGACGCCCTCCTCCGCCAGCTCCTGCAGCGCGGTCCGCAGCTTCTTCGCCTTCATCGCGTCGTCGAGCCGGACCCGGCGCAGGATCTCGGGGGCGAAGTAAGGCACGCCCACGAAGTTCAGGTCCTCGCTCTCGGTCAGCGTGTCGCCGATGCGCAAGGTTCCGTGGTTCGGGATGCCGACAACGTCGCCCGCGAACGCCTCCTCGGCCAGCTCCCGGTCGCGCGCGAAGAAGAACTGCGGCGCGTGCAGCGGGATGAGCTTCCCCGTCCGGACCTGCTTGAGCCGCATCCCGCGGGCGAGCCGGCCCGAGCAGACGCGGGCGAAGGCGATGCGGTCGCGGTGGTTCGGGTCCATATTCGCCTGGATCTTGAAGACGAGCGCCGTGAGCCGGTCCTCGGCTGCCTCGACGGTGCGCGAATCCGCGGCCTGGGCACGCGGCGGCGGGCCGAAGCCGGCGAGCGCGTCGAGCAGGTCGGAGACGCCGATCTCCTTCATCGCGCTGCCGAAGAACACGGGCGTGAGGTGCCCGCCCAGGAAGGCGTCGCGGTCGAACTCGGGCAGCGCCGCTCGCACCAGGTCCACGTCCTCGCCGAGCGCCGCCATGCGCGGGTCGCTCTGCTCCACCGGCGCCGTGACGCGCAGGTCGCGGGTGCGAAGGTCGTAGGTGCCGACGAAATCGGCCGCCCGTCCCACGGGCCAGGTCACGGGCGCCGTGTCGAGCGCCAGCGTGGACGCGATCTCGTCGAGCAGCTCGAAGGCGTCGCGGCTCTCCCGGTCCATCTTGTTGATGAAGGTCAAGATCGGGATATCGCGCAGCCGGCAGATCTCGAACAGCTTGCGCGTACGCGCCTCAATGCCCTTGGCGGCGTCAATGACCATCACCGCCGAGTCCACCGCCGTCAGCGTGCGGTAGGTGTCTTCCGAGAAATCCTCGTGGCCCGGCGTGTCGAGCAGGTTGAACACGCAGCCCGCGTGCTCGAAGGTCATCACGCTGGTCACGACCGAGATGCCGCGCTCGCGCTCGATATGCATCCAGTCCGAGCGCGTCCGCCGCCGCTCGCCCTTGGCGCGCACGGACCCGGCAAGCTGGATCGCCCCGCCCGCGCGCAGCAGGCGCTCGGTGAGCGTGGTCTTGCCCGCGTCAGGATGGGAGATGATTGCGAAGGTCCGGCGGCGGGCGATCTCGGCAGCGGTGTCCATGGTGTCCCCAAGCAAGACGCGCCGGGCAGGAGGCCCGCCCGGCGCGCAACACTCGATATATAGGAAGCCGCTAGCGCGAGTAGAACTCCACCACCAGATTCGGCTCCATCGTCACCGGGTAGGGCACGTCGCCGAGCTTGGGGGCGCGGCCGAACCGTCCCTTCATGGCGCGGTGGTCCACCTCCAGGTATTCGGGCACATCGCGCTCGTTGCTCTGCGCGGCGTCGAGCACCACGGCGAGCTGCTTGCTCTTCTCGCGCACCTCGATCGCGTCGCCGTCCTTCACGAGGAAGGACGGGATATTGACCCGGCGGCCGTTGACGGTGATGTGGCCGTGGTTGACGAACTGCCGGGCGGCGAACGGGGTCATCGCGAACTTGAGGCGATAGACCACGCTGTCGAGCCGACGCTCCAGCAGCTCGATCAGGTTCTCGCCCGTATCGCCCTTGCGACGGACGGCCTCGTCGTAATACTTGCGGAACTGCTTCTCGCCGATGTTGCCGTAGTAGCCCTTCAGCTTCTGCTTAGCCATGAGCTGGATGCCGAAATCGGTCGGCTTCTGCTTGCGGCGCTGCCCGTGCTGGCCGGGGCCATACCCACGCTTGACGATCGGGGACTTGGACCGCCCCCAGAGATTGACGCCGAGGCGCCGGTTGATCTTGAACTTGCTCTCAACGCGCTTGCTCATGCGCGCGGCTCCTTGCTTCTATGCCCCAAGGTCACTTGGATGGCGTGTTGCACCGGTAGGCCATGCGGCACGCATGGCGGGCGCGGAACCCGAGTTCCGTCCACGTTCCCAGCAGTGGCGCGGACTTAGGCGGGCGCCGTCGCCTTGTCAAACCCGACCCTTGCCCGCACCTTCGCACCGAATAGAGGGGCCGGATGCCATGCTGATCGTGACCACCGAGGCCGTCGCCGGGCACGACGTGGTGGAGACCAAGGGCGAGTGCTTCGGCATCGTGGTCCGCAGCCGCGGCGCGCTGCCCAACATCGCGGCCGGGCTGCGCTCGATCTTCGGCGGCGAGATCACACAATACACGCGCATGCTCGAGGACACGCGGCGCGAGGCCCTGAACCGTCTCGGCGCCAGCGCGGCCGCGATGGGCGCCAACGCGGTCGTCATAATGCGCTTCGACTCCTCGGAGATCGCGGAGACGATGAGCGAGGTGGTCGCCTACGGCACGGCCGTCGTGGTGCGTCCGCGCGCCGAGTCATCGCCGGCCGCCTCTCCGTGGGCTGCAGCACCGTGATCACCCGCGGCGACCTGCTCTGGCTCGGCATCGCGTCCGGCACTACGGGTGGGCTTATCGGCGGCTTGATGCTGGGGATCGGCCTCGATCTGGTGGTCAACGGCCAGCCGCTCGGCCTAATCCCGATCTGCATCGGCGCCCCGGCCTCCTCCGTCATCGGCTGGCTGCTCGCCCGCCGCCTCGCCCGGCAGCTCGCCGAGCCTTAGACGCTCCCGTCCTCGCCGTCCGCGGGCCAGCTCGGTGACGATACCGTGCAGCGTGCGCAACTCCTGCTCCGTGACCTCGCCGCGCTGGAACAGGTGGCGCAGATTGCGCACCATGCCGGGCCGCTTGGGTAGATTGCGCAGGAAGCCGCAGGCGTCCAGCTCGGCGACGAGGTGGCGCAGGAACAGCTCCAGCTCGTCCTTGGTCGCGACGCGACTCTCGTTCGTGGCGAGCACGGCGGGCGGCGTGCCGTCGGCCAAGGTCCACCACTCATACGCCATTACCATCACGGCCTGCGCCAGGTTGAGCGAGGCGAAGGCCGGGTTGAGCGGGTAGCGCACGAGCGCGTCCGCGTGCGCGAGGTCGTCGCGGTCTAGCCCGGCACGCTCGGGACCGAACAAGACACCGGTTCGCAGCCCGCGCGCGCAGGCATCGCGAAGCTCGGACGCGGCACTCCGCGCCGTCAGCGTGCGCACGACGACGTGCCGCGGCCGGGGACACGTCGCGAGGACGCGGTGCAGGTCGGCGACGGCGTCGGCGACGCTGGGAAAGACCTGCGCCGCGTCCAGGATACGGTCCGCGCCCGAAGCCGTGCGCCAGGCGCGCTCCTGCGGCCAGCCGTCGCGGGGTGCGACGAGGCGCAGGTGGAACAACCCGCCGTTCGCCATCGCCCGCGCGGCAGCGCCGATGTTGTCCGCGAGCTGCGGGCGGACGAGGATCACGGTCGGGCTAGGGTCGAGCGGCACGAGCGGGGCGCCGCCGTCACGCCCGGTCATGCGCTCACACGCGGCGCCAGGTAGTGCCGCCGGGTCCGTCCTCCAGCGCGATTCCATCGGCAGCCAACTCGGCGCGGATTGCGTCGGCGCGGGCGAAGTCGCGGGCCTTCCGTGCGGCGAGGCGGTCGGCGATGGCGGCCTCGATGCGGCCGACGTCGGCGCCGCCCTGGAACCACGCGGCCGGCGTCTGACCAAGCAAGCCCATGAGCTGGCCTGCCGCACGCAAGTTCGCCGCTGCTTCTCCGCCCAGATGAATGGCTTCATTCGCCAGCTGGTGCATAGCGGCAAGTGCGCGTGGCGTGTTCAAGTCGTCGCAAAGCGCGTCCAGCACTGCACTTGGTACCTTGCCAGCGATGCCGTCCGGTACGGCGGCCAAAGCTCGATAGAAGCGGTCCAGCTCGGCCTTCGCCTCCTGCACCCCGGCGTCCGAATAATCCAGCGTCGAGCGGTAGTGGCCTCGCATCAAGGCGAGCCGCACCGCCTCGCCCGGCGCGCGCGCCAGGGCCTCCTGCACCGTGCGCGTGTTGCCGAGCGACTTGCTCATCTTCTCGCCGTTCAGCAGCAGCATCCCGTTATGCAGCCAGTAACGGGCGAATTGGCTCCCAGGGAACGCGCACAGGCTCTGCGCGCGCTCATTCTCGTGGTGCGGGAAGAGCAGGTCGTCGCCGCCGCCATGGATGTCGAAGGTCTCCCCGAGGTAGGCGTAGCTCATCGCGCTGCACTCGATGTGCCAGCCCGGCCGCCCCCTCCCCCATGGGCTGTCCCAGCCCGGCAGCTCCGGCGGCGACGGCTTCCACAGCACGAAATCGCCGGGGTCCTCCTTGTAGGTCGCGACCTCGACGCGGGCGCCTGCCAGCAGCTCCTCCGGGTCGCGGCCCGAAAGCGCGCCGTAGGACGCGAAGCTCGCGACGTGGAAGAGGACGTGACCCTCGGCGGCGTAGGCGTGCCCGCCAGCGATTAGCCGCTCGATCAGGCCGATCATCCCCGCGATGTGCTCCGTCGCCCGCGGCTCCACGTCGGGCGGCAGCACGCCCAGCGCCGCCATGTCCTCGTGGAACCAGGCGAGCGTGCGGGCCGTCAAAGCCTCGATCGGCTCGCCGAGTTCCGCGGCGCGGGCGTTGATCTTGTCGTCCACGTCGGTGACGTTGCGAACGTAGGTGACGCGCGGGAACAGGTGGCGCAGCAGCCGCGCGAGCACGTCGTAAGCGACGATGGCGCGTGCGTTGCCGACGTGGGCACGGTCATACACAGTCGGGCCACAGACGTAGAGGCGCACGTTGCCAGGATCGAGCGGCACGAACGGCTTGCGCGTGCGGGTGAAGCTGTCGTGGAGAACGAGCGGGGACATAGCGGCTTCATGGAGCGCCGCGCGGCCGGGTGCAACCTACCTGAAGGATACAGGCTTGCGCGACACCCAGGGCAATGCTACGGCCACTCAGTTGCGAATGCTTCTCAAAAACAGATCGGCTCGAACATGATTGGGATCGGGGACGCGCGGGCGATGCACATCCAACCTTCCGCAGGACAGCGCTCCCCCTTGGGCACGCCTTGGCGCCGCTACCTCGCCGTCTTCGGGCCGGGCCTCGTCGTGATGCTGGCAGACACGGACGTGGGCAGCGTCATCACCGCCGGGCAGAGCGGCGCGCAATGGGGCTACAAGCTGCTTCTGCTGCAGCTCGTGCTGATCCCGATCCTCTACATCGTCCAGGAACTGACGGTCCGGCTCGGGCTGTTCACCGGGCGCGGGCACGGCGAGCTGATCCGCGACACGTTCGGGAAGTTCTGGGCCTGGGTGTCAGTGGGGGGCCTCACGATCGCGGTCATGGGCGCGCTGGTCACGGAGCTGGCCGGCGTCGCGGGCGTGGGCGAGCTCTACGGCGTGCCGCGCTGGGGCAGTCTGCTGATCGCGGTCGCCGTATTGCTCGGCACGGTGCTGACCGGGTCGTATCGCCGGGTGGAGCGCGTGGCGATCGCGCTCGGCTTGTTCGAGCTGGCCTTCTTCGTGGTGGCGTGGTGGGCGGGGCCGAGCCTGGGCGCGCTGGCGCAGGGCGCCGTGAGCATCCCCTGGACCAACAAGGACTACGCCTACCTCGCCGCCGCGAATATCGGCGCCGTCATCATGCCGTGGATGGTGTTCTACCAGCAGAGCGCGGTGGCCGAGAAGCGACTCGGGCCTGAGCACCTTCGCCCGGCGCGGGCGGACACGGCGTTCGGCGCGCTGGTGACGCAGCTCGTGATGGCGGCCGTGCTGATCGCGACGGCAGCGACGCTCGGCGCAGCCGGCAAGAGCAGCGGGCTAGACACGGTGGGAGACCTCGCGGGCGCGCTCGTGCCCTACCTGGGCGTGGGCGCGGGCAAGCTGGTGTTCTCGTTGGGCATCCTGGGCGCGGGCATGGTGGCGGCGATCGTGGTCACCTTGGCGCTGGCCTGGGGCGTCGGCGAGGTCGCGGGCTACAAGCGCTCGCTGGAGCTTCGGCCGCGCGAGGCCGGGTGGTTCTACGGGATCTACGCCGTTGGCGTGGTCGGCTGCGCAGTGCTGGTGCTGGTCTGGCCGAACCTGGTGGCGCTGAACGTCGGCGTGCAGATCATGAACGCGCTGTTGCTGCCGTTCGTCCTCGGCTTCCTGGTCGCCCTTGCCCGGCGTGCCCTGCCGGCCGCTGTGCGGCTGCGCGGCGCCTACTACTGGGTCGTCGTGGTCGTCGTGGTCCTGACGACGGCGCTCGGCGTGTTTGGGGGCTTCAGCGGGGCGGGGCTGCTGTAAGCTCTCAGACCACCTGGAACCCGTGCGCGAACGGGTCGCGCGGGTCAACCAGGATCGTGTTGAAGCCGTGCTGCCGCGCCCAGCCGGCGATGCTGGGGCGGATACCGGGTTGGTTGCCGACCCGCGCCTCCGCCTCGATCCTCCCCTCGAACAGGCTGCCGATGATGCTCTCGTGGATGAACTCGTCGCCGGGCTTAAGCCGCCCGCGCGCGGCGAGCTGCGCCATGCGCGCCGAGGTGCCCGTGCCGCAGGGCGAGCGGTCTATGGCGCGGTCGCCGTAGAACACCGCGTTGCGCCCATGCGCGCGCCGGTCGCGCGGCGTCCCCGTCCATTGCACGTGGCTGACGCCGCGGATGGTCGGGTCCTCGGGATGCACCACCTCGACCGCCGCGTTGGCGAGCCGGCGCACGACTGGGCTGAGGCGCAGGATGGCGTCGGCGGACATGGCGTCGAGGCCGGGCCAGCTCGGCTGCGGCTCGATGATGGCGTAAAAGTTGCCCCCGTAGGCCACGTCGAATACCAGCTCGCCGAGGCCGGGGCATTCGATGCGCACATTCTCCGCAGCGAGGTAGGCGGGGACGTTGTGGACGCGTACGCTCTCCACGAAGCGCCCGTCCTGCACGTAGTCTGCGACGACGCGGCCGGCCGGCGCGTCCAGCGCGAGGCGGCCCTCCTCTGCCGGCTCCACCAGCCCGTTCTCGACCGCCATCGTCACCGTGCCTATGGTGCCGTGGCCGCACATCGGCAGGCACCCCGAGACCTCGATGAACAGGATCGCGATGTCGCAGTCGTCGCGCGTCGGAGGATACAGGATGGAGCCGCTCATCACGTCATGCCCGCGCGGCTCGAACATCAGCGCCCGGCGCACCCAGTCGTGCCGAGCAAGGAAATCCTGCCGCCGCTCGCTCATCGTCGCGCCCCGCAGCAACGGCCCGCCGCTGGCCACGAGGCGCACCGGGTTGCCGCAGGTATGGCCGTCGAGACACTGGAACGTGTGAACGCGCGGCGCCGCCGTGCTCATCCCCCAACCTAGGCGCGGGCCGTCCCCGCCGCAAGCCGGGTTCCACGCTCTTCACGCTGGCGGCGCGCCTACACGGAACGTCTCGTCCCGGCCGACGCGGGCGCGCGGTCAGGGAGCCGCGCGCGTCCGCCGCCGAGCGACCGCCAAGGCGAGCAACCCCACGCCGACCACCGCGGCCGTGGCTGGCTCGGGCGCGGCAACGGCGCCAACGGTCGGCGAGCTCGTCAAGGTCCCGATCGGAGTGGACGTCGTGAGCGCGTCGGCGCCGCTGAGGCCGAACGCGGCGTTGAGCGCGGTCACGGCGCCCGACGTAAGCGTCAGCGGGACGTTTGTGAGGCCGCTGGAGCCGAGCGTGAATAGCCCAATAGTGCCTACCGAGGTGCCATTTTCCGAGACGGCAGCGTCGATCACCGCATTAGCCGTGTCGATCAGGTAATTTTGGGTATCTATGACGGTGGGACTCGCGGATATCTCGAGGCCACTGCCGTTATGCTGGATCATGTCGCCCGTTGAGCTGGTTGAGCCCCCGGTGATCGGGAACGTGGCGACAGGAGGATTCGTGTCTGAGACCGTGGCAGTGCCGAGCGGCGAGACGCTCGCGCCGAGCGACGCCAAGGTTGATGCGATGGTGAGAGTCACCTGGGTTGTCCCGCCGGTGATCGGCGCTGCCTGCGCCGTCGCGGCAAATCCAACCGCGAGACCGATGGCGCCGAGAAGTTGAAGCATGCTTTTCATGGCCGGCCCTCCCAAATTGCAGCTATGCGCTACGCAATCGGATTGTCTCACCGAATTGCAAGCGTATCGTTGCCGAGATCGCGGAAACGTGAGCGCCACCCCAGGGTTTGTGCTCCTCGGCCGTTGAGTATGGCCCACTTGGTCACCGAAGCCTGGCGACGGCCTCACGCAGCAGCCCCAACCGGGCGAGCCTCACACCACCGGCATCACCTCGCTCAGCCGCCCCCCGACCCGAACCGGCTCCGCCCTCACGGCCAGCCCTGTCCGGTCGTCCGTCTCCACGAACAGCCCGCACACCGTCGCCTCCCCCTCCGCCGGCGCGAGCCGCTCGCCCGGCATCTTGTGCCAGAACCGCGCCGCCGCGCCCTGCTTGCCCATGCCGATCACGCTGTCGTAGTCACCGCACATGCCGGTATCGGTCTGGTAGGCTGTCCCGCCCGGCAGGATCTGGTGGTCCGAGGTCGGCACGTGCGTGTGCGTGCCCACGACGAGCGACATGCTGCCGTCGAAGGAATGGGCGTAGGCCATTTTCTCGCTCGTCGCCTCGGCGTGGAAGTCGGCGACGATGGCGCCCACGGAGGCACCCAGCTTGTATCGCGCCAGCAGCTCCGCCGTGCCGCGGAACGGATCGTCGAGCGCGTCCATGAACAGGCGGCCCATGGCGTTGAGCACGAGCGCCTTGCGGCCGTCCGCGAGGTCCACGAGCACGCTGCCGGCGCCGGGCGTTCCGGGCGGGAAGTTGAGCGGGCGGATCACGCGCGGCTGCTGCGCGATGTAGGGGATGATTTCCTTGCGGTCCCAGGCGTGGTTGCCGAGCGTGATTGCGTCCGCGCCCGCGGCCAGGATCGCCTCCGCCATGTCGGGCGCCAAGCCGAAGCCGTGGCTCGCGTTCTCGCCGTTCACCACGCACAGATCCGCCCGCAGCGCCTCGCGCAGGCGGGGCAGCCTTGCCAGCACCGCCTCGCGCCCCGACCGCCCCACCACGTCACCCAGGAACAGGATTCTCATGCCGGGAACATGGTCACGCCCTGCTCCGTCGCCACCGCGTCGAGCAGCGCGTCGTCCGGCCCGGCGGGCACCTCCTCCATGCGCTGGCACACGAACGCGCAGCCCAGCCGGAAGCGGCCAGGGAGCGCTGCGAGCGTGCGGTCGTAGTAGCCGCCGCCGTAGCCGAGCCGCCGCCCCGCCCCATCCCACGCGAGCAATGGCACCAGGACGAAGTCGGGCTCCGCCTCCTCCCCCTCCGGATGCGACGTTCCCCAGCGGCCAGCCATCAGCGCATTGCCTGGCCGCCAGCGGCGAAAGCGCAGGCGCTCGCCTCGCGGCGTCGTCTCAGGCAGCAGGATCGGATGACCGCGTCCCGCCAGCGCGAGCAGCAAGGGGCGCAGGTCAACCTCGCCCGGCAGCGGCCAGAACCCGGCAACGGCGGCGCCCGGCGGCGGCGGGCAGCGCCACAGCACATGACCCGCGAGCCGAACCCCCCAATCCGGGTCGCCGCGCAAGCGCGCGGCGGATGCTGCCTCGCGCGCTGCTCGCTTGATCGTGCGAAGGTGCGGAGCCGCCATGGCCGTTGGCGTCTTACCCTCCCAAGGCCTGCTGTTGCAGGTGGGCGCCGGATGCCGTGACCAGGGCCACGGTAGAGCCAGCTCCCGGAGGATTGCTCATTGGCCCCAGGGGTATGTTGCCTGACGCACCGGGCAGCTCCGCGAGGCTTAAGCTAGGCAGGGTCCAGCCTTGCTGCAATGCCTTCGGCCTGCTCCGCGAGTTGGGCGAGTCGCCGGCCGATGGCGGGATCGCGCGGCGCCGCCTTGCTAGCGCGCACGCTCCGCAACTCCATCCCGAGATCGTGAATCTCGTCGGCCATCAGCAGCGCAGCGAGCACGAGCAGGCGCGACTCCCCGCTCTGCCCGGCCACCTTCTTGACCCGGGCAATGCGGTCCTCGACCTGTGCGGCCATCGCCTGCAGGTGCTCCTCCTGGCCGTCCTCGCATCCGACCGGGTAAGCGTAACCGTTGATGCGCAGTGTGACCTGGGCCATGCGCTCCTCCCTATCCCTCTCCGAGCGCGTCGCGCAACTGCGCGATCACCGCGTCGAGCCTCTCCGCGACGTCGCCGAGCCGCGGGTCCGGTTCCGCTCAGCGGCTCCGGCCTGCCGCGCGCGCGGCGATGCGATCCAGCGCCGATTGCAGGCGGGAGAGGGCATCCTGGGACTCGTCGTGATCGCTCATCCGTGTTCCGGTCCGTGAGGCTCGCGGGGCAGGATGTGCCGGCCAATACGGGGAGCGTCAAGCATGGTTCTGCCGCCTGCCGTCGTAGTCCACGGCCTCGCGGACGCGCGGCTTGCTCTCGCCGCGGGCCGGCCTGTAACGCTGCTCTCCGCGCCGGGGGCGGCGGGCTACGCCGGCTGCGGCTGGTGGCAGGCGATGATCGCGGCGGCGCGCGCCGAGGCTCCGGAACCAGGCGCTGGACGTGCTCGACTGCCTGGACCAGACCGGGCGCGCCATCGAGGCGCTGCGCTACGGGCTGCGCCGCCTCGTCCTAGTGATGGGCGCGCCTGCGCGCGACGACGCGGCGGCGCGCGCGGCGGCGCTCGGGGCGCTGCTGCTCGACGCCCGACCGCCCGCGCTCGACCTCGCCCAGCCCCGCGCCGCACGGCACCTTGCCGCCTGGCTCGCCTCGGACGAGGCGCATCGAGGCGGCTGACGGCGCGGGGCCGCGGACATCAGGCCGCGCGGCGGGACAGGTGCGCGTCGAGCACCGGCAGCTGAATCACGCCGGTGTAGGCGCCGATCATGTCCTCCGGCGCGACCTCAACCATCAGCCGGTTCTCGATCCAAAGCTCGATGACGTGGAACATCGGCGGCTGTCCTGGTGCCCCACGGCCAAACAGCCGAGTGCGCCAGCCTTCGCGCGCGCCGATCCGCTCGATCTCCGCACGACTTGCAGGGACGGAAAGCAGGAGGTGGAACGGGACCGAATCCGGCAGCACCTGCTCGCGAGCCGCCGTCGCCTGCACGTCGCCCTCGCCGGGGCGCAGGGTCACGTCGGCTGGATACACTTCCACCATCGTGCCGTGAGCATCGCCGCTCACCGCCATGAACAATCTGGTATCGAGCCGGGAAAAGGGTAGCACCGGCCGCTCATCAGCTCGGCTAGGACTTCGGCCACATGCTTCGGATCGCGCGCGGAGATCGAGACGTGGTGGATCATCGAGGTTTTCCTCTGTGCTGTCGAACGAGGCGGGCGCATAGCGGCCCTCAACCACCGGCGCTGTGAACCAGGTCACACGCGGCCGGCCGAGCCAGTCCCGTGACACCTGCGCCCGCCTGGGCTATGGCGCCGCAACGCAACGAGAGGAGCGGCCCCATGCGCGCGACACTCGCGGTCAAGGCAATCCTGGACAACTACGAGAGCGACAACCCAGGCACCAAGGCGAACCTCGCCCGCATCCTGATGCAGGGCAAGCTCGGCGGCACGGGCAAGCTCGTCATCCTCCCCGTGGACCAGGGCTTCGAGCACGGCCCGGCGCGCAGCTTCGCCCCCAACCCACCCGCCTACGACCCCCACTATCATTTCGAGCTGGCCCTTGAGGCCGGCCTCAGCGCTTACGCGGCGCCGCTCGGCATGATCGAGGCAGGCGCCTCCACCTTCGCCGGCGCCATCCCGACCATCCTCAAGCTGAACAGCAGCAACAGCCTCGCCGTCACCAAGGACCAGGCTGTCACCGGCTCCGTCAACGACGCGCTGCGCCTCGGATGCTCGGCAATCGGCTTCACCATCTACCCCGGCAGCGAGTATGCGCTGGAGCAGATGGAGGAGCTGCGCGAGCTCGCCGAGGAGGCCAAGGACGCAGGCCTCGCCGTCGTCGTCTGGAGCTACCCGCGCGGCCCGGAGCTGGACAAGGCGGCCGAGACCGCAGTGGACATCTGCGCCTACGCCGCGCATATGGCGGCACTCCTCGGCGCCCACATCATCAAGGTCAAGCCGCCGACCGATCACATCGGCCTCGACGCCGCGCGCAAGGCCTACGAGCACGTTGACATCTCGACCCTCGCTGCGCGCGTCCGCCACGTCGTCCAGTGCTGCTTCAATGGAAGGCGCATCGTGGTGTTCTCCGGCGGCGAGTTCGGCTCGGACGAGAACGCGCTGTTCGACGGCATCCGCGGCCTGCGCGACGGCGGCGCCAACGGCAGCATCATCGGCCGCAACACCTTCCAGCGCCCGAAGGAGAAGGCGCTGCAAATGCTCGACACCATCATCAAGATCTACCAGGGCGAGGCGTAGCCTGAGGAGGAGAACCATGGCAGGGGGCTGCCAGCTTTACCTGGTCACGCCCCCGGCGCTCGACCCCGCTCTCTTCGCACCCCGTCTCGCCGAGGCGCTGGACGCGGGATCGGCCGCGGCCGTGCAGCTGCGGCTGAAGGACGCGACGGAGGCGCAATGGCGCGACGCCACCGCCGCCCTCAGACCGGTGGCGCAGTCCCGCGGTGTCGCCTTCCTGCTCAACGACAGGGCGGACCTCGCCGTGCAGCTCGCCTGCGACGGCGCCCACGTCGGCCAGCAGGACATGCCCGCCCGCGACGCCCGCCGCCTGCTCGGCCCCGACCGGCAGCTCGGCGTCACCTGCCACAACAGCCGCGACCTCGCCATGCGCGCGGGCGAGGACGGGGCGGACTACGTGGCCTTCGGCGCCTTCCATCCCACCATCACCAAGGACGCGCCGACGCGCGCCGACCCGGAGATCCTGGCATGGTGGTCGGAGACGATGGAGCTGCCGTGCGTCGCCATCGGCGGCATCACGGCCGCGAACTGCGCGCCGCTCGTCCGGGCGGGCGCCGATTTCCTCGCCGTTGTGGGCGCGGTCTGGGCCTACCCTGAGGGCCCGGCGGCCGGGATCTGCGCCCTAGAGGACGCGATCCAGGCTGCCTAATTCACGGCACCACCGCCGTGCTCGCCCGTAACGGGGTTGGTGTCCGCGCTATGCGGAACTCCAGGCCCGGTCGCGCACGCACTCAGGAGAAGAACGAGACACAGGATCGCTGCACGCATCGGTCACTCCGTTGCCACGGGCGGCGTCACGGCATGCCGAACGCAAGCCAGTCACCACCAGTTTCAGCCGAGCAGAGGGTCCCGCGCATCGTCCAGGACTGCACGCTGCCGCCAGCCGCCGTGAGCGTCAACTCGCAGCCGCCGACGAACGGGCCGCCGGGCGTCGCAACGACCCGCCGCCGGTCGTAGACGAGGAACCTGACCCCGCCCACCTCGTAGGTGCGGTCCGGGGCGCCGAGCGCCTGGACGGCGGACAACTCCGGCCGGCCGGCCAGCGACGCGAGGAACGCGCGCTGCTCCGCGCCGCGATCCGGGCCACATGCAGGCAGGGCCAGGACGAGGGCGAGCACGGCAAGCCTGCGCATCCGGCGAGACTGCGGCTCCCGCCGAGCGCGGTCAATCCTCGGCCGCAAGCCACTGGACCTGTCCGATGCGGTCCGCACCCGCGGCAATCATGGCGAGGCGATCGAAGCCGAGCGCGATCCCGGCGCAGGGCGGCATCCCGTGGCCGAGCGCGGCGAGGAAGTCCTCATCGAGCGGCCACTCCTGCCCTCCCAGCGCGCGACGCCGGTCACGGTCGCCACGAAAGCGGGCGCGCTGCTCGCCGGCGTCCGTCAGCTCCTCGAACGCGTTGGCCAGCTCCATGCCGCACAGGAACAGCTCGAAGCGCAGCGCCACGCGCGGGTCCGCCGGGTCGCGCCGGGCGAGCGCCGCCTGCTCGGCGGGCCAGTGCGTGAGCGCGGTCGGCCGCTCGCGCCCGAGATGCGGCTCGACGCGCTCGAGTAGGAGCCGGAAGAACAGGTCCTCCCACGTCTCGCCCTCGCGCAGCGTCGCACCGGCCTGCGCGGCCAGGCAAGCCGCGTCGCCTGCCGTCCCGAGCACGTCGGCGCCTGCCCAATGCCGGAACGCCGCCGCAACCGTGATCCGCTCGACCGGCCCGCTCTGCGCCTCCACGCCGCGGCAGCGCACGACAGGTGGCAGCACGGATTCGAGAAACAGGCCCGCCTCCTCGATCAGCGCGTTCATGGTCGCACCGGGCCGATACCACTCCAGCATGGTGAACTCCGGAGCGTGCAGAGGGCCGCCCTCGCCGTTGCGCCAGACGCGGGCGAGCTGAAAGCACGGTCCCACGCCCGCGACCAGCAGCCGCTTCATGGCGAACTCGGAACTCGTGTGCAGCCAGAGCGCCCGGCGCTGCCCGTCCTGCGTCTCCTGCTCGGTCCGGAAGGCGCGCAGGTGCACTTCCTCGCCCGGCGTCGGCACGGCATAGGGCGTCTCCACCTCCATGTAGCCGCGCGCCAGGAAGAACGCCCGCGTCGCCTGCGCGAGCAGCGCCCGGCGCCGCAGGAACGGCAGGCGCGCGGCCAGACTCTCGGGATGCCAAGGGCGCAAGGCTCCAGGTTGCGGCATTCGCTCTCGCAGGATATCCGCCGCCCACCATGCCTCAACCTGCCGCGCCCCGCACCATCCGCGACGCCGCTGGCCTGATCGCCGCCGGGCTAGCCCATGCCGAGAACCGCGCCGTCCTCGACGAGGTCGGCCGTCGCTACGCCGTCGCCGTCCCGCCCGCGTTCCAGGCCCTGATCGAGGAACCCGGCGACCCCATCGCGCGGCAAGTCGTCCCCGACCCCTCCGAGCTGATCACCACGCCCCGCGAGCACGTCGATCCCATCGGCGACGACGCCTTCTCCCCGGTCAAAGGCATCGTCCACCGCTACCCCGACCGCGCCCTGCTCAAGCCGCTGCTCGCCTGCCCCGTCTATTGCCGCTTCTGCTTCCGCCGCGAGCACGTCGGGCCGGATGGCGGCGTGCTGACGGATGCCGAGCTCGACGCCGCCTACGCCTGGCTGCGCGCGCACCCTGCGATCCGCGAGGTGATCCTGACCGGCGGCGACCCGCTGATGCTCTCGCCCCGCCGCCTCGACGCGATCTTGGGCACCCTCGCCGCCATGCCCCACATCGAGCTGCTTCGCATCCACACGCGCGTGCCCGCTGCGACGCCGGAGCGGGTCACGGCGAGCCTCGCCGCCGCACTCGCGGCCCTCGACAAGCCTGTCTGGCTCGTCCTGCACGCGAACCACGCGCGCGAGTTGACGGAGACCGCCCGTGCTGCCCTTGCCCGCTTGCGCCGGGCGGGCGTGCCGCTGCTGGGCCAGAGCGTGCTGCTGCGCGGCGTGAACGACAGCGCGCCCGCGCTCGAAGCCCTCTTCCGGACGATGCTCGCGGCCGGCGTCAAGCCCTACTACCTGCACCAGCTCGACCCCGCGCCCGGCACGAGCCGCTTCCACGTTCCCATCGAGGAGGGCCGCCGCCTGCTCGCGCAGCTCCGCGGCCACGTCACGGGGCTGGCCTGGCCGACCTACGTGCTCGACATCCCCGGCGGCCACGGTAAGGTGCCGCTCGGGCCGAACTACCTTGATGGGGATCGCATACGCGACCCGTGGGAGGCTTGGCACGCGCTCGCGTGACGCCGCCCTATTCCGCCGCCGCTGACACCTGGAGCGGCACCGGCGCGACGAACCGCGCGGCCGTCACCCTCGTCATCCATTCATGCCATGCCTGGAACATCAGCAGGTTCCATATCAGCGGGCTCCAGCTCCCGCCGTGGAGGATGAACTCCTCCCACACGCGCCGGCAGGCGTCCACGTTCAGCAGTCCGTGCCGCCCCAGCGCTTGGCGGCTCATGAGCGCCTCGGCCCAGTCGCGCAGCTCATTGCGGAGCCAGACCCCGACCGGCGCCCCGAAGCCCCGCTTGGGACGCTCAATGAGCGGGCGCGGCACGTAGCGGTCCAGCACTTCGCGCAGCGGCAGCTTGCCGACGCCGCCCTTGGTCTTCGCGCAGGTCTGGAATCGCCAGGACATCTCCACCAGGCGATAGTCGAGCAGCGGGCAGCGGACTTCCAGCGAGGCCGCCATGCTCGCGCGGTCCACTTTCACGAGGATGTCGTCGATCAGGTAGGAACCGGTGTCCATGAACAGCATCCGGTCGATCGCTGTCGAGCGGCCCAAGCTGTGCGAGCCGTCCGTGAGCGGATGCCGAGGCGCATCGAACGCCGTCAGCAAGATCCCAGGATCGGACGTGTGCGACATGACGGCTTCGTTGAGGCGCTCCACGGGTTCGCCCTCGAGCAGCAAGCCGAGGAGCTGCATCCGCCGCCCGGATCTGCGGTCGGCCCAACGGTTCGCGAACGGCTGCCCGACATGGGTCACGAGCTCGCTCGCGAGCGACCGGGCGAGACGGGGCATGGCGCCGCGGCGGGCGAGCCAGCGTTCGACATCGGCGTATTTGTCATAACCCGCGAACAGCTCGTCGCCGCCATCGCCCGAGAGCGCGACCGTCACGCGGCGGCGCGCCATCCGGCAGAGGAGCACCGTCGGGATCATCGAGTCGTCGGCGAACGGCTCGTCGTAGATGGCCGGCAGGTCGTCGAGGATGGAGAGCACCTCTCGCGCGCCGACATAGGTCTCCTCGTGCCGGGTCCCGAGGTGCTTCGCGACTCTCTTGGCATGTCCCGCCTCGTCCCAACCCTCAACGCCGAAGCCGACCGAGAAGCTCCGCACCTCATCGGGCAACTCGGCCGCCATGAGCGCCGTGACCAGGCTTGAATCGATGCCGCCGGACAAGAAGGCGCCGACCGGCACGTCAGCGACCATGCGGAGTGCTACGGCGTCATGCACCAGCGCGTCGAACTCCTCGACGCTCGCGGCTCCGCGGCTGCTCTCCTGCTCGTCGAGACCCTTCAAGGCCGCGCTCCGCAGGCTCCAGTAGGCGGATGACGGCGGCGTCTCACGCCGTGCGGCCGACCTCGGATCGAGGCGCAGGAGGTGGCCATTCTGCAGCTTCGCGACCGCCCGGAAGATCGTGCGCGCCCCAGGCACGTAGCCGAGCTGCATGAAGTTGGCGAGCGCGTCCGTGTCGATCCGGAAGTCGAATTCCGGGTGCGGCCACAGCGCCTTCAGCTCGGAGCCGAACACGAACGCGTCGCCAACCCAGCCATAATAAAGCGGTTTCTTCCCGAGGCGGTCGCGCGCGAGCCAGAGGATGCGCTCCTCTCGGTCCCAGACCGCGACCGCGAACATCCCGTTGGCCCGGCGCACGGCCGCCTCGAAACCCCAGACCGCGACCGACTCGACCAGCACCTCGGTATCGGAGTGGCCGCGCCAGGCATGTGCCCCGCGCGCTGCCTCAATCTCGGTGCGGATCTCGGCGAAGTTGTAGATCTCGCCGTTCATCATCACGACGTAGCGGCCATCCGCGGACACCATTGGCTGGTGCCCGGCGGCGGACAGGTCGATGATCGAGAGCCGCCGGAAGCCGAGTGCTACGCCCCGCACCGGGTCGAGCCAGACACCGTCGTCGTCCGGCCCGCGATGAACGATCCGGTCGCGCATGTCGGCGATCAGGCGCTCCGTCGCCAGCGCATCGGCGATGCCAATCGGGTCGAGCAGTCCGACGAACCCGCACATGCGCTCCCAATCTCCTCGCGCGACACGGCAGACTAAACTTTGTCCACCTGACGTTAGTTTATAATGCCTTAAGGAACCTGTCCCTGTCCACGAGACATTTCGCGGCCCTGTCACCCAGACGACACGGGTGAGCATCTGGCCGTGCCTTTTCGGCAAATCCCGCCCAGCGCTTGCCGGGGCAACGTCCGCGGGCTAAAGCCTGCTATCCTATACATGTTGGTGAGAAAGCGGGGCGCATGAAGCAGCAGGCCAACCTGATCCGCGCCGGCCAGGTGATCGAGCATAGCGGCCGTCGCTGGACGGTACTCAAGCAGCAAATCATCACACCGGGCAAGGGCGGCGCGTTCATTCAGGTCGAGATGCGCGACCTCAAGACCGGAAACAAGACCAACGAGCGCTGGCGCACGGCCGACACGGTCGAGCGGCTGCAGACCTCGGAGAAGGATTATACCTATTCCTACACCGAGGGCGACAACCTGGTGCTCATGGACCCCGAGACGTTCGAGCAGAGCCACATCCCGACCGGCCTGCTCGGCGACAGCGCGCCTTTCCTGCAGGACAACATGAACGTCACCGTGGACATGGTTGAGGGCGAACCCGTTGCGATCCATCTGCCGCAGACCGTGGTGCTCGAAGTGGTCGAGGCCGACCCGGTGGTGAAGGGCCAGACCGCGGCCAGCTCTTACAAACCCGCAAAGCTGAGCAACGGCGTCAAGACCAGCGTGCCGCCCTTCGTCGAGACCGGCGAGCGCATCGTTGTCCGCACCGAGGACGCGAGCTACGTGGAGCGCGCGAAGGGTTAGCTCATGGCGGTCAAGCTCTCGCCGCACATGGTCGTCATGCAGAACGCCGTCCAGAAGGCGGCGAAGCGCCTTCTGCGCGATTTCGGCGAGGTCGAGCAGCTTCAGGTCAGCGTGAAGGGTCCGTCCGATTTCGTGAGCCAGGCCGATCTGCGCTCGGAAGCCACACTCCGCGAGGAGCTGGGGCGGGCGCGGCCCGGCTACGCTTTCCTCATGGAGGAGAGCGGCGCCTCGGGCAGCGCGAACTGGACCTGGCGCTGGGTCGTGGACCCGCTCGACGGCACCACCAATTTCCTGCACGGCATGCCGCACTGGGCGATCTCGGTGGGACTGGAGCGGCGCCTGCCCGACGGCAGCACCGAGATCGCGGCGGGCGTAATCTACAACCCGGCGATCGACGAAATGTTCTGGGCCGAGCGCGGCGGCGGCGCCTTCATGAACGAGCGGCGCCTCCGCGTCGCCGCACGGCGCGAAATCAAGGACGCCGTGTTCGCGACTGGCATCCCATTCGCCGCCGTGCCACCCGCGAGGCGTCTCGCCTTCGCGCGCACGCTCGGAGCGCTCATGCCGCACGTCGCCGGTATCCGCCGCTTCGGCGCGGCGGCGCTCGACCTCGCCTGGGTCGCCGCGGGGCGCTTCGACGGCTACTGGGAGCTGGGGCTGCGGCCCTGGGACTGCGCGGCGGGCATCCTGATCGTGCGCGAGGCAGGCGGCTACGTCACCGACGCGACCGGCCAGGAAGCAAGCGTGCACGACGGACCGGGCAACGACATCGTCGCCGCGAATCCCGTATTGCACCCCCGGCTCTGCGAGGTGGTGGCCGAGGGCGTCGCCGCCGCGGCAGGCCGGGCGGCATGACGAGGACGGCGCTCCCCTGGCTTCTCGGGAGCGCGCTGCTGCTCTCGGTAAGCCACACGTCCGCGCAGGTGACGGTCAATTCCGGAGCGCTCAACCAGCTGCGGCCGGAGCATCCGCGGCACCGCGCGGCTCGGCACGCACCGTCGCGGACGGCGCGCCAGCCCGAAGCGCCTGCGCATCCGCTCGCGACGCACCCCACCGCCCCGGCCGCGCCGACGGCCGCCAATCCGGCGCCGCCCACGGCAGCGGCGGCGCCGAAAGTCCCGGCCGCACCGCCGAATCCCGTCGTGATCCCGCCTCCAGCCATCGCCGTGCCGACGGCAGCACCGCCGCCAATCCCGCCCATCCCCGTCGCTCCTGACGCGCCGGGCACGGCCGAGGCCGTCCAGGGCGGGCTGCGGATCACCTTCGGCAAGGACCGCTCCGACCTCAGCCCAGCCACGGTCGCCGCGATCCAGGGTGTCGCCGAGCAGGCCAAGAGCAAGCCGGGCGCCCTCGACGTCACCGCCTACGCGGCCGGCGTGCCGGACGATCCCTCGACGCCGCGCCGCCTCTCGCTCGCCCGCGCGCTCGCCGTGCGCTCCGTGCTGCTGCACGAGGGGATCGAGTTCCCGCGGATTTACGTCCGCGCCATGGGCGCCGGCCCCGCGCCTAGCGACAAGGCTGCCGCGCCCGGCACGCCGGCCAACCCGCCGGCCGGCCCTGCTGATCGCGTGGACCTGATTGAGGAGCATACCGTTCCCAGCGCCTCGTCCAGCACTGCGCAGGCTGCCGGCAAATGACCAGGCCCGGCCTCTATCTCTACCGCATGGTGCTGTTCCTGATCGCCGTCGCGGTCGTCGCCGTCCTGCTGCGCGGGGCGCTGGTCATCGCGTTCAGCAGCAACCCGCTGCTCAACACCTTGATCCTCGTCATTCTCCTCCTCGGCATCGCTTGGAACCTGCGCCAGGTCACGCGGCTGCAGCCCGAGGTGAAATGGCTGGAGTCCTTCCAGCGCACGCGCAGCCGCCTCGCCGGCTCCGCGCCGCCGCGGCTGCTGGCCCCCATGGCGAGCATGTTGGCCGCGCGCCAGGGCAAGGGGCGCGACGGGCAGGAGCGCTTCACCCTCTCCGCCCCTGCCATGCGCACCCTGCTCGACGGCATCTCGTCCCGCCTCGACGAGAGCCGCGAGCTGTCGCGCTACATGACGAGCCTGCTCATTTTCCTCGGCCTGCTCGGCACGTTCTGGGGCTTACTGCTCACTGTGCGCTCGATCTCGGACGTGATCGGCGGCATGTCGGTGGGGTCGGGCGACCTCAACGCGATGTTCGAGCAGCTGAAGAGCGGCCTTGCCGGACCGCTGCGCGGCATGAGCACGGCCTTCTCCGCCAGCATGTTCGGCCTCGCCGGCGCGCTCGTGCTCGGGTTCCTGGATCTCACGGCCGGGCAGGCGCAGAATTGGTTCTATAACGAGCTGGAGGAGTGGCTGGCCGGGCTGACGCGCCTCTCCTCCGGCGTCCTCGGCGGCGAAGGCGACGGTAACGTCCCCGCCTACGTGCAGGCGCTCCTGGAGCAGACGGCCGAGAACATGGAGGGCCTGCAGCGCGTGCTCGGCCGCGGCGAGGAGGGGCGTATCCAGGCCAATCAGGCCGTCATCTCGCTCGTCGAGCAAGTCTCCACGCTCTCGGACACCATGCGCACGAGCCAGCAGCTCATGCTGCGCATCGCCGAGGCGCAGGCGCAGATCGGCCCGGCGCTCGCCCGCTTCACCGACCGCCGCGCGTCGGACGCCGTCGAGGAGGCCATGCGCGGGCACCTGCGCAACATCGAGGCCGCCCTCGGCCGCCTCATCACGGAGGGCGAGCAGGGCCGGGTGCAGAGCACGGCCGAGCTGCGCCAGGACATCCGAATCCTGACGCGCACCATCGCAGCACTCGCCGAAGGGCAGCCGGGCTAATGCCAGCTCTTTGTGAAAGCTGGCATGTCGCTGAGTCGCTGAGTGTCCGATTTACGCGCCGTTCCGCGATCCGGGACGGATCGCGGAACTCTGCGATCGGGCACTAGAATGCCGCGGGGACGCCGCAACGGGGAGGCGCTGAACCCCTGGCCTGGCTACGTGGACGCGCTCTCCACGCTGCTGATGGTCATCATTTTCGTGCTGCTCGTCTTCGTCCTCGCCCAGGCGTTCCTCTCGGTGACGCTCTCGGGCCAGGACCGCGCCCTGCAGCGCCTCGGCCGCCAGGTCTCGGAACTCGGCGACCTGCTCTCGCTGGAGAAAGGCCGCACGAAGGACTTGCAGACCACCATGGCGCAGCTCACGCAGCAGCTCTCCGCGGCGACGAGCGCCCGCGACCAGCTCACGCGCGACCTTGCCTCGGCCCGCGACCTCGCCGCCCAGGCCGCAGGCGCGCGCGACCGCTTGCAGGCCGAGCGCGACCAGCTCGCCGCGCGCCTCTCCGACGCTGACGTCCAGGCCCAGGCCGCCGCCGCCCGCTACCAGCAGCTGCAATCAAGGCTCACCCAGGCCAGCGGCGCCCAGGCCCAGGCGAACCAGACCGCCGCCCTGACCGCCGCCCAGCTCGCGGCGGCGCAGAAGCAGCTCGCTGAGCTGAATAAGACCATCACCGCCGACCGCGCCACGATCGAGGCCCGCCTCGGCGACCTCGCCCGGCTCAGCGAGCAGGTCCGCAACCTCACCGCGCTCCGCGACGAGCTGGAGAAGCAGGCCCAGGATGCCGCCGTGCACGCCACCACGGAGGCGCAGCGCCGCGCCGCCGTCGAGGCCGAGCTCGCCGACGAGAAGCACTTCTCCGACAGCGCCCGCGCCCAGATCGCGGCGCTCACTCAGCAGGTCGAGCAGGTGCGCGCCCAGATGCAGCAGATGGCAGCCCTGCTCGACGCCTCCGAGAAGGCGGCGAAGGACAAAGACGTGCAGATCGCCAGCCTCGGCTCGCGGCTGAACGCAGCCCTTGCGAGCAAGGTCGAGGAGCTGCAGCGCTACCGCTCCGAATTCTTCGGCAAGCTGCGCGAGGTCCTGCAGGGGCGGCCCGGCATCCAGATCGTCGGCGACCGCTTCGTGTTCCAGAGCGAGGTGCTCTTCCCGCCCGGCGGCGCCGACCTGTCCGATTCAGGCAAGGACCAGATCAAGGACCTCGCCAAGACGCTCAAGGGGATCATCCCCGAGATCCCGAAGGACGTGAACTGGATCCTGCGCGTGGACGGCCACGCTGACAAGAAGCCCCTCTCGAACAGTCAGTTCGCCTCCAACTGGGAGCTCTCGGCCCAGCGCGCGATCAACGTTGTCAAGCTGCTCATCGCCGAGGGCATCCCGCCCGACCGTCTCGCCGCGACCGGCTTCGGCGAGTTCCAGCCGCTCGACACCGGCGACACGCCGCAGGCCTACGCGCGGAACCGCCGGATCGAGCTGCGCCTGACTGACCGCTGAGACGGGCCGGGCCGGGGTGCGCCGCCGCCGCGTAAGCAGCGCAGCGGCGCGCAGCTGGCCCTGAATGAGCCGAGCATTTCACCCGGCCTCCCCGGACAGAGTGGAGGCGTCCAGCCTGGCAATCAGCGTTCTCACCTCGGGACGCCCGGTCAGCAGATCGCCGAGCGTGAAAGGACACACCTCGGGTAGCGGACGCTGCTCGCCTCCGTCATTTTCCTCTGCCCGAACCTGGTAGAGTGCATCCGCGTAGAGGTCGGTCAGCTCAATCCGTTGCCGCATAGAAGGCGTGAAGCTGCGCCGCGCGCCGGCCAGGAAGTTCGCGGTCTCCCCGCGCCAGTGTGCCGCGGCCTGGCTGCTGGGCCAGGCGTGCAGCTTGAGCAGGTGCGCCAGGGCCTGAGTCAGCAGGCCCTCGCACGCCCTCAGCTCCGACCGCCCCACGTCCTGCACCTCGTCGATCACGTTGGGCCAGTCCACCGGCTCGTTCAGGCGCTCGCCCGCTGCGAGCCGGCGCAGCAGCGCCGCTTGCTGCTCGGCCCAAGCCAGGGCGTCGCGCTCGTAAAGGCCGTCCGGCATTGATGCACCCCCGCCCTTATCGTCTGGCGTCGCACCTCACGATCATGGCAGCCTCGGCTCAAGGATCAAGGCGCATCCCGCTTGCCGCGCTTAGCCTAGATCCCCTGCCCGTTCGCCTTGCGCTCCAGCTCGCGCAGCCGCTCCTCGCCGCCGGGCGTATGCGGGGCGAGGTCCAGCACCTTGTGCCAGGCTGCGAGCGCGCCCTTCCAGTTGCCTTGCGCCTCGGCCACGCGCGAGAGGTCGGCGAGCGCCGCGAAGTCGCGCGGCTCGCGGCTCAGCGCCTGCTCGATGTCGCGGATCGCGCCCGTCGCATCGCCCAGCCCGAACCGCGCCATCGCCCGGCCGTGCCACGCCTCGGCCGCCTCCGGCTGCAAGGTGATCGCCGCGTCGTAGCTGTCGAACGCGTCGCTCGCCGCATTGTGCCCGAGATCACGGTAGCCGCGGGCCAGCAGCAGACGCACGGCCGGGCTCGCCTGCTGCACCCAGGTGTCCAGGATGCGCGACTCGACGACGCCCGCCGCGTCCTCGGTCGGCGCGGCCTTCAGCGCGGAGAAGAGCTGGTCGATCGGCAGCGGACGGCCTGGCGTCTGCCCATGCGCCTGGCCTTGGGCATGCGCGGAGACTGCCGCGAGCAGAAAGAGCAGCACGGCCGGGCCGCACCGCACCGCTCTACGCCGCCTCGGCAAGACCGGGCGCGAGCGCCGACGGGACGGGTCCGCCCGCCATCCAATCGAGGAGCTGGACCGTGTGCACGACCGGCACGCCGCCGCCCGAGAGCTGCGTGATGCAGCCGATATTGCCCGCGGCGACCAGGTCCGGCGCCTGCGCCCGCAGATTGTCCAGCTTCCGCTCCCGCAGCCGGCCGGCGATCTCCGGCTGCACCATGTTGTAGGTGCCCGCCGACCCGCAGCAGAGATGCGGCTCAGCCGGCTCGACCACCTCGAAGCCCGCGCGTCGCAGCAGCGCCTTGGGCGCGTCGAGCACGCGCTGCCCATGCTGCAGACTGCAAGCAGCATGATACGCGACGCGCAGGCCGGGCACCTCGCGCGACGGCTCGTAGCCGAGCTTGGCGAGATACTCGGTGATGTCCATGGCGAGCGCCGAGACCTGTTCCGCCCGCCCGCGCCAGGGTTCCGGCTCGGTGCGGAACATGAACCCGTAATCCTTCACCGTCGTACCGCAGCCGGACGTGTTGATGATGACCGCGTCCAGCCCCTCGCCCTCGATCTCCCGCGTCCAGCCGAGGATGGCGTTGCGGGCGGTGTGCATGGCGCGGCCGTGCTGGCCCATGTGGTGGGTGAGCGCGCCGCAGCAGCCGACGCCGGGCGCGATCACGACCTCGACGCCGAGGCGCGTGAGCAGACGGATCGTGGCGCGGTTGATCTCGGGGTCGAGCACCTGCTGCGCGCACCCGGCGAGCAGCGCGACCCGGCCACGGCGCGCGCCCTGCGCGGGATGGATTTGCGGCCTTTGCATGGCCTCATACCGAGGCAATCGGTCAGGGGCGAGGTCCAGCATGGCGTTCAGCCGCGACCCCAGCTTGCTCTTCTTCGGCAGCAGCGCGCGGAACGGCTTGGCGAGCTGCGCGCCCTGCAGCGCCCAGCGGAACAGCCCCGGCCGGGGCAGCAGGGCGGCGAGCAGCTCGCGCATCACGCGCTCCTGCAAAGGCCGCTCGTAGGTCTCCTCGATATACTGCCGCGCATGATCCACCAGGTGCATGTAGTTCACGCCCGAGGGGCAGGTGGTCATGCAGGCGAGGCAGGACAGGCAGCGGTCCACGTGGCGGACGACCTCCTCGGTCGCCGGGCGGCCGCTCTCCAGCATGTCCTTGATGAGGTAGATACGACCCCGCGGGCTGTCCAGCTCGTCGCCGAGCAGCACGAAGGTGGGGCACGTCGCGGTGCAGAAGCCGCAGTGGACGCAGGTGCGGAGTACCTGGTTGCTGCTGGCGGTCTGCGGGTCGCGGAGCTGCTCCGCGGTGAAGCTGGTCTGCACCGTTCCTCTCCTACAGCCCGGCGTAAAGCCGGCCTGGGTTCAAGATGCCCGCCGGGTCGAGCGCGCCCTTCACCCGGCGCGTGATCCTCGCCAGCGCCGCCACCTCGGGCGGCACCACGTCCACCGCGGCGCGCATGGACTCGGACGCGCGCATCACGGTCCACGTTCCTCCGTGCGCCTGCGCCGCGCCGCGCACGGCGCCGTGCATCGCCGCCGTCGCCGGCCCGGCGATCCAGGCAAGCCCGCCGCCCCAGTCCAGGAACAGCCGCGTCCCGTTCCCCTCCAGCGCCGCCGCGACTGCCGGACCCGCCGAGGGCCGCACGGAGACGCGCCAGACCGCATCTTCCGGCGCGGGGGACAAGACCTCCGCGTCCCGCACCCGGCGCCACAGCGCGCGGCTCGCCGCGTCGTCCAGCACCTCGCCGCCCAGCTGGGCGCGCAGCTTGCCGAGGCGATAGGTCACGCTCGGCGCGAAATCCTCGATCCGCACCAGCGCGACGCCGCCTTGCATCCCTGCCAGCTCCGGCGCCCGCGCCGCAGCCTCCGCCGGCAGCCAAGCCGCTCCCGAGACGCCGAACGGTGACCGCAGCCCCGCCGCAAGCACCGCGACACCCTGCCGCGCATCGAGCCCGGCGAGCGCGAGCGTGCCCGTCAGCTCCGGCGCCGGCAGCACCTTGAGCGTGATTTCCGTCAGCACGCCCAGCGTCCCGTGGCTGCCCGAGAGCAGCTTGCAGAGATCGAGGCCCGTCACGTTCTTGAGCACCCGCCCGCCCGAGCGCAGCACCTCGCCCGCGCCGTTCACGAAGCGCACGCCCATGACGTGGTCGCGCATCGCCCCCCACGCTACCCGGCGCGGCCCGGACAGGTTCGCCGCCACGACCCCGCCCAAGGTTGCCTGGCCCTCCCCGAGCAAACCCGAAAAGTCGGGCGGCTCCGCGATGAGATGCTGCCCGGCCTCGGCGAGCTTCGCCTCGACCTCGGCCACCGTCGTCCCGGCCTGCGCGGCGATGATCAGCTCCTGCGGCGAGTGGAGCGTGATGCCGGCGAGGTTGCGCGTGGAGAGGGTGCGCGCGGCCTGCACCGGGCGCAGCATCCCGCGCTTGGTGCCCCGCCCCTCGACGAGCACCGGCTCGCGTGCGGCGTAGGCGCTCGCAACCGCGGCGGCGACCGCCTCCTCGCTGCCGGGCGCCTCGCTCCCGCTCATGCTCCCGCTGGCATCTTATCGAGCGGGAACACCTTGCTGGGGTTGAGCAGCCAACCGGGATCAAACGCCGACTTCACCCGGCGCTGCTGCTCCAGCTCGGCCTCGGTGAACTGCACCGGCATCAGGTCGCGCTTCTCGACCCCGACGCCGTGCTCACCCGTGAGGCATCCGCCGACCTCGACGCAGAGCTTGAGCACGTCCGCCCCGAACTGCTCGGCGCGGTGGAAGCTGTCGGGGTCGTTGGCGTCGAACATGATGAGCGGGTGCAAATTGCCGTCGCCCGCATGGAAGATGTTGGCGACCTGCAGCTTGTAGGAGTTCGCTCATCTCCCCGATCCGCCGCAGCACCTCGGGCAGCCGCCCGGTCGGGATGGTGCCGTCCATGCAGAGGTAGTCCGGGCTGATTCGCCCTACCGCGCCGAACGCGCCCTTGCGCCCCTTCCAGATCGCGAGAACTCTCCTCGGCGGACTGGCTCACGCGCAGGCTGATCGGGTCGAACCGCTCGCAGATCTCCTTGATCTGCCCGAGCAGGCGGTCCTGCTCCTCGGCGCTGCCCTCGACCTCGATGATGAGCATGGCCTCGGCGTCCAGCGGGTAGCCAGCGTGGGCGAATTGCTCGCACGCGTGGATCGCCGGGCGATCCATGAACTCGAGCGCTACGGGGATGATGCCCGACCCGATGATCGCGTCCACCGCCTGGCCCGCGACCTCGTTGCTCCTGAACGCCGCGAGCATGGCCCTTTGCCCTTCCGGGGCCGCTAGGATGCGCACCACGACCTCGGTGACAACCGCGAGCTGCCCCTCGCTGCCCGTCAGCAGCCCGAGCCAGTCGTAGCCGGCCGCGTCCAGGTGCGTGCCGCCGATCTCAACGATCTCGCCCTCGACAGTGACGATCTTGAGGCCGAGCAGATTATTGGCAGTCACGCCGTATTTGAGGCAGTGCGCGCCGCCCGAGTTCATGCCAACGTTGCCGCCGATCATGCAGGCAAGTTGGCTCGACGGGTCCGGCGCGTAGAAGAAGCCGTGCGCCTCCACGGCCTGGGTGATGCCGATATTGGTCACGCCCGCCTGCACGCGCGCGAAGCGGTCGTCGTAGTCTATCTCCAGGATGCGGTTCAGCCGCATCAGCCCGAGCACCACCGCGTCCGCGAGCGGCAGCGCGCCGCCGGAGAGGCTGGTCCCCGCGCCACGCGGCACGACGCGCACGCCGTTCCGGTTACAGAACGCCATGATGGCGGCGACCTGCTCGGTCGTCTCAGGCAGCACGACGACGAGCGGCGGCTGCTTGTAGGCAGAGAGCCCGTCCGTCTCATAAGGGCGCAGGCGCAGCGTATCGCCGATGACGCCCTCGCCCGGCACGATCGCCTTCAGCCCAGCTATGATCTCGTCGCGGCGGGCGAGCACATCCGCCTTCGGCTCCGGCAGCGCAATCATCGCGGTCTCCTCCCGATCCTCGGAGGAAGATGTGCCGGCGGCGCGCCGCCGGCAAGCGTCTCGCCTAGCCTTGCCGCGCCTTCATGCGGGGGTTCTTCTTGTTGATGACGTAGACGCGCCCGTGCCGGCGCACCACGCGGCAGTTCTTGTCGCGGACCTTGGCCGACTTCAGGCTATTGCGGACTCTCATGGGTGGCCTCTGGGCAGCTCGCTGCGCACGGTCTCGGGATAGGGCGCGGCCGATACCCCCCGGATGCCGCGGTGTCAACCTGCTTGACCGGGAGGTAGTCTCAGGCTGAACTTTCAGACCCGCCTTGCCCGCGTTACATCGAGCGGATGGTCGATCAACGGTTGGACGCGTTCCAAGAACCGCACGGTGTGCGGAAGCTCGGCGTGGATGTCGAACGCAGCTTCATCAATCCAGCGCGAGTGGACGTAGAACAGCCGCGGATTTCGCGTGGAGCGAAAGGCATCGATCGTCAAGCAGCCGGATTCTGCGCGCACAGGGCCGAGCATATCACGCATCGCGGCTGCGACGGCGTCCTCTTCGCCCTCACGAGCATGGAAGCGGGCGACGATGAACAATTCCACGGGATCCTCGATCTGGCTGTGTATCACGCCGCCTCGTTATATCGCCCCTGCTTCTTCGGTGGGTTTGCCACCGCAAAAACAAACTACGCCACTACCGACCGGGAGCACCGGGTAACGGATGGCTCGACCGAAGCCAGGAGGTGGTGATGGGTCGGCAAGGCGGGGTCTGGGCGGCGTTCCTGGCGATGTGCTTCCTCATCGTCGGATTGATCGGCGGCTTCGCGCTCTACGCCGCACCAGTGCCGCCGCAGCGCGCCCTCGCCCGCGGCGCAGTGCTCGACCAGGTGCTGCTCGCAGGCGAAGCGCCGGACGCCGCCGCCCGGCTCGCCGCACTCCGCCCGGCGCTCGGCGAGAGCGCGCGTGCCGTGCTCGATGGGCCGGGCACGCTCGTCGAGCGGGTCGTCCGCGAGCGCGCGTCCGTGCGGAACGAAGCGGAGCGGGAAGAGGCTGCGGTCACCGAGCGCATCCGGCTCATGCTCGCCGTGGTCACCTTGATGGCCGGCCTGTTCGGCGTCGGCGTCATGGGCCTGGCGCGGCGGAGCTGACGAGCACCGTTTGTCGCTACAGCTTGTTAACCAGGCCGGGGGATACTGCGGATTGCCCTGAAGGCTTACCCGATGTCCCATCCCGTCCTTGCCCGCCCAGCCCGGCCCAACGCGCCGCGAGACCGTTTCCTGGCCTTCGCCTTCGCAGCGGCCGACCTCCTGGTCGAGACCGAGACGGACGGCACCATCGTGTTCGCGGACGGCGCGTTCAATGCCCGCTTCCGCCGGCCGGCCTCCAGCTTCGTCGGCGCCGCGCTGCGGACCCTCGTCGCCGCGGAGGATCATCCGGCGCTGGATCTTGCCCTGGCCGCGGTGCGGCAGCACGGCCGGGCACCGCCTTTCGTTGTCCGGCTCGCGGACGCCGAACGCAGCCAGATGCGCCTCTCCGCGCTCGCCATGCCCGGAGACGCGCACCTCTACGTGACCTTCAGCCGGCCGGCGCTGCAGCCGCCCCCTGGGCCGGAGCAGCCGAGCCGCTTCCAGGAAGCCGCCGAGGCACGGCTGCGCACGTCGGGAAGAACCGCGGGCCAGCTCGGCTTCCTGGAGCTGCAGGGTTGGGCTGAGGCCCGGAACGCGCTGCCCGTGGCCGAGCAATTGGCGCTGGAGAGGGAAGTCATCGCCGCCGTGCATCGCCACGCCGGGCCGGGTGCCACGACGGGGGAGCTCTCCACCGGGCGCTTCGGCGTCCTCACCGCGGGCGAGGCGGACATGGCGGCACTCGCGGAGGAGATCGGGCAGCTGCTGCGCGGCACGAAGCTCGCCCCGCGCACGCGCGTGCGCGGCGCCGGCCTCGAGCTGGACGACGGCGGCCTCGGCCCGGCGCGCGCAGCCCGCGCCTTGCGCCTCGCGCTAGGCGGCTTCCGCGACGGCGGGCTGGAGGCCACAGCGCGCCTCGGTCTCGGCGAAGGACTGGTCGGCTTCGTCGCGGCGGCCGACGCGCGCATCGAGGCGACGCGGGCAGTCATCGAGGAACGCCGCTTCCGCCTGCAGTTCCAGCCAATCGTGACGCTGAGGGATCGCCAGGTCCGCCATTTCGAGGCGTTGCTGCGCCCAATCTCGACGCCGCGCCTCGCCGTGCGCAACGTGCAGGAGTTCGTGCTGTTCGCGGAAGCCGCGGGCCTCTCCGAGAAGCTGGATTGGGCGGTGCTCGATACCGCGGCGGCAGCGTCCGAGGCGGCGCGGGGCGCCTCGGTCGCGGTCAACGTCTCGGGCCTCTCCATGCAGAGCAGCGCGTTCCGGGAGCGGATGCTGGACCGTCTCGCGAGCGCGACGAGGGCGGGCGCAAACCTGCTCGTCGAGCTGACCGAGACCGCGGACATCGACGACATCAGCAGCGCCGTCGCGAGCATGGCCGGCCTGCGCGCGGCAGGCATCCCGGTCTGCCTGGACGATTTCGGCTCCGGCGCGGCAGCGTTCCGCTACCTTCGCGAGTTCCGGGTTGACTACGTCAAGCTCGACGGCTCCTACGTCCGCGAGGCGTTGTCCAACGCGCGGGAGCACGGGTTCCTCCTGACGATGGTGGAGCTGGCCAACTTCATGGGCGCGAAGACCGTCGCCGAGACGATCGAGACCGAGGCACAGGCCCGGCTCATGCGCGAGATCGGCGTCGAGTTCGGGCAGGGTTACCTGTTTGGCCGGCCGGGGTCGCTGCCGGGCTCCGTTTAGCTACGGAGCGTTTCCGCCGCGTATGATAGCGGCGACGTGGTCGGCCAGCGCGAGTGAGGCAGTCAGTCCTGGGCTCTCGATGCCGTAGAGGCACACTAGGCCGCCGATGCCGTGCTCCGCCGGCCCGGAGACGCGGAAATCGGCATTCGGCTCGCCGGGGCCGCTGATCTTGGGGCGGATGCCGGCGTAGCCGGGCGCGAGGGCGCCGTCCGGCAGCGCCGGCCAGTAGCGCCGGATGGCGGCGTAGAAGCCCTCCGCGCGCGCCGGGTCCACGTCGTAGTCCTCCCGCTCGACCCACTCCGTATCCGGCCCGAAGCGTGCCTGGCCGCCGAGGTCCAGCGTGAGATGGACACCGAGACCCGCCGCTTCCGGAACCGGGTAGATCAGGCGCGAGAACGGCGCCCGGCCGAGGAGCGCGTAGTAGTTCCCCTTGCAGAGATAGGCGCGCGGGATCGTAGCAGCCGGGACGCCTTCAATGCTCCTGGCAAGGTCCGGAGCGTGCAGGCCGATCGCGTTGACGACGGCCCGCGCCTGCAGCTCCATGGGCTCCGTGCCACCTACCAGAAGGCGGATACCCCCGTCCGCGACTGCACCCCCTTCGACGCGGGCGTGAAAGGCGACGAGGGCGCCTGCCTCCTCCGCGTCGCCCTGGAACGCTAGCATCAGGGCGTGGCTGTCCACGATCCCCGTCCTCGGCGAGTGCAGCGCCGCGGCGCAGCGGAGCTGCGGCTCCATCGCGCGCGCCTCCGCCGCCGCAAGCGGGATCAGCTCCACGCCGTTCGCGGCGGCCTTGGCGCGGATGGCGCCGAGCGTGGGCACCTCCGCCTCGTCGGCCGCCACGATCAGCTTGCCGAGCCGGGAGAACGGCACGCCGCGCTCGGCGCAGTAGGCGTAGAGCCGCTCGCGGCCCTCGACGCAGAAGCGGGTCTTGAGGCTTCCCGTCGGATAGTAGATTCCCGCGTGGATCACCTCGCTGTTGCGCGAGCTGGTGCCAGTCCCGATCCCCTCCGCAGCTTCGAGCAGCAGCACGTCGCGCCCGGTAAGTGCCAACGCCCGCGCGCAAGCGAGGCCGACCACGCCGGCGCCGAGCACCACGCAATCGACCCGCTCAGCCACGTCCTAGCTCGCGAGCCGGAGCGTCACGCGCGTTCCGGGCTGGGCGCGGACGGTCTCCACCGTAGCCCGTGCCGTCCGCGCCATGGCAGCGACGATCACCGCGCCGAGACCGCTCCCTTTTGGCGCGGCATCGCCCGGCGGCATGCCCACGCCGTCATCCTCCACCGTCAGAGTGAACGCGTCGTCATACCTGCGGAAATCCACTCGCACTTCGCCGCCGCCGCGGTCGGGATACGCATACTTCGCCGCGTTCGTGACCAGCTCGTTGACGACGAGGCCGATGGCGACCGCCTTGTCGGTCTCGACGCGCGCCGGGTCGGCGCGGAGCCGGATGCTGCAGCTCGCGTCCTGGGTGCCGACGGACCGCTGCAGCTCCTCGACGAGACCAGCGAGATACTGATCCATCTCGACGTGCGAGACATCGGCCGACGTGTAGAGACGGCGGTGAACGAGGCTGACCGCCTCGACGCGCTCGGCGGCGGCGTGCAGCGCGTCGCGCGCGTCGGCGGCCGTGATGCGCCGGGCTTGCAGCTCCAGCAGCGAGCTGATGAGCTGCAAGCTGTTGGCGACGCGATGATTGACCTCGCGCAGCAGTAGGGCCTGCCTGGCGGCGAGCGCCTCCAAGCTGTCGCGGCTCTCGCGCAGTGCCTGCTCGGCGCGGTCGCGCTCCTGGCGCAATTCCGTCCCCTGCACCGCTTGGGCGATCGCGCTGTCGAGCAGGTCGAGGAACGTGCCTTGCAGGTCCTTGACCACGTAATCGGCCGCGCCCGCCTTGAGGGCGGCGACAGCGATGCGCGGCTCCTCGGCGGCGGTGACGAAGATTACCGGCGCAGGCTCGGGCAGGCCGCGCAGGTCGGCGAGCACGCTGAGGCCGTCGCGGCCCGGCATGTAATGGTCGAGAGCGATGGCGTCGAAGCGCTCGCTGCGGGCGATCTCGATGCCGGCATCGCCGTCCGTGGCGAGCCGGACCTGGCGGCCAAGGCGTTCGAGATGCTTTTGAACGAGCCGGCCGATGCCGGGGTCGTCGTCAATGTAGAGGATCCGAGTCGGTGAGCTAGGCATCACGGCTCAAGTCTAGACCGTCTCGGGGACCTGCACGACGGCGAGGAACAGGCCGAGCTGGCGGATCGCGGCGGCGAAGCCCTCATACTCGACCGGCTTGGTGATATACACGTTGCAGCCCAGATCGTAGCACCGCTGGATCTCGGTCTTGTCGTCGGTCGTCGTCAGCACGATGACGGGAGCGCGGCGCATCGTCTCGTCGGCCTTGATCCGGGCGAGGATGTCGAGCCCGCTCATGTCGGGCAGGTTCAGGTCGAGCAGCACGAGGATGGCGCCGCGCTGCTCGTTCTGCCCAGCGTGCTGCTCCGGCCCGAACAGCCACTCCAGCGCGCTCGTGCCGTCCGCGAAGTGCATCAACGGGTTGTTCACGCCGGCGCGACGGACGTTCTTCTCGATCAAGCGGGCATGACCCGGGTCGTCCTCGATCAGCACGAGGGTGACAGGCACGGCAATCATGAACCGGATTCCAAGGATTGTGACGGCGTTGCAGGTAAGTGTATCCTAAAAACACTGCCGCGGCCAGGGGCGGAGTCGAGCTCGATGCGACCGCCGAGGCGGCGCACGAGGGCGCGGACGTGCGCGAGGCCGACGCCCTCGCCCGGCACCCCCTGCCCTCCCGCGCGGCGGAATAGCTCGAACACCCGCTCGCGATCGCGCTCGGCGATGCCGCGCCCGGTATCCTCGATCTCATAGAGCCGCATCTCGCTCCCTGGCTCGCCCGCCATCGCGCTCAGCACCTGGCCGCGCACCATGAGGCGGAGCGGACGCGCCGGGTCGCGATACTTGAGTGCATTGTCCAGCAAGTTCGTGACGACCTGGTCGACCGCAAGACGGTCGCTGATCAAATCGGGCAACGAACCGACCTCGACCTCCGCACCCGCTTCCTGGACCTGGTGCGCCAGCGCGTCGAGCGCCGCGCGAACCAGCTCGTCCATGGCGATCCGCTCCGGCCGCAGCAGCCGCCTTCCCTCGCGCGACAAACGCAGGATCGCGCCGATGAGCCGGTCCATCTTGTCCGTGCTGGAGCGGATGAACCGGATCGCCTCGGGCAAGTCCTGCTCGATGGCCTCCTCGAGATCGGACGGGAGCTTGCCGTCGGCGGTCGCGAGCGCCGCCGTATGGCGGTGCAGCGTGCGCGTCGTGGTCTCCAGCTCGCCGGTGAAGCCCATGATGTTGACCAGCGGCGCGCGCAGATCGTGGCTCACGATGTAGGCGAAGCGCTGGACCTCGTCGTTTATGGCGCGGATCTCAGCGGTGCGGCGGCCAACCTCGGCTTCAAGGCCGGAATTGGTCCGCTGCAGGGCGGCGTAGGCGCGCCGCGCGTCCGCCTCTGCTGACCGCAGCGCCCGGAGCGCGCGCCGGATCGCGAGCGCGGCGGACCAGGCGAGCAGCGCCGTCAGCAGCACGCCCGCCGCATCGAGCCCGACCAGGACGCGCTCGCGGTGCTGGATGGCCTTGGTCAACCGCACCGCTTCCGCGCCCTGCTCGGCCGTGAGCGCGGCCGAAATCTCGCGGACATCCTGCATCAGCGCCTGGCCCTCGCCCGTGGTGACCCTGGCGAGCGCCGCGGCACGGTCGCCGCCGCGCGCAGCGGCGACCGTGCGCCCGAGCTCGTCGAGCTTGGCCATGACGGTGCTCCGCAGGCGCGCGGCGAGCCGGCTCGTGTCGCCTTCGCCCGAGACAGCGGCGACAAGCTGGTCGAGCTGCGCGGGCAGCTTCGGCGCTGCCTGCAGATAGGGTTCAAGATAGGTGTCGGACCCAGTGAGCAGGTAGCCGCGCTGCCCGGTCTCCGCGTCCGCGGTCGCGATCACGATCCGGGCGACCTGGTCACGCACCAGCTGCGCACGGCGCGCCGCGCCCAGAGCGTCGGCATTGACGGCCGCGATCCAGGCGGCGGCGGCGACGAGGGCGAGCAGCAGGACGGCTCCGGCCGCGAGCGTCGCCCAAACCTCGCGGCCCCAGGCGATACGGCTGACGCCACGGCGCCGCGGGACGGATGCGCGCTCCGACATGCTGCGCCGGCCTAGTGCGCGACGGCAGCCCTTGCAACTGGCCCAAGCGTGTCGCCGCGCGGGCACAAGAAAAGTTGAGGGGAGCGCATGGTGCTACGCCCGGGGTGGAACTCGTGTGCCACCTGAGCGAACTGGACGATAGACACCCTTGATGCTCTGCATGCGTCTCCGGCAGCCCGTCGGTCATGTGATCCTCATTTCACTTGACCCCGGCAAGCGTGACGCGAAGTCGCAACCCACGAGGCGCGACGGCGTAGTGAAGCCGCCTGCAGGTGCGCAGTCCAGCAGGAAGCTGACGACCGCGAGCGAGGCGCTGACCGTGACGTCATAGGCGTTCGCGGTGCGCATCTGGCAGGTCCGCCGCACGCCCGCGGCGTTCTCCGCTTCGCCCCAGACGAAGCTCGGCTGCCTCGCTCGCGCTTCGGCGTCAGGTCCATGCGCCGCGCCAGCGCGCCGGACCAGGGCATCGCGAACCAGCGGCACGGCCATGATGCGGCCAAAGAAGTCGCCGAGGCCGAGCCTCATCGCCAGCGCTGCGGCAGGTGGGACGGCGGCATACACCTCGATGTTCGGGATCCCCGTCGTGTAGTAGGCGGTGCTCACGTCGCCCCAGGCGATCGTCACCGCCGCTCTCTCGCCGTCGCCGAAGTCGATCCTTCGGGTGCGGTAGCCATGCAGCACGCGGACAATCCTGCCGTCCCGCCTGACACAGCCTCCGAGTGCTGCCCCCTCCGCCGCCGTCTTCGCCGTGCCGGGCGAGATGGCGGAGCGCACGTCGAACCCGAGCCGCAGGTGCGTGGCGTCCGGCAGCGCGGCCTTGAGCGCGGCCGCGATGCAGTCGGTCGGCACGACGTCGAAGCCGACGCCGGGGCACAGCACCACGCCCGCCTCGCGCGCCCGCTCATCCCGCGCGTGGGCCTGCTCGAAGACGGCGATCTCGCCCGTGATATCGAGGTAGTGCACGCAGGCGCGCAGGCAGGCGTCCATCATCGGGGTGCCGGTCGCTGAGAACGGTCCGGCGCAGTTGAGCACCAGCGACATGCCCTCGAGATCGCGCGCCGTGATCTCGGCCCGGTCCAGCGCGAAGACCCGGTGGGCAAGGCCAAGCTCGCGTGCGAGCGCGCCGACCTTGGTCAGGTCGCGTCCGGCCAGAACAGGCGCGAGCCCGCGCCACGTCGCCTCGCGCGCGATTAGCTGCCCAGTGTAGCCGTTCGCGCCGTAGAGCAGCCATGATCTCATTTCGTTCCCCCGCAGCTGCCATGTGCTATCATCGGCGCTGAGATGTCGCACCTCTCTGCCCAGCTCGCCCAGGCTCCTGGGCTGCGCCGCATCATCCACATCGACATGGACGCGTTCTACGCATCGGTGGAGCAGCGCGATGACCCGGCCCTGCGCGGTGTGCCCGTCGCCGTGGGCGGCGCGCGCGAGCGGGGCGTCGTCGCGGCTGCGAGCTATGAGGCGCGCCGGTTCGGCGTCCGCTCGGCCATGCCGTCCGTCACGGCCCGGCGGAAATGCCCCGACCTCGTCTTCGTGCGGCCGCGCTTCGATGTCTACCGGGCGGTGTCGGCGCAGGTGCATGGCATCCTCGCCCGCTACACGCCGCTGATCCAACCCTTGTCGCTGGACGAGGCATACCTCGACGTCACCGCGCCCTTGGTGGACCGCGGCTCGGCGACGGCGATCGCCGAGGAGATCAGGGCAAGCATCCGCGCCGAGACCGGCCTGACTGCCTCGGCGGGAGTATCCTACAACAAGCTGCTCGCCAAGCTGGCGTCTGACCACCGCAAGCCCGATGGCCTGTTCGTGATTACGCCGCGCATGGGCCCGGCCTTCGTGGAGCAGCTTCCCGTGGGCAAGTTCCACGGCATCGGACCCGTGACCGCGGCCAGGATGAACGCGCTCGGCATCCAGACCGGCCTCGACCTACGCCAGCAGTCGCGCGAGTTCCTGGTCGCGCAGTTCGGCAAGGCGGGCGCCTACTACTATGGGCTGGCCCGTGCCGAGGACGACCGGCCGGTCGTGGCCGAGCGCCAACCCAAGTCGATCGGCGCGGAGATCACCTTCGCATGCGACCTGACACACTGGGACGAGGTGGCGCCTGCGCTGGAACCGGTATTCGCGAAGGCCTGGGCGGCTTACGGAGAGAGCGGGCTCGTGGGCCGGACGGTGACGGTGAAGGTCAAGCATGCCGACTTTCGGCAGATCACTCGCAGCCGCTCCTGCGCCGCGGCAATCACCGCAAGGGCAATTCTCGAGCAGATGAGCCTCGATCTGCTGCGACCGCTCTTCCCCGCACCCCTCGGCGTCCGCCTGCTCGGGGTCACGCTGTCCGGCCTTGAGGCCGCGACCGGTCCGGCGCAGGGGCAACTGGCGCTCGCCCTGATATAGCCGAATGCTGTGGAGGCTTTCCGGACCCCCATCCGCCGTCCGAGCGGCGCAGCATCGCGGCGCAGGCACAGTTCACGGGCGCGTGTGATAGGGGAGCCGGACTGGTGTCAGCCGTCCTGTGCCTCACGATCGAGAACACGGCGCAATGCCGCGTATTCCGGGCCTGACCCGCCCTGGCTCAGGAAATCCTCGACGCTCATCTCCGTTACCTGACCGCCCGACGACGAGTTGGCTTCGTGCTGGATGAACTGCCGCCCTGAGGCGGCGTCCCGGACCAATCGCCAGCAATCCCCATTCTGGCTCCTGTAGAGGCTCTCCGACGACGAGGCCGGAGCGATAGGCGTTCCGATCGTTGTTCCGCTCCCTGTCGTCTGCGGCGCCGCAAGCTCCTCCGCGCGCTGGCCAAGGAGCTGCAGGAACGCCTCATACTCGACGACATACTCCTCGCGTGCGTTCCGGCCTGCCGCAGCACACCAGGCGGCGGCGAGCGTGGCGGCTACGATCCTGTCGGCATCGTTCATCCCTCGGCTCCTGCGGTCAGCATTGCCTGACGAGCTTACTCTCGCGGGAGTGCGAGGGTCGAACTCGCTTACAAGGCATCATGCGTCGAGAAGGCTAACTAACCCGTGAGCGTCTGTTCCGTAGCTGGATTTATGACCGGCACGAGCCTACCCAGGGCGTTAGTGGCTGAGAGGTGCTTGCCCTCCCCCTGGCAGGCACGGAGAGCCCTCACGTCAGGTGACCCGGCGTCCCGTAGGCTGCTGGCGTGCCCGACTGCCCGACGCAATCGGGGCAACGTCCCCAAGCGTCAGAGTGCTCGCACTTCGTCCTCCCAGGGCCCGCGGACGAAGCTGGCCACGTCGAAGGTACCATCGTCCGCCCAGAGCACGCTGAGCACCTTTACGCCGCGCCAGACTTCGAGCCCGTAGGGCAAGCCAGGCTTGCTGTGCTGCCGCTCGACGGCGTGGCGGTAGCCCGGCGAGGATGCCTCGTCCGGCGAGAGATCATTGAAGGGCGTCCAGTGATGGAACACCCAGGGGCCAAGCTCGAGCACGGTCAGCCGCACGGCGCCGCGTTGCACCTCGACCGTGCCGCGTTCGCGAACGAGCGGGAGCACGTGGTCGCGGATCGCCAGCGCGCGATCGTCGCTCGATGACACAAGCGTCAGGACCATGTTCTCCTCACCCCTGCCCTGGATCTCACGACCTGCTGCTACCTTGAAGGAGAAGACGCCTTACAGGAAGAGGTCCTTGCGCTTGGAACGGTTTGCCCGGCTCGCCATCTGCTTGGCCGATCCGAACCGTCAGGAGCACACGTGGCCAATCCGTGGACGAAGAAGAACCCAGCGATGAGCCTGTTCCTGAGTGGCGCCAACGCCCGGGCCGGAGCAGCGCGCGGGCTGTGGACGAAGGAGGCCCGGCGCCAGCAGTCAGCGGCGATGAGCGCGGGTGCCAAGCAGGTGGCGAGCTTCTGGACCGCCGCCCTGACGCCCCCTGCATCCGGCGGTAAGAAAGCCAAACGCCGCCGGTGAACGCTGACCCGGCGCCGAGCCGGTGCTATCGCCAGATTAGAGGGCTTGGGATCACCTTAATGCCTGACCGCACCACGCTCACCCGCTTCGGCAAGCTCGTGGCTGCCGACGTTGCCGCGGGCCAGCCGGGACCGAACTCGCGGGCCGTCTCCGATTTCCTGGAGGCCCGGCCCGAGGCCGTGCTCGACCTCCTCGACATGCTCCTGGCCGAGGCTCGCAGGAAGCGGCGGAACGAGAAGCTGATCACCGCCTACGGCTATATGATCGGGCAAGCGCTCGAGTATACGCGCTATGCCGTCGAGGGCGGGTTCACGCAGGCGGCCGAGTTGGTGGACGCCGTGCGCCAGCGTTTGCTCGCGGCCGGTCGAGACGGTCAGGTCGAGCCTGCCCTGCTCCTGATGGTCCTGCGCGAGTTCGCGAGCGCCAAGCTCGATCCCGGTCCCGAGCTCCGGGGCCTCATGGAGCGCCTCGCAGACGGGATGGCCGCGGCGAGCGCGCCAGGGCCCGAGGGCATCGAGGTTCTCGACAGCTATCTCGGGGACCTCACGCGCGACGTCGGCGGCGACCCGTTCGAGCTCTATGCCTACATACGCGAGATGGCCGACGCCTTCCCGGAGGAGCAGCGCGTGGCGATGGGCGCTTGGCTGCTCCAAGCCAAGGAAGAGGCGGCGCGTGAGGCCGCCGTCGGCTGGCTGCTCGACGCCTCGGCTTCGGTGCGCAACTCCACCGCATCCGGAATCGAGCATGCAGCGGCCGAGGGCGGCGTGTCGGGCGTGATGCTCCGGCGCCTGATTGCCCTGCGCAACTGGCTGCCCGAGACCGACCGCATGTCGCTGGACCGGGCGATCCAGGCGTGCCGCCGCAAGGGCGTGGAGGTCAGCCCCTGGCCACAGGCGCAAGTGCGCGAGGTGCTCGCCTCCTGCATCGACGGCGCAGGCGCCCAAAGCATCTTCGTCCTCACGCGTGAGGGGCGGCGGAACGCCACGGCTTGCCTGCTGATCAAGCACGGCATCGGCGTGCGCGACGCCTGGGCACGCCACGGGCTGACCCGGGCCGAGTGGGACGAGTTCCTGGAGCAGGTGCAGGAGATCGACCTCTTGCCGACCAGCCTCGACTACGTCCGGATCGCGGCCGCGCATGCCCTGGCCGTCAATCTGGCCTCGGGCGTGATGCCGTCCTTCGCCATGCTCGATGTCGCCGAGACGGCGGGCCTGCAAGGACTGCAGCCCGAGGCACTCACCACGGACGCCGTGCTGGGCCTGCTCGAGGCCGAGGCCGATCCTGCCCTGTCGCGGCCCGAGGTGATCGCGGAGATGCTGGCGAGCAGCCGCGACCTGCCAGGCGAGTTCGAGTTCCTGGACTCCTGGTTCGAGGCTGACACGGAGACTGAGCGGCTGCTCGGGGCCAAGAGGATGACACGCGCGAAGCGGATCGCCCTCGTTCGGGATGAGTTGCTGCCGCAGCGCGCGGCGAAGTGGGTGGAGCGGCTCGCCTGGACCGCGCTGACGCTGCGCCACGGCGAGGAGGACGAGCCGTGGGAGGCGTTCTTCGTCTCGGCAAGGGAGCTAGTGGCCGGGCGCCCCGTGGCCGAGATCCCGCTGATGGCGCATGTGGTGACTCAGACCGTGGACACCTTTGCGGCGAACCACCGTGAGCCGCGAAGTCCGCTCGCCGCGAGACGTCGGCCGGACTGAACCCGCCTATCAGAGCGCGAAACCGCCGGAACGGGTGGAAAGCGGCTGTGGAGCGCTTCCGGCACTGACATCCGCTCAGCGCCCAAGCCGGACATTGGAGGAGCAGCCCGGTAACGCCTGCTTGCAATCATTAGTGGACGCTAGCTGGAGGCGTCGTGCGGGCGTTATGCGGTCACTTACCGGACGGCTTGCGACATGGCCTGGACAGCTTGTTAGCAACTAGGCTCAAGAGCAACCCAACTCGCCGGAGACCGCAACCCATGCCGAACCCTGTTCAATCAGCCGTTCGCGCGGTCATCGAGGGTGGGGTCGCGTCCATCGCAGCCTTCAACCGCAAGCGACTGGCCAGGACCGGCAGCCCCTACCTTGTCGGCATTCACGCGCCGATGCGATCGGAACTCACGCTCCAAGATCTCGCGGTGACCGGGTCGATCCCGGCGGGGCTCAACGGCCGCTATCTCAAGATGGGCGCAAACCCGGTCAGTCCGGATCCTGCGGGTCATCATTGGTTCCTCGGCGACGGCATGGTGCACGGCATCGCCATCCGGGACGGCAAGGCCTTGTGGTATCGGAACCGCTGGATCCGTTCGCGCCTGGCAGCTGCGGCGCTCGACCGCCCCGCCGCGCCGGGGCCACGCAGGGGGCGCAACGACACCGTGAACACCAACGTCGTCGAGATCGGCGGTCGCGCCTTCGCCTTGGTGGAAGCAGGCAGCTTTCCGGTCGAGCTGTCCGAGACCCTGGAGGAGCAGTGCTACAACCCGTTTGACGGCACGCTCGACGGATCGTTCACCGGGCATCCGCACCGCGACCCGCTCACGGGCGAGCATCACGCGATCGCATACGACGCCAACATCTGGGATGCCGTCCGTCACGTCGTCGTCTCGGCAACCGGCAAAGTTGTTCGCGACGTGCCGATCGCAGTGCAGCATGGTCCCTGCATCCACGATTGCGCCTTGACGGCGCGGTTCGCCGTCGTCCTCGATCTGCCCGTCACCTTTTCGATGCGGGCCTTGCTCGGCGGCCACCTCATTCCATTGCGCTGGAACCCGGCGCACCGCGCCCGCGTGGGCCTGCTGCCGCGACACGGCGAAGCCGCCGAGATCATCTGGTGCGACGTGGAGCCGTGCTTCGTCTTCCACGTGGCTAACGCCTTCGATGGCGAAGATGGCGAAGACGGTCAGGTGATCCTCGACGTCATCGCGTATTCCACGATGTTCGCCTCAGGCGCGAGCGGCTTCGATACGCTGGGCCGGTTCGAGCGCTGGACGGTGGATTCTTCGACGCACCGCGTCAGCCGCCGCGTGATCGACGCCACGCCGCAGGAGTTCCCCCGCATCGACGAGCGCCGCTCTGGCCAGGGCCACCGCTACGTCTACACGGTCTCCGTCCCGCCTGACGGCAACCCGCAGCTCACTGGCGCCACGCGGCTCTACAAGCATGATCTCGGAACCGGCGGCCGCCGCGTGCACGAGTTCGGCGATGGTCACTTGCCCGGCGAGTTCGTCTTCGTGCCA
This sequence comes from uncultured Alphaproteobacteria bacterium, assembly GCA_963848595.1. Classification (GTDB taxonomy): domain Bacteria; phylum Pseudomonadota; class Alphaproteobacteria; order Acetobacterales; family Acetobacteraceae; genus CAWKEH01. The sequence goes on along the minus strand of CAWKEH010000006.1, from coordinate 119,765 downwards.
GCGGCCGCCGACGCGGGCGAGGACGAAGGCTGGCTGATTGGCTTGGTCATCAACGTGGCGGACGAGACCACCGACTTCGTGATCCTTGACGCGCGTTCCGTCGAAGCGCCTCCGGTCGCCACCGTCCGGCTGCCGCACAGGATACCGCCAGGTTTCCACGGGAACTGGTTCCCAGCTGCATAGCGACGAAGCTGTGCAATATTCGGAGAAGTGTTCGCGGGGGAGCTCGCGGGCAGGAGGTTGCTGTTCATTATTGATCGATGGCTGCTCCGCTCCGGCTCCGCTGGGCGCTCGACAAGACCGGGCGCGATCACCATCTTCGCGAGCAAAGGAGGTCCGCATGGCAACCTATCGCAAGACCCCCGAAGCCGTCTCCGCGCTGACACCGGAGCAGTATCGCGTCAGCCAGCAGAGTGGGACCGAGGCTCCCGGCTCGGGCGCGCTCCTCCACAACAAGGAGCCTGGCATCTACGTTGACATCGTCTCGGGCGAGCCGCTGTTCGCGAGTTCCGACAAATACGAGTCAGGCTGCGGCTGGCCGAGCTTCACGAAGCCGATTGAGCCAGCGAACGTGGCCGAGCTCAGGGACACGTCGCACGGCATGATCCGCACCGAGGTGCGCTCGACCTATGGCGACAGCCATCTCGGCCACGTCTTCGACGATGGGCCTCGCGACAGGGGCGGGCTACGCTACTGCATCAACTCGGCCTCGCTCCGCTTCATCCATCGCAAGGACATGGAGGCCGAGGGCTACGGCGCCTATCTTCCCCAAGTGGAGGAGGTGGCATGAGCACCGAGCGCGCCGTACTCGCCGGAGGCTGCTTCTGGGGCATGCAGGACCTGATCCGCAAGCTGCCCGGCGTCGTCTCGACCCGTGTGGGTTATTCGGGCGGCGACGTGCCGAACGCGACCTATCGCAACCACGGCACCCATGCGGAGGCGATCGAGATCATCTTCGATCCTGCGGCGACCAGCTTTCGCAAGCTGCTGGAATTCTTCTTCCAGATCCACGACCCGACCACGCTCAACCGGCAGGGGAACGACGTCGGCGTGAGCTACCGCTCGGCCATCTTCTACACCAGCCCCGAGCAGAAGGCGGTCGCCGAGGACACAATCGCCGATGTCGAGGCTTCGGGACTGTGGCCGGGCAAGGTGGTGACCGAAGTGTCGCCTGTCGGCGACTTCTGGGAAGCCGAGCCCGAGCACCAGGATTACCTGGAGCGGATCCCGTTTGGTTACACCTGCCACTTCGTCCGGCCCGGCTGGAAGCTTCCGCACCGAGCGAATGCGGCCTGAGACACCCGATGGTGAGCACCTGGCCCGAACTCGACTATCCGGCCTGGCGGGACACGGCAGTAACGCTTCAGCTCTGGACCCAGATCGTCGGCAAGGTCCGTCTGTCGCTAACGCCCTGGCTTAACCACAGCTGGCACGTTCCGCTCTACGTGACGGCGCGGGGTCTCGGCACCTCCCCGATTCCCACCGGGACCGAGCTGCTCGAGATCGAGTTCGACCTTATCGACCAGCGGCTCGTCTGCCGCACCAGTACCTGGCGAGCAGCGTGCCGTCTTGCTCGAGCCGCAGACGGTCGCGGACTTCTATGGACGCGTCATGGCGGCGCTGGCCGGGCTCGGCGTCGCGGTCTCGATCGAGACCATGCCGAACGAGATCGCTGATCCCAGACGATTCTCGGAGGACGTCGTCCATCACGCCTATGACGCTGCCGCTGCGCATCGCTTCTGGCGCGCGCTCGTGCAGGCGGATCGCGTGTTCAAGCTGTTCCGCACTGGATTCCTCGGCAAGGCCAGTCCGGTGCACTTTTTCTGGGGCAGTTTCGATCTCGCGGTGACGCGCTTCTCCGGACACCGCGCACCGCTCCATCCGGGTGGCGTGCCGGGCCTGCCGGACCGGGTGACGCGCGAGGCCTACTCGCACGAGGTCAGCAGCGCCGGTTTCTGGCCTGGCAGTGACAAGTTCCCCGAGGCGGCTTTCTACTCTTATGCCTATCCCGAACCGTCCGGCTTTCGCGATGCGCCTACTCCTGCGGGTGCGAGATTCGACGCTGCGCTCGGTGAGTTCGTGATCCCTTACGCAACCATACGCCAGGCCCCGAACCCGGACGAGCTGCTGCTCGAGTTTCTCGATGCTACCTACGCCGCAGCCGCAAGCACCGGCGGCTGGAGCCGCGCGAGCCTGGAATGCGCGCGTGGTATTCCGGGCCAGCCCAGGCAGCTCGACTGAAGTCGCATCCCTTGCTTGCAAGCGAGGTTGCGGGGCTAAGGGCGCGGGGTACATCCAGATCATTGAGCAGTCTGGCAGAGCCTTCTAACCATCAGGCGGATAGAGGCCCAGCGTAGGAATGCGAGGCCGGAGCGGTTGAGGCACTCCGAGTCCTTGGCCAGCCTTGGGTCGCAAGCCGCTGTAGCTCCTTGCTACCCTGTAGCGCCAGTGAGCCGAGAGATCGACCCATTCGATCCGAGCTATGTGGGAACCTTGCGGCTGGTCACGGCCACGACCGGATCAGGGTCTCGGCTCAGCGGCATCACTCCATCACGGGCGCGAGCTTGGCGACGGACTCGACCTCCTCGCCGAGCCATTGCGGGTTCTTGGCGGTGCCGTCGAACGTCGCACTCGTCTTGAACAGCTCATATTTGCCCTCAAGGGCATGAGGACGGCTGCGGGCCAGCAGCCCGGCGACCTTCGCCTTGTCCATGGGCCGGAACGTCCGGACCGCCTCGAAGGCTTGGTCGAGGTCGCGCTGGTTCTGGATGCCGGTGATGACGACGGACGTCGGCAGGTTGAGCGAGTAGTGCAGGTATTCGATCGGCGTGATCGGCGCCCCGCTCTTCAGGATCACGCTGTCGGCGAACGTCTTCATCCCGAGCACCGCGATCCCGTGCTCGACCAGGTAGGGCAGCACGAGGTGCGCGAAGCTGCGGAAGTGCGCGTCCATGACGTTCAGCGGCATCTGGACGGCATCGAAATGGAACCCGCGCTCGGCCGCCACCGCCAGCATCTGCAGGTGGATGCGCGGGTCCTTGTGTCCGGTGAAGCCGATGTAGCGCAGCTTACCGGCTTGCTTCGCCTCGACGAACGCCTCCATGGCGCCGCCCTCGGCGAAGATGCGGTCCGGATCATCGTAGCGGAGGATCTCGTGGTGCTGGATCAGGTCGATCCGGTCCGTGCGCATCCGCTTCAGGGACGTGTCGATCTGGCAGGCCGCTTCCTTCTTCGAGCGCCCGTCCACCTTCGTCATGAGGAAGGCCTTGCCGCGGTATCCGCCCTGGTCGAGCGCCACGCCGACGCGCAGCTCGGACCGACCCTCGTTGTAGTCCCAGCAGTTGTCGATGAAGGTGATTCCACGGTCGATGCCCTCGTGCACGAGGCGTACCGCCTCCGCGTCGCTCAACGCGTTCTTGCCGAGATGGAAGCCGCCCATGCCGATGGCGGAGATCATCTCCTCCGTGCGGCCGAAGCGGCGGTAGAGCATGTCGCCGCGGCGCTCACCGGGGTCGGTGACGAAGGGAAGATCCGCCGGGTCCTGCACCTGCGTGACCGGCAGCGCCGGGCTCGCCAGCGCCGCATCGCTTGGGCCGCCGCTGGACGCGGTCGCTTGGTATCCATCTTCGCGTTCCATTGAGCACCTCCTGAACTCCTCCATAAGCCCATAGACAGGTTGGCGGTTGCCATTTCTCAGCTGCCTATAGTTCCTAGAGTGGACGCAGGCGGCGTTGCGCTCATCGCGGAGCACACGCGGCAGCGTCAGCGGCGGGGTGGGTACACGGCGATCTCGATCAAGCTCCCGTCGGGATCCCGGCAGTAGACCGAGGTCATCGGCCCAAGCGCTCCTGTCCGGGGCATAGGCCCCGCGGTGATCGATACTCCGCATGCCCGCAAGTGTTCGACGACCTCGTCCAGAGCGGCCGAGGTGATGAAGCACAGATCGAGCGATCCCGGCGCGTCCACCTCGCCCGTGATCCAGCCGGGCGCACCAGTCGGCCGCAGGTTGAGCTTCTGGTTCCCGAACTTGAGCGCGATGCGCCGTTCGGCGCCGAACTCCTCCTTCACCAGGCCCAGCACGCGCCCATACCACGCGGCGGTGGCGTCCACGTCGCGGCAGTTCAGGACGACGTGGTCGATGCGGTCGATGCTAAAGCCCATGCTTGCGGCACTCCGATGCGGCCAACTGCAGAGTGCCCTAGTCCTGAGACGACCGGAAGCGTGAGTGGACCACCTCGGCGCACGGGCGCGCCGTCCCTCCTCGCAGACGTGAGCATCACGCCGCTGATGTTCCCCCGCCCACGTCCTCCTCAAGGGCCAGGATCACGGGATGCTCGCGGAACGCCGCCTTCTGATCCGGCGTCATCAGGTCCCAGGCGACCCGCAGCATGGCCTCGAGGTCCTCCATCCATTGGCGCGTGTCCGCGGTGTCGGCGTGCGCTCGCGCGAAGCCGAGATAGTCCGCCAGGCTTCGCTCCGTCGGAGTGCCGTCCGTGCTGTCCGTGTCTGTCATCGTGTCCCAGTCATCCATGGTGTGTGCTGAGTGTCGTCGAGACCGGCCATGCTTTCACCGATGAGCTGGGCCACGGCGCTCCTTGAGCGCCGTGCCGTTCGGAAGGTGGCATTCATGACGAGACCCTCGTCTGCTGCAAGCACCCACATGCGCACGGTGGACAGGTCGGGATCGCGCCGACGCCGTGCCTCTGTTCAGCCTACTCGTGCCGGTAACGGCGGAGGGTCCGTTCAAGACGGCGGCCGACTTCTGGCAAGGTGACCTCGGGCAAGTCTTAGAAGACTGGAAAACACGTGCAAAACAGCAAAACAGGTTGACGCCAATGCCCGCTAAAATATTGGCGAGAAAAGCTCTGCCCCGTACGGGATTCGAACCCGTGTTACAGCCTTGAAAGAGTGACAACAGTCGTCCCAGACTGTCCGATGCTATCGCTTCTCAGGCCTTATATGCTGGCTTTTCGTCCCTGCTTGTCCGGTTGCGTCCGGCCCCGTCTATGCCGTATGTTTGCCGCATATGCCGTATGGAGGCGAGGCCATGCCGAGGAAGGCGCGGGACGAACGGCTGGACACACGCGCGGCGCGGTTGCGGCTCACGCCCCGTCGCGAACCCTATTGGCGGACGCTGCAAGAGGGCCGCGCCTTGGGCTACCGCCGGCTCGGCGGTGGCAAGGCTGGGACTTGGATCGCCCGGCACTACGATCCCGATGAAGGCCGGCTCTATCAGTCCCTCGGCAGCGCCGACGACGTGCTCGACGCGGACGGCGCCAGCACCCTGACCTTCGGCCAAGCTCAAGAGCGGGCGCGGGCATGGTTCGCACAAGTCGAGCGCGAGGCCGGGCGCGTCATGGACCCGATCACCGTGCGCGAGGCGCTGGACGCCTACGTGACTGCTTACCAGGCCGGCGGCGGCAAGGCGGTCGCCACTACGCGCACCACGATCAAGGCGCACATCCTGCCCGCGCTGGGCGAGGTAGAGGTTGCCAAGCTCACGAAGCGCCAGCTTGAGGCTTGGAAGAACCAGCTCGCCGAGGCACCGGCCCGGCTGCGGACGGCCGCTAAGGCGAAGCGCCGCCGCGTGCGTGAGGCGAGCAGCGACGATGAGCGTCGTGCACGCCGGGCGACCGCGAACCGGGTGATGACGGTCCTGAAAGCCGCTCTCAACCTCGCCTTCCGGGATCAGCGCGTGCTGAGCGATGATGCTTGGCGCCGGGTGCGGCCGTTTCCGAACGTGGACGCGCCACGCGTGCGCTACCTCACGGATGCCGAGGCCACGCGGATCGTGAATGCCTGCCCAGCGGACCTGCGCGCGCTCGTGGTCGCTGCCCTTCTCACGGGCTGCCGTTACGGGGAGCTGGCTCGCTTGCTGCCGGCCGACCTCGACGTGGACGCGGGCGTGCTGCATGTGCGCAAGAGCAAGAGCGGCAAGGCGCGAATCGTGGTGCTGACCGCCGAGGCGCAGCGGTTCTTCGAGGGCGAAGCTGCCGGCAAGGCGGCAGGTGCGCTCGTGCTGCCGCGGGCGGACGGGAGCGCATGGGGCACGTCGTATCAGCATCGGCCATTGCGTGCGGCGTGCGCTGCGGCCCGGATCGTGCCGGCCGCGAGCTTCCACGTCCTGCGCCATACCCACGCCTCAAGGCTCGCCATGAAGGGCGTGCCCATGGCCGTGATCGCGGCGCAGCTTGGGCACGCCAGCCCCACCATCACGGCGAAGCACTACGCCCATCTCGCGCCAAGCTATGTCGCCGATACGGTGCGCGCCGCCTTCGGGGAGCTGGGCTTCGCACCGGAGCCAAGTGTTGCGACGCTGCGGCCGAAGGTGCGACGAAGAGCCTGAGATACCGCGCCCGGCGGCACCGGGCATTAAAGGGCGGCGCGGGCGGGCTGGAACCCCGGTCCCGCGCCTGGCCCCGCATACGGGAAGGGAACTCCCATGCACGAGGTTGCTGACACACCTACCACGCCGCGCGCTGTCGTGGACGCGTTCGCCGAGGCCGCGACCCGGCCCTTGCTCGACCTGCTCGGCGGCTTGATCGCGCTGCTCGCGATGGCCGAGGATGAGCACGGCGCGCGCGTGGTGCGCGCCGACGGCGTGGCCTGGGTCGCTTCACGACTGCGCGCCGACGCGAACCGGGTCATGCACGAGCTGGACACGGGGCGCCGGCTCGCAGCGGAACGGCTGGCCGCCATCGGCACAGCGCACGGCGCCGGGCAGCCCAACACGCCCCGATGCCCGGCCGCACCCGCGGCCTAGTCACCCCCTCGGTAGGGGCTAGGCCGTTGGGAGCCGAACGCCGGGCTGCTCCGCCCCGGCTGCCCCTGCCAGTCCGAAAGCGGAATGTGTTGCGGAGGCGCACGAAATGGCGAACAACGCCATGTTCTACCCTGATCCCGAATTCTACAGCGTCAGATTGTTCTCTCTGGATGACTGGCCGCAACTGGAGAAGTCTGGCCGGCCTCTCGCCAACTTGGCGAAGGACAACGCGGAACAAAACGTCACAAGGGAGATGTCGGACGCAGATCGAAGCAGCGTGATTGCCCTGCTCAATGACGCATTTTCATGGGCGTTCTGTCGCGCTGCAAATGCGCGCGACATTCCCGAAGTTCGCGACCAGGTAAGACTTTTAGCCTCTCTCCGGCGGCAAGCCACCGAGCTTCTACGGTTGCTCGGTTACGACGAAAACGGCTGGTCGATTTCCGGCCCACCCCACGCCCCCGCGCCAACTGCGCCGATGATGCGATGGTTCCAATATCTCGAACGCGCGGTGCCTCGTGTGCCCGACGGCCTGCCGGGTGCTTACGACCGACGATGGCTCGTAATGCTCGCGGAAGGGATTGTGCCGCTCGAAGCGATCCGAAACCAGCGCACTAAGCAAAGCGCGTTCCACCAGGAGATCGGGATCAGCCTCGAAAGCGAGGACGCCGACATTTCATTGGACGCGTGGACGATTAGCAAGGCACTGCAAACCTTGCCACCCGCGCTCGCCCTCTTGGCTGCCCTAGCGGAAACGGCTGCGCGCACGCCGATTACCAGAGACGGCAAGGCAACGTTCGCGCGGGCGTTCCGGCGCACGCTGTTCATGCTCCTTGCCGGTGCTTACGAGGACATGTTTGGCGAGGCACCACGGCCGCGGCGACGAGGCAAGGGGCCGGGCAAGTCGGAAGGCAGCCGGCCTGGCCCGCCAGCACACTGGGCCAAGCTCCTATTGACGCTTGCGGCGGAGCGGTTCCCGACCACGATGCTCCCGGATTACCCGCTCGATCCGGACGGCGCTAAAGCCATGCAGAGGTTAAATGCAGTCCGGGAATTGGCCCATTCGGCTGATAGCACTTTTGCCACCTGGATGCAGAAGGGCTGGGACGAGTGGAAGATTAGAAAGGTTCCGCCAGAAGCCTCCGGATCAACGTAAGCAGTGAAATCGCGCAAGCGCCCGCGCGATTTGGCTGCTTGTGACCGGCACAATCGAATCGCCCATCATCCATCCTTGTTCGGAGCGATCCGGAAAGACGAAGAGGAGGTCTGATGAGCCGTGTTACTTCTCCCGCCTACGCCACGGTGCCGGACTGGTGCGCCATCACCGGCATGAGCCGGAGTGGCACCTACGAGGCGTTGGGGCGCGGCGACCTTCGCGCCATCAAGTTGGGTGCTCGCACCCTGGTTGATGTGCAGCACGGGCTCGCCTGGCTCGCCAGCCTGCCCCCGGCCGCGGTGCGCCCACACGGCGCCGCGAAGAAGAATGCAGCCTAACGAAAGCTGCCGGCCCCGTGGCTGGGAACCGGCAGCGGATCGTCTCTCGGTAACGCTTGGCAGCACTACCGATAGCACGATCCCGCGGCACGTTCCACAGCTACGGGCCGGCTCCCGCCATCGAGGAGCCGCCATGTTCATCCCCCATACGATCCGCACCTCGCACGGGCCGCGGCATCTGCCGCTCGCGCCCATGCTCCGGGTCACGCTCACGCCTGCCGAGCTGCACGCCGCCGTGCAGCATGTCGAGCGCGAGGCGCGCGAGGCGGAAGCCGAGGGCCAGCACGATACCGCCGCCCGGCTTTACTGGCGAGCCAGCACACTCCGGGAGGCTGGCGCGATGAACGCCGCCGCTCCCGCCAGGCCTGGTTCCGGTCACGCTCGCGGACCTCGCCGCGGTGCTGCGCTGGGTCGCCTGGCAGGAAGAGGACCGGCCCGGCGCCAAGCCCGGCGACAACCCGACCAAGGTCCCCTACGCGCCCGATGGCGAGAAGGCCCGCGCTGACGATCCCCGCACCTGGGGCACCCGCGCCGCCGCCGAGCAGCGCGCGGCGCTCCTGCCCAAGCCCTACGGGCTGGGCGGCATCGGCATCGAGCTGGGCGGCGCCGACGACGGACGCTGGCTCGCAGGCGTGGACCTGGACACCTGCCGCGATCCCGAGACGGGGCGCATCGAGCAATGGGCGCTGGCCGTGCTGGAACAGCTCGATCCCACCTACGTCGAAGTCAGCCCGTCCGGAACCGGGATCAAGGTATTCTGCCTGCTCGACCCGGCGGACGTGCCGGCGCTGCGGGGCGCCATGGGCACGATGCATGGCAAGCAGTTCAAGCGGGATGGCGGCGAGCACCCGCCCGCCATCGAGCTGCACATCAGCCACCGCTACTTCGCGGTCACGGGCGATTACCTGGCCGGCACGCCAGGCGAGCTGCGCCCCGTGCCGCTCGATGCACTCCTGTGGCTCGTGCGCGAGGCCGGCCCGGCCTTCGTCCGCGAGGGCAGGAACGGCGCTCCCCGTAGCGACGAGGGCGCCTGGCAGGAGAGCGGCGACCTGCCAGCCCGCATCGCACGCGCGGCGACGTTCAACCCGACCCTGGCACGGCGCTGGGGCGGGGACTGGACGGGGTTGAACGACGCCTCCGCTTCCGGCCGCGCCATGGCGCTGGGGGCGGCGATGCGCCGGGCCGGCTTCACGTTCGAGGAGATGCGCCAAGCCCTTCATCTCCATCCCGACACAAGGGAGTGGGCGGACGCAAAAGGCGAGGCGAACGGAGCGCGCGAGCTGTGGCGGGTGTGGGAGGCGGCAGGACGCGACGGGGCGCAGAAGCGCGCCGACGGCAAAGGTGCGCCACGCGACGATCCCTGGCCCGTGCCTAACCTGGCACTCGCGGCCCAAGCGCCTCTGCCTCCGCCCACGCTGCCGCTCGCCGACGTGTTCCCGCCGCGCTGCGCGGAGTGGATCGCGCGCGCAGCGGATGCGGCAGGCGCCCGGCCGGATTACATCGCTGTCGCCTTCCTGGCCGGCGCCGGGGCTGCCATCGGCAATGCGCGTTGGGGTCAGCCCAAGGAGGGCTGGGCCGAGCCGCCAGTCATCAACGCGGCCCTGATCGGCCCGCCGAGCGCACAGAAGTCGCCTTCGCTCGACCAAGTAGTCGGCCCGCTGCTCGCCGTGGAGCAGGATGCCAACGCGGACTGGCCGGAGCGCAAGCGCGACTGGCAGACCGAGAAGGCCGCCGCTGCCGAGCGCCGCGACCTCTGGCAGAAGGACGTAAAGGAAGCGGTCAAGCTCGGCAATCCGCCACCCCGGATGCCGCCGATGCTGACGACCCGCAGCCGCCGCAGCGGCGCCGGCTGGTCAGCACGGACCCGACCGTGGCGAAGGCCGAGCGCATGTCCGCGGCCAACCCGCGCGGGCTGCTACTCGTGCGCGATGAGCTGGCCGGCTGGATCACGGGCATGGACCGATTCAGCGGCGGCGGGGGTGGTGCCGATCGGGCGTTCTGGCTGCAAGCCTACGGCGGCCGGCCGTGGTCGCCGGATCGGGTCAAGGACGGCGACGCCGAGGTGAGCGTGCCGCACCTGACGTGGAGCATCGTGGGCGGCATCCAGCCGGACCGGCTCGCCTCCCTGCTGCTGGCCGGCGACGACGACGGGCTTGCGGCACGCTTCCTCTACACCTGGCCCGAGCCGCAGGCTCCGCGCTGGACCGAGGCGGCCGGCGGGCTGGACCAGGGCCGAGCATGGTTCGCGACGGCTGCGCGAGCTGCCCTGGCAGCCGCCGGAGCCAGTGCGCCTGGCCTTCACGCGAGACGCGCAAGTGGAGCTGCAACGCTGGCGCGAGGAGGCGGCCGGCATGGAGGATGGCGCGGCCGGTCTGTTCCTGTCCTGGCTCGGTAAGCTGCCCGGCTTCGCGGTGCGCCTGGCCGTGGTGTTCGAGCACCTGGCTTGTCTGGAGCGCGAGGGCGCGGACCCGCCGGAGCGGATCGGCGCCTCAGCGCTGCTGCGCGCGGTGGGGCTGCTCGCCGACTACGCGGTTCCGATGGCCCGGCGGGCGTTCGGCGAGGCCGCACTTCCCGAAGCCGAGCGGGACGCGCGCGTGCTCGCCCGCTGGCTGCTACGCCAGCGTCCGCGCCCTTCGTTGCTGAACGTGCGCGAGCTGCGCCGCATGGCCGGCGGCCCTGGCATCGCCACCCCAGCGCGCGTGGACACGGCGCTGGGCGAGTTGGAGGCGCTGGGCTGGGTCCGCAGCACCCCCGCCCGCGACGGTGCTCCTGGGCGCACGCGCAATGACTGGACGGTGAACCCGGCCATCGTGGAGGGCGCCAATGGGGCTGGCGTGACCGGCTCGCGCTGGCGCTTGCGGAAGAATGTGCGGATGCCAATAGCGCCGATAGTGCCGATAGCTCGCCGGAGAGGGGCGGAGGCAGCGCTATTGGCACTACTGACGCTATCGGCATCGGGGTGGAAACCGCAAAACGCGGCGAGGCGGTCCCGCTTGCGGCGCCGCCGGGCGCCCCTGCCGAGTGGGAGACCGGCGTTGCGAGGCTCGCAGCTACGCCACCGCCGACCGGCATCACGCCCGCGCGCTGGGGCGTGTTCCAGGCCGACGCGGCGCGGCTGCTCGGCGAGCACGGGTCGGCACTCGCCGATGCCGGGTGGGATGGGCTCGACGTGTTCGGGCTGCACTGCTGGGCGCCCTTCACCCGCTACGACGCGGCCGGGCTCGCGTGGCTCGCGCACGGCAGGCCGCTGGGCGCGATCACGGCCGAGGCCGCGGAGCTGGTCGCGCCCGCCGGGCATCATCTCACGTGCCGGCGCATGGCGCCCTATGCGCGGGCAGAAGCGATTCTGGCATGGAAGGTGGTGGGGGCATGACGGTGCCGGCACGTCCGCCAGATAACGGCGCCCGGCATCGCTACGGCCCGACGCCGCCGCCACCCGCCACGAGCCGGGCAGATGGGGACGGCGTTCAATCAACAGCCGGCAGCGCTCATTGGCCCTGAGCGTCGGGCAACCCGTGGTAGTTCTGCAGGCCGAACCCGTCGAGGCCGTTGCTGTGGAGGTAGGCCGACAGCAAGTTGGCGACCTGGACATTGTTCAGGTCCGAGAATGCGAAGTGGGTGTTCCCGCTCAGGCCCTTCTGGGGCAGGAACAGCAGCTCGGCATGTCCGCCGTGGCGATTCACCGTGTCCACGAACTGCGCCGCGCGCTGAGTGTTCACGCGCCACAGCTCGACGCCGAAGATCGGGCTGGGCGTGGTGAAGTCGATGTTGTCGCCGTAGATAATCTGAATAGGCATCTTCGTGAGATTTTGGAATTGCTCCGGCGGATAGAGCTGCGGCGCTAAGATGGCCGCCACCTGTGCGTTCTGTGTCGGTATGTCAGCCGGGACCTCGTCGGATGGAAAAGCGAAGGCACCCGGCTCATAGGCGATGATGGCCCTGACCAGATCGGGCGCCTTGATCGCTGTGTTCCAGCCGGTCCTGGCCGCTGTTCGAATGGGTCAGGAGGATGCCCGGCCCGATCTTCTGGAACAGGTTGATCACCGCGGAGGCCTGAAGGTCGCGCGTAGCCTGGTCGATGTTCTCCGGGCCGGTGTTGGGTGTCTGCTGGAACCAATACTGGTCCAAGGAGGCCTGGTCGCGCGGGAACTGGACGTTGGGGAAGAACTGCGGCCCGCTCGGCGGCGTCCAGATCCCCAGTCGGAAGGTGTTGAAGCTCGAACTCTCTCCGGGCTGGGCGTCGGGGATCGTGGTCCCCACGGTCGTCCTGCCGGCATCGCCCCGCCGCGGCTGGTCGATGATGTAGACGCTGAAGCCTCGGCGCGTGAAGATCTGCTGGTAGCCGTCGCGGCCGTCGGGCGTGGACTCCCAGGTTTTGCTGAACTGGCCGCCGCCGTGCCACATCACCATGGGCAGGGCGCGAGCTATCGGCGGGATCTGGAACTCCACGTAGGCCTCGTCACCGTGGAAGGTGTCGCCCTGGGGTAAGGTGACGACCGTCCCGCCCGCGAAGAAGCTGCCCTCTCTCGCCACCGCGAGCGGCCTGCCGCTGCCGTCCGGGCCGACGGGAGCGTTCTGCAGCGTCGTCACCGGCGCGGAGGTGTTCTGCGCGAGCGCGATGCCACCGCCGCACAGCAGTGCGGCCGTGGTCGCCAGCGAGAGGCAGACGCTCGTGAATAGGGACCGTCGAGTTCTGTTCATGGTCGTCCTCCCTAGGATTCTCCCAGTCGCCTTGTTCCGGCATCCGGCGGATGCCTGGAACCGTTTGGTCCAGGATTAGAGTGACCATTGGCCTTGCGGGCGCCCTGCCTCGTGGTGGCCGGCATTCCGCCAAGAGCCGACGGAAACGGTTGTCCGCGACGCCGCGCTGGCCCCCTTCCCCTGAAGTTGGAAAACCTAGTCCCTGACGCGGCGCGGCACGGCGCAGAATCCGGCCATCCCGCTCAGAATCCGGCCTCCGTTTCGCCTCTCTGAACGAATTCAAGCCATGAATCGCGGATTTCCGCCGGCATCCGGTCCAGAATCGTTCGGAGGGCTGTGGCCATGTGGGTGCGGTGGGCAAATCCGGACAGCTCTGCGATCGCGTCGAGAGACAGGTCGGTGTGCCTCAGGAGGTCCTGCGCGTGCTCCACCCGGCACCTCAGAACGTACTGGTGTGGGGACATGCCCAGGGTGTTGCGGAATGCCCGGCACAGGTGGCGCACGCTCATCCTCAGCAGGCCGGCCAAGTCCTCCAGGTGCACCGGCCCGGAGAGGTTTGCGGCAACGTGATCGCGCAGGAGCCTAGTCTCACGCGGTGAGAGGTGAGCACCCCTGACGGTCGAGGGGGCACCCTCCAGGGTGTGGAGCCTGTGGAGGATCGCCGCGACGATCGTCTCCCCGAGCAGCGGCCCGCCGGGGCTGCCGGCCACCACGTCGGACAGCAGCGCCCGCATCAGGTGCTCGATGACACGATCTTGGTACAAGCCGCGAGCGACGCCGGCGATCAGCGGCTCAGAGTAGGGGGTCTGGAGCGTGCGCTCAATCAGGGCTGGGTCGATGTAGAGGTTCGCCGCCTCGGTGACGGCAGCGGCGCACGTGCCCCGATACGACGCGCTCGGGACCAAGACCTGGAAGTTTGCTCCGGGCGGCGGCGCGTGCCGCCCGTCCTGGGCCATGAAGAGGTGCCCCAGCGCCGACACCTTGTGGCTGATCAAGAGCGACGACCAGGCACCCTCGAATGAGACGCCCGGGTTCACCCTGTTGTGCATCAGGGCCGCACCTCGCCACTTGGCCGGCGCACTCGTGTGCAAGTAGATCGGTGGCTCGGATGAGCAGACGGCTAGCCGTCCCATGAAGGGGCCGATCTGCTTGCGGATGGCGTCCGGAAGCTCGCGCCGCACGAGAGGGCGGACCGGGGTATCCATGTCTGGCTCTCCACCGGGACGTCTCGTCAGGTCCGGCGGTGAGCATCGCACAGAACGCACCTTTTCCGAAACGCTTGACCCCCCTCTTAGCAAGGCGGGGCAATGTTGCCCAACGGTGACGGCGTCGATTTCAGCGAGATCTCGTCCCGGTTGCGCGCCAGTCATTGTATTCCCGATTGTCGGCCGGGCGATCTCGCGGCGATCCCTGGGCCAAATTCCCGCCCGGCTACAACGAACTCGGGGCCGGGCCGACGCTTCGCCCGCCGGTCACCACGGGTCAGACCATGCCGCAGAAGGAACGGCTTGCATCAAGTGTCGCAACTGCGTATGCGCAAGCCTGATTGGGAGCGTGTCGCGCACGGCGGGAAGGGTCTTGGCTGCTGTCGCGGCCGGAAATCCGGATCGACCCTGTCCTCTGTCAGGAGATCGTTCGACATGAAGCGCATCATACTGGTCGCCGCAGCTGCATCGGGCGCGCTGGCGTTCGTCCAGCACCCGGCCGACGCCATGACCTGCGCGCGCGGGGTCTATCGTGCGGGCTGCGCCGGACCCAACGGCGCCGCGGTCGTCCGTAGGCCCCCATACGCGGCATACCCACATGCCTACTACGCGCCGCGTCCCTACTACCGGCCGCGCGCCGGCGTCTCCTGCGCGAGTGGCCCCTATCGTGCGGGCTGCGCCGGCCCCAACGGCGCCGCGGTCGTCCGTAGGCCCTACTAGGCCCTGCCGGCTGGCGAGCCGGTCCACGCTGGCGAAGGGATGCTTCCGCACCTGGCTAGCGTCACAGTCAGAGGCCCATTCCATGGGGCATTGTGACGCTGTGACGCTGTGTGACGCTGACCCGCCTGTTGTAAGGGGCGGATACCTGTGAGCGCCGCCGCAGTTCTCGACCTGGTGCGCACAGCGGAGAGGGCTGGTGTCACGCTCGAAGCCCGCTTGTGGGCCGACAATCCCGACCGTCTCGCGCCGGAGCTGCGCGACGCACTCGCGAGTGCGCGCCCGGCCGTGCTCCGGCTCCTGCTCGACCGGCAGGCTGCGGCGGCACTTGCCGAGGGCACAGGGGCGGCAGCACCCACCCCGCCCGTGGCGGCTCCGGCATTACCCCCGCGGGCGGGCGAGGCCGAGCCGGGAGGGCGCCACGCTCGATTGCAAGCATTGGCGCAGCGCCGTCCGCCGTCGTCGCCAATGATCCCACCACCGGGCGGGGCCGGGTTGCCACTGCTCATGCTGTGCCGGGCGGACGTGGTGGTGCGAACAGGACGCGCCGCAGGGCTGGCGCTGCACGATCTGCTATCCGCCTGACCATCTCGCACCGGATAAAATCAGGGAGTTACGGACGTGAGCCTCGTTTGCACCCGAGCGCCCACTGGCTTGAACGCCGGCGAGGCCGAGTATTTGGAGGGCTTGGCCGCGCACAAGCGCGAAGCGGCAGCGCAGGCCAGCACGAATCCGCTGTGGGCCGCGCAGCAGCGGGCCGAGGCCGCTGGATTGGACGCGCTCGCCGCGGCCTTGCGGGATCCGAACGCCCGCGGCGTGCCCGCGCTGCATCGGGGGCGGGGCGGGGAGACGACGCCGCCCGACGACTCCGACATGCCCGGCCGCACGCGCGAAGTGCTGCAAGCGGTCGCGGCCTCACCGGGGATGCTGGCCGCCGACGCAAGCCTGGCCCGGCTGGGGCTGGCGCGTGACGCGGGCGCGCTCGCACTCGCGGTCGAGACGGCGGAGGATGCGCGCGCGGAGACCGCGGCCGAGAAGATGCTGGCCCACCAACTCGCCGCGGCGCATGCGCTGGGCATGGAGCTGCTGACGGTCGCGGGTAACGAACTCCATCAACACCGGAAGGCGCCCCACCTGAACACGGGTTCGCTAGACAGCGCCAATCGCAATGCTGCGGCGGCGGCGCGAGTAATGGAAGCCTGCTCGCGCGCGGCGCTGACGCTCGACCGGCTCCGGCACGGTGGGCGGCAGGTCGTGACCGTGCAGCACGTCAGTGTCGCGGACGGCGGGCAGGCCGTGGTCGCGGGCAGCGTCGCCGCGCCCGCCGGGAAGTGAGACGCGCGTTCGCTCCGACCCACGGGGACAGACGCGAAGCGATCGGGAAAGGCTGCTGTGGGCGGGAAGCGGACCTTCGGGCAACCACTGCATGGAGGAGCACACCGGAGCCGTGCTCAGGGCGGAAGCGCCCGCCCCAATCGCGACGCCACGTCCACTTCTCCCTTGTCCGCGAGTCCGCGAGGCCGCAGGATAGGTGCCGTTACGCACCCACACGCACCCATGAGAAGGACAGGCTCCCATGCGTCTCCCCTCGCTCGCCGGCACCGCGCTGCTCATCTTCGCCGCCGCAGGGGGGGCGCATGCCGCCGCGGTGCTCGACCAGGAATACCTGTCCAACAACACCACCAACGCGTTCAGCGGCGAAGGCGACCCCGGTTTCCGGCTGGCGGAGACGTTCACCGTCGGGATCGCCGGCGCGCTGAGCGAGGTGGACGTCCTCACCGCCGCCCCGGCCACGTTCACGGGCTTCAACGTCCTGTCCACGGCGGGCGGGACGCCCACCACGACCGTCCTCGCCACGGGGACGCTGGCGTCGCAGTCGGGCGACGTGGCGGCGTTCTCCGTCTCGCTCCCGGTCAGCGTCGGCGAGGTGCTCGCGATCGAGCCGGTCGCGTCGGGCGGCGGTGCGTGGGCGGCGAACCTCCCCGGCACCTACGCCGGGGGCGGAAACTTCTACGTGGATCCCACCTTCGGAGTCACCAGCTTCACCCCGGACAACACGGCCGACGACTTCCGGACCTTCGTCACCGTCCCGGAGACCGTCTCGGAGGCCGTCCCCGAGCCGGCCAGCCTCGCTCTGCTCGGCGTCGGCCTGCTCGGCCTCAGCCTGACCCGGCGCCGCCGCGAAGCTGCATAGGGCGCCGCCGCCCGGCGAGGCCCGGCACGCGCGCGCAGCGCGGCGGGGCCGGAGAAGTCGGCTCGGGGCGGAAACCGGACATTCACGTCGCCCGCGGCAGCAGGCCCTCGACCGCAGCTGACGCGGTCGGCACGGGATGCGGCGACTTCGTCAGCCGGGCCTGGTCTAGGCCGGGCCCGCACCCGTATCCGGATCTCGGAGAGCCTTCCGCCAAAGGTCTCTCGCGGTAGTCGCACGCGAACTGGCCGATGTGCCGGAAGTTGTGCGATAGGGTGACGGACTCCACCAAGGGCGTCGGCTCCTCCGGTGACTGTAGTGCCGTTCGAACCACGGTCAGCCGCCGCAGCTTCCGGAAGCGATGCGGGGCCGACGCCGAAAACGGTACGGAAGGCCTCGGCCAGGCTAGAGGCGGTCTTTTGGCCCTTCCTTTCGCTGCGAGCCGACGAGGAGGCTACGTCAGGCATTCAGAATATATCAACCGACATTGCCGACGGCCGAGCAGGCGGCCACACAGGCAAAGGGGCGGCGCGCCAGGCGCGCCGCCTTTCCCAGCCCGATGTGTCTCAGAGCCGCTTCAGGTCGGGGGCGCTTCGGGCGACGTTAGCTGCTCAGCGTACACGGCTAGAGAGACTCCCATGTATCCCGTTCTCTTCAAGGAATCTCGTAAACGGGCAGCGCATCAGAGATGCCCCACAGCGCAGCTTGCTTCGCCACCGGCCGCAGATCGTTGCTCTCTAGCAGTATTGACGTCTGCCGGTCCTCAATCACCGATCCACTCGCGACAATAGCCCGCGAAACGGCGAGCTTTTGCACACGCGCGGCAATGTTAACGGTCTGACCAAAATAATCCTGTCGGTCGTTCGACATGACGGCGAGGCATGGCCCTTCGTGAATCCCGATCTTGAGCAACATATCTTTATTCTTGAGCTCGTCATTGAGCCGGTCCATCGCCTCTCGCATATGGAGGGCAGCGCTGACCGCCTTGTGCGGGCTAGGGAACGTTGCCATTACGGCGTCACCGATGGTTTTCACTACGGCGCCACCCTCGGAAGCGACGATGTCGGTTAGACCCTCAAAATGCGCGTGGACAAGTTCGTATGCCGCCAGATCCCCAACGCGGTCGTAAAATGCTGTTGAACCCCTTATATCAGTGAACAAGAAGGTAAGACTTGTAATACTCAGGCGTTGCTTAAGGCTGAGTACCCCAGTACCATAGATGTTGCGGAAGGTTTGATTGCTGAGCAAACGCTTCGCGGTCAGGAAGGGCTTCCGCTTCCCGAGGAGATCGTGAATTGCGGCGCCTGTTAGCCACGCTGCGGGCAGAACCCGCTCATCCGCCCGATTCTCGAGCGAAAGGCGCAGCGGCCCCGGACGAAGCTGGGTGGCTCCAGAGGGCGCCCGTACTTTGTTGAAGACGACCGAAACATGCTGCCGCTCACTCGTCGGCTCCCCTTTCACGTCGAGGAATTGCGCCGCATGGGTCACTGGTTCAAAGACAATCACGACGCCTGCTGGCAATGGCAACGACAGCACGGCTTTCTCGCCTGGGGACAGCTCTACCGAATCGAGAGTGGCATTCTCAAATGCCTCGTCAAAGGGATCGGGAAAGTCGATTGCCGTACTCCAGAAAATCTGGCGAAAGTATTCCGAAATGGGAAGCATTTCTGGATTGTGTGCCGCGATCTTGCGCACACGCGCGCTCACAGTGAATGTGACCTCGACCATCTCATCGAGCGTAAGTTTGTGCCCAGCAGCACAAAGTTGACACTCGTATTCTTCGCGATTGATTGTCTTGAGCGTAGCGCTCGCACCCAAAACGCCTCCGCAACTAGGGCAGAGAACGTTCCAGGACATGTCGAAAATCCCTATTCGTGACGCTTGTAGAAACGCTGCAATGACACGTTCCTCATCAAGACCCGTTTGCGACGCAAAGTCGAGGGCATTCACGCGAGAGAGCTTATGGTCGGGGGCATTCCGTACAAGTTCCTCAAGGGCTTCGGCGGCGTCGGCGGACGCCGATTGCCGTAGGACAAGGAACCTGGCGTTAGCCTCGCTTACTTCTGAAGGAAGCGCCGCAGGTGAACTTGAGGGTGTCATTGTCATGAAGCCTGCCATCCCCGGATCACGATTCTATCCGCCCGCAATTGTCCACCCCTTTGCAGCGGGGCGGCATCGCTGATTCAGTGCGGGCATGCAGCGGGACGAGCTGGACCGGCTGAGCAAGGCCGAGCTGATCGAGCTTGACTTGCGGCTGCATCGGCCCGCGAAGACCTCGCGCACGCCCTCCAAAGCCACCATCCACGGACCGCAAGGAGCGGCGCGAGCAGGCCCACCCCAGGGGTGCCAAGCCGGAACATGAAGGCCACAGCCGAGCGCTCAGCACCAACCCGGACCGGGTTGTCGATCATGCCCCGCAGCGGTGCCCGTGCTGCCGCCTCGCGCTGTGGCCCGACCTGGCGTGCGAGGCGGTGAGCGTGCACGAGCGGATCGAGCCGCCGGAAATTAGGCCGGTCATCGAGCACCACCGCCGCCTGGCCGTGCAGTGCCCGGGCTGCGGGGCGCGAGCCGTGACAACCCCGCCGCCTGCCGCGACGGGTGCGCCGTTCGGTCCGCGCCTGCACGCGGTGGCGACTTATCTCGACCGACATCCCCCGGATGCCTGAGCTCGTCGCCTCTAAGGTGAGCCGATCAGACCAGCATTGCGATGAAAATCGCACATTCGACAAAACAGATCGCTCGTGGCTGGTTCCGTGGATGGACAAAGCGGCCGATGGCCCACCGGATCGGCCCAGAACGCGTGGTTCCGCCTCCATCGAAGCGTACCATTCCCGTCCAACGCTCCAGCGTGACGTTGTCTACCCGCTCATGCCGGTGCGGGCGATGTTCACAGCCGGGCGCTGAGCGGCAGGCCTCCCCGAACAGCCGGAGAAGTATGCCTGTATCGGCCATGCGGACCTAAGTGCAGCGGCTATGGCAGACCAGCGTTCGCGTCTCTCTTGTAACAGTGGATCAGGGCTCGCCGACAGTCCGGTTTGAGTCGAACTCGGCGGTTCCTGTCACCAACACCGGCTATGGCTGGGACCGGGCGGCGGATCGTCGGTCATGTCCATCGGAAGCAATCGCTCACGATCATCGGCCGAGCACTTCGGCGCCGCTCAGGCGTTGTGGCGAGACTGCCGATCGTCAGAGGTTCAGGAGAAGGCAATGGGCAAAGCACGTAAGGACGAAGAAGTCCAGCCCGGAGGTCTCTCCGGGTGGGGTGAGGCCGAAGGCGAAGCCGCGGCCATGGCCAGGACACCAGCCGGAACGCCGGCCGGGGCACGGAGACCGCGCAGGCGTGAGGCGGCCGGGGCGAGCGCCACGAAGACCACTCAAAGCTCGGCGGCTCGGCAGCTGGACCAGAGCAGCCAGGAAACCGCGCGCGACGCGGTGGCCGGCATGGGCGAGGTTGACGTGGATTGGGATAGGAGGCGGCCTGCGCCGAAGTTCGCAGCCGAGGCAGACCGACCGAAGCCGAAGGGAAACGGCTGAGTAGCGACACGCTCCGCCCAGCTCACGATCAGCCCGGTGCTGCGGACGGCGCCGGCCGGGGCGGCCCCGTGAGCTGCTGGCTGACCGCATTCCGGGCCGAGGTAGGAAGCGTGATTCCTGCCCACCCGGAAACCGAAAACCACGGAAAAGGCGAAAACCCGGCCTTGCGTAGTGACGCACAGCACTCGGCGGACGAGTTTTCGGGGTTTTCGACCTTTTCGGATTTCGGGGCGATGGAAAGTCGCGCTTCATCGCCCTCTGCTCCGGCCGCACCTGATCCCGACGACGATCCCCACCACCGAGCGCAGATGGAGGGCTACCGGCGCGCGACGCTGCGCCGTCCGCCGTCGCTGCCCATGGATGCCACACCCGGCGCCGGATGCTTCCGCACGTGCTGCCCCGACATGCTTGGTGGTGTGAACGCGACGCGTCGGAAGGCTGGCACTGCCGAGCCTGCTACCCGCCGATAATCTCGCAAACGACCAGGTCCGAACGCTGCGGACGTGAGGACTTCAGTACGTGAGTGCAGCCGTGGCCGACGTGCCTAAACCGCCCACCCCCACGCGGGCAAGAAGGTGGGTGAGGGCGTCTAAACTAGATGAAAATAGATCGCTCCCCCGACGCCCGCAGGGACCTGGCGTTCAGATTTAGCAAGATTTACCGATGCCTCTGCTCACCCCTACGCCGCCAACCATCTATCATCGGACACCATCAAGGAGGTTCCGACGTGAGCAAGCCCAAGGCCAAACCCGAGCCAAAGCCGGATGACGCCCCGCGCTCGTCCGTGCCGCCTGACGTAACCATGAAAGACGGGGCGCCTGTTGTGAACACGACGTCGAGCCGGTTGACCGGCCCCCACCGAGTGGTCCGGGGTGAATGTTAGTGCAGCATCGGCCTGGGCGCCACGGTTTGCGTGGTGGGCAGCAGCGGTGGCCGCAGCACTGCGGGCCAGGCAGCAAAGGCGGGCAGCACCACCTCCGGCGCGGGTGGGCGATAGCCGAGCGAGGCGTGGGGGCGTGCGGTGTTGTAATGCCGCCTCCAACTTTCGATGATGACCTGGGCCTCACGCAGTGAGTAGAAGATCTCGCCGTTGAGCAGCTCGTCGCGCAGGCGAGCGTTGAAGCTTTCCACGTATCCGTTCTCCCAGGGGCTGCCAGGCTCGATGTAGGCCGTCTTCGCCCCAACTGCCGTGATCCACTCCTGCACTCGCTTGGCCACGAACTCCGGCCCGTTGTCCGAGCGGATGTGCTCGGGCACGCCGCGCAGGATGAACAGGTCCGAGAGCACGTCGATCACGTCCGCTGCCTTCAGCTTGCGAGCCACTCGGATGGCCAGGCACTCGTGGGTGAACTCGTCGACCACGTTGAGCATGCGGAACTTGCGCCCGTCATGCGTGCGGTCCTCGACGAAGTCGTAGGCCCAGACGTGGTTCGCCCGCTCCGGCCTGAGCCGGATGCAGGAGCCGTCCGCCAACCACAACCGCCCACGCTTGGGCTGGCGGGGTGGCACCTTCAGCCCCTCCCGCCGCCAGATCCGCTCCACCCGCTTGGCGTTCACCAGCCAGCCCGCGTCGCGCAGTAGCGCCGTGATCTTGCGATAGCCGTAGCGGCCATACCGGCGAGCAAGCTCGATGATGTCGGCCACGAGCCGTTCCTCGTCGTCGCGGCCCCGCGGTGGCTTGCGCTGCGTCGAGCGGTGCTGGCCGAGCGCCGCGCAGACACGGCGCTCGGAGACGGGCAGCGCCCGCCGCACATGCTCGACGCAGGCGCGCCGGCGCGCGGGGCCTAGTAGTTTCCCCGCGCGGCCTCCGCCAGGATCTGCTTGTCCAGGGTCAGGTCAGAGATCGCCCGGCGCAGCCGCGCGTTCTCCGCCTCCAGCGCCTTCAGCCGCTTCACCTGATCAGACTTCAGGCCCCCGAACTCCTGCCGCCAGCGGTAGTAGGTCACCTCGCTGACCCCGATCGCGCGGATCGCATCCGCCACCGCCTGCCCTTGCGCGACCAGCACGTCCACCTGCCGCAGCTTGCCCACGATCTCGTCGGGTGTGTGTCTCTTCCTCGCCATCTCGGTCCTCCTCCGGCTCGAAGCCATACCTCAGGACGGACCACTTCAAAGGGGGAGGATCACCCGTGCTTGCCCTCATCGCGCTCCGCCAGATGGAGGCGCGCTTCGCCGCGGTCGAGGCGGAGCTACGGCCGCTCTACAAGGGCCGACTCAAGCCGCAGCCGGAGGACTACCAGGCCCGCGGCGCCCCGTTCCTCCCCGAGATCGCCCGCTTCTCCCGCCTGCTCGCCTTGCCGGGTAACGCGGACCTCGGCGCCGAGCTGAACGCGGCCATGCGCGCCATCGCCGACGCGAACCCGGACCTGGCCGGGGCGCTCCCGGAGGGCTACGCTGGGCTGCCCAACAACGTGCTCGGGGAGCTGCTGCGCGAGCTGGCGCCATTGCGGATCGAGGGTGACGCCTATGGGCTGATCTTCGAGTACTTCATGGGCGAGTTCGCCCCCGCGAACCTCCAAAAGGGCGGCGAGTTCTACACGCCCGCTAGCATTGTGCGCCTGCTCGTTGAGATTCTGGAACCTTTCAAAGGCAGCATCCTCGACCCGGCGTGCGGCACGGGCGGCATGTTCGTTCACTCTGCCGAGTTCGTCCGCCGGCACCGGCACGCTCCGGAGCGCGACCTCGCCCTCTATGGCGTCGAAAAGCGCGCTGCGACGGCGCGACTGTGCAAGCTGAACCTCGCCGTCCACGGCCTCTCCGGCGATGTGCGCGTGGCCAGCAGCTACTACGATGACCCGCACCGCCTGGTCGGCCGCTTCGATTACGTGCTCGCCAACCCGCCGTTCAATCAGTCCGAAGTGGACCGGACTAAGCTCGTCACCGCGAGCGGCACGGTGGCTTCCCGTTTCCCCTTCGGCCTGCCCACGGCGAACAACGCCAACTATCTCTGGATCAGCCTGTTCTACGCGGCGCTGTCCGCGCGCGGTCGGGCCGGGTTCGTTATGGCCAACTCGGCGTCGGATGCGGGCGGGGGCGAGCGCGAGATGCGCCGCAAGCTGATTGAGACGGGCGCGGTGGACTGCCTCGTCGCTGTCGGCCCCAACATGTTCTACACCGTCACGCTGCCGGTGACGCTCTGGTTTTTGGACCGGGGCAAGGCGGCCGGGCCGCGCGCTGACGAGGTGCTCTTCCTCGACGCCCGGCCCTTCTACCGCCAGGTCACGCGCGCGCATCGAGTTTTTGACCCCGATCATATCGAGTTCCTGGCCAACGTCGTGCGCCTCTGGCGCGGAGAGCAGCCGGAGGTGGAGGCAGGGAGCACGTCGCGCGTAGCTGAGCACTTCCCGGATGGACGATACCGGGACGCGCCGGGCCTTTGCCGGGTGGCGACGCGGGCGGAGATCGCGGTGCAGGACTGGAGCCTGAACCCCGGCCGCTACGTTGGGACGCCACCGGGACAGCAGCCGGACAACGGGGAGTTCAGGGCGCGCCTGGGAGAGTTGGCGGAAGAGTTGGACGAGATGAATTCGGAGGCCACTCGGTTGCAGGCACGCATCGCGCAGAACGTGGCGGAGTTGCTGGAGGGATGAGCCGGCAGAGAGACGGTTTCCGCTCAAGCCGCGTGCATCTGGGTGACCTAGTCGAGATCAAGCACGGCTTCGCGTTCCAAGGTCGGTATTTCAGCGATGAAGGCCCCTACGCCTTACTCACGCCGGGTAACTTCGAGGAAAGCGGCGGCTTCCGCCGACGGGAGAAGCAGAAATTTTATACGGGACCCGTGCCAGCCAATTTTGTCCTCAAGAAAGGGGACTTACTTGTCGCGATGACTGAACAAGGTGAAGGGCTGCTCGGAAGCGCTGCATTCATCCCGAGCGATGGCCCATACTTACATAACCAGCGCCTCGGGCTGGTAAGCATGCGACCCGAAGTGCAAGCAGATCTTCGTTATATCTATTACCTATTCAACACCCCTTCCGTGCGAGCGCAGATCAGGGCGAGTGCAAGCGGCACGAAAGTTAGGCATACAGCGCCCGCACGCCTCTACGCAATCGAAGCTGACGTGCCGGACCTTGGGACCCAGCGCCGCATTGCCTCTATTCTTGGCTCCTACGACGACCTAATCGAGGTGAACCGCCGGCGGATTGCGGCGCTGGAGGAGATGGCGCGGCGGCTGTTTGAGGAGTGGTTCGTCCACCTGCGCTTCCCTGGCCACGAGACCGAGCCGGTCGAGGACGCACCAGAGGGGTCGCTGCCGAAAGGGTGGACACGTGGAATCGTCGGAGACCTGATCGCCTTCGACCCGGCAACTCGGCTGACCCGCGGAGTCAGCAAACCGTTCATCTCCATGTCGGCTCTCGACACCTCCGGTTCCTTCATTGGCGCGTTCGAGTGGCGCGAGGGCGGTTCCGGCGCGCGCTTCCAGAATCACGATACGCTCCTCGCTCGCATCACGCCATGTTTGGAGAACGGAAAGACCGGCTTGGTGCGCGATCTGCCGGATGACGGCGTTGGGTTCGGCTCGACGGAGTTCATCGTCATGCGCGGGCAGAGGTCCGGACCGGCGTTCACTTACCTCCTCGCGCGACACGAACCCTTTCGCGCGCACGCACGGCGCAGCATGAGCGGCGCAACAGGGCGTCAGCGGGCGCGGGTGGAGAGTGTGCGGACGTTCGGATGGGCGCTGCCACCTACCCCGCTACTGAGCGACTTCGAAGCCCGAAGCTGGCCCATGCTCCAACTTTCGGGCACGCTCGGAAGGGCCAACGCCTACCTGGCCGCTACCCGCGACCTCCTCCTTCCCCGCCTACTTTCCGGCGAGTTGGACGTGTCCGCAGCCGAGCGCGCATTGGAAAGCGCCGCGTGAAGCGCCAGGCCGGGCATCTGTCGCTGGCCTCGGTCGCCTCGGAGCTGGAAACTGTCGAGCTGCCCATCATCGCTCTGCTCGAACGCCTCGGCTGGGATCACGTCAACCTCATGGGCGAGCAGGTCGGGCCGTTTAACCCGACCGGGCGCATTTCCCTCCGCGACACGGTGCTGCCCGCCTATCTTCGCGCGGCGCTGGCCCGCCTCAACCCCGGCCTGCCTCGGCTGGCGCTGGACGAGGCCGAGGCGGAACTCACGCGCGACCGCGCCGCCTTGCTGCCCGTCGTCGCGCAGCGGGAGGTATGGCGTCTTCTGCGCGACGGCGTGCCCGTGCGGGTTCTCCAAGAGGATGGCGAGACGGAACCCGCGCGCGTGCGGCTCGTGGATTGGCGGAACCCGGGGGCCAACCACTTCCTGCTTGCCTCCCAGCTCCGGGTCCAAGGCACGCTCTATATGCGCCGGCCGGACTTGGTAGGGTTCGTGAACGGCATCCCCTTGTTGCTGATCGAGTGCAAGGCGCCGCACAAGCCCGTCGCCGAAGCCTACGACGACAACCTGCGGGACTACCGCGACACCATTCCGCACCTGTTTCCGTTTCTCGGCGCTGCCGTGCTCACGAACGGCATTACCGCCCTGATCGGGGCCACGCACGCGCCGTTCGGCGCGTTCGCAGCGTGGAAGCGGCTCGTCGAGGAGGGACCAGAGAGCGAGGCGCCCGATACGCTGTTAAGGGGCACCTGCGCGCCGGCGCGGCTGCTCGACCTCGTGGAGAACCTGACCCTGTTCGAGGAGGAGCGGGAGGCGGAGCTGGTGCGCAAGCTCGCGCGCTACCACCAGGCGCTCGCGGTCGAGCGCGTGCTGGCCGAGGTGCGCGACCTGGGCGCGGCTGCCGGGCGGCTCGGCGTCGTGTGGCACACCCAGGGGTCGGGCAAGAGCCTGTCCATGGTGTTCCTCACCGAGAAGGTGCTGCGCACGCTGGGCAACAACTGGACCTTCGTGGTCGTCACCGACCGCGACGAGCTGGACGACCAGATCGCGGGCACCTACGCCGCGACGGGCGCACTCGCGAAGCCGGTCAAGGAGGCGCAGGCACAGAGCCGGGCGCACTTGCGCGACCTGCTCGGCGGGCAGGAGCGCTACGTGTTCACGCTCATCCACAAGTTCGGGACGGAGCGCGGCGAGGCGATGGAGGTGCTGAGCGACCGGCGTGACATCATCGTCATCACCGACGAGGCGCACCGGAGCCAGTATGACCAGTTGGCGGCCAACATGCGCCGGGCGCTGCCGAACGCGTCGTTCCTGGGCTTCACGGGGACGCCGCTGATTGCCGGGCAGAGCGAGCGCACGCGCGAGGTGTTCGGCGATTATGTGAGCATCTACAACTTCGCGCAGAGCATCGCGGATGGCGCCACGGTGCCGCTCTACTACGACGAGCGGAAACCAGAGCTGCACCTGGCGCGCGACGACCTGCGGGAGGAGCTGGACGCGCTGCTGGACGAGGCCGGTTTGGACGAGGACCAGGAACGGCATCTGCAAGCGGACTTCACCCGGCAGTATCACCTCATCACCCGCGAGGACCGGCTGGACAAGGTGGCGGCTGATCTGGTGCGGCACCTGGCCGCGCGCGGCTACCGCGGCAAGGCCATGTTCATCGCCATAGATAAAGCGACCGCGGTTCGGATGCACGACAAGGTGCGCGCGCAATGGACGGCGCTCTTAGCCGAGGAAGAGGCCCGGCTCGCGGTTGCTCCGACCGAGGCGCGCGACGCGCTCGCGGAACGGCTGGACTGGATGCGGGCGCTGGACATGGCCGTGGTGGTCAGCCAGGGCCAGAACGAAATCGCGGACCTGCGCGCGAAGGGGTTGGACATCCTTCCTCATCGCCAGCGGATGCAGCGGGAGAAGCTGGACGAGCGCTTTAAGAACTCGGCCGATCCCCTGCGCCTGGTGTTTGTGTGCGCCATGTGGATCACGGGCTTCGACGTGCCGACGTGCTCAACGATCTACCTGGACAAGCCCATGCGGAACCACACGCTCATGCAGACCATCGCGCGGGCGAACCGGCGCGCGCCGGGCAAGTCCGCGGGCGTCATCGTGGACTACGTAGGCGTGTTCG
Organism: uncultured Alphaproteobacteria bacterium; assembly: GCA_963848595.1. Classification (GTDB taxonomy): domain Bacteria; phylum Pseudomonadota; class Alphaproteobacteria; order Acetobacterales; family Acetobacteraceae; genus CAWKEH01. The sequence goes on along the minus strand of CAWKEH010000006.1, from coordinate 92,182 downwards.
CCAATCTACAGCGGGCGCTCGCCATCTACGCCGCGCCCCGGACCGGCGAGTCCCCGGTCCGGGACATGGCCGCCCTGGTCGAGGGTGTGGAGGAAGCGCTAGAGGCGGCCTACGCCGCCTGTGAGAAGGCTGGGGCGGACGTGCCAGCGATCCTGGCCGTTCCGCCGGCGCGGCGCCCGGCGCTGATCGGCGCTGCCGTGGAGGCGTTGATCGCGCCCGACGAGCGCAAGCGCGGCTTCCTGCGCCTTGCAGACGCTGCGGTCCGCGCCTACAAGGCGCTGCTGCCGGATGAGCGCGCGGCACCATTCCTCAAGCCCGTGGCGGCGCTCGCCATCGTGGCGGAGGCCGTGCGGAACCGGCTGGGACCGAGAGGTATCGCCGCGCTCTCGGCTCGTATCGAGGCCCTTCTCGATGAGGCTATCGCAGGCGTGTCCATCACGGCGCCGATTCGCACGGACGCACCGGGCGAAGGCGTGCTCGACTTGTCCAGCGTGGACTTCGACAAGCTGGGACAGGCGTTCGCAGGCCAGCCACGGACGGAAGCAGAAGCGCTCCGCGTCGCGGCCGAGCGGCGAGTGCGCGAGATGGCAGCGGCGAACCCTACGCGCCTGCACCTTGTCGAAAAGTTGGAAGAAATGATCGCAGAGTATAACGCGGCTAGCCTAGACGCGGCCAAATTCCTGGAACAGCTCAAGCTGTTCTGCGCCGATCTAGACAGGGAGAAGCGCCGGGCGGCACGCGAGGAGCTAACGGAGGAGGAGCTGGCCATCTTCGACCTGCTGACCCGTCCCGAGCCGAAGCTGACGAGGGCGCAGGAGGTCGAGGTCAAGGCGGTGGCACGTGAGCTGTTGGGCAAGCTCCGCGAGTTGGTCGCGGTTCGCCAGTGGCATCAGCGGCAGCAGACCCGCGCTGAGGTGCAGAGCGCTATCCGGTTCACTCTCAACGAGCTACCCGAGGAGCCTTACCCGGAACCGCTGTGGGTGGAGAAGGTCGAGGCGGTCTGGCAATTCATGCTTACCCGCCCGGATATGCCACACGGCGACAGCGGTAGGGCGAGCCTCTGTTGATAGAGCCCGACGCGCAGACCTTGCCCGCCGCTTCCATGGCGCCCTAGACCGCGAGGTAGGCGCGATGCTGCGGACCCTTGCCGCGCTGGGACAAGCGCGGGACGCCGGGGCTGGGCGCTAGGCGGGTTAACCTGGTGCGGGTAATTCGGAGCTGCCACCTTGGCACCGGCCGGGCGCATCCCGTGGCCGTCGTAGCACGTGCCGGGGAAGTCGCATCCACCGCAAGACTCATGCCCCGCCAGCGCTTCGGTCCCGACGCGGCCTGGGCTGCGGCAGGTGCATTGAAATCTCCTTGACGCTGGCAGCCACGGCTGGGAACGGGTCGATGCCTGCCAGGCTTGCGAGCTGCGTGATGGACACGACCCGACACTCCGGCTCGTTCGTGTTTGTGCAGACGTAGGCGCCCGCCCCGTCCACTGCCGGGTCATAGATCGCCTTGAAGGTAGCGCTCGGGACCAGAACGCGCCCGCGCAGCGCTTGCAGGTTGCTGCCCTGGAACACGGGGCCGGTGACCACGTAGAGCTCGCCCTCCCGCCGAGCCAGGCGGCGGACCGCGCTCTCGATGCGCTCCCACACGCCGCGGTTCAGCATCGGCGCCTGCGGAACCACGTTGGCCAGACTGAAGCTCTGCTCCTGCGCTGCAGGCGTGGGCATGTCCCCACTCGGCGTCATATGGCCGCGGTCGTAGCCGGAACGGGCATAGTCTTCCAGCTCGGCGCGGTCCTCGGGCGGAAGCGCATCCTCGGGATGAAACAGGTTTACGCGCCGCATCTCGCGAGCGGCCTCCAGGCTCGCGGCGGTGGGGTGCTCAGCCGACCAGAGCGGGCCACTGGTGATGCCGGAGTTGAGCACCGCGAAGGCGTCGTAGCACAGCCCGTGCGTGCGCTGGGCGAGCTTGGGGTTGAGCAGGGCCGGCGGGTGCACGCCTGCGAACAGCGCCGGGCAGAGCACTCGTTCCTCGGCACGAGCCGCGGTCGATGAAAGGAGTGCAGTGCCCAACAGCGCCATGGTGAGCACTGCGCGGCGTGGGGAGAAAACCAACGGCATTGGCAAGGGATGGAACCGAAAGTGGGCCGTGTCGAGGTGCGGGACCAATGGCTCAAGCAAGAACTTACCCACGCTGGCGCGGGCAGCCCGGCTCGCACAGACGCACCGTCACTGCCTCCACTTTGCGCTTCCCGCACTCCAAGCACCGCAACGCGAACAGGGCGCGCTCCGTAGGGAATAGCTCGCCGTAGCGGGCCAGCAGCATGGCGACAGGCAGGGCGGAGCGCCGCCCGCAGCCGCGGCAGACCCCGAGCCGTATCCAGCCCGGCGGCGTGTCTTTCAGGGATCGCAGGCGCGGGATGCGGTCCGGACTACGCCCGCCCATGATGTTAGCTGTATAGGTGCAGCACCCGCTGCGCGTGGTCCAGCGCCTCCGCCCAGCGCCGGGCTTCCTCGGCCTGTCCGGGGCAGCCGGCGCGATGCAGCCGGTCCCAGCGCACGGCGTAGTGGGAACTGGCGACCGCGCACCAACGCCGCAGCTCTTGCACTAGGAGCGCCAGCCGCTCCGGCGCGGCGTAGCCCGCCGCGTCGAGATACCATCCAACCGCGATCCCCTCAGCCGTCGCCGCGACCTCTTGCGGGTGCCGGCCGGCCTCGGCCATCTCGACCAGGAGGTGAACGGCGTCGAGCGCGGCGTGCCCCATGCCGGCCTCAGTCCTTGAGCGGCAGGTGCGGGCCGAGGACAACGCTCGGCGACCGGACCGGTGGCTTCTTCATCACCACGAAGCCGCACAGGCGTATGTGCTCGATCAGCCGCTCCGCCGCGGCCCGGCCCATGAAGCTGTCCGCGTCGTCGTCGCGGACACGCTTGCGTCCGCTGTAGCGGATGGCGAAGGCGAGGCTGTCCCTCAGCTCCTCGCGCGTTGCCGGCCTCAGTTCGTCGCCATGGTTATCGGGCACGGGATCAGCCTCCGAATCGGAAGCCGAGAGTCTAGTCCGGCGGCAGAGAACAGGACAAGAACATCCGCATCGTCTAACCCTGGTCCTGCTTGTCGCCCTGGCTAACGATGGAGAGCAGTCCGTCGCGCAGTGGCCGTTGCAGGTGCAACGCCTCCGCGGTCGGCGCCGTGAGCCATTGGTCGCACTCCTCGGGCGTGGTCAGGATGACAGGCATTGCCTTGGGGTGGATCGGCGCCACGACGGCATTCGGCTCACAGGTTAGGAAGGCGAACAACTCGTGCTCCCCCTCGATCGGCTCGGCCTTGGTCCCCCGCGTGCCCGTCCAGGGGCGCCAAAGGCCCGCAAAGGCGAACAGCGGCCGATCCTCGCCGAGCGCGAACCAGTGCGGCACGGCCGGCTTGCCCGGCGCATACTCGCAGAAGCTGGTCGCCGGGACCAAGCAGCGGTTCTCCGGCTTCATCCAAGCGCGCCAGTAGCTCGATGCCGTGTTGCGGATGTTCGTCACGGGCCGGTTGCCAGGCACCGAGGGAGGCGAGGGGAAGCCCCAGCGCAGCATCGCCAACTCACGACCGTGCTCACCCGACCGGACCACGGGTGCCATCTGATCGGGGAAGATGCCGGGCAACGGCGGCAGGTTGCCGGTCTTGTCCACCATGGCCCGATACTGTTCCCGGATTGCTTGCTGGCCCTTGGTGATGCTGTAGAGGTTGCACATGCGCTATGAGTGTGCAGCCGCCTCGCCTGGCTGTCCAGGCGCCGGCACACATCCACCCGTGATCGGCGCGTCTCAGGGGCGCCTTCGTCCGGCACGGTCCGGCACCGTCCATGCCGCAAATTTGCCGTATGCAGCCCCGCACCGGACGACGAAAATGATCTAAGGTATTGAAATAGCTGATGCCCCGACGGGATTCGAACCCGTGTCGCGGCCTTGAAAGGGCCGTGTCCTAGGCCTCTAGACGAACGGGACCGAGCCGGGCGAGGGTTAGCGTCGCTGGCCCGCCAGGGTCAAGCGTAACTCAGGGGAGGAAACACGATGAGCGCGGGCTACGAGGCAGCCTACGCGGCGTGGCGGCGCGATCCCGAGGGCTGGTGGGCCGAGGCCGCGGAGGCCTTGCAATGGGACCAGCCCTGGGACCGCACCTTCGATCCCGCCCTCGGCGCGTTCGGCCAGTGGTTCGCGGGCGGCCGGCTCAACGTCTGTGCCAACGCCCTCGACCGGCACGTGGACGCCGGGCGCGGCGGCCAGGCGGCGCTGATCTGGGACAGCCCGGCAACCGGGCAGCGGGCGCGGTTCACCTACGCCGAGCTGCGCGACCACGTGGCGCGGCTCGCGGGCGCCCTCGCCGCCCTGGGCGTCGGCCAGGGTGACCGCGTCGTCATCTACATGCCCATGGTTCCCGAGGCGGTGATGGCGATGCTCGCCTGCGCGCGGCTCGGCGCCATTCACTCCGTCGTGTTCGGAGGCTTCGCCGCTGCCGAGCTCGCTAAGCGCATCGAGGACGCCCGCCCGCGCGCCGTGGTCAGCGCCTCCTGCGGCATCGAGCCGGGGCGGCTCGTCGCCTACAAGCCGCTCCTCGACGAGGCCATCGCGCTCAGCGCGCACAAGCCGGAGCGGTGCCTGATCCTGCAGCGGCCGATGCTGCGGGCCGACCTCGTGCCGGGCCGGGATGCAGATCTCGCGGAGGCGATGGAAGCCGCAGCACCCTGCGACCCGGTATCGATCCTCGCCACCGACCCGCTCTACATCCTCTACACCTCCGGGACGACCGGCAAGCCCAAGGGCATCGTCCGCGACGCGGGCGGCTACGCGGCGGCGCTGCTGCGGAGCATGGGCATGATCTACGGCGTGGGCACGGGCGACACCTACTGGTGCGCGAGCGACGTGGGCTGGGTCGTGGGCCACAGCTACATCGTCTATGGCCCGCTCCTCGCCGGCTGCACGACCGTGCTCTACGAAGGCAAGCCCGTGGGCACGCCGGACGCCGGCGCGTTCTGGCGCGTCTGCGCCGAGCATGGCGTCCGCGCCTTCTTCACGGCGCCGACCGCGATCCGCGCCATCAAGCAGCAGGACCCCGAGGCGCGGCTCATGGCCGCCCACGACCTCTCGCAGCTCCAGACCCTCTTCCTCGCGGGCGAGCGCTGCGACCCGCCCACGGCCGTCTGGGCCGCCGAGCACCTTGGCAAGCCGGTCGTGGACCATTGGTGGCAGACCGAGACCGGCTGGCCGGTCACGGCGGGCTTCCGCGGCCTCGGCCTCTTCCCCTTCAAGCCCGGCTCCGGAGGCCGGCCCTCGCCCGGCTACGAGCTGCAGGCGCTCGACGATTCCGGCCAGCCCGTGCCGCGCGGCACGCAGGGCAACCTCGCGCTCCGCCTGCCCCTGCCGCCGGGCTTCGCGCCGACGCTATGGGGCGGGGACGAGTCCTTCCGCAGCGCCTACCTCGCCGACTTCCCCGGCTGGTATCGCACTGGGGACGCCGGCGAGATCGACGCGGACGGGGACGTGTGGATCATGGGCCGCACGGACGACATCATCAACGTCGCCGGCCACAGGCTCAGCACCGGGCAGATCGAGGAGGTCCTGGCGAGCCACCCGGACGTAGCCGAGTGCGCCGTCGTGGGCGCTGCGGACGCGCTTAAGGGCCAAGCGCCGCTCGGCCTCGTCGTGCTCAAGGCAGGTGTGGCGCGCGACGAGCCGCAACGTGCCCAAGAACTTGTGCAAGAGCTGGTCCAGCTCGTCCGCGAGCGCATCGGTCCCGTGGCCGCGTTCAAGCGGGCGCAGGTCGTGCCGCGCCTGCCCAAGACGCGCTCGGGCAAGATCCTGCGCGCCTCCATCCGCCGCCTTGCCGACGGCCAGGACCCAGCACCGCCCCCTACCATCGACGACCCGGCGGCGCTGGACGAGGTGCGCGACGCCCTCGCGCGCCTTGATCCGCCCGGCGGGGGGGCTAGTCTGCCCTGATCCTGGCCAAGGACTCCTGCCCATGCGCCGCTCGCCGCCAATCTTCCCTTTGGCGCTCGCCGCCATGCTGCTCGCTGCGGCGCATCCCGCCCCGCCCGCCGCGGCGCAGCGACGCCCGCCCCCGCACGCCTGGCTGTTCGGCGCCTGGACCGGTGGCCTGTTCCCGGTCGCGCCCGACCTCGCCACCGAGGCGTGCCGGTCCCAGCCCTCGGTGGTCTTCGGCCAGGACGCGGTCGCGCGCGCGTCGCTGATCCAGCCGGGGATGACGCAACGCGTGATCGAGACCGCGAACGCCACGCGGGGCCGCGTCGAGTTCCGCTTCGTGCCGGCCAACGATACGCCCGGCGACGCGCTCGGTCAGCCCGACCCGGCCGCTTCAGGGTTCGGCTGCGAGTTGCCCGACGTGCTGCACGTCCAGCGCATGGGGCCGGACGAGATCACTTTCCCCGGCTGCAAGGACTTCCCGAACCCGCTGGTGCGCTGCCCGTCCCGGTAGTCAGGTCGAGGGCGTCCGCTCCAGCCGCGCGATCACGCGCAGGATCTCGTCCCGGTGGGCCTTCCACGCTTCGAGGGTTTGGCGCAGGGTCAAGAGCAGCGCCTCGGCGTCGCGCGCCTCGTGCTTGTACTCGCGAAGCCGCTCGATGAGGAGAGCCTGGGCGGTGATGCGCCTCTCGCCCTCGGCGATGTCCTGGTCGGCTTTGGCGAGATGCTCTCGTTCGATTGTCAGATTTGCCATGGTCCGGCTCCCCGCGAGCCGTGCGCTCCGCCGTGAGTGTTCGGGGCAAGGACGCCGCGCGCGGGACAGAGTTCCCGTCAGGCACAGGCGGGGCGTGCAGGGCGAATCCGAGAGAGGACGGGAACAAATCGTGCAACGCAATCGTTGACGCTCAAGATGGCCGCATGGAGGCGTCCTGATGAGCGCTCTCAATAACCACGACATCATCGTGATCGGCGGCTCATCCGGAGCCACCGCGCCCCTCAAGGCAATCCTCGCAGCATTCCCTGCAGACCTGCCAGCCGCGGTCTTCATCGTCGTGCACATCCCGGCGCGCAGCATCGGCATTCTCGCGACGGTGATCTCCGCCGCCGGGCGCCTGCCCGTGCAGCAGGCGACTGACGGCATGTTGATCGTGCCCGGCAACGTCTATCTCGCCGCGCCCGACCACCACCTGATCCTGGGCAACGGCGAGATGCGGCTCGGCCGAGGCCCGCGCGAGAACATGGCGCGCCCGGCCATCGATGCCTTGTTCCGGTCGGCTGCCGTGTCCTACGGACCGCGGGTGATCGGCGTCGTCCTCTCCGGCCTGCTCAACGACGGCGCCTCGGGACTCGAGGCGATCAAGCGCTGCGGCGGGCTCACCCTGGTGCAGGACCCGCTTGACGCCATCGCCGACGAGATGCCGCGCCGCGCGATGCAGGCGACCACGGTCGACCTGTCCATGCCCTCTGCCCGGCTCGGCGACGTCCTGTCCGACCTGGCGCGGGAGCCGGCCGGGCCGGGCGTTCCGATCCCCCTCGAGATCCGCCTCGAGGTTGATATCGCCGCCGGCGAGCGGGTGGACAGCGAGGTCGTGGGACGCTTCGCGGATCCTGCCGCCCTGACCTGTCCCTCCTGCGGCGGCGTCCTGTCCGCCGTGCGGGGAGCCAAGCCGCTGCGGTTCCGCTGCCAGGTCGGGCACGCCCTGACGGCTGAGGTCGTGGCCAAGCAGCAGGAGAACACCGTTGACGAGGCATTGCGGGTGGCCTTGCGGATCATCGAGGAGCGGGCGGAGCTGGTCACGCGGATGGCCGCGGACGGGTTGAGTTCCGGCCGGGGCGCGGTCGCCGAGATGTATGAGGAGCGGGCGGTGGAATACCGCGCGTATGCCGACACCCTCCGCCGGGCCGTGCTCAAGTCGATGGCGCCAGGTGCGCCCTCGGACGGCGAGGGAGGGTAGGCGGGGGGTCTTGAGATAACCGCCGGAATGCTGCGGCGAGGGACTATCGCGCTACATCGGGTGCCCTATGTGTGTTAGTGACCGATCCTATTCAGTATTATGCACCTACTGCACAAGCCCACCTAACCCCGATCGGCATGCCATCACTATCCTATGCGGGGAGTGCTGAGGATGGGGTCTCCGCTAGACTTTCCCGAGGTTCCCTCGCATCATAGATACGGTTGGACTTTGCCTCGGAGATGCGATGCTGACCGCAGTAAACCTCGATGCATTGATCATGCGGGAGGATTTTGAAATCGTCGGGGAAGGAGATGAAATTCCCGCAGAAGCTGTCCATAGGTATAAGGGAGCTTGAGAGGGGGGAGTTCTTCTCCGGCGGGTTTGCGGAAGCCCGACTTTCAGAGAGAGACTTCCGAGTGGGAGCCGAGACGCGTTGTTGGGTTAATCAAATCCTTTGTGCAGGATCAGCTCATTCCAGGCGTGATTTTCTGGAAGAACAAAGACCTTTTATTCGTGATTGATGGTCATCGCACCGCCTCAGCGCGCTCATCGCCTGGGTCCAGGACGACTATGGAGACGGCAGGGAAGTCGCAGGAGTTTTTCGGGCCGTAGCTATCTCCGAGGATCAGATCAAGATCGCACAGAAAACTCGCGATCTGTAGCCAAGGAAGTCGGCTCTTACGGCGATCACCGTGCGGCAGTCTCCAAGCCGGAGTTGTATAGCCCGGAGATATCATCGCAGGCGAAGCGCCTTTCGACGCTCACCCTGAAATTGCAGTGGGTCAGAGGTGACGTGAAAAAGGCCGAAGAGTTGTTTGCTCGGATAAATCAGCAGGCGGCCACTATTACCCCGCAGGAACTTGAGTTGCTCAGAGATCGGCGCAAGCCGACGGCCATAGCCTCTAGGGCGATTCTTCGTCGAGGAAGTGGACACAAATATTGGCAGCATTTTTCATCTGAACGACAGGAAGAGATAAAGGAGCACGCTTCCGAGTTGCATAGACTGATATTTGAGCCGACGCTGCGTTACCCAATTAAATCTCTTGATATCCCTCTGGGGGAGCCGTGTCTGCTGCAACGGCGCTGCGTATGGTGTATGATCTGATCATACTTTCTGTTGATATGACGGACAAGAATGAAGATGCAGATGGCAGCAGAACCATTAATTACCTGATGAGGGCGCGTCGCGTTGCCCGTCTCATACTGAGCAATGATGCATCATCTCTCGGACTCCACCCGGCCGTGTATTTTTATAGCTGGACTGGAAAGCAGATACCTTCAATGTTGCTGTCCACAGTTGCTCTTCTTGTGGAGATAGAACGTAGAGGAAAGCTCGCGAGTTTCATCGACTCTCGGCGGGAGTTTGAGGATTTCCTGGTAAGAAACCGCTCGTTGCAAAACCAGATAATGCGGAAGTTTGGGTCTGGTCCGTCTGGTCGCAAGCATCTTCTGGACTTCTATAGAGATGTGCTGAAGCTTGTGGGATCGGGCGTTCCATCGGGTGAGATCGTGACCAAACTCCGGGCGGGCAGTCACTCTTACCTACAGCCGGACGAATTGCCTTACGAGGGAGTTGCGCCGACCCGCTTCTCTACGCAGGTTAAATCCGGCGTTGTTGTCCAGGAGTTGCTTAAGACTGCGCCCCGGTGCCCGATCTGTAACGGCTACCTTCCTACTCAGGCCATCTCCATTGACCATCGCGAGCGCAAGGCAGACGGAGGGCTGTCTATTGACGAGAACGCGCAGCTTACCCATCCCTATTGTAACACCGGCTACAAAGAGGCGAAGCTCGCGAAACAGCGTGAGTTGGAAAGAGAGCGGTTGTGAGGTCGAAAGCGAGGCTGTGGAGAGCGCCCTGCGGGGAGGAACGCGCATGAGCAAGGTCAATCCCGACCAATTCAGCGACGAAGAGACAACGCAACGCCGCGACGCGATAGTGCGCGTGATGGCGAACACGCCGCCTCAACCTCGGGTCGTCAAGCGCCCCCTCAAGGCTCACCGAAAGGCAGTGCCAACTGTCTCGGATCGGAAAACGGTGTCAGCCGACGCCGCCGTGCGTTCCTAGCCTGCGGCGCTCTGGGCCGGGTCTCTATCAGCTTGTTGATAGGTCATGCGCTTGCCGACCACGCCCGCTACTGCACGGTGGGCGCGCTCGGCATCTTCAACGCCGAGGGCGGATCGCTCATTGTAGCGGAAGTCAAACTCGCCAAGGTAACGCTTCAAGTGCTGCTCAGAGAGATGATGGTATGTTCCCATGATGCCGCGCTTGAATATGGAGAAGTAGCCTTCGATGGTGTTCGTGTGAACGTCGCCGCGCACGTATTCACCGATGCTGTGATTGACCGAACCACCCTTCTCGAATTCGCGGCCAAGCGACATCGCAACCGCGCCTTCGTCGGTCATTACGGCCGTCGCGGCGTCAATCTGCTCCTTGATGATCGGCTTGAGGTTCTTTGCCGTGACCGCGGGGACATGGTGCGAGCGGACTTTGCCGCCGCGCTCGACGAGCGAGAACACGGCTTCCTTGCCGACGCCTCCGGTGCCGAGATGCTTCCGCTTCTTGGCGTGCTTGTTCTTCTCCTTTCCGCCAACATACGTCTCATCAATCTCGACGACCTTCCCCTCGCCACCGAGGGGGCCAGCGCTCTCCGGAAAAAGCTGGCGCATCCCCTCGCGGATGCGGTGCGCCATGAACCAAGCCGTCCGGTAGGAGCCGAAGCCGAGCATCCGGTAAAGCTGATGCGCGCTCATTCCCTTTTTGGAAGAGGCCATCAAGTGGTCGCCAGGAGCCACTTATGAAGCGGGATGTGCGAGCGCTCGTAGAGCGTGCCCATGGTCGCCGTGAACTTGCGCCGGCAGTCGTTGCAATGATACCAGCCCGGCCCCATCGACTTGCCGCCGTAAGGACGCACCCGGTCAGAACCGCCGCACTGAGGGCACACCGGGCCGTTCGGCCAGCGGATCGCCTCAAAGTGCTTCCGGGCAGCTTCTTCGTCAGTGAAGATCGGGTTCGTGAGATCGGCGGTCATGGGCATCTCTCCTGGTCGAGACTATGCCCCAGACGGAGTGTGCAGTCAAGTGCATAATTCCCCTATTCAGAGCGAGATTGCCTCCCTTGCCGACTAAAAAGAGCCGCACGAGGGCGCAGCCGGGCACGCGGGCCGGAAACGGGTCCGGGAGCCACCCGGCCCGTGCCATCCTAGCCGTTGGCGCGTCCGCGGCCGCGACGGAATCCTTGGTGCGCGTGCTGACCGAGCTGCCGCCCGACGCCGGGCTGGCCGTGGTCCTCGCCCTGCAGAACCGGGAGGCCCTCGACGAGGACGCGCTCAGGCGCGCCCTTGGCGAGCGGTCGAGCGCGCTCGAGGCCGTCGTGGACGGCGCGCCGGTCGAGGCCGGGCGGATCTACCTGCCCGCCCCCAACGTGATCCTGACCGTGGACGGGGGCCGGCTCCGGACGCGGCCCGCCGAGCAGGCGCCCGGTGGGCGCGGGATCATCGACAGCTTCTTTCTCTCGCTCGCCCAGGACCAGGATGGGACGACGATCGGCCTCATTCTGGCGGGCACGGGCGAGGACGGCACGCTCGGCGTCACCGCCGTCAAGGAGGCTGGCGGCCTCACGCTCGCCGAGGAGACCGCCGACTCCGAGGCAGGGCACCTCACCACCTCGAACAGCCCGGCGGCCCTGGCCGACTTCGTCCTGCCGGCCGACGAGATTCCCGCGCGCATCGCGCTCCAGGCGCGCCATCTCGCCCGCCGGGATGCGGTGGCGTTGGTCGAAGAACAAGCGGCCGACCTGTCCGGCACGCTGGCGCGGATCGCCGCCATCCTGCGCGACAGAACCGGTCACGACTTCCACGGCTACAGGCCCAACACCCTCCTGCGCCGGGTCCAGCGCCGGATGCAGGTGGTGCAGACGGACGCAGTCGAGTCCTACGTGGACGTCCTGCGGACGCGTCCCGACGAGGCCCAGCTTCTCTTCAACGACCTCCTGATCGGCGTCACCCAGTTCTTCCGCGACCGCCGGGAGTTCGAATATTTGGAAGCGCAGGTGATCCCCAAGCTCTTCGACGGCAAGGGCCGGAACGATCAGTTGCGGGCCTGGGTGCTCGGCTGCTCGACCGGCGAGGAGGCCTACTCGATCGCGATCCTCCTGCGCGAGTTCGCCGCCACCCTCGACGCGCCGCCGCACGTGCAGCTCTTCGCCAGCGACATCGACGGGCGCGCCCTGGCTGCCGCGAGGGTGGGCCGCTACCCGCAGGCCATCGCCAAGGACATGACGCCGGAGCGGCTCGCGCGCTGGTTCGTCAAGGAGGGCAACACCTATTGCGTGGCGCGGGAGCTGCGGGAGACATGCATCTTCTCGCAGCACAGCGTCATCAAGGACACCCCGTTCTCGCGCCTGGACCTAGTGTCCTGCCGCAACTTGCTGATCTACCTCGACACTGCCCTGCAGAACCGGGTCATCCCGCTCTTCCATTTCGCCCTGAGGCCGGGCGGGTTCCTGTTCCTCGGCAACGCCGAGAACGTCTCGCAGCACGCGAAGCTCTTCGCGCCCCTGGAACGCGGCGTCCGCATCTTCCGGAAGCTCGAGACAGGAAAGCGCCATCTCCCCGACCTCCTGCTCACGACGACGGACGCCCGACCCGCCGAGGCCGGCCTGGAGCCGCGTCCTCGCCCGGTCGAGCAGACTCTCGTGCGCCGCGCGGAGCGCCTTGCCGAGCGCTACGCCCCGTCCTACGCCATCGTGGACGGGCAGTTCGACGTGCTGCACTTCTCCGCCAGGGTCGGCCGATTCATCCAGCCAGCGAGCGGCGCCGCCAGCCTGAACCTGCTCAACTTGGTCCACAGCGACCTGCGCCTGGACCTCCGGGGCGCGCTGAGCAAGGCGGCGCTGGAGAAGCGCACCGCCCGGGTCGTTGGCACCTTGATGCGCGAGAACGGGCACCGCGTGCTCGTGGACCTCGCCGTCGAGCCCGTCCAGGATGGCTCCGAGTTCGCCCCAGACCTTCGTCGTCCTGTTCAAGGACGGCGTCATCCTGCCCGAGCTGGACGATGCGGCGTCGCCGTCGGGCGCGCCTGCCGTGGGCGACGAGAGGATGCGCCGCCTCGACACGGAGCTGCGCGTCACCCGCGAGCGCTTGCAGGCCACGATCGAGGAGCTCGAGAGCACGAACGAGGAGCTGACGGCCTCGAACGAGGAGTATCAGTCCCTCAACGAGGAGATGCAGAGCGCCAACGAGGAGCTGGCGACCTCGAAGGAGGAGCTGCAATCCGTCAACGAGGAGCTGACCACCGTCAACGGCGAGCTGGCGCACCGCATCGAGGAGCTTGGCCGCGCCAACAGCGACCTCAAGAACCTGCTCGAGAGCACGCAGATCGCGACCGTCTTCCTCGACAACGACCTGCGGATCACGAACTACACGCCCGCAGTTGCCGACCTGTTCCACCTCGTCGAGACCGACATCGGCCGGCCGATCGCGCACGTCAGGTTCCGCATCGCCTACGACGAGCTGCAGGACGACGTCCGCCGGGTCGCGCGCACGCTCGCCGCTGTCGAGCGCGAGATCGAGAACCCGACGACGCAGGCGCGCTACATCGCGCGTGTCCTGCCCTATCGCAACGTCGATAACTTCATCGCGGGCAGCGTGGTGACGTTCGCGGACGTGACGCCGCTCACCCGCGCCCGGCGCGCGCTGCGCGACAGTGAGGAGCGTTTGCTCGCCCTGGTGCAAGCCTCGTCGGAGGTCATGTTCACCATGAGCCCCGACTGGTCCGAGATGCGCCGGCTCACCGGCGGCGGCTTCATGGCAGACACGGACAGTCCGAGCCAGGCCTGGCTCGCGGACTACATCTACGCCGACGACCGACCGCACATGGCCGCGGCTATCGCGGAGGCCGTGCGGACCAGGAGCGCCTTCGATCTGGAGCACCGCGTCCGGCGCGCCGACGGCAGCTTGGGATGGGCGCTGTCGCGGGCGGTGCCGCTGCTGGACCTGTCCGGCGAGATCAAGGAGTGGTTCGGGGCGGCAAGCGACGTGACGGAGCGCAAGGAGGCCGAGGTGGTGCTGCGACGCCTCAACGACGAGCTCGAGGTGCGCGTGGCCGATCGCACGGCCGACCTCATGACCGCCGAGGAGCAGCTCCGCCAGAGCCAGAAGATGGAGGCGGTCGGCCAGCTCACGGGCGGTGTCGCGCACGACTTCAACAACATGCTGCAAGGGATCAGCGGCAGCTTGGAGCTGCTGGAGCGGCGCATCGGCCAGGGCCGGGCGGAGGAGGTTGAACTCTATTTGCAGAGCGCGCGCGGGATGATCGCCCGCGCCGCGGCGCTCACCCACCGCCTGCTCGCCTTCGCCCGGCGTCAGACGCTCCTGCCCAAGTCCCTGCAGCCGGACGCGCTGATCGAGGACATGGCGGAGCTGATCCGGCGCACGGTGGGACCCGGCGTGCAAGTCGAGCTGCGCCTTGGCGACGGCATCTGGCCGGTGCTGTGCGACCCGAACCAGCTGGAGAACGCGCTGCTGAACCTGGCCATCAACGCGCGCGACGCGATGCCGGGCGGCGGCACGCTCACAGTCAGCACCCGGGACGTGCGCCTGCAGGCGCGGGACGTGGCGGGGCAAGACGGGGGCAAGCCCGGCGACTACGTGGAGATCGCCGTCGCCGACCCTGGCGTCGGCATGGACGAGGCGACGCAGGCGCGGGTCTTCGAGCCGTTCTTCACCACGAAGCCGCTGGGCCAAGGAACGGGCCTGGGTCTCTCCCAGCTCTACGGCTTCGTGCGCCAGTCGGGCGGCAACGTGCGTCTCGAGAGCAAGCCGGGCAAGGGCACGACCGTGCGCCTCTTGCTCCCGCGCCACGAGCCCGCGCCGGCGCGCAGCGAGCGGCCAGCGTCAGCGGCCGAGGATTCGCCGCCGGGCGGAGCCGACGCGCTGCCTGGCGGCGCTGGCAGGGTCGTGCTGCTGGTCGAGGACGAGGCGGCGGTGCGCGAGGCGGCGGCCGAGCAGCTTCGCGGGCTGGGGTACGAGGTGCTGGAGGCCACGGACGGGCCTGCCGCGCTGCGCCTGCTCGAGGGTGACCGGCGCGCGGACTTGCTCGTGACCGACGTGGGCCTGCCCAATGGCTTGAACGGCCGGCAGATCGCCGACATCGCGCGGGAGCGCCGTCCGGGCCTGCCCGTGCTGTTCATCACGGGCTACGCGGGCGCGTCCCTCGAGGGCCAGCTCGCGCCGGGTATGGCCGTGATCGGCAAGCCGTTCGCGCTGGATGCGCTCGTAGCACAGGTCCGGATGATGCTGGGCAGGAGAACACCCGGCGGCTGATCTCACCTCTTGACCCCGCCCGCGAGAAACCACTTTATCCTGCCCGATGTCCTCCAGCCCCGCCCTCCTCGACCCAGCCGACCGCGCCAACTCTACCCAGAGGAGCCAGCGCGACGAGGACGCGCAATACTACCGCGCCGTCCTGCACAAGTTCATCGCCATGGGCACCGACCTCGCCGAGGCCGTCCACCGCCAAGCTCTGGCAGAACCCGCCGCCGCCACCCAAAGCGCCTCCCAGAGCCAGCCCGAGGACGCGCCCGCAGCACCCAACCCCAGCCCGAGCCAAGCGATCACCTTCGACCGCCTCGCCCGCACCGTCCGCCGCACCATCGCGCTGGCCCGCAAGCTCTCCGAGCCCGCCCGCGAGGCGCCCGGCCCGAAGCTCCGCCTGAACGAGTGCCCACTAGAGAAGTGCCAAGGACCGCTGCACGGACCGCGCCGAGACAAACGCCCTCAATGCCGAGCCGTGGGCCGAGCCGTGCGAGCGCCCCGAGGGACCCGATTGCGACGCCGACGAAGACCTTGGCGACGACCTCGACGACGACCTCGACGAGCAGTCGCTCGCCGACCTCATCGCGAGCCTGCGCCACGACACCGGTCTCGCCCACCTGACCGACGCCGAGCTCTGGCAGCACTGCACACCCCAGGACGTGCGCCCGCTCTGCGCCCGCGCAGCAGCGGCACCCAGGCCCGCCCAGTCCAGGACAATCCAACCGAGGCCCGGCGACCCGCGCCCGATCCCCGCCCCACCCCCGCGCGTCCGGCCCGGCACCGGTCCGCCAGCACTCTGATCCGGTTCCCCGGCCACGACCGTCAGAGACCCGGATCAAGCAGCTTTCAGCGCGCCTAGCATAGGCCGCGCCTACCCCTCTGCCGTCATGCCCGGACTTGATCTGGGCATCCACGGGCCGCCCGCGGCCGCAGACGAAGCCCGCCGAGCAGCAGCCCGTCGCGAATGCGGGCTATGTCAGGGCGAGCCTGTCCGGGCATGACGACGGAGGAGATGGGTCTCGACTTGCCCCCCGATCTCAGTCTGGCTTGGCTGGACTGGGCCACCCGTGCAAGATGGCGCTCATCGGGAGCACGCTGGAATGCTGACCCTGTTCTCCTACCCGGGCCTGTATGGCGTCGCGGACAACAACCCGTACGGCCTGAAAATCTTCGCTTTCATGAGATTATGCGGTCTCAGCTTCCGGCACGAACATATCCTCGACGCGAAGGACGCCCCACGCGGTCAATTGCCCTACATCACGGACGGCCAGGATACGATCGGCGATAGCGACACGATCATCTCCTATCTGCGCGGGCGATACGCCCTTCCGATCGACGACGGCTTGACGGCCAGCCAACGCGATACAGACCTTCTCATCAGGAGGGCGCTCGACGACCTCTACTGGGTCATGTCCTTTTCGCGCTGGAAGGATGCACGCTTCTGGCCGCTATTCAGGGACGCGATTCTCAGAACCCACGCCAGCGTCACCGCGGAAGCCCTAGAGGCGGCTCGGGACTACAACTTCAAGCGCTACCACTATCAGGGTATCGGGCGCTACGAGCCCGATGCTGCCTACGCGAGAGGCATCGCGGACCTGGACGTGCTGGCGGACCTGGTGCCTGAGAACAGGTTTCTGTTCGACGCGAGGCCGAGGAGCATCGATGCCGCGATCTACGGCGTCACGGCCAACATCTACTACTACGAGATAGATACGCCGCTGAAGCGCTGCCTCATGTCCCACCCGAATCTCGTCGCGCATTGTCAATCGATCCACGCCACGATCGACGGAGACGTTGCCGCGCCGTAGCGCCGGGTGATCGATCTCCCGGCGAGCTATTCCCCCCGCTCCTACGGTGCGGGCTGGCTGGTCGGCCGCTCGATCTCGTCCGCTTGGATCGCAGTCCGGCCCTGCCTCACCCGCCGGCTCTCCGTCCGAAGCTGTCCGCACGCGGCGAGGATGTCCCGCCCTCGCGGCGCGCGGACGGGCGCGGCGAAGCCTGCGGCGTTGACGACCTCTGCGAACCGCTCCGTCGCCGCCCGCGTGCTCGGCTCGAAGCTGCTGCCAGGCCACGGGTTGAACGGGATCAGGTTCACCTTGGCCGGCAGCCCGGCGATGAGCCGCACCAGCGCGCGCGCGTCCGCCTCGGTGTCGTTCACGCCGCGCAGCATGACATACTCGAAGGTGATGCGCCGGGCGTTGCTGGCGCCGGGATAGCGGCGGCAAGCGGCGATCAGCTCCGCGATGGGATACTTGCGGTTGAGCGGCACCAGTTCGTCGCGAAGATCGTCGCGGACGGCGTGGAGCGACACCGCGAGGTTGACGCCCAGCTCCGTCCCCGCCCGGTCCATCATCGGCACCACGCCGCTCGTGCTCAGCGTGATCCGCCGCCGCGAGAGCGCGATCCCCTCGCCGTCGGTGAGGATGCGCACGGCGGCGGCCACGTTCTCGTAATTGTAGAGCGGCTCGCCCATGCCCATGAACACAACCGTGCTGAGCAGGCGCGCCGCCCCGTCCGTTGGCGACGGCCACTCGCCGTAGGCGTCGCGCGCGCCCATGAACTGGCCTACGATCTCGGGAGCGCCCAGGTTGCGCACGAGCGCCTGCGTTCCCGTGTGGCAGAAGCGGCAGGACAGCGTGCAGCCCACCTGCGAGGAGACGCAGACGGCGCCGCGGTCCTCGTGCCGGTCCGGGATATAGACGGTCTCCGCCTCCTGCCCGTCGCGGAAGCGGAACAGCCACTTGCGTGTCTCGTCCGCGCTGCGCTGGTCGGCGGCGATCTCGGGGCGGCCGACCACGAACCGCTCGGCGAGGCGCAGGCGCAGCGGCTTGGCGAGGTCCGTCATCGCGGCGAAGTCGGTCTCGCCGCGGTGATAGATCCAGTGCCAGAGCTGCTTCGTGCGGAACAGCTTCTCGCCCACCTCGGCGAGCGCCTCCGCGAGCGTCTCGCGGGACATGCCGACCAGGTCCCGACGCCCGTCCGGCGCCACCGCTTCGGGCGGGTTGAACAGCGCGCTCTTGGCGAGGACGCGCTGGCGCTCGACGTCGGTGAGGGAGGCAAGGGGCGAATGGGTCACTTCGCCGGGCACTCCTTGATGATGGCCGCGTAGGCGCTGGAGAAGCCGCGCAGGCTGAAATCGTCCGTGACCTGCCCCTTCGGCGCCGGCCCGCGGGCGATCACTTCGCGCCCCTTCTGGAACGCGGCGACGGCGGCCTTGTCGTCCCGCGCGAATGCGCTGCGCCCGGCGGTGTAGAAGGGCAGCGTCTTGCCTTCGACCTGCGCCTCGACGCTGGCGTCCCTGGGATAGGCGTAGCCGGCGCTGATGGCGACCGCGTCGCGGCTGCCGGGCCGCTCCGTCACCGTCAGCACCACGTCGTCGCGGCCCGGCATCGCGGGCGTGGACGAGGTCGCCCGCGTGAACGCGTAGCAGACGAGCTGGCCGCCCTCCGGGTGCGTCGCCGCCTCCCACTTGTCCCAGGTCCCGATGCTCTTGGGCGCGGCGGACGCGGGCGCCGCGGGCGAAGCCTTGGGCGCAGGGTGAGTCGGCTTCGCCGGGTGCTTGGGGTGCGTCGCCGCGGACGCCGGAACGGCGGCGAGAAGGATCAGGACGGAAAGGAAGCGCATGGGCGGAGAGATACGGTGGCCGCCTCCCGCGGACAAGCTACTCGTCGCTCGCCAGCCAGTCCGGGACGGTGCGCCGGAACCGCGGGTCGCCGTGGCCCGGCGGCGCCGGCGCGGGCGCCGCACCCCCGCTCGCCACGGGACGCTCGGCGAAGCGCCCGTGCTGTAGGAGGCGGTCGTAGAGCACGAGCGCTCCGGCGACGGCGAGGTTGAGCGCGAAGCGGGTCGGGATGCGGACCAGGTGCTGGCAGCGGGCGCGCAGGGCGGGCGAGAGTGCCGCCCGCTCCGGCCCGAGCACGTAGGCCGCGCGCAAGGGGTGGCGGAAGCTCGGCAGGTCCACGGCCTCGTCCAGCAACTCAACGCCCACGAGCTGGCAGCCGCCCGGCAGCGCCATCTCCTCCACGCTCGCGAACCGCCACAAGGGCACGTGCTGCGGTGTATCGGCCGTGTCCGCGAGCCGCGCCGCCCGCGAGTCCCACCCGGCGCCCACGGTGAAGCAGAACGCCGCCCCGAACCCGTGCGCCGTGCGCAGCAGCGCACCGAGGTTCGCCCCCTTGGAGACGCCCTCGACGCCGATGCCGCAGTAACCCCAAGTCCTGGCCGGATGCATCGGCGCGGGATAAAGCTCTGCCCATGCAGGACGCAACCGATACCCACCTAGCCGACCAGTATGAGGCGTATCCCTATCCCAAGCGCGACCCACGCGACGAGACGCGGCGCCTCCTCATCGGCAGCCCGAGCCACCTGCGCGAGATAGACCATTGGGTGTTCGGCGCCGCGCGTCCGCGCTCACGTCCGCTCCGCGCCCTGATCGCGGGCGGCGGCACGGGAGACGGCACGATCATGCTGGCGCAGCACCTCGCGCGCGCCGGACGGCCTGGGCTCGTCACTTATCTCGACCGCTCCGCCGCCGCCATGGCCATCGCCCGTGCCCGCGCCGAGGCGCGCGGCCTCACGAACCTCGCCTGGCAGCAAGGCTCGCTCCTCGACCTGCCCGGCTCGGGCCTCGGCCCGTTCGACTACGTGGATTGCTGCGGCGTACTGCACCACCTGCCCGATCCCGCGGCCGGCCTCGCCGCATTGCTCCCGGTGCTCGCACCCGGCGGCGGCCTCGGCCTAATGATGTATGCGCCGCACGGACGGACGGGCGTCTATCCCCTGCAGGACGCGATGCGCCTGATCGCCCCCGAGAACGAGGCGCCCGCGTCCCGCCTCGATGTGGCCCGGCGTGTCATGCGCCACCTGCCTGAGACGGCATGGCTGCGGCGCAACACCTATTTCGGCGACCATCTCGAAGGCGGCGATGCCGGGCTGTATGATCTGCTGCTCAATCCGCGCGACCGCGCCTACAGCGTGCCCGAGCTGCACGCGCTGCTCGCGGGCGCTGGGCTGCGGGTGACCTGCTGGATGGAGCCGCTGCGCTATGACCCGGCTGCCTACCTGCCCGACCCCAAGCTGCGCGCCCGCCTCGCCCGGCTCGGTCTTATCGAGCGCGGGGCCGTCGCCGAGGGGCTGTGCGGCAACATGAGCACGCACGTCGTTTATTGCGTGCGCGAGGCGGAGGCCCCTGCCCTTCCCGACCCGATGCGTCCCGAGGCGGTGCCGGTCGCGCGCGAGATGCCCGCAGAGGAACTCGCCCGCGCCATCCGCCCGGACGGCACGCTCGTGATGGTGTTCGACGGCATCCGCGTCCCCGTGCCCTTGCCGCCCCAAGCCGCTGCGATCCTGCGCCTGGTGGATGGGGAACGAAGCGTGGGCGAGATTGAGGCAACCATGGCGGCGCGCGGCACCCCGCCCGGTGCCTTCGCGAGTGCCTGGCGAGCGACCTACGACGCGCTCGTCGGCGTCAACCGCGTGCTGCTCGCAGCGCCTCCGTGACCCGATCCGCCGTCGCGCCTGGGGCGCGCCACGCCATCGTGATCTACGGAGCGGCCATCCGCCCGGGCGGCCGGCCGAGCGGCGCGATGCGGAACCGGATCGAGGCGGCGCTGCGCTGCGGCGCGGCGCTGGACGCTCCACTCTACGTGCCGACCGGCGGCGTTGGCGACTATCCGCCCGCGGAAGCGGAGGTCATGGCCGGGCTGCTGCGCGCGGCCGGTGTGGCGGACGATCAGATCCTGGTCGAGCCGACTGGGCAGAACACCTTGCGCTCGACGCTCGCCTGCGCGCAGCTGCTGCGCACGCACGGGTGGGGGGGCGCCGTCGTTTATGCGGCGACGAGCGCCTACCACCTGCCACGGACGGTGCTGCTCCTGCGCCTCGCCGGGCTTGACGCCCGCTTCTGCCCGCCGCCGCAGGTGCCGGCGAGCGCGCGCTTGCTGCCGCGCTGGCGCTGGCGGCTGCGCGAGGCCGCCGCGCTGCCCGTGGACGCGGCCTGGATGACCGCGCTACGCCTGCTCGGGCGGGTTTAGAGCGCGCTGACCGGATACGGTCAGCGCGCTCTAGTCTTTTGTTTTGCGAGCATCTTCACGTGCCTGACCGGAGACGGTCAGGCACGATCTGCTCTCCAGCTACAAATCCTTCTCGTCAACCTCAAACTCGACCTCGATATCGCCGCCGATGACGTCGGTGTCGTCCTCGAGATCGCTGGTGTCTTCGAGCACGTCCTCCTCGACCTCCTCGTCGGCCGTCTCGACCTCCGCGTCCTCCAGGACCGGCACGGGCGGCTTCTTGAGCCGCTTCTCGTCGGCGGGCGGACCTGGCGGGCGGCGCAGGCGCGGCTGGTCGGGCGGCTGCTCGGTGCCGCACTTGGGGCAGACAGCCGGGCTGCGCTGCAGATCGTAGAAGCGTGCCCCGCAGGCGACGCAGACGCGCTTGGTGCCGAGTTCGGCGCTAGCCATGTACTGACCCTATCAGAAGCCGAAGGGCGCGGCCCATGCCATCGCGGCGCCTGCCTGTCAAACGCGCCATGCTCATGCTATCGCGCGGCCATGGTCACGCACCCCCTGAACTCATCCCCTCACTGGGCGCCGCCCGCCGCATCCGCTCACGGGTATCGTTCGCGTGCCGGGCGACAAGAGCGTCAGCCATCGCGCGCTCATGCTCGGGGCGCTCGCGGTGGGCGAGACGCGGATCACGGGGCTGCTGGAGGGCGAGGACGTGCTGCGCACCGTGGCGGCGATGCGGCTGCTCGGCGCCGAGGTCGCGCGCGAGGCGCCGGGGCGCTGGCGCGTCGCCGGGCGCGGGGTGGGCGGCCTCGTCGAGCCGGCCGACGTGCTGGACATGGGCAACTCGGGAACTGCGGCGCGGCTGCTCGCGGGCGTGCTGGCGAGCCATCCGCTGTTCGCCGTGATGACCGGGGATGCGAGCCTGCGCCGCCGCCCCATGCGGCGCGTGATGGAGCCGCTCGCGCAGTGCGGCGCCCGGTTCACGGCGCGGGAGGGCGGGCGGCTGCCGCTCGCCATCGAGGGCGCGCGCGAGGCGCTGCCGATCGAGTATCGGCTGCCGGTGTCGAGCGCGCAGGTGAAGAGCGCGGTGCTGCTTGCCGGGCTGAACGCACCGGGCGAGACGTGGGTCGAGGAGAAGCAGGCTACGCGCGACCACAGCGAGCGGATGCTGCGTTACTTCGGGGCGCAAATCGTTGTCGAGGCGCATGGGTCGGGGCGCGCGATCACGCTGCTCGGGCAGCCGGAGCTGCGAGCTGCGGATGTGGCGGTGCCGGGCGACCCGTCGAGTGCCGCGTTCCCGCTGGTTGCGGCGCTGGTCGTGCCGGGGAGCAGGGTGCGGATCGAGGGGGTGGGACTCAACCCGCTGCGCACGGGGCTGCTCGCGACGCTGCGCGAGATGGGCGCGGAGCTGCGCGTGGAGAACGAGCGCGAGGAGGGCGGCGAGCCGGTCGGCGAACTAGTGGCGGAGTATGGCGGATTGCGCGGTGCGGATGTCCCGCCGGAGCGGGCGCCGAGCATGATCGACGAGTATCCGGTCCTCGCCGTCGCCGCCGCCTGCGCCGAGGGGCTGACGCGGATGCACGGCCTCGCGGAGCTGCGGGTGAAGGAGAGCGACCGCCTCGCCGCGACGGCGGCGCTGCTCGCGGCGAACGGGGTGCGTGTCGAGGTCGAGGGAGACGACCTGCTCGTCCACGGGACAGGCAGGCCGCCCCGCGGCGGCGGCTTCGTCGAGACGCACATGGACCACCGGATCGCGATGAGCGCTCTCGTGCTTGGCCAGGCGAGCGCTGAGCCGGTGGCCGTGGATGACGCCGCGTTCGTAAATACGAGCTTCCCCGGCTTCGCCGATCTCATGCGGGGCCTGGGCGCCGCGATCGGATGAAACTCGCGATCGCCGTGGACGGCCCGGCGGCGGCGGGCAAGGGCACGCTCGCCCGGCGTCTCGCCGAGGCGCTAGGGTTACCTCACCTCGACACCGGGCTGCTCTACCGGGCCGTAGGGCGCCGCGTGCTCGACGCGGGGGCGGACCCGGCTGATCCGGCGGCGGCCGAGGCGGCGGCGCAGGCGCTACGGGCCGAGGACCTGGCGCGCGGCGACCTGCGTGGCCCGGAGGCGGACCAGGCTTCGAGCCTCGTCGCCGCGCATCCCGGCGTACGCGCGACGCTTGTCGCGTTCCAGCGCCGGTTCGCGGCCGGAGGCGCCGTGCTCGACGGGCGCGACATCGGCACGGTGATCCTGCCGGACGCGCCCGTGAAGCTCTTCGTCACGGCCTCGCCCAAGGAGCGAGCGCGGCGGCGCTGGCTGGAGCTGCGCGGGCGCGGTGGGACGGCGACGCTCGAAGCCGTCGTCGCCGAGATGGCCGAGCGCGACGCACGCGATACGGCCCGCGACGTGGCGCCGCTTCGGCCGGCAGAGGACGCCGTGCTGCTGGACACGACGGCACTGGACGCGGAGGCGGCGTTCGCGCGGGCGCTCGCGGTTGTGCTGGAGCGCTGCGCGGCCGATCGTGCTATGGATGGCGCACGCCCGTCGCACTGAAGCATCCGCCTTCGCGCATGGCGGTTGACGAGTTCCTGGCTTGGGACTCAGGAGAGCGCACGGGCCAGCGCTGACAACTCGTGGACGGTGAGCCGGTCGCGATGGCGCCGGCAAGCGAGAACTGGGGCATCTCCGAACAACTACGCCGAGACCCGGGGCAACGTGTGGACCTATGCGACAATCCCGAGCGTGCAGGAAATCCTGGTCGTCAACAGCGTCCGTATCGAGGCCGAGTTGCTGCGCAGGTGCTGCGACGGGACATGGCCGGAGCAGCCAGAGGTGATCCAGACAGGTGGACACATCGAGTTGACAAGCATCGGCTACACCGCGCCGCTGGCTGCCCTTTACAGGACGACCTCGCTCGCGCGCTGAGCGTCGGTTTCGCTTGACTTTGCGCTTTCGAAGCGTATCTCTCCGTCGCCTCCGCCGTCTCACGCGGTGCGAGGCTTTTCGTCCATTGGCCGCCGGGTGCACCGGCTCCGCGGCAAGCCGTGGCCATCATTGGCTGCGCACACCATGTCCCGCTTCGGGACCATGACAGGAATTGATAGACCGTATGGCTGCATCCGCAACTGCTACCCTCGAGCGCCCTGCCGAGGATTTTGCCTCGCTTCTCGACGAGACGCTCGGCCGGGATTCCGGCTTCGAGGGTTCCGTCGTTACGGGCCGCGTCGTTCGTCTCACCGATGAGTATGCCATCGTCGATGTGGGCCTTAAAAGCGAGGGCCGCGTCTCGCTCAAGGAATTCGCCGTCCCAGGCCAGCCGCCCGAGGTCAAGCCCGGCGACACCGTCGAGCTCTACGTCGAGCGCTACGAGGACCGGGACGGCAGCATCGTCCTCTCCCGCGAGAAGGCCCGCCGCGAGGAGGCCTGGACCAACCTGGAGCGCGCCTTCGAGCAGCAGCAGCGCGTGAACGGCACGATTTACGGCCGCGTCAAGGGCGGCTTCACGGTGGACCTGGGCGGCGCCGTCGCGTTCCTGCCGGGCAGCCAGGTGGACATCCGCCCCGTGCGCGACGTTGGGCCGCTGATGAACACGGCGCAGCCGTTCCAGATCCTCAAGATGGACCGCGCCCGCGGCAACATCGTGGTCTCGCGCCGGGCGGTGCTGGAGGAGACGCGCGCCGAGCAGCGCAGCGAGCTGATCCAGGGCCTCAAGGAAGGCATGATCCTCGACGGCGTGGTGAAGAACATCACCGACTACGGCGCCTTCGTCGACCTCGGCGGCGTGGACGGGCTGCTGCACGTCACCGATATCGCCTGGCGCCGCATCAATCATCCCAGCGAGGCGCTGCAGATCGGCCAGCAGGTGCGCGTCCAGGTCATCCGCTTCAACCCGGAGACGCAGCGCATCTCGCTCGGCATGAAGCAGCTCGAGGCCGACCCGTGGGACGGTGTCGCGATCAAGTATCCGCCGGGTGCGAAATACACAGGCCGCGTCACGAACATCACCGACTACGGCGCCTTCGTCGAGCTGGAGCCCGGCGTCGAGGGCCTCGTCCACGTCTCCGAGATGAGCTGGACCAAGAAGAACGTCCATCCCGGCAAGATCGTCGCCACCAGCCAGGAGGTGGACGTGATGGTGCTGGACGTGGACAGCGCCAAGCGCCGCATCTCGCTCGGCATCAAGCAGGTCCAGCGCAACCCCTGGGAGCAGTTCCAGGACGAGCATTCCGTTGGCAGCACGGTCGAGGGCGAGATCCGCAACATCACCGAGTTCGGCCTCTTCATCGGCCTCAACGCCGACCTCGACGGCATGGTCCACATCGGCGACATCTCCTGGGACGACCCAGGCGAGCTGGCCATCACCCGATATGAGAAGGGCCAGCACGTCCAGGCCAAGGTCCTCGACGTGGACCCGGACAAGGAGCGAATCTCGCTAGGCATCAAGCAGCTGCAGGAAGACCCGGCGGCCGACGTGCTCGCCCGCGTCCACAAGGGCGACGTCGTGACCTGCGTCGTCACCGCGGTGCAGAGCAACGGTATCGAGGTCAAGGTGGACGACGTGCTCACCGGCTTCATCCGGCGCGCCGAGCTGGCCCGCGACAAGCAGGACCAGCGGCCCGACCGCTTCGCCGTCGGCGAGAAGGTGGACGCCAAGGTCACCGGCCTCGATCGGGCCGCGCGCAAGCTCACGCTCACCATCAAGGGGCGCGAGGTGGAGGAGGACAAGCAGGCCATCCAGGAGTATGGCAGCAGCGACTCCGGCGCCTCGCTCGGCGACATCCTGGGCGCGGCGATCCGTCGTCGCAACCAGCAGGCCGGGAGCGACGCCTAAGCCTTGTCGAGTCCGGCGCCAGTGCCCACGCCCGCTTCTACTCCTTGGGGCTTCGAGACGGACCTCATCCTGGACAGGCGGCGCCTCAAGCGCCGCCTCGTCTTTTGGCGGGTCCTCGCCGTGCTGGCGCTGGCGGCGGTGGTGATCGCGCTGGTGGGGCCCGGCGGCGCAGGCGGGATCGGGGGTCGGCATGTGGCGCGCGTCAGCGTCACCGGCCTCATCACCGACGACCGCAAGCAGCTCGACGCCGTCAACGCGCTCGGGCGCGACGGCAGCGTCGCCGCCGTCCTCGTCTCGATCGACAGCCCAGGCGGCTCCGTCGCCGGCGGCGAAGCTCTCTACGACGCGTTCAAGCGCCTCGCTCAGCGCAAGCCGGTCGTCGCCGTGATGCGCGGCACGGCGGCGAGCGCCGGCTACATGGCTGCGCTTCCTGCCAACCGCATCGTCGCGCGCGAAGGGACCCTCACGGGCAGCATCGGCGTGATCCTGGAGGCCCCCGAGGCCAGCGGGCTGCTCGCTAAGCTTGGCATCGACGCCCAGACCGTGAAGTCCGGCCCGCTCAAGGACCAGCCGAGCTTCACGGCGCCGCTCACGCCTGCCGGGGAAGCCTACCTGCAAAATCTGGTGAACGATCTCTTCGACCAATTCGTGGGGCGGGTCGCGGCCGCCCGGCACATCGACCCCTTGCGCGTGCGGGAGCTGGCGGACGGCCGCGCCTACACAGGTCGCCAGGCAGTCACCCTCGGCCTCGTGGACCAGATCGGCGGTGAGCGGGAAGCCCGCGACTGGCTCGCGGCCGAGCGCCACGTGCCTGCTTCCCTGCCCGTCCGGGACGTGCGCCCTGGCGGCTTCTTCGACCAAACAATGAACGCCACCGCCGGGGCGCTGGTCCGCGCCTTGATGGAACTGCTTCCTACCCGCCCGGCGGCGCTCGCGCTGTGGCAAAGCGTCTCACCACAGTAACATCCGGCGTTGACGTGATCGCCGCTGTCTGGCAGCGTCTCATTCCCTGCCCGCGCGGCACAGACACGGGGCACGGCCCATGACACGATCGGAGCTGATCGCACAGCTTTCCGTTGCTAATCCGCATTTGCGCGGGCCCGACGCGGAGCTGATCATCGCAACCATTTTCCAAGGAATCGCGGACGCGCTGGCCGCGGGCGACCGCGTCGAGCTTCGCGGCTTCGGCGCCTTCACGGTGAAGCGCCGCGAGGCGCGCACCGGCCGCAACCCGCGCACGGGTGAGGCTGTCTCGGTCACGGAGAAGGCGGTCCCCTTCTTCAAGCCGGGCAAGGAACTGCGCGAGCGCGTGGACCGCGGCGGCAAAGCTGTCCGCCGGGCTGTACGCGCGGAGCGAGTCACGGCATGAAGCCCCTGCGTCTCGTGCGGGCGGTCGTGGCCGCCATCGTCCTGGTGCTCATCGTCATCTTCGCGCTCAGCAACAAGCAGCTCGTGGTCCTCGGCTTCTGGCCGACCGGCTACACGTGGGAAACGCCGCTGTCGGTTGCCGTGCTTGTCGTTGCGGCAGTGTTCTTCGTCGGTGGCGCGCTGCTCGGATCGAGCGGGGCCATGGCCGCGCGCAGCCGTGCCCGCCGGGCGGAGGCGCGGCTGCGCGTGGTCGAGGCGCAGCGGCCCCCCGTCACCGCGTCGCCTGCCGTGACAGCCACTGGACCGCAGCGCCTCCCGCAACTCACGGCTCCCGGCACTCGCGTCCTAGGCACGTAAGACTTTGGGGGCCTGACCGGTGGCCGGACTGATCGCGGCGCTCGACACGGCAGACCTCGCGCGTGCCCAGGTGTTGGCGGAGGCGCTCGCGCCGCACTGCGCCATGATAAAGGCCGGGCTCGAGCTCTTCGTCGCGCACGGCCCCGCCTGCGTGCGGGCGCTCGCTCCCCTGCCCGTGTTCCTCGATCTCAAGCTGCACGACATTCCGAATACGGTCGCTGGCGCCGTCCGCGCCGTGCTGCCGGCCGGACCTAGGATGCTGACGATTCACGCGAGTGCCGGCACCGCTGCCCTGCGAGCGGCCCGAAACGCGGCGGGCGACGGCGAGGGGCGCCCGCTGCTTCTCGGCATCACGGTGCTCACGAGCCTGGATGCGGCGGCCCTCCATGACATCGGCGTCTCCGATGCGCCGCGGCAGCAGGTGCTGCGCCTCGCCCACCTCGCGATGGGCGCCGGGCTGGACGGGTTGGTATGCGGGCCGCAGGAAGTCGCCATGCTGCGGGGCGCGCTAGGGCCGGCACCAGTGCTCGTCGTGCCCGGCGTGCGCCCGGTGGGCAGCCCGGCGGGCGACCAGGCGCGGGCGGCAACCCCCGCCGAGGCTGCGCGGGCAGGCGCGGACTGGATCGTCGTCGGCCGGCCGATCACCGAGGCCCGCGATCCGGCGGCAGCCGCGGCAAGCATCGCCCGCGAGATCGCATGACCGCTACGGTCAAGGCGCGCCGATGCCCGTCGAGGTGAAGGTCTGCGGTATCAACGCGCCCGCCGCCTTCGACGCCGCGGCTGAGAGCGGGGCAGATTCGATCGGATTCGTGTTCGCGCCCGCCTCGCCGCGGGCCGTGACGCCGGGCGAGGCGGCGCGGCTCTCGAGCCGCCTGCGCGGCGGCCCTGGGCGGGTCGGGCTCTTCGTGGAACCCGGCGACGACGACCTGGCCCGCGTGCTCGACGCCGTGACGCTCGACGCCGTGCAGCTCTACGCCGCGCCTGAGCGCGCGGCGAGCGTGCGGGCGCGCTTCGGCGTGCCTGTCTGGCTCGCGGTCGGCGTCGCGGACGCAGAGAGCCTGCCGCAAGCGGCGCCGCCCGGCGTGGACCGGCTGCTGCTCGATGCGAAGCCTCACGCTGGCGCGGCGCTGCCCGGTGGCAACGCACGCGCATTCGACTGGACCATGCTCCGCCGCTGGAGCGCCCCGCTCCCGTGGCTGCTCGCCGGTGGGCTCACCCCCGCCCTCGTCGCTGACGCGATCCGGATTTCCGGAGCATCCGGCGTGGACGTGAGCAGCGGCGTCGAGAGCGCGCGCGGCGTGAAGGATCCGGCACTGATCCGCGCCTTCATCGCGGCCGTCCGCGCAGCCTGACGCGAGCGACCGGGAGGTATGGTTCCTCGTCGCGCGACGATGCACCGGGCGTCAGTCGCGCACCGGCATTGCCTCGTTCGGTCGCGAGCGCTCATGCAGCACCTGACTCACGGAAACGTTGCGCCCGCCCGCAACCCGCCGTGAACGATGGCGTTGTGCCCCCGCAATCCCCTTCCAGGAGGCAGAGCCATGGCCGCGAGCGATAATGTCAACGATGCCGCACAGGACGCCAAGGAACAGATCTCGCAACTTCGCGAGCAGGTCCAAACCTTGATGAGCGAGCGCGTCTCGCCCGCGCTGTCCAACGCCGCGGGCCAGGCGCAGAACTACGCCAAGCAGGCCGGCGACATGGCGTCTGACCAAGCCGAAATGCTGTCCGAGAAGGTCAGGGAAAGCCCGCTTGTTGCCATCCTGATCGCCACGGGGGTCGGCTACCTGCTCGGCCGCATCGTTCGCTAACGCGATGCGCTCCGTCGAGCTCGCTCGCGCAGCCGCGCAGGCAGAGGCGCTCTATCTCCGCCGCATGGCCCAGCGCCAGGCCATCCGCGGCGCCTTCGGAGTGGTCGCGGCCGTGTTCGGCCTCGCCATCCTGGTGATGATCCACGTCCTCATCTACGTGATCCTCATCGGCTACGTGTCGCCGCCCATCGCGGCGGTCATCCTGCTCGCGCTCGATCTCGTGCTTGCGATCGTCTTCGCCGTGCTCGCCCGGCGCGACGAGCCGGGGCAGATCGAGCAGGAGGCGAAGCTGCTGCGCGATCAGTCGCTCGTGGAGCTGCGCTCGTCGCTAACGCTGATGTCGCTCGCGGCGTCGGCGACGGGACTCGTCGTGCGGCGACGGACGAACAGGACCATAGGCGGGCGCGTGCTTGGCGCACTGGCCTCGCGGGTGCTCTCTAGGCGATAGCCGGGCATCTTGCTACAGGCCGGGCGCACCACGCGGAGCGCCCGGCCTTGCAGCCTGACCAGACCCGATCCTTGATTGCCCGGCACCAAGGGCGCATCGGACGCATCACCCTCAACCGCCCGCGCGCGCTGAACGCGCTGGACCTCGAAATGCTCCAGGCGCTGGCGGCGGCTCTCGAGGCCTGGCGCGACGATCCGGAGGTTCACGCCGTCGTCATCGAGGGCGCGGGCGAGCGGGCCTTCTGCGCCGGCGGGGACGTCCGCGCCGCCCGAGACGCGGCGATCCGCGGCGATGAGGCGAGCCTCGAGCGCTTCTTCACTGCGGAATATACGCTGGACGGAACCATCGCGGCCTACCCAAAGCCGTACGTCGCGCTCGTGGACGGCATCTGCATGGGCGGCGGCGTCGGCGTCGCCGTACATGGCGCGTACCGCGCGGCCAGCGAGGCCGCGCTGTTCGCCATGCCAGAGACGGCGATCGGGTTCTTCCCGGACGTCGGCACCAGCTACGTCCTGCCAAGGCTGCGCGGCGCCGTGGGGACCTGGATGGCGCTGACGGGCGCACGGCTCGGCGGGGCAGACGCGGTCTGGGCCGGGCTAGCCACGCATTTCGTCCCCCATGCCCGCCTGGCGACACTCGGGGACGAGCTGGCGGAATGCGGCGTGGCCGTCCTCGCCACCGCTGCCGAGCCGCCGCCGGCAGAGCTGCCGAGCAAGATCGAGGCGATCAACCGCTGCTTCGCGGCGGAGAGCGTCCCGGAAATCCTGCGGCGCCTTGAAGCGGAGGACACCGACTGGGCGCGCGAGCAGCTCGCTACGATCCGCGGCCTGTCGCCAAGTGCTACGCTCTGGGCGTTCGAGCTGATGCACCGGGGGACCGGGTGGTCCCTGGCCGAGTCCCTCGCCAAGGACATCGAGATCCGGCGGCACGTGACGCGGCACCCTGATTTCCGTGAAGGCGTGCGGGCCATGGTCGTGGAGAAGGACCGCTCGCCGCGCTGGTCCCCGGCCCGTATCGAGGACGTGGATCTGGCGACCATCGCGGCCTTGTTCGTCTGATGCAAGGAGCATAGGCTCGCGCCCCATGACCCAGCACGGACACGCCGGAACCGCCTGGCTCCAGGATGCCGCCATCCGCGCCCGCGCCGCCGCCGGACGGCTCGCGCGTACGCCGGGCGTCCAGCGCGACGCCGGGCTGCGCGCGGCGGCGGAACGGCTGCGGGCGGAGACGAGGCCGATCCTCGCCGCCAACGAGGCCGACCTCGCCGCCTGCCAGGCGAGCAGCGCCTTCCGCGACCGGCTCGCGCTCACACCGGCGCGCGTCGAGGCTATGGCGGCGGGCCTGGAGGCGGTCGCCACGCTGCCCGATCCGGTCGGGCGCACGCTCGCCGAGTGGACGCGGCCGAACGGGCTGCGGATCCGCCGGGTCGCGCAGCCCATCGGCGTGATCGGCATGATCTACGAGAGCCGGCCTAACGTGGGCGCGGACGCCGCGGGGCTGTGCCTCAAGAGCGGCAATGCCGTCATCCTGCGCGGCGGCTCCGACGGCGCGCGGTCGGCGGCCGCCATCAACGCCGCCGTGCGCGCCGGGCTGGAGGGGGCCGGACTGCCGGTGGATGCCGTGCAGCAGGCGCCGGACGTGGACCGCGCGCACGTCGCGGCCATGCTGGCGGGCGCCGGGCTGCTCGACTTGCTCATCCCGCGGGGCGGCAAGAGCCTTGTCGAGCGCGTGCAGGCGGAGGCGCGGGTGCCCGGTACTCGCCCACGCGGAGGGACTCTGCCACACCTACGTCCACGCAGCGGCCGACCCGGCGATGGCACGGGCGGTCGTTGCCAACGCCAAGATGCGGCGCACGGGCATCTGCGGGGCGACGGAGACGCTGCTGATAGACGCGGCGTGCGCCCCTGCCCTGCTGCCCCAGATCGTCGCCGACTTGCGGGCGCTAGGCTGCCAGTTCCGGGTGGACGAGCGGGCGCAGGCGATCTTGCCGGATCTGCCGGCAGCGGGGCCTGGCGACTTCGACACGGAATGGCTCGATGCCGTGCTCTCCGTCGCCGTCGTGGACGGGCTGGACGCGGCGCTCGCGCACATCACCCGGCACGGCAGCGAGCACACGGAAGCGATCATCACGGAGGACCGCGGCGCCGCCGAGCGTTTCCTGGCCGGGGTCGGCAGCGCGGTCGCCCTCTGGAACGCGTCCACCCAGTTCTGCGACGGCGGCGAGTTCGGCTTCGGCGCGGAGATCGGCATCGCGACCGGGCGTATCCACGCGCGTGGCCCGGTCGGCATCGAGCAACTGACCACGTTCCGCTACCTCGTCGAGGGCACGGGGCAGGTGCGGCCCTGAGACGAGCGCCAGCGGGTGTGAACGCCGCGACGAGTGACTTGAACCCCTCCGTGGGCTGCATCTTAGCTGAATTCTTCATGAACGGCGCGCAGCCTTCATCCCGTCATGATCAAACGATCGTCTCGGGAGATGAGCGTGCACTTCAATCGCTTGCCACCTTTCCTTGCCCCGCTGCTCGCCTTCATCCTCGCTGGATGCGGCATGCAGCAGATCGCTCTCGCTCCCACGCGGGGCGAAGCGATCAGGACCGTCGGCGTGCTCACGCCGGCCGTCTCTGGGCGAGCCAATATCCTCGTCTTGAACAATCCGATCAGAGGAGGCCTGATCGGCATCATCATGCAGAACCACCGGGAGGACATCCTGCGGACCGTCGTCGCTCAGGAGCAGTTCTCTGTTCGGGACGAGTTCCTGTCGAGACTCCAGGCCGCGCTGCGCGCCAAGGGCCTCGCTGTCTCTACGATCCCCGCGGCTCGGAATGGCGGAGATCTCCTCTCCCGCTATCCCGCCGGGTCCGCCGGCGTTGATGCTCTCCTGGATACCTCGATCGCGACATACGGCTACATCGCGCCGAACCTCGGCACGGGCAAGGGAGACGAGTTCGTGCCGATGATCGAGGTGAATGTGCGCTTGATCGACGCGCGGACCTCGGAGGTTCTGATGCAGCGCACGATCGAGGAGAACCCCTTCTTCGACAACCCAAAGATCGTCAAAATAGAGGCAACGGCGGCGCCCAGCTTCGAGACTGTCAGCGACATGAAAAAAGAACCGGCGCAAGTTATTGCGGGGCTGCAGCGGGCGGCAGATCAGGCGGCGTCGGCCGTGGCTGGTCTGGTGCGGTAGCCGCGCGTGCGCGGCGCCACGGATCTTCCGCGCTTCGGCGACCATCGGCGCGCACGCATCGGCTTGCTCGGCGGCTCATTCAACCCGGCGCACGCCGGGCACCTGCACATCGCCAAGCTCGCGCTGCGCCGGCTGCGGCTCGACCAGGTCTGGCTCCTGGTCTCGCCGGGGAATCCGCTGAAGCCACGGGACGGCATGGCGCCCCTCGCCGAGCGGCTCGCCTCCGCCCGCGCCATCGCGGACGGGCGACGGATCGTGGCGACGGATATCGAGGCGCGCCTGGGAACACGCTACACCTGGGAGACGCTGCGCTTGCTGCGTCAGCGTTTCCCGAAGGCGGAGTTCGTCTGGATCATGGGTGCCGACAATCTAGTCCAGCTGCCACGGTGGCAGCGCTGGACGACGATCGCGGGCACGATGCCGCTCCTGGTCCTGCCGCGTCCCGGTTGGAAGGCGCCCGCGCTCGGCGGGCAAGCGGCGAGTCGCCTCCGCGGCGCTCGACGGGGCGTGCGCTCGGCGGCGCGGCTGGCCGGCATGAAGGCGCCGGCCTGGCTCTATATGCCAGCTTCGGAGAACACGCTCTCGGCGACCCTGTTGCGCCGGACGCGTGCCAGGCGCCATAAGGCGGATGAGAACGCGAGCCAGGGAGCAGGCAGATAGCCAGGAAGCCCGTCTCAGAGGCGAAGCCTCCCCGGCGCCGAGCGTCCGCGCCGGCTCCCGCGCTGGCCGAGGCAGCCAAGTCGCCCGGCACGCCCCGCAAGAAGGCCGCGGCGGCGGGACCGCGCAAGCGCGGCAAGGCGGAACGCGAGCCGCCGGCGCAGCTCGATCGCCTGGAGCAGATCCAATCCGTCATCGTCGCGAGCCTGGAGGCCGACAAAGCGGAAGAGGTCATAGCTCTCGACCTTGCTGGGCGGGCTTCCTTCGCGGACCGGATGGTGATCGCGACCGGACTCGCCGACCGCCAGATCGCTGCCATGGCGGGACACCTCGAGGAGAAGCTGGCCGAGATCGGCATCCCGCGGGTGCAAATCGAGGGCGGCCAGGGGTCGGACTGGGTGCTGCTCGACGCCGGCGACGTCGTCGTGCACCTGTTCAAGCCGGAGGCGCGGGCGCTCTACGCTCTGGAGAAGATGTGGGGTGCGGAACTCGACGAGCCCGCCGAGGCGCCGCCTTAGAGGCACGGGTCGCCGCCTGATGCCGAAGGATCTGCTGGCGCAGGTCGAGCGCGGGCGCCGGCTCCAGACTGGCATACGCGGTGCCGTTCCAGGCGTAGCGGTCGCCGCCTACCTTGAGGTCCGCGAACCCGTCATGACGGGTCGAGAGAACGGTGATAGGGCCGCTGACGGAGTCAAGCACCCGATGCCAGGCGCCGTTCACTGCCCGATAGGCCGTCGTGCTGCAACCGGCGGAACCGCACTCGCGCGCCGACTGGAGCTGGACGAGCAGGATCGGCGCCTCGCTCGCGGGGCCGAGGCGCGCGGAACCGACCAGTACGAGCGGACGGTCGCCAGCGCGGGCCGCGTTGCGGAGATCGGCGGCGGAGAGCTTGCGCGCGTCCCGGTCGAGCGCTGTGCCAGGAGCCGGGTGAAGCGCGATCGGCGCGGGCGCGGCGGCGATGAGCAGCGGCACGAGCAGGAGCAGGGCGCGGCGGGGCATGGGACCGCACTGTAGCCACGCCGGGCCAGGGCGGGTAGCGTGCGCGTGATCGCCGTAGGCAAGCTTCGCGCGGGACCGGAAGCAGTGTTGCTCGCGCAATACACTAGGCGGCTTCGCCCGGCCCTCACCGTGACCGAGGTTCCAGACGGGCGCGGCTCGCCCGTCGAAATCCGGCGGCGCGAGGCTGAGAAGCTGCTGGCCGCGCTGCCCGCAGACGCGCTCGCCGTAGCGCTCGATCAAGGCGGCGAGTCGTCCGGCAGCGACGCATTTGCGCAGCTCGTCGAGCGCTGGCTTGCTCGCGGCCGGACGCTTTGCTTCCTGATCGGCGGCGCCGAGGGCCTCGATCCCGCTGTGCTCGCCCGCGCTGACGCCGCACTTTCGCTCGGACCGATGACGTGGCCGCACCTGCTGGTGCGCGCGCTCCTCGCCGAGCAACTCTACCGCGCGCAATGCATCCGCACCGGACACCCCTACCATCGTGCCTGGCGGCCGGGGTAGTAACGCGGACCACTGCAGTGAGGACCGTCCCGGATGTCCCCTCCCCGACCCGTCATGCTCGTGATCCTCGACGGCTGGGGATGGCGCGAGGAAGCCGAGGACAACGCCGTGCGCCAGGCGCGGACGCCCAACTTCGAAAGGCTCTGGGCGGCGGGACCCCACGCGTTCCTGCGCACCTCGGGCCTCGACGTGGGCTTGCCGGAAGGGCAGATGGGCAACTCCGAGGTCGGGCACCTTAACATCGGCGCCGGGCGCGTCGTGATGCAGGAGCTGCCCCGCATCAGCAAAGCGATCTCGGACGGCAGCCTCGCGCAGAACCCCGCGCTGCTTGCGCTGATCGAGGCGCTGCGCCGCACGGGCGGCGCATGTCACCTCATGGGCCTGGTCTCGCCGGGTGGTGTCCACTCCCACCAGGACCACGCGGCGGCGCTGGCCCGCCTGCTCGCCGACGCGCGCGTGCCGGTCCACGTCCACGCCTTCACGGACGGACGGGATACGCCGCCGCTCTCGGGCTCGGACTACTTGGCGAGGCTGCAATCCGCGCTCCCCGCGGGCGCCCGCGTCGGGACAGTGTCGGGGCGCTACTATGCTATGGATCGCGACAACCGCTGGGCGCGAGTGGAGAAGGCGTGGCGGGCAATGGCGCTCGGCGAAGGGCCGAGCTTCGCCGATGCCGCAAGCGCCATGGACGCGGCTTACGGCGGCGACGTCACGGACGAGTTCGTGGTGCCCGCCGTTATCGGGGCCTATCGCGGCATGGCGGACGGGGACGCGCTGCTCTGCTTCAACTTCCGCGCCGACCGCGTGCGCGAGATCCTGGCAGCCTTTCTCGACGCGGATTTCACCGGCTTCGCTCGCCCGCGCGTGCCGAAGCTCGCCGCTGCAGCGGGTATGACGCGTTACAGCGACGCCCTCGCGCCCCTGATGGGCGTGCTCTTCCCGTCGCAGGCCATGGACGGGCTACTCGGGGAGGTCGTGGCCGGCGCCGGGCGACGACAGCTTCGCATGGCGGAGACGGAGAAGTATCCGCACGTCACCTACTTCCTCGACGGCGGCCAGGAGGCGGAGCTGCCGGGCGAGGATCGCGTCATGGTACCCTCGCCGAAGGTGGCAACCTACGACCTGCAGCCGGAGATGTCGGCGCCGGAGCTGGCGGCGAAGGCGATCGAGGCAATCGAGTCCGGGCAATATGACTTGATCGTGCTCAACTTCGCGAACCCGGACATGGTGGGCCACACGGGAAGCCTGCCCGCGGCGATCAAGGCGGTGGAAACCGTGGACGCCGAACTCGGGCGCATCGCCGACGCGGTGGAAAAGGCGGGCGGCGCGCTGCTCGTCATCGCCGACCACGGCAACTGCGAGATGATGCGCGATCCCGAGACGGGCGGCCCGCACACGGCGCACACGACCAACCCGGTTCCCGTGCTGCTCGTCAATCAGCCCGGCGCCGCCCTGCGCGACGGACGGCTCGCGGACGTGGCGCCGACGCTGCTCGCCCTGCTCGGCTTGCCGCAGCCAGCGGCGATGACAGGGCGCTCGCTGCTGGGGATAGATGCGCAGCACGGCAGCTAGCTTGGCGCTCCTGCTCGCGGCCGCCTGGGTGCCGAGCATCGCCGCACGCGATCGCCCGCGCCCGCATCAAGACCGTCCGCAGCGCGCCGTTGAGGCGGTCGTGGGAACCAGCCCGGCACGTGCCTCAAGCGACGCTGGCGAGCGCGGCTTCGCTGCGGCGAGGATCGCGGCGGCGGCGAAGCTGCAAGCCGTCGAGGCCGAGACGGACAAGGCTGCAACGCAGCTCGACGCGCTGTCCAAGCAGCGTGCGGAGCTACAAGCCCAGCTCGCGGCGCATGCGGCCGCCATGGCGCCGCTGCTCCCGATCGCCGAGCGGATGCGTCTCGACCCGGCCGAGCTCCTGGTCGGTGCCGAGGTGCCGCCCGACGCGGCGCTTCACGGACTGCTCGTGCTGCGCGGCCTCGCACGGCGGCTGGAGCATGAAGCCGAGGCGCTGCGGGCGAGGCAGGGCGAGATCGACCGCCTCTCCCGCGAGATCGCGGCAACGGTGCCCCGCCTGCGCGCAGCCCAGGCCGCGCAGGAGGCGCAAGCGGCGGCGCTCGACCGGGCGCTCGCGGACGCGCGCGAGCGCCGCGCGAGAGAGGACACGACCGACCCGGCGGCGCGGGCGGCGCGGCGAGAGGCCGAGCAGGCTGCGGCGCGAGCGACGGACGCAGCGACCGTGAGCGGCGCGCTCGACCGCCTTGCCGCCCGGCGCGAGGAGCCCCCGCCACCCCAACCTGCGCGGCAGGAGGCAGCGCTGGCGCTGCCGGCTGGGCTCGGCAGCATGGAAGGTCGGCCAGCGCGCCTTGCGGTCCCGGTGGCGGGCCGTGTCGTCCGCGGCTGGGGCGATCCGACCGATGCGGGGCCGGCAGGTGGGATCACGTTCCGGGCAGCGCCGCAAGCACGGGTCGTCTCGCCGTGCACTGGACGCGTCGCCTTCGCGGGCCCTTTCCGCAGCTTCGGGCTGCTGTTGATCCTGGACTGCGGCAGAGGCTACAATGTGATCATGGCCGGGTTTGCTCGCTTGGACGCCCAGATTGGACGCTTGGTCCAGGCGGGCGAGCCAGTCGGCGTGATGCCGCCATGGGACCCGCAGGCGCCGGGCAACCGTCCTGGACTCTACGTCGAGCTGCGCAAGAACGGGCAGCGGCTCGACCCAAGCCCCTTCCTGAGGGTGCGCGAATAGCCATCTTCGCGCTCAGGCGGCGCCCAATGTCTTCCCCAGATGCAGGGTTCTGTGTTGGGCAGATAGGCGGCGCGTGGTGTAATGGTGTATAGCTGCGGCCGTGGCCGCTGGAGGGGTAGCGTCGCATGAAGTTCCGGAATGGGTTGCTCTTGGGCGCGGCCTTCGCGGCGGGCATTGCCGCCAGCCCCGCCTCGCATATGCTCGGCCACCTCGCGCCAGCCCTCGGGCTCGCTCAGGCGCGCGCGCAGGACAGCAATGCAGAGGACTACAAGCTGCTCGCGCTCTTCGCCGACGTGTTCGAGCGCGTCCGCGCCGACTACGTGGACAAGGTTGATGACAAGAAGCTGATCGAGAACGCGCTCAACGGCATGTTGGGCGGCCTCGACCCGCACAGCAATTACATGAATGCCAAGGCCTTCCAGGACATGCAGGTGCAGACCCGCGGCGAGTTCGGCGGGCTCGGCCTGGAAGTCACCGAGGACGACGGCATCATCAAGGTCGTCAGCCCCATTGATGACACGCCCGCCAGCAAGGCTGGTGTCAAGGCCGGCGATCTCATCACCGCGCTCGACGGCAAGACGGTCGAGGGCCTCACGCTGACCGAGGCCGTGGACCAGATGCGCGGCCCACCCGGCAGCTCGATCACGCTGACGATCAAGCGTGAAGGCGTGAACACGCCCATTGAGGTCGCGATGCACCGCGAGGTCATCCACATCAAGGTGGTCCGCTCGCGTCTGGTTGGCCACGTCGGCTACATCCGCATCACCAGCTTCGACGAGCAGACGGACAGCGAGCTGCGCAAGGCCTACCAGCAGCTCAAGCAGCAGGCCGGCGGCAGCCTGGAGGGCCTCGTGCTCGACCTGCGCAACAACCCTGGCGGGCTGCTCGATCAGGCCGTGGCCGTCTCGAACGACTTCCTGAACCGCGGCGAAATCGTCTCGACTCGCGCCCGCGACCCTCGCGACAGCCAGCGCTGGGACGCCAAGCCGGGCGACATTACCAATGGCCTGCCCTTGGTCGTGCTCATCAACGGCGGCTCCGCCTCGGCGTCGGAGATCGTCGCCGGCGCGCTGCAGGACCACCACCGCGCCGTCCTCGTCGGCACGCGCAGCTTCGGCAAGGGCTCGGTGCAGACCGTGATCCCGCTCGGCCACGAGCAGGGCGCGCTGCGGCTCACGACGGCGCGCTATTACACGCCGTCAGGACGCAGCATTCAGGCCCAGGGCATCATGCCGGACGTTCCCGTGCAGTCCAGCCGCGCGCCGGAGCCGCATTTCGGGCCGGAGCATGAATCGGACCTGAACCACGTGCTCAAGAACGAGGGTGGGACGCAGCCGCAGGCGAATGCTGCGCCGCGCAGCGACCTGCCCGTGTCCGTGAGGGATATCAGCAAGCTGCCGCCAGAGAACTGGCCGAAGTTCGATCCGGCGAAGCCGGACACGGACTACCAGCTGCAGGAGGCGCT
The DNA here is from genome assembly GCA_963848595.1 of uncultured Alphaproteobacteria bacterium. Taxonomy (GTDB): domain Bacteria; phylum Pseudomonadota; class Alphaproteobacteria; order Acetobacterales; family Acetobacteraceae; genus CAWKEH01. The sequence goes on along the minus strand of CAWKEH010000006.1, from coordinate 52,605 downwards.
GATCGTGCTGCGCGCCATGGAGCAGCAGCGCGCCTCCGCGGACTAGGCACGCAACGCAGGAGGGGCCGTGGCGCTGCGCGCGCTCGCCCTCTTCTGGGGGGCGCTATTGATCGTTATCGCGGGCGGTGCCGCCGTCCTGCAGGTGCTTGGCCCGCCACGTGTGCAGCCCGCCGCGGTCACGCTCGCGGAGCAGACTGGGGCGCCGCGCGCTTCGCCCGTCGCGCCAGCGCCGCAGGTGCCTGCTGCACCTCAGGCGCCGCCGGCGGCGGCGCTAGTGTCGAGCGGAAAACCGGGCACGGCCGTGCCGACCGGGTGGGACGGCCAGGTGCGAGAGCCTGATCCCGCGTTGCTCGAACCCGCTCCCGATTCCCCTGGCCGCATGCTGCCGCGCCGCGGCCCGGATGGACTGGCGCCGATGCAAGCGTATGCCCGTCCCTTCGATCAGGCCGACGCGCGCCCGCGCATCGGGATCGTGATGGACGGAACCGGTCTCGCAGATGCGGACAGCCGGGCCGCGATCGAGGCGCTGCCACCCGCAGTTGACTTCGCGCTCTCCGCCTATACGGAGGCGCCCGGTCCTCTCGCCGACCTCGCCCGGCAACACGGCCACGAGGTGCTGCTCTCGCTTCCCATGGAGCCACAGGGATACCCGATGAACGATGAGGGGCCGCGCGCGCTGCTCACGGGCGCGGCGCCTGCCGACAACGAGCGCGATCTGGAGTGGGCGTTGAGCCGCTTCGAAGGCTACGCGGGCGCCACGAGCGCCTCGGACGGGATGCAGGGCGAGCGGTTCGCCGGCATGACCGAGCCCTTCGGCGTCGTCGCCCGCGAGTTGGCAGAGCGCGGCCTGTTCTACGTGGACGGGAGGCCAGACGCCCCCCCGACACCGGGCCTCGCTGGACGCAGCGTGAACCTCATCCTCGACCAGCCGCCAGCGCGCGCGGAGATCGAGGCACAGCTCGCGAAGCTGGAGCGCCTCGCCCGCGACAAGGGCAGTGCGCTCGGCCTCGCCGGGCCGCCCTCCCCCATCTTGGTTGAGACCGTCGTGGCCTGGGCGCGTGCGCTGGAGGCTCGCGGCGTCGTGCTCGCGCCCGCGAGCGCCCTCTCCCATGCGGCCGAGCCTTCGCCGTGAGCGCGCTGCCGTATCGCCTGTGCGTCGGCGCCGCCCTGTTCAACCGGGCGGGCCGCGTGCTGGCCGCGCGCCGGGCGGACATGCCCAATGCCGAGGGCGCGGCTGGGGGCTGGCAGCTTCCCCAGGGCGGCATGGACTACGGCGAGGACCCGCGCGATGCCGTGCTCCGCGAGCTTGGCGAGGAGATCGGCACGCGGCGGGTGCGCATCATCGGCGAGCATCCGGAGTGGCTGACCTACGATCTGCCTCCCGAACTGGTCGGGCACGCGCTCGGCGGCCGCTACCGCGGGCAGCGGCAACGCTGGTTTGCCCTGCGCTTCGAGGGACGGGACGAGGACATCCGCCTCGACCTGGACCCGCATCCGGAGTTCGATGCCTGGCGCTGGGCGATGCTCGATGAGCTGCCAAGCCTCGCAGTGCCGTTCAAGCGGGCGATCTACGAGACGATCGCGCTAGCGTTCGCGCCCTTCGCCGTCCCCGGATAGGCGGTGCCCGTCGAGGCTCCGGCTTTCCCTTTCCCTGGCCGCCTCGGCCGCCTGGCGCTCGGCGCGGGTGCGGCCGTGCTGCGCCCGGTTCTGGGCGGCGGCGTCGGCAGCGGATGCGCGGGCGAGTTGCTTGCGGCGGGTGCGAAGGTTGACGATCTCGGCCATCACGGCATCTTGGCATGAAACGAAGGGGGAGGGCGACATGGGGATCAGAGTGGCGCTGCGCGCGGCGGACAAGCACACGCTCGCGGCCTATCGGGCCGGACCCGAGGATGCCGAGCGCGGCCTCGTCGTCGTACAGGAGATTTTCGGCGTCAACCACCATATGCGCGAGGTCTGCGACCGGTTCGCCGCGCGCGGCTACGCCGTGGTGGCCCCTGCCCTCTTCGACCGCGTGCAACGCGACGTGGAGCTAGGCTACGCGCCGGAGGACGTGAAGATTGGCCGGGAGCTGCGCGCCCAGGTGCCGGAAGCCGGCACCATCGCCGACATCGGCGCCGCCGCGGCAGCGCTGCCCGAGGCGTGCGGGATCGTCGGCTATTGCTGGGGCGGCACGGTCGCCTGGTGGGGTGCCGCGCGGACGAGCTTCTTCCGCGCCGCGGTCGGCTGGTATGGCGGCGGCATCGCCGCGGCCAGGGATGAGACGCCGCACTGCCCCGTGCAGCTCCATTTCGGCGAGGAGGACGCCAGCATCCCCATGGACGATGTGCGCGCGATCCAGGCGGCGCAGCTCAGCGTTGAGATTTACTGCTATCCTGGGGCCGGGCACGGCTTCGGCTGCGAGGACCGCGCGACGTTCAACGCCGACGCCAACGCCCTCGCGGAGGAGAGGACGCTCGCGTTCCTGGAGGCTCACATCCGGTAGCGGGCCAGGCGTCCCTGCGTTGACTTCCCTCCCCGCCCTCGCGCAAGGTGCCCGCTTCCCCGAAACCCCCGGCGCCGGTGCGCTGGGCGGCGATGATTCGGGGCAAGCGCAGGGGCCATGCCCTTATGATCTCGCCACTCATGCCGACCTACAACCGCGCCGACCTCGCCTTCGAGCGGGGCGAGGGCGCCTGGCTGCAGACGGTGGACGGGCGACGATTCCTCGATTTCGGCGCCGGCATCGCCACCAGCTCGCTCGGCCATAACCACCCGCACCTCGTCGCCGCCATCCAGGAGCAGGCGGCGCGGGTGATGCATGTGAGCAACCTCTACCGCGTGCCGCAGGCCGAGCGCGTAGCGGCGCGGTTCGTGGAGGCCACGTTCGCGGACAGCGTGTTCTTCTGCAACTCGGGCGCCGAAGCGAACGAGGGCCTGGTCAAGATGATGCGCCGGGCGATGCACGAGGACGGCAAGCCGGAGCGGTATCGCGTCATCTGCTTCGACGGCGCGTTCCACGGCCGCACCCTCGCCATGCTCGCGGCCACGGGCAACGAGAAATACCTCGCCGGATTCGGCCCTGAGGTGGACGGCTTCGACCACGTTCCCTTCAACAACCTGAACGCGCTCCGCGACGCCATCGGGCCGCAGACCGCGGGCGTGCTTGTGGAACCCGTGCAGGGCGAAGGCGGCATTCGCCCGGCGTCCCCGGACTTCCTCCGCGGCCTGCGCGCCGCTTGCGACGAGTTCGGCCTCGTGCTCGGGCTGGACGAGGTGCAGTGCGGCATGGGGCGGACGGGCAAGCTGTTCGCCTATCAGTGGTCCGGCATCGAGCCGGACGTGCTGAGCGCGGCGAAGGGCATCGCGGGCGGCTTCCCCATGGGCGCGATCCTCGCCAAGGAGCGCCTGGCGAAGCATCTCACGGCCGGCACCCACGGCACCACCTTCGGCGGCAACCCGCTCGCTTGCGCGGCGGCGAACGCGGTGCTGGACGTGGTGCTGGCGCCGGGCTTCCTCGGCGAGGTGGACCGCAAGGCGCGGCGCCTGCGGCAGAAACTCGACGCGGTCGCCGCAGAGTATCCGCAGGTGGTCGAGGAGATCCGCGGGCTGGGGCTGATCCTGGGTCTCAAGGCCGCTGTGCCCAACGGCGAGCTGCAGGCCGCGTTCACGGCGGAGGGTCTGCTCACCGTCGCGGCCGGCGACAACGTCGTGCGCCTCGTGCCGCCGCTCGTGATCACGGATGCGGACATCGAGGAGGGCGTCACCATGATCCGGGCGGGCGTTCGCCGCTGCCTTCCCTCCACCTACAAGGATGCGGCGAAGTGAGCCGGGCGCTGCTCCGCCCGGCGGCCGAGCTGGAGGGCGAGCTGGGACCGCCGGCCGGCCCGCGCCACTTCCTCGACCTTCGTGACTTCGATACGGCCATGCTGCGCGCCATGCTGGACGCGGCGCGCGGCTTCAAGCGCGCGGGCGCGAGCACGAAACCGCTCGCCGGCAAGACGCTCGCCCTCATCTTCGAGAAGCCGAGCACACGCACGCGGGTCAGCTTCGAGGTCGCTATGCGCCAGCTCGGCGGCGATGTTATCGTGCTCTCGGCGCGAGACATGCAGGCGAGCCGCGGCGAGACGCCGGCGGACACGGCGCGCGTGCTGTCGCGCTACGTGGACGCGATCATGCTGCGCACCGACAAGGCCGCCAAGCTGCACGACCTGGCCCGGTTCGCGACCGTGCCCGTCATCAACGGCCTCACCGACGCGAGCCATCCGTGCCAGCTCATGGCCGACGTGCTCACCTTCGAGGAGCACCGCGGCCCCATCGCGGGGCAGGTCGTGGCCTGGGTGGGGGACGGCAACAACGTCGCCCGCACTTGGGTCGAAGCGGCGGCGCGGTTCGGCTTCACGCTGCGCCTGGCGTGTCCTGAGCCGCTGCGACCGCCCGAGACGCTCCTCGCCTGGGCGCGCGCGCAGGGTGCGCAGGTGGAGGCGATGAGCGACCCGAGGGCTGCCGTTCAGGGCGCCCGCGCTGTGGTCACGGACACCTGGGTGAGCATGAGCGACGACCCGGCCGAGACCCGGCACAACCTGCTTGTTCCCTACCAGGTCAACGGCCGCCTCATGGCGCAGGCCGCCCCGGACGCGATCTTCATGCACTGCCTGCCCGCTCACCGCGGGGAGGAGGTGACGGCCGAGATCATGGACGGCCCACAGAGCGTCGTCTTCGACGAAGCCGAGAACAGGCTGCACGCGCAGAAGGGCGTGCTGGCCTGGGTGCTCGGGGCATCGCCGGGTCTCGGGCGATGACGGAGGAGATTCCAGCGGCACCGGGCTGGCTGGACCAGAGATTGGACGATGCCTTCGCAGGGATAGAAGGCGACGACCGCGTGGGTGCAGCGCGGGATCAGTATGTGGGCTGCCTCGCGGGCGCGAAGGCACCGGCGGCGCCGAGCGATCTGCTGGGCGCCGAGTGCGAGCGCTGCCGGAGCCTGCTGCTCGCTTCGCTCGCGGGCCTGAGCATCCGCCAGGATGTGCTCGACCGGCTTGGCCAGCGGCTCGAGGCGATCGAGGCGGAGCTGGCGGCGGATAGCTAGAGCCCAGCACCGCGGCTAGCAGCCCTGCACTCAGGTGTCCGGCGCTCCTGCTGATTGTGGCGGACCGGTCTCTTGGTTTCCTGAAGCGGCAATGAACAGACTGGCTTTCGCCCGCCGCGATGATGTCGCATCAGGCGTCGCCCGGCTTCAGCGGAGCGGAACCGGGAGCGGCGCGATCGACAGGTCGCAGCGCACTCCCGGCCCGGTCGCCGCACGAGGGAGGATGCGGCATCGTGACTATTGCACGTATGCACGCTCGCCACCATCTCTGGATCGTCCGAAGGCTGGACATCGCGCAGCTGTGTCGTCCGGCGCGCAGCTACACAATGCCCGTTGCGTTCGAGTAGAGCTGCACCCCGCCTCCCGCGCCGCCCGCAAATGCTGAGCCTGCGAGGCGATGCCGACGGTCAGAACTCGAACTGACGGCCTGCTGATTACGAATCAGCAAATCTCGTGATATTGGCAAACGGTAAGTCAACGGAGTTTCTGTAGCTATTGCCTATATTTTTCTTGCTTTGTCAGCATTTTAGTGGCATTCTCCCGTCTCGGGACGTGCCAGGGCGTGCCAGGCTGACAGGGCAAAAGATGATGCCCCGCTGATGCCCCGGCAATAAATCAGTCGGGAGAGCGACGAATGCAGGTTCACCTTAACGAGCAGGCGATCAACAAGGCGCTGAAGGACACCGTGGCGTCGAAGAAGCGCCGCGAACTGGCAGACAAGGCGCTACCGGGCTTACGGCTGCGCGTGACGCCTTCGGGCCGGGGGACGTGGGTGCTCGGCTGCCGCGACGCTACGGGCGTCTCCAAGCGCTTCGCGCTCGGCTCCTGGCCCGCCATGGGCATCTCTAACGCGAGGGAAGCAGCACGGCGTGAGCGCGAGCGGGTGCGCAGTGGCGTGGATCCGATCAAGGCCCGACGCGCAGCGGCGGAGGCCGCACGGCTAGCAAAGGAGCGCGAACGCCTGACGGTGGGCGTGCTGGTAGAGGACTGGCGCCGGGAGTGGCTGGCGCCGCACCGTAGCGAGCGGTATGCCGCAGAGGCGGTACGGGCGCTGCAAGCTGAGATTTTGTTTTTTTTTTAGTTTCTTGTTAATACTTCTTTCACCTCATACAAGCCTCCTTTCACTTACCTCAAATAGCTACTTTAGCAAACCCTCCCCTTAATATCCAAGTCTGTTCATTAGTTTTACAGCCTTACTCTCATCACTTACCCTTACTTTTTCTTCTATCACTTCCCTCAACAATACCCTTTCTTCCACCTTACTCTCTCTCCCAACTTTTCTATTTATACTATAAACTTACACTAACTTATCTATCTACCCGAGATCCAGCCTAAAATCCAACATCACCTTCTCTTAACTATACAATACCCAATCTACTAAACACTAATCATAACCACACCACCTCCTACCTCTACCTACACTCCTTTCAACCCACTCCTACATACTATATCAACTTACCTCAATACCTTCCAAAACCTATCCTACTAACAACTACAAACCACTCTCACCTACTTATTCCACTTACCTATAAACCAAAACTACCTTATAAATATACTACACCACACCCAAAACTTCTTCCAAACCATACACACACAAACCTTCACTATTCTACTTCATACCCAGGTATAAATTCCTACTATACCAAAATCAATATCTAAAACAACACCATCTACCACTACATATTCCTATACACTACTACATATACATCACTCCTCTTCTACACACACCACCACCTTCATACACTCTATTATATACTACCACCAACCCTCTATCTATCTATCATATCTCTACTCCTCCCAACAAAAACACTTCTTAACCCAACATACTTATCAAACACACCTAACCCTCTACTTCTCTTACTCTCTATAAACTAACTACTACCCTATACCATTCCTACTCAATCTTTATCTTACCTCTTCTTTCTATCTAACATACAACTTCTCAAATCTAACCTCCTCCACTATTTCTACCAATCTACACTCCCTATAACACAAACTAAATACTATCCTCACCACACCTACTACTTACTATCTAACCACCACTCTCCAAACCAAATACACCTAACACTATACCAACTCCTTACCTTTACCACCTAACCCTACCAAATCTCTACCACCAACAACTCTTGCTAATACCACCTCCTACCTACTATTATCCAACTCAAATTTACCAACTCTTACCAATCTATTTAAACTACCTATATTTAAACCTACATCCTCACCTTAATCTACACTACCCTACTCAAACCTTACACCAACTTTTTCCACACCATACTGCGTTCGAGGCGCAGTGGGGACGCCCGGCGGAGATTCTAGACCGCGCCGCGGTAACTCGCGCGCTTGACGGCATCACGCGCAAGCGCCCGGCGGCGCGAGGGAATGCTACCGATAGAAGCGCCATAACAGCGCGTACAGCGGCTTACGGCCGCGCCTGCTTCGGCTGGGCCGTGAAGCACGAGAAGGTGCCCAGCAACCCGTTTCTGGACCTTCCCGACCGCCCGGCAGCGCCGTCTCGCGACCGCGTGCTCACGGATGCAGAACTCGAACAAGTCTGGCGTGCTGCTGTGGCCACGGATACCGCGTTCGGGCGTATCGTGCGGCTTCTGATTCTGACGGGACAGCGCCGAGAGGAAGTCGCTGGAATGCGCTGGGAGGAGCTATCCGCGGACCTATCCACGTGGACGATCCCCGCCCGGCGCACGAAGAATGACCGCGATCAGATCGTGCCCCTCTCGGCGATGGCGCGGGACGTGCTCGCCGGGATGGAGCGCCGCGATGGCTTGGTATTTCCAAGCAGTGCGCGGACCGCTTTTAGCGCGTGGTCGAAGACGAAGGTGGCGCTAGACGCGGCTATCGCGAACGCACGCGGGGGAGATCCTGTGACGCCGTGGCGCCTGCATGATCTTCGTCGCACGCTCGCGACCGGGCTGCAGCGGCTTGGCGTGCGGCTCGAAGTCACAGAAGCGGTGCTGAACCACATCTCTGGTACGCGGGCCGGGATCGTCGGCATATACCAGCGCCACGATTGGGCGCCCGAGAAGCGGACCGCGCTAGACGGCTGGGCAGCGCGCCTGCAAGGCATCCTAGACGGTGCGGAAGACGCAGCGAGCGGGAAGGTTGTCGCGCTGCGCCGGGCATAGACCGCAACGCTTAGCGCTGCGCTACGGCCGCTTCTACGGGACATTCGCCACATAGCGCCATGTCCAAGAAAGACTCCAGAACGGCGCCCGGTCCGCAGTGAGGAGCACCGACATCCCGGCCATGAGCTTATTGGGGAACTGCAGGTCGAGGGAAGTTAGCGCCTCCTGGCCGGGCAGAATTTTGAAGCATCGGCCCTCAGAGACCTTCTTCTCTATGATGGCGTCCGCCCGCTTGCTTGCCGCGCCAAAACCTTCTTTGCCGTTGAGCCGGCCGGCCTTGAGCACGTCCACCAGGTCGTCGGCGGAGTTGCATCCTACGGTCGGCATAGTTGCCTCGTCTAAAACCATGCGGGCCTTAGCCGCTCCTGCAAGGGTGAGAGAGAACGTGGCAGCTAAGATCGACACGAGCACTTTCATGTGTTTACCCTCTCTCCTTTATCGACACCGAAAGGACCGCCAGCGCCGCGATCGCCTCCACTGCAACAGGAGCATGACGGAAAAGGTGGCCGCTCGCCGTGAGGTCGCGACGGTAGCGGCGGTTCGGCGGGTATAGGAGCACAAAAGCGAGCGACACAGTCTCGACCGCAGATACACTAGGGGCGCCCACCGAATACCGTCATCCTATCACGTAGCGAGGTCGCCTTTAGGCTGGCGCGGCGCTAAGCAAGCAAACGCTACGATTTAACACCATTCGCATGGTCAGAAGAGATCGTCTTATGGGAAGCACTAAATGGAAGCACGCTATGATCACGAAAAAAAGCTCCTTGAGTACAATGTCAATTGTGCTGAATAGCTTGTCGGAGCCTTCAAAGAGAGCGATTCTTTGTCCATCAGCTTCATTCTTCATCATCTGAAAATTGAAAAGACCAGACGGATTGGTCACAATTGCTGCTTTACGATAGTAACCACCGCCGACAAGAGGAAAGACAAAGACAACACGTATAAAGTTCACTTTCCTTAAAACGCCGCCGACTCGGTTTTCGATTATGGTGGGCCTCACGGTGCGTTCTTCGGTAGATACAATTCTGAAAATAGTCCTGTAATTGTCGTTCAAGTAATCAAGATGATCTAATTTGTACTTTCTTAGGAAAATTGTCCCGTCGGACCGATGAGACTGCATGAACATAGTCTCGTACGGAGCTACATTCATACAAGCATACTCCCCGTCTTTGAACCGCGGCTGCACGACATAAACAACGGTGCGTAAAGACCCGATCCGGTAAAATCTACCATCTAACATAACCGCAAGATCGTAACCACAGCCGAAGTTATTTTCGAGCGATGGCCATCCAGAGGCTTCCAGAAAGGTGAGCTCTGAGAGTTGGTGCAAAGCCCAAAGCCCTAGCTTGCCAACACCGAACCGGTATTGGTTAATCTTCTGCTCCTGTCTGCTTTCCTTGTATTTGTCGTTCTCCGCAACGCGTTGAAACTGAGCCGACCCACTTCCGTCTATAAAGCAGCGTCCTCGCCTAAAATTTAGGTAGCTCATGTCGAGATGAAAGCTAAATATTTCACCTTGTGACGCCAGCGCTCCCACTATGGCACCGTTGCTCTTTTGATCATATGCTTCACAGAGACTCTCTAGCTCTGTGAAATTCGGCTCTTTACTGAGACATCTACTCAGATAGGTCATGAAATCTCGGGAAATGACTTCCGGACCAGTCCACGCAAGCGCCAGATTACCCCTGATAACGCATACCTTGCTGGTCAATCTAACAATATTATCTGCACCTTCACTCACGCAATCACGCAAATGACTTGTTTGGACACTTACCTGTTTGACGGGCATAGGTTAGGTGACAAGAACATCGCCCATCACTACGGCACTGACCTTGTTTTTGAATGAAGCAACGAGGGTCATGAGTGATTTCTATCTACGGCTGCTCGACAGGTCAACGGCGTCTCACCCGTGAACCAAGCAGCCCGGTCAGCTGCACCGACGGTAACTCGGACCGCTTTTCTCTCATACGGCGACCACAACAGAGTCCCTCTCGCGCGCCTGACTTCTGTCGGCCAATGCCGCCGACCTTCCTGTTGCTACAACCCGAGTACAGACCGCGACCAGCCACACTGCGCCTAGCACCACGAACGCGACGATCACGGCAGCGAGCAGTATGGTCATCGCCGGCGCCGGGAGAGTCAACATGAGTAGATACGTGATCGGGTGAATCGCGACGAACGCTGCGACTGCCCAGCGGTAGCGGCGAATCAGGTACAGCAGGGATAGGGATCTCAGCATGGCGCTTCATCATACGCCGTTCTCTGAAAAAGATCTCGTTGTGTCGGCGAGGTATTCCGCACGGTAAAAGCGGCGCAGTTGGCGCCTCCAGGTCTCGCGACACTGGGACTCGAGGCCAGTCCATAAGCGCTCCGGCTGGCAAAGCGCGCAGCGCCATTAGGGAGATAGATCACGGCTGCACGAGCGCCGGTAACGGGGCATCGAGCGTACCAGCGAACGCCACCGAAGCGGCAGGGGAGGGCTTCTAGGGGTAGCGCGTAGTCCTGCGCGGGGACCGGGACAGTGAGGTGCTGAAACGCCGCGTGCTGCACGCGCAGTGTCCCCGCTCCCATCCCGGCGCTGTCGAGCGTCACCTGCAGGTGAATATCGAATGGGTTCCCGACGACATTCCCCCAGGCCCGGAGCAGGCCATCGGGATACTCGCGCGACTGCCGCACGAGGGCATGAACGCGGAGCGGGATGGCGCATGTGGCTTCGACGGTGGGCTTAGGCATCTCCGGCCGATTCCGAAATCTTTAGGGCACCCCGGGTAGCCGGTTAGTCTAATTCGTATAACGGATTTGCGATAGCGGAGCGGTGTGCAAGCGCCGGAGAGACCTATCGTAATCGTGGCCATGCGGACTCTGGCGAGCCGTAACGGCATCGCTCATTGTCCGCGACATGCTCGGTAACCTTCTCGGCGCGGTCGGAATCGCGATATCGTTTGCGCTTGCAGCCATAAGCGCGAAATGGAGCGGCGGCCATGAGGGCGCGGCCCGGTTGCTATGGGCTGCTGCCGTGCTCTTTTTCGTATTTGGACTAGGCGTCATGATCTGGCCGAAGTTGCTGCCGCAGATGCGAGCGTATCGAATGCGCTGGCCGATAGAGAGGCGCGAGAGAGCAAATCGGTTACTTGCACCTATAGGCGCGGGATCGCCCTCCGACGCGCAGCCGAAATCCATCACCTTGCCCCCTTATGTTGGAAGAATCTACGTAGATTTTCAACATATCTCCGAGTACCATAAGATGACGATTAATCTCACATGCAAGAACATGGAAAGAGCTCCTATAAAAATATCATCAGTTGATGGTTATATTATCTATGAAGGTGACGCGCGTGCTCCTCAAAAGCCACAGGAGTTGCCACGCCCTTCTCTCGCAAATCCATTTGAGGCTGAGTGGTGGCCCGCGAGAGCGGAGCTATACATACAAGTGGACCAAGCTCTGCCCACGAAACTGGTAAAGACCTTGAAAGAGAGTTTCGATCTCGGCACTCCCCTGAAGTTCAGGCTGGCTTTCCTCAATATTTGGTTTATGTCCGAAGCAAGTAGATCACGAGTTAGACTTCCAGTTTGGAACGCTCTACAGTGCACGAAGGTCGGCGGGCGAACGGATACAGTTGAACTGAACGAAGTTTCTGCTAGTATTGGTACTGGGCCGTAGGTAGCAACCGTTAGGCTGTCCACTTCTCTCGTATCTTGGCCACGTTGTCCCGTCGCTGACAGTCCTGACTGACCTAATACTAACACCCGACGAGACCGCAGGGAGTGTGACGGGTGTGACGGGTCTCCCGCTTCACCCGTATCATGCACGTGCGCGCGCGCGATAACGGTCGAAATGGAGAACCCGTCACAACCCGTCACTCATCCTCAGAGTGCTTCTAGGTCGGGACGAAGCCGCACCCCCACGAACCCCCGACTGCGCCCACTGCGATACTTACAGAAGCTCCGTTCAAAAGCTTCCGAAAACCGCTTCTCGGTGCCGGGATCGTCGCCGCTTGCCCTCGCCCAGATACCCCAATCGAGGAACAGATCGCGCGTGCCCGTGCGGTAGGTGGGATCGCGCTCGCAGCGTTCATCTATCCAGCGCGAGAGCGCGTCTTGGTCGGCGAAGTACTCATCAACGGCTGCCACCACCACGCGAGGCGCCTGTAGCCCTTTCGACCGCCACGCCTGGCAACCCTGGATAGCCCAAGCCAGGATGCCGGGCGCCTCCACCCGCAGCGCGTCCGCTAGGCCCATATCCGGCACTGCAGGGACGTGGGTGAAGGGCACGAGATGCAGGCGGCGACGCATCGCCTGATCGGGATTTCGGAGCACGGGGCGATGATTTCCCGCAACGAAAATCTTGCCTGTCGGGTTGAAGTCGAACGGGTCGCCACGCATGACGCGGGCGGTGATACGGTCTCCGCCCGTGAGTGCCTTAATGCGCTGCTCCGCCCACGGTCGCCCTTCCTCGACTTCCGGGACCGTCACCATCCTGGCGCCGCGAAGCGCAGCAAGGTGCGTCGGGTGCTGGTCCGACCGCGAGAGTTGCAGCACATCGGGCATCGCGGAGACCGCGTAGTCGCCAAGTGCCGCCGCGAGGGTGTTGATGAACAGCGACTTGCCGTTGCCGCCCGGCCCGACGATGAACAAGAAGGCGTGCTCGCGCATGTCACCTGTGAGGGCGTAGCCGGCCCAGCGTTGCAGACAGTCAACTAACTCCTGATCGCCTCCGCAGGCTTGGCTGAGGAACGTAAGCCAGCGCGGGCAATCACCTCCCGGTGTGGCAGTCGTGACCTTCGTAAACAGGTCGCCGGGCCGATGCGGGCGGACGCTGCCCGTGCGGAGGTCAACCGCGCCGCCGGGCGTATTCAACGTCCACGGGTCCGCGTCAAACTCCCCCACGGCCCGCGCGTGCCGCGGGTCCGACCTGGCTAGGCGCTCGGCGGCGCTGACTGTGACCGCGCTCGAGATCTTGCGGGCGAGGTTCGTCCCGCCCTCAAGCCGCATTGCTCGCCCGGCGGCTTCGCGGCACACGTCCCGAACGAGGTCATAGACAGCAAGCGTGTCGTCTTCGCCCCATTTTGCGCCGTTCCAGCGGAGCCATTTCCCCCATGCCGGGACGAAAGCGAGCTGCCCGACGTGCCGGTTGCTGAACTGCTGCGCAAGTGCGTCATCGGAAAATTCGACCGCCGGGACAATGCTGCCTTCGTCGGGCGGCGGGGAGGCTCCGCCGGTCCATCGAGAGCATCCCACTCCCCAGCCTCGTAATCCATTGTGTCTATACCTATTTCTTTAGCCTGATCAACGATCCAACGGGCGCCCACGCAGTGCGGAGACATCAAGGTGTCCCATACCCGCTCTGCCTCCCCGGGCGTGACCTCCCCCTCCCATCTCTCGCACCATGCGACGAAGATCCCGCGGCCACGGGCGGGGTCTGACGCGAACGCTGCCGCGAGCGCGTGCGCCATCGCGACCATCATGGTGCGATCCCAATTCAGTGGGTTCGGCATTTGTTCTAGTATAGCTGCCAGTTCATCGGGGCAGGGAGTTGCGTCGCCCGTGGTGCCTCCACTTCCGTAGGTGCCACTTCGTGCCGAAGTTGCGGATGCAGGACCGGCGCCGATGATCGGGGCCGCGGCGGCAAGAAAGGCAGTGACCTGTTCCTCAGTCACCACGGGCAGCGCGTCGGCGCCGATCTCGTGCGGCGGTCCCGGCGCCCAGCGCAATTCGGCACCTGTGTAGTGGCGTCCATATGCCGCGAATTGCTGCCCGCGTCCCAGCACCTCGATCTTTCCGAGCCGGCCTTTGATCACGCGCTTAGACGGCTCACCTTCCGCCGCGCGACAGAGCAGGAGTACGCGTGGACTGTTATCACGCCAGCGCATGAGCGCGTCGCCGAGCATCGTGCGGGCAAGCTGGCGCAACTCGGCAACGGCCGTTGCGTCCTCAACGTCGAAGTCAAAGGCGCGCAGTCTGTCGCAGAGTATGCCGGTCCCCATTGCGTCACGCTCAACGGGAGAAACGGCAGCGTGGGGCGGGTCGCGCCGGGCGCGCACCTCCCAGCCATTGCCCTTAGGTCGCTTCCCGCGATCTTTGAGCGGCACGGCCTCGCAGTTGTAGTTGTAGAGCGCGATAGGGCGGAACCCTGCGCGGTGCAATCCTCGCCGGAGGCGCAACACGCGCGTAGCGTCGTCCGCGCCGGCCGTAGTCGTGGCGGCGCTCATTGCGGCGCTCCCATATCGGTATCGCCGCACGCGCACCGGGCAGTGTCAGGTGTGTTTATCCATAGCCCGTCAGGCAACCCGCGGAACCGACTGCGTGCCAGGAACCAATCGCCATAACGCGCGCCAAATGCGGAGGAGAGGGGCTTCCTGTTCGATATCGCCTTCGCGACTTCGCGCGCAACCGATAATACGGCAGCGGTAACTTCTCCGCCTGGCAGGTTGCCTTGAGCCAAAGCAACGCTTAGAGTAGGGGAGTCAGCGTCAAAAGTGTAAACACTGATCGGGCCTTCATCTTCACCTCGGCGTTCGTCGAAATTTAAGTTGGGGATGCCGACAACTACTTGCGATCCTGCGGCGAATACGAAAGCCAGGCTCTTTCCAACCGGAAAGGCAACACCCTCTCCGACATGGGGAAGCGGAATAACCGTGGAATTATGCATTTTTACCAAGTCCTATCTGTAAGTTGTCATTGATAGTCCTCCCGTGCTAAACTTCCGTAGTCGTCTTACAAGAAGTTCTACACGGGAATCCGGCACGTTAGCGCGTGCCGGATTTCGTATTTCAGGCGGACGCCGAGGCGCCGATGCGGGCAGCGGGGAGGGAAGCGACGAACGCCTTAACAGACGGTTCTTCGAGGAAGGTTCGCGCGCCGAGCTTCACGGCTCGGAGCTTCCCCTCCGCGAGTAGTTGGTAAGCCTTAGTGCGCGAAATCCGATAATCGCGTTGCGCTTCGGTGAAGTCCAAGAGGCAGCGTGTGCCGCTCACGGTCGTCGTGGCAGTATCGTTCGTATTCATAAACTCAAACCTCGTGTCTGTTGTGACTCCTATAAAATAGCAGCGCGCAGGGCGGGACGCCTAGGAACGGTTTGCCTTTCGGGAGCGGCCCATCGCAATGTCCAGAACTCGGGAAGTTCCTTGACTCTCAAGGAACATCGCTGGCTCAGAACAAGATTTTCACGAAATGGTTGGCAGATACGCGATTTTTGCATATCGATCCGCGACAAGGCGCTAAGTCGGAGGACAGATTTTGCCGAGGGTGTCGAGCCGCCCGTACGCTCGCGCGCAGAGTCGTCCCCGCCTCCGCCGGCCCGCCCCTTCTTAGTTAAGCTCGCAGCCGCGCTCGTTGGGCGGGGCTGACTCACCGTTTGTGATGCCCCAGTGATGCCCCGCGGGAATTTTCACGATGTCTAACCGAGACGGAGTACCACCTAACTCGTTGTTTTAAGGTGGTGCCGACGGTCAGACTCGAACTGACGGCCTGCTGATTACGAATCAGCTGCTCTACCACTGAGCTACGTCGGCGTGCCGAGCGAACGCCGCCCTATACCCTTCGCGGTGCGCAAGGGCAATATCAGCCGCGGTTCACGGACGGTTCACTTGCCAGTGCAACAAGTGTGACGCATGGAGGTTCGTGCTGCCTATGAGGCCGAGTCCGTCCCCTGCCGTGCGGGAATGTTCTGAGTGCGGCCTTCTGCAGCGCGTGCCCGTGCCGCCCCGGGGACATATTGCAGCGTGCGAGCGCTGCGACGCCGTTCTCTGGCGCCGCCGCAGCGACCCGGTCGAGCGGGCGCTCGCGATGAACGCCACCGCGCTCGTCTGCTACCTGCTCCTGGTCAGCACGCCGCTCATCGGGGTCGATGTCGGCGGTCGGGTGCGGGAGGCTATGCTCGGTTCCATCCCGCAGGGCTTCGACCAGAGAAACATGCCGCTGCTCGCTCTCCTCATGGTGTGCACGCTGATCGCCTTCCCCATCGTGCAGATCGCGTTGACCCTGGTCGTGCTCGGCGGTTTGCGTCGCCCGCCGGCGCGGCCGGCACTGCTCGCTCGACTCGCCCGGATTCGGAGGGTGCTTGCGCGCTGGTCCATGCCGGAGGTTTTCCTGCTCGGCATGTTCGTGGCCTACTCTCGCATGAGCGCCCTCGCGCCGGCACAGCTCGGCGTCGCCTCGTTCGCTCTCGGCGGCCTCGTGTTCGCCAAGGTCGCGACCGAGGCGCTGCTCGACGAGCATGAGATGTGGGAACGAATCCGCCCCTCGGCGTCCGTCTCGCCTCGCACCTTTGCCTCGGCTCGGGGTCAAGCCGGGCGGCAGCTGATCGCGTGCACGAGCTGCGGGGTCTTAGCGGAGGCCGAGGCGGGCAGCGCCTGCCCGCGCTGCGGTGCGACGTTGCGGCGGCGCCGGCGTGCCAGCCTAGCATGGACTTGGGCGTTCCTGGTCGCGGCCGCGGCACTGTATGGCCCAGCGAACTTCCTGCCGATCATGACATTCATCCGCTACGCGCGCGGCCAGGATTATACTATCCTAGGCGGCATGCAGGAGCTGCTCACGGCCGGGGATTGGCCGCTCGCGCTGCTGGTGTTCGTGGCCTCCTTCTGCGTGCCGCTGCTCAAGATCGTCGGGATTCTCGCATTGCTCCTCAGCACGCACCTGCACATGCGCACCCACCTGCACGACCGCACACGGCTGTATCGGGTCATCGAGATCATTGGGCGGTGGAGCATGATCGACGTGTTCATGGTCTCGATCCTGACTGCGCTCGTGCAGATGGGGCAGCTCGCGACCGTCGTTCCGCTCGCGGGGGCGCCGTGCTTCGCGGCCGTCGTCGTGCTCACCATGCTGTCGGCCGCCAGCTTCGATCCACGGCTGATGTGGGATGCGGCGCAGACGCGGCGCGCGCCAGCGCCCGTCCGCCACGCTGAGAGGCGACCCGCATGAGCGATCAGCGCGACCATGGCGTTGCGGAGATGCCGCAGGCGCATACGAAGCGCTCGCGCCTCAGCTTGATCTGGCTCATCCCCCTCGTCGCGATCGCGATCGGAGGTTATCTGGCTTGGCGCACGCTGTCGCAGCGCGGGCCGCTCATCGCCATCACCTTCGACACAGCGGACGGCATCACCGCCGGCCAGACGCAGGTGAAATACAAGGCGGTGACGCTCGGCACCGTTGAGTTGGTCAGACTCGTCAATGACATTACGCACGTCGCCGTCGCCGTACGCATGAACGCGGAGGCCGAGCCCTATCTCACGGACCATGCCCGGTTCTGGGTCGTGCGGCCGCGTCTGGCGGCGGGCAACATCTCCGGCCTAGAGACGATCGTCTCCGGGGCCTACATCGCGATGGACCCTGGCAAAGGCCAGGGCCAGCCGGAGCGGGCGTTCACCGGGCTTGAGACGCCGCCCGGCGTTCGCTCTAATGAGCCGGGGCGGACCTACACGCTGGTCGCCAACCGGCTCGGCTCGCTCAGCCCAGGCGCACCTGTGTTCTATCGCGACCTCGCCGTGGGCGAGGTCCTCAACTACGACGTCGGGGACGGCTCGGGGCCGGTGCACATCAGGGTCTTCGTGCGCGCGCCGTTCGACAAATACGTACAGAAGGAAACACATTTCTGGAACGTCTCGGGTCTGTCCGTGCAAGTCGGGGCGACGGGCGTCCACGTCGAGATCGCGAGCCTGCAAGCCGTCCTGGCAGGCGGCGTTGGATTCGACGCGCCCGAGGGACCAAAAGGCGAGCCGGCTCCGGACGGCGCCAGCTTCAAGCTCTACAACGACTACGCCGCCGCCCAGAACGCCGGCTTCACGGACAAGCTGCCGTTCGAGGCGTTCTTCACCAGCAACGTGCGCGGCCTTGGCGTGGGTGCGCCGGTCGAGTTCTTCGGCATCCAAGTAGGCGCCGTCACGGCCATCGACCTCGTCCTTGACCAGACGACTGGCGAGGCGATGGTGCGGGTGCGCTTCGACATCGAGCCGCAGCGGATCGGGCAAATGGCCAAGGGCGGCCCGAGCAACACGGAGGCCGTGGCGCAGCGGTTCGTCGAGCACGGGATAAGGGCGCAGCTTCGCTCGGCGAACCTGCTCACCGGGCAGATGGTGCTCGCGCTCGACTTCGCGCCGGACGCCGGGCCCGCCAATCCGACGCGCGACGGCGACTACGTCGTGCTGCCCACCGCCGGCGGCGGCATTGATACCATCCTCGCTTCGCTCAGCAGCATCTCGCAGAAGCTGGACCGATTGCCGCTCGATGAACTCGGCGCCAACCTGAACGCGACACTGCGGACCGCGAACAGCGCGCTGTCAGGGGTGGAGCAGCTCGCACGCACCGCCAACCAAGGCCTGGCCCCCACGATGCGCCGTCTGCCCGAGATCACGACCGAGCTGCAGGGAACGCTGACCGGCGCGAACCGCTTCCTAGCCGGGGCCGACCGGAGCTACGGTGGCGAGTCGCATTTCGCCCGCGAGTTGGAGCGCGCGATGTCGGAACTCGGCGACACGGCGCGCAGCGTCCGGCAGCTGACGGACTTCCTGGACCGCCACCCTGAGGCGCTGATCCGCGGCAGGACCGAATACGGGGCGAGCCGATGAACGTCGCACCGGAGGTGCGCCAATGAATGCCAAACTGCCGCGCCGGGCGATGCTGCTCGCGCTGCTGGCAAGCGGCTGCAGCTCGCCCGAGCCAGAATTCTACACGCTGGCCGCCTCTCCCGGCATCCCGCGGCCGGGCGGGCCGCGCTTGGTCGAGCTGCGGGACCCGAGCATCGCGGGCTACCTAGACCGGTCGGAAATTGTCCGCAACGACACCAGCTACAAGCTCGACCTTCGACCCGGCGAGCGCTGGGGTGAGCCATTCGGCTCCATGCTGGGCCGAGTGCTCGCCGAGGACCTCAACCAGCGCCTGCCCGGCACGACGGTGTTCACGTCGCACGGCAGTCTCAGTCCGGAGCCGCAGGCGCAGGTCGAGGTGGATGTGCCGACGTTCGACCTGCATGCGGGCGGGCGCGTGGTGCTGCGCGCCCAGGTCGCGGTGACGCGCTCGGTGCGGGGCGGGCCCACGTCTCGGACGCGGTCCGTGCAGATCGAGACCGCGCCAGCGTCCGCCGGGACGCCGGCCTTGGTCGCGGCGATGAGCCACGCTGTCGGCCAGCTCGCGGACGCGATCGCGGCCATGCTGCGGGCGGCTTGATACCGCCGCCGCGAGTTTCAGCGCTGGGTTGCGCTGTCGTCCACATCCACCTTGGTCTCGCGCACGGTATCGCGCACGGTCTCAAGCCGGTCGGCCGCGCTCTTGCGGACACGGATCTCCTCGAATACGCGCACTTCTTTGGAGGTGACCGCCTCTTCGCCCGTTGCGCGAACCTCGATCGAGCGCTCCTGGAAGGCACCGGCGGGAGCGCCATCGGACGGCTCGCCCGCCAGAGGCGCGGCGCGCACCTCGGCCTGCTCCGCTGCCGCGCTGGCGGCAACAGCTTCCTGCCCGACCATCGCCGCGTCCTCGGCAGGCGTCTGGACGCGCAAGATGGCCGCGATCCGGCCGGCCTGCGCGTCGTCGGCACGGACGCTGACCAGCGTGCCACCCATTTTCAGGCCCTCGGCGTAGGCACGGGTATCAGCGGAGACCTCGCCGACGCCGGTGCGGGCGCCTGCGCCCTTCTCGCCCGAGACCAGCGCGATGTCCTTGGCGGGAACACCCGCGGCCTCGAGGTCGTTCACGACGCGCACGGCCGCGCCGTAGGTCGGATAGAGCTGGCTCAGGGTTGGCACATCTCACTCCACTAGGGCGCTCTTCGCGGTGGCGCCAGCCTCTCGGTTCCTTGGCTAACGCCGGGTTGCTTCATGGGTTGCCGCACGCTTACGCTGCAGGAAGGCAGCGGAGGGGAGCAATGCGGCGAAGGGCGCGAGCAGCGGCGATGCTGATGGCGTTCGGCTTTGCCGGCCTGTGTGCCGGCTTTTGGGGCGAGCCGGCGGCGGCGCAGAAGGCGGCGGACACCTTGCGCATTGCCTGGCGCGACGCGGTTCCGAACCTCGACCCCTACTACAACTCGCTTCGAACCGGGCTGATCCTCTCCCAGCACGCCTGGGACACTTTGATCTACACTGACCCGGAGACCCTCCAGCTCAAGCCGCTTCTCGCCACCTCCTGGCGCTACGTGGACGACACCACGCTGGAGTTCACCCTTCGAAGCGGCGTCACGTTCCACGACGGCAGCCCGTTCACGGCGGACGATGTGGTCTATACCGTGCAGGTCGCGACGACGGACAAGCAGGTCGCCGTGCCCAGCAACTACAGCTTCCTCGCCGGCGCCGAGCGCGTGGATGACCTGCACGTCCGCATCAAGCTCAAGAACGTATTCCCGGCGGCGCTGGACTACATCGCGATGGTGCTTCCGATCCTGCCCAAAGCCTATCGCGAGCGGGGCGCCGCCGCCTACAGCGAGCACCCGGTCGGCACCGGACCCTACCGCATCACGGCCGTTGACGGCCTGTCCTCCATCAGCCTGGAGCGCAACGATGCCTATTTCGGCGGCCCGAAGGGCAAGCCGCCGATCAAGCGCCTCTTCATCCGCGAGGTCGCGGACACGGCTGAGGAGCTGGCCATGATCCAGGGCGGCCAGGCGGACTGGATCTGGCAGTTCGGCCCGGAGGAGCTCGACATCCTGGGTCGCCAGCCGACTCTGCAGGTGATGCAGCAGGAGTCCATGCGGGTCAGCTACATGAACATGGACGCTGCCGGGCGAACGGGCACGGGCAACCCGCTGACCGACGTGAAGGTGCGCCAGGCGATCATGATGGCGGTTGACCGCGAGGCCCTGTCCCGCCGGTTCATGCCCGGCGGCCGCGTGCTCGACGCGCCCTGCTACCCCACGCAGTTCGGCTGCGATCAATCCGTCGCAGCGCACTACGCCTTCAATCCCACGGCAGCGCGCAAGCTGCTCGCGGACGCCGGCTATTCGACCGGCTTCGACACCAAGATGGTCGGCTACCTGCTGCCGCAGTGGCAGGCGGCGATTCAGGGCTATTTTGCCGCCGTCGGCATCCGCGCGCAGGTGGAACAGCTCTCGACCGCAGCCGCCACGCAGAGCAGCGTCGAGGGCCGCAACCCGCTCGATCTCGGGAGCTGGGGCAGCTACTCGATCAACGACGTCTCTGCTTTCCTCCCACACTTCTTCACGGGCGGCGATCAGGACTACACGCGCGACCCGGAGATCGAGCGATTGGTCCGGGAAGGAGGGGCGACGACCAACCCGGATCAGCGCCGGGCGGCTTACCGGGCCGCGGTCCAGCGCATCTCCGGGCAGGCCGACTTCATGCCCCTCTTCACTGACGTGACGACCTACGCGATGGGCAAGGACGTGAACTTCAAGGCCTTTGCCGACGAGCTGCCCCGCTTCTATCTCACCAGCTGGCGGTGACGAGGCGGGCGCTCATCCTACGGAGCCGCGCTTGGCGCTGTCCGCCCGCTGCGCCAGGAAGAGCAGCAGCTCGATGAAGCGCTCGGACTGGCCGATGAAGAGGCCGTCGGCAGCGAAAGCCTTGATCGTCGCGAGGGCGCCGCCCTCCGCGATCGAGGTGGGGCGGATGATCGAGACGACTGGAAGTTGCCGGCTGAGGAACGGGCATGGCTCAGGCATGATGAGGTTGGTCTGAAAGTCTTCTCCGCCGAAGGGAGGGACATTGAGGTTCGGGAACACGAGTCGCGGGTTCGTGGGATCGGTCAGGGGAGCCAGAGGGTCTGAGACCGCATTCCCCGCCTTGTCGTGCCAGGTCTGGAAGTGGCTCGTCTCGGTTGGGCCTATGCTGAGCAGGACCCGCAGCACCTCGGGGTGGGTCACGTTCTGCGCCAGTGTCGGATACAGGCTGCTGCCGCCTTGCTCGATGAAGCAGAAGTGGAAGGCGGCCGTGTTGGCGATAGCTTGGATGTGGCCCTGAGGGGTCAGGTCGGCGTCGGTCCGCGGGATCGCCGTGAACTGGCCGCTGCTCAGGCTCGGGACCGCCTGCGGGAACTTGAAGCCCTGGTCAAGGTCGGGGTTGTTCGCGCGGCTGCGGTATCGCGTATACCAGCTGGTATCCACGGTGAGCTGCATGAGGTTCGTCAGCCGCCCGATCTGCCTGGCTCCAGTCGCCCGGCTGCTCGGCAGGGTGCGGAACTCGTCCAGGTTGACCGGGGAGGCGCCCTTCGATGTCAGGTAGGCGTTCAGGAATGTCTCGTGGCTGATCTCGTCCTCGGTGTTGTCGTGGATATACTGCGACATGTCACCGTCGAGGTTGTTGAGCGCGGCGGTGTAGGGCGCACTTCCCCCGGTCGGCAGGCCAGGGATCTCAGTGTCCTGCACGCCGCCGAGCTCGGCGTATTGGATCCAAAGATCACTCTCGATCAGCTCCACCGCGGCGAGGAATTGCAGGATCGCGACGTCGCCCTCGGTGATCGGGCGGCTGGACGCGTCCGTGTCGGCCTGCTGCGCAGCCGCGCGCGAGGCTCCCGCGATCATGGCGGTGCCGGCAACCGCCCCAGTCTTGAGAAACGACCGGCGATCACCGTGTATGGTCTCGATCATGGATTGGCTCCTTGCAGCACGCCCCGATGGTGTGGCGGCTGCGTGCAAGGACGCGGGTCTTAGGTCATTTATTCCGCCGGGTGGTGCTGATGCGTCGGGTTGGGGTCAGCCGTGCGTTTGCGCCTGCCGCCTGACCTGCTGGGACAAATCCAGCAGCCGCGCGTAGGGCTCGTCCGCAACGACGGTGTAGCCGATGCCGTGCTCGACCCACGCGCACCCATCGACCGGACCGGCTTCCACCTGCTCAATCGCGGTCGTGCTGGCGTGCGCCATCGGGCGCATGAAGACGGCGAGGCGCATCCCGCGCCCGTCCTCGTAGATGAAGAGCGCCGCCGGCCCGCGCTCGGTCGCGACCAGCCTGCCGCCGAGGAAGCGGTAGCCGGACGCGGATAGGTCGGGCGGGGCGACCGAGCGGTTCAGCCGGCTCGACACCCAGCGCGTAAGATCGCCGCGCTGGTCGGCCCAAAGCTCCACCGGCCGCTGCGTGTCCGCGACGAAGACGGCGTAGCTCGCCCCCGCCTCCCGCGCGAGCACGTCGAGGCCGGTCGGCGAGCGCGATCCCAGATACCATCCGCCGGCGCCGCCGACCCCGAGAGCGAGCACGACCGAGGCGGCCAGGCGCCAAGGGACCCGGCGCCGCGCCAGCCTTTCCTCGACCAGGCGAGTCAGATCCAGCGACGGCGGGATCGGCGCTGCCGCTGGTGCTGCAAGCGCCGCGCGCAGCGTCTCGCGCTGCGCGCCATAGGCGACGATCCGCTGCGCCGCTTCGGGCTGCTCCTGCAGGTATCGCTCAACCGCGGACCGCCGCTCGGAACCGATCCAACCGTCGATGTAGGCGTGCAGCTCCTCCTCGGTGATCGGCCGATCCCCTTCCGTCACTTGACCCTCCTGAGACCGGGCCGCGTCTCTTGCTCCGGCTCCTCCTGCCCCTGCATCAAATGGCGCATCCGCTCCCGGCCGCGGGCCAGGCGGGACATGACCGTCCCGATCGGGATGCCGAGCACCCGGGCTACTTCGGCGTAGGACAGGTCTTCGACCGAGACCAGCAGGATCACCGCGCGTTGCTCCTCGGGCAGCGCACTCAGCGCGCCCAGCACCTCCCGCCAGCGTAGGCTGTCCTCCTGGCTGCCCGGGCTTGTTGCTCCCCAGCCGAGATCGCTCGTCACCTCGCTGGCGAGGCGCGTGCGGCGACGCCGGGCCTGGCTGACGAACAGGTTGTGCATGATGGCGAACAGCCAGGGGCGGATATCATCGTGCCCTCGGCGGGAGCGCAGCTTGTCCAGCGCGCGGAGCAGGGTGTCGTGGACCAAGTCATCGGCGTCCTGCTGGCTGCGGAGCAGGCTGGACGCGTAGCGCCGCAGCGCCGGGATGCACGCCTCGACCTTGGCGAGCGCGCCCACCATCGCACTCAGGCGGGACTAGGCAAGCCGCTGCCGGGCAGCAGCCTAGGACTGCTCCCGGCGGCGAGGTCGCGAGAGAGAGACCATGCCTGCAAGGACGACATCTCCTGCCCAGGACGGCGAGGTTGGGACCTCGTCGTCCGCAGCTATAGACGCTCCTCTGCCGCACTTTATTCCCAGCCGTCGCCGGGTGCCGGCGCGCGCGTCAAGCACTGGCGGTGACGAGGAACACCGTCGCTGGCAGCGCGCAGGCTCCGTCCCGTTCGTAGGGTCGGAAGGCGTCCGCGATCTCGGTCAGAATCACCGCCCGCGTCCTGTCGTCCGCCGGGCGCTCATCGAGGAGGCCGGCCGTCGGACCGATCGAGAGAGCGAACTCGGCTTCCTGCCACGCTGGACTGCCCGGCAGCTCGACCTGCTCGCGCGCGACGCGTGCATCGCCGAAGCCGGCAGCGGCGAGGATGCCGCGCACGTAGCCTTCGTCGCTGAGCGCCAGCGGCCCCGGCGCGCGCGGGTCCTTCGGCTCGGGCCGGCCGACGTGACCTATCGCGATCCCGAGCGGGATTTGCCAGTGCGGGTTCTCGCCGAGCGGTGCCCAGGCCGCGAAGCACAGTCGCCCGCCGGGCCGCATCGCCCGGCGCAGGTTACGGAACGCCGCCACGGGCTCGGCGAAGAACATCACGCCGAAGCGGGAGACGACGAGGTCGAAGGGCGGTGGGGCGAAGATGTGGCTCTGCGCGTCGGCGCGCAGCAGCTCGACGCCGGGCGGAAGGTTCGCGCGGGCATCGGCGAGCATGGTCTCGGAGATATCCACGCCCACGACGCTGCCCTGCTCGCCTACAGACGCGGCGAGCAGCCGCGTCGTCGAGCCTGGACCGCAGCCAACGTCCAGCACGCGCTCGCCCGGCGCAGGCGCGGCGCGGGCGAGGAGCAACGCGGTGACGGGCGCGAGCCGGCGCTCCATCTCGCCCGCGATGCGGACCCATTTGGGGCCGACCTGCTCGTCCCATCGCTCGCGCTGCGCCGCGTTGCTCTCGGTCATGGGGTCTCCTTGTGGCGGGTCGCGTCCCGGTCGAGTTCAGGGCGGCCGAACTTATACTCCCAACCGCTCTGAACGTTGACCGGTCCGGCGTCACACCGTCGTGGTCGGGGACCCGGATCAGGGTCCAGGCGGGCCGGTGCCGGGCCGGGTGGGCCGGGGCGGCGCAGGAGGGCGCGGGTCGCCGGTCGTGGGGTGAACGGTCCTTGGCTGGGCGGCGGCGCGGGCGCAGAGGCCGCACATCCCGCTTGGGACGCCCTCGTGTGCGCTTCCTTGCGCCTTTGGGGGCGTGCGGTGCTGGCGGAGCTCGGCGTCGGACAGGTGGGCGAGACCGGTGTCGTGGCGCAGGCTCGCGATGAGGTCGGCGAAGGATTGCTCGTCGAGGTCGTCGTCAAGGTCTTCGTCGGCGTCGCAATCGGGTCCCTCGGGGCGCTCGCACGGCTCGGCCCACGGCTCGGCATTGGGGGCGTCGGTCTCGGCGCAGTTCGTGCGGCGCTCGTGTGGGCACTTGTTCAGGCGGAGCTTCGGGCCGGGCGCGTCGCGGGCGGGCTCGGAGAGCTTGCGGGCCAGCGCGATGGTGCGGCGGACGGTGCGGGCGAGGCGGTCGAAGGTGGTCGCTTGGTTCGGGGTGGGGCTGGGTGCTGCGGGCTCGTCCTCGGGCTGGCTCTGGGGAGCGCTTTGGGGGGCGGCGGCGGGTTCTGCCAGAGCTTGGCGGTGGACGGCCTCGGCGAGGTCGGTGCCCATGGCGATGAACTTGTGCAGGACCTGGCGGTAGTATTGCGCGTCCTCGTCGCGCTGGCGGGCGCGGTCGGTCGGGTCGAGGAGGGCGGAGGTGGAGGACATCGGGGAGGATAAACTGGTTTCTCGCGCGCGGGGTCAAGGGGTGATTGGAGCGCGTGATAGGAGGCGCGGTCATCGCCCGGGACGACTAGGCCGGCACACGCCCGTGATAGCGGCCGAAGCGCCGCCGCCGTGATGTTGTCAGCGAACCGGTTTTAATGGCTGGGCAAGTTCTGCAGCCTGACGGATCGCGCGGGTTAAATCCCCCACCGTCGTAGAAGGTGGCCCATAAGCTGCTCCTTCCGCTTCTCGGGAGGCAAGCTGCCTTTCGGCTCTCGTCTCCGCGGTCTGCACGTGCGCGAGTAAATCGCCGCAGGCCAGTAGCTTGCGAGCCGATGGGTTATACTCTGGCCTGAGTTTTCGCAAATGCGCCTGAACTGATTTACGATGGCAAGCCCTGTCGAACATCTCACAATGAAGAATAAGCCAGAGCTCAAAGCATGGGTTAGATCGTGCAACGCCAACACCGGACATCTCACAGATTCGTACAGCATCGTCGTAGTTTGGGTGTTGGTCCCGATCGATTACTGCCCAGACCTCATCCTTCTCCTCGAAGGAACTTAGCACGTTTCGGGTAGTCCGCCGAGGCTTGAGACTTTGTGCCCGCTCAGACGCGCGGTGCGCGATTGTCTGGGGAACACCGCTACCGCCTATTGTCTCGATTTCGACCAGCAAATCCGCAAAAACACGCTTGATAGCCGCAAAATATGTAGGCTCAGTGTTCCTACCTTCGCAGAAGATGATGAAGCGCCGCCGAGGTTCACGGGTGGATTGGCGACGCTTCAGGTCGGGTAGCTTGCGGTCCGGCATCGGAGATCAACCGACGGCCGAAAGCTCTGGAATCGGACCGGAAAAAGGCAAGGCACCAAACCGTCCTTGCAAATAGCCCTTCTCAATATTGTCACCTTGGCGGGTGCGTATGTCAGTAAGAGGATAGATGTGAGTTGCGCCGTTAGAATCTTTCTCCGTAAACCAGACCTGATCCCTTCGTAGAATAGGAGACCGTAGCAAGTTTGTGTCGTGAGTCGTCGTAATAAGCTGAGCGCCCTTCGGATTTGTGTCATGTCGGGAAAACAGTGTCAGAACCGCTTCACAAGCCTGCGTGTGTAGGCTCGCATTGAGCTCATCGATGACTAACACTGATCCTTCATCAAGACTGCGAAATACAGGGCCAAGCAAAACGAGAAGTCTACGAGTACCTGCACTTTCGCGTTCGAGTTCAAAGAACGTTTCTAGACCATCCTTCCCGCGATGAGAAAGTTGGATTGAGACCTTCATATCCAAATCATCAACGATCGAGCTGTCAGGTGAAGCACTCTTTACGAACTTACTAAGGACTTGGCCTAGCTCCTTACGCATTAATCTCACCTCTTCACCAACGTTGGTCTCCTGCCTTCTTACGTTGACTATGCCAGTCTCTATCTTCTGGAGAAAGGCTATGGTGCGACGGTCCACATCATTCTTTGCGAGATGCCTTCTCGCGTCGAAACCCGAGACAAAGACGTCGTGGTCACTTCGAATCGACCTAAAATACCGACTTATCTTCGAAAGCTCCTCATGGTCGTTTTGTGCGGCAGCAGAGACAAACAGGCTATTCGGCCGTGTAAGTTCCGCAATAAGTCTGTTCTTACCTTTCAGAGCTCGTCCAAACTTGAATTCAGCACCATTCCTCTCAAATAAAACCAGACGACGATTATTTGGAAAACTATACAGCCATTCACTCGCGAAAGCGTCGTTTGTCGCCGTGAAGCCGTAATGGTATCGCACGTTAGTGATGACGAAGTCGGCGTCGAATGACGACGGAGCTTCGGTGCAACCTGGGTCAAGTGCAAAAGGCTTACGAGGCACTCCACCGTCCGGCTCTCCCTGGCTGTGTGAGAGCAGGACAGCACGTCGCATGAACCGGAGAGCGGAGAGGAGATTTGTTTTCCCTGACGCGTTGGCGCCGTAGATCACTGCGGCGGGAACGAGTCGTCCGTCAGGAGCCGCGTCGCAGCTTATTAGGCCTGCATCGGCGTCTCGCAGCGAAGATGCTGTCATAGAGAGCTCTTGTGCGTCTCTGATGGAAAGATGATTACGCGCACTGAACCGGAGCAACATATATCCATCCTAAGCTACCACTGCTGCGCGTCCAGGAAACACGATTTGCGGAAAATTTGCAAATTAGGGTTCCTGGATACATGAGTGGTGCGCCGGGCACGCGGCACCGGCCTAGCGGGTTGAGGGTAACTGTGGGTTGGTGGTTATCCGGGGTTCGCCGCGTTCAGTCGTGGCTCTGGCGCAGAGGCGGAGTCGTCTCGCGGATGCCGTCGTCGAGGTAGAAGCGGGTGAACAGGTTGCCGCGGATCACGGGCGGAGTCGGGAGCGTAGCACCTGCGCAGCTTCGCCCCGCCACGCCGTCACGGCAAGAGCGTCCCCTGGGAACGCACGGCGGCGCAGCACCTTACAGCAGTCATGCAACCTGACCTGCGCACCAAGGCGCTGGAGATCCACGCGCGGCTGTGCGCGGAATACCACTGCCCGATTGCCTATTTCCACTCCCTCGACCCCCTGAGCGAGCTGGTCTCCTCCCTGCTGTCGCACCGCACCCGCAACACGGACTCCGCCCGTGCTTACGCCACGCTGCGAGACCGCTTCCGGGACTGGGCGGCGGTGCGCGACGCGCCCACCAGGGCCGTCCAGGACGCCATCGCCGCCGCGACCTGGCCCGAGCAGAAGGCGCCGCGCCTGCAAGCGATCCTGCGGGCCATCACGGAGGAGCGCGGCACGCTGTCGCTCGACTTCCTCGGATCCATGGAGGCGCCGGAGGCGCGCGCATGGCTGGAGCGCCTGCCCGGCGTCGGCCCGAAGACCAGCGCAGCGGTGCTCGCCTTCAGCACGCTGCGCCGGGCGGCCCTGCCCGTTGACAGCCACCATCACCGCGTCGCGGTCCGCACCGGCCTGATTCCGCCGGGCCTTGCGGTAGGCCCGTCGCACCGGGTGCTGGCGGCGCTGCTGCCGCCGGACTGGGACGCGCAGCAGGTCTATGACAACCACGAAGTGATGATGCTGCACGGCCAACGCTGTTGCTTCTTCCAGGGGCCGGCCTGCGGGCGCTGCGCCCTGCTGGACCTTTGCCCTACCGGTGAGCGCCGGCTCGCGCCGGATTAATGGCAACGGCCTTCGGCCGACCTCTCTTGGCGCCATGCCCGGCCCACGGGTCAAGCCCGAGACAGGCTCCGGCCGGGCATCCACGACTTCGGACCGCACCGTCGTCGCACGTCGAAGACGTGGATGGCCGGACTTGATCCACTGGTGTCCGGAATGGATTGGGCTGGACAGAGTGCATGGCTCTGATTCGAATGGGTTTTGCGACGACCTGTCCGAATCGAAGCTCGTGGAGCCTGAGCCATGCCGTTCCAACCTACCGTATTTGGCCAATTGATGAAGTCCCTTCCGCGCCGGGTGTTCCAGGCGGCCGTCGAGGGGCGGGTCAAATGGGGCCTGACGGAGTGGGCGCATCTGGTGACGCTGATTTCGGCGCAGCTCGCCGGCGCCCGGTCGATGCGTGACTTGGCTCGGCTGCTCGAGCGCCACCAACCGGCGCTGGCGCATTTGGGGGTTGGGGCGGTGCGGCGCTCGACGCTGAGTGATGCCAACGCAGTCCGGCCAACGGCGCCGTTCGAAGCCGTGGCCGCTGCGCTCTGCGGCGAGGTGGGCCAACTGGCCCCTGGGCTGGGACGCGAGGCCCTGCGCCTGATCGACGCCACCCGCCTCCACGCCGGCAAAGCCGTGCAGCACTGGGCGGTCGATGGCGCGGTCAAGCTGCACGTCGTGTTCGACCCGCTCGCCAGCCGGACCACCTGCTTTGCCGTCACCTCGTCGCGGGTCAACGACGTGACCGCCGCCAAGCGCTTCCCGATCGAGCCCGGCGCGACTTACGTGTTCGACAAAGGCTATTACTGCTTCACGTTCTGGGCGAGCCTGGCCGCCGCGGGCTGCCACTTCGTCACCCGGCTGAAGTCCAACACGCCGGTGCGCATTACCCGCAGCCGCCGGGTGCCCAAGGCCGCACCCCACATCCTCAAGGACCAGATCGGGCATCTGCCAAAGCGTCTCGCCGCCAGCCGCCAGAACCCGTTCGATCAGCCGATCCGGCTGGTGACGGTGCAGATCAGCACAGGTCGGGTGCTGACGCTCGTGACCAACGACCTGCAGTCTCCAGCCGACGCGATCGCCGACCTCTACAAGAGCCGCTGGGAGGTCGAGCTGTTCTTCAAGTGGATCAAGCAGAACCTCAGATTGCACCATTTCATCGGCAAGAACCGCAATGCCGTGACCTTGCAGATCATAGCTGCCATCATCGCACACCTGCTGGTCAGGCTGGCGCAACTCCAAGGCCGCTCCTGCCTCCCAGCCCAAGCCCTCTTCCGACTGTCCAGCCTCACCCTCTTCCAACGCAGACCGCTGCGCGACCTGCTCAGCACACCACCGCTCAAGGACGACACGCCGTGCCCGCAACTCTCCCTCGCTATCCATCATGCGTAATCCGGACACCAGTGGATCAAGTCCGGCCATGACGGGGTGGGTGGCGTCGCGGTCGAGACGCAGGGCCGCTGGTATAACGTGGCGGAAGGAGTGGGATTCGAACCCACGGTACGCTGTTAACGTACACACGCTTTCCAAGCGTGCGCCTTAAGCCGCTCGGCCACCCTTCCGTAGTGCCAGCTTATAGCAGCCCCGCCCTAACTCGTCACGGCCGCCTGCGCGCAAGAGCGCCAGTATAGTCCCTCGTTGAGCTGGTCCAGCCCCCACTCACCCTCGAAGCAGCGCTGCTCCAGGTGGAATTGCAGCCGGGCGATGCCGGTGCCGTAGAGGTCCGTCCAGCGGAACAGCGCCGCGTCGCAACCGTCGTCGCCGAGGTAGTCCAGTGTGCCGTGCACGTCGCGCTTCGGCTCGTGGAGCACGTAGGAGCCGGTGAGCGCGCCGCCGGGCGATGCCTCGATCCAGGTGTCTATGGCCTTCGGCCCCTGGCTCTCCACCTGGCCCAGGTAATGTCCCGCTACCTGTCCGTGCCAGCTCGCGCATGCGGCGGCGCCTGCGAGCAGCAGGGCCGCGAGCATCAGGCGTCCATCTTGAGCGCGGCCAGGAACGCGCTCTGCGGGATCTCCACCTTGCCGAACTGGCGCATCCGCTTCTTGCCTTCCTTTTGCTTCTCCAGCAGCTTGCGCTTGCGCGTGATGTCGCCGCCGTAGCATTTCGCGGTCACGTCCTTGCTCAGCGCCCCGATGGTCTCGCGCGCGATCACCCGGCCGCCGATGGCCGCCTGGACGGCGATCTTGAAGAGCTGGCGCGGGATCAGCTCCTTGAGCTTCACGCAGATCGCCCGGCCCCGGTTCTCCGCCTGGCTGCGGTGCGCGATGAAGCTCAGCGCGTCCACCGGGTCCTGGTTGACCAGGATCGAGATGCGCACGAGGTCGCTCTCCTCGTAGCCGTCCATCGCGTAGTCGAAGCTCGCGTAGCCGCGGCTGACCGACTTCAAGCGGTCGTAGAAGTCGAACACCACCTCATTCAAGGGGAGGCGATAGACGGCCATGGCGCGGTCGCCGACGTAGGTGAGGTCCACCTGCCGGCCACGCCGCTCGTTGCAGAGGGTGAGGACGGGGCCGAGATAGTCGTCGGGCACCATGATCGTGGCCTTGATCCAAGGCTCCTCGATGAACTCCACGACGCTGCCGTCGGGCATGTCCGCCGGGTTGTGCATCTCCTCGGTCTCGCCGTTGGTGCGGTGGACGCGATAGACGACGGAGGGTGCGGTCGCGATCAGGTCGAGGTCGAACTCGCGGGAGAGGCGTTCCTGAATGATCTCCAGATGCAGCAGGCCGAGGAAGCCGCAGCGGAAGCCGAAGCCGAGGGCGGCGCTCGTCTCCGGGTCGTAGTGGAAGCTCGCGTCGTTGAGGCGGAGCTTGGCGAGGCTCTCCCGCAGCTTCTCGAAATCGTCCGCGTCCACCGGGTAGAGGCCGCACCACACGACGGGCACGCTCGGCTTGAAGCCTGGCAGGGGCGCGGCCGCCGGGTGGCGGTCCTCGGTGATGGTGTCGCCCACGTTGCAGTCGGCAACCGTCTTGATGGCCGCCGTGATGTAGCCCATCTCGCCGGGTCCCAGCTCGTCCACGGGAACCATCTTGGGCGTGAACACGCCGCATTGCTCGACCGTGTGGCCGGCGCCGTTGCTCATCATGCGCACCTTGAGGCCGCGCCGCAGGTGCCCGTCCTTGACGCGGACGAGGATGACCACGCCGAGATATTGGTCATACCAGCTGTCCACCAGGAGCGCCTTGAGCGGCGCGTCCGCGCTTCCCTTGGGAGGCGGCAGACGGGTGACGAGGGCTTCCAGGACGCCCTCGATGTTGAGGCCGGTCTTGGCGGAGATCTCCACCGCATCGTCCGCGGGCAGGCCGATCACGTCCTCGATCTGCTGCTTGACGCGCTCCGGCTCGGCGGCGGGCAGGTCGATCTTGTTGAGGACGGGGACGATCTCGTGGTTCGCGTCGAGCGCCTGATAGACGTTGGCGAGCGTCTGTGCCTCGACGCCCTGGGAGGCGTCCACGACGAGCAGGCTGCCCTCGCAGGCGGCGAGGCTGCGGCTCACCTCGTAGGCGAAGTCCACGTGACCCGGCGTGTCCATCAGGTTGAGCTCGTAGAGCTGACCGTCCTTCGCCTTGTAGCTGAGGCGAACGGTCTGTGCCTTGATGGTGATGCCGCGCTCCCGCTCCAGCTCCATGTTGTCGAGGACTTGGGCGTGCATCTCGCGGTCCGGCAGGCCGCCGCAGGCCTGGATCAGGCGGTCGGCCAGCGTGCTCTTGCCGTGGTCGATGTGGGCAATGATCGAGAAGTTGCGAATGCGGTCGAGGGGGGTTGCGGTCATGGGCCGGATGTAGGCGTTTCCGGGGGAAAAGTCAGCCGCGCAACGTGGGCTCGGCGTAGCAGGACGCTGAGCGAGCGCCTATTATGCGCGCAGGAGAGCACTCATGCCCGATGACCTTTACGAGCGCGACTTCTACGCCTGGGCCGTCCGCGAGGCGGGCCTGCTGCAGCGGCTCGCTCAGGGCAAGCGGGTCAATGACGCGCTGGATGCGGCGAATCTCGCCGAGGAGATCGAGAGCTTGGGGCGGAGCGAGAAGCGCGAGTTATCCAGCCGACTGCGTGTGCTGCTCACGCATATGCTGAAGTGGCAGTATCAGCCCGACGCTCGCAGCGGAAGCTGGAAGGCGACCATACAAGAGCAGCGGGACGAGCTAGAGGCCGTGCTTGAGGACAGTCCTAGTCTTCGCTCAATCGTGCCAGAGCGGATCGCGTCAGCGTATCAGCGCGCGTTGAGGAAGGCCGAAGACGAGACTCAGCTGCCGCGCTCAGCGTTTCCAGAAACCTGCCCTTACACGCCGGAGCAGATCCTCGACTTAGATTACCTGCCAAGTGCGGCGCCAGACCCCTCTTAAGGCGCACTATCGCAGCACCGCTCCCGTCGCCTTCGCCACGGCGGCGACTACCTTCGCCGACGCCGCCTCGATCTCCTGGTCCGTCAGCGCCCGCTCGTGCGGCTGGAACGTGACCTCGACGGCGAGCGACCGCTGCCCCTCCGGCACGCCCGGCCCCTCATATACGTCGAAGAGCTGTATACCCGCGATGAGCTGCCGCTCCGCTCCGCGTGCAGCACGCAGCACGGCGTCGGCTGGCACGTCCCCACCCACGACGAAGGCGAAGTCACGGCGGACTGGCTGCAGGGCGGGAAGGTCCGGGACCGCCCGGCGGCGCCGCTTCGGCTCGGGGACGCGGTCGAGGAACACTTCGAAGGCGACCGCCGGGCCGGGCAGGTCGAGTGCCGCCAGCACGGCCGGGTGAAGCTCGCCGAAGGTCGCGAGCACGAGCTTCGGCCCCTGGCGCAGCACGCCGGAGCGGCCGGGATGGTAGAACTCCGGCGCGTCACGCGTGGCGCTCAGGCTCTCAGGGCTGACGCCCAGCGCCGTGAGCACCGCGAGCGCGTCGGCCTTGGCGTCGAGCGCGTCGGAGCGCGGCTGCCGTCCCAGTGCCGCGACGGCGGGCCGCTACGCAAGCCAGCAGCGCTTGTTTCCTGGCTCGCTTCGGTGAAGGCCGGGCCGATCTCGAACAGCGCGGACTCGGGCAGGCCGCGGGCGGCGTTGCGCTGGGCGGCGAGGACGAGGGTCGCGATCGGCGTGGGGCGGAGCTGGTCGAGGTCGCTCGCGATGGGGTTGAGCAGGCGCAGCGCCGTCGGGCGCCGGGCCGAAGAGCGCGGCCTCGCGGTGGTCCATGAAGCTGAACGTCACGCATTCCAGGAGGCCGCGCGCGGCGAGCAGGCGCCGGGCGAGCGCGGCGCGGGTCTGGCGCGGCGTGAGCGTCGCGGGCGGGACGGGGGCGGCGCGCGGCATGGAGACAGGCGGGCACGGTATCCAGCCCGCGGATGCGCAGGACCTCCTCGATGAGGTCCGCCTCCGGCTCGACCTCGGCCACAGCCTCGACCAGCGTGACGCTCTGCGCCGTGGCGAACCGCGGATGAAGATCGAGCACGATCGGCGCGGCCACGTCGTTGCGCCAGGACGGCACGGCGACGCGCACCTGCTCGCGGCCTGCGCTCCTCCACCGTGAAGCCTAGCCGCTCCAGGATGCCGTCGCCTCGCCCGGAGACACGTCGGCGCCGCCGAAGGTGCGGAGGCGCTCGAAGCGGAGCGTGGCGCTGCGCTGCCAGCGCGGCTCCGCGCCGGCGCCGACGACCTCGCTCGCCTCGCCGCCGCAGAGATCGAGGATGAGCCGCGTCGCGGCCTCAAGCGCGGCGGGCAGGAACGCCGGGTCCACGCCGCGCTCGAACCGCTGGCGCGCGTCGGAGGTGACGCCGAGCCGCCGCCCCGTGAGCGCGACGCGCACGGGGTCGAACAGGGCGCACTCGATGAAGCACGCCGTCGTGCCCTCGTCGCAGCCCGTCGCCTCGCCGCCGATCACGCCCGCGAGGGACTGCACGCCGGCGGCGTCGGCGATGACGCAATCCTCGGGCCTCACGTCGTAGTCCTTGCCGTTCAGCGCGCGGAAGCGCTCGCCCGCGGCGCCGGGCCGCATGATGAGCCGCCCGCCCTGCACCTTGTCCGCGTCGAAGACGTGCAGCGGGCGGCAGAGATCGAGGGTGAACAAGTTGGTCACGTCCACGAGCGCGCTGATCGGGCGCAGGCCGACGCTCTCCAGCCGCCGCCGCAGCCAATCCGGGCTCGGGCCGTTGCGCAGGCCCCGCACCGTCCGGCCCAGCACCCACGGGCACGCCTCGGGCCACTCCACCTCCCAGCGGATCGGGCTGGGAAAGCGGCCCGGCACCGGCTCGGCGCTCCACGGCTTGAGCGTGCCCAGCCCGGCGGCGGCGAGGTCGCGCGCGATGCCGCGCACGCCGAGCGCGTCGCCGCGGTTCGGGGTCACGGCGATCTCGATCACCGGGTCGTCGAGCCCCGCCCAGGCGGCGTAGGGCTGGCCCACGGGCGCGTCCGCAGGCAGTTCGACGATGCCCGTATGGTCCTCGCCCAAGCCCATCTCGCGGAAGCTGAGCAGCATTCCCTCGCTCGGCACGCCGCGGACCTCGGCAACCTTGAGCACGGCGCCCGTGCCGGGGATGCGGCTTCCGGGCGGGGCGAAGACGGCGCGCATCCCCGTCCGCGCGTTCGGCGCGCCGCAGACGACCGAGACCGCCCCCTCCCCCGCGTCCACCCGGCAGGCGCGCAGCCGGTCCGCGTTCGGGTGCGGCTCGGCGCTGAGGACCTGCGCGATGCGGAACGGCGCGAGCGCGGCGCCTCGGTCCTCCACGCCCTCGACCTCCAGGCCGATCCGGTGAGCGTGTCCACTATGCGGTCGAGGGCGCGTCCGTGTCCAGGTGGTCGCGCAGCCAGGAGAGAGTGAACTTCACGGGCCGACTCCCTCGTGCAGGATGGCTGGCGTGAGCGGGTTCGTGCCGTAGTGGCGCAGCCAGCGCAGGTCGCTCTCGTAGAAGGGGCGCAGATCCGGGATGCCGTGCTTGAGCATGGCGACGCGCTCGACGCCCATGCCGAAGGCGAAGCCCTGCCAGCGGCGCGGGTCGAGGCCGCAATTGGCGAGCACGCGGGGATGGACCATGCCGCTGCCCAGGATCTCCAGCCAGTCACCGCCACGGCCTAGCTCGCCGCTGCGCCGGTCCCAGCCGATGTCCACCTCCATGCTGGGCTCGGTGAACGGGAAGTAGCTCGCGCGGAAGCGGACGGGCAGGTCCGCGATGCCGAAGAAGGCGCGGAGGAAGTCGATCAGGCAGCCCTTGAGGTGGCCGAGCGTCAGGTCCTCGTCGATGGCGATGCCCTCGCACTGATGGAACATGGGGCTGTGGGTCGCGTCGTGGTCGGCGCGGTAGGTGCGACCGGGGGCGATGACGCGGAGCGGCGGCTCCTGGCCGAGCATTGAGATGATTTGCACGTCGCTCGTTTGCGTGCGCAGCAGGAGCGGGCGGCCGTCGCGTTCGCCGGGCAGGTAGAAGGTGTCGTGGTCGGCGCGCGCCGGGTGATGGGCAGGGATGTTCAGCGCACCGAAGTTGAACCAGTCGGTCTGGACGTCCAGCCCCTCGCCCACGGTGAAGCCCATGGCGCCGAAGATCGCGGCCATCTCCTCCATCGTGCGGCTGATCGGGTGGATCAGCCCGGCGGGCGCGGGCGGCGGGGGTAGGGTTATGTCGAGTTGCTCGGAGGCTAGGCGGGCGGCGAGGGCTTGCTGCTCAAGCTCTGCACGCCGGCCTCGATGCGCTGCGCGAGCTGGTCGCGAAGCCGATTCAGCTCAGCGCCGCGCTCGCGCCGCTCCTCGGGCGGCATGGCCCCGAGCGCCTTGAGCAGGCCCGTGAGCCGCCCCTGCTTGCCGAGCACGCCGACGCGCACGGCGTCGAGTGCGCGCAGGTCCGAGGCCGCAGCGAGCGCGGCGTCGGTCTCCGTGAGCAACCCGTCCAACTCGTCCATGCTCTACCCCATACGCGAAGGGCCGCCCGGCGGGGCGGCCCTTTTGCTTCATCCCTCCCCGCCGCGGGCTAGCCCAGCGCGGCGCGGGCTTTCTCGACGATGGCGGCGAAGCTCACCGCGTCGTCGTAGGCGATGGCGGCGAGCACCTTGCGGTCCATCTCGATGCCGGCG
The DNA here is from genome assembly GCA_963848595.1 of uncultured Alphaproteobacteria bacterium. Lineage (GTDB taxonomy): Bacteria > Pseudomonadota > Alphaproteobacteria > Acetobacterales > Acetobacteraceae > CAWKEH01. The sequence continues at coordinate 15,417 of CAWKEH010000006.1, read as the reverse complement.
GCCTTAAGCCCGGCGATGAAGCGGCTGTAGGTCAGGCCGTGCTCGCGCACAGCGGCGTTGATGCGCTGGATCCACAGGCCGCGGAAGTCGCGCTTCTTGTTGCGCCGGTCGCGGTAGGCGTATTGCCAGGACTTTTCCAAGCGCTCCAGCGCGGCGCGGTAGTTCGTCGAGCTGGTCCCGCGGAAGCCCTTGGCTGCCTTGAGAACCTTCTTGTGCCGGGCGTGCGTCGTCACGCCCCTCTTCACGCGAGCCATCGGCCTATCCTCTCAACCCGTAAGGCGCCCACTGCTTGACGGTCAGGCCGTCCTCGTGGGTGAGCACCTGGCTGCCGCGGTTGGCGCGCTTGGCCTTCTGCGTGCGGGCCATGAGGTTGTGCCGCTTCTTGCCCGGGCCGGCGAGAACCTTGCCCGTGGCGGTGATCTTGAAGCGTTTCTTGACCGAGCTCTTGGTCTTCATCTTGGGCATTTCGGGTCTCCCTAGGCTGAGGCCGCGCAAAGAACGCGCAGCGGTCGCGGCCGGGCATGCCCATCCAGGCCCGGCGCGCAGACAAGGCGCGGCATGTAGCCCAGCCGGGGTGGAGGCGCAAGCGGGCTTGCCCTATATGCCGCCCGATGCAGCTCCCCTTCACCAAGATGCACGGCGCCGGCAACGACTTCGTCGTGCTGGACGCGCGCGCCGAACCGATCCGGCTCGCGCCGGGCCAGGCCGCGGCGCTGGCGGACCGGCGCAAGGGCATCGGCTGCGACCAGCTCATCGTCCTGGAGCCGGTGCCCGGCGCCGACGCCTTCATGCGCATCCTGAACTCCGACGGCTCCGAGGCTGGAGCCTGCGGCAATGCCACGCGTTGCGTCGCGAGTCTCCTGTTCGATGGGCGCGACCGGGTGGCGGTCCGCACCGCCGCCGGCGACCTCGCGGCCGAGCGCCTGCCGGATGGGCGCGTGCGCGTGGACATGGGACCGGCGTTGCTCGGCTGGCGGGACGTGCCGCTCGCGCGCGAGGCGGATACGCTGCACGTGCCGCTCAAGGGTGACCCGGCGGCGTGCTCGATGGGCAATCCGCACGCGACGTTCTTCACGCGCGACGCCGATCTCGTTGAGCGGCTCGGCCCGGCGCTGGAGCGCGACCCGATCTTCCCGGAGCGCGCCAATATCGGCTTCGCGCACGTGCTCGCTCCGGACCGCATCCGGCTGCGCGTGTGGGAACGCGGCGCCGGGCTCACCCTCGCGTGCGGCTCGGGCGCCTGCGCCGCGCTGGTCAACGCGCACCGCCGCGGGCTCGCCGGGCGCGAGGCTGAGGTCGAGATGGACGGCGGCGTCCTCGGCATCGCCTGGCGCGAGGACGGCCATGTCTTGATGACAGGTCCCACGGCGGTCAGCTTCCGGGGGATTGTGGAGCTGTGACAGTCGAGATCCTGACCTTCGGCTGCCGGCTCAACGCCTACGAGAGCGAGGCCATGCGCGGCCTCTCGGCCGGGCTGACGGAGACGGTCGTGGTCAACACCTGCGCGGTCACGGCCGAGGCGGAGCGGCAGGCGCGCCAGGCGATCCGCCGGGCGGCGCGGGAGCGGCCTGGCGTGCCCATCGTCGTCACCGGCTGCGCCGCGCAGATCGCGCCCGAGCGCTGGGCGGCGCTGCCCGGCGTCGCGCGCGTGCTGGGCAACGCGGAGAAGCTGCGGCCGGAGAGCTGGGTGCCGGGTGCGCCGGGCGTGGTGACTGATATCATGGTGGCACGCGAGACGGCGGCGCACCTCGTCACCGAGTTCGCCGGGCGTGCGCGTGCCTTCGTGCAGGTGCAGCAGGGATGCGACCATCGCTGCACCTTCTGCGTCATCCCCTACGGCCGCGGACCGAATCGCAGCGTGCCGGCGGGCGCGGTCGTCGAGCAGGTGCGTGCCCTCGTCGCGAGCGGCTATCACGAGGCGGTGCTGACGGGCGTGGACCTGACGAGCTACGGCGGTGACTTGCCTGGCACGCCGACGCTCGGCAGCCTCGTGCGCCGGGTGCTCCGGCTTGTCCCGGAGTTGCCGCGGCTGCGCCTCTCCTCGCTCGACCCGGCGGCCATCGACGAGGATCTCTGGCGCGTGATCGCCGACGAGCCGCGCCTCATGCCGCACCTGCACCTCTCCGTGCAGGCGGGGAGCGACCTGGTGCTCAAGCGGATGCGGCGACGGCACCTGCGGGCGGACGCGCTCGCCGCAGTGGAGCGCGCCCGCCGCCTGCGGCCCGGCATTGCCATCGGCGCCGACCTGATTGCCGGGTTCCCGACGGAGACGGACGCGCTGTTCGAGGAGACGCTGCGCTTCGTCGAGGAGGCCGCCGTGCCCTACCTGCACGTCTTCCCCTACAGCGAGCGGCCAGGCACGCCTGCGGCGCGGATGCCCGGCGTGCCTGTGCCGGTCCGGCGCGAGCGCGCCGCCCGGCTGCGCGAGGCCGGGCGGCGCGAGGCCGGGCGGTTCCATGCGGCTCAGGTCGGCGAGATCGTGACGGCGCTCGCGGAGACGGCGGGCCGCGGGCGCACCGAGCGGTTCGCGCCGGCCCGCCTCGCCTCCCCTGCCCTGCCCGGCAGCCTCGTCCGGTCGCGCGTCGCCGCGGCCGACGCGGATCAGCTTACGCTTGCGCAAGTGTTGGGGGAGGCCGCCTAGTGGCGCTCGGATTCATGTCCCGCCTGCGCGAGGGCCTCTCGCGCAGCACGCAGAAGCTCACCACCGGCATCACCGACCTCGTCGCCAAGCGCCGGCTCGACGAGACCTGGCTCGCGGAGCTGGAGGAGCTGCTGATCGCGGCCGATCTCGGTCCCGGCGTCGCCGAGCAGTGCATCGCCGTCTTCCGCAGCTCGCGCTGGGGCAGGGACGTGACGGACGAGGAGGTCAGGACCGCTCTCGCCGACGAGATCGCGTCCATCCTCGCGCCAGTCGCGAAGCCCCTGGAGATAGATCGCGCGCTCAAGCCGCACGTGATCCTCGTCGTCGGCGTGAACGGCACCGGCAAGACGACGACCATCGGCAAGCTCGCCCTGCAATACCGTGAGCAAGGGCTGCGCTCGGTCCTGGTCGCGGGCGACACGTTCCGGGCCGCAGCGGTGGAGCAGCTGCAGATCTGGGGCGAGCGCGTGGGAGCGCCCGTGGTGAGCGGAGCGCCCGGCGCTGACGCGGCGGGACTGGCCTTCGACGCCTTGGCCCGCGCGCGTGCCGAGGGCGCGGACGTGCTGCTCGTGGACACCGCCGGGCGATTGCACAACAAGGGCGCGCTCATGGAGGAGCTGCGCAAGATCATCCGCGTCATGCGCAAGCAGGACGAGCGGGTGCCGCACAGCATCCTCCTCGTGCTCGACGCGACGACGGGGCAGAACGCCCTGGAACAGGTGCGCGTGTTCAAGGAGATGGTGGACGTGACCGGCCTCGTGGTCACGAAGCTGGACGGCAGCGCGCGGGGAGGCGTGGTCGTAGCGCTCGCCCAGGCGTTCGAGTTGCCGGTGGTCGCCGTGGGCGTGGGGGAGAAGGCCGGCGATCTGCGGCCGTTCACGGCGGCGGAGTTCGCGCGCGGGCTGGTCGGCGCCCAGTTGTAGGCGCTCGACATCGTAGGCGGCCGCGCTCGCTTTCATCCCTCAGGTCCCGCTCGGATTAATCGGCTCCAAGATAGCGGCCCTGCTCACTTTAAGTGGCTCCATGCTCGCGCTGGCTGATCGATGCTCGACACCATCGGCGCGTGCTCACGCTTGCTGACGCCGGCTTTGGGTCACAACGGTAGGCGAGCGCGCGGCTCCCTAGCATGAGGTGAGAAGGGGAGCCGCATGCCCCTACCTCACTGAGCTGCGCGGATCGTCAGCGGTCTGCTCCCATCCTGCGCCAGCTTCGCAACACCAGTAGTTGTTAAAGATCAGCCGCAGCGTGCGCTCGTCAGGGAGCGGCAGGTCCGCGGGCGGCAGCTCGCGCCGCTGCGCCGGGACCGCGAGGTGCTTGATGACCTGCTCGAAGCCGGCCGGCGTATAGCCGTTCAGCACGTGGGCGTCGCTCGTCACGACGAAGCTGTGGACGGCGCCGCGGGCCACCCAGATACTGTCGCCGGGCTTGGCCGGCACCGGCTTGCCGTCCACGGTGAACTCGATCGTGCCCTCCATCACGTAGAACCACTCGTCGCAGAAGTTGTGGACGTGCGGGACCAAGGCGCCGGTGTCCTTGCGCATCCACTGTTCGATGACCGAGTAGCTGCCGGCAGTCTGGTGTCCCTCCACCAAAGGCACCCAGAGAATGCCATACATCCAGTAGGCCGGAGCCTCGTCGCGACTGGCGCGGAACGGTGCGTTCATGGCGGCTGGTTGCTGCATTAGAAATCACTCCGAAGTGAGATTGTATTGCGGACCAAGCGGCCCTGCGCCATCGAGGGTGATATCTTGCTTAGCGATCCGGTAGGGCAGGATCGGGAACGCCGCCGTTCCAGGGCTGGGACGACGGGCATGGCCGGCCTTGCGGGCATTGAGGTGTTCGTGAAGGTTGTCGAGCTGGCCGGCATCTCCGCCGCCGCGCGCGCGACGGGGCTGGCCAAGTCCAGCATCAGCCGCGAGATCGCACGTCTTGAGGCCCGCCTCGGCGTGCGATTGCTCCAGCGCAGCACTCGCGCGCTCAGGCTGACCGAGGCAGGTGCCGAGTACCTATGCGCGCTGCGTCGTGATTGTCGCGGAGGCGGAAGCCGCCGAGCGGGCCGTGTCGCAAGCGGCCCAGGCCCCGCGGGGGTTGCTGCGCGTCACTGCCACGGTCGGGTTCGGCGCGCGCTACCTTGCGCCCCTGGTGGTCGAGGTACATGCTCGCCTACCCGGAGGTCAGGGTGGAGCTGCGGCTGCTGGACCGCCGGGTGAACCTGATCGAGGAAGGGTTCGACCTCGCGATCCGCATGGGCGCGCTGGAGGACTCGACCCTCATCGCCCGCCGGCTCGGCACGGTCGAGCGCGTGTTGTGTGCCCACCCGGACTACCTCGCACGACGCGGCATGCCCCAGCTCCCGAAGATCTCCGGCGGCACGCCTGTCTCTCCATCGACACCGAGCAGCGCCAGTGGATACTGGATGGAACGAGCGTTACCGTGCCATGGCACCTCGCCTGCAATCACGTCGAGATCGTGCGCGACGCGGCGTTGGCCGGAATCGGCCTCGCCCTGCTGCCCAGATTCCTGGTGGCGGACGACCTCGCCGCGGGCCGGCTCGTCCAGGTGCTGCCTGGCGCACGCCCGAAGCCGGCAACCTTCTACGCTCTCTACCCGTATGGCAGACAGTTCTCGCTCTCCGTGCGCCTGTTCCTGGACATGTTGCTCAAGCGCTTCGGCCGAGATGCACCATTGAGGTAGACCCCAGCGGCACGGCGGCGTGAGACACTCTCCGCGTGCCATTGGGGTTCTTTCCGGTGTTCTGGGACAGGGTCAGCTGAGGGTTTTGACCAAACTGGCACACCTTATGGCGTCGCAGCTCACGACGACTGATCATGAGCATACGCGCTTGATGTCGAGCGCCGATCCGCGAGCGCGGGCATGGAGGCTGATAATGTGAGCTGGGACACCGCCTTGGAGGCGGTTAATTCGAGCAGGACTCAGCCGGTGAATGCGAGCAGTCACACCTAGCGGTCCCAGGGCGCGAACGCTTGCGCGGGCACGGGGTGCGCCGGCCTGGGATGAGCCACGGTGCCCGGCTGAGCCATGCCCTGGTGCGCGGCTTGCTGGGCCGCTGCCTCCTCGGACATCCGCTGCAAGCCTAGCGCTCCCACCATCAGGCCGAGCCAGAGGGCCAGCGAGAGGGCAATCGGGTCGAGGTTCGCGGCCTTGGTCTCTGGGTCGCGCTGGGGCTTGCGCTCGTTCATCGCAGCGATCTCCGGTCGGCTGGAAGCAGAATACCCCTCGAACGTAGGGCGCCGTCCGTCGTTGAACGGTGCACGCGGAGTTGTGCGGCAGCGCCCCTGCCGTCTTATCCCCTTGCGCACCGCCCTGCCGTCGTCTATCTCATGCGTCACAGGGTTAACGTATAGGGCAACCCATGGCACAGCAGGCAGATCGGTTCTGGACAGTCGGCGAGCTTGCCCGCGAGCTGGGCGTCACGCCGCGGACGATCCGCTTCTACGAGGATCGCGGCCTGCTTCTCCCTGGGCGCGCTGGGACGACGCGGGTTTATGCGTCGCGCGACCGCGCCCGGCTAATCCTGATCCTGCGCGGCAAGCAGCTCGGCTTCTCCCTGCGCGAGATCAGGGACTATCTCGACCTCTATGACGCCGACCCGGCGCACGCGGGACAAATTCGCCTGCTGCTCGGCAAAGTGCGCGACCGGGTGGCGCGGCTCGACGAGCAGAGGGCCGCGCTCGACGAGACGCTCGCGGAGCTGCGCAAAATCGAGGCGCAAGCGGTCGCAGCACTCACCAGGCTCACCAAGACGCTCATCCAGACTGGGGCCGCCTAGGGCCGCCATCCGAACATCCGGAGGATTTCCATGCAGAACATCGTCATTGCCGGCTACGCGCGCTCGCCCTTCACGCTCGCGCGCAAGGGGGCGCTGGTGCGCGTGCGGCCTGACGATCTTGCTGCCCAGGTCGTGCGCGGCCTGATCGAGCGCACCGGCGTGCCGCCCGAGGACATCGAGGACGTGATCGTGGGCTGCGCCTTTCCCGAGGGCGAGCAGGGCCTCAACGTCGGCCGACTGATCTCGCTCCTTGCTGACCTGCCGCTCAAGGTCGGCGGCATGACGGTCAACCGGTTCTGCGGCAGCTCCATGCAGAGCGTCCACATCGCTGCTGGGCAGATCCAGCTCGGCGCGGGCGAGGCGTTCATCTGCGCCGGCATCGAGAGCATGACGCGCGTGCCCATCGAGGGCTTCAATCCGATGCTCAACCCGGTGCTGCAGAAGAAGCAGCCCGGTGCCTACATGAGCATGGGCCAGACCGCCGAGAACGTCGCCCGCAAGTGGCAGGTCACGCGCGAGCAGCAGGAGGAATTCGCCGTCGAGAGCCACCGCAAGGCCGCCGCGGCCCAGGCCGAGGGCCGCTTCAAGGACGAGATCATCCCGATCCAGACCAAGGGCGCGATCGTGGACCAGGACGGCTGCATCCGTCCCGACACAAGCATGGAGGCGCTCGCCGGGCTCAAGCCCGCCTTCGACAAGGAAGGCACCGTCACCGCCGGCACCTCCTCGCCGCTCACGGACGGCGCCGCCGCCGTGCTGGTCTGCACGGAAGCTTACGCCGAGCGACGCGGCCTCAAGCCGCTGGCCCGCATCGCGAGCGTCGCCGTGTCCGGCTGCGACCCAAGCATCATGGGCGTCGGCCCCATTCAGGCGACGCGCAAGGCGCTGGAGCGGGCCGGCATCGGCATGGACCAGGTCGCCAACGTGGAGCTGAACGAGGCGTTCGCGAGCCAGGCGCTCGCCTGCGCGCGCGAGCTGGGCATCGGCGACGCGATGCTGAACCGCGACGGCGGCGCCATCGCGCTCGGCCACCCGCTGGGTGCGACGGGGGCGCGCATCGTCGGCAAGGCCGCGAGCATCCTCCATCGTGACGGCGGCAAGTATGCCATCGCGACGCAGTGCATCGGCGGCGGCCAGGGCATCGCGACCGTGCTGGAGGCCGTCTGATGCAGCCTGTCCGGAAGGTGGGCGTCATCGGCGCCGGCGTCATGGGAGCCGGCATCGCGGCGCAAGTGGCGAATGCGGGCGTGCCCGTGCTCCTGCTTGACGTGGTGCCGGACGCCGCCGCAAAGGCCGTCGAGCGGATGCTCAAGCAGGACCCGGCGCCGTTCATGTCCAAGACCGCGGCCAAGCTCGTCGAGACCGGCGGCACCGAGACCGATCTCGCCCGGCTTGCCGAGTGCGACTGGATCGTTGAGGCCATCATCGAGCGGCCTGATGCCAAGCAGGCGCTCTACCGCAAGCTGATCGAGGCGGCGCCGAACGCTGTCGTGAGCAGCAACACGAGCACGATCCCGCTCGCGATGCTTACCAAGGGACTCCCGGACACGTTCGCCCGGCGCTTCCTCATCACCCACTTCTTCAACCCGCCCCGCTACATGCGGCTGCTTGAGATTGTGGCCGGGCCGGAGACGGATCCCGAGACCGTGGCAGCCATCGAGGCGTTCGCGGACCGCTCGATGGGCAAGACCTGCATTCGATGCCACGATACGCCGGGCTTCATCGCGAACCGGCTCGGCACATATTGGCTCACGGTCGCCATGGTCGAGGCGCTGGACGCCGGGCTGACGGTCGAGGAAGCCGATGCGGTGATCGGGCGGCCCATGGGCGTGCCCAAGACGGGCGTGTTCGGGCTGATTGACCTGGTGGGGCTGGACCTGGTGCCGCACGTCAACGCCAGCATGGCGCAGGCGCTGCCGAAGGGGGACGCCTTCCACGCGGCGAATCGCGACATCCCACTGATCGGCCAGATGATCGCGGCGGGCAACACCGGGCGCAAAGGCAAGGGCGGTTTCTACCGGCTCAACCGCGCGGGCGGTGGCAAGCGCAAGGAGACGATCGATCTCAAGACGGGCGAGTATCGCCCCGAGCGCAAGGCGGAGCTGCCGGAGGTCGAGGCGGCGGGCAAGGACCTGAAGCGTCTGCTAGACGCCAAGACGCCGGCGGGGCGCTACGCCTGGCGCGTGCTCGGCCAGACGCTCGCCTACGCCGCCGGGCTGGTGCCCGAGGCGGCGGACAGCCCGGCGGACGTGGATGCGGCCATGCGGCTCGGCTACAACTGGAAGTGGGGTCCGTTCGAGCTGGCGGATCGGCTCGGGACGGACTGGCTGGCCGCGAGGCTGGAAGCGGATGGCGTCGCTTTGCCCCCCATGCTCGCGCTCGCGCGGGGGAAGAATTTCTATCGCGTCGAGGCCGGGCGACCGCAATGCCTCGGCCCCGATGGGGAATACCATGATGTGCGACGTCCGGACGGAGTCCTGCTGCTCGCGGACGTGAAGCTGCGGGGCAAGCCCGTGCTCAAGAACGGCTCGGCCGCGCTGTGGGACATCGACAACGGCGTTGCGTGCTTCGAATTCACGAGCAAGATGAACGCGCTCGACGAGGCGATCGTCACCCTGCTTGTGCAGAGCATCGAGGTGGTGCGCGAGCGGTTCAAGGCGCTCGTGATCTACAACGAGGGCACGAACTTCTCGGTGGGGGCCAACCTCGGCGTCGCGCTCTTCGCGGCGAACATCGCGGCGTGGAGCGAGATCGAGAAGGGGATCGAGGGCGGCCAGAAGGCGTATCAGGCGCTCAAGTATGCGCCCTTCCCGGTCGTCGCCGCGCCCGCGGGCATGGCGCTCGGCGGCGGCTGCGAGATCCTGCTGCACTCGGACGCGATCCAGGTGCACGCGGAGCTGTATGCCGGGCTGGTCGAGACGGGCGTCGGGCTGATCCCTGGCTGGGGCGGGTGCAAGGAGATGCTGGCGCGCTGGCAGCAGAACCCGGCTCTGCCGCGCGGACCGATGCCGGCGCCGGGCAAGGTGTTCGAGCTGATCAGCACGGCGGCGGTCTCGAAGTCCGCGGCCGAAGCGCGGGAGAACGGCATTCTGCGCGACGGCGACCGCATCACTATGAACCGCGACCGCCTGCTCGCCGACGCTAAGGCGCGGGCGCTGGGGCTGGTGGAGGGGTATCAACCGCCGGTGCCATACGAGTTCAAGCTGCTGCCGGGCGAGTCCGGCGCGCTCGGGATGCGGCTCGCGGCGGAGGCCTTCCTCAAGCGCGGCATCGCGACGCCGCACGACGTAACCGTGGCCGGCGCGCTGGCCCGCGTGCTGTCGGGCGGTGACGCGGACCTGATCGACACCGTGAGCGAGCAGCAGGTGCTCGATCTCGAGCGCGAGGCGTTCCTGCGCCTCGTTCGCACGGGGCCGACGTTGGCCCGGATCGAGCACACGCTCGAGACGGGGAAGCCGCTGCGGAATTAGGGGGGAGAGACGATGCAAACCTACAAGGCACCGCTCCGCGACATGCGCTTCGTGCTGCACGAGCTGCACGAGGATGCGAGCCTCTCCGCCCTGCCGGGCTTGGAGGATTGCACGCCCGAGCTGATGGACAGCGTGCTTGAGGAGGCCGCGAAGTTCATGGAGGGCGTGCTCGCTCCCCTGAACGCCAGCGGCGACGAGGAAGGCTGCCACTACGAGAACGGCGTCGTACGCACGCCGAAGGGGTTCAAGGAAGCCTACGACGCCTTCCGCGAGGGCGGCTGGACGAGCATGGCGGCCGATCCCGCGTATGGCGGCCAGGGCCTGCCCGAGAGCCTGAACAAGCTCGTCGAGGAGATGAGCTGCTCGGCTAACCTCAGCTTCGGCCTCTACCCCGGCCTGACCCACGGCGCCTATCAGGCGATCTACGATCACGCCTCGGAGGAGCTGAAGCAGGCGTATCTCCCGAAAATGGTGGACGGCACCTGGTCCGGGACCATGTGCCTCACCGAGCCGCACTCCGGCACCGACCTTGGCCTGATGCGCACGAAGGCTGTGCCGCAGGAGGACGGCTCCTACCGCATCACGGGGAATAAGATCTTCATCTCGGCCGGCGAGCACGACCTGACCGAGAACATCATCCATCTCGTCCTCGCCAAGCTCCCCGACGCGCCGCCCGGCATCAAGGGCGTCTCGCTCTTCCTCGTGCCCAAGTTCCTGCCCGGCGAGGACGGCCGCCCCGGCAAGCGCAATGGCGTCATTTGCACCGCCATCGAGCACAAGATGGGCATCAAGGCGTCGGCCACGTGCCAGCTCAGCTTCGACGACGCCGTGGGCTGGTTGGTCGGGCAGCCCAACAAGGGCATGCGCGCCATGTTCACCATGATGAACTCGGAGCGCCTCTCGGTCGGCATCCAGGGCCTTGGCGCCGCGGAAGCGAGCTACCAGGGCGCCGTCGCCTACGCGCGCGACCGCATCCAGGGGCGCTCGCTCTCCGGCGCGAAGCACAAAGACAAGGCTGCCGACCCGATCATCGTCCATCCCGACGTGCGGCGGATGCTGCTGACCATCCGGAGCTATACGGAGGGGTGCCGGGCACTGGGCGGCTGGGTGGCGCGCGAGCTGGACGTGGTCGCGCGCTCGGACGACCCCGCGGCGAAGGACAGCGCCGAGGAGTTCACGGCGCTGATGACGCCGATCGTGAAGGCGCTGTTCACGGATCTCGGCTTCGAGGCGACGAGCATGGCCATGCAGGTTTATGGCGGGCATGGCTACATCCGCGACCATGGGATGGAGCAATATGTGCGCAATTCACGGATCAGCATGATCTACGAGGGCACGAACGGCATCCAAGCGCTTGATCTTGTGGGACGTAAGCTGCCGCAACATGCCGGGCGCCTGCTGCGCCGGTTCTTCCATCCCGTGAGCGAGTTCATCGCCGCGACGGAGGGGCACGCGCAGCTCGGGCCGCTGATCAAGCCGCTCGCCAAGGCGTTCCAGGCGCTGCAGGGTGCGACCGCGCACATCGCGCAGAAGGGTCTTGCGGACCCGGAGGAGGCGGGCGCGGCGGCGACCGAATACCTGCGGCTCTTCGGGCTGGTGGCGCTCGGCTACATGTGGGCGCGCATGGCGCAGATCGCGCTTCAGAAGCTGCCGCAGGCGAATGGCGAGGCCGGGTTCTACCAGGCGAAGCTGCACGTCGCGCAGTTCACCATGGAGCACGTGCTGCCCCAGGCGTTCGGCCTCTTCGCCAGCATCAAGGCCGGCAAGCGGAGCTTGATGCAGTTCGAGGAGGCGGCGTTTTAGGGGCTAGTGGTGCAGATCAGACGGATTCTTCCGTCTGATCTGCACCGCTAGCGAAGTCTTTGGTAATCCGATTCACCTGACGCTTGGGAACCAAGCGTCAGGATCGGACCACTAGGTTCAGGGCAGCAACACGTCTAGGGTGCCGCGGCGGGGCTTGTGCGGAGACCGGGTGGCGTTGCGAACCTCCCAGGTGTCTCCCGTGGCACTCAGCGTGGCCTCCAGCTCCCAAGCGGCCGCCACGTCTTCCGGATAGAAGAAGCGGATCGTCGGCTCGCGCGGTGTCTCCTGCACGGTGTGGAGCTCGACGTGGCTGAACTTCGGGTTGGCCGCGGCCAACGCCTTCGCCAAGTGATCCGCCTCCGCCGCGGCACCGTCCCGGTAGCGCACGTTGACGCGCGAGCTCTCGAAGTCCGGGTTCGGCGCGGCCGTTTCCTCGCGCGGCGGCGCCGGGGGATTGGCGGGCGGCGGGGGTGCAGGCGCTTCGTGAGAAGCCGGAGGGGCTGGGTGCCTCACTCGGCGGCTGTGGCGGTGCGGGCGCGTTGACCACGGCCGCTTGCTGCTGCGGCTGCGGCGGGGTCGGGGATCAGCGTGGCGGAGCGGCGCTGGAGGCCTGCTGCTGCGGCTGGGGTGGCTTGCCGGGGTGCCCTACCAGCGCGGCGGCGCCGGCAAGGACGAGCAATCCCAGCGCTGCGCCGGCCGCCGCAATCGCCAGCCGCGGCCGAGGCGCACGCGTTGGCGCCCGCGGTGATAGCGGCTCCGGTGGCGGTACCGGCTCGGGAGCGCTCGCCTCCACGGGCGCGCTCGGCACTGGCGGAGGCGGGGATGATGGCGGGGCATCGCCGTCCCGCAGCGCTGCCGCCTCTTCCACGTGGTGCTGGCTGACCTCGCCCGCATCGTCCAAGCTCGCCAGGAACAGGGCAGCGCCCGCGAGCGCGTTGATCTGCCGCGCCGCGCCGCCGGAGAGCCGGGCGAGCGCCAGGACAGCGTCCGGCTGCATGAGATCGCGGCGCTGCCCGGCCGCCGCGAGACAAATCGCGACGAACCGCGCGATGTCGTCCCGGGACAAGGGCAGCAGCGCCACCGTCGAGAACGCCCGCGGCAGTCGCTCCGCGAGCACGGGCTGGCCGGTGATCACGCACGGCCCTTTCGACCGGGCGAGACGGGCCAGCGCCTCCGCATCCAGTTGCTCGGCGTCGTCTAGCAGGAGATCACCTCGTCCCCGAGCTTGGGCAGCAACCCGCCGCGATCCGCGACGCGCACGGCCCGGCCCTGATCCTGAAGCATGCGCGCGAGCGCGTGCAACAGCAGGGTCTTGCCGCTGCCCGCGCCGCCGAACAGGGCGACATGCGCACGCCCATTCGCCAGGGCAGCGAGCACCTCGTCGCGCGCCTTGCACCAGGGACCGTGCTCCACCGCCTCACCTGGGTCGATGCCCAGACGGAACGGGGCGTCATGGAGGTTGGGAAGATCGAGTGCCTGCATGCTGCGTTGTCCTGCGGCATCGTGCGCTGATGGGCAGCGCGGCCGGACAGCACCCTAAGTAAATGGCGAACTGATGGCGACGCAAGCCTTCCTCGGCAACGTATCTGTTTTCGCCAGACTGCCGTGCGGAGCATCAGGCGAGCAGTGACGCAAGTCACTGTGAACCTCTCCGACCTTGCCTCCTTAGAAGACTGTGTGTCACATATTGACACCCTTCGGAACCGGGATAGATCGGTCCCATGCCGCCGCGCGCGTCGCTGAACGTCTCGCTCAGCCCTGAGCTGGTCGCTTACATCGCGGCCCAGGTCGCGTCGGGGCGCTACCGGAGCGCGAGTGAGGTGGTGCGCGCCGGGCTGCGACTGCTGCAGCGCGAGAGCGCGTTGCCGGACGTGAGGCTGCCTCGGCCGAGCGAGCCGGACGGGGTGGGCTGTGAAGACATCTAGGACGCTCATGCCCGAGGGCGGGGCGGGGGCCGCCGAGGACTTGGCGGACATGCGCCGCCTGTATGACCTGCACGCCAAACTTGCGATCGAGACCGACCTCTGCGCCGTCCTCGGCGAGATCCTCGCCGCGGCAGTGGAGTTCATGCGCACCGACCGCGGATGCGTGCAGCTGGTCAGCGAGGACGGCGAGCGGCTGGAGATGTTCGTGGTGCACGGCTACGGCCCCGGCTCTCCGTTCGTCGAGCACTTCATGTGCGAGGGCTCGAAGCCTGCCTGCGACGCGGCGCGGCGCGACCGCGCGCGGCTGATCATCGAGGACGCCGAGACGTTCCCTCCGCTCGCCGGCACGAAGGACCGCGAGGTCGCGCTCGCCGACGGCATACGCGCCACGCAGTCCACGCCGATGGTCAGCCGCAGCGGCGAGATGGTCGGCGTGCTGAGCACGCAGTTCCGCGAGCCGCACCGCCCGAGCGCGAGCGAGCTGCGGCTGATCGACCTGCTCGCGTGGACCGCGGCCGAGTTCGTCACGCGTCACCAAACAGACGCGGCGCTGCGGGAGAGCGAGGCGCGGCAGGCATTCCTGCTGAAGCTCAGCGACGCGCTGCGGCCGCTCGCCGACCCGACCGAAATCCAGGGTGAGGCCTGTCAGCTCTTGGCCGAACGGCTGGATGTCGATCGGGCGTACTATGTCGAGGTTGATGAGGCGGCGGGCACCGCGCACGTCGAACGGGATTTCGTGCGCGGCGACGCTCTCTCGATCGTGGGGGAGCACCGGATCGCGGACTTCGCATGGTTGGCGGCAATTCTTCGCCGCGGAGAGTGCCACGCCATCGGTGACACGCAGACCTCCGAACTCGTGCCAGCGGCTGATCGGCCCGCCTGCGCCGCGCTGCGGGTCATCGCCTGCATGGGTGCGCCGCTCATCAAGGATGGCCGGTTGGCGGGCGCGCTCTGCGTGACCGCCTCCCGCCCGCGGATATGGACCAAGAACGAGGTTGATCTTCTCCGCGATGTGGGCGAGCGCATCTGGGCGGCGGTGGAGCGCGTGCGTGCCGAGGCGGCGCTGCGCGCGAGCGAGGAGCGGTTCCGCGGCTTCGCCGAGAACTCCGCCGACGTGCTGTGGATCGCGGACAGGAGCGGCGAGCGGCTGGAGTATCTCTCGCCCGCCTTCGAGCGCGTGTTCGGCGAGCCGCGCGACCGGGTCATGGCCGACCTCGGCCGCTGGCGCGAGCTGGTGCATCCCGACGACAGGGCTGGCGCAATGGCGTTCATGCCGCGCGCCGCGGCGGGCGAGGTCGCGATTGCGCACTATCGCGTGGTTCGGCCGGCAGACGGCACGGTGCGATGGCTACGCGACACCGGCTTCCCGGTCCGCAGCACGGACGGCGCCGTCGCGCGCGTCGCCGGCATCGTGCAGGACATCACCGACATAGAGCAGGCCACGGCGGCGCTGCGCGAGGAGAAGGAACGCTTCCGTACGCTGGTCGAGGGCATGCCGCAGCTCGTCTGGCGCTCGGACGACAGCGGGCTCTGAACTTGGGCCTCGCCGCAATGGCTCGACTACACGGGCCAAAGCCGGAACGAGAGCCAGGGCCGGGGCTGGCTGAACGCCGTCCATCCCGACGACCGCGACGCGGCGCGGCAGACGTGGCACGAGGCGCCGTCGCACGGGCGACTCGATGTGGAATACCGGGTGCGGCGCGCCTGCGACGGCGCCTGGCGCTGGCACGCGGCCCGCTCCGTGCTGGTGCGGGGCGGCCCGGAGCCGGGCTCGCCGGAGGGCCGCGT
>CAWKEH010000005.1:0-156787 GCA_963848595.1 uncultured Alphaproteobacteria bacterium | reverse complement strand
CGGGAGGGCGGCCCTGGGCGCGGCCTCTAAGCTACACACGGACCGCCTTCCGCCTGCCCAGGCTACTTCGCCTCGATGGTGAACGGGAAATACTCGGCGTTGATCTTCTGGAAGGTGCCGTCCTTCTTTGTCTCGGCGAGCGCGGCGTTCAGCTCGGACAGCAGCTTGGTATCGTCCTTGCGCACGGCGATGCCGGTGCCGCTGCCGAAGATCGCGGGGTCGTCGAGCGGCTTGCCGACGTATTGGTAGTCGCCCTTGCCGTCCTTCTGCAGCCAGTCGAACTCGATGGTGCTGTCCGCGAGCGTCGCGTCGATTCGCCCGGCCTTGAGGTCCTGGAACGCCTCGTCCTGGCCCTGATAGACCTTGATGTCCACGATGCCGCCGAGCTTCTGCCGGGCATAGGTCTCGTGCGTCGTGCCGCTCTGCACACCGAGGATCTTGCCCTTGAGAAGTCGCGGGATCGTCGGTGATCGTCGAGCTCTTGGCGGCGACGAAGCGGGCCGGGGCCAGCGTGATCGCGTTGGTGAAGGCGACCTTCTTCTCGCGCTCGGGCGTGATGGACATCTGCGACAGGATCGCGTCCACCGTATGAGCATTGAGCGCCGCGATCATGCTGTCGAAATCCATGTTGACCCACTCGCACTTTAGATGTGCGGCGGCGCACATGGCGCTGCCCAGCTCGATCTCGAAGCCCTTCAGCTGGCCGCCGGCGTCCTTGTATTCGAAGGGCGCGTAATCGGCCTCGGTCGCGATCCGCACGACATCGCCCTGCGCCTGCGCCGCACTCATCGGGACCGCTGCCGCGATGCCGGCCGCTGCCAGCAGGCCGAGGAACCAGTGCTTCATCGAGAGGTCTCCTATTCCGATTGCTTGCGTTCTAAGCAGGCTTGCGCGTCTTACGCCACGCAAGCCTGCTTGAGAGTCTTAGTAGAACGCATCATCGTCTCGGCAGAACGTGTCACGCTCTGCCAATGATGCTTAGTGCGTCAACATGCGGGAAAGGAACTGCCGGCAGCGCTCGGAGGCGGGCGCGCCGAACACTTGCTGCGGCGGCCCCTCCTCCTCCACCTGCCCGCCATCGAGAAAGATGACGCGAGTCGCGACGTGCCGGGCGAAACCCATCTCGTGGGTCACGACCAGCATGGTCCGTCCCTCCCCCGGCCAGGTCCTGCATTACCTTGAGCACCTCGCCGACCAGCTCGGGATCGAGCGCCGAGGTGGGCTCGTCGAACAGGAGAACGGCAGGCTGCATCGCGAGCGCGCGGGCGATGGCGACGCGTTGCTGCTGGCCGCCGGAGAGCTGGCCCGGATAGGCGTCGCCGCGGTGCGCCAGCCCAACCTTGGCCAGCATCTCCTCGGCGCGTGCGACCGCCGCTCTCTTGCCCAGCCCGAGCACGTGCACCGGCGCCTCGGTGACGTTCTGAAGCACGGTCATGTGCGGCCACAGGTTGAACTGCTGGAACACCATGCCGCAGCGCTGCCGCAGGCGCTCAACCTGGCGCGGATCGGCGGGAACCGGCTTGCCGCCGCGTAGGCGCATCTCGATCCGCTCGCCCGCAACGGTGATGCGTCCCTGGTCGGGGATCTCCAGCAGGTTGATGCAGCGGAGCAGGGTGCTCTTGCCGGAGCCGCTGCTGCCGATGATCGCGATGACCTCGTGCTCGCGCGCGGCGAGCGAGATGCCGCGCAGCACCTCGGCACTTCCGAACCGCTTGTGCAGGTCCTCGACCGCTACTGCCGTCGCCGGCATGTCCATCCTCTACCCTCCTGAACGAGCCGCCGGAGAAAGTTTGCACGAACCCAGATGACAGGGAAGCAGAAGGGCGGCTAGCGTCGCCGTTTCCCCGGCGCGGCCGCGCCCGCCCCGGCGCAACGATTGGGAGGAACGCATGGGCTTGTCCCGGCTCGCCGCCGCCTGCGCGGCTATCGTCCTCGCCGCCACGCCCGCCTGTGCGAGCACGCTGGTGTTCAACGCCGACGCCTCGGAGCCGGGCGCCAAGGCGGCGTTCGAGTGGGTGGTCAAGCACTTCGAGCAGGAGAACCCCGGCGTCACGGTCAAGCTGAACATCTACGACCGGGAGAGTTACAAGCAGTCCATCCGCAACTGGCTCACCTCGGCGCCGCCGGACGTGGTGCTGTGGTATTCGGGCGCGCGGATGCGGCAGTTCTCGTCGCCGGGCCTGCTGCTCGACGTGAGCGATCTGTGGACCGAGAAGGCGAAGCAGGAGTTCGGCAGCGCCATTGACCTCGTGACGGACCACGGCAAGCAATACGGCGTGCCCTACAGCTACTACCAGTGGGGCCTCTATTTCCGGCGCGACCTGCTCGACAAGGCGGGCGTGCAGGGGATCAAGAGTTGGGACGACCTGCTGAACGCGTGCACGAAGCTGCGCGCCCAGGGCATCGAGCCGGTCGCGCTCGGCAGCAAGGAGCTTTGGACGACCGCCGGGTGGTTCGACTACCTCGACCTGCGCATCAACGGCTACCAGTTCCACATGCAGCTCATGGCCGGCAAGGCGAGCTGGCAGGACCCCAAGGTGAAGGCCGTCTTCGCCCGCTGGAAGGAGCTGCTGGACAAGGACTGCTTCGTGCGCAACCACACCAGTCTCACCTGGCAGGAGAGCCAGACGCTGCTCTACCAGGGGAAGGCGGCGATGATGCTGATCGGCAACTTCATCACCCAGGGCTTCCCGCCCGAGATCGCGCCCAAGATGGACTTCACGCCCTTCCCGCAGGTGGAGCCCGGCGTGGCGGACGCGGAGGAGGCGCCGATGCAGTCCGTCCACATCCCCACGGGCGCCAAGAACAAGGACGACGCGCGCAAGATGCTCGCCTTCATGATGCGCGCCGACGTGCAGGCGGAGGTGAACCGGGACTTCAAGCAGATTCCCGCCAACAAGGAGGCGGCCGTGCCGGACGACCGCTTCCTGCAGGCTGGGAAGAAGCTCCTGGCGTCTGCGGCCTACCTCACCCAGTTCCTCGATCGCGACACCAGCGAGGACCTCGCCAACGTCGCCATGAAGGGCTTCCAGGAGTTCATGGTGAAGCCGGGTCGGCTTGACTCCGTGCTCGCAAACATCGAGCGCGCCCGCGCCCGGATCTACGGGTCGCTTTGAAGGGGACGTGCTTGTTGCCTGTATACGCAGACCTACACGTTACAACACCGTCATGGCCGGACTTGATCCGGCCATCCACGCGCTCCGGCTCGCCCCGGCGCGGCCTGCTCGGACGCAGGCGCCGCGTCTCAGCGTGCCCGCCCGGCAGCCGCGGGCGGCGCGTGGATGCCCGGATCAAGTCCGGCCATGAAGGCGGAGGGGCGGGCGCGTAAGCATGGCGGAAGCGGCGGTCTCCGCGGCAGCAGCGGCGCGGGCTATCCCGGCGCGCTCCTCTTGGTGGCGGCGCAACCAGATGCGGCTCACGCCCGCGATCCTGCTCGCGCCGGCCTGCGCCTTGTTCGCCGTCTTCGTCGTCTGGCCGGTGGCGGACAGCTTGTGGCTGTCGCTGAACGACTGGGACGGCATCAAGCCGAAGCACTTCGTGGGCTTCGGCAACTACGCGGAGCTGTTCACCGACCCGGTGTTCTACACCGCGCTGCTGAACAATCTCTGGTGGCTGCTCGCCTACATGCTGGCCCCCGCGTTCGGGCTGGCGCTCGCCCTGTTCCTCAATCAGCAGGTCTTCGGCATGCGCCTGGCGAAGTCCCTGTTCTTCTTCCCGTTCGTCATCAGCCAGGTCGTGGTCGGGCTGGTGTTCTCGTGGTTCTTGAACCCGGATTTCGGCCTGCTCAACGCCATCCTCGGCGCGTTCGGGCTGTCGGGCGTCAACATCCTCGGGGACGAGCGCTGGGCAACCTTCGGCGTGATCCTGGCCGGACTCTGGCCGCAGACCGCTTACTGCATGATCCTCTACCTGACTGGGTTGACCGCCGTCAGCCCGGAGCTGGTCGAGGCGGCGCGGCTCGACGGGGCTGAGGGCTGGCGGATGCTGGTCCACGTGATCCTGCCGCAGCTTCGGCCCGCGACCTTCATCGCCATCGTGGTCTCGGTCGTCGGCGCGCTGCGCAGCTTCGACCTGATCTCAATCATGACGGCGGGCGGGCCGTTCGATTCCTCGCAGGTGCTCTCCTACTACATGTATCAGCAGACGTTCACCGCGTTCCGCTACGGCTACGGCGCCGCCATCGCGACGGTGCTGTTCCTCATCATGGACGTTTGGATCGCATTCTTCCTCGTCTCCATGCTGCGGCGGGAGCGGCGCTAGTGTTCCCAGCGCCGATCCAAAGGGCAGGCCCCCTCCCCCGCGCCCTCTACGGCGTGGCGTTGCCGGTAAGCCTCGTCGTATGGCTGCTGCCTTTGCTCGCCATCGCGCTGACCTCCGTGCGCTCGCTCGACGACCTCTCGCGCGGCAATTTCTGGGGCTGGCCCACCGAGTTCCGCCTCGTCCAGAACTACACGCAGGTGTTCACCTCCTCGCCCATGGGGCAATACCTGCTCAACTCCGTGAGCATCACCTTGCCGGCGGTGGCAGGGGCGCTGGCCGTGTCCACCATGGCCGGGTTTGCGCTCGCCCGCTACCGTTTCCGCGGCGCGACGCTCCTGTTTGCGGTGTTCATCGCCGGCAACTTCGTGCCGTTCCAGATCCTGATGATCCCGGTGCGGAACCTGATGATCCACGTCTTCCCGCTCTACGACACGGTCTGGGCGCTCGTGGTGTTCCACATCGCGTTCCAGACCGGGTTCTGCACCCTGTTCATGCGCAACTTCATCCGCGAGCTGCCGGACGCGCTGATCGAGTCCGCGCGCGTGGACGGGTTCTCGGAGCTGAGCATCTTCTGGCACATCGCCGTCCCCCTCGTGCGTCCGGCGCTCGCCGCTCTCGCGGTGCTGGAGTTCACCTTCATCTGGAACGACTATTTCTGGGCGCTGGTGCTCGTGCAGTCCGATTCGGCGCGACCCGTCACCGCCGGGCTGCAAGCGCTGGCGGGGACCTGGCTCGCGGCGTGGCAGCTCATGAGCGCGGGCGCGCTGGTGGCCGCGGCGCCGTCGGTCGTGATCTTCTTCTTGCTGCAGCGCCACTTCGTCGCGGGACTCACGCTCGGGGCGGTGAAGGAGTGAGCGGCGGCCAAGGCGAGCCAGC
Organism: uncultured Alphaproteobacteria bacterium; assembly: GCA_963848595.1. Lineage (GTDB taxonomy): Bacteria > Pseudomonadota > Alphaproteobacteria > Acetobacterales > Acetobacteraceae > CAWKEH01. The sequence goes on along the minus strand of CAWKEH010000005.1, from coordinate 151,651 downwards.
GTTCCTCGGCGCCTGCTACTACCCGGAGCACTGGCCGGAAGCCTGGTGGGCCGAGGACGCGCGGCTCATGCGCGAGATGGGCCTTACCTACGTCCGAATTGGCGAGTTCGCTTGGTCGCGCATCGAGCCGGAGCCGGACCGGCTCGACTGGGGCTGGCTCGACCGCGCCGTGGCGACGCTCGGGGATGCTGGGCTGCGCGTGGTGCTCGGCACGCCGACGGCGACACCGCCGCGCTGGCTGGTCGCCCAGCACAAGGAGATCCTGCCCGTGGACGCCGAGGGGCGCGTCCGCGGCTTCGGCTCCCGGCGCCACACGAGTTTCTCCGCCCGGGCCTGGCTGGATGCCGCCCGGCGCATCACCACGCTCGTCGCTGACCGCTACGGCAAGCACCCGGCGCTCGCGGGCTGGCAGCTCGACAACGAGTTCGGCTGCCACGACACCGTGCTCTCCTACGGCCCAGAGGACCTGCGCGCCTTCCAGGACTGGCTGCGCCGCCGCTATCAGTCGCCCGAGCGGCTGAACGAGGCGTGGGGCAACCGCTTCTGGTCCATGGAGGTGGGCGATTTCGGCGACGTGACGCTCCCCGTGGGCGCGGTCACGGAGACGAACCCGGCCGCCCGGCTCGACTACTGGCGCTTCGCCTCGGCGCAGGTGGCCGAGTTTGCCCGAATGCAGGCGGAGGTGATCCGGCCGCGCTCGCCGGGCCGCTTCGTCACGCACAACTTCATGGGACGGTTCCTGGAGTTCGACCACTGGCGGGTCGCCGCCGAGCTGGATTTCGCGACGTGGGATTCCTACCCGCTCGGCTTCACCGAGCAGTTCCCCTGCACGGCCGAGGAGCGCGCGGCCTTTACCGAGACCGGGCATCCCGACATGGCTGCCTTCCATCACGACCTCTACCGCGCGGTCGGGCGCGGGCGGTGGTGGGTGATGGAGCAGCAGCCTGGCCCGGTGAACTGGGCGCCGTGGAATCCGGTGCCGCGGCCGGGCATGGTGCGGCTGTGGACGTGGGAGGCCTTCGCCCACGGCGCCGAGACGGTGAGCTACTTCCGCTGGCGGCAGTATCCGCGGGCGCAGGAGCAGATGCACGCCGGGCTGCACCGCCCCGACAGCGCGCGCTCGCCCGGCGGTGAGGAGGCGGCCGAGGTCGGGCGCGAGTTGGGCGCACTCGGCGGCGCGTTGCCGGCAACCAGGCAGAGCCCCGTGGCGCTCGTCCTCGACTACGAGGCCGCCTGGGTGACGCGCATTCAACCGCAAGGCCAAGACTTCAACTACTTCGAGCTATGCTTTCGCTGGTATGAGGCGGCGCGGCGCCTCGGCCTTGACGTGGACTTCGCCGCGCCTGGCGCGCCGCTCCGAGGCTACCGCGCCGTGCTGGTGCCGAGCCTGCCCATCGTGACGGAAGCGGCCTTGTCCACCCTGCGCGAGGCAGCCGACGAGACCACCGTGCTGGTCGGCCCGCGCTCCGGGTCGAAGACGCCGAACTTCGCCGTGCCGGACGAACTGCCGCCGGGGCCGCTCCGGGCGCTGCTGCCAGTTCGTGTGGCGCAGGTGGCCTCGCTGCGCCCAGGGCTGCGCCACCGCGTCGCGGGCGCCGTCGCGGGAGAGGCGGAGCGCTGGCGAGAGTGGATCGAGGCCGAGCGCGGGGCGGAGACCCTGGCGACGTTCGAGGACGGGACGCCCGCCCTGGTCCGGGCCGGGCGGGCGCTTTACCTCGGCGCGTGGCCGGACGCGGCGCTGCTGGGTGCTACGATGCGGCTCGCGCTCGGGGAGATGGCCGGCCTCGTCCTGACCGAGCTTCCGCCCCATGTCCGGCTGCGGCGGCGCGGTCCATGGCGGTTCGCGTTCAACTACGGCCGCGAGACTTGGGCTGCGCCGGAGTGGGACGCCGGGCGTTATCGCATCGGGGGACCGGTGGTGCCGCCCCAGGGCGTCGCGTGCTGGAGCGAGGGCTGAGCACGGCAAGGTTTGCCGGTCAGCCATTCTCCTGTGCAGGCTGCATGGCCGGCTCGGGGGTGGGCGCACGGTGCAGCTCGTGCTCCAGGGCGTTCAGCCCGGCACCGCCGGCCATGTGGAACATGAGGCTGTCCAGGGTCAGCTCCGAGCGCGGGGTGTCGATCTCCACCTCACCCCGTGCCAACACCATGAAGTGGTCGCCGACCATGTAGGCGTGGTGCGGATTGTGGGTGATGAAGATGACGCCGATCCCCTGCTCGCGCGCCGCCGCCGCGATATACCTGAGCACCACGCCGGACTGCGTCACCCCGAGTGCTGCCGTCGGCTCGTCCAGGATCAGCACGCGGGCGCCGAAGTAGATCGCCCGGGCGATCGCCACCACCTGGCGCTGGCCGCCGGAGAGCGTTCCCACCGGCTGCTCCAGGTCGGCCAGGTTGATACCCATCCGGCGCAGCTCCTCGTCGGTCTTCGCCTGCATGGCGCCGACGTCGAGGCGGCGGAACGGTCCTGCGCCGTGCATCATCTCCGAGCCGAGAAAGAAGTTCCGCCAGACGGACAGGAGCGGAACCATCGCCAGCGTCTGGTAAACGGCCGCGATGCCGAGATCGAGCGCCTCGCGCGGGGAGCCAAACCGCATCGGCTTCGCGTCCACGGCATACGTGCCCTCGTCATGGTTGATCAGCCCGGCGATGATGCTGATCAGGGTTGACTTGCCAGCGCCGTTGTCGCCGAGGATGCACGTCACCTCGCCCTGCCGCACGGCGAGGTTCACGCCCCGCAGCGCGGTGAAGTTGCCGTAGCTCTTGCCGATGTTGCTGAGCTGGATGATCGGTGCGGATTGGCTCGCCATATCACTTGCCCCTGCTTGCGCGGCCGCGGAACCAGGTGTTGACGATCGTGGCCAGCAGCAGCATCGCGCCCACGAAGAACATGAACCAGTCGGGGTCCCAGTCGGCGTAGATGACCCCTTCCGTCGTCATGCCGAAGATGAACGCGCCGAGCGCCGAGCCGGCCGCCGACCCGTAGCCGCCGGTCAGCAGGCAGCCGCCCACCACGGCCGAGGCGATGTAGAGCAGCTCGTTGCCGATGCCTGCCCCGGACTGCACCGTGTTGTAGGCGAACAGCATGTGCATGCCGAGGAACCACACGGAGAAGCCCACGAGCATGAACAGGCCGATCTTCACGCGCCGCACCGGGATGCCGACCGCCCGCGCGCTGTCACCCTGGCCGCCGACCGCGAAGATCCAGTTGCCGAGCTTGGTGCGCAGCAGCAGCCAGGTGCCGAGGATGGCGAAGACGATCCAGTAGAGGATCGCGATGCTGAGCGAGACGCGGCCGATCTGGGCGCTCGAGGCGAACACCGCCTGCGCCGAGGCGAAGCCCGGCATGCCGCTGATGTCGGCGGTGGCGACGCCGCCGGTCACGAGCTTGGTGATGGCGATGTTCAGCCCCTGCAGCATGAGGAACGTGGCCAGCGTCACCAGGAAGCTCGGCAGCCGGGTCCAGATCAGCAGGAAGCCGTTGAGCCAGCCGATGCCGAACGACAGCAGCAGGGCGAAGGCGACGCCGGCCCACACGTTGCCCACGACCTGGGTCGCGAACATGGAGGCGGCGAGCGAGGCGGTGGTCACGGCGACGCCGGCCGACAAGTCGAACTCGCCGCCGATCATCAGCAGGGCCACGGCCACCGCCGGTATCCCCAGGGTCGAGGACTGATACAGCACGGTGGCGAACGCCGACGCCTGCCGGAAGGGCGGGGCGACGATGTAGAAGAAGATGAAGACGAGGATCACCCCGGCGAGCGCACCCACCTCGGGCCGCTTGAGCGCCTTCCGCCACAGGGGCTGGTGCACTGCCTGGCGACGTGCGAGACGAGGCTCGGCTTGTCCTGCCGTGGTGCTCATGGGTCCTCCCTCCGGCCGAAGCCGGCCGGCATCACGCTACGGTCTGCAATCCCGCCTAACGGGTTCCCTGCTTGGCGTATTTAGCCACGACGCCAACGTTCTCCTTGGTCACGAAGGTCGGCCCCGTGAGCACGGCCTGGCCGCCGCCGACGGTGTCGCCGTTGGTCTTGTACAGCCACAGCAGATCGATCGCCTCGTAGCCCTCCACGAAGGGCTGCTGATCGACAGCCCACTGCAGCTGTCCCTGCTGGATGAGGTTCACCGCGCTGGGCGTGAGGTCGAACGTGCCCACTTTCGCCTTGCTGCCCGCCATCTGGACCGCCTTGAGCGCGGTCGGCGCGAACGGCGCGCCCAGCGTCACGACGTAGTCGATGCTCGGATCCTGCTGCAGCTTCGCGACGATCCGCGACTGCGCGCTGGCCATGTCGTAGCCCGGCACGTAGAGCACGAACAGATTACCCTTGAAGGTCTTCTTGATGCCGTTGCAGCGCTCCTCGAGCTGGACCGCGCCCTGCTGCTGGTCCACGCAGATGGCGCTCTTCGATCCATCGCTGTTGAGCCGCTCACCCACGGCCTCGCCGGCGATCGTCTCGTCCTGGCCGACATACCCCAGCAGCCCGGCTTTCTTCCAGTCGTTCCCGCCCGCGTTGAACCCAATGATCGGGATGCCGGCCGCCTGCGCCTGCTTCACGGCCGACGCCATGGCGTCGGGGAAGGCCAGGGTCAGGGCGATGCCGTCAACGTGCTGCTGGATCGCGTTCGTCACCAGCTGAGACTCGCCCGAGGCGGTCGGGTTGGCGAGATAGACCAGCTTGACATTGTCCTTCGCCGCAGCCGCCTCGGCGCCCTTGCGGATGATGTCCCAGAACGCGTCGCCCGGCTGGCCGTGGGTGATCATGGCGACGGTGTAGTGCGGGCTGTCCGCGGCCGAGCTGCTGGCCGGGCTCAGGAACGCGGCGCAGCCAACGGCAACACTGGCCGCCATGGTGAGCACGCTTTTCCTATCAAAGCTGATCATTTCTTTTCTTCTCCTCCCCTTGGACGCAGTACTTAAAGTCCAGATCGCGGAAAGCTTTTGTTGTTCGGCAACTCTTTTCGGGAAAACCCTCAGAGGGTTGCCAGCTTAAGCACTCACCGGGCTTGCAACAGAGCTATATCGGTCGGCCTTCCTTGAAGGCATTACCACGATTGTTCTTCGAGCGTCGCCTTCTCCGGACGGCATCACCGGCTTGAGCGCCACCTGAACCGGCGATGCTCACCCGGTCTCACCTTCGCAACCTCTAGCACGAACCAAAATATGCGCAATGGCGAAAACTGCAATTTTTTTTGCGAGGCACGAGAGAGGGGTTTACAGCGCTCGTGTTGCAGCTCTTGCTTTGACGAGCAGGTTCACCCATTCGCGTTCACACGCGAACGGGGTTTGCTCTCGGGAGGGCGCGGCATGACCGCACGGATCGGCGTCGTCGGCAGTATCAACACGGATCTCGTGACCTACGTTGACCGGATGCCCGGCGCGGGCGAGACGCTGGCCGCGCCGCGCTTCGTGATGGGGCCCGGCGGCAAGGGCGCGAACCAGGCGGTGGCTGCAGCCAAGCTGGGGAGCGACGTGATGATGGTCGGCCGCGTCGGCGACGATTTGTTCGGGCAGGACACGTTGCGCGGCTTCCGCGACCTCGGGATGGACACGCGGCACGTGCGGGCCGTGCCCGGCGTGTCGAGCGGCGTGGCCTCGATCCTGGTCGAGCCGAGCGGGGAGAACCGCATCCTCATCGTCGAGGGCGCCAACGGCCGGCTGCTGCCCGAGGATTTCGACGAGGCGGCCGAGGATCTGCTCGGCTGCGGCCTGATCCTGCTGCAGCTGGAGATCCCGCTGGAGACCGTCTATCACGCAATCGCCTGGGCGGCCCGGCACGGCAAGGAGGTGCTGCTCAACCCGGCCCCGGCGACGCCGGGCCTTCGCCTGGACCGGGTGCACGGCGTAACCTTCCTCATACCCAACCAGACCGAGCTGAGCCTGCTCACCGGCCTGTCCACGGAGACGCGCGAGGAAGCCGAGCGAGCGGCGCGACGGCTGGTCGAGCAGGGTATTCGCACCGTGATCGTGACACTCGGGGCGGCCGGCGCGCTGCTAGTCGGTGACGGGCTGGCCATGCCAATCCCGCCCGTGTCCGTGGTGCCGCGCGACACGACGGGCGCCGGGGACGCCTTCATCGGCAGCTTCGCCCACTACTACCTGCAGTCAGGCGACGTTGCTGACGCGCTGCGCTGGGCGTCGCGCTACGCCGCGGACTCGATTACCCGGCCGGGAGCGCAGACAGCCTTCGCCTGGCGCGAGGCGTTCGAGGCGTTCTGCCGCACGCTCGGCTGACCCGGTCAGGCCGGCCCGTTCAGCGGCAGCCACAACCCGCTGACGAAGCCGCGGGGATCAACCTGCCATGCGGTGCCGTCGCGAACGGCGGCCTGGCCATCGCAGCGCCAGCGCCAGACCGTGTCGTGACCCACGACCACGAGCGGGATGGCGGCGCCGGGGTGCGCCCGGCACCACGCGTCGGCCGCCTCGCTCTTCGTGCTCGTGTCGGCCTTGCTGCAGGGCAGGTTGGCGCCGGTGAAGCAGGCCAGCACCTTGCCGCCCGCGCACCGCCAGCTCACGCCGCGCTCGCCCATGTCCTCCGGAAGGTGCAGGCCGAACGCTTTCTCGGCCGCCGGGAGCAACGAGCGCGGCAAGGGCTGGACCGTGTCGTCGGTGCCTACCCGCGCGCAGTAGGCGATGGGCGACGCCAGCTCCGCGGTCTGCGCAGGCGGACCAGGCGCGACCGATCCTGCGAGGACGCAGAGAGCGAGAGCGTTGGCGACGGCGCCGTCCCGGCGGATCGTGGGGTGCTCGGCGTCCATACGTGACTGTTCCTCGGGGCGATGGTCTCGGAGGCTAGGCGGCACCGCGGGGCGCCCGCAAGCCTCCGGACCAGCCGCCGTCAGGCGCCGGGTTCCGGCAGGCGCGGCCGATGCAGGGCCAGCCCAGGCACTGCATGGACTAAGGCGTTGACGGCGAAGCCGATGAACAGCACGCCGGAGAGCCGGGTGATCAACGTCTCGTGCCGGCGATACGTGCGCCGGACCGGGGCGGCGCCGACCATGGCCACCAGGATCGTGTAGGCCAGCAATCCGCCGGCGAGGCTGGCCAGCACCAGCGTGGGCAGCATTCCCCAGCTCAGCTCCCCGGCCCTGGCGGACAGCAGGGCCGTGAACGTGGCGACGGCGACCGGGTAGGCCTTCGGGTTGGTCAGGCCGAAGATCACCCCATGCGCGAGCGGATGCCGAACGCGCGCCCGCTCACCGTCCTCGGTCCGGCGCCGGGCGGTGACGGCGCGGAAGCCGAGCCAGAATAGGTAAAGACCGCTCACCAGGCCGAGCACGTCGAACACCATCGGCCCGATGGCATGAACGCCGATGATCGCGACCAGCGCGATGGTGGCCCATACCACGTCGCCGACGAGATGCCCGCCGAGGAACGCGGCGCCGGCGCGGCGTCCCTGAGCGGCCCCGATGCCGAATACGGCCAGCACGCCGGGTCCGGGCGTGATCCCATAGACGAAGCCGGCCACGGCGGCCGCGAGCAGGATCGAGAAGGTCATACGCATTCGTGACACATCGCGGCACGATGATGCCTGAGCAGCTTCTCACACGATTCCGTGAGATCGCCGCGACTTTTATGGATTATGGCGCACGCCGATGTGTAAATACGGACAGTATTGCTCTCGGAGACACCCAGTGTGCGACGTGCTGGTGCTCGACGGCGAGATGCTACTACGCGAGCTGCTGACCGAGGTTCTGGCCGACGCGGGGCTCGCCGTGCGCGACGCCGAGACGGTCTGGGCGGCCCGCGATATGCTTCGCGAGCACGGCACCAGGCTGCTGATAGCAGGCGCGAATTTGTCGGAAGGAGACGGCCATGCGCTCGCGCGCGAGGCGATGCGCCTGTATCCGGGATTGCTTGTCGTTTATACCGGCGGGCAGTGGGAGGCGCTGGACGCCCTCGCCCTCACGCCGCGCGAGCGCGTCCTGCCGAAGCCGTTCAAGGCGTGCAGGCTGGCCGAGATCGCCCGGGAGATGATCGGACCGCAGTGACGGGGGAAGGTGTGCACCCACTGGATCAGGACTCGTAGGGGGTCGCCAAGCGGTATCCTAGCCGCGTTGCTGTCTCTGCCTCGTCCTCGGCACTCTTCTCCATTGCCACGCAGTCCCACTCGGCCGGCATCTGCAGCGCGAGTGGCCGCCGCAGGTCCGAGGTCGGACAGCTGAACGGCGTGCGCTTCACACGCTGGCCTGCAAGGAAATGCTCAAGCGGCGTCGCATCATCGAGCCCGAGGAACCGGCCCAGCTCCGAGGCTACCATAACTGGATGCTCCACCAGCTCGGCGAAACTCAGGCTCAGCCGAGATGACTCGTCCAGTTCGGCAAAGAACGCCTCGATCTCCAGCACATGCTGCTTCCAGACCTGCACGCCGGCCTCGATGGACTCGACCCAGCCGCGCCGCTTCATCGAGGCGGCGACTTGCCATGGGTGCCGGTGAAGGTGGATGAATTTCGCGTTTGGCAGGCAGTCCCGGATCAACCGCAGGCACGAACCCGAGCGCGGCTCGGTCATCGCGGCACCGTCTCGCCCGGAAAGCACGGCCGGGTCGCCGTAGCTCGTATGTTTGTCGCCCCAGATCGGTTTCACCAAGCCTAAGGATTCGCGGTAGAATTTTTCGATCCAGGCTCCCGCGTTCCGTCTTAAAAAATGCTGAAAGCGGTCCCGATACTCCGGCTCCAGAAGATCTGGACGCAGACAGCGCCCCTCGACGAGATCCTTGAGCAGAATAAACACCCGGCTCTCATTGGTCAGGCGGATGAGTGGATGCTGATTTCAGCGCGAAGCAGAGGAACGTTGTTCCGGAGCGAGGAGACCCCAAGACGAACAGCGGTTGTGAGGCCATCGACGATTTTCCTCCAAGGTCTTTCGAGGCTCGAACGTTGACTATACGATTGAGGCGCAAATCGGACCCGCGCGACGGAGCGGGGAGCGAGGAATAACTCGTCCGGGAGTGCCCAGGAGCGGACGGGTTAGGTGCGCAGGTCGAAGCGAGACCGTTGGCCCTTCGAGCAATCGGACCAAGAGGAACGGCAACTTGTGGCCGCTGCGGAGTTGGTCGGCGACATTTCATCCAAGTACGCCGCGCAGACCGCCGGATGGCGCCCTCCGTCGCGCTGGGCGTTCGCCCTTAGGGCGGCCTTGCTTGCGTGGGCAGCCGGCATGTCGTTCGTAATGGCGAGTGACAGAGCCATCAAGGGGCCGCGCGTTGAGTTGCAGGATTTTCTTCTTTCACAACCCTAAAGCGGGCGGCACATCGCTCCGCAGAGCCATCGAGACGAGCGTTCCTGACGGCAGGCTCTGCCCAATCATCGAGAACGACAGGGTCGGCCATGACGAACTGGCGGGCGCCTATGCCCAGCATCGCGGCTACGACATCTATGCCGGGCACTACGGGCGCGATATCTTCACCGCAGTCAGTGCGGGGCATGTCTGCATCACCAACTTCCGCCATCCCGTCTCGCGCTTGCTCTCGCTCTACAACTTCTTCCGCCACGTCGTCGTGCTCGACGACGCGCAGCAGTGCGAGATTCGCTTCCGCGCCGTCATGCTCGCCAAGACAGCCGGATTTCGGGAGTTCTTGGCCAGTAACGACCCATACGTGGATGTTTACTTGCGCGATCAGCACTTCCGGCAGCTGACCGGCTCCTGCTGGTCGCTCGACGACCAGGGAGATGTTGACGAAGCTTGCCTCTTCATCGATGCCATGCCGTGCTACTACGTTTGCGAGTTCCCGGAACTTTCACGGGCGTGGATGCGTGAGACGCTCGCGCTGACGGACATCCCGGTGCTGAACGTGACCGGGCACGCCGAGCAGGCGATGAACGGCTCGGCTCTCGACGGCGAGACCTGCCGCTTGATCTGCGCGAAGAACCAGCGCGACATCGCGCTCTACGCCTACGCCGTCGCCCGGCTGCTGCGTGTCGGAGGCGGGGCGCCTCGGCCTTAGAGGCTGCCTGGCGGCAATCGTCAGGCGCCCGCGCGCTACGCGGAGTCCGGGACGGCGCGGATGAACCGTCCCGCCGCGGCGAGGGCACGGCGTCCGGCAGGGACGTGCTGATGGAAGAGGTGCCAGACGTGGATCATGTCCGGATACACCTCCAGCGTCACCGCGACGCCGGCTGCTCCGGCGGCGCCGGCCAGCCGCACGGAGTCATCGAGCAGGGTCTCCTCCGAACCGCACTGGATCAGCAGCGGCGGCAGGCCGTGGAGGTCAGCATGAAGCGGCGAGGCCAGCGGGTTGCGCGGGTCGCCGCCGTGGAGATAGGCGTCGGTCAGCTCTTGCAGATATGGCCTCTGGATCAGCGGATCGACCGAAGCCTTGCCTGCTATGCTAGCCCATCCTATTCACCGGGCTGACGCTCATCGGGGGTTGCTGAGCGATAGACGCGGTTGGGCGATGCGTCTGCGTGCCGCGATTTTGGCTCGAAGGTGGTGGGCGCTGGGGGTTTGTGGGACGGGGCGGGTCTGGGGGCGATAGCCCCGGCCATCATGGCCCGGCGAGTTGCAGGCTGCGTGCGACGCCGCGGAACAACTCGGCTTCGGGGCACGCTGCCGCGAACGCGATGCGGACCCGTGTGGCGGTCTCGGTGATGCGCCCGGCGATCTTGAGCAGGCGCAGCCGCAGAGTGGCGAACTCGGCGGTGGCGAGTGGCTGCGGCTTGGGGATGGCGTCGCGCACCGTCAGCATCAGCCAGTAGGCGGCGGTGTGCAGCACAAGGCGCACCTGGTTGGCGAGCGGCGATCGGCAACTGGTGCGGTCGGAGGCGAGCTGGCCCTTGTGCAGCTTGATCAGGTTCTCGGCCTGACCACGTGCGCAATAGAGCGTGTCGTAGAGCCACTCGGCGCTGCCGCGGCGCAGGTTGGTCACCACGCAGCGGATGTCCAATCCCATGGTGCTGGCCTCGATCCTGGCCGAGACCCGGCGCTCGCAGGCCCAGGACTTGGCCCCGTAGCGGACCTCGGCGTAGCGGCGCAGCACCGGCGCTTGGGCCTCGGCGCGTCGCACCCGGACATCGTCAGCGGCCGCCTCGAGCAGCCGGTTCAGCACGGCATTGCCGGGCAGGCCGAAGATGTAGTCCACAGCGTTGGCCTCGCACCACGCCATCACCTCGGGGCGGCCGTAATGGCCATCGCCGCGCAGGGTCAGCCGCGTGGCCGGCCAATGCTGTCGGATGCGTCGCACCAGACGCCGGACGTGGCTTCGGACCTCGTGCCCGGACGGTGTCTTGCCGGGCCGCAGCAGGATCGCGACCGGGCGCGACGTGGCGGTGTCGTAGACATGGATCGGCATGAAGCAGCGTTCGTCGTGGTGAGCGTTGAACAAGGAGAGCTGCTGGTGGCCGTGCACCACATCGACGGTGTCGTCGATGTCCAGCGTCACCGCCTTAGGCGGCCGGGCGTAGCTGGCGCAGTAGGTATCGACCATGGCGTAGGTCAGGCGCACGACCTCGCGGAGCGTGGGCACGTTCTCCCAGCGCGACACGGTCGGCTGCGAGCATAGATCGCCGCCGCTGTCCGGCAGGCGGCCGCAGGCGAGCTTGAAGCCGGGGTCGGTGCGCAGATGATCGAGGTCGTCGGCGTCCTCGTAGCCGCATGCGATGGCCAACATGCGGGCGCGCAGGATATCGGCGACGCTGTGCGTCACGAACAGCGGGTTTCGCGGGTCGGCGATCAACCGTGCCAAGCAGTCGGCCAAGCCGAGGCGCCGCTCGGCGGCGGCCAGCAGCATGACGCCACCATCCGAGGTGATCCGCCCGCCATCAAAGGCAGCGGTGAGCTTCTTGCGCCCGATGGCTGGAAAGAGGAATGGCGCAGTCGTATCGTCGGACATGGCGGGTGTGGCCTAGCGTGATCGGGGTAACGGATGGCTTCGACACCCAATCCGTAAACACCATCAGCAGCTTACGCCACACCCGCTACCGAATCTCAGCCATGCCCTGAATAAGATCGGCTAGCGCCGGTCATCTCCAGGTCCGTCCAAGGCGAGATGCACCAGGCGCAGCCCGGCAGCGCCTCGCCGGCATCGCGCAGCATGACCATGGCGGCGACCGTCATCCCTGCCCCGGCGCTGTCGCCGGAGATCACGATGCGCAGGGGGTCGAAGCCGCTCGACAGCAGGAAGCGGTACCCGGCCAGCGCATCCTCCAGCGCGGCTGGAAAGGGGTGCTCGGGCGCCAGCCGGTAGGCGAGCGCGAGCGTCCGGGTCTTCGCTTGCCGGCCAGCTTCCGCGACCATGGCGCGGTGGCTCGCGAGAGAGCCGGAGATGTAGCCGCCTCCGTGCAAATACAGCAGCACACGAGACGGATCAGCGCCCGGCGTCGAGGTCCACTCCGCGGCCACGCCGTTCGCGACGACCGGCTCGACGCGAACGTCTGGCGGCAATACGGATTGCTCGCCGAGCAAGTCGAGGCGGCGGCGCCGCTCGCTCAGCTCCGCTGGCCGTGGGTGGGCCGCGATGAGGTCGCGGATGCGGGCGATTTCAGGGTCTGCCAAGATCGTGCCTCCGACCGGACGCGAGCCGCGCGAGTGCGGGATCTCGGCGTGCGACATAGCACCTTTCACTCCGCATCCAGGATAGTCCTGGACAGCAGCGTTACATCTTCCGCTCCCACCCGCGCTCGCGCTGCTGCCAGTAAGCGAGAGTGAACCCGGCGGCCTTCGCCGCAGTCCAGCGGGAACGCGCTGCCTGCACCGCCGCATCGTCGCGCCCGTTGAACAGGTCGAACACGCGCTCGAACTCGGCGAGCCGGGCGCTTTCCGCGCCGTCGAGCAGGAACAGGTAGCGCGCTCCGTTCGGTGGCGGCTCCTCGTCCTCGGTCGCGAGCCAGATCGGCTGCAAGTCGGCCTCGCCCGTGAGCGCGGAGCCGTGGGGCAGCCAGGGTGGGTCCTGGCTCGCCCACAGGGCCTTGCTGATCGCGGCGATGCGCGCCGGGTCGCGCAGCAGGACGACCGCGCGCTGCCCGGCGTCGAGCGTCCGCCCCAGAAGGCGCGGCAGCGCCGCCTCCGGCCCGGTCCGCATCAGATGGTAGAAATCGACGCTCGTCATCCCCGGCCCTTCACGCGCGATGCGGGTCCTCGAACCGGGCGGCCATGAGCTGGTCGAGCAGGCGCACCCCGAATCCGGTCGCGCCCTTGGCGAACCGGTCGCTCGCCTCATCGCGGCTCTCGACGCCGGCGATGTCGAGGTGCGTCCAAGGGATGTTCCCTTGGGGCGTCTTCCCCACGAACGCGCGCAGGAAGGCAGCACCATGGCAGGCATCGGGCTGGCCGCGGCCGGGGACGCAGTGGCGCAGGTCGGCGATCTCGGACGCGAGGTCCTCGCGATGCCGCTCGCCGATCGGCATGGGCCAGACCCGCTCCCCCACCGCCTCCCCCGCCGCCGCCACGTGCGCGCTGAGGGCCGCATCTCCGAACAGCCCGGCGCGCTGGTGCCCGAGCGCCGTGACGATGCTGCCGGTCAGCGTCGCCAGGTCCAGCACCGCCTGCGGCCCCACCCGTGCCACGGTCCAAGCCAGCGCGTCCGCCAGCACGAGCCGGCCTTCCGCGTCCGTGTCCACGACCTCGACCGTGGTCCCATCCATGGCTCGCAGCACGTCGCCGGGCCGATAGCTCGCCGCCCCCAGCGCGTTCTCGGCGAGCGGCAGCACGGCGACGGCCGGGGCAGGCGAGCGGCGGAGCGCGAGCGCCAGCATCGCCCCGGCGCACGCGGCCGCGCCCGCCATGTCCGCCCGCATCTCCCACATTCCGTGGGCTGGCTTGACGCAGACGCCGCCCGTGTCGAATGTAATCCCCTTGCCGACGAACGCGACAGGCGGCTGTGCGAGCGTGCCCGCCCAGCGCAGCACGGCGAGGCATGGCGCGTTCGCGGACGCACCGCCCACAGCGAGCAACATGCCGAGCGCCTCGCGCTCCAACTGCTCTCGCTCCAGCACCTCGATCTCGATCCCGGCCCGGCGCAGCTTGTCGAGCCGGGCGATGAAGCCGGCGGGCGTCAGCGTGTTGGCTGGCTCCGTGACGAGCGCGCGAGCGAAGAGGGCACCCTCGGCGGGGGCTTGCGTCCGCTTCCACGCGGCGTGCGTCGCTTTCGGATCATCCACGACGAGGCGCATCTGCGCGGGCGGAACCTCCTCCTCCGGCTTGGTGCGCCAGCGGTCGTCGCGCCAGGCGCGCAGACGGAACCCGGTCGCGAAGGCACATCCCGCCTCGGGCACGAGGCCGCGCGCGTCGAGCGCGATCTTGCGCGCATTCTTGAGCCGCGCCGCGGCGAGCGCACCCGCCGCCTCCAGCGCCGGCAGCCCGGCGTCGCCGCACCCGACTAGGAGCAGGCGCCGCTTGCGGGTCACCAGCTCGCACGCCTCGCCGGCCTTGCCCGTGAAGCCGGCGATGGCGGCGCGCAAAGCTTTCGGCGGCTCGGCGCCTTCGCGCACGGGAACGACCCGCACGTCCGCGCCCCGCGCGCGCCGGGCGAGGCGAGCCTTCACCGCGCCTTCCTTCAGCGGGCCTCGTAGTGGTCCGCGACCAGGCGGTCGAGCAAGCGCACGCCGTAGGCGGTGGCGCCCTTGGGCGCGAGCGGCAGGTCCTTCGTCGCCCAGGCCGTGCCCGCGATGTCGAGGTGCGCCCAGGGCCTGCCGTTCACGAAGCGCTGAATGAACTGGGCGGCCGTGATGCTGCCGCCGGGCCGGCCGCCGATGTTCTTCATGTCGGCGATGTCGCTCTTGATCGCTTTGTCGTATTCCTCGCCGAGCGGCATCCGCCACAGCTTCTCGTCCGTGCTCGTGCCGGCCGCGAGCAGCTTCTGCGCCAGCGCGTCGTCGTTGCTGAACAGCCCGGCGTGCTCGTGTCCCAGGCTGATGATGATGGCGCCCGTGAGCGTCGCCAGGTCCACCATGAACTCGGGCTGGAACCGCTCCTGCGCATACCAGAGCACGTCGGCGAGCACGAGCCTTCCCTCGGCGTCGGTGTTCAGCACCTCGACCGTCTGGCCCGAGGCCGATTTCACCACGTCGCCGGGCCGCTGCGCCGTGCCGCTCGGCATGTTCTCGACAAGGCCGACCAGACCCACGGCGTCCACCTTCGCCTTGCGCCCGGCGAGCGCCGCCATCAGGCCGACGACGGTACCCGCCCCGGCCATGTCCCACTTCATGTCCTCCATCCCAGCCGCGGGCTTGATGCTGATGCCGCCGGTGTCGAAGGTGACGCCCTTGCCCACAAAGCACAGCGGCTTCGCGCCCTGCGTGCCCCGCCAGCGCATCACCACCATGCGCGGCTCCCGAGCCGATCCCTGCGCCACGGCGAGGAGGGCGCCGAAGCCCAGCTCCTCAAGCTCCTTCGGCCCCATCACTTCGACCTCGACGCCGAGATCAGCCAGCTTGCGGCAGCGCTCGGCCATCTCGGCGGGAAAGAGGACGTTCGGCGGCTCGGTCACCAGGTCGCGCGTGATCTCGACGCCGCGCGCCACCGCCTCCCGCGGCTCCCAGGCGCGGCGCGCCGCGTCGGGGTCCGCGGTGAGGATCCGGATGCCGGTGAGCTTGGGCTTGTCCTCCGGCTTCTCCTTGGTGCGGTAGCGGTCGAAGCGATAGCTGCGAAGCACCGCGCCCATGCCCGCGGCGGCGGCCTGCTCAGGGGTGAGCTGGTCCGCCGCGAGCGCGGCCGTCGCGTCGCGCGCCAGCGCAACGGAAGCGGCGCCGCCGGCACGCTCGACCTCGCTCTCGGTCACCTCGCTCCCGACACCCACGGCGACGACGCGGACCAGCCCGGCGCCCGGCGCCAGGATGAGACACGTCTGGCCTTTCTTGCCCGTGAAGCTCCCCGCCTCCAGCGCACGAGTGATGGCGCCGCCAGTCGCCTCATCGAGCTGCGCCCATAGCCCCACGGGACGCGCGCCCTCCGGGATCAGCAGGGCGAGAGCGCCGCCGCTGGGCAGCGAGGGTTCGGCGAAGGTGATGTCCAGCATGAAGGCTCCCCAGCTTCTGTCGCGGCGCAATAAGGGCTCAACCTTAGCAGCGCACCCCCGTTTTGCCAGGGGCGCCATCCACAGCTACGCTTCACGCCATGGACGACGCTGCCCTCCTCACTCTCGCCGCCGACCTTACCCGGCGCGCGGGAGCGGCCATCCTCGCCGTGCGTGCCCGCGGCTTCGAGACGCTGCGCAAGGAGGACGCCTCGCCGGTCACCGCCGCCGATCATGCCGCCGAAGCGGTGATCGTGGAGGGACTGCGCGCGGCGGCACCGGGGATCGCGGTCGTGGCGGAGGAAGAGATCGCGGCGGGGCACCTCCCTGACATCGGCAGCGAGTTCTGGCTCGTGGACCCGCTCGATGGCACGCGCGAGTTCGCGGCGCTGCGCGACGAGTTCACGGTGAACATCGGCCTGGTGCGCGACGGCCGCGCGGTGCTGGGCACGGTCGGCGTACCTGTCTATGGCGAGCTGTTCCTCGGCCAGGTCGGCCGCGGCGCCTGGAAGCGGACCGCGGCAGGCGAGCACGCGATCCGCGCCCGCACGCCGCCGCCGGAGGGCCTGCACGTCTTCGCCTCGCGCAGCCACGGCAACGACGCGAGGCTCACCCGCTTCCTCGCGGGACGGCCGGTCGCGACCGTGACGAACATCGGGTCCGCGCTCAAGATCTGCCGCCTCGCCGAAGGCATGGGCGACCTCTACCCGCGCTTCGGCCGCACCATGGAGTGGGACACGGCCGCGCCCCAGGCCGTGCTCGAAGCGGCGGGCGGCACGATGCGCGGCCTCGACGGCAGCGAGATGCGCTACGGCAAGCCCGGCTGGGAGAACTCCGGATTCGTCTGCACGGGCCGCTCCGTGTGACCGAAACGCTCGCGGACGACGACGCCGGGCTGGACCGCGCGGCCCGCCTGCTGCGCGACGGCCAGCTCGTCGCCTTCGCAACCGAGACCGTCTATGGCCTCGGCGCGGACGCCTGCAACGCCCGCGCCGTCGCCGCCGTGTTCGACGCGAAGGGCCGGCCGCACTTCAATCCGCTCATCTGTCATTATCCGGACGCCGATGCCGCCTTCGCTCACGTCGAGGCGCCCGAGATCGCGCGACGCCTAGCCATCGCATTCTGGCCGGGCCCGCTCACGCTCGTCCTTCCCCGGCGGGTGACCTGCCCCGTGGCGCTGCTCGCGGGCGCCGGGCTGGAAACGCTCGCCGTCCGCGTTCCCGCGCATCCCGCCACCCTCGCCCTGCTCCGGCACGTCGGCCGCCCTGTGGCGGCGCCGTCCGCCAACCGCTCCGGCCAGGTCTCGCCGACAATAGCGGCGCATGTCCTGGACGGGCTCGACGGTCGCATCGCGGCCGTGGTGGACAGCGGACCGTGCCCGATCGGCGTCGAGAGCACGGTGCTGGACCTCACGGGCGAGCGCCCCTGCGTGCTGCGGCCCGGCGGCCTGCCTCAGGAGATGCTGGAGCGCGTTGCCGGCGTGGTCGCGAAAGGCATCACGCCCGCGCAGGCCGAGGCGCCGCGAACATTCCGCAGCCCAGGGCTGCTCGTCTCGCACTATGCGCCGCGCCTGCCATTGCGGCTCGGCGCCACGGCGGCGGCGGACGAGGCTCTGCTCGCCTTCGGCCCGGCACCGGGTGGCGCGGGCGCGGTGTTCCAGTTGAGCGAGCGGCGCGACCTCCTGGAAGCGGCGGCACGGCTGTTCGCCGGGCTGCGATGGCTGGACGCGGAAGGCGCGCGCCTGGGCCTTGCCGGGATCGTCGCGATGCCCGTGCCGTGCGAGGGGCTGGGACTCGCGATCAACGACCGGCTGCAGCGCGCTGCGTCGCCGCGCGATTGAGCAGACCGTGTTGCGAACGCCTCGCCTGATCCTGCGCGAGTGGCGCGCCGCCGACGCCGCGCCTTTCGCCGCGCTCAACGCCGACCCTGCAGTCATGGAGCACTTCCCGGCGCTTCTCAGCCCCGAGGAGAGCGCCGCCTCGGCGGACCGCGCCCAGGCGCACATCGCCCGGCACGGCTTCGGCTTCTGGGCTGTTAAGGCGCCAGGGGTGGCGCCGTTCATCGGCGTCGTCGGCCTCGCCCATGTAGCGTTTGAGGCGCCGTTCACACCCGCCGTGGAGATGGGCTGGCGTCTGGGGCGCGCGTATTGGGGCCAGGGCTACGCCGCGGAGGCGGCACGGGCGGCGGCTGCCGACGGCTTCGGACGGCTCGCTCTTCCGGAGATCGTGGCGTTCACCGTGCCCGGCAACTGGCGCTCGCGACGGGTGATGGAACGGCTCAGTGCTATCCGCGATCCGGCAGGCGACTTCGATCATCCGCGCCTGCCGGACGGCCACCCGCTCCGGGCGCATGTGCTATATCGCCTCCGCCGCGAGGCATTCCGCGAACGCTGATCTGGAGCGCCCATGGCCGCCACGTGGACCACCACCGATATTCCGCCGCAGGACGGCAGAACCGCCGTCGTGACCGGCGCGACCGCTGGCCTGGGCTACGAGACCGCGCTTGCCCTGGCACGGGCCGGTGCCGCGGTGATCGTCGCCGGGCGCGACGAGCGCAGGGGCGGCACCGCCACGCGGCGGATCAACGCCTTCGGACCGCGCGTCCAGGCCGCCTTCGAACTGCTTGACCTTGCAGATCTCGCCTCCGTCGCCGCCTTCGCCGCCCGCGTCTCAGAGCGGCACCCAACGCTCGATCTGCTCGTGAACAACGCGGGCGTTATGGGCTTGCCGAAGCGCCGGGTGACGCGCGACGGCTTCGAGGCGCAGCTCGGCACCAACTACCTCGGCCACTTCGCGCTGACGGCCCGCCTGCTGCCCAGCTTACGCCGGGCCGAGCAGCCGCGCGTCGTCAGCGTGAGCAGCCTCGCGCACCACAGGGGGCGCATCGACTTCGACGACCTGCAAGCGGAGCGGCGCTACGATCCGTGGCGCGCCTACAGCCAATCCAAGCTCGCGATGCTCTTGTTCGCCGTCGAATTGCAGCGGCGGAGCGACGCCGCCGGCTGGGGCTTGACGAGCGTCGCAGCGCATCCGGGCCTCGCGCGCACCGAGATCATCAGGAACGTGGTCCAGGGTCCTGGCGGACGCTTGCGGGAGGCAATGATCCAGTTCGGGATGACCCTAGTCGCCCAATCGTCGGCCCAGGGCGCGCTGCCCCTCCTCTACGCCGCAACCGCGCCCGGCGTGCAACCCGGCGGCTATTACGGCCCGGACGGGTTCCGCGAGGCGAAGGGCAGCCCGGCGCCGGCCAAGACCGCAGCCGAAGGCCGCGATCTCGCGGCGGCCTCGCGGCTGTGGGACGTGTCCGACCAGCTCACGGGAGTCCGGCTCGGCATGGCCTAGCCGCCGTTAAGTCGCCTAGGCCTGCTACCGCGTCCCGAAAGACGGCGACGTTCAACGCTAAAGGCTGGCACTGCCCATGACCGCGAGCGGAACAGACATGCGCATGTGGATCGTCGAGGCCGCGACGCCGAAGAAGCCGCCGTCCGCATCAACAGACGCCGAGGACCACATCCAGCACTGGTACCAGCTGTTGGGCGCCGCGTTGAAGAACGTCTCGTTCGAGACGCGGCCGTAATCGCCCGCGGGATCGTTCCCGTGCGTGTCCTACCAGCCCGCGCCGTCGCTCCACGATGGCGTCACCGTGCTCTGCGCGACCCAAGCACGTTCCGACGCGCCGAAAACCCAGAGATAGGCCCGGCCGTCATTGTGGGCGGTGTAGCCCGCCGCTGCGTCCCACCAATCGTCGTAGTAGTCGAGGAGAGCCGCGAAGCGCTGAGACGGATTGCCGCTCCCTGAGAAGAACCAGAATCCCACCCCGGCGGCGACGTCCAGCTCGTGCTGACCGATTGATTGCACGTCGAGACTGTAAGTACCGGCGTTCTGGTCGGCACTCTCGTCGCCCTGACCGCCGGGAAGGGTCCAGGCGAAATCGTATGGCGGCGCTTTCACGACCAAACCCGCGGAGTCCGCCGTATGCACCCCGCTTCGGGGCTTGGCGGCCGCCGACCACCGTTCGAGGTTCCGCTTCGCCTGCGCTTCGCGCAGCGCCTGCCGCTCCGCGCCGATCCGCTTCAACTCCGCTTCATGGGGTCGAAGGCCGCCGAGAAGCAACTCGCGAAGGCGTTCGTCGTGAGCACGGAACTCAGCCCGATACGACGCCCGTTGCCGGGCGAGCTCGGCGACGTGAGCGGCAAGACCGGCCTCTGCGCCTTCGACGGCCTCGACGGGTGGCGAGAGTGAGTCCATAGGAACCTCCTCCAGAGAATTACGTCTCCGGAAGGAAGTCGTAAGCTGCTGGCTAAGACGCGGCTGTGACCGAGATCACAGTTACGCAGTGCCAACGACCATAGTCCCTAGAATCCGATCCGGTTCGCCAGCTCCTCCCGCCAGGTCTTGCTCGCGCCGGGTGCGCAGGGCTCGCCCGTCGCCAGGTCGAAGATCTCCAGGTCCGCATCAGGATTCGCGCGAATCAGGTCGCGCGCGGCAGTGACAGCTGCCTCCTCCGTATCGAACCTTCCCCGAGACGTGCCACTGACGCGCAGCTCATAGGCCATGGATTCCCCTCCCCTGCATCTCGATCTAACGCGTCGCGTGCAGCCGGGTTGACCAAGCTCGGCACCCAGGCGCAGCTTCCGTCCGCAGGAGATCGCCATGCCCGACACGCTCCCGCAAGCACCTTTGCTCAGTGCGCTCCACGCCATCGTCGGCACGTGCGGGCTGCTCACCGGGGCGGACGACATCGCCCCCTATCTCCGGGACTGGCGCAACCTCTACCAAGGCCGAGCCGCCGCCGTCGTCCGACCCGCGAACACGGGAGAAGTCGCCGCTGTGGTGCGTCTCTGCGCGGAGCGCGGCGTCGGCATCGTGCCGCAGGGCGGCAACACCAGCATGGTCGGCGGCGCCACGCCCGACGGCAGCGGCGAGCAGGTCGTGCTCGCCCTCTCGCGCATGGCCTGCGTGCGCGCGCTCGACCCGGTGGATATGACGCTCACGGCAGAAGCCGGCCTGCCGTGGCAGCGGGCGCAGGACGCAGCGGCCGAGGCGGGCTGCCTGCTGCCGCTGTCCATCAGCAGCGAGGGCACGGCGCAGGTCGGCGGCATCCTCGCCGCCAACGCCGGCGGCAACAACACGGTGCGCTACGGCAACGCGCGCGAGCTGGTGCTCGGCATTGAGGCGGTGCTGCCGGATGGGCAGGTCTTCGAGGGGCTGCGAAGGCTGCGCAAGGACAACACGGGCTACGCGCTGCGCCAACTGCTCGTGGGCAGCGAGGGCACGCTCGAAGTCATCACCGCGGCCGTGCTGCGCCTCGCCCCACGGCCGCGGGAGACCGCTGTGGCGCTGTGCGCCGTCCCCAGCCCGGACGCCGCGCTCGCCCTCTTCACACGCATCCAGCGGGCGGACCCGGCAGCCGTTTCCGCGTTCGAGTATATGTCTGGGACGGGTATGGCGCTCGTGCTGCGCCACATCCCGGGGACTTGCCTGCCGCTCACGCGGCCCGCTCAGCACTACGCGCTCGTAGAGCTGGCGACGCCACGACCGGGCGCCGCCTTGGGCGAGGCGCTGGAACGGCTGCTTGCTGAGGCGCTCGAGGCGGGCGAGGTCGAGGATGCCGTGCTCGCCGCGAGCGAGGGGCAGCGCCAGGCGATGTGGAAGCTGCGCGAGGAGCACGCCGAGGCGCAGCGGCGGGAGGGGGCGTCGGTCAAGAACGACGTGTCGGTGCCCGTTTCCGCCGTGCCGGCGCTGATCCGCGAGGCGTCTGCTGCCTGCGAGGCGCTCATTCCCAGCGTGCGCCCCGTCCCGTTCGGGCACATGGGCGACGGCAACATCCACATGAACCTGCAGCAGCCGGAGGGCACGGACAGCGCGGCCTTCCTCGCTCGCGGCGCCGAGATCATGGACGCAGTGAACGCCGTCGTGCGGCGGCTCGACGGCAGCTTCTCGGCCGAGCACGGGGTTGGACGCCTCAAGCCCTACCTGATGCCCACCTGGCGCGGCGGCGCCGAGCTGGACGCCATGCGCCGCATCAAGCAGGCGCTCGACCCGCGCGGCATCATGAATCCGGGCAAGGTGCTGCCGCCGAACATGGCCGACGCCGGCGTCCGGGCGTCAGGCAGGTGACGCCAGCACAGCCCGCAGCCGCTCCAGCTCGGCCGCGCCGGTGCCGACCGCGCCTCGCTCAAGGGCGCGGTAGAGTTGGACGATCTCGGCTCCGAGCGGCAGCAGCGCTGCGCCGCCGCCACCGGCGCCGCCCGGATGCGCCGCGACGAGCGGCCCGGCGAAGGAGGCGTTCAGGCTCTCCACGAGCATCCAGGCCCGGCGATAGCTCATGCCCATGGCCCGGCCCGCGGCCGAGATGGAACCTGTCTCGCCGATCAGCTCCAGAAGGCGGGCCTTGCCTGGCCCCAGCGTCGCGCGGCCGCCCACGTCGAGGCGCAGGGTGAGACGCATGGTCGGGACGGGCGCGCCACTTCGGCTGCGAGGAGTTCTGGAGGGACGCGGCGCTGCGCCCTCGTGGCTCGGTCGTGCTCATGAACCTGATCCTAAGCCATGGCGCGCGCGGCGGACAGACGCGCGGGCGCCACACCGGGCACTCACTCGCGGGCGCCCGGCTTCCGCCGCACGGACCCCGCCTGTATGGTGCCGGCCATGACCATGCCGACCCAGCTGGACCGCTACATGTTCCGCCAGATCCTGGCTGCCCTGATCGCCGCCACGGGCGCGCTGGCCGCCCTGATCTGGCTCACGCAGTCGCTTCGCTTCGTCGAGCTCGTCGTCAACCGCGGACTCTCCTTGCGCGTGTTCTTCCAGCTCACCGGCCTGCTGGTGCCGGGTTTCGTCGCCGTGATCCTGCCCATCACGACATTCGTCGTCGTGCAATTCATCTACCAACGTCTGGCGGGTGACCGGGAGCTCACGGTGATGCGCGCGGCCGGGCTCTCGCCGTTCGCGCTGGCGCGGCCCGCGCTCGCGCTCGCGGCCGTCTCCGTCGTGACCGGCTACGTGCTCACGCTCTGGCTCGTGCCCGTCACCTACTCGGCCTTCCGCGAATTCCAGTTCGAGATCCGCAACCGCCTCGCGGCCTTTCTCCTGCAGGAGGGCGTGTTCACGCCCGTCTCGGATGACCTCACCGTCTATGTGAGCCGCCGCGACCAGGACGGGACGCTGCACGGCATTCTCATCGAGGACGGGCGGCAGCACAACAGCGAGGCGACGATCCTCGCCCAGCGCGGCCACCTCGTCGGCGGCAGCGCCGGCGCTCCCCGTATCCTGCTGCTCGACGGCAGCCGCCAGGAGCTGGACCGCAGCACCGGCCGCCTCAACGTGCTCACCTTCGCCGAGACCACCTTGGACCTCGCGGGCGGTGCAAAGGGCGACGAGCAGCGTTTCCGCGACTCGGCGGAGATGGGCCTCAGCGAGCTGCTCCACCCTGATCCCCAGCAAGTTGCCGCACGCGACCGGGGCAAGTTCATGGTCGAGGGCTGGCGCCGCCTCACCCAGCCGCTCACGGCGGCGAGCTTCGCTTTCGTGGGCCTCGTTTCTGTTCTCACCGGCAGCTTCCGGCGCCACGGGAACGTGCTGCGCCCGGTTGCTGGCGCGCTCACCGTGGTCGGCCTGCTTGCGCTCGGGCTCGCGATCTCCGACTTCGCGGCGCGGCAGGTCTCGCTCATCCCGCTGATGCTCGTCCAGGCGGTGCTGCCAGGGATCGTGTGCGCCTGGGTGCTGTTCGCGCCGCAGGTCGCGCTGATGCTGCGCCATGGGGCCGCGGACCGCCGGGCGCACCCGGCCGAGGTGTGAGCGTCCATGCTCGTTGCTGCCACTCTCTCGCTCTACGTCGCCCGGCAGTTCACGGCCTCGGCGCTGGTCATGCTCGCCGGGCTGTCGGGCCTCGTGTCGCTGTTCGACTTCATCGAGCTGCTCCGCCGCGCGGCGACCAAGCCTGACGCGACGTTCAGCCTCGTCGTCGAGATCGCGGCGCTGCGGCTGCCCTACGTCGCGATGCAGATCCTGCCGTTCGCGATCCTGCTCGGCGGCATCCTCGCGTTCTGGCGCCTCACCCGCTCGTCCGAGCTGATCGTGGCGCGCGCGGCCGGGGTCTCGGCCTGGCAGTTCCTGGCAGCGCCCGTGCTGTGCGCCACGATGCTCGGGGTGATCGCCACGGCAGCGGTCAGCCCGCTCTCGTCCGCCATGCTCGCCCGCGCAGAAGCGCTCGACGACGCCCACCTGCGCACCGGCGGCGGCCCGCTCGCGCTCAACGGCGGGCAGCTCTGGCTGCGCCAGAGCGACCGCGGGCTGAACTCGAACGGCGTGGCCATCCTGCACGCGCACTCGGTCAACCTCCGTGACGGCGACCTGGCCGCCAAGGACGTCAGCGTGTTCCGCCTCGATCCTGATGACCGCCTGCTGCAGCGCGTCGAGGCGACGAAGGCCATGCTCGGCGACGGCGACTGGATGCTCGACAATGCGCGCACGCTGGAGCCCGACCATCTGCCCGTCCCGGTCGGCACGATGCGCCTGCCGACCGATCTCACGGTCTCCCGCGTCGAGGACAGCTTCGCCCTGCCGGACACGCTCTCGGTCTGGACGCTGCCGGGCTTCATCGCGCTCTTGGAGCGGTCCGGCTTCTCGGCGATCCGTCATCGCTTGCACTTCCAGGCGCTGCTCGCGCTGCCGCTGCTGGCCGGTACGATGTGCTTGGTCTCTGCCGGGTTCTCGATGCGCCCGGCGCGGCGCGGGGGCGTTGCCCGCATGATCGGCAGCGGCGTCGCAGCCGGGTTCGCCCTGTTCACCGTGAGCAAAGTCGCCGAGGAGTTCGGGCAATCCGGCGCGCTGCCGCCCGTGCTCGCGGCCTGGGCGCCGGCCGCTGCCGGGCTGCTGCTCGCCCTGGCGCTCCTGCTTCATCTTGAGGACGGCTAGCGCCTTGGCCTGGCACCGCCTCGTCTTGCCTGGGCTGGCCCTCGCGGCCATCGCTGTCCCACAAGGCGCGGATGCACAGGCCAATCGGCCCGGCTCAACAGGCCATGTGCCGCCGCTCTCGCGCAGCCAGCCTGTGACCTTCGAGGCCGATAACCTGCAATACGACCGGGACAGCGGCATCGTGACCGCGAGCGGGCATGTCGAGGCCTTCCAGAACGGCCACGTCCTGCACGCCGACAAGGTCACGTATGACCGCAATACCAACGTCGCTGCCGCCAGCGGCCACGTCGTCATCATCGAGCCGGACGGGCAAGTCCTCTACTCGGACTACGCCGAGCTGACCGGCGGGATGCGGGAGGGAGTGCTGAAGGGCATGCGCCTGAAGCTCGCGGCGAACGGCAAGCTCGTCGCCAACGGCGCGCGGCGCACCGAGGGCAAGGTCAACGAGATGAGCCGCGTCGTCTATACCACGTGCAACCTGTGCAAGAAGGACCCGAGCCGGCCGCCATTCTGGGAGATCCGCGCCCGCTCGGGCGTGCAGGACTCGGAGAACAAGCGCATCGAGTATCAGGACGCGACGCTGGACATCTACGGCTACCCCGTCGCCTACCTACCTTACTTCTGGCACGCCGACCCGTCGGTGCGCCGCGAGAGCGGCTTTCTCGTCCCGTCCATCGGAACGGCCAGCCACCTCGGCCAGTTCATCTCAATTCCTTACTACTGGGTGCTCGACGACGAGTCCGACGTGACGCTCACGCCGCTGATCGCCACGGACGCCGGGCCCAACCTCAACGTCCGCTACCGGCGCCGCTTCAACGACGGCACGCTGAAAGTAGACGGCGACCTCGGCTATTACCTCGGCAAGCCCCAAGGCGACATCTTCGCGGTCGGCCAGTTCAGCTACAACGATACCTGGCGCTACGGCTTCAATATCCAGGAGGCGAGCTCGGCCAGATACCTCACCGACTACCGCCTCTCCAGCATCGGTGACGTGCTGACCACCAACATCTATGCCGAGGGCTTCGGCGTCGGCTCCTACGCGAGACTCGACGCTACCGCGTTCCAAGGGCTGACGAGCAGCATCAACCAGACCCAGCTGCCCTATGTGCTGCCGCGCTACGAATACGACTTCTTCGGCGAGCCGGACGCGCTCGGCGGGCGCTTCAGTCTCAGCACCCAGAGCTGGAACATCCTGCGCGAGCAGGGCACTAACGACCAGCGCATCGGCGCGCGACTCAACTGGGAGCGGCCGTTCACGGGCGCCTTCGGCGAGATGTATAGCCTCACGCTGCGCACCGACACGGCAGGCTACAACGCCCAGAGCCTCGACAAGGATCCGAACTTCTCCCCGGTCACGTCCGCCAACTCCGCCTTCGCGCAGCCGCAAGTCGCCGTGAAGGTCAACTGGCCCTTCGTGCGGGACGGAGGCGCGCTCGGGACCCAGCTCATCGAGCCGATCGCACAGGTGATCGCAGCGCCCGGCACAGGCGGCTACAGGCAGAACAACCGTCCCAACGAGGACAGCCTCGACTTCCTGTTCGATGCCAATAACCTGTTCGAGCTCAACCGCTACCCGGGGCTGGACCGCCAGGAAGGCGGCGTGCGCTTCAACGTCGGGCTGCACGGCAACTGGACGCTGCCGAACAACATGGTCTTCGACGAACTCGTCGGCGACAGCCTGCGGCCCAGCCGCGACAACAGCTACCTGCCGGGAACAGGCCTCGACAACACGACCGTGAGCGACATCGTAGCTCGCGCGACAGTGAAGCCCGTGTCCTGGCTGGACCTTAGCGCCAACACCCGGTTCGACCATAGGGATTTTGCTATTCGCTACGCGGACGTGGTCGCAGCCGCCGGCGTTCCTTTGCTGCACGTCGGCCTCGGTTACCTGCACAGCAACACCAGCCCTTACACGCTGAGCGACTTCGCCACGATCCCCACAGACTACTTCACCCCGCGCGACGAGATCACGCTCAGCGCATCCACCCATTTCCTCGACCACTGGAACCTCTCCGCCTATGCCCGGCGCAACCTTGAGACCCATTCGATGGTCAGCGCGGGCGTCCACGGCTTCTACGAGGACGAATGCTTCATTCTCGACGCGAACGCGAGCCGCCGCTATACCTCGCTCAACGGCGACAGCGGCGCGACGATCGTGCTATTCACGATCACCCTCAAGACCGTGGGCGCCTTCGGTTTCCACGCGTTCTAACGGCGCCTGCCTCCGCGCGGCGATCCTGGCCAGGCGTCCTGGAGAGCGTGCTCGCCTTCGTGCTCGCCGGGCTGTTCTACGTCGCGCTCTACGGCGAGCTTCCCTATCACGACGCCGTGCGCTTCGCCGAGCAGCTCAGCAGCGACCGCTTCGTCTATGATCTCGGCCACGTGCTCCTGGAGCCGGCGGCGCTCCTGTGGCATCGGTGGCTGGGCTTCGGCGAGCCGGCCATGGCGAGCCAGAAGCACATCAGCACCGTCGCCACCGCGGCGGCAATAGCGATCTTCTACGGGCTGCTAGTCCGGCTCGGCACGGCGCGCTGGCTCGCGGTGCTCGCTGCCGTGCTGGTCGCCGCAAGCCGCGGCATCATCACGCTCGCGCCCTCCGCTCATTTCAAGCTGGTCGCGTTGCCGTTCGTCACCGCCGCACTCGCGGTGCTCACGCTCGCGGAGGCGGAGGAGCGGGCGCATCGCCCGGCGGTCGCCCTCGCCGGCGGCGCGCTGCTCGCGGTCGGCGCCGGGTTCTTTGCGGGCATATTGACCACGCCGCCCTTCGCCGCGCTCGCACTCATGGCGGCGGGGCGGCGCGAGGGGGCGAGCTGGCCGCGAGCGCTGCTGCAGGCCGTGCTGCTCGGCGCCACTTGCGCCCTGCTGTTCGCTCTTCTCGCCGGCGGGACCTACGCCCTCATCAATGCCGGGCCGCTCAACGGGCAAGGCTTCGCGACGGCGCTCGCCGCCAAGGAGGCCTTGCGGCCGGTTGACCGGTCATGGGCCGACCAGGCGGCGCGGGCGGTGTTCAGCACCGTCAACGACTTCATCGCGGCGCCTGGTCTTGGCGCCATCGCCCGCGCCTGGATAGGCGGCCAGATTCCCAGCCTCCGGGCCTATGCGCCGGCATTGCTGCCGATCCTGGTGCCGTGGGCGGCGACGGCCGCGATCCTGGCCGCCGTCTATGCGCGCGCAGTGGTTGTCCCGCTGCACGGCCGGCGCTGCCTCATCCCTCTCGCCTTCGTCATCGGCGCCCTCGTCTGGGCGGTCGGCTACAACCTCAACGACCCGGAGCATTGGGTGGACCTCACGGCGCCGACGGTGCTGCTGTTCGCGACCCTGTTCCCGCCCGTCGCGGTCGGCGTCGGGTTGCCGATCTGGTCGGCGCTAACAATCGCGATCAACCTCGCGCTGTTCGCGATCCCCACCGCAACCTACCCTCTCGCGCGCTACGAGGCCGAGATGCAGGCGCAGTTCACGCCGCGCGACCTGCTGATCTCCTTCGCCGCCTACCCAGGGCGGCCCTCGCTCACCGCGTTTGACCTGCCCGAACTGCGCGATCTTGAGCTCGACCTAGTCTTAGACGAGTCGCTGAGCCTCAACGCCTTTTTCTCCAGGCTCGACCAGGCAATCGCGGACACGCTGCACGACGGTGGTCGCGTGATGGTGTTCGACGTGCTCGACGGCAGCGACTGGGAGGCGCCCTGGCCCGAGCTCACCGGGCGCGGCCTGACCAAGGACAGGCTCTACAGCCATCTCGCATCACACTTCACCGTAACCCAGCGCCCAAGCATCGCAGAACTCAAGGTCTGGCAGATCACCGCGGCGCCTGGCAGCTAGGGCAAATTGCAGGACGCATGGTACAAGCGTCCTGCGCGAAGGTGCTCGTCAAAGCAGAAGCGACAGGGCTTCACGTCCCAACTTGGACGCGAAGCCCTGTAGAATGGTTCGCGGGTCTGTTCTGTCCGAAGGGATCATGGACCACATTGGCATCAGCCCCGCTAATGATGGTGCGGCATGGTGAAGGTGCTCCCGCGTGGCAGCGGTGTGAGGGCGATCTGGCGCAGCGTCGCCGTTGGTAGGACGCTTTGCGCCTGAATCGCGCGCAGCCAGCCGTTCCGGTCGATCAGCGCCTCCTTGCCGTCGAGCTGAGGAGCAGGCAGGCCGATCACCACCGCATAGGCGGCCCGGATGGCGGGATCGCTGGCCACGCAGGCCGTCGCCGTGGGCGGCATCGCCACGTGCCGCGGCGGCAGCATGATCGTCACGACGGGCACGCCCGGCAGCCCGGCAAACGGTGGCAGCGCTGGCTGCCCCGGAGCGAGGAACACCACGCGTTGCAAAGGTCCGCCAGGCTCTGCCACCGGCATCGCCTGGTCGCCGCCGCAATCGGCCAGGAAGCTGGGCGCCAGAACCGGCGGCGACCAGCGCCCGGTCGCCGCCCGCGCCAGCCCGGCATTGCGCGCACGGATGTAGTCGATCAGGTACCAGCGCGCCTCCTCGTCGAGCACACCGCCGAAACCAGGCATCGCCAATTCGCCCTCAGGACCCTCGACGCCGTTTGTCAGCCACCAGAACAACTCGCCGTCGCTGTGCATCCAGAGATGCGCGTTGGTCAAGTCAGCGGGCGCGATGGCCAGCAGGCGTGCGTCCGGTCCATCGCCGCGACCCTCGGCACCGTGGCAGCGCGCGCAGTGCACCGGGAACAGAGCCGCACCGTCGGCAATGCTGTCGGCGGCGAAGCCGGTCGGCGAGCGGTAGAACACGGTCGGGAAGGCCGGGACGAGCAGCGGGGCGAGACGTGGCACGGCAAGCCAAGCGATCCCAGCCGCCGCGGCGAGCGTCAGCCAACGCAGCCGCCGCCGGGTGATCCCGAGCGCGGCCAGGCCGAGCGCGCCGAGCGTCGCCGCGCCGGCCAGCGCCACCTCTCGCGCCAAGGCGGGATCCTGCGCCACCGCCGCCAAGCTCGGCCGAACGCGGAACGGCCAGACGGGCTCCAGGTGCATCCCCGGCTGCAGCGCACTCAGCAGGGCTGCGAGCGTCACCACTAATACGCCGGCCACCATCTCGAGCACGATGCTGCGCGCCAGCGCGCGCCGCGCCTCCAACGGCGCCGGACCAGACAAGCGCGGGACGAGACGGAAGCGATTGCGCGCGGCGAAGCCTAGCAGGACGGCGAACAGCAGCGCCTTGCCCAAGCACACCCAGCCGTAGGCGGTGCCGACTACGCCCGGCACGCCGCCCAGCAGCGTCCACGACTGCCACGCAGCGGTCGCCGCCAGTGCTGCCACGCAGACCGCGCCGAGCGGCGAGAATCGCGTTGCCGCTCGGGCGGCGAGCACTGGCGGCACCGCGCGGACCACCAGCAGCAGCCCCGGCAACCCGCCCAGCCACGCTGCTGCGGCGAGCACGTGGAGTCCTTCGCTCGCGAGCAGCGCACTCGGCCCACGATACATTGCAAGTCCATGCAGGTATCCCGCCTGCATCCCGACAGCGACCAACGCCAATGCGGTCGCGACGAACGGTGCCCAGGCACGACGGAGCAAGCACGCCAGCGTGATGGCGCCGAGCAGCAGCAGTCGCACGATGATCTGCATGCCGAACTGCGTATTCTCCAGCACTGCTGGCACGCCCGCAAACGCGGCCTGCAGGCTGCTCGCATCAGTGATGACGGCAGTTTGCAGCAGCAGCCAGGCCAGCGTCGCCGCGGTGCTCACGCCCAGGCCGGCCCGCACCACGCGTGCCAGTCGCGGCGCGATCCTCGCCGGCACCGGCGCGGCAACGACGGCGTCTATCAGCAGCGTGCCGAGCACGAGGAATAGCGCGCCGACCGCGAACGCCCGCGCGAGCGACAACGACCACGCCAACCCATCGAGGCCGAATGCTGGCAAGGTTCCGTTCAGCATCGCTATCCTCGTAGGCGTGCGCCAAACGCGCCGACAGCTGCAACACCTCGCAGAATGTGCGGGAATGAACTGTCGAAACAATGGAGCTGCGGCCTCACCGGATCATCGTAGCGAGGGCAGATGAAAGACACGCTCAAAAAACCTAGGCCAGCAAAGCTGGCTGTCTGACCGACTACGCTGGTAAGGTTTGGGGAGCCTTGCTGGAGGTGGAGGATGACCAGGAGAGCGGCGCGGGCACGAGCGGACCAGGAGCGCGTGTTGCAGCCGTTGCGGCGAGCGTGCCCGAGCTGTCGGCAGCCGATGCGCATCCGCTATGAGAACCGCCGCACGCTGGTGACGCTCTCGGGCGCGGTGCGGCTGCGGCTGAAGATCCGCCGCTGCGAGCGGGTAGACTGTCCGCGCCAGCACACGCCCTACCGGCCCGAGGCCGAAGGGGCGATCGCGCTGGCGCAGCACGAGTTCGGGCTGGACGTGATCGCGCTCGTGGGCGCGCTGCGCCACCGCGAGCACCGCAGCGTGCCGGAGATCCACGCCGTCTTGCGCGAGCGCGGGGTGGCGATCGCCGAGCGCAGCGTGACCAACCTGCTGGACCGCTACGACGAGCTGCTGGCCGTGTCGCTGACCGACAGCGCGCGGCTGCGCGGCGTGCTGGCCAGCCAAGGCCGGGTCATCCTTGCCCTGGACGGCATGCAGCCGGATGTCGGCCACGAGGTGCTGTGGGTGGTGCGCGACTGCCTCTCGGGCAAGGTGCTGCTCGCGCGCAGCTTGCTGTCGGGCACGGCCGACGACCTCGCGCCCTTGTTGCGCGAGGTGGCAGACGCGGTCGGTGTGCCGGTCGAGGGCGTCATCAGTGACGGTCAGACCTCGATCCGCCGTGCGGTGGAACGCGCCCTGCCCGGCGTGCCGCATCAGCTCTGCCAGTTCCACTTCCTGCGTGAGGCCGCATTGCCGGTGTTCGAGGCTGACCGGCACGCGAAGGTGCTGCTCAAGAAGCCGATCCGCGGCGTGCGCCCGATCGAGCGCGCGGTGGAGGGGCGCGACGACGCCACGGCCGCGGTGCTGCGCGGCTACTGCGCTGCCGTGCGCAGCGCCCTCACCGACGACGGTCGCGCGCCGCTGGCCGCCTCGGGGCTGAAGCTCAAAGGACGGCTGGAGAAGGTGGCCGCGAGCCTGGATCGCGCGGCCAAGGGGGGCAGATCGTGCCGCGGCCCCTCGCGCGGCTGCGCCAGTTGATCACCCGCGGTCTGGAGTGCACAGCGGCACTCTGGCCGGAGATCGAGCGCGCCTATGCCTGGGTGCACCGGGTCGCGCACATCCTGAACAATCATGACGAGGACAGCGCCGAGACTGTCCGGCGCCGCTTCGATGGGCTGCTCGCCGCCATGCACCGCCACCGCAGCAAGGCAGGAGCACTCGCCGCTGCCGTCGGGCACTTCCGCAAGGTGGCCCGCAGCTACCGACCCGGCCTGTTCCACTGTTACGCTGTGCCCGGCTTGCCGCGCACCAACAACGACCTCGAGCAGCTATTCGGCGCGCAGCGCTACCGCGAGCGCCGGGCATCTGGGCGCAAGGCGGCCTCGCCCGCCACCGTGCTGCGCGGCGAGGTGCGGCTGATCGCGGCGACCGCGACGCGGCTGCGCCCGATCTCGCGCGCGAGCTGGGCCGGGCCAGTGGCCAAGCGTGGACGGACCTGCGCCGCCGTCTCGAGCAGCGACGGCACGCGCGGACGCTGCGCACCCGGTTCCGCCGCGACCCAGATGCCTACCTGACCGCCCTCGAACAGCCGGCATGCCAGCTAGCTTTGCCGACCTAGAAAAAAAGTCAGACGGCTAGGGCACGATGACAACCTTCCCTACGACTCGGCGCGCCGCCATGTCCTCCAGCGCTTGCGGTGCCTGGTTGAGAGTGTAGGTCCGCGAGACCAGCGGCCGCAGCCGGCCGTCGGCGATCCACGCGAGCATCTGCGCGATGGCCTCCCGGTTCCGCTCCGGCTCGCGCTTCGTGTAGGCGCCCCAGAACACGCCGACGATCGAGGCGCCTTTCAGCAGGGGCAGGTTGAGCGGCAGCGCGGGAATCTCACCGTTCGCGAAACCGATCACGAGGTAGCGGCCCGCCCAGGCGATGGAGCGGAACGTCGGCTCGGCGAAGCGGCCGCCCACCGGGTCGAATACCACGTCCGGACCCTGCTTGCCGGTGAGCCGGGCGATGGCGCCGCGCAGATCCTCGACCTGGTAGTCTATCACCTCGTCGGCGCCGTAGGAGCGGCATACGGCGAGCTTCTCCGGCGACGAGGCCGCCGCGATCACGCGCGCGCCAATCGCCGTGCCGATGTCTATGGCGGCCAGCCCGACGCCTCCGGCCGCGCCGAGCACGAGCAGCGTCTCGCCTTCCTGCGTAGCGGCACGGTCGCGTAAGGCATGCCAGGCAGTGCCGTAGGCGAGCAGGAAGGCGGACGCCGGCTCAAACCCGACGCCCTCGGGCAGGCTCACGCAGGCCTGCGCGGGCACGATCACCTCCTCGGCGAAGCCTCCCAGGCTGCAGAACGCGGCGACGCGGTCGCCAGGCCGCAGACCCGTGACATTCGGGCCGACCTGCATCACGACGCCTGCGACCTCGG
Organism: uncultured Alphaproteobacteria bacterium; assembly: GCA_963848595.1. Lineage (GTDB taxonomy): Bacteria > Pseudomonadota > Alphaproteobacteria > Acetobacterales > Acetobacteraceae > CAWKEH01. The sequence continues at coordinate 118,290 of CAWKEH010000005.1, read as the reverse complement.
CGCCCGGCGTGAACGGAAGCTCCGGCTGCACCTGATACTTGCGCTGGATGATCAGGACATCGGGGAAATTGACCCCGGCCGCCTTGACCCCGACCTTGACCTCGCCCGGCCCCGGATCGGGCAGGGTTCGCTCGGCGACGCGCAATTGCTCTGGGCCGCCCCACTGTTCGCACAGGACCGCTCGCATCTCGTATCCTCCGAGGTCGCTAGTGTGGTCCAATTCACCTGACACTTGGGACCCAAGCGCCAGGATCGGACCACTAGGACTTGCCGGCCACACGGGATCGCTCTCAAGTGCCGGCGTCGGCAGGGAGGTTGCAGATGGTGTGGCTGCAAGGCAAGTCCGCGGTCATCACCGGCGCGGGCAGCGGCATCGGCCGCGCGACCGCGCTGCTGTTCGCGCGGGAGGGCGCGGCGGTGCTGGCCGTGGACCGCGACCTCGCTGGCGTTTCCGAGACCGTCAGCCAGATCGTCGCTGCCGGCGCGCGCGCGACGGCGCTCGCGGCCGACGCGGGAAGCGAGGCCGACGTGGCGAGGTTCGTGGCACAGGCGCTCGATGCCCTGGGCGGCATCGATGTGCTCTACGCCAACGCCGGCATCAGCGGCGGCACGGTGCCGTTCCTGGAGACGACGGTCGAGCAGTGGAACAAGGTGCTGCGCGTGAACCTGGTCGGCGCGTTCCTGGCAATTCGAGCCGTGGCGCCGCACATGATGGCGAAGGGCCGGGGTTCCATCATCTGCACAGCGTCCGTCGCGGGCCTTCGGGCCAACGCCGCCGGCGCGCCGTATAGCGCGAGCAAGGCAGGCGTCATCAGCCTGGTGCAGACGGCGGCGAACGCGCTGATCGGCACGGGCGTCCGCGTCAACGCGATCTGCCCTGGGCTGATCGAGACCGGGATGACGCAGTCCTTGTTCGAGCGGGCGCGGGCGCGGGGAACCGAAGGCCGGATCGGGCAGCTCAACCCGCTGCAGCGGGCCGGACAGCCGGACGAGATCGGGGCCACGGCCCTGTTCCTCGCCAGCGACGCCTCGTCCTACGTCAACGGCCAGGCCATCGCCGTTGACGGCGGGCTGTCGAGCACGCTTCCCTTTGTCCCGCCGCGGCGATAGGTAGCCTGGCATTCGCCCCCCAAGCTCGGCTAAACCGTTGGCGGTCTGTCGAGGATGTAAGCGAAGCCCTTTGGGAAGCCCGTCTGGAGCGCTTGACCGCCATGCCGCATCGCCGCCTGCCTCTGCTCCCGCTGTTCGCCGCTGCCTTGTTCGCTGGGACGGCGCAAGCCGTCCCCCCGGCGCACACCCAGACCGCCGCGCCGCCGGCGGAGGGTCCGGCCAGCCCGGCCGACGGCATCGTCGCCGTGGTCAACGGCGACGCGATCACCTCGGGCGACGTGGAGAACCGCGCGCGGCTGTTCGCCGTCAGCACCGGGATCGGGCTCGCGCCCGACGTGCTCGCGCGCCTGCGCCCGCAGATCGTCCGCCAGCTCATCAACGAGCGCCTTGAGCTGCAGGAGATGGAGCGGCGGAAGGTCGTGGTCCCCGACGAGGACATCGCCCGCGCGATCGCCACCATCGAGCAGCGCAACAACATGCCTGACCAGGCGCTGCGCAAGATGCTCGCTGGCCAGGGGATCGCGCTGCGCACGCTGATCGACGAGGTCCGCGTTCAGCTCGGCTGGGTGCGCGTGCTGCGGCAGGAGCTGGGTTCCAAGGCCGACGTCTCGGACACCGACGTGACCGACCAGATCGAGCGGCTCAAGCGGGAGCGCGGCCAGCCCGAGTATGAGCTGGGCGAGATCTTCATTCCCGTCGAGGACCCCGCCAAGCAAGCCGATACACAGCGCTTCGCGGACGCGGTCATCGCCCAGCTACGCGCCGGCGCCCCGTTCCCCGTCATCGCTGCCCAGTTCAGCCAGAGCCAGACCGCGCTGCAAGGCGGCGACTTGGGCTGGACCCATGCCAGCCAGCTCGATCCGGCCGTGGCCGATCTGCTCGCCCAGATGCCGCAGGGCGCGATCAGCAACCCGGTCCAAGTGCCGGGCGGCCTCGATATCGTGACGCTCCGAGGCAAGCGCGAGGTCGGCAACGACATGGAAACGCTGGTGGACCTGCGTCAGGCGTTCCTCCCTTTTAGCCAGACGCTCAACCCGCAGGCGCCCACCGACCAGCAGAAGCAAGCGCTGGCGAAGGCGCAGCAGCTCGCGCGCACGGTGAAATCCTGCTCGCAGATGGAACAGGCAGCGCAAGCAGCCGGGTCGTCGCGTCCCGCGAACCCCGGCGTCGTCAAGCTCGCCTCCGTAGGCGCGCCGCCGCTGCGCGAACTCCTTGCCTCGCAGCCCCTTAACCAGGCCAGCAAGCCCATCGTCTCGACCGACGGCATCGCCGTTCTCATCATCTGCGGGCGCGAGCAGAAGAATGTGGCCGATGCATCCCGCGACGAGGTGCGCTCGCAGCTCCTGGAGCAGCGGGTCGAGCTGAGCTCGCGCCAGCTCCTGCGCACTCTCCGCCGCAAGGCCATGCTGGACGACCGTTCCTCGTCCTGAGCGCCTCGTTCCCTCCGCTCCGGGAGGTCATCGCCCGGCACGGCCTCGACGCGCGCAAGACGCTCGGCCAGCACTTCCTCCTAGACGCGAACCTGCTCGGCCGCATCGTGCGCGAGGCCGGGGACCTGGCCGGGCGGCACATCGTCGAGGTCGGGCCCGGACCGGGCGGGCTGACGCGGGCGCTGCTCGCCTCGCCCGCCGCCTCCGTGCTCGCCGTCGAGCTGGACACGCGCGCCGTCGCCGCGGTCGAGGAGCTGCGCGCGAGCCATCCGGAGCGGCTTCGCGTGCTGCACGCGGACGCGGTTCGGCTCGACCTCGCCGCCCTCGTGCCGGCACCGCGCCAGGTCATCGCAAACCTGCCCTATAACGTCGCGACACCTTTGCTGGTCGGCTGGCTGCGGCAGGCGGCCTCCTGGGAGCGGCTGACCGTAATGCTCCAGCTCGAAGTCGCCGAGCGGGTCTGCGCCGCGCCCGGCACGCCGTCCTACGGCCGGCTCGCCGTGCTTGCGCAGTGGGTCTGCCCGGCAAGCGTGGGGATACGCCTGCCGCCCGCGGCCTTCACCCCGCCGCCACGGGTCTGGTCGGCGGTCGTCAGCCTCGTGCCGCGCCCGGCGCAGCCGGACCCTGCGCTGTTCACCACCATGGAGCGGCTGACGGCGGCGGCTTTCGGGCAGAGGCGCAAGATGCTGCGCGGCGCCTTGCGGGGTCTCGGTGGCGACGCGCTGCTCGCGCGGGCAGGGATTGCGCCCGAGCGCCGGGCGGAGACGCTGACGCCCGCGGAGTTCGAGCGGCTCGCACGGCTGTTGTAGGACACCCTGTCGTAGTAGGACACCCTGTCGTAGGATGCAGGGAAACCGCGTGCACGCATCGGCGCTAAGCGCACTGGCTCCGCCGCGAGGGTTCCGCCATGCAGGACGACTGGAAGCACCGTATCGGCCACGCGCTGCGCAACATACGGCCTGGGATCAGCGCGCTCACGAGCAGCAAGTGGTCCGGCTTCCTCCCGTTCGGGATACGGGTCAGCAGCCCGGCATTCGAGAATGACCAGCCCATGCCCGAGCGCTTCACCGCCATGGGCGAGGGCATCGCGCCGCCGCTGCGCTGGGAGAACCTGCCCAGCGGCGCGCAGAGCGTTGTCCTACTCGTGGAAGACGCGGATATCCCTTCCTTCCGGCCGCTCACCCACCTCATCGTGCACAGCATCCCGCCGGGGAAGACGGAGTTCGGCGAGGGCGAGATCCCGAGTCGGCTGCGCGGCTTCACGGCCGAGGGCTGGGCCTGCGGGCGCAACGCAGCGGCACGACCGGGCTGGATGGCGCCGAACCCGCCGTCCGGTCACCGTCCGCACCGCTACGCGTTCCAGGTGTTCGCCCTGAGAACGGTGCCGCAGTATCCTTATCCACCCGGCCGCAGCCTGCTGCTGCGAACGATCCGCCCGCACCTGCTGTCCCAGGGCCGGCTGATCGGGACGGCGGAACGACCCTAGCTCGGCAGGCTAGATATCCTTGGCGCTGTCGCCGCCGGTCACCTCATACTCCGCTCCCGTGACCATGGCGGCGGCGTCGGAGGCGAGGAACACGGCGGCCGGCGAGATGTCGTCCGGCTGCAGCCAGCCCACCTTCAACGGCACGGTCGGTGCGCGCACGTCCCACGCCTGCTGCGGCGTCGGCGTCCCGGACGGCATCTTGCCAGTGACCTCGGCGTCGCTATTCACCAGGCGCTTCTCGTAGCGCGTGAGCGGGGTGTCCACGAGGCCGGGGATCAGGGCGTTCACGGTGATGTCGTGCTTGCCGAACTCAAGGGCGGCCGACTTCATCAGGCCCAGGATGCCCCACTTGGACGCCGAGTAGCTCGACGCATTCTCGGTGCCATGCTTGCCCTGCATGGAGGAGAGCACGATGATGCGCCCCTGCTTGCGCGCCACCATCTTGGGCGCGAACGCCCGGATCGTGTTGGCCGTGCCGTTCAGGTTGTTGTCTATGATGTCGAACCAGTCGCTGTCGTCCATTTCCAGGAGCGGCTTCCAGACCTGGATGGCGGCGTCGGCGACCAGGATGTCCAGCTTGCCGTATGTCTGCTCGACGTGGTCGGCCACGGCGCGCAGCGCCTTGATGTCGCGGATGTCGGCGCGGATCGCCTCGCCCCGGCGGCCGTAGGTCTTGATCTGGCGCACGGTCTCAGCCAACTCGTCCGGGGTGGCCGGCTTGGCGTCCGACGCCGGGCTGACGGGGCCGGCGATGTCGAGCGCAACGATTTCGGCCCCGTTCGCGGCGAGCTCCACGGCGATTGCCCGGCCGATGCCGCGCGCCGCCCCCGTGACCACGGCGACCTTGCCCGTGAGCTGCGAGCCGCGCCCTGGCCGCACCGGCCCCGCGCTCTTGTCCGCAGGCGGCTCGGGTATGGTCTGGCCGTCGAGCAGGTGCGGCCCGGGAGAGGTTTGAACGGTCTGCGCGGCCGCGGCGCCCGCCAGGGCCGCGCTCGCGGCAAGGCCGCCGCCGACGATGAGACTCCGGCGCACCGGGTCGTGGCCTGGTCCTTCAACGCTTCGATCTTCGCTGTCCTGTGTCATGGCTTTCCTTTAGCGTTCTCCAGCCGAACGGACGCGCACCCCAGAGTGCGCCCGATTCCACGCACATCGGCCCGCGGACCGTCGCCGCAGCCCGTCGGTCACGCGGTGTTGCGCGCCTGCACCACCCCATGCTAGGCACCGGCGCCGGCGTAGGGCCGGTATTCCCGAGCAACGTGGACGCCCCGTGTCTGGCACGACGCAGCAAATGGGCGGTGTGGCTCAGCGCTACGCCGCCGCCCTCTACGCAAGAGCCGACGAGACCGGCCAGCTCGACGAAGCCGTCGAGCAGATGGAGGCGCTCGGCCGCCTCATTGACGAGAGCGCTGATTTTCGCCGGCTGCTCGGCGACCCGACCATAGACGCTCAGGCCGCGAGCCGCGCCGCGCTCGCCGTGCTCGACCGCGAGGGGTTCGGGAAGCTCGTGCACGACTTCGTGGGCGTGATCGCCGCCAATCGACGCCTGGGATCGCTACGCGGCGTCGTTGCCGCCTTCGCCGCCCTCGTCGCGGAGAAGCGCGGCGTGGTCGTGGCCGATGTCGCGACCGCGCACCCGCTCACCGACGTGCAGCGCGAGCAGCTCCGCGCCCGCCTGATCGAGGCTGGCTACGGCCAGGTCCGCATCCAGGAGTCGGTGGATCCCTCGCTGCTCGGCGGCCTCGTCGTGCGCGTCGGCGCCCGCCTCTACGATACCAGCCTCAAGTCGCGCTTGCAGCGACTCCAATACGCCATGAAGGGAGCCGCGTGAGATGGACATCCGTCCCGCCGAGATTTCGGACATCCTGAAGCAGCAGATCGCGAACTTCGACAGCGAGCAGAACGTCGCCGAGACCGGCCAGGTCCTCTCGGTCGGCGACGGCATCGCGCGCGTGTTCGGCCTGCAGAACGTTATGCAGGGCGAGATGGTGGAGTTTCCCTCCGCGGGCATCCGCGGCATGGCGCTGAACCTGGAGACGGACAACGTCGGCGTCGTGATCTTCGGCGACGACCGGGCAATCCGCGAGGGCGACACGGTCAGCCGCACGAACCAGATCGTCTCCGTGAAGGTCGGCAAGGGGCTGCTCGGCCGCGTCGTGGACGGCCTCGGTCAACCCATCGACGGCAAGGGGCCGCTCACCGACGTGCAGGAGCACCTCGTCGAAGTGAAGGCGCCGGGCATCATCGCGCGCCAGTCCGTGCACGAGCCGATGCAAACGGGGATCAAGGCCATCGATGCCCTGATCCCGATCGGCCGCGGCCAGCGCGAGCTGATCATCGGCGACCGCCAGACCGGCAAGACGGCGGTGATCATCGACACGATCATCAACCAGAAGCAGATCAATTCGGGCACCGACGAGAAGGCGAAGCTCTACTGCATCTACGTCGCCGTCGGGCAGAAGCGCTCGACCGTGGCGCAGCTCGTGCGCACGCTCGAGGAGCAGGGGGCGATGGACTACTCCATCGTCGTCGCCGCCACCGCCTCCGACCCGGCGCCCATGCAGTTCCTCGCCCCCTACACAGGCTGCGCCATGGGCGAGTTCTTCCGCGACAACGGCTTGGCCGCCGTGATCTTCTACGACGATCTTTCGAAGCAGGCCGTGGCCTACCGCCAGATGTCGCTGCTGCTGCGCCGGCCCCCGGGCCGCGAGGCGTATCCGGGCGACGTGTTCTACCTGCACTCGCGGCTCCTCGAGCGCGCCGCCAAGATGTCGGACGAGCTCGGCGCCGGCTCGCTCACCGCGCTGCCCGTGATCGAGACGCAGGCCGGCGACGTGTCGGCCTACATCCCGACCAACGTCATCTCCATCACTGACGGCCAGATCTTCCTGGAGACCGAGCTGTTCTTCCGCGGCATCCGCCCGGCGGTGAACGTCGGCCTCTCGGTCTCGCGCGTGGGGTCCGCGGCGCAGGTGAAGGCGATGAAGAAGGTGGCCGGCTCCATCAAGCTGGAGCTGGCGCAATACCGCGAGATGGCGGCGTTCTCGCAGTTCGCCTCCGACCTCGACGCCTCGACCCGGCGCCTGCTCGACCGCGGCGCGCGGCTGACGGAGCTGCTGAAGCAGCCGCAATACAGCCCCATGCCCATGGAGGAGGAGGTGGTCAGCATCTACTCCGGCACGAAGGGTTACCTGGACGCGCTGCCCGTCGGCAAGATCACCGAGTTCGAGCGCCGGATGATCGGCGACCTGCGCTCCCGCGAGCCCGGCATCCTGGACGCGATTCGCACCGACAAGGATCTCAAGCCGGAGACCGAGCAGCGGCTCGTCGCGTTCCTCGACAGCTTCGCCAAAACCTTCGCGTAAGGCGCGCAAGGGCCGTGGCCAGCCTCAAAGACCTGCGCGGGCGCATCACCTCGGTGAAGAACACGCGCAAGATCACGTCCGCGATGAAGATGGTGTCGGCGAGCAAGCTCCGCCGGGCGCAGAGCCAGGCGGAGGCGGCGCGGCCCTACGCCGAGCGCATGGAGCGGATGCTGATGGCGCTGGCCCGCAGCGCGCGCGGCCTGCCAACCGCGCCGCGGCTGCTGGCCGGCACCGGCGAGGACCAGAAGCAGCTCGTGATCGTGGTCACTGCCGACCGCGGCCTTGCTGGCGCATTCAACAGCAACGTGGGCCGCGCCGCGCGCACGCTGATTCGGCGGCTGGAAGGCGAGGGCAAGCAGGTCCGGATCATGACCGTCGGGCGCAAGGGGCGGGACTACCTGCGGCGCGAGTTCGCGGACCGGCTCGTGGGCGAGGTGAGCTTCGCCGGGCAGAAGAGCGTCGCCTTCGCGGACGTGACGGAGATCGCGGACAAGGCGACCGCCATGGTGCAGGGCGGCGAGGCCGACGTGGTCAGGGTGATCTACAACCGCTTCGTCTCGGTGATCTCGCAGGTCCCGACCGAGGTGCAGCTCGTGCCGCTGCCCATGCCCGAGGCGGCCGAGGAGCAGGCCCCAGGAGAAAAGACAGGGAGCGGCGCGCAGGCGATCTACGAGTTCGAGCCGGACGAGGAGACGATCCTGGGTGCGCTGCTGCCGCGCAATCTCGCGATCCAGCTCTTCCGCGCCGTCATCGAGAGCGCCGCGGGCGAGCAAGGGGCGCGCATGGCGGCCATGGACAACGCGACCCGCAACGCGGGCGAGATGATCAACCGCCTGACGCTCAATTACAACCGCACGCGCCAGGCCAATATTACCAGGGAACTGATCGAGATCATCTCCGGCGCCGAAGCCCTCTGATCCCGGTCCCAACAGGAGCAGAAGAATGGCGAAGAACAACGTTGGCCGCATCACCCAGGTGCTTGGCGCCGTCGTGGACGTGCAGTTCGAGGGCGACCTGCCGTTCATCCAGAACGCGCTGACCACCCGCAACGGCGACAGCACGCTCGTGCTGGAGGTCGCGCAGGAACTCGGCGAGCGCACCGTCCGCACCATCGCCATGGACAGCACGGACGGTCTCGTGCGCGGCAACGAGGTGATCGACACGGGGAAGCCCATTGAGATGCCGGTCGGCCCCGGCACGCTGGGGCGCATCCTCAACGTCATCGGCGAGCCGATTGACGAGCGCGGCCCGGTCACGGCGGCCGAATACCTGCCCATCCACCGCGAGGCGCCCACCTTCGAGGAGCAGGCTACGTCGGCCGAGATCCTGGTCACGGGCATAAAGGTCGTCGATCTGCTCGCCCCCTACGTGAAGGGCGGCAAGGTCGGCCTGTTCGGCGGCGCCGGCGTGGGCAAGACCGTGCTCATCCAGGAGCTGATCAACAACATCGCCAAGGCGCACGGCGGCGTGTCGGTGTTCGCCGGCGTCGGCGAGCGCACGCGCGAGGGCAACGACCTCTACCACGAGATGATCGACGCGGGCGTGATCAAGCTCGGCGAGAACACCACCGAGGGCAGCAAGGTGGCGCTCGTCTATGGCCAGATGAACGAGCCGCCGGGCGCCCGCTCCCGCGTCGCCCTCTCCGGCCTCACGCTCGCCGAGTATTTCCGCGACGAGGAGGGCCAGGACGTGCTCTTCTTCGTGGACAACATCTTCCGCTTCACCCAGGCCGGCGCGGAAGTCTCGGCGCTCCTCGGCCGCATCCCGAGCGCGGTCGGCTACCAGCCGACGCTGGCCACCGACATGGGCGGGCTGCAGGAGCGCATCACCAGCACGAACAAGGGCTCGATCACGTCAGTGCAGGCGATCTACGTGCCCGCCGACGACCTGACCGACCCGGCGCCCGCGACGTCCTTCGCGCACCTCGACGCGACGACGACGCTCTCCCGCCAGATCGCCGAGCTGGGCATCTACCCGGCCGTGGACCCGCTCGACTCCACCTCGCGCGCCCTCGACCCGCGCGTCGTCGGCGAGGAGCACTACGCCGTGGCGCGCGAGGTGCAGCGTATCCTGCAGACCTACAAGAGCCTGCAGGACATCATCGCGATCCTGGGCATGGACGAGCTGTCGGAGGACGACAAGCTGGTCGTCGCCCGCGCGCGCAAGATCCAGCGCTTCCTGTCGCAGCCGTTCCACGTCGCCGAGGTGCTTCACCGGCTCGCCCGGCATCTTCGTGCCCATCGCGGACACGGTGCGCTCCTTCAAGGCGATCATGGAGGGCCAGTATGACCACCTGCCGGAGCAGGCGTTCTACATGGTCGGCACCATCGAGGACGCCGTGAAGAAGGGTGAGACGCTCAAGGTCGCCGCCTGATGGCGCTGCTCCCGCTCGAGATCGTCAGCCCCGACAGGCTGCTGCTCTCCCGCGAGGTGGAAATGGCGGTGATCCCCGCCTCCGAGGGGCTGATCGGCGTGCTGCCGGGCCATTCGCCGATGATCGTGCTGCTCGCCGGCGGCACGATCAGCATCTACGAGGGCGGGCGGCCGACGGACCAGCTCTTCGTCAGCGGCGGCTTCGCCGAGATCACGCCGGAGCGCTGCACGGTTCTGGCCGATGAGGCGGTGCCGGTCGGCGAGCTGTCGCGCGGCGACGCGGAGCGGCTCCTCGCCGAGGCGGAGGTCGCCTACGAAGCCACCGACAAGCACGACCTCGCGGCATATGATGCGGCGATGGCGCGGGTGCAGTCCGCCCGCGCCAGGGTCGCGGCGGCGGGGTCGGGCTAGCGATAGCGGCGATCCGCTCGGCACAGGCTACGGGTTCTCGACGAGGAAGCGCCGCACGGCATCGGTGAACTGCCCCGGGTCCTGCAGGAACGAGAAGTGGCTCGTGTTGGGCAGGATCAGGAGGCCGGCGCCAGGAATCTGGGCCGCGATCTGCTCGGTGTGCGGCCGCTTGATCGCCTCGTCGTGGTCGCCGTCGACCACCACGATGGGGATGCTGACCGTCTTGAGCTGCGCGGCCGTCCAGTTCGGCTGCGTCGCCCACATCTTGCTGATGGCGTCCACGAACGCGGCATATTCCTTCGGCGTGGCCGAGAGCTTCTCGTATTCATGCCCGGCGCGCTCGATGTAGGCAGCGAAGGTTGGGTTCTTCTCGACGTTGTCCGCGACGCCGCTCGGATCGGTGTTGGCCGCGAACGAGAACACCTTGCTGACACGCGCCGGGTGGCGCAGCGCGAGGTCGAGCCCGAGAATCGCGCCGTCGCTCCAGCCGACCACCGCGGCCTTGCCGATCTTCAGGTAGTCGAGCAGGCCCACCACGTCGTCGGCCATCAGGTCGTAGCCATACGGCCGCTGGTCGCGCGTGCTACGGCCGTGGCCGCGGCTGTCCATCACGATGACCTTGTAGTGCTGCGCGAGTTCAGGCACTTGCAGGCCCCAGTAGTTCGCGTTGGCTAGCCCACCGTGCAGCATGACTACAGGCTCGCCGTCCCCGAACACCGCATACCAGATCTTGATGCCGTTCACCGGCGCGAGTCCGCTCTGGGAGGTGGCGGGCAAGGTCGGCGTGGACGGCAGCGTCAGCCAGCGCGGGGTGGGTTCGGCGAGGGCGGGACCGGCCGAGGCGAGCAGCGCGTTGGCGAGCAGGAGACGGCGGGTAATCATGGGCGTGGCCTCCAGTCCTGGTGCAGGTGGCTTGGTCAGGCTAACGTGATCTTGTCGTAACCATCAACGCCTCTCCGGGATCACCTGGCTGTCGCCCGGCGCATATCCCCACACGGCCCAGAGTGGGTCAGCTCCTGCCCGGTGGCACGAGTTGGCGCGCCTCGACCCGCTCGAACCCGGCGCGATCCAGGTAGAGCGAGACGAGCCGGCACTGGTCCGGGCCCGCCAGCGCCTGCCAGATCGCGACGGCCTTGGTCGGGAAGCAGCGATTCGAAAAGGTGATCGCCACGACTCCGCCCGGCCGCAGCACGCGCCGTACCTCGCGCAGCACCGCGACGGGCTGCTGCAGGTATTGGATGGAGACGCAGACGAGCGCCGCGTCCACGCTGGCCGAGGCGAGCGGCAGGCTCGGATCCTGGTTGAGGTCCTGGACGAAGTATCGCGACAGGCGCGAGTTCGCTTCGAGTTCCTGCTCGTTCATCCCGTGGCCGATCACCTCGGCATAGGTGATCTCGGGCGGCAGATGGCTGACCCAGCTCCCCATCAGGTCGAGCACGGTGCCGCCGGGCGGCACGAGCGCGCGGTAGAGCGCGGTGACGGCGCCGATCGCGGCGTCGTCTATGTGGGTCACGAGGCGCGGCTCGCGGTAGAACAGGGCGTCGGCCGAGGGATCGGTCTTGGCGAAGGCTTCCTGGGGCAGCTCGGGCAGGTCGGCAGCATCGGTCATGGCCGGGAGATGAGGCCGGCCATGGCGAGGGAAAGGGCCGGGGCAGTCTCATTCCTCGCTTCCTTCCCGGCTTTCGTGAGGGTAGCAATGACGCAACGACCCACCAACGCGGGCGGCAGAGGAAACGTATCATGCGCCATCGCCAGCCCTGGTTTGCGGCCGCTGTAGCACTCGCGCTGCTTGCCGGGCGCGCCGAGGCGGCCAGCGCCCCCGGTTCGAGCGGCGGCGAGATCCTCTGGGATACCTACGGCATCCCGCACATCTACGGCCCGGACCTGCTCACCGTCGTGCGCGGCTACGGCTACGCCCAGATGGAGAATCACGCTGAGACGCTGCTGACCAACATCGCCGCCGCGCGTGGCCGCTCGGCCGAGTATTTCGGGCCGGGTGCCAGCAACGCGAACGTGCAGAGCGACATCATGGTGCGGACGGAGGGCATCCCGGACCGCGCCGCCGCGTGGCTTCAGCAGGGCGGCGCGTTCCAGCGGGTGGTGATCCAGGCGTTCGTGGACGGCGTTAACGAGTATGCCGCGCGCCACGGCGACACCATGACCCCCGCGATCCAGAAGGTGCTGCCGCTCGTGCCGACCGACATCCCCGCGGGCGAGCAGCACACGATCCAGTTCACCTTCATGCCGGAGCAGGACAACGTCCCCGCCCTGATCGCGGCGTGGCAGCAGGGCGGCCTGGCCGCCGCGAACGCGCTCGCCGCCAGCTTCACCCCGGCGGGCTCGAACGGCTGGGCGCTCGCGCCCCGGAAGAGTGCCAGCGGCAACGCGATCCTGATGGGCAACCCGCACCTGCCCTGGGGCAACAACCAGCCGATCCCAGGGCTGGGCCTCTATCAGTGGATGGAAGCCAACCTGGTGATCGGCGACCCGGCGTCGCCCAGCCTGAACGCCAGCGGCGTCGCCTTCACGGGGAGTCCCTTCATCGGCATCGGCTACACCGACTTCATCGGCTGGACCCACACCAACAACACGATCAAGAACGCCGACCTCTACGAGTTGCAGCTCACCGCGAACGGCGGCTACCAGTTCGGCGGTGCTGTGCTGCCGCTGCAGCACCGCCAGGACACGATCAAGATCCTGCAGCCGGACGGCTCCCTCACGAGCCAGACCATAGACATTTACGCCTCCGTCCACGGGCCGGTCGTCGCCCATAACAGCGCCAAGGCGCTGGCGCTGCGGGTCGCTGGGCTGGATGCCCCGTCCCTCGTGACACAGTATTGGGACATGATCCGCGCCCGCACCCTAAGCGAGTTCATCGCCGCCAACGCGGCGCTGCAGATGCCCTTCTTCAACGTGATCTACGCCGACCGCCAGGGCCAGATCATGTATCTTTTCGGCGGCCAGCAGCCCGTCCGGCAGGGCGGCACTTGGGCCGACTACGCCGGCATCCTGCCCGGCAATGACCCTAAGGCACTGTGGACCGCCACCTTCCCATGGTCGGCCCTGCCCCGCGCCATAGACCCGCCGGGCGGCTTCGTCGCCAACAGCAACAACCCGCCCTGGACCAGCGACTTCCCGGAGACGATGAACCCGGCCAACTACCCTTCCTACGTCGCACCCAACTTCATGGCGCCGCGGCCGCAGAACGCGGCGCTGTATCTGCTCTCCATCCCGCGGCTCACGGCGCAGCAGGTGCTGACCGGCAAAGAGAGCACGCACATGCTGCTCGCCGACCGCGTGCTGCCCGACCTGATCGCGGCGGCGCAGGCGTCCGGGAACGCGACCGCGCAGCAGGCAGCGTCCGTGCTCGTGGCCTGGGATCGCGCCGCCGACGCGACGAGCCGGGGCGGCGTGCTGTTCGAGCGCTGGTTCAACACGGCTATCGCTGACCCGAACATGCCGCTTGACGACACGATCAACTTCTACTCGCCCTACCCCAAGTTCCGGGTCGGCTGGTCGGCCGCGAACCCGCTCACCACGCCGCAGGGCCTTGCCGCTCCGGCCGAGGCCGTCGCCGACCTGGTCGCCGCGGCGCAAGCAGTACAGGCCGCCTACGGCGCGCTCGACGTCGCCTGGGGCGACGTGCACCGGACGGTTCTCGTCACCCACGATCCGACGTACCAGCAGCCGATTCCCGTCTCCAATGACCCGGAGAGCGGGCCGGACGACCCGTTCGGCCCGGTGCGCGTCGTGGATCCCTTCCCCGCGCAGGACGGCACGCAGGATCGGTGGTCCTACGGCGGCGACGGCTACGTGCAGCTCGTGGAGTTCACCCCTGGCGGCGCGCAAGCGCAGTCGCTGCTGGGCTACGGCAACGCCTCGCGCCCTGGCTCGCCGCACATCACCGACCAGCTGCCGTTCTTCGATGCCAAGACGCTGCGCCCGGTCTGGCGGACGCGGCAGGACGTGGAGCAGCACACGGTCGCGCGCGAGCAGTTCTAGGCACGCCGGGTAAGCCCACCCGCGAGCGCCGCAACGATCTCCGCCGCGCTCGCGACGACGGGCGGCCAGTCGCCGGCCCGTGATTGCCGCAGGAGGCGCATCGTCGGATACCAGGGCGTGTCCTCGCGCCGATAGAGCCAGCGCCAACAATTGTCGTAGCGGTCGAGCAGGAGCACGGTCTTGCCGAGCGCGCCCGCGAGGTGGGCAACGGCGGTGTCCACGCTGACCACGAGGTCGAGCGCCTCGACGATCGCCGCCGTGTCCATGAAGTCCCGCACGCCATCCATGACCTGCAGCACGCCGGGCGGTGCCGGGGTGTCCCATTGCAGGCTCACCAGGACCGTGCCGGGGACGGCGAGCAGCGGCGCGAGCAGGGCCGGATCGAGGCTGCGCAGCCGGTCGGTCGCGACTGCCGCGGGATCGCTCTTGCGCGCAGCACCTGCCCAGACGAGGCCCACGTGCAAGCCGGGCGACTCGGCAAGGCGATCGGACCAGCGCGCTGCCTCCACCGCGTCGGCGCGCAGGTAGGGCACCGAGGCTGGGATCGTTTCCGGCTCGGTGCCGAACACGAAGGGCAGATCCACCATCGGCGCGATCAGGTCGCAGTCCGGCGGCGGCGCATCCATTGTCGCCACGGCCGCGACGCCAGGCACCGTCGCGACCAGCCGAGCGAGCGGCGGCGGCACCCAGGCCATGACCTGCGCGCCGCGGGCCGCGAGCAGGGCGGCGTAGCGGATCAGCATGATCGTGTCGCCGAACCCTTCCTCGTGGACGAGGAGCACGGTCCGGCCCTCGACGGGCTGGGCAGGGTCGAGCCGCGGCCCTGACGGCATCGCTGCGTGGCCCGGCAGATCGTGCCGGCACTGCCACGCAGCGAAGCCCTCCGCGAAGCGTCCGGCCTTGAGCAGGCTCATCGCCCGGTTGAGGCGAAGCTGCGGCTGGGGATCGAGGGCGACGGCAGTGTCGTGCGCCACCTCTGCTTCGGGAAAGCGCCCCTCGGCAGCGAGCGCCTTGCCCAGGTTGCTCCAGGTCGCGGCATCGCCGGGCCGCGCCGCGGCGGCGGCCTCGAAAGAGGCGATAGCGCCCGGCATGTCTCCAAGCTCGGCGAGCAGGGCGCCGAGCTGCGAATTGTCCGGGCGCAAGGCAGTCACGGCGCGGACGGAGGCGGCGGCGTCATCGAGCCGTCCGCGCCGCTGCAGGATGCCGGCGAGGTCGCGCACCGGATGGGCATGGTCAGGCCGGACGCGCGCCACGGCGTCGAGCAGCGGCGCCGCCTCCTCGAACCGGCCCATCGCACCGAGGCCGAGGGCGTGCAGCAGGGCCGCCTCCACGTCGCTCTCGCCCTGCACATACGCACCAGCAAGGCGGGCCGCCTCGTCGAACCGGCCCGCGTCGAGCGCCGCGAGAGCCGCCCGCAGCGTCGCACGCCGGACACTGTCCTCTAGGATCGTCACCATCAGGCCAGAGGGAACCCGTCCGCACGCCGCTTGGCAAGGGAGATGATGCGCTGTGCTGCAATGCAGCCGGTCGCGTTCGCCGTGGCCAGTATTGACCCGCCCTGCCAGGTGCCCAAGATGCCCTATCCTACGAGGAGGAGGCATCTATGAACGTCGTCACGCGCCCGGTGCCGGAAGGCATCTCAGCCGAGGAGTGGAAGTACGCTGCGACCTCGCGGCCCTCTATCGCCTCGTCGCCCACCATCGCATGACGGACCTGATCTACACCCATATCAGCGCCCGCCTGCCTGGCCCCGAGCACCATTTCCTCATTAACCAATACGGGGTCCAGTTCCATGAGATGCGCGCCTCGGACTTGGTGCGCATCGACCTCGACGGCCGCATCGTAGAGCCGAACGCTTCCGGGCGCTTCGTGAACGCCGCGGGCTTCACGATCCACTCCGCCATCCACATGGCGCGGCCAGACCTGATGTGCGTCATCCACACGCACACCGCCGCCGGCATCGCGGTGAGCGCGCAGGAGCAGGGCCTCCTGCCGATCAGCCAGCACGCGATGAAGTTCTACGGCCAGGTCGCCTATCACGGTTACGAGGGCATCGCGCTCGACCTCGACGAGCGCGACCGGCTGGTGCGCGACCTTGGGCCGCACAAGGTGATGATCCTGCGCAACCACGGGCTGCTCGCCGCCGGGCGGTCGATCCCGGAGGCGTGGGGCGAGATCTACTTCCTGGAGCGCGCCTGCCAGGCGCAGGTCGCGGCGCTCGCGGGCGGGTGCAAGCTGGTGCTGCCGCCCGAGGAGGTGCGGCGCCACACGGCCGAGCAGGCCAAGCAGGTCTCCAACCCCGAGCACGCCGAGATGCTGTGGCAGAGCTGCCTGCGCCTCATCGAGGAGGGGCGGCCGGACTACCGGAGTTGAGCGTGCCGTGACCGCATCCATCGCGGCGCTGCGCGAACTCGGCCGCGAAGATGCGCGACTTCAAGGTGCCGTCCCCGGCCAACCACACCAGCCTAACGACCGCGCGGCGCGCGACGATGACGACGATCTTAGCGCCGAGCGCTCGCTCGCGGACGGCTTGGTCCAGCTCAACCGCGACCTCGAGTGCCGAACCCCGCGCGGCTTCGCCATCAGGGAAGCGGACTGGGAGCGGAAGCTGCCCACGATGGCGAGGCGGGCGCTGGCGTCGGGCAGCCCGGCGAGTAACGCGCGCGTGCCGACCGAGGCGGAGATCATCGCACTCTACCGGGAGGTTTGGTCCGGAGCGGCAAATTAGCCACTAAGCTGGGCACGTAAGCAGCCCACGGCGGGAAACGCCTTGTCATCATCGGACTCTCGTTATAGCGATTTGACCATAACGGGAGTTTGCAGCGATGCATTTGAGCCGGCCACGTCTGAGAATCACTTTCGGGATCGCTGCGCTCGCGGCATCCCTGGCCCTCCCCGCCCTGGCCGATCAGACGACCGCCGACCAGACGACCGCAGAGGCGTTTACTCCTGCCCCGACGCCTGCCGATCCGCCGGCGGGCAACGCGATCGCAAACTATTTCGATCATTGGTTCGACCGGGTGAGGCAAGCGCAGGCCACGCAGCCGCACTGGATGACGCCCATTGTCACGGTCACGCCGCGGCTTGAGCAGGAGTTTCGCTCGGACTTCTATATCGAGAGCCTGGGCAACGGCGCCTCCGTGACCACCTACGGCAGCGGCAAGGGTCTCGAGCTGATCCCCACCACCACCAACGAACTGCTCATCAACGCGCCGACCTACGAGGACCGATACGATGTCAAGCCGGCGCATGGCTTCGCGGATTGGCCCTTCCTCGTGGTAAAGCAGCGGCTGTTCAGCGCGAACGAGCAGAATGGCAATTACATTCTCACCGCCTTCCTCGGGGTGACCGCGCCGATCGGCATCAAGGCGTTCACCAACCATGCCTGGGTGATCACGCCGACGATCGCGGGGGGCAAGGGCTGGGGCAACTTCGACGTCCAGGCGACGGTCGGCGTCGCCATACCGACAGCCTATGAGAGCACCATCGGAACGTCGGTCCTGACGAACGTTGCCTTCCAATACCACTTCCTCAAGTATTTCTGGCCAGAGTTCGAGGTCAACTGGACCTGGTGGGCTGACGGCTTGCGCGGCGGCAAGAACCAAGTGTTCCTCACACCCGGCATCATTTTCGGCCGCTTCAACCTAGGCATCGGCGAGCGCATCAACGCGATCGTCGGCGTCGGCTACCAGAGCGCGGTCTCACCGAACCTGACCAAGTCACCAGTGCTGACACCCACGTATAACCACGCGTGGGTGGTGACGTCGCGGATCACCTTCTAGGCCAACGACGCTCGCCGCCACGGAACGGTAGATCGTTTCGCGTGCATGATGCTAGCGTTCCCGTGATCTCGGGAGTGAGCCATGCAGCCACCGATCCACGTCCACGTTCCCGCGCCCGCCCGGCTGGGTCGGCGAGTTCCAGAAGTTCATCATGCGCGGCAACGTCGTGGACCTCGCCGTCGGCATCATCATCGGCGCGGCGTTCACCGCGGTCGTCACCAGCCTCGTCAAGGACCTGTTCACGCCGGCTGCTCGGCCTGCTCGTCGGCGGCGTGGATTTCAGCAACTGGTTCGTCACGCTCAAGGGGCCGCACGAGGCCTCGCTCGCCGCCGCGCAGGCGGCGGGAGCCACCACGCTCAACATCGGCCTGTTCCTGAACGCGGTGATCTCGTTCCTGATCGTGAGCTTCGCGGTCTTCTGGGTCGTGAAGGCGCTCAGCCGCTTCAAGGCCAAGGAGGACGAGAAGCCGGTCGCGCTCACCAAGACGCGAGGAGACGCTGATCGAGATTCGCGACCTGCTCGCGAGCGAGCGGACCACGACGCGGGTATAGCCGCTACGCCTCGCACCCCTCCGCCCGAAGCAGGTCGAGCACCGCCGCCTCTGGCACCTCGTCGGTCGTGAATGCCTGGCCGATGCCGCGCGCCAGCACGAAGCGCATCTTCCCGTCCCGCGCCTTCTTGTCGCGCCGCATGTGGGCGACCAGCCGCGCCGCCGAGAAGCGACGGTTGAGCATGGCGACCTCCGTCGCCAGGCCAACCGAGCCGAGATGCGCCTCGACCCGGCGCGCATCGTCCTCCGCGCACAGGTCCAGCCGCGCCGAGAGCCGGAAGGCGAGCGCCAGGCCCAGCCCGACCGCCTCGCCGTGCAGCAGCGCGCCGCCGTAGCCCAGCTCCGCCTCGAAGGCGTGGGCGAAGGTGTGCCCGAGGTTGAGCAGCGCGCGTCCGCCCTCCGGCGCCTCCTCGCGCTCGTCCTCGGCGACCACCTCCGCCTTGAACGCGCAGGCCCGCACCACGGCGTCGGCCTGCGCCGCCGGGTCGCCGCCGACCACGTCCGCCCCGCGCCGCTCGCACCACGCCCAGAACCCGGCGTCGCCGATCAGCCCGGCCTTCGCGACCTCGGCGTAGCCCGCCCGCAGCTCGCGCATCGGCAGCGTCGCCAGCGTGCCCGTGTCGGCGATGACCATGCGCGGCTGGTGGAAGGCGCCGACCAGGTTCTTGCCGAAGCGCGTATTGATCCCGGTCTTGCCGCCCACGCTGCTGTCGACCTGGGCGAGCAGCGTCGTCGGCGCCTGGACGAAGGGCAGGCCGCGCAGCATCGACGCCGCCGCGAACCCGGCGAGGTCGCCCACGACGCCGCCGCCCAGCGCGATCACCGCGGTGCGCCGCTCGATGCCCGCCCTCCAGCAGCCCGTCCACCACCTGGCCGAACCGTCTCCAGCCTCTTCGACGCCTCGCCCGGCGCCACCGTGACCACCCGCGCCTCGATGCCGGTCTCGGCGAGGCCGGCGAGCAGGGCGGGGAGGTGCAGCGCCGCGACCGTCTCGTCCGTGACCACCACCGCCCGGCGCTGCGGCAGCACCGGCGCGAGCAGCGCGCCCGCGCGCGCGAGCAGCCCCGGCCCGGCCACTACGTCGTAGCTCGCCGCCTCGCAGCGCCACGGCGAGCCGGCGCGGCGGCTGCCACTGCTCCAGCGCCGCGTGCACCCGGCTCGTCGTGCTCTCCGCCGGCTCGTCCGCGCAATCCACCACGATGTCCGCCTCGCCATAGACGGGGTATCGCACCCGCATCAGGCGTTCGAGCACCTCCGCCGGGTTCGCGTCGTGCGAGGAGCGGCCGATGGTGGCGCCCGGAGACCCGGCGCACCAGCGTGGCAAGCTGGCAACGCAGCCAGACGTGAAACGCCCTCGGCGCGGATGACCTCGCGCGTCTTCGGGTCCATGAACGCGCCGCCCCCGGTCGCCAGCACGATCGGATCGCCCGCGAGCAGGCGGCGGATCACCCGGCGCTCGCCGTCGCGGAAGCTCGGCTCGCCCCAGCGCTCGAACAGCTCCGACACGGTGCAGCCCGCCGCCAGCTCGATCTCCGCGTCGGCGTCGTGGAAGGGCAGGCCGAGCCTCGCCGCGAGACGCCGGCCGATGCTGGTCTTGCCCGCGCCCATCAATCCGACCAGCACGATGCTGCGCCCGGTGAGCGCCGCGGGAAGCGCCGCGTGCTCCGCGACGTTGGCGAGGCCGTGCCCTAGGTTGCGCGTCATGGCGCGGGAAGCTAGCACAGGCCCCGGGTTCACGGCCAAGGGTGGCAGATGCGCAGGCCTGCTTTGCTGATCGTTCTCGGCCGTCATGGTGGTGGCCATCGTCGGGCTGCTCGCGCTCGGCGCCTTCCCGCCGCGCCCGCGCGTGCAGCCCGTTGAGCACGCGCTGCCGAACGACCGCTTCGCCCAACCGCAATGAGCGCCGTGGTGGCGCGGCCGTGACCCGGCGGACCGGCATGTCGAGGCGTTCCTGGAGATGCTCGCGGTGGAGAAGGGCGCCGCGCGCAACACGCTCGCCGCCTACGCCGCCGACCTCGCCGACTTCGCCGCCTTCGCCGCCCCGCGGCGCCTCGCCCGGATGGCCGCGGCGGACGACATGCTCGCCGCTTACATGCAGTCGTTGCACCCGCTCGCCTCAGCGCGGACCCAGGCGCGCCGCCTGTCGTGCCTGCGCGGCTTCTTCCGTTTCCTGGGCGCGAGGGCGTGCGGGAGGACGACCCGGCCGGCTGCTCGATGCGCCACGCCTGCCCCGGCTCGCTGCCGCGCTTCCTGAGCGAGGCCGAGGTAGACGCTCTGCTTGCCGCCGCCGCTGCGCGCCCCGCGCGCTCGCGGCGCTGGAGATCCTCTACGCCACCGGGATGCGCATCTCCGAGCTGCTGGCCCTGCCGCGCGCGGCGCTTCGCGGGCAGCGCGCCCGCGCTGGTGATCCGCGGCAAGGGCGGGCGGGAACGCCTCGTGCCCCTCGTCCGACGCAGCGCGCCGGGCGGTTGCGGCGCTGCCGCCGGGCGGCCGCTGGCTGTTCCCGGGGCGCGATCCCGCCCGGCCCGCTCACCCGCCAAGCGTTCGGGCTGGCCCTCAAGCAGGTGGCGCTCGAGGCCGGGCTCGATCCCGCCCGCGTCCATCCCCATGCGCTGCGCCACAGCTTCGCCAGCCACATGCTGGCCCATGGCGCCGACCTGCGCACGCTGCAGCTGCTGCTCGGCCACGCTAGCGTGACGACAACCCAGATTTACACCCACGTCCTCGCCGAGCGGCTGCAACGGCTCGTCGAGGCGCACCATCCGTTCGCACTCCCGCTCGCACCTCTAGCGCACCCGGCGCGCGCGGGCTAAGCCGCCCGCCTATGCGCCATTTCCTGGATTTCGAGAAACCCGTCGCCGAGCTGGAGGGCAAGGTCGAGGAACTGCGGCGGATGCAGGAGCCGGGCGGCATCAACATCGCCGACGAGGTCGCCCGGCTTACCGAGAAGGCCGACAAGCAGCTTCGCGCCACCTACGCCAAGCTCACGCCCTGGCAGAAGACCCAGGTCGCCCGACACCCCGAGCGCCCGCACGCACTGGACTACGTCAATGCGCTCATCACCGAGTTCACGCCCCTGGCGGGCGACCGCGCCTTCGCCGACGACGCGGCCGTCATCGGCGGACTCGGGCGCTTCGATGGGACTGCCCGTCGTCGTGCTCGGCACCGAGCGCGGCGCGGACACCGACAGCCGGATCAAGCATAATTTCGGCATGGCCCGCCCCGAAGGCTACCGAAAAGCCCGGCGCCTGATCGAGCTGGCCGGGCGGTTCCGGCTGCCGCTGCTCACCTTCGTGGACACGGCCGGCGCCTTCCCAGGAATAGACGCCGAGGCGCGCGGCCAGGCCGAGGCCATCGCACGCAGCATCGAGGCGTGCCTGGAGGCACCCGTTCCGATCGTGGCGAGCATCATCGGCGAGGGCGGCTCCGGCGGCGCGATCGCGCTCGCGGCCGGCGACCGGGTGCTGATGCTGGAGCACGCGATCTATTCAGTGATCTCGCCCGAGGGCTGCGCGAGCATTCTTTGGCGCAACGCGGACCAAGCCAGCACGGCCGCGGAGGCACTGCACCTCACCGCCCAGGATCTGCTCGAGCTGCGCATCGTGGACCAGGTCGTGCCCGAGCCGCTGGGCGGCGCGCACCGGTCCCCTGCCGAAGCGATCAGCACGCTCGGCGCTGCCATCGGCACTGCGCTGCAGCCGCTTCTCCCGCTTGATCCGGCAACGCTCCGCGCGCGCCGTCGCGAGCGCTTCCTCGCCATCGGCCGGGAGCTGCCGGGATAGGAACGCCTCGGCAGCGCGGTCAGTGCAGGATCAGCCAGAGAACGAGACCGATTGCGATCCAGGCAGGGATCGAGAGGATACACCTAACACGACCGCTCGCGGGAAAGAGTCCGCTGCAGTGTCGCAGCGCCTGCGATGTCGCGGCACGGTTCGTTTCCTCGCACAGGCCGGGTTATCCGGCAGCGCGCGACAGCGTCCCAAGCGCGAGCGGAGCCACGGCAATCCAGAATTAGGCGGCCATGTATTTACCTTTCTTCGACGCTCGGCAAGGTGACATTCAGCCTGTCCCATTCTTAGGACGGATCGCAGGAGACGGGTGCGCCGTTGCTTAAGGCGGGCGCGTCGCCGGCCCTCCATTCCGGCGGCCGTGATCCCACCGGTGCGGTGTAGCTATCACCCGGGAAGGCGTGTATACAACACGTGCTGCGCAGCTAGCGGGAGGACCGACCTGGGAGTTGCCCGGCTCGACCTGATGGACGGCGTTCAGAGCATGAAACCCGCCGCGGCGATGGCGCTTGACCGTGGCCCGCGATCGCGGGTCGAGGCTGCAAGGCCTATGTCGAGGACGATCTTCCATGAGGAGTGGTGGCTGGAGGCCGCGTGTCCCGGCGCGTGGGGCTGCGCTGAGACCGCCTGGGACGGGAAGCTCGTTGGCCGCCTTCCCTACGCCATGGTGCGACGTCACGGCACCACGCGGCTGATCATGCCCAAATACACGCGCGTGCTCGGCCCGATGCTGGCCCTCCCGCCGTCGAAGCCTGTCACCTGGCGTGCGAACGCCTGCGCCGTGATCGCCGACCTCGTCGCCCGCCTGCCGTGCCATGACAGCTTCAAACAGTCTCTCGCGCCAGAGGCTGGGACGGCCTTCGCGTTCCTGGTGCAGGGGTGGACCGTCGCGCACTCCTACACGTTCCAGGTCGCTTGCGGGACCGACGCAGCCGTCGTCTGGACGGGAATGGACCAGAAGACGCGCAATATCGTGCGGAGTGCGCGCAGGCGCATGACCGTGGAGCAGCACGCGGACCTCGACCGCTTCGTGGCGCTCGCGCGCAAGCAATTCGCCCGGCAAAGACGGCGCGACGAGCACGATTACGCCGCGCTCGAGCGGCTTGCGGGCGCCAGCCTGGACCGCGAGCGTGCGGTGATCCTCACGGCACGCGACGGCGTGAAGGACGCGGCGTCGGCAATCCTGCTGTGGGACGCCGGGACGCTCTATCTCTGGAACGCGGCGCGCGACGTTGAGGTCGCCGGCAACGCGGCGTTCAGCGTTCTCGTGTGGGAGGCGCTCCGCTTCGCGCTCGGGCGGGGCCTGACGTTCGACTTCGACGGGTTCGCCTCACCAGCCTCCGCAGCGTTCCTGCTCAGCTTCGGCGGGGAGCCGAAGGTGCGCCCGGTGATTCTGCGGCGGGGCGTCGTCACCAGATCCTACGAGGCGGCGAAAGAGGTTGGAGGTTGGATCTCCGCACGCTCGCACCGGGTCGGGCTCGGGCGGCCGACACAGGCAGCGTACTCAATTCCCTGAACCCGGATATCCGACATGCGACTCGGACTCGTTACACTAGTGGTCGTGGCCGCTCTCGCCGCGGGCGCGACGCTGCGGGCGCAGCCGCTCGACGCCCAGGGACGGCGCGACCCGTGGCTGTGGCCCTTCGCCTCACGCTCCGAGTGGAACACGCCGTTGGGCTCCGGCGCGCGGTTCGCGCCGGCGGATGCTCCGACGTCGCGAGACATCCTCATGGGGGGAGCGTCCATCCATGCCGGGGAGTGGTCGCACCCGCTGTATCTCGCCCACCCGGACGACCCCGTCGTGCGTGTCTTCGACCGTGAGAACGAGCGCAGCTTCAGGGTGCGCGTCCCGGCCGGCGCCAAGCCGGACCCGATGGGGGATGGGCACATGTATGTCGTTGACCCAACCAAGCGCTCCGTCCTGGAGATGATCGCCGTGAAGCGCGGCGCCGACGGCAGCATCACGGCGGCGCGCGCCTTCAAGGTCGATCTCTACGGCACCGGCATGCACATGACGGACGGACGGTTCCCCGGCATCCGCGCGATGGATGCCAGCGGCATGGGCGGACTGATCCGGGCATGGGAGCTGAACGCGGGCCGCATCCCGCACGCGATGACGTTCATGCTCCCCTACACGCGCCTCAAGCACGGACCGGTGTGGCCGTCGGCGCGAGAGGATTACTGGGGGTTTCGAGACTACAAGGGCAACGTCGCGATCGGCAGCTTGATCGCCATTCCGCCCACGGTAAACCTGACTAAGCTGGGCTTGACCCCGAGCGGGCTTGCCCTGGCGCGGGCGCTACAGGACTACGGCGCCTATTGCGACGATTCCGCCGGGTCGAGCGGCATCGTCATCTCGGCCGAGGGCGCGGCCGAGGGAATGAGCGAGCTTCGGGACATGCGGGCGGACTTCCCCAAGATCCACCCGTATCTGCGCCTGGTCACGAACAACACGGCGGCGACGCCAGGCGGAGGTGGGGTGCCGCGCCGCGCCCCGGCGGCGCCACTGATACCGCCTAGTGCCGGAAGTGCCGCATCCCCGTGAACACCATGGCCACGCCCGCCCGGTCCGCCGCCGCGATCACCTCCGCGTCACGGACGCTACCGCCGGGCTGGATCACCGCCGTGGCGCCCGCGGCGACTGCGGCTTCCAGCCCGTCTGCGAAGGGAAAGAAGGCGTCGCTCGCCACCACGCTGCCCTGCGTGGGCGGCTCGGCCAGGCCAGCGGCCTGCGCGGCCTCCTCGGCCTTCCAGGCGGCGATGCGCGCGCTGTCCACACGGCTCATCTGCCCGGCGCCGATGCCGACCGTGGCGCCGCTCTTCGCATACACGATGGCGTTCGACTTGACGTGCTTGGAGACGCGGAAGGCGAACAGCAGGTCACGCAGCTCGGCCTCCGTCGGGGCGCGCTGCGTGACCACCTTGAGGTCGGCGGGGCCGATCCGCCCGGCATCGCGCGTCTGGGCCAGGAAGCCGCCCGCGAGCGTGCGCAGGGCGAGGCCGGGCACGGCCGGGTCTGGGACGCCGCCCGTGAGCAGAAGGCGCAGGTTCTTCTTGCGCGCCAGCGCCGCGCGCGCCCCCTCGTCCGCGTCGGGCGCGATGATGGCCTCGGTGAAGATCGCTGCGATGCGCTCGGCGGTGACGGCGTCGAGCGGGCGGTTCACGGCGACGATGCCGCCGAACGCGGAGACTGGGTCGCAGCGGAGCGCGGCCTCCCACGCCTCGGCCAGCGCCGCGGCCTCGGCGGCGCCGCACGGGTTCGCGTGCTTGACGATGACGCAGGCCGGCCCGTCGAACTCGGCAACCGCTTCGAAGGCGGCATCGGCGTCGCCGAGATTGTTGTAGCTCAACTCCTTGCCCTGGGCCTGGCGCGCGGTGGCGACGCCGGGTCGGTGCCCGGTCGCGTAGAAGGCGGCCTGCTGGTGCGGATTCTCGCCGTAGCGGAGACGCTGCCGACGCTCGCCCGCGAGGATCAGTCGCTCGGGGAAAGGCTCACCCAGTTGCGCGGCGAGCCACGCGGCGATGGCGGCGTCGTAGGCAGATGCGCGCGCGAACGCCTCGGCGGCGAGCTGGCGGCGGAGCGCGAGCGTCGTGCCGCCCTGCGCCGCAAGCTCGGCGGTAAGGCGGTCGTATTGCGCCGGGCTGGTGAGGACGGCGACATGGGCGTGGTTCTTGGCCGCGGAGCGGATCATGGCCGGGCCGCCGATATCCACCTGCTCCACGCACTCCTCCGGGGAGGCGCCGGCGGCGACGGTCGCCTCGAACGGGTAGAGGGTGACGCAGACGAGGTCGATGGGCGCGATGCCGTGCGCTGCCATCTGGTCGAGGTGCGCCGGGCTGTCGCGCCGGCCGAGAAGGCCGCCGTGAATCTTGGGCACGAGGGTCTTGACGCGGCCGTCCAGGATCTCGGGGAAGCCGGTGTAGTCCGCGACCTCGCGCACCGGCAGCCCGGCGTCGCGCAGGGCCCGCGCCGTGCCGCCGGTTGAGAGCAGCTCGGCGCCGTGCACGGCGAGCGCCTGGGCAAGCGGAACCAGCCCTGACTTGTCGGAGACGGAGAGCAGCGCGCGGCGGATCGGGATCGTGTCCAGATGAGTTTCCATAGGGCCGGGCGCTTAGCCCTACAGCCCCATCGCGTCCAGCGTGCGCGCCACCACCAGGCGCTCGTCGTAGAGTGCCTCCGCCCGGACGCGTCCGGCGGCGCCCATGCGCGCCCGCAGCGCCGGGTCGCCGGCGAGGCGCCGCAAGGCCTCGGCCAGGGGCGCTACGGCGGCGGGCGGGACGAGGAAGCCGGTCTCGTCGGCAACCACCTGCTCGCGCGGACCGCGGATATTGCTCGCGACCACGGGCAGGCCGCAGAGCATGGCCTCGATGACGCTCATCGGCAGGCCCTCGAAGTGGCTCGGGAGCGCGAAGATGTCCGCCGCGGCCAGCACGGCCTCCGGGTCCCGGCGGTAGCCGAGGCGGCGCAGGCGGGGGCCGAGCGCGCTGCGCTTGAAATACGGCTCGATTGGCTCACCGTGATCGGACTCCAGCCGCTCGCCCACCACCCACAGCTCGGCATCAGGCACCTGCTCCATCGCTGCCAGCAGCTCCGGGTGTCCCTTGTGCCGAACGAGGCGCGAGACGACCGCCACCACAACCCGATCCTCGGGGACGCCAAATTCCGCCCGCACCGAGGTGCGGGCGGCCGGGTCGGGCCGGAAGCGCTGGGGGTCGCGGCCGTTGCCGACCGCGACGGCGCGCCCGATGCCGAGGCGACGTGCGTCTCTCGCCTCCTCGGTCGAAACCGTCATGAGCGTGTCGGTAAGCCGCCCCCCCACCCACTCCATAGCGAGCGATGCCGCCCGGCGCCGGCGCGAGCCAGGCTGGTTGAACAGGAAGCCGTGGCCCGTGTAGGCGACGCGCGGCACGCCCGCGGCCCGTGCCGCGGCGCGGGCCAGGAAGCCCGACAGCGGCATGTGCGCGTGGACGAGGTCGGGCCGCTCCTCGCGCATGAGTGCTGTGAGTGCTCGGAACGCTCGCAACGCGGCCCGCGGCGAGGCGCTGCGCTGCAGGGGCACGGGGACGACGCGAAAGCCGTCCGCGCGGATGTCGGCGAGCAGCTCCCCGTCCGCGGAGGCGCCCACGACCTCGTGCCCGCGCTCGCGGATGCCGCGCATGATCGGCAGCACGAAGTGCCGCAGCGAGAAATCGACGTTCGCGACCTCGAGAACCTTCACGCCCGATGGCTTACCTCGGTTTGCATCGGGCGGCGAGCGGCACGCCGAACCAGAGCGCGACCATAAACACGGCGCAGGCGAGTGCTACCACGAGGGCGAGGCCACCCGCGCGGCCCGAGACGGCGGCGATGACGACGTAAACGTCGCCCGCAACGCCGAGCACGAGCGTCCGCACCTCGCTCAAGCCCGTCTTGACCTTTTCCGCCTCGGCCATGTCTGTCATGGTCCCCGAGTAGTCGCTGCGCAATGCAGGCTCGTCAGTGTCATCGAACGGAAACATAGCTGGTTAGTTCCCATTCCGGACACTGCCGAATCGGACGGCTACAGGCCATGCAGCAGGGATGGATCCGAGGGATGGATCCGAAGGAACAGCGTTGGCTCGCTTCAGGTTTGGATAGAAGACGTGAAGTCTCATTACCGAGACGAGTCTCAGAAGAGAGACGGTCTTGAGGTATGATCCGCTCCGTCCAGGGTCCTCACCCTTGCGCAACTTTCTTCGATACTGTGGCAGAAAGGCGCTGTCGGCCTCAAATTCGTCGGGGAGCCTCTGCATTTATATAACATTCGCTGTTGATCTCACGAGTGTGATCTGACATGTTGCCGCTGTAGCCGCTAATGTAGTGCTTGACGTATCGTAACGTCACAGCACGCCGTGGTTACGGCGGATAAGGAGACCCAGATGTTCGCTTCCGCTCCCTCGGCGCCAGCGACGTAGGTTAAGTCAACGTCCGTTGTGCCGCGCTTCTAGGCGAAGGAGAACCCCCCGATGCTGATACCGAATTGGCACCCATCAGCTCTGAAGCGGACAGCACTAGCGAGCACCGCGATAGGGCTTGCGCTGACTGTCGGCAGCATAACGGCTCACGCAGCTCCGATCTCGGTTACGTTCGATCCGGGCGCCTTCGACCCGGGAGCAGCGAGCTTCACGGCCGATAAGCTAAACCTGCTCGACTTCGCTCGCGTTGACCTGGGGGCGACGACGGGCGGCAACACCGCGTTCACCGAGACTGGCTTCCTGCAGGTCAACAACGCCTCGCTAAATAACGTCACCTTCGATCCGACGGGCAACCGAACCGACTACTCTCTCTGGTTGCGGTTCACCGGCAGCGGGACGCAGACGTCGTCCTCGTTCAATGGCAGCTCTACCGGGACGTTTAGCTCCCTTACTTACGCGCTCGTTGGTGCGCCCGGCGCCGCTCAGTTCGGCATCAACAGCACGACGAACCAGCCCTTCGTCACGCCAGGGGGTACCGTGACCGCGCTGGCCACCGGCTCGCTGATCGACGGCACGACGTCATTCTCTGCGGCGCCGCTTGGCGCCGGAGCGAACATTGATGCGACCTACGCTCAGCAGCTCGCCGGCTTCATCCTCTCGCCGACCAACACCACCCTCCAGCTAGCAGGTGCCTTCAACAACGACCAGAACATCATTAGCGTCCTCAACGACGGAACCACGTTCACTCTGAACGGCGGCGGCGGGGATATCACCTTCACGAGCTCAACCGCGCCGGTGCCTGAGCCAGCCTCCTTCGCCGTTCTTGGAGTGGGGTTGCTGGGCCTTGCTGTTGCACGCCGCCAGCGCCTGATCTAAAGGCTCGCAACATAATGTCCGGGGCGGCGCGTTGGCGCCGCCCTGCTGCTTGAGCATGACTCTGTTCCGCTACCGTGACGCCTTCGCACGGAATATCGGCTGGCTCCGCGCCGAAGAGCAGGAGTCGCTTCGTGCCCGCCGGGTCGCGATCGCCGGTATGGGCGGCGTCGGCGGCGGCCACCTCCTCGCCCTCGCCCGGCTCGGCATCGGCGCCTTCACCGTCGCCGACCTCGATCGCTTCGACCTGCCGAATATGAACCGCCAGGCCGGCGCATTCGTCAGCACCCTGGGGCGGCCCAAGGCCGAGACGCTCGCCGCCATGGCGCGGGACATCAACCCCGAGTTGCGGCTCCGGGTCTTCTTCGAGGGCGTCACGCCGGAGAACCTCGACGCCTTCCTTGACGGCGCAGACCTGTTCGTGGACGGGTTCGATTTCTTCGCCCTGAACATCAGGCGGCGCGCCTTCGCGCGCTGCCGCGAGTTGGGCATCCCGGCGCTCACGGCGGCGCCCATCGGCATGGGCGTCGGCCTGCTCGCCTTCATGCCGGGCGGCATGAGCTTCGAGGAGTATTTCCACCTAGAGGGCCAGCCCGAGGAAGAGCAATATTTGCGTTTTCTGCTCGGCGTCGCGCCGAGCGGCCTGCACCGCGCGTATCTCGCGGATCCCTCGCGCGTGGACCTCGCGAACCATCGCGGACCCTCCACGGGCGCCGCCTGTTTGCTCTGCGCAGGCGCAGTGGCGGCCATGGCAACCCGCATCCTGCTGTTGCGCGGCGGTGTCCAGGCGGCACCTGTCCACCACCATTATGACGCCTATCGCCAGAGGCTCGCGACCACACGGCTCCCGCGGGGCAATGCTGGGCCGGTGCAGCAGCTGAAGCTCGCGGTCGCGCGCCGGCAGTTCCGCGCAATGCTTCGGGCGCCACGCCCGCCCGAACCGCCCCGCAGCACGCTAGAGGCGATCCTCGACGCTGCACGCTGAACTCCGAGCGGCGACAACGTCCAGCCCTGGCGCTTCGAGCCGCTCGGCCCCGACGAGGTCCGGGTCGTCTTCGATCCTCACGACGTGCCAAACCCCTACGAATATCGTCTTGGCGAGCCAGCCCGGCTCGCGGCCGGCATGATGCTGGAAGCGCTGCGCATCGCCGCAACGATGCACGGCCGCGGCATGGAGTGGCATCTCGACGAGACCTCCGGGCAGCCCGTGGCGCTGGTGCGCTTCCAACACGATCCCGGCATCGAGCCGGATCCGCTCTATGCGGTGCTGCCGCTGCGGTCCGTGGACCGCCGGCCGTATGAGCGGCGGCCCTTGCTCGCGCGCGAGCGTGCGGCTCTCGAAGCCGCACTCGGCCCGGGGCTGCATCTGCGCTGGCACGAGGGCGATCGCGCCCGGCTCGCGTTCGCCCGGCTTGGCGCGCTCGCAACTCGTCTGCGCCTGCGCCTGCCGGAGGCGTATCCTGTGCACCGCGGCGCCATAGACTGGGCGCCGGGCAATAGCCCGACCGGGATGCCTGCGGGCGCCACCGGGTTCTGGCGGCCGACGCTGCCGGTCATGCGCTGGGCGATGCGCAGCTGGCGGCGCATGACCGCGCTGAACCGGATGGGCGCAACACGTAGCGCCGCCTTGCAACTCGATTGGGCGCCCGCGCTCGGCAGCGCCGGGTTCCTCAGCGTCGCATTGCCGAGCGACGCGCCGCGCGACACCCATGGCCTACTTACGGCCGGTGCGAGCCTGATGCGCTTGTGGTTGACCGCAACTCGGCTTGGCCTCGCCCTGCAACCGAGCTTCGCCGTGCTGATTTTCGCACACTATGGAGAGGCTAGTATTCCGTTCACCGCCGACCCGGCGCTGCGCCGGGAGGCAGCGCGTTGCGCCCAGCAACTGCGGACCCTCTTCGGTCTGGATGCAGATCAACTCGTATTCCTTGGACGCATCGGTGAGCCGCGGGACCAGCCGCCACGCCAGCGCTCCGTGCGCCGGTCGCTTTCCGAACTGCTGGCTGATCAGGCAAAGGCAGCTTCCGCGTCCTCTTCCTGCCAGAGCGAACCGCCGTCGGTGATGTAGTCCCACAGGCCTGGGCGCTCGCGCCGGATGCGGCCGAGCACGCCGCTGATGGACCCCCAGGACGGCTGGCGTAACCCGCGATACTCGATGGCAGGTCCCAGCGGGTGAAAGTGGATCGCACTGAGTCGCAGCAGGCGCAGCAGCGTATGCTCCATGATGGCGCACCAGTGGGTAAGCCCCATCTGACTACTGATCTCGACGATGCCGCGCATCAGCCCGAGCCTGAGCAGCGCATTACCGGTGCAGGCGGCGTCGCGCAGGTCCTTCGAGATCGAGAAGCGGCTGATCTCGCCCGTGCTGCCCATTGGCAACATCTGGAACAGGTTGGACTCACATAACCGCTGCATAGGCAGGTCCGCTGTCGGCCCGCTCAGCGAGGGTGCGACGACGCGCACGGTGCCCACGACCCGACCCGTGCTGCGCTGCGTAAGCAGTGCGTGCCCGGAACGCGCGTCGAAGCGGTCTGTCTCGAGTGCGCCCTCACCCTGCTCATAGCCGCGCTCGACGCAATAAACCTGGTGGCGCAGGCAGTACGCTGCCTTGAGCCGCTCCTGCGTGTCCGCAACAGCGACCTCGAAGTCGCGCACCGCTTCTCGGATTCGTTCGCACCCCAACGCCATCAGCTCTAGCCTCCGCCTCACGAGTTCGTGCGGAAACTACTATTGGACAAAGCCGTAAAGCAATCCCTTATGGTCTTCTTTATCACGTTCTCTTGATTGAGACTAAATCGGTAAATATTCCTCTAAAACGCAGGTCAGCGATGCCTCATTGGCATCCATGATGATCCGGTCCTTCATCCTCTTTCCACCTGGCGAGGCAGCGAGACTAGCCAACGATGTTTCAGATTCCTTGCGAAATGTTAACGCTACAGCTTTCGGACCTGCTGTGAGCGTGACAATTCCGCGCGTCCCGGCCATCAAGCGCAGCTTCGCCTTGGTGAGCAGCGCGGCAGCTTCGGCCGGCAGATCACCGAAGCGATCCGCCAGCTCGGCCCCGAACTCATCGAGCATGGCCGGGTCGCGGAGGCGCGCGAGGCGGCGCAGCAGGGCGAGCCGGAGGTTCTCCTCGGGCACCCACGCCTCCGGCAACCGCCCGGCCGGCAATCCTTGGATGACGGCCGGCGCCAGTGGCGGCGCCGCGCCGCGCCGGGCAGCGAGCGCCTCAGCCAGCAGCTCCTGATACATCTCAGTGCCGACCCGGCGCAGGTGCCCGGCCTGCTCGCTGCCGAAGAGGTCGCCGCCACCGCGCAAGTCCAGGTCGGCGGCGGACAGCGCCCCTCCGGCCCCGAGATCACTCAGCGCCGCCAGCGTGCGCAGCCGCGCCGCGGTCGCAGGGGCGAGGCGCCGCCCTGGCGTTGCCATGACGTAGGCGGCCCCTCGCCTGCTCCCGCGCCCAACGCGCCCGCGCAGCTGATGGAGCTGGGCGAGACCGAAGCGCTCGGCCTCGCGCACCAGGATCAGGTTCGCCCGCGGAATGTCGAGTCCTGCCTCGATGATGTTGGTGGCGAGCAGCACGTCGCCCTCGCCGCGCGCGAAGACGGTCACAGCCTCGTCCGGCGCCTCGGACCCTAGCTTGCCGTGCGCGATGCGGATTTCGAGCTCCGGCACCAGCTCGCGCAGCTCCACCTCCACCCGGCGAAGCGTCTCGATCCGCGGCACGACTACGAACGCTTGGCCGCCGCGCGCCTTCTCCCGCAGCAGCGCCGCACGAGCTATTACCGGATCCCACGGCAGCACGAAGGTCCGCGTCGGCTGCCGCCGCACCGGCGCGGTGGCGATCACCGAGCAGTCGCGCAGCCCGACCAGCGCCGCTTGCAGCGTACGCGGGATCGGCGTCGCCGTCATCGTCAGCAGGTGGATGCCGCGGGTGCGTCCCTGGGCGAGGCCAGCGAGCCGCTCCTTCACCGCCTCGCCGAACCGCTGCTCCTCGTCCACGACGACAAGGCCGAGGCGCTTGAAGCGGATGCCGTCGGCGGCGAGCGCCTGGGTGCCGACGACGATGTCGATGCTGCCGTCCGCGAGGCCCTTGCGCATGCGCCGTCCCTCCGGCGTGGTGGTGCCGCGGATCAGGCCTTCGACGCGCACCTCTGTGCCCGTGAAGCGGCGGCGGAATTGGTCGAGGTGCTGCCGGGCGAGAACCGTCGTGGGCGCCGCGACCGCCACTTGCCAGCCGGCGAGCGCCGCAGCAGCGGCGGCGCGGAGCGCGACCTCGGTCTTGCCGAAGCCCACGTCGCCGCAGACGAGCCGATTCATCGGCCGCCCCGAGGCGAGGTCCGCCAGGACGGCGTCGATGGCCGCCTGCTGGTCCGGGCTGGGCGCGTAGGCGAAACGGTGCACGAGGCGGGCGTAGGCGGGGCCGGTCTCGATGCGCGGGGCCGTCTCACGCGCCCGCGCCTCGGCGAGCTGGGCAAGGCGCTCCGCGGCGGCGCCGACCTCGATCTCCAGCTCCGCGCGCGTGCGCTGCCATGCCTCGCCGCCCAGCCGGTCCGGCGCCATACGCGCGGCCTCGCCGCCGAGGCGCCATATGCGGTCCAGCTCCCACGGCTCTGCCAGGAGGTCGGCGCCGTCCGCATAGGTCAGGGCGACGCGATCCTCACCCTCGACCGAGGACAGGCCGCGCAGCCGCGCGACGCCGTGCTCGGCATGGACGACCAGGTCGCCGATCCGCGGCCCCTCCTCGGCCTCAAGGGCTGGCCTGTGGCCCGGCTGCCCGCGCGGCGCATGAATGAGTCCGGCCACAGGCAGGAGCAGCAGGCCCGGCCGCGTGAATCCCGCCGCCACGTCGAGCTGCATCGCTGCGATGCCGCCTGCCGCCGCTTCTTGCCAGCTCGAGGCAGCGCGCGCCTCAATTTCCCGGCGCGCGAGCGAGCGCACGAGCGGCGCGGGATCGCCTGGACAGGCGAGCACGATCGCGCCGTCCGCCTCTCGCAGCCGTGCGAGCAGCCCGGCCGTGCTGCGCGGCGCCTCGGTCGGGCCGCCCTCCGGCGCCGCCTCGATCCGCTCCCGCGTCGCCGCACGGGCCTGCTCCGGGGTCACGTAGAGGCGTGATGGCCTAGGCAGGACGCCGCCCCCGGCCGCCATCACCCGGCGCGCCTTGCTCACAGCCGCATAGGCATCCTCGGCCTGCTCGGCGAAGGCGCGCCATCGGTCCTCGACCTCAGGATCGAGCACCCAGGCGGCGCCGGGCAGGAGATCGAAGAGCGGCACGAGCCGCGCAGGCGGCTCGGGCGGCGGCGCATCATCCTCGGCGCGGAGCAAACGACTTGTCTCCTCCTCGTCGGGCGGGAACTCGATAGCTGGAAGCAGCCGCACAGCACTCACCGCCCCACCACTTCGCTGCGAGAGTGGGTCGAAACTGCGCATGGCGGCGATGCGTCCCTCCGCCACGTCGAGCCGCACGGGCTCCGCCGCGCCAGCCGGCCAGAGATCCACGACCTC
This sequence comes from uncultured Alphaproteobacteria bacterium, assembly GCA_963848595.1. Taxonomy (GTDB): domain Bacteria; phylum Pseudomonadota; class Alphaproteobacteria; order Acetobacterales; family Acetobacteraceae; genus CAWKEH01. The sequence continues at coordinate 83,683 of CAWKEH010000005.1, read as the reverse complement.
GCCGCGCAGGGCTGCCTCGCCTGCCTCGTGGATCTCCTCGTCGGTGCGATAACCGAGGGCGGCGAGCTGGTGGCGCAGGTCCTCCGGATCGAGCGCCTCCCCGACCCGCAGCTCGAATGCCGCACCGTCCCACGTGCCGGGCGGTGGCACGCGTTGCAGCACCGCATCCGCGCTCGTCAGCACAAGACGCGGCCGGGTGGCCTGTTGGGCAAGGGCGAGGATCGTGTCCAGGCGCTGGCCGACAACCGCGGCGGACGGGCGCACGGGATCGTAGGGCAGCACGTCCCAGGCCGGCAGCGGCAGGATCTCGATCGCATCGCCCGCAAACGCTTGCGCCGGGGCCAGGAGGCGGGCGAGCCGGGCGTCGCTGCGGGCGACGTGGACGAGCGAACCGCCCCGTCGCGCGGCCTCCTCGGCGAGCCAGAGAGCGAGGAGCGGTTCGGGGATGTCGGCCTTCATGGCCGACCTAAGCGGCCTGGGGCATCCCAAGTTGCCGCGACGCTGCTTGGGGACCGCGCACCTGCTCAGGCGGGTGAGGCGAACGTGCCGGGGCTGCTCGCGGTCGCGCGCCATTCTGGCTTGCGATCCCTACTAGCTTTGGAAAGCGCGCGCTGCACGCCGTCCGCATCAAGATCCTTGGTATAGACCGGCGTGCCCGGCTGCTGCCGCCAGCTGTCGTCCAGTCCGCCGGCGTCCACGCCGTCGAATCCGAGATCGTCGACGAGCTGCAGCACGACGCCCTTGGCTGCGCTGTCGTCGCCCGCGACGGGCAGCGCGATGCGCCCGGGGGTGCCGGCAGGTCGGCCGAGATCCAGCAGGTGCTGAGCATAGATGTTGTTGAAGGCCTTGATCACGGGCCGGCCGAGCTGCTGCTCGACCCAGCGGCTCTCGGGCGTGCCGTTCTCGATGCCGTCGATGCGGCCGTCACGCTGCTGCGGGTAGTAGTTGCCGGTGTCCACGACGACCACGTTGCCGGGAACCCCTGCGAACAGGCCGCGCGGAAGGTTCGGGATATTCTTCTCGGGAATAGTCACGACGACGATGTCTCCGCGTCGAGCCGCTTCGGAGACCGAGACCGCGGTCGCGCCAGTCTCAGCCGCGAGGTCGGCGAGCGTCTCGGGTCCCCGCGAGTTGGCGACGAAGACCTTATGCCCGAGCGCGGTGAGCCGGCGGGTGAGCGCGCCGCCGATGTTGCCCGCGCCGATGATGCCAATGTTCATGGCTTGCTCCTGGTGATGACGGGCTGGTTCCCGCCCTCCATGCCCGGCGGCGGGATCACGCTTCTGGTGCCGCTGATGCCTGGCGGGGCAATCTCGATGCCGGGGTCTGGGTTGGCGCGCGACTTCGTAGCCCCTGGAATGTCGGGGTTCTCCACGGGAGGCGGACCGATCGGAGCGGCTTGTTGCTCACCCCCGGCTCCCGGCGGCAGCAGCGGCGATGGTGCCTGGGCCTGGGCCGCCGCGATACCGGCGGCCAACGCGGCCAGCAGGATCAACCAAGGCGGCAGTGGTGCCGGATCCCGCTGGCGGCGGAGGGCGATGGCAACAGCGCGGGCGCGAGGGCGCGGCACGGTTTGGACTCCTGTCGGGATACGAGCGATCTGCCTTGTCAACGCGTGCTCACGCGCGGAGTGGCCGTCACACGGGCATGTGTTGGCGACGCCGCGGCGACTGGCTGGTGATTCCGATCTGCAGGTCTATGCGGTCAGCCGGCTCGCCGGCCCGTTGCGGAGCCGCTCGTGGTGTGAGTGGGGACCGAATTGGTGTTGTTCGGCTAATCGGACCGGGCGATGAGGGAGCCGCTGGGCTCGTTCCATGAGGAGCGGGAGTAGGGACGTCGCTCCTCTCCTGTGTCGAATCAGCAACACTGCTCGAAATACGATTTAGAGCCACCAGAAAATATCTTTTGAGTGCTCTTATTCCTAATTTTGCCCCCAGACTGCTCCCGCGACAATCCGTCAGAAACCCTGGCGCGTCGCAAGGAGGAGCACAATGGTGCATTTCGGACACAAAACCGCTGGGTGGGCTGCGGCTACAGCCCTGGCCGCTTGCATGACGGCGGGCGCCGCCCAGGGCGCCACCATCACCGAAACCGCTCCGATTCCCACGCAGGCAGATATAACGGAATTTGGAGCCGACGTTTTCGTGCCTCAGTTCGATCCTACGCTCGGAACGCTGACGAGCGCGTCCGCCAATTTGACGGGCCAATTCAGGCCGGGAGTGACATTCGAACGCGGCAACTCGATCATCCCCTCCCCGGATGCCTTAGTGGATTTCGCGCCAGTAGTTAGTCTCGACCGGAGCACGCAGCATCTCGCGCCTGAGAGCGTCCCGTACGGAAATGGGGTAGTGCTCGGCACGCCCGAGGCCGTCGATATTGTCGAGTTGCTTTCATTGGCGACTTTGGCGGATAATCCCCCGTTTCCAGGCGACCTTGACCTCTTCGTTACTGCGCGCAGCAATGCCACGCCGCCCCCTGGTGGCTTTTTCGTGAACGACCTCGGTATCCTCACCGGTCAGGTCGCAGTCACCTACACCTACATGCCCGGCGCCACCGTGCCCGAGCCGGCGAGCCTAGCCTTGCTAGGGGCGGGTCTGCTCGGTCTCTGCGCCGTCCAGTCCCGCAGGCGGAGGTCAGCCTCGTCCTGACGATCGGGCGCGGGTATGAAGCCTGAGCAAGGCAGCCCGCGCCCGACGAACAGCAGGGAAAGCGATTTCTGGGCAGTTCATGCGGCAGACGCCACGGCGACAACAGGCTGGAGCACCCGGCTTGCGACTCAGGGCGTTTGCCGTTCTAAGCGCCTCAGCGCTGCACCAGCTCCGCGCCGTCCATACTTGGCCCGAACAGCGCGATAGGATCAAAACCCTTCGCGTTCCAGCCGCTTGCGCTCCAGCTTGCGCGCCCGGCGCACGGCTTCCGCGGCCTCTCGGGCGCGGCGCTCGGACGGCTTCTCGTAGTGCCGCCGGAGCTTCATCTCGCGGAAGACGCCCTCGCGCTGCATCTTTTTCTTCAGCGCCTTAAGCGCTTGGTCAACGTTGTTGTCCCTGACAAGAACTTGCACTTGGCCGCCTTCTCCTCTCGCTGAAGCGCCCGCAACGACGCGGGCGTGCCAATGGCTCCCGCGGCGCATAGCGCGGCGGAAGCGGCCCGCTTAGCACGGTCCGCACCCTGGCGGAAGCAGGATTTCGGGACCATTCTCACTCCATGGCTATCCTCAAGATCGCCCGCATGGGCAATCCCGTCCTGCTGCGGCGTGCCGACCCGGTGCCGGACCCGACCGCACCCGACGTCCAGCGCCTCATACGCGACATGTTCGAGACCATGGAGGACGCGGGCGGCGCCGGCCTCGCGGCGCCCCAGGTTCATGTGCCCTTACGCCTATTCGTGTTCCGCATCGCGCCGCAGCGCGCGAGCGAGGCACCGGGCGATGGACCGATGGGCAACACCGTCCTCGTCAATCCCGAGGTGGAGCCGCTCGGCGAGGAGCAATGGCTCCATTGGGAGGGATGCCTCAGCATCCCCGGCCTGCGCGCGGCCGTCCCGCGCTGGACGCGAGTACGCTATCGGGCCACGGACGGCGAGGGCCGTTCAGTCGAGACTGAGGCGAGCGGCTTCCACGCCGCCGTCGTTCAGCACGAGCAGGACCATCTGGACGGGATACTCTACCCCATGCGCATGCAGGATTTCCGTTTGTTCGGCTTCACCGAAGACCTGGCACGCGCCCAGGAGCGCGCCGAGGCGGCCGCCCAAGGCGCCACGCCATGATCGAGCGCAGCCCGGAGCGCGACGCGGCGCTCGACGCGATGCTGCCCCTTGTGCCCGAGCAGGGCTGGACCGTGGCAGCCTTGCGCGAGGCAGCGGGCGAGGACGCGGACCTGCTCTTCCCGGGCGGCGCAGTCGAGATGGCCGAGGCGTGGGCCGACCTCGCCGACCGCCGCATGGAGGCGGGCGCGGCCGAGCTCGGCCTCGACGCGCTGCGTCTGCCCGGCCGCGTCCGCGCCGTGATCGCGCTCCGGCTCGCACAGAGCCGCCCGCACAAGACTGCCGTGCGCCGGGCGCTCGCCGTGCTTGCCCGGCCCGGCGCCAAGGCCGCCGCCGCTCGTGCGACCGCCCGCACCGTGGACGCGATCTGGCACGCTGCGGGCGACCAGTCGGCCGATTTCAGCTGGTATACGAAGCGCGCGATCCTGGCCGGCGTCTATGGGAGCACGCTGCTGCGCTGGCTTAATGATGCGAGCGAGGACGACGGCCCGACGCTCGCCTTCCTCGACCGCCGGCTCGGGGACGTGGCCCGCATCGGCAAGGCGAGACGCCGGGCTGCGTCCCTGGCGCAACGGTTGCGCCCACGCGCAGCCATGTAGAAGAAACCTGCAACCCTAACCCGCGTTGCCGTCCCAACTTGGCGTTTGGTGGAGACGAACGTGCGCGGCATTCTCTTGTGGCTCCTCGGGATTCCCATCCCGATCATCATCCTGCTCTATCTCTTCCACGTTATCTGACGCTTAGGCGCCGAGCAGCTCGACCGCGCTGCCCGGCGCCACCGTGCCGCCCTCGATCACCCGCGCATAGACGCCGAGATCCGCGCTTCCGAAGTGCTCGCGCAATTCGAGCACGGGCTTGGCGTCGCGCTCCGCCGTCTCTGGATTCACGTTGGTTGCCACGCAGCGGGTGATGCGCTGCACGACCCGAAGCCGTGCCGACCCGACCTGCAGCTCCTGCCCGAGCCAGTCGAGCTCCGCCCAAGGCGCCGCCCCTGACACGTAGAGGTTTGCCCGGAACCGCAGCCGGTGCCGCGGCGCGCCCACGCGCCGCTCGAGGTCGCGCAGGGTCGCCTCGCCGATCAGGCTTATGTAACGCTCACTGTCGTCGGCGAAGTGGTGGCCAGGCACGTGATGGAAGCGCGGCGTGCCTCGCGCCTCGTCGCCGAGGAAGCGGGTAAGGAAGGCCGCGATTTGCGCCTGTCCTGCGGGCGCGAGCGCGTTCTCGCGCAAGACCTCCCCGCCCGCTCCATGCAAGGCGGGCGCGCGCAGCACGAGCGTGCCCGTCGCCGGGTCGAAGGCGGCCTTGAGCAGCGCCGCCCGCGCATTGGCCATCAGCGTGAGGAAGTGGCGCTTGTGCAGGTAGCGCGGCTGTGCCGGGTCGAACGGCGAGTCGCCCTGGGCGAGGGCGAAGGCGCGATCCCACGGCAGCATCTCGCCCTCGCGCAGCGTCACCTCGTCCAAGGCCTCCGCCGTCAGCCCTTTCACCGGATAGCGATAGACGTGCTCGACGCGCATGGGCCAGCCCCTATAATCCGGGTGCGCGTCTTACCATCTAAGGCGTCGAGAGGTCGTGCCTCGTCGCCAGCTAGGGACGGGGCACGCACCCGTCGCCTAATTGAGAGGGACGGACCAGAATGGACATCCAACGCTTCACCGAGCGCGCCCAGGGCTTTCTGCAGGCCGCGCAGACGATTGCTATCCGCGAGTATCACCAGCGCGTCGGCTCCGAGCACCTGCTCAAGGCGATGCTCGACGACGAGGAGGGCGCGGCCTCCGGCCTCATCCGCGCGGCCGGCGGCGACCCGGCCGCGGCCAAGCAGGCCGTTGACGCCGAGATCGCCAAGGCGCCGCGCGTCCAGGGGTCGGGCGCAGGGCAGCCGCAGATCGCGCCGGACCTCGTGCGCGTACTCGACGCCGCGCAGCAGGCAGCAACGAAGGCCGGCGACGAGTATGTTGCCCAGGACCGCCTGCTCATCGCGCTCGCCGCGAGCGGCACGGCCGCCGCGCGCGCCCTCGCCCAGGCGGGCGTCACCGCGCAGAGCCTGGAGCGCGCCGTCGCCGAGGTTCGCAAGGGTCGCACCGTGAACAGCGCCAACGCCGAGGCCAACTTCGACGCGCTCAAGAAGTATGCGCGCGACGTGACCGCGCAGGCGCGCGACGGCAAGCTCGATCCGGTGATCGGCCGCGACGAGGAGATCCGCCGCGCCATCCAGGTCCTCGCCCGGCGCACCAAGAACAACCCCGTGCTCATCGGCGAGCCCGGCGTCGGCAAGACCGCCATCGTGGAGGGCCTGGCGCTCCGCATCGTCAACGGCGACGTGCCCGAGGCGCTGCGCAACAAGCGGCTGCTCGCCCTCGACCTCGGCGCCATGGTCGCGGGTGCGAAGTATCGCGGCGAGTTCGAGGAGCGGCTCAAGTCCGTCCTGCAGGAGATCGAGTCCGCGCAGGGCGAGATCATCCTGTTCATAGACGAGATGCACACGCTCGTCGGCGCCGGCAAGGCGGACGGCGCGATGGACGCCTCGAACCTGCTCAAGCCCGAGCTGGCCCGCGGCGCGCTGCACTGCATCAGCGCCACGACGCTCGACGAGTATCGCAAGCACGTCGAGAAGGACGCGGCCCTCGCCCGGCGCTTCCAGCCGGTGTTCGTGGGCGAGCCGAGCGTGGCCGACACGATCAGCATCCTGCGCGGCATCCGCGAGAAGTATGAGCTGCACCACGGCGTCCGCATCACCGACGGCGCGCTGGTGTCGGCGGCGACGCTCAGCAACCGCTACATCACGGACCGCTTCCTGCCCGACAAAGCGATCGACCTCGTGGACGAGGCCGCGAGCCGGCTGCGGATGCAGGTGGACAGCAAGCCCGAGGCGCTGGACGAGCTGGATCGGCGGATCCTGCAGCTCAAGATCGAGCGCGAGGCGCTGAAGCGCGAGGAGGATGCGGCAAGCCGCGAGCGCCTGGCCAACCTGGAGAAGGAACTGGCGGAGCTCGAGGAGCGCTCGGCCACGATGACGGCCGCCTGGCGCGCCGAGAAGGACCGGCTCGCGGACACGCAGAAGCTCAAGGAGCAGCTCGACCAAGCCCGCGCCGAGATCGAGATCGCGCAGCGCAAGGGCGACTACGCCCGCGCGGGCGAGCTGATGTACGGCGTGATCCCGGACCTGGAGCGGCGCATCGCCGGCTCCGAGGACGCCAGTGCTCAAGAGGGGGGCGGCAAGCTGGTCAACGAGGCCGTGGACGAGCAGCAGGTGGCTGCGGTGGTGTCCCGCTGGACTGGCATCCCCGTGGACAAGATGCTGGAGGGCGAGCGGGCGAAGCTGCTCCGCATGGAGGAGGAGCTGCGCAAGCGCGTCGTCGGCCAGGAGGAGGCGCTGCGGGCAGTGTCCAACGCCGTGCGCCGGGCGCGCGCCGGCTTGCAGGACCCGTCGCGGCCGATCGGCAGCTTCCTGTTCCTCGGCCCCACGGGCGTGGGCAAGACGGAGACCTGCAAGGCGCTGGCAGAGTTCCTGTTCGACGACGAGCGGGCGATGGTGCGCATCGACATGAGCGAGTTCATGGAGAAGCACGCCGTCTCCCGCCTGATCGGGGCGCCGCCGGGCTACATCGGCTACGACGAGGGCGGGGTGCTGACCGAGGCGGTGCGCAGGCGGCCCTATCAGGTGATCCTGTTCGACGAGGTCGAGAAGGCGCACGAGGACATCTTCAACATCCTGCTGCAAGTCCTCGACGATGGGCGGCTGACGGACGGCCAGGGCCGGACGGTGGACTTCCGCAACACCATCATCGTGCTGACCAGCAACCTGGGCAGCGACATCCTTGCGGCGCTCCCGGAAGGCGAGATTCCGCCGCTGGCGGCGGCGCAAGTGATGCGCGTCGTGCGCGAGCGGTTCCGGCCGGAGTTCCTGAACCGGCTGGACGAGATCGTGCTGTTCCGCCGCCTGCAGCGGGCGGACATGGCGAGCATCGTGGACATCCAGCTCGCCCGGCTGCTTGCGCTCCTCGCTGACCGGCACATCGCGCTCGACCTCGACGAGGGCGCGCGCGAGTGGCTGGCGAACGAGGGCTACGACCCGGTCTATGGCGCACGGCCGCTGAAGCGCGTCATCCAGCGCAGCTTGCAGAACCCGCTCGCGAGCCTGCTGCTGGAGGGCGAGGTGCACGACGGCGACACGGTCCACGTGACCGCCGGGCCGGACGGGCTGCTCATCAACGACCGCCTCGCCGAGGCGGCCTAGCCGGAAGCCTTGGCCCGGCGCGGGGCGGCATGTCCGCCGCGCGCCGGGTAGGCAGGCTCGCCTCGCAGAGACGTTCGGGTCATAAAGGCTTGAAGATCTATTAACCAATATGGTGTTGTAGTTAGGCGGCGAAGCTTCTAGGCTGAGTGAGAACGACTTGGAAGCCACGCCTATGCCGCGCCACCTTGCCTTGCTCCTCGCGCTCCCGCTCGCTGCGCTGTCCGTTGGCGTCGCTACGGCCAAGCGACACCCGGCGCAGCACACGATCCAGCCGCGCGCCGCTGTCCACTACTACCGCGCCAAGCACCCGCACCCGATCTTCACCCTTGCTCCACGCCGCCCGCAGCTGGCCCACGGATAGGGTAGCGATTCGCGGCGAGCAGCGCGACCAGCCCAGCCAGGATATCGCCCGGCGTCGGCGGGCAGCCGCGGATGACTAGGTCTACTGGCACCGCCGCTGCCGTCCCGCCCTCCACGGCGTAGCTGCCGCGGAACACCCCTCCATCCACGGCGCAGTCTCCCACGGCGACGACCCATTTCGGGTCGGGCGTCGCAGCCCAGCTGCGCTCCAACGCCTCCCGAAGATTGCGGGTCAGCGGCCCCGTGCAGACCAGCACGTCCGCGTGCCGCGGAGCTCTCCACGAAGCGCAGCCCGAGCCGTTGCAGGTCGTAGAGGACACCGTGCAGCGCGATCAGCTCCAGCTCGCAGCCGCCGCAGCCTCCGCCCGCGACGTGACGCAAGGTCAAGCCGCGGCCGAGCCGCGCGCGAGCGGTTATGTCGAGCCGGTCCGCCAATTCCTGGGCAACGGCCGGATCGGCAGCTGGCGCCGGCTCGGCCGCCGCGCCGCGGATCAGGAAGCGCCAAGCTCTCATAAGTCCACCCCTGAGCAACTGCCGCCGACGCTCTCGCGGATGAGCGGCATATCCTCGACCAGGGCGCCGGCCGTCGCAGCTTCCAGGGCGGGCCAGTGCAGCCACGACGGGTCTCGCACGAACACGGCGGCGACCGTGCCCCCGTCGAGCCGCACCCAGTGCCAGATGTCGCCGCGGGAGCCCTCGGCCCAGCCGACGCCTTCGCCGCTGCCGCTCGGCAGCGTCGTGAGCAACGGATCGCCCGGCAGCGCGCCGAGCAAGGCGCGCAGCAGTCCCAGGCTCTCCCCGATCTCGGCGAGGCGCACGCGCACCCGCGCATCCACGTCGCCGCCGCCCCGGACAGGGACATCGAACGCGAGGTCGCCGTAGGGCGGATAGGGTAGCGCACGCCGCGCGTCGAACGGCCAGCCGGCCGCCCGCCCGACGACGCCGCCTGGCGCGAAGGCGGCCACCGCCTCGGCTGGCACGATCCCCGTCCTGTCCATCCGGTCGGCGAGGCCGGGTGAGCCGTCGTAGGCATGCACGATGCTGGGCATTGCAGCGGCGACCTGCTCGACGGCGGCGAGGAGCGTTGCAACCCCCTCCGCCGATAGATCGCCCGCGACGCCGCCTGGCACGACAAGGTCCATCATCAGCCGACGCCCGAAGACGGCGCCGGATGCCCGCAGCACGCTCTCGCGCAGTACCGGCAGTATTGAGAGAGCACCAGCGAGCGCGGCGGAGCCGGCTGCCCCAAGGATCGCGCCCAGAGTACCCGAGTGGCTCGCGACCCGCTCAAGCTCAGTCATGATGCCGCGCAGGCTCGCGGCCCGCGGCGGCGCCTCCGCCCCGAGCGCCGCCTCGACGGCGCGGGCAAAGGCGACGGAATGCGCCACGGTGCTGTCGCCCGCGACCCGCGCCGCGACCTGGGCCGCGACCCGCGGCGACTTGCCGCGCATGAGCAGCAGCGCGCCCTTGTGGGCGTAGCCGAGCCGCGCTTCGAGGCGCACGACCTGCTCGCCCTCGGCGGTGACGCGGAAGTGCGCCGGCTCGGTAACGAGCCCGTGAATCGGCCCGACCGGGATCTGATTCAGCCCGGCGCCCTCGGCCGGCAACGGCTCCCACGGCTCCGGCTGCGCCGCGTTCGGCACCGGTCGCGTGGACATCGGGCGGAGCAGCGGCCAATGGCCATGGTCGAGCCAGGGCCGCGGGTCCAGCGCCTCCGCGGCGCGATGCCCCCAGAGGTCCGTCACCATGCGCTCGAACAGGGCAGCGCCGGGCCGCCACGGCGAGAGCGCGCCGTAGAGGCCGCGCTCGACCGGAACGGACGCGATCAGCGGTTCCGGTGCCAAGAAAAGCGCGTGGACCTGCGCCGTGTCCGCCCATAGCCCCTGGAACACGAGGCCCGGTTCCTCGGCGAGCGCCCCCCGCATCGCGTCCCAGATCGGCAGCGTGAGGACGTAGCGCGGCCAGGGGCGGCACGGCACCGCCTGTCCTTCGCGGATCAGCGCGCTCGCCGCCCCGCTCATCGCGCCGCCGCCCGCAGCAGCGCCAGCAGCGGCCCCGGCATCGCGAGCGCGAGCACCAGCCCGAGCGCCAGGTTGACCCAAGCGCCGAGCAAGGCAGCCTGCCTGATGGGCGGTGCGGCGCCGGGCGCGGCCGGCCCGAGCATCAGCCTCTGCAGCCGCGCGATCACCGCCCACGCGCTGACGACGACTCCCGCGCCCGCCAAGAACGCCACGACCGGCGCCTGCCGCATCGCCTCGGCCAGCACCAGGAACTCGCTCGAGAAGACGCCCGCTGGCGGCAGTCCGGCCACGCTGATCCCCGCCGCGAGTACGAGCGCGGCCGCCGCGCGATCCATCCGCCACAGCCCGCCCGGCGCGAGCGTCACCCGCCCGGCACCCTGCAGCAGCGCCGCCTTGACCAGCGTGTGCAGGACGAGGTGAAGCACCCCGGCGAAGATCGCGGCGCCCCCAAGCCCGAAGGCAGTCGCCGCGAGACCCCCCTCCCCCACCGTGCTCACGGCGAAGAATTGCCTGGTGTCCCGCCGTCGCCAGAGCAGCAGCGCGCTGCCCAGCACCGAGGCGAGTCCGAGTACCACGAGCGCTGGCCCAGGCGCCATCGCGCCAGGGCAGGCCACCATCACACCCCGCAGCCGCAGCAGGTTCGCGAGCGCCGCGTTGAGCAGCAGCGTGGCGAGGATGCCGGAGATCGCCACCGGCCCATGCGCCTGCGCGGGCGGCATCCATCCATGAAGCGGCACCAATGCCGCGAGCGTGCCCCAGCCGACGAGCAGGAGACAGAAGGCAAGGTTGAGGAGCACCGGCTGCGCGCCTGGCGCGGCGCGCGCGAGGCCGCTCCAGCTCATCGCGGCCCAGCCTGATCCCAGGGTCGGCAGCGCTGCTGCGGTGAGCACCACGATCCCGAACAGGGTCAACCCCAAGGCCACGCCGCATACGACGAGATACCGCCAGCTAGCCTCGACCGCTGCCGTGGTGCGCGGCAGCGCTACCCCCGCCGCGGCCGCCGCCGTGCCCACCTCCAGCGCGATCCAGCCCACGCCCAGGTTGTCCGCGAGCGTTGCAAGCAATGCGCCGCCTAGCACCGCCTGGAACAGCGCGTTCGCCACCCGCGCCGGCCGCGGCCCCTGCTCGATCCCAAGCTCATGCGCGGCGAACCACGCCGTCGTCGCACCGACGAAGGCGGCGACGAGCGCGAGCGCGGTCCCGAGCGCGTCCGCACCGCCCGCGACGGCGAGGCGGCAGACAAGTCCGAAGGCAACCAGGGCGGCGCCGAAACCCGTCCACGCCCCCGCGCGCACCGGCACGAAGGAGAGCAGCGCCGCCGCGAGGAACGGCACGGCCGCGGCCAACGCAACGAGGGTCACCCGTATCGCCCGCGCTCGCGGAAGGACAGGCCGAGCACCGCAAGCGCTCCCATCGCCAGGACAGCGATGGCAAGCTCCACCGCCGTCGGCATCCCTGGCACGCCGACCACTCCGAGGATCAACCCGTTCCCCAGCGACAGGAATCCCACGGCATGAAGCAGCGGATTGCGCCCCGCAATCGTGACGCTGAGGCCGAGAAGCGTGACAGAAAGAGCGACGGCGAGGCTCTCCGGCATCAATCCTCCGCCTTGGATCGCTGGCCGGACGGCAAGGACCGCGACGACGACGAGGAGAAGGCCAAGCAGCACTGACGCCGCCGTGCTGAGCACCGGCTCCTCGGAACCCGGCAAGCCTGGCTGCTCAGCGATGCGCGCGAGCGCCCGCGGCAGCAGGGCGCCGTTGACCGCGAGCGTCGCCGCCGCAGCGAGGTAGAGTTGCGGCTCCGCCCGAACCCAGCCCTGCCACACCGCAGCGAGCGCCACGATCCAGCCTTGCAGCGCGCCCGCCGTGATGCAGCCCCGTGCGCGCCGCTGATGCAGCAGCACGAAGCCGAGGACGAGCGCGGCACCGTCTAGGCTTCCAATCACCGGTGGCATTCCGCACGCTGCCCAGTCGCTGCCAGCGCGCGTTCATACGATGTTGCACATTGCACGACAGTGTGTATTTTGATCCACATGAACAGTCGCGACGTGATCCGCGCCCTCGAAGAGGCCGTATGGGAGCACGTCGCCACCAAAGGAGACCACTGGCAGTTCAAGCACCCCGTGCGCCCCGGCCGCGTGACGGTGCCGCATCCGAAGCGGGACCTGCCTATAGGCCCGCTTCGCAGCATCGAGAAGCAGTCCGGGGTGAAGCTGAGGTGATGCCTATGACTGCTTACATCGCACTGATCCGCAAGGACGAGGGCAGCGACTACGGGGTGGATTTCCCGGACTTCCCCGGCTGCGTGACGGCCGGACGCACGCTGGATGAGAGTCGCCGCATGGCGGCCGAGGCGCTGGCGCTGCACGTGGAGGGCATGGCGGAGGATCGCGAGCCGATCCCCGAGCCTTCTACCCTGGATACTGTGATGAGCGATCCGGCGAACCGCGAGGCTGTGGCCTTCCTGGTAGAGATCCCTGCACGCCCGCCACGGGCCGTACGGATCAATGTGATGCTGCCGGAAGACTTGGTGCAAGCGATTGACCGCACGACCGCCAACCGCTCGCGCTTTCTCGCCGAGGCAGCAAGGGCCAAGCTGCGGGAGACCGTGTAGGCGCGCATTCACACCTCTCTCCTCAGAATGTCCGCACGCACGCATCAGGCGCTTCCTTGGCTGACGAACAGGAACACGGCCGCGAGCAGGGCGAGCACGACCGCGACCCCGAGGAACTCCACGGCGCGGAACACCCGCATCCTGGCGATCATGGTCTCGGCGAGCAGCAGCAAGCCGCCCAGCACCGTCACCTTCGCGGCCCAGGCGAGCAGGCCGATGAGCCACGCTAGCGGGCCGGCCCCCTCCGGCGCGAGGCCGAAGGGCAGGAACAGGGCACCGACCAGGCCGAACCAGGCCAGCAGCCGGAGCTGCCCCGCAAGCCCCACCAATGCGAGGTGCCGCCCCGAAAGCTCCCAGTCCGAAGACTCCAAGTGTCGGGACGCGATGAGCGCCACCATAGCCGTCGCCGCCCCCGCGAGCGCGAGCGATGCGCCCATCCCCTGCCCGCCCTCGCTGAGCGCGGCAGCCGAACGGTCCAGGTTCGTCCCTCCCGCGAGCAGCGCCACGGTGAGCACGACGAGCGCGAGCGCCGGCTCGGCGAACGTCGCGAGCAGCCCTGCCCGGCTCGCGCCGATGCCGCCGGACGGCGTGCCGGCGTCGAGCGCCGCGAGCGCCATCGTGACGCGCGCCGTCGCCAGCAGGCCGACGATCACGAACAGGTCCGACGCCGGCGCGCTCACCATGCCGAGCGCGTAGGAAGGCACGAGCAGCGCCGCGCAAGCCGTTGCCACGAAGCAGGCATAGGGCGCGCCCACGGTCACGAACGAGGCTTGGTCGGCGACGACGGGCTGCTTGCGCAGCAGCCGCGCGAGATCGCGCCAGGGCTGTGACAACGGCGGCCCCGCCCGGCCCGCGAGACGCGCGCGCCCGGCATCCAGGAAGCCGGCAAGCGTCGGCGCCGCGGCCAGCATCAGCGCCGCGTGCAGGACGAGCGCGAGCAGTGCCGCGAGGGTGCTCATCCCGTTCCCGACGCCGCGGCGATGGCGAGCAGTAGGACGAGCACCGCCGCGAGCAGGACGAGCGCACGCCGTACCGTGGCTCGATGCATTGAGTTCGAGCCAGGCGGACAGGCGTCGCCGCAGCAGCACCGCCGACCGGTATAGGATCGGCACGGTTGGGTCTTGCCAGACCAGGACGGACCGCGACGCCGTGGGACTGCCGGGCGGGGCGGAGTCAGTCGCTCGCGCGCGAGAACGAGGCCGCCGAACACCCGCAACAAGGGCTGCGCAAAGGAGACCGGGCCATACTGGGTTGCCGGGTCGCCGAACGGCAGCCAGGGCGGCGGCGCGCTTCCCCCGCCCTCCCACGCCGGGCCACGCCGCTCGCCTGGCATGCCGAACGCCCGGAGCCAGAACACCGCGCCGCCCGCAGCCAGGGCAAGCAGCAGGACGATGCCGAGCGGCGCGTAGCCCGGCGCCTCCGCTTGCGGTCCTACGGTGAGCACGCCCGCCCGCGGCACCGAGACCCCCGCGAGCGCGTGCACCACCCCATTCGCGAGGCCCAGCCCCAGCGCCGGCATCAGCCCGAGCACCACGGCGAGCGCCGCAAGCGCCGCGAGCGCGAGCCGCTCCTGCCGCGGCGCCTCGACCGCTGCCGCGGCGCGCGGCGTCCGTGGTCGGCTCAAGAATGCGACCCCCACGAGCCGCACCGCCGCCGCGGCTAGGAGCGCCGCCGCGAGCCCGACCGCCCCGATCAGGAGCGCGAACACGAGCTGCAGCCCAAGATCCCCGATCCGCGCCCCGGCCACGAGCGCTTGCAGCAGCAGCCACTCGCCAGCGAACCCGGCCGAGATCGGGAGGGCGGCGAGGCTCGCCGCTCCCACGAGCGCGCAGAGCGTAGTACCCGGCATGGCGTGAACCAGGCCGCCCAGCCGCGCCAGTCGATGCGTCCCCGCCGCACGTCCCACCGCCCCCGCGCAGAGCAGCAGCAATCCCTTGAACAGGCCGTGCGCCAAGGTGAGCAGCAGCGCGCTCCCTAACGCAACCGCGGCGGGCGCGGGCAGATCCATTCCCCGCGTCACGAGCGCCGCGCCGAGCGCCGTGGCGCCGAAGCCGCTGCTCGCTACCGTGCTCGCTGCCAGCACGCCCCTGACATCGTCCTCCAGGTTGGCCCGCAGCGCCCCGAGCACCGCCGACGCGCCGCCCAGGACGAGCAGCGGCAAGCCCCACCATGCCGGCGTCGCCGCGCCGCACAGGTCGAACAGGAAGCGGAGGAGCGCGTAGGCGCCGACTCCCGTCAACGCCCCGCTCATCAGCGCCCCTGCCTCGCTACACGCCGCCGTGTGCGCCGGCGACAGCCAGAGATGTAGCGGCACCAGGCCCATCGTGCCGCCCGCGCCGACAAGCGCGAGCAGCAGCACCAGCCCGGCACGCCATCCCGCCGGCGGCGCCTCCCGGATCGCGGTGAAGGCGAGACCCTGGTCCAAGGGAAGATCCAGGGGCGCGAGCAGCGCCACCGCGCCCACGAGCGCGACCGCGCCGAGAACCGCCGTGCCGGCGGTGAGTCGCCCGGCGCGCCCGCCGCCCCGCCCGCCCGCGAGCACGAGGCCCCAGCACAGCGCCGCCGCCGTCTCGAACCCCAGCACGAGCGCGAACCCGTCCGCCGCTAGCAGTGCCAACATCATCGCGGCGACGAAGCCCGGCAGCAGCGGCAGGCCCTCGCCACCTCGTGCGCAGACCGCCGCGGCCGCTCCCACGATCAGGAGCGACAACAGGAAGAACGCGCTGAGCGGATCGAGCGCGAGGCGCATCGCTATGCCCGGCAGTCCCAACGGCACCGCGACCTCCGCCGCCGGGCCGAGCGTGCCCCAGACGGCGAAAGGCAGCGCCGCCAAACAGACCGCAACTGTTGCCCAACGCCCCTGCGAGCGCAGACGCGGTATCGCTGCGACGCCACCCGCGGCGGCCAGAGCCACTAGCGCAGCCAGCAAGGCAAGGAGCGCGATCAAGGGCGGATCGGAGCGATGTCGGGCACGACTCGAAGCTATCCGACCATACCAGGGGACGGAAGACACAGCGGGAGACGGAGTCTCTGCCAATGCAGCACCGTTGCAGCGGCAACTCTGCTACGTTTGCCGGCTTGAGGACGGGCCAGAAGGACCATGCGGCTTGGCAGGCGATCTCGACTCTCTGCTGCTAGCCATCGCCGTGTTCGCGGAGGACCGGACGGCCGTTCCAACCGATCCTGACGCCCTGAGCTTCGACGGCGCCGCCCTATCTGCGGACGAGCTGCGCGAGCGCGCCGAGGCCGAACGCCCGGCCTGGTGGGACGCGGAGCGGGGCGGCGTCAATCTCGCCGGGCTCGACCTGCACGGGATCGGGCTGCGCGAGGCCGATCTGTCCGGCGCGAGCCTCGGCGGCAGCGATCTGTCCGGCGCGAAGGGACCCGGCGTCCGCCTCCAAGGCGCGCACCTGGAGCAAGCGCGCTTCGACGGCGCCGACCTGGCCGGCGCGGACCTGAGCGACGCGAGAGCCGGCGAGGCTAGCTTCGATCAGGCAATGCTGGAGGATGCGTCGCTCGCGAATGCCGGGCTGCGTTACGCGAGCCTGCGCGAGGCGATCCTGGACGGCGCGAACATGGACGGCGCGGATTTCTGGGGCGCGCAGCTGGACGGGGCGGAGGCGCAGAATGCCAGCCTGCGCGGCGCGCGGCTCGACGAGGCGAGCCTCGCCGGCGCGGACCTGTCCGGCGTAGACCTCGAGGACGCGTCACTGAGGCGGGCTGACCTGCGCGGGGCGAAGCTGGCGGCGGCGAATTTGCGCGGCGCGCAGCTCGACGGCGCGCAGCTCGACGGGGCCGACTTGTCCAGCGCCCGGCTGCCGCTCGTGGCGCTGACCGGCTGCGGGCTTCACCATGTCCGGCTGGCGGGCGCTTGGCTGGAACGCACGCAAATGCGGGCCGGCCAGCTCGGCGGCGCCATCGGCGAGGAGGTCGCGGGCGAGTTCGACGCGGCGCGGGACGGCTACTCCGTTCTGGAGCAGAACTTCGACTCGCTGGGCGACGCGGACGCGGCGAGCTGGGCCTTCCGACAGCGGCGGCGCATGGGCAAGCGGGAGTCGCTACGCCGGGCACGGGCGTGCTGGCGGGAAGGCAAGCTGCGGCTCGCGCTCCTGAACGCGGCCTCCTGGCTGAGCGACGCCTTCGCGGAGTGGCTGTGCGACTACGGCGAGAGCCTACCCCGCGTCGCGCGGGCATTCGCGGCGGTGCTGGTCTTCTACGCGCTGGTCTACGGGGTGACGGGCAGCTTGGTTCGCAAGAACGGCACCGCGCCCGGCGTCGTGCCCTACGTCATCGAGCTGCTGCTCTACAGCCTCGGCAGCATGACGACGATCGGGACCGGTGACGCCGGGCTGCGGCCAGCGAACGATCTGGTCGCCCTCCTCGGCGCCTCCCAGAGCATCCTGGGTCCGATCCTGCTCGGCTTGTTCGGGTTCGTGCTAGGCAACAGGCTGCGGCGGTAGGCACGGAGAGGCCGGCCGAGCGGTTGCGCAGCGGCGCCCCCGGACGCCATATGCCGCTGATGGAACCGCCGCTCCTTCGCCTGCACGACATCGCGCTCCGCCTCGGCACGGCCCCGCTCCTGGACGGCGCGGCGCTGGCCGTCGGTCGCGGCGACCGCGTCTGCCTCGTGGGCCGCAACGGCTCCGGCAAGAGCACGCTCCTGCGCATCGCCGCCGGTGCGCTGCGGCCCGATGCGGGCGAGCGCTTCCTGCAGCCCGGCGCTTCCCTGCGCTACCTGCCGCAGGAGCCCGACCTCTCAGGCTACCCTTCCGCCCTCGCCTACGCCGAGAGCGGTCTCGACCCGGCGCAGGCGCACCGTGCCCGCCTGCTCCTGCAGCAGCTCGGCGTCGCACCGGAGGCCGATCCCGCCCACCTCTCCGGCGGCGAGGCAAGGCGCTGCGCGCTCGCCCAAGCGCTCGCGCCGCAACCCGATCTCCTGCTTCTCGACGAGCCGACCAACCACCTCGACCTGCCCGCCATCGAGTGGCTGGAAGCGGAGCTGGCCGGGCTGCGCGCCGGGATCGTGCTCGTCAGCCATGACCGCCGTCTCCTGCAGCGCATCGCGCGCGCGACGGTCTGGCTCGAAGGCGGCCGCACCCGCCAGCTCGATGCCCCGTTCGACCGCTTCGAGACCTGGCGCGACGAGACCTTGGAGCAGGAGGAACGCGACCGCCACAAGCTCGCCCGCCAGGTCGCGCGCGAGGAGGAGTGGCTGCGCTACGGCGTCACCGCCCGGCGCAAGCGCAATGTCCGCCGCCTCGGCGAGCTGCACGCGCTGCGCGACCGGCGGCGCGAGCAGTCGCGTGCGGCCCCGGTGCTGCGGCTCGATGCTGCGAGCGCGGACGCCTCGGGCACGCTGGTTGCCGTCGCGGAAGGCGTCTCCAAGAGCTACGCCGGGCGCCGCATCGTTCACCGGCTCGACCTCCGCGTGCTGCGCGGCGACCGGCTCGGCGTCGTTGGGGCGAATGGCGCGGGCAAGACTACCTTGCTTCGCCTGCTCACCGGCGCGCTGCAGCCAGACGAGGGCGAGGTGCGGCTCGGCGCGAGCCTCGCCGCCGTGACGCTCGACCAGCAGCGCGCGAGCCTCGATCCCGCGCGCACCCTCGCGGATACGCTCACTGGAAGTGGGGGGACGGGCGGCGCGGGCGACCAGGTGCAGGTCGGCGACGCGCGCCGCCACGTGATCGGCTATATGAAGGACTTCCTGTTCCGCCCGGAGCAGGCACGCACGCCCGTGGGACAGCTCTCCGGCGGCGAGCGCGGCCGGCTCGCCCTCGCCTGCGCCCTCGCCCGGCCCAGCAACCTGCTGGTCCTCGACGAGCCGACCAACGACCTCGACCTGGAGACGCTCGACCTCCTGCAGGAGATGCTGGGCGA
The DNA here is from genome assembly GCA_963848595.1 of uncultured Alphaproteobacteria bacterium. GTDB lineage: Bacteria > Pseudomonadota > Alphaproteobacteria > Acetobacterales > Acetobacteraceae > CAWKEH01. The sequence goes on along the minus strand of CAWKEH010000005.1, from coordinate 64,813 downwards.
CTACAAGGGCACCGTGCTGCTCGTCAGCCACGACCGCGACTTCCTCGACCGGGTCGCCACGAGCACGCTCGCAGCCGAGGGCGGGGGACGCTGGACTGAGTATGCGGGCGGCTACAGCGACATGCTGGCCCAAGGCGGCACGGTGGGCGGGACGCTCGCCGTGGACGCCGCCCCGCCGTCGCGCCCCGCCGTTAAGCCGCGCCCGCCCCGCCCGGCGGCGGGCCGCCTCTCGGGCCGCGACCAGCACGAGCTGCGCCAGTTGCCGGCACAGATCGAAGCCTTCGAGGCCGAGATTGCCCGGCTGCGCGAGCGCCTGTCCGACCAGGATTTCTACCGCCGCGACCCGGCCGGCTTCGCCCAGGCGAGCGCGGCGCTTGCTGCCGCCGAGGCCGGCCTCGCGGGCGCCGAGGAGCGGTGGCTGGAACTGGAGATGCTGCGCGAGGAGATCGAGGCATGAGGCGCATCCTGCCACTGTTGTTCGTCCTGCTGCCGCTCGGGGGCTGCGGCCTGGCCGCGGCGCCGTGCCGGGTCACGTCGGCGGCGCTCGACATCGTTCCCGTCGTCGGCCACGCCGCCGCGACGCCGACGAACGCCTGCGCGTCGGCGATCGATCCGTAGGGTGAGAACCCGATCAGGATCGCGCTCGACTCTTTTCATACCTACCGCTCTGAAAGCTGCTTGGTCCGGCCTCTCACCGTCGTGGCCGGGAAGCCGGATCAGGGTCGCGGCGGGCCGGTGGCGGTCTGGGTGCGCGGGAGTGGTGCTGCGAGGGGACGCGGGTCGCCGGGCCTGGGGTGCATTATCGTGGGTTGCGGTGTCCTGGGCTGGGCGAGCGCGGGCTGGGCGGTCCTGGGCGCTGCTGCGCGGGCGCAGAGCGCGCGCACGTCCGCGGGCCGGCGCCGCGTCCAGGGGTGGGTGCCCGGGTGGTGCTCGATGCCGAGGTCGCGGCAGATCGCCTTGATGGGGTCGGCGACGGGCAGGTGGTCGAGATCGTCGTCAAGGTCGGGGTCGTCCAGGCGCTCGTAGAACTCGGCGTGGAGGGCGTCCGCCTCGGCGTCCTTGGTGCGGCGCTGGATGGTGTCCTCGACCGCGCGGATGATCTGCTTGCGCGCGAAGCGGCGGCGCTCGCCCGTGCCCTGGGCGGAGGTGGCCTTGGCGGGCTCCGTGAGCGTGCGGGCGAGGGCGATGGTGCGGCGGAGGGTGCGGGCGAGGCGCTCGAAGGCGAGGGTGGGGTCGGGCTGGGGTGCCTGGGGCTGGGCTGCCGCTGCTGGGCTGGGCTCGGGGGTTGCGCTGGGCGCTGGGGCGGGCTGGCGGTGGAGGGAGCGGGCGAGGTCGGCGCCGATCTCGATCAGCTCGTGGAGGATCTGGCGGTAATACTGGGCGTCCTCGTCGCGCTGGCGGGCAGGGTCGGCCGGGTCGGGGAGGGCGGGGCTGGAGGACATCGGGGAGGATAAGCGGGTTTTGCTTCGGCGGCGTCAAGCGCCGGACCGATGATGTCGCGGGGGCGGTGCCCTACTTTGAAGTTCGGCTCCGAACTTCCCTGTCGTTGCCGCCATGGCCAAGCTTGCTCCGGTCATGACGATGGGCGAACGAGGAAGGGAGCTGTCATTCCAGCGTAGAGCACTGCCTTGCGCCCGCGACCCTTGCGCACCGGGACGGTGGCAGGCACGGTGCGGCATCCACCTTTTCGGAGCCGGCCGTGACCCTTCTGGCGCAGCCCTTGCCCATCCTCGAAGACAACTACGCCTGGCTCCTGCGCGATGACGCGACGGGAGCGCGCGCCGTCGTGGATCCTGCGGACGCGGGTGCCGTGATCCGGGCGGTCGAGGCGGACGGCGGGCGGCTCGACCTGATCCTGCTCACCCATCATCACACCGACCACGTCGCCGGGACGGATGCGGTGCGCGAGCGCTTTGGCTGCCAGGTGGTCGGCGCCGCCGCGGACGCCCATCGTCTGCCCCGGCTGGACCGCGGCGTGCGCGACGGCGACGAGGTCGCGCTCGGCGAGGCGCGCGCCCGCGTGCTGGACACGCCGGGTCATACGCGGGGCGAGATCTGCTATGCCTTCCCTGGCGTGCTGCTCAGCGGCGACGTCTTGTTCAGCCTTGGGTGCGGCCGGCTGCTCGAAGGGACGGCCGAGGAGATGTTCGCGAGCCTGCGCAAGCTCGCCGCCCTACCCGCGGACACGCTCGTCTGCTGCGGGCACGAATACACCGAGAGCAACGCCCGCTTCGCGCGGCATGTCGATCCGGACAACGCGGCCCTGCGTGCCCGCGCCGAGGAGGTCGCGCGCCTCCGCGCGGCCGGCAAGCCCACGGTGCCGAGCCGGCTCGGCGACGAACTGGCCGAGAACCCGTTCCTCCGCGCCCCTGACGCCGCGCGCTTCGCAGCGCTTCGCAAGCAGAAGGACGGATTTCGTTGAAGCTCTACTACTCGCCGACCAGCCCCTTCGTGCGGAAGGTGCTGGCTTGCGCCATCGCCCGCGGCATTGACGAGCGGATCCAGAGGATCGAGACGAACCCGCACGAATCGCCGCCCGCCCTGCTGCGCGACAATCCGCTGAGCAAGGTGCCGTGCCTCGTTACCGACGACGGCCTCGCGCTCTTCGACAGCCCGGTGATCTGCGAATACCTGGACAGCGTCGGCGACGTGATGCCGCTCTTCCCGCCGCACGGTGCTGCACGCTGGCGAGCGCTGCGCTTCCAGGCGGTCGGCGACGGGATCATGGACGCGGCGGTGCTGCGGCGCATGGAGCAGGGCCGCCCGCGCGAGGCGGCGCGCGACGCCGTCATCGCGCGGCAGGAAGCGGCAATCGCGCGGACGCTCGACCTGCTCGAAGCGGATACGCAATCGCATCATCTCGATATCGGAACTCTCACAATCGCGTGCGCGCTCGGCTACCTCGACCTCCGCTTCGGGGAAGCCAAGTGGCGCGAACGGCGGCCTAAGCTCGCCCACTGGCACGAGTCCATGGCCGCGCGTCCGGAGCTGACCAGGACGGCACCGCCCGCGGGCGCGTGACCTTTAAAGCTTGAAGATCGTGCGGCGCGGTTGACAGCGGCTTAATGGATCGTGTTGAAAGTGACACACCTCCAAGCAATTGCCCGAAGCATGGTGTAAATATGCGATTTTTTCTGCTTCTCGCCGCTGTGCTGTTCTCGTCTGCTGCTTGGGGGGCAACGCACCGGGCTGCCCGCCATCATGTGGCCCAGGCTGCCCCATTGCCGCCTCCGCCGGCGACACCGTATGACGAGTGCGAGAGGGCGATAAGTGCCGCGGAGCATGCCCAGTCGATTCCGCCGCTCATCCTTCCCGCGATCGGCCGCGTCGAGAGCGGCCGACCTGACCTGGACTCGAAAGGCCGCATCCGTCCCTGGCCTTGGACCATAGACGTCGAAGGCCAGGGCCAGTCCTTCGCGACGAAGGAGGAAGCGATCGCGGCCGTGCAAGCGCTGCAGGCGCGCGGAGTGCGCTCGATTGACGTGGGATGCATGCAGGTCAACCTGCTGCAGCATCCTGACGCGTTCCCCAGCCTCGACGCGGCGTTCGACCCAGCGACGAATGCGACCTACGGCGCCCGTTTCCTCGCAGCACTTTTCCATCAGACCGGAAGCTGGCCGATGGCGATCGCGGATTACCATTCGCAGACGCCGGAGCTGGGCATTCCCTACCAGCAGCGCGTCCTGGCCGGCTTGCCAGGCTGGGCGCCGCTCACCATTCCCGGCGGCACTCCATTCGTGACTGCCACGAAGTCGAAACAGGGCGGCGCCTTCGCCGCGTGGCCGCCGCGCGGCGCCACGTTCGCCGCCTTCGCGCCGCAGTCCTACACGTTCGGTGCGTTCGCGCCCGCGCCTGACCTGGCACTGGCGACGCTGATGTCAGGCCGCAAGCGGCTCACCCTGTTGCCGACGACGCGCCGGACAACGCAGGTCGCTGAGCTGCCCTTCCACTCTCGGTCGCGGTAAGCCCGGTTGCTTATGCCAGAAACTCGTCGAGCCGCTGCATAGAAGCGACCCAGGTGTGCCGCCGCTCCACGGCCATGCGCCCGGCAGCGCCCAACTCGGGATGCGCACCGCGCAGCACCTCGACGACGAGGGCGGCGAACGTCGCCGCATCCTCGCCCACGAGGAGGTCGTGCCCCGGTTGGGCATTCACGCCCTCGAACGCCTGCGGCGTCGCGACCACTGGGCGACCCATGGCCATGCCTTCGAGAACCTTGTTCTGGATGCCGCGCGCGATGCGCAGGGGCGCTACGACGGAATCGGCGTGGGCCACGTAAGGCCGCACGTCGGGCACGCGGCCCGTGACGCGCACGCCGGGCAGGGTTTTCAGCGCGAGCACGTCCGGCCCTGGGTCCGCGCCGACCACGTGGAACCGCGCGCCGGGCGTCGCCGCGCGGATGAGCGGCAGGACCTCGCGCGCGAACCAGCCAGCCGCGTCGGCATTGGGCCAGTAGTCCATGTTGCCGACCAAGACGAGGTGCGGCCCTGGCTCCGTGAAGGGCGTGTCGAAAGCAAGGTCGGGCGCGAAGCGCTGCAGGTCCACCCCGTTCTCAACCGGAACGACGCGCCCCTCCGTCTCCGGGGCGAGCTCGATGAAGCGGCGGCACTCCGGCTCGGAGACGAGGAACGTACGCTCGCACGCCATGGCCGCCCGGCGCTCGTAGGCGAGCAGCGTGCGTGCCTCGCGCGCCCAGACGAGACGCATGGGGAGTCGCGCGCCGCGGGCGTATTCGGCCCATTTCTCGGAGTCCACGTCCGTCATGTCGAGGATGCGGCGCCCGGCGTGGCGCAGGCCGTAGGGCGCCATCGCCGTCGTGTATAAGTAGAGAATGTCGGGCCGCTCGCGCGCCACCGCGCCGTCCACCCAAGTCCGGAGACCTCGGCTCGCGTAGTAGTCCAGCATGAGCGGCCGGCCTGGACGGATGCGGGCCAGAGCGCGCCACTTCTGCACTCGCTTGTCGATCGGGAACGCGCCCACCTCGGCGCAGATGCCGCGCAGAACGTCGAGGTGCTGCCAGTCGCTCTCCTGGTCCACCAGGCAGCCCAGCAGCACGCGATAGCGCGTCGCAAGGTGGCAGATGACGTTGAAGGCCCGGATTTTCTCGCCGCGGTTGGGCGGGTAGGGAAACCGGTGGGAGATGAAGAGTAGCGTCTGCACGGCCGATCTGCAACGAATAGTAGAAATACACTATACATACACAACTGAAGAGGCGCAACTCCGCTGAACCCAGAGCTACACTATATCAGGCCCTGGCCCTAGACTGGCAGCAGATGCCCTCTCCGCCCAGCGCCGCTCGCTTGAGTGCGCCGGCCCTCGTCGCCGGCCACGGCCGCGCGGCCGTGCTCACCGAGGACGGCGAGCTGCTCCTGCTCGGCACGTCCGAAGCAGCCACCCTCGTCCGCCTCGCGTCGCCGCCGCTCCTCGTCCACGCACCGGCGACGTGGCGGCGCCTGAAGCTGCCGCCTAGCACGCCTTGTCTCGACCTGCTTCAGCTGCTCGCCTTCGTGCTACCTGCCCGTACGGCGGCGCCGACGCCGCGCGGTCTAGCGTTGGCACTCGACGAGGAGCTGCCGTGGAGTCTGGAGGAGGAGGCAGCACTCCTGCCCCGGCTCGCAGCGCGCCTGCTGCGCCGGCTGCGGCAGGGCCGCAGCCTCGCGCTGAACCGCGACGCGGCCGGACTCGCGGCGCGGATGGGCGACGCGGGATGGGCGTGGGCCAAGTCCGTCCTTGACGCGCTCGACGCGCCCGATGCCGTGCCGTCCGCGGAAGGCCTGCGGGTCTGGCGCACCCTGCCGCAATGGGAGGAGCGGGCGCCGCCCCCGCCCCCCGGCAGCGTGCCCGTCCGGCCGGCGGAGGCCCGGCGCCGCCTCGCCGATCTGCTCGGCCCCCACGCGGAGCAGCGCCCTGGCCAGAGCGACTACGCCGCCGCGGCGACGGACGCTTTCCTGCCGCGCGATGCGCCGGGCGATCCGCGCCTCGTGCTCGCCGAGGCCGGGACGGGGACGGGCAAGACGCTCGGCTACATCGCTCCTGCCAGCCTCTGGGCCGAGCGCAACGGCGCGCCTGTCTGGATCAGCACCTACACGCGCCACCTGCAGCGCCAGGTTCAGGCCGAGGCGGCGCGTCTCGTGCCTGAGCCGGACGAGCGGCGGCGCCGGGTGGTCGTGCGCAAGGGGCGGGAGAACTACCTCTGCCTGCTGAATTTCGAGGAGCGGGTGAACGCGGCGCTTCCAAGGGGAGGTAGGGGCGGCGGTGCGCCAGGTATCGTCCCGCTCGAACTCGTCGCGCGCTGGGCCCTCGCGACGGTAGAGGGCGATGTGCAGGGCGGCGATCTGCCGGGCTGGTTCCCGGAACTGTTCGGCCCCGACCTGTTGCCCGCGATCGCCGACCGCCGCGGGGAGTGCATCCACGGCGCTTGCCCGCACTACCGGACCTGCCTAGTCGAGCACACGATCCGCCGGGCGCGTGGGGCGGACCTCGTCGTCGCGAATCACGCCCTCGTCATGGCGCAGGCGGCCTGGGGCGGTCTCGACGACGACAGCGTGCCGGTCCGCTACGTGTTCGACGAGGGCCACCAGCTGTTCGACGCCGCGGACGGCGCGTTCTCGGCGGAGCTGTCAGGGTGGGCGGGGATGGACCTGCGGCGATGGCTGCTCGGCGCGGAGGGCAGCCGCTCCCGCGCGCGAGGCTTGCTGCGGCGGCTGGACGATCTCGTGATGGGCAAGCCGAAGCTGATGGCGCCCTTGGAAGCAGCGCTGATCGCGTCCGCCATGCTGCCGTTGCCGGGCTGGGCGGAGCGCCTGGCCGAGGAGCGGCTAGGCAAGACGGGCGGCGATAACCCGTTCGAGGCGCTCCTCCGTCTCGCGCGCACCCAGGTTCTCGCCCGCACGGCCGAGAGCGAGTTTGGACCCGGCGCCCCACAGGGCATGATCGAGTGCGCGCTGCAGCCGCCTGTGCCTGGCCTTGAAGACGCGGCAGACCGGCTCGGCCGGGCGCTGCGGCGCATCGCCGAGCCGCTGGAAACCCTCGTCGCCCGCCTCGGGGACAAGCTGGACGCTGAGGCGGAGGAGCTGGACACCCAGGCGCGCAACCGCATTGAGGCGGCGCGCAACTCGCTCAGGCGCCGGGCGCTCGACCGGCTCGCCGCGTGGCAGGCCATGCTGCGCGCCGTGGGCGAGCCGGCGCCTGGGCCGGGCGTCCGCCCCGACTACGTCCACTTGATCCGCCTCGACCGGCGCATTCGAGAAGGGTGGGGGGACGAGGACCGCGACGTGGGCCTGCACCGCCACTGGCTCGACCCGACGATTCCCTTCGCCGCGACGCTGGCCGCGCCGGCGCATGGGCTGCTCGTCACGTCGGCGACGCTGCGGGACGCGGGCGCGGGTGGTCCCGAGGCCGGGTGGGCCGAGGCCGAGGCGCGGGTCGGCGCAACCCACCTCCCCTCCCCACCGCTGCGCGTCCAGGTCGCGAGCCCGTTCGACTACGCGTGCCAGACACTCGCCTTCGTCATCACCGATGTTCCGCCCGGCGACACGGCCGCGCTCGCCGCCGCGTTCCGCGCGCTCTTCCTCGCGGCCGGCGGCGGCGGCCTGGGGCTCTTCACCGCCATCCGCCGCCTGCAGGCCGTCCATGCCCGGCTCGCACCCGCGCTGGAAGAGGCCGGCATCCCCCTGCTCGCCCAGCACGTGGACGCCATGGACAACGCCACCCTTGTGGACGTGTTTCGCGCCGAGGAGGCGAGCTGCCTGCTGGGGACGGACGCGATGCGCGACGGGGTCGATGTGCCGGGCCGGGCGCTCCGGCTCGTGGCGTTCGAGCGCGTGCCCTGGCCGCGGCCGGACATCCTGCACCGCGAGCGGCGGCTGCATCTCTCGGGCGGCGACCCGCGCGGCTACGACGACGCTAAGGCCCGGCTGCGGCTGCGCCAGGCATTCGGCCGCCTCGTCCGCGCCGCCGACGACCGCGGCGTCTTCGCGCTGCTCGATGCGCGCACGCCGTCCCGCCTGCTCTCGGCGTTCCCGGCGGGCGTGCGCGTTGAGCGCGTCGGTCTTGCCGAGGCCGTGGCGCACACAAGAACATTCCTTGTCGAGACTCGCGAACCCGTGCGTTGATCGCCGCGCCACGCTGACGCAGGGTCCGCCCATGGTAACGGAGGATGGAATGCTCGCCCGGACGGGACTCGACGCACAGGAGGCGCTGGTCTGCACCATGGTGCTGGTGGCGGCCAGCGACGGCGACCTCACCGACCGAGAGATCGGCACCATGGCCGGCATCGTCCAGACGCTGCCCGTCTTCGCCGATTTTGAGAGCGACCGGCTCGATGTCGCTGCCGACGCGGCCGTGGCGCTGCTGGAGGAGGATGAGGGCCTGGCGCACGCGGGGCGGCTGATCCGCGACGCGCTGGAGCCGCGCCTGCGGGAGACGGCGTATGCTTTGGCCTGCGAGGTCGCCGCCGCGGACGGATTCGCGTCGCAGCCTGCATTGCGCATGCTGGAATTCGTCGCGGCCGAGCTGCATCTCGATCCGCTCGTCGCAGCGGCTATCGAGCGCGGCGCCCGCGCTCGGCACCAACTCGTTTAGGCGCCCAGCCGTTAAAGACGCGGGAACACGCGCGAGTGTAGAGCGTTAGCTTGGCAACACGCGGAGTGGTGGCGATGAGCGAGAGCGCGAACGAAGGCCCGGCGCTGAGCGGGACGGTTCAGGAAGTGCAGGGCTGGTTCCCGGACGACGCCACGGTGCGAGCGGCGCTGGATAAGATGTTGGATGCCGGCTACACTCGTTCGGATTTCAGCCTGCCCGAGGAGCAGGTCGTGGGACATCCTTCCGAGGCGACACCGACGGAGAGCGCGGACGCTCAGGAAACCTCCGTGGACCACCAGCAAATCCGCACCATGAACGCCGGCATGGCCGGCTACGCAGGCGCGACCATCGCCGCTGGCGCCGTGGTCGCGACTGGCGGAGCGGCGGCAGTCGCGATCGGCGCGGCTGCGGCCGCCGGTCTCGGGGCGACGGCGGTCTCGCAGGGGATAGGCCATGCGGCGGAACAGGCACAAGCGGACCAAATGGACCGCCGCGGCGCCGCGGGCACGCTGGTGCTTGCCGTCCACGTTAAGGACCAAACTCAGGCCGACCAGGCAGCCCAAATGATGCGTGAGAACGGCGCGACGGAGACCAAGCTGATCACCCGCACCGACGAGGCATTGACCGCGGGCGTCAGCGCCTCGTCTTGGACGGGCTAGCTACATGGTCTTGAGGGTGGGCAACTCTTGCGGCTGGATGATCTTGAGGTTGGTCGCGGCGGCCTTGCCACGCTCCTGCATGATCTCGTAGGAGACCTTCTGGCCATCGTTAAGGCCCTTGAGGCCGGCAGCCTGGACGGCCGTGATGTGGACGAACACGTCCTTGCCGCCGTCTTGAGGCATGATGAAGCCGAAACCTTTGGTTGCATTGAACCACTTCACGGTGCCAGTTGCCATCTCTGAACCTTCCCCCAATTCCGTGCCCGGCAACAGCGCCCAGGCTCGCTCGCAACCGGGCCGCCTTTGAGCCGTGGGTTGCTCCCGGTGAGCGGGGCGTTGCAGGCCAGACAACGACACGATGGCGTGACTATAGGGGCAGAGTGCGCGCGCCGTGTCAACGTTCGGGAACGTGCCAGCTCCTTGTTCTTTTGGTGTTCCGCTTCGCGGCACTACGCGCGACGCAGGTTGCCTCAATAGAGGTTGGCCCGGAGCCGCTCCTGCAATCCCTCGTCATACCCGGCGCCGACTCGCCCGGCGCTCACCTCGGCCAGGATGCGGCCGGGCGTCGGTAGGCTCGCGCGGTCCACCCGGCTCTTCGGCTCCCACAAGCGAGCGCGCAGAACGGCGCGCGAGCACTGGAAGTAGACTTCCGCGACGCGCACGACGAGCACCGTGCGCGGCGCCCGGCCCTGCACGGCGAAACGCTCGCACAAGGCCGCATCCGCATGGATCTCGCCCGTGCCGTTCACCCGCACCGTCTCGCCGACGCCAGGGATGAGGAAGAGGAGCGCAAGGCTCGGGTCGGCGACCAGGTTGCGCAGGCTGTCGCCCCGGTTGTTCCCGCGCCGGTCTGGCAGCATCAGCGTGTGCTCGTCCTCGACGTGAACGAAGCCGGGCGCATCCCCGCGCGGCGACGCGTCCACGCCATCCGGCCCGCACGTCGCGAGCACGCAGAACGGCGCCGCCTCGATCAAGGCACGGTAGGTCGGGACCACTCGATCCGCGACTTTCGCCAGGCTCACCGGCACCGGCTCGCCGTAGAGCGCGTCGAGCTCGGCCAAGCTCGTAACAATGCTCATCGTCGTGCCGCCTCCATGATGGCCTTCATGCGCGCGACCGCTCCGGCCAATCCCGCGAACATGGCCTGGCCAACCAGGAAATGCCCGATGTTCAGCTCGGCGACCTCCGGCATGGAAGCGACGGGCGTGACGTTCGCGTAGGTCAGGCCATGCCCGGCGTGGCATTCGAGGCCGAGCGTCGGCAGCATCCGCGCCGCCTCGCGCAGCCTGTCCATCTCGCCGGGCCTGCCCTCGGCGTAAGCACCCGTGTGCAGCTCGACGCACGCGGCGCCCAGCGCCGCCGCCGCCCGGAGCTGCTCCGGCTCGGGATCGAGAAACAAGCTGACGCGGATGCCGGCATCACGCAGCGCCGCAATCTTGGGGGCCAGCGCCTCCAGCTGCCCGGCCGCGTTCAGGCCGCCCTCGGTCGTGACCTCCTCGCGCCGCTCCGGCACCAGGCAGCACGCCGCCGGGTGCAGGCGGCAGGCGATGGCGACCATCTCGTCGGTCGCCGCCATCTCCAGGTTGAGCCGGATCGCGTGCGCGCCTGCCAACCGCTCCACGTCGGCGTCGCGAATGTGGCGCCGGTCCTCGCGCAGGTGCGCGGTGATGCCGTCCGCTCCGGCGCCGACCGCGACGAGCGCCGCCGCGAACGGGTCGGGATAGGTGCTGCCGCGCGCGTTGCGGATGGTGGCGACGTGATCCACGTTGACGCCGAGGCGGATGGTCATGCTCTCCTCCGAGCCGCAAGCTCGCCTGCGAGACGGATCGCGGCGATGAGGCTCGCCGGGTCGGCCCGCCCGGCGCCGGCGATGTCGAACGCCGTCCCGTGATCGGGCGATGTCCGCACGATGGGGAGCCCCAGCGTTACGTTGACGCCGCTCGCCATATCCAGAGTCTTGAGCGGAATGAGTGCCTGGTCGTGATACATGCAGATCGCGGCATCGTAGCCAGCCCGGGCGGCCGGCGTGAACATGGTGTCGGGGGGCCAGGGGCCGCTCGCCGCGATCCCCGCCGCCCGCAGCACCTCGATGGCGGGCGCGATCAGGCGCGCTTCCTCGTCCCCCATGGCGCCGCCCTCGCTCGCGTGCGGGTTCAGCCCGGCGACGGCGAGGCGGGGCGAGGCAATGCCGAACTGCTCGCGCAGTGCGGCTGTTGTCGTGCGCGCCGCCGCCACGATCGCGTCCGTGGTCAAGCTGTCCAGCGCCCGGCGCAGCGCCACGTGGACCGTTACCGGCACGACGCGGAGATCCTTGTTCGCGAGCATCATCACCGGGTTCGGACAGCCCGTAAGCGCGCCGAGGAACTCGGTGTGGCCTGGGTAGGCGAAGCCCGCGCCGTAGAGGGTCGCCTTGCTGATCGGGTTGGTGACGACGCCGCCCGCCTCGCCCGCGAACGCGAGCCGGACCGCCCGCTCGATGCTCTCGATGACTGCGGCCGCGTTGCGCAGGTCGGGACGTCCGGGATGCGGCGGGGCGACGAGCTCGACCGGGAGCACGGGCAAAGCGTGCGGAAAGCATTCTACCGCCTCGGCGGCCGATGCAACCGGGGTCCCGAGCCGTGGGTCGCCGACGAGGGCGAAGGCCGGCCCCGTTCCGCGCAGGGCATCCCATGCGGCCCGCGTGATCTCCGGGCCGATCCCGGCGGGGTCGCCCATGGTCAGGGCGAGAGGCAGCTTACTCAGGCGCAGCCTCTCTGGTCCGGTCTTGGACCGCTGCTTGCGCCACCGCGGCGACCCGGATCACCGGCTCGTGCCGAACCGGGAAGTTCACAGAGTTGGCGATGAAGCACTTGGCGTTCGCCTCCTCGTGCAGTGCGTGGGCGCGCTCCACGTCGCTGCCCGGCGCCAGCACGATCTCGGGCTGCAGGACGACCTCGGTGAACCGCCCCTCGCCGCCGGGCTGCTCGTGCATGAAGCCCTCGGCACAGTCCTCGTAGGCGGTCACGACGACGCCGTTGACCGAGCAAAGGTGCAGATACCAGAGCATGTGGCACGAGCTGAGCGAGGCGACGAGCAGCTCTTCCGGATTGTAGCGCGCCGGGTCGCCGCGGAAGGCGGGATCGCTGCTCGCGGGGATCGCGGGCTTACCGGAGACAGCGATCTCGTGCTGCCGGGAATAGGCGCGGTAAGCGCTGGTGCCGCTGCCCTTGTTGCCCGTCCAGGTGACGGTGACCGTGTAGGCGTGGTCTTTCGAGTTTCCCATGACCATCAGATGTGGATAGCCCTGTTCTCGACGGCGAGGGCCGCCTCCTTGACGGCCTCACTCAGGCTGGGATGCGCGTGGCAGATGCGCGCCACGTCCTCGGAGGAGGCGCCGAACTCCATGGCAGTCGCCAGCTCGGCGATCAAGGTTCCCGCGTCCGGCCCGATGATGTGGGCGCCGAGGATGCGGTCGGTGTCCTTGTCGGCGAGAATCTTCACGAACCCGTCCGTGCTGCCCATGGCGCGCGCCCGGCCGTTGGCCGTGAACGGGAACTTGCCGACGCGGTAGGCCGCACCTTGCTGCTTGAGGGTGTCCTCGGTCTGGCCGATGCTCGCGACCTCGGGCCAGGTATAGACGACGCCGGGGATCACGTCGTAGTTGACGTGCCCGGCCTGACCCGCGATCCGCTCGGCGCAGGCGACGCCCTCCTCCTCGGCTTTGTGCGCGAGCATGGGGCCGGCGATCACGTCCCCGATGGCGTAGATGCCCGGCACGTTCGTCGCGTAGTGCGCGTCCACCTTCACGCGCCCACGTTCGTCGAGCTCAACGCCCGCCTCCGCGAGGCCGAGGCCGTCCGTGTAGGGCTTGCGGCCGATGGCGACGAGGACGACGTCCGCCGTCAACTCCTCCGGCTCTCCGCCCTTGGCGGGCTCGAGCGTGAGCGTCACGCCGTCGTTCCCTTGCCGGGCGGCGACGACCTTGGTGCCGAGACGGAACTTGATGCCCTGCCGCCCGAGCGTGCGCTCGAACTGCTTGGCGACCTCGGCGTCCATACCCGGAACTAGGCGGTCGAGATACTCGATCACCGTGACCTCGGCACCCAGCCGGCGCCACACGCTGCCTAGCTCCAGGCCGATGTAGCCGCCGCCGATGACGGCGAAGCGCCCTGGCACCTCGTCCAGCTCCAGGGCGCCGGTGCTGGTGACGATCGCCTCCTCGTCCACCTCGACGCCAGGCAAGGTCAGGCTCTCGCTGCCGGTGGCGATGACGATGGCCTTCGCGTCGTAGCGCTCGCCGTCCACCTCGACGCGGCCAGGACCTGCGATGCGCCCCTCGCCCTTGATCCACGCGACCTTGTTCTTGCGGAACAGGAACTCGACGCCCTTGACGTTGGCGCCGACCACCTCGCCCTTGCGCGCCATCATGCGGCCGAGATCGAGCTTCACGCCGTCAACGAGGACGCCGTGATCGGCGAAAGCGTGGCGGGCCTCCTCGTAGTTCTCAGAGGATTGCAGGAGCGCCTTGCTCGGGATGCAGCCGATGTTGAGGCAGGTGCCCCCTAGCGTCGCGCTCTTCTCGACGCAGGCCGTCTTGAGGCCGAGCTGCGCCGCGCGGATGGCGCAGACGTAGCCTCCGGGACCGCCGCCGATGACGATGACGTCGTAGCTCTCGCTCATTCCTGGTTCCTGCCCAGCCCGACTGGGCCGGCTGAGGTTAGTGCAATCGTGTCAAGACAAAGGTGAGCAAAGCAACAAGGCCGCCACAGAGCGCGAAACCGGCGCCGAAGGCGGTAGTGACAACCTTCCACGGCCCGTAGCGCAGCAGCCCGAGCTTGTAAGCCGTATCGGCCTGCTTGTTCTCCAGGTCCGCGCGCATCAGGGGCATCCTCAGCTCACGCTCTTCGGCGTCCAGCGCCTCGCTCAAAGGTGGGGGCGCCGCGCCTACAAGTCCAGCAGCAGCCGTCGCGGGTCCTCCACGCCCTCCTTCACGCGGACAAGGAAGGACACGGCCTCCTTGCCGTCCACGATGCGGTGGTCGTAGCTCAGCGCGAGATACATCATCGGCCTTATCTCGACCTTGCCCGTGACGGCCACCGGGCGGTCCTGGATCTTGTGCATGCCCAGGATGCCGCTCTGCGGCGGGTTGAGGATCGGCGTGCTCATCAGGCTGCCGTAGACGCCGCCGTTGGTGATGCTGAAGGTGCCGCCCGACAGCTCCTCCAGCTTGAGCGCCCCGTCCCGCGCGCGACGGCCGAAATCGGCGATGGCGCGCTCGATCTCGGCGAAGCCCATCCGGTCCGCGTCGCGCAGCACGGGCACCACGAGGCCGCTCGGCCCGCCGACCGCGATGCCCATGTTGACGAAGCGCTTGTAGACGATCTCGTCGCCGCTGATCTCGGCGTTGACGGCGGGGAACTCCCGCAGCGCCGAGACGCAGGCGCGGACGAACAGGCCCATGTAGCCGAGCCGTGCGCCCTGGTGCCGCTTCTCGAACACCTCGCGATACTCGGCCCGCAGCGCCTGCGCCGCCGTCATGTCCACCTCGTTGAAGGTGGTCAGCATGGCGGCCGTGTTCTGCGCTTCCTTGAGCCGCTGCGCGATGGTGCGGCGCAGCCGCGTCATCTTGACCCGCTCCTCGCGCGGGTCCTCGGTACGCGGCTGCGGCGCGGGCGCCGGAGCCTGCTCTGGAGCCGAAGCCCCCTGGGGGCGGTTGAGGAAGGCGAGCACGTCGCCCTTGGTGATGCGCCCGTCCTTGCCCGTGCCCTCGCCGAGCTGAGCCGGTTGCAGGTCTTTCTCCTCCAGTATTTTGGCCGCCGAAGGCATGGGCGGGTGCTCACTCGTTGCTGCCCCTTGGGCTGCCCCTTGGGCTGCCCCTTGGACCGCCCCTCGGGCCGCGCCATGCGCCGCGACGTCGGCAGGCGGCGTCGCTGGGCGGGAGACCGGGCCGAGGGTGCGCGGCGGCGGATTGACGCCGGGGCTGGGGTTGGCCGCGGGCGCGGTGGCGACGGCCGTGGGGCCGGGCCGGGGCGTCGCCGAGGGCGCGACGCCGACCGGCTCGGCCTGCGCACCTCCTGCCCTTGGGCCCGCACCCGCCTCCACCGTCCCGAGCACAGCGCCGACCTCGACCTCGCTTCCCTCCTCGGCCGCGGGCCGCCCCAGGATACCGGCAGCCGGTGAGGGAACCTCGACCGTGACCTTATCGGTCTCCAGCTCAACCAGCGGCTCGTCCACGGCCACCGCATCGCCCACGCTCTTCAGCCAGCGCGCAACCGTCGCCGACGTCACGCTCTCGCCCAGAGTGGGCACCTTGATCTCGGTGGCCATGGTGTCGCTTCAGCTCCCCCCTAGTCCAGCAGCAGCGCCTCGCGCACGAGCGCAGCTTGCTGCGCGGCATGGACGCGGGCAAGACCGGTCGCCGGGCTCGCCGCGGCGTCGCGCCCGACGTAGCGCGGGCGCTGCACCCGGCCCAGCGTGCCCAACGCGCGCTCGATCCGGCGATCCACGAAGGACCAGCCGCCCATGTTCTCCGGCTCCTCCTGACACCAGACCATCTCGGCGCCCTCGTAGGGCCGCAAGGCGTCCGCCAGGCGGCGCTCGGGGAACGGGTAGAACTGCTCCAGGCGCACGAGCGCCACGTCGTTCACGCCCTTCTCCCGCCGCTCGGCGAGGAGGTCGTAATACACCTTGCCGGAGCACAGCACGACGCGCCTCACCTGCTCGGGCGGCGCGATCGCGTCCGTCTCGGGGATCACGGCCTGGAACGCGCTGCCGTCGCTCATGTCGGCGAGCTGGCTGACCGCGAGCTTGTGCCGCAGCAGGCTCTTCGGCGTCATGACCACGAGCGGCTTGCGGAAGTTGCGGCGGAGCTGCCGCCGTAGCGCATGGAAGTAATTCGCCGGCGTGGTCAGGTTGCAGACCTGCATGTTCCGCTCGGCGCAGAGCTGCAGGTAGCGCTCCAGCCGGGCCGAGGAGTGCTCCGGCCCTTGCCCCTCGTGGCCGTGGGGCAGCAGCAAGGTCAGCCCGCTCATCCGCAGCCACTTGGTCTCGCCGCTCACCAGGAACTGGTCGATGATGACCTGGGCGCCGTTCGCGAAGTCGCCGAACTGCGCCTCCCACAGAACGAGCGTCTTGGGGTCGGCGAGGGAGTAGCCGTAGTCGAAGCCAAGCACGCCGGCCTCGCTCAGCAAGGAGTTGTATATCTCGATCCGCGCCTGGTCCGGCTGGATGTTGTTGAGCGGCACGTATTCATTCTGGTTCGACTGGTCGATCAGCACGGCATGACGCTGGCTGAACGTGCCGCGCTGGGTATCCTCGCCCGAGAGGCGCACCCGGCTGCCTTCCAGCAGCAGGCTGCCGAAAGCCAGAGCCTCGCCCGTCGCCCAGTCCACCCCCTCGCCGGTCTCGATCATCTGGCGTTTGGCGTCGAGCTGCCGGGCGATCTTGGGGTTGAGGTCGAAGCCGTCCGGCGCGCGCGAGATCGCCTCGCCCACGCGGCGCAGCGTCTCCCTGCTCACCGCCGTCGAGCATTCCTGCCGTTCGTCCTTCTGGCCGGACTGCTTGAGACCGGACCAGTGCCCTTCCAGCCAATCCGCCTTGTTGGGCCGGTAGGACTGCGCAGCCTTGTAGGCCGCCTCCAGCTCGCCCTGGAACTCGTCCCACATCGCCTGGCTCTCGGCAGCGGCGACGATGCCTTCCCCGGCGAGGCGCGCCGCATACAGCGTTCGCACCGTGGGACGCTCGCGGATCGCGCGATACATGATGGGTTGCGTGAAGGCCGGCTCGTCCGTCTCGTTGTGGCCGTGGCGGCGGTAGCACACGATGTCGAGCACGATGTCTATGCCGAACTCCTGGCGGAACTCGGCGCACAGGCGCGCGCAGAACACCACGGCTTCCGGCTCGTCGCCGTTCACGTGCAGGATGGGAGACTGCACCGACTTCGCAACATCCGTGCAGTAGAGGCCCGAATAGCCGTGGGCCGGGACGGTCGTGAAGCCGATCTGGTTGTTCACGACGACGTGGACCGTGCCGCCTGTGCGGTAGCCGATGAGCTGGCTCATCGCGAGTGTCTCATACACGAGGCCTTGCCCGGCGAACGCCGCGTCCCCGTGCATCAGGATGGCCATGACCGAGCGCCGCCCCCTAGTGTCGCCCGCCATGTCCTGCAGCGCGCGGACCTTGCCGACGACAACAGGGTCCACCGCTTCCAGGTGCGACGGATTGGGCTGCAGGGAGAGGTGGACCGGGTGCCCTGCCAGCTCCAGGTCCGCGCTGGTGCCGAGATGATACTTCACGTCGCCCGAGCCCTGCACGTCGTCCGGCTTGAAGGAGGAGCCGCCGAACTCGCTGAAGACTGCCGTGAACGGCTTCTTCACGACGTTGACCAAGGTGTTGAGGCGCCCGCGATGCGGCATGCCGATCGCGATCTCGCGCACGCCGCCCGAAGCGGCCGTCCCGATGACCGCTTGCAGCGCCGGGATCGTGACCTCGCCGCCTTCCAGCCCGAAGCGCTTGGTGCCGACGTAGCGACGCTGGCAGAATGCCTCGAAGCCCTCCGCCTCCGTGAGCTGGCGCAGGATCGTGCGCTTCTCATCGACGGACAGCCCCTTCGCCCAGGGAGCGCCCTCGATGCGCCGCTGGATCCAGGCCTTCTGCCCGGGGTCCTGGATGTGCATGAACTCGACGCCGATCGGCCCGCAGTAGCTCGCCTGTACGATGGCCATGATCTCGCGAACGGTCGCCGTCTCGAGGCCGAGCACGTTGTCTATGAAGATCGGGCGGTCGAGGTCCGCGTCGGTGAAGCCGTAGGATCTCGGGTCGAGCTCCGGATGAGGCCGCGGGATCTGCAAGCCGAGCGGGTCGAGCTGGGCCTGTAGGTGCCCGCGCACGCGATAGGCGCGGATGAGCATGAGCGCCCGCAGCGAGTCGAGTGCCGCCGCCCGCACCTCCTCGACGCTGGCTCCGCCCGTGGGGAAAGCCGCCGCCTCGCCGTTCGCCCTGGGTGCAAGCTCCGGCTCGCCCACCGCGGAGCGGTGCGGCGCCCAGGAGGCGCCTGACGCGTCCTCCAGGACGGCGCGCGCCTCGTCGTCCATGGCGCCGAACAGCGCGCCGAAGCTCGGGTCCACGCTGCCGGGATCGCTGGCCCAGCGGGCATACATATCGGCGAGGTAGGCGGCGTTGGCGCCGTTGAAGGCGGAGGCGAGCATGTCTGCGCCGGGCATAAGAGCGGTCCTCTGAACTTCGCGGAAAGTGAACTTCGCGGAAAGACGGGCACTTTACCCGTCGAACCATTATTTGGGGTTACCAGCGCACCCGAAGACGCGGACCCTGCGTTGCGCGCGGCGCATGACAGGCGTGCTCACCCCTTGAGGGCTCGCACCATGGTGCTGCCCAGCGCCGCCGGGCTCTCGGCGACGTGGATGCCCGCCTCGCGCATCGCCTCCATCTTTGCCCCTGCCGTGTCGCGTCCGCCGCTGATGACGGCGCCGGCATGGCCCATGCGCCGGCCTGGCGGCGCGGTCGTGCCCGCGATGAAGCCGACGACGGGCTTCTTCGTCCCTGACGCTTGCAGGAACTCGGCGGCCTCGATCTCGGAGGCTCCGCCGATCTCGCCGATCATGACGATGCTCTGCGTCTCCGGGTCGGCCAGGAACATCTCCAGAATTTCGACGAAGTCCGTGCCCTTCACCGGGTCACCGCCGATGCCGACGCAGGTGCTCTGGCCCAGCCCGGCCGCCGTCGTCTGCGCCACCGCCTCGTAGGTGAGCGTGCCGGAGCGGCTGACGATGCCGACGCTGCCGCGGCGGTGGATGTGGCCCGGCATGATGCCGATCTTGCACGCCTCGGGCGTGATGACGCCGGGGCAGTTCGGCCCGATCAGCCGCGACTTGCTCCCCGAGAGCGCGCGCTTGACCCGAACCATATCCAGCACCGGGATGCCCTCGGTGATGCACACGATCAGCGGCACCTCGGCCTCGACCGCCTCCAGGATGGCGTCGGCCGCGAAGGCTGGGGGCACGTAGATCGCGCTCGCGAGCGAACCTATCGGACTCGTCGCCGCCGTGGCCTTCACCGCTTCGGCCACGGTGTCGAACACGGGCAGGTTCAGGTGCGTCGTGCCGCCCTTGCCCGGCGTCACGCCGCCCACGACCTTGGTGCCGTAGGCAATGGCCTGCTCGCTGTGGAACGTGCCCTGCGCGCCCGTGAACCCCTGCGTGATGACGCGGGTGTTCCTGTCCACAAGGATCGCCACTACCCGGCCTCCTTCACGGCGCGGACGATCTTCTCGGCCGCGTCCGCGAGGTTGTCGGCGCTGACGATGGGCAGGCCGGACCTCGCCAGGATGTCCTTACCCAGGGCCACGTTCGTGCCCTCCAGCCGCACGACGAGGGGCACGTCGAGCGCGACTTCCTTCGCCGCCGCGACCACGCCCTCCGCGATCACGTCGCAGCGCATGATGCCGCCGAAGATGTTGACGAGGATGCCCTCCACGTTCGGGTCCGACAGGATGATCTTGAATGCCGCCGTGACCCGCTCCTTGGTCGCACCGCCGCCCACGTCGAGGAAGTTGGCCGGCTCGCCGCCGTAGAGCTTGATGATGTCCATGGTCGCCATCGCGAGGCCCGCGCCGTTGACCATGCAGCCGATGGTGCCGTCGAGGGCGACGTAGTTGAGGCTATACTTCGCGGCCTCCAGCTCCTTCGGGTCCTCCTCCGCCTCGTCGCGCAGCGCCTCCAGCTCGGGATGGCGGTCGAGCGCGTTGTCGTCGAAGCTCACCTTCGCGTCGAGCGCCACAACCTCGCCCGCGACCGTGACCACGAGCGGGTTGATCTCGATGGTCGTGCAGTCCAGCTCGGTGAACGCCTGATACATGGCGGCGGCGAACCGACCGAAGGCGGCGACCTGCTTGCCCTGCAAGCCCAGCCCGTAGGCCAGCTCGCGCCCGTGAAAGGGCTGGATGCCAGTTGCCGGGTCAATGGCCGCGCGCAGGATGCGCTCGGGGTGGTGCGCCGCGACGTCCTCGATTTCCACGCCGCCCTCGGGTACTGGCGACCAGCGTCACGCGCCCGGTGCCGCGGTCCACGAGGAGCGACAGGTAAAGCTCGCGCGCGATGTCGGAGCCGGCCTCCACGTAAACGCGGCTCACCCGGCGTCCCGCAGGTCCCGTCTGCTTCGTGACGAGCACGTGGCCGATCATGGCTTCCGTCGTGGCCCGGACCTCCTCGGGGGAGCGCGCGAGCCGCACGCCGCCCTTGCCGTCAGGATCGTCCTGGAAGTGCCCGGCGCCGCGCCCGCCCGCGTGGATCTGGCTCTTCACCACGAACACTGGGCCGGGCAGCTTGCGCGCCGCTTCCTCGGCCTCCGTCGGCGTCCAGGCAACGTAGCCTTCGAGTACCTGGAACGTCGTAGCCCCGGAGCAGCTCCTTCGCCTGATACTCGTGGATGTTCACGGCCTAGCCCACCAGCTTCTTGCTGGCCTCGATCAGCTCACGCACGGCGGCGCAACTCTTGTCGAACGCCGCCTTCTCCTCGGCATTCAGCTCGATCTCCACGACCCGCTCGACGCCGCCCGCCCCGATGACCACGGGCACGCCCACGTAGAGGTCGCGCACGCCATACTGCCCGTTGAGATGCGCCGCGGCGGGCAGCACGCGCTTCTTGTCCTTGAGATAGCTCTCCGCCATGGCGATGGCGCTCGCGGCCGGCGCGTAGAAGGCGCTGCCCTTCTCCAGGAGCTTCACGATCTCGCCGCCGCCGTTCGCCGTGCGCTTGACGATGGCGTCCACCTTGTCCTGGGTCGTCCAGCCCATCTTCACCAGGTCCGGCACCGGGATGCCGGCAACCGCGCTGTAGCGCACGAGCGGCACCATGGTGTCGCCGTGGCCGCCAAGCACGAAGGCGGTCACGTCCTCGACCGAGACCTGGAACTCGTGGGCGAGGAACAGGCGGAACCGCGCGCTGTCGAGCACGCCGGCCATGCCGACCACCTTCTCGGGCGGCAAGCCGGATTTCTGCTGCATCACCCAGACCATGGCATCGAGCGGGTTGGTGATGACGATGACGAAGGCGTCCGGGCAGTAGCGCTTGATGCCGTCGGCGACCTCGGCGATCACGCCCGCGTTCTTGGCAACGAGGTCGTCGCGGCTCATGCCGGGCGTGCGTGGGAAGCCGGCCGTGACGATCACGACGTCAGCACCTTCGATGGCGGCGTAGTCGCTGCCACCCTGCATGTGGCTGTCGAACCCGTCCACGGGGCCGCTCTGCATGATGTCGAGCGCCTTACCGGCGGCGACGCCCCCGAACACGTCGAAAAGCGCCACGTCGCCTAGCTCCTTGAGGCCGATCAGGTGGGCGAGCGTGCCGCCGATGTTGCCGGCGCCGACGAGGGCGATCTTGCTGCGGGGCATGGGGCGTCCTTTGGGCGAGTCCGTGCCGGGCGCGGGAAACGTGCCCCGCCGGACGCCCGGCGGCCCGGAGGGCGGCGCGGTGCTACTCCCTTTGCCCTGGGGCGGCAAGCCTCGGCACGGAACGAGGCTTGCGACCGATCCAGTCAGCGTGTGCCGGCAGGCTCCCGCGTTTTGGCAGGCGGCGCATCCGTCGGAGTGCCCATGTCCTGGCCCTTGCGGATGGAGAGCGAGGGATCGAGGCAGAGGATCTCCTCGAACTCGTTGACGCTGTCCACCTCGGTGCCCATCGAGACGTTGGTCACCCGCTCCAGGATAAACTCCAAGACCACCGGCACCTGGTGCTCCGCCATGAGCGCCTCGGCGCGCGCGAAGGCGTCCTTGAACTCGTTGGGACTCTTCACGCGGATCGCCTTGCAGCCCAGGCCCTCGGCGACAGCCACGTGGTCCACGCCGTAGCCCGGCACCGAATCCCCGTCCGGCATCGCATTGATGTTGTCGAAGGCGAGGCTCACCTCGAAGTCCATCTCGAAGCCGCGCTGCGCCTGACGGATCAGGCCGAGGTAAGAGTTGTTCACCACGACGTGGAGATACGGGAGCTTGTGCTGCGCGCCGACGGCCAGCTCCTCAAGCATGAACTGGAAGTCGTAGTCGCCGGAGAGGGCGACGATCTTGCGGTCGGGATCGGCGGCGCGCACGCCGAGGGCGGCGGGCAGCGTCCAGCCGAGCGGCCCGGCCTGGCCGCAGTTGATCCAGTTGCGCGGACGATAGACGTGGAGGAATTGCGCCCCCGCGATCTGCGACAGGCCAATCGTGGTCACGTAGCAGGTGTCGCGGTCCAACACCGCGTTCATCTCCTCATACACCCGCTGCGGCTTGAGCGGCACTTGGTCGTAGTGGCTGCGGCGGAGCATCACGTTCTTACGGTGCTCGCAGGCGGCGGCCCAGGCGGAGCGGTCGCGAAGCCGGCTGCCTGCCTTCATCTCGCGTGCAACTTCGATGAACGCGGCCAGCGCCGCCTTCGCGTCCGAGACGATGCCGAGGTCGGGGCCGAACACCCGGCCGATCTGCGTCGGCTCGATGTCCACGTGAACGAAGGTGCGGCCCTTCGTATAGACCTCGACCGACCCGGTATGGCGGTTGGCCCAGCGGTTGCCGATGCCGAGAACGAAGTCCGATTCCAGGAACGTCGCGTTCCCGTAGCGGTGGCTCGTCTGCAACCCGACCATGCCGGCCATGAGCGGGTGGTCGTCGGGGATCGAGCCCCAGCCCATGAGCGTCGGGATGACTGGGACACCGGTCAGCTCGGCGAATTCGACGAGCAGCGCGGACGCGTCCGCGCCGATGACGCCGCCGCCGGCCACGATCAGGGGACGCTCGGCCGCGTTCAGCATCGCGAGCGCCTTCTCCGCCTGCCGGCGCGAGGCGGCCGGCTTATAGACGGGCAGGCGCTCGTAGCTGTCGTCGTCGAACTCGATCTCGGCCATCTGCACGTCGATCGGCAGGTCGATCAGGACCGGGCCAGGCCGGCCGGAGCGCATGAGGTGGAACGCCTGCTGGAACACGCTGGGCACGAGGGCCGGCTCGCGCACCGTCACCGCCCACTTCGTGACAGGCTTGGCGATGCTCTCGATGTCAACGGCCTGGAAGTCCTCCTTGTAGAGCTTCGCGCGCGGCGCCTGGCCCGTAATGCAGAGGATGGGGACTAAGTCGGCCTGCGCCGTGTAGAGCCCGGTAATCATGTCGGTGCCGGCCGGACCGGAAGTGCCGATGCACACGCCGATGTTGCCTGCGCGGGCGCGGGTGTAGCCGTCCGCCATGTGCGACGCTCCCTCGACGTGCCGGGCGAGGACGTGGCGGATCGTGCCGCGCCGTCTGAGTGCGGCGTAGAGCGGGTTGATCGCCGCGCCCGGCACGCCGAACGCGGTCGTGACCCCCTCGCGCTCCAGCACGCGCACTGCCGCCTCGATCGCTCTCATCCTGGCCATCGCTCGCTCCCGCCGGTTTGTCTTGGTCTCGAACCCAGACGCAATATCGCGATGTCGGACGCGCTTGGCGAGCCGTTTCAGAGACATTTCCGCAATGCGGGATGTCTGATAGATTACAACCTGCAACCAATGCTTTGCGGGTTTTCGTATGTCACTCACAGTCCGCAAGCTCAGGCATTTGCGCGGTGCACGGAGGGCGCAAGCCTGAACTAACCCGTGGCGCGATCACAATCCGCAAGCCTCGCCGCGTCCTTTGCTGCATTGCGGGAAACATGCCGCTTCGTTACTGAGGCCGCATCGGAGGGCAACGTGCGACCATTGCGGAAAGCAACTCGTGTCATCAAGCCGGCCGTTCGCGCCACGACCGAGCGGTCCGATCAGGTGCAGTCGCTCGTGCGCGCGCTCACGATCGTGAATTGCCTTGCTTCCGCGGACGAGGGCATCACGCTCACCGAGGTCGCTCAGCAGGTCGGGCTGTCGCCGTCAACGGCGCACCGGCTGCTCACCACCCTGGAGCAGGAACGCTACGTCCACTTCGATGCCGAGCGGCGCCTGTGGTCGGTCGGCGTGCAGGCTTTCGTCGCCGGCAGCGCGTTCCTCAAGACGCGCAACCTCGTCGCGACTGCCCGCCCGCCCATGCGCGCGCTGATGGAGGAGAGCGCCGAGACCGTGAACCTCGCCGTGGAGGACCAGTTCGAGGCGATCTACCTCGCCCAGGTCGAGTGCCGCCAGATGATGCGCGCCTTCGCCCGGCCCGGCGCCCGCGTGCCGCTGCACTGCTCCAGCGTCGGCAAGGCCCTCCTCTCGGCCATGCCGGACGGCGATCTCGCCCGCGTCCTGCACCGCCAGGGCCTACCGCGCGTCACCGTCAAGACGATCAGCACGACCGCGGCGCTTCGCGAGGACCTCGCGCACGCACGGGAGCGCGGCTACGCCGTGGACGACGAGGAGCACGCCGTCGGGCTGCGGTGCGTCGCTTCCGTGATCTTTAGCGAGATGGGGGACCCGATCGCCGCCGTATCGGTCTCGGGCCCGATGGCGCGCATCCCCGACGAGCGTATCCCGGTGCTAGGCGCCCTGGTTCGGCGCAAAGCCGACGTGATCACGGCGCAGTTCGGCGGTGCTCTGCCGGGCTGGCGCACGCGCGACTGATAGAGACCCTCTAGCCTTGCCGCTCGGACACTCGATGGCCGGTCATCTCGTCGCCTGCGTTCTCGGGCAGCGCCCAGGCGACCGGGGCAGCGAGGAGCGCCACGGCCGCCACGGCCGCGAACCCGATGGAGAAATCCGTCAGCGTCGGCTTGCCGTGGCCGGAGATCGCCGTCGCGGCCTCGAGCACGGCGGCGGCGCCGGTGATGCCGAGGGCGAGGGAGAGCTGCTGCAAGGTCGAGTAGAGGCTCGTCGCCGCGCTCATCCGCTCGCGTGGCACGTCGGCGTAGGCGATGCTGTTGTAGGAAGTGAACTGCAAGGAGCGGACGAAGCCGCCGACGAGCAGCACGGCGTAGATGGCCGCCGCCGGCCACGCCGGGCGGAAGAAGGCGCAGGCGCCGAGGAGGGCGGCCGAGAGCACCGCGTTCCAGACCAGCGTCGCCCGGAAGCCGAACCGGCGCAGCGTTCCCGTGGCGATGGGCTTCATCGCGAGCGCGCCCGCGGAGCTGGCGAAGGTCACGAGGCCGCTCTGCGCCGCCGTCTCGCCGAACCCGAGCTGCAGCATGAGCGGCAGCAGGAACGGGATCGCCCCGATGCCGACGCGGAACAGCGATCCCGCCGTGACCGAGACGGCGAAGGTGGGGAGGCGCAGCAATCCGAAATCGAGCAGCGGCTCCGGGTGGCGCCGCGCATGCCAGGCGTAGGTCGCGGCGGCGAGCGTGCCGACTGCGAGCAGCCCGGCGACGAACACGCCCGGCAGAACGCCCCTGCCTGCCGTCTCCAGCCCGACCATGAGGGCTGCGAGCGAGAGGCTGGAGAGCGCCAGGCCGCGCACGTCGAGCCGCCGCCGGCCGGGCTCGCGCGTCTCGGCGACGAAGCGGGTGACCAGCACGATGCCGAGCACCCCGATCGGCACGTTGAGATCAAAGATGAGCGGCCAGTGCGCGTAGGTGACGATGAAACCGCCGAGCGGCGGGCCGACGACGGGGCCGATGAGCGCGGGCATCGTGAGCCAGGCCATGGCGGCGACGAGATCCGTCTTATCAACGGCGCGGAGCAGCAGGAGCCGCCCCACAGGGACCATGAGCGCGCCGCCCGCGCCTTGCAGGATGCGCGCGCCCACGAGGAACGGGAAATTCGTCGCCCGGCCGCACAGCACGGAGCCGATCGTGAACACCGCGATAGCAGCCCGGAACACGGTGCGGCTGCCGTAGCGGTCGGCCATCCAGCCGCTCACCGGGATGAACACGGCGAGGCTCAGCATGTAGCTGGTGAGCGCCACGTTCATGTGCAGCGGGTCCGCGCCGAACGCGCGCGCCATGGTGGGCAGCGCCGTCGCGACGACGGTCGAAGTCCAGGTTCTGCATGAACAGCGCGCAGGCGACGATGAGCGCGGTGAGCCGGGGCGAGCTGGCCGGGCGCTGGGCTTGGGCTGGGGCGGCCGTCTCGGTCTGAGGCGGACTAGGGGAGCAGGACAGTGCTGCCTGTCGTGCGCCGCCCTTCCAGCGCCTCGTGGGCGGCGACGGCGTCGCGCAGCGGGAAGGTCTGGTTGACCCGGATCTCCACGGCGCCCGACTGCACGGCGGCGAACAGGTCCTCGGCGGCGCGCACGAGGTCGTCGCGGCTCGCGGTGTAAGTGGGGAGCGACGGGCGGGTGACGTAGAGGCTGCCTTTGGCGCTCAGCACGGCGAGGTTCACCGGCGGCACGGGGCCGGAGGAGTTGCCGTAGCTCACCATCAGCCCGAGCGGGGCGAGGCAGTCGAGGCTCGTGTCCCACGTGTCCTTGCCGACGCTGTCATAGACCACGGGCACCATGGCGCCGCCGGTGATGCGCTTGACCTCGGCCGGCAGGTTCTCGTAGCCGACGACGACGTGGGCGGCGCCGTGGGCGCGGGCCAGCTCGGCCTTCGCGTCGGTCGAGACCACGCCGATCACAGTGGCGCCCAGGTGCTTCGCCCACTGGCACAAGATCAGCCCGACACCGCCGGCCGCCGCATAGGCGAGAATGGTATCGCCGCGCTTCACCGGGTAGGTGCGCCGGATCAGGTATTGCGCGGTCAGCCCCTGCAGCATCATGGCGGCGGCGGTCTGATCTGAGATGCCGTCGGGGAGTCCCACAAGCCGGTCGGCCGCGATCACGCGGTCCGTGGAGTAGGCGCCGATGGGAGCTGTCGCGTAGGCGACGCGGTCGCCGGGCGCGACCGCCGTCACCCCCGCGCCCACGGCGCGGACGACTCCGGCTGCCTCCATGCCGAGCGTCGCGGGGAAGGCAGGGATCTTATACAGGCCGGACCTGAAATACACGTCGATGAAGTTGAGGCCGACGGCGGTATGGTGCACGAGCGCCTCGCCCGGCCCCGGCTCCGGCAGCGGCACCTCTTCCCATCGCATGACCTCCGGGCCGCCGGGGGCATGGATACGGATGGCATGGGACATGGTCTGCTCCATCGAGGCGCCCAAGGCAGGAGACCCTGGGGGCGGACTAGACGTGACAGGTCGGGCCGGCACCCGTTCCTCGCGGGCGCCTGGGTGTCCGGCGGTGTCGCGCGCGATGGCAAACCCGGCGCGTGCCTGTGTCAAGCCGTGGCGCCGGGCGGCAGCGTCGCTGTTTGAAGTCCAGCCGGATCCGCCACGGTCGAGCTGTATCAGGCGTGACAGGTCGGTACCAGATCGAGCATTTACACTCACCCCAATTTGGTTGACAGATGGCTGCACAATCGCCATCATTTTGGATGAGTGTAGGCGTTGCGGGGTTCGACTGGGACGCGGGCAATCGGGGCAAATGCCAGAAGCATGGCGTCCCACTTGCAACAATCGAGGGTCTGTTCCGTGGGCCGCTCGCAGTGTTTCCTGATCCCGCGCACTCGGACACAGAGGATCGGTTCAAGGCGATCGGACGCACAGACGACGGGCGAGGTGTCCTGGTCGTGTTCACCCTGCGCAGGCGCTCTGACGACACCCTCATCCGGCCCGTCAGCGCCCTCTACATGCATCGGAGGGAGATCAAGCACTATGAAGAAGAAGCTGCCCGAGCTAAGGAGCGATGAAGAGGCTGAGGCGTTCGTAGCTAACTCCGATCTCACGGAATATGATCTTTCGGAGATGCGGACAGTGCGCTTCGAGTTCCAGCCGAAGAGCGAGCGTGTAAACATGCGCCTGCCGCGCTCGCTACTGGATGCCGTGAAGGCCAAGGCTGCCAAGGCCGGGGTTCCCTATCAGCGTTTCATCCGGCAGGCGCTTGAGACGGCAGTGCTGCCGCGCAAGGGACCGTGATGCTATCCAAAGCCGTTGAAAAGTTTGAATAGAAGTAGTTTCAAGGCGAACTAAACACAATTGTAGCAACGAAGTGTGGATTAGTCCCGCAGCTCACTATGCAGGGGCCTGGACTCGTGTTGTCGCGCATCACGTCAAGTAGCCTCATCCGGCTTCTGGAACCGCGGCGGAGGCTGGCATCCACTATTTCACGACAAGTCAGGCCTGCTCGGGCAATCAGCCGCTGTAGTAGCTCTTCGAGTTGACGCTCTGATAGGGAACCGACCGGCACGCGATCCTCGAAAATAAGCGTGGTAAAGTCATATTCCCGGATCAGCCACCAGCGTTGCTCGCGCCTCACGTTTTTCACCGCCGATTGCATGTAGAGTCTCTTAAGGTTCGAGCCACGCAATCGCGGCAATTAAGGTTCGAGCCACCGCGGCCACGAATGTCTCGATTATACCCGATCCCGGCCAGCGTCTCCTCCGTCCCGCGCCGACGCCGGTAGCGCAACCTGATAGCTGCCGCACCGCGCCCGTGCTACGCGTGCTCTCATGCGAGTGATGAGGGACGCCGGCATCCTGCCCCGAGCCGATGCGAGCCTGGAGAGTGTTCCACGTGACGCATTGGACCGTCTGCAGAGTTATGCCGCCCTCCTCCTGCGCTGGAACGCCACCATCAATCTGGTCGGCCGCGGCGATGCTGACCTGCTGTGGACGCGGCACATCGCGGACAGCCTACGCCTGTGCCCGCTGGTCCCGCCCGGCACCGAGGCGGCGATCGATCTCGGCTCCGGCGCCGGGTTGCCCGGCCTCGTGCTCGCGGTCGTGACCGGGATACCCTTCGCCCTCGTCGAGGCGGACCGGCGCAAGGCAGCTTTCCTCCTGGAAGCCGCCCGCATCACCACAGCACCCGTGACGGTCCACGACACCCGCATCGAGGCCGCCCAGATCGCACCCGCACCGCTCGTCACGGCGCGCGCCCTCGCACCACTGCCGCGGCTGCTGGGCTATGCCCATCCCTTGCTCGCGCTGGGTGGCATCTGCCTGTTCCCGAAGGGCTCGGGCGCCGATACCGAGATCGCCGCCGCCCGGCGCCAAGGCTGGCGCTTCGCCTTAGAGAAGCACGACGACCCGGCCGCCCCCGACTCGACCGTGCTGCGCATCTCGGACCTTGCCCGTGGCTGACTTCTCGCCCTCCATCCCCCGCATCATCGCCCTCGCCAACCAGAAGGGCGGGGTCGGCAAGACGACGACGGCCGTGAATCTGGCGACCGCCCTCGCCGCCGCCGGACAGCGCGTGCTGCTCATCGATCTTGACCCGCAGTCCAACGCCTCCACGGGCCTCGGCGTCGAGCGCGCCCAGCCGGGCCGCGGTGCCTACGCCGCCTTGCTCGGCGAGATCCGCCTGCGCGAGGCCATCCTGCAGAACGTGCTGCCCGGCCTCGACCTCGTGCCAGCGAACACCGACCTCGCCGGCGCCGAGATCGAGCTGACCGGGCTCAACGAGCGCGAGTTCCGCCTGCGCGCCTGCCTGAACGCGCCCTTGCGCGCAGCCCTCCTGCCCTACGCCTACGTGTTCATAGACTGCCCGCCCAGCCTCGGGCTGCTCACCGTGAACGCCCTCGTCGCCGCCGACGCGGTTTT
Source organism: uncultured Alphaproteobacteria bacterium (assembly GCA_963848595.1). Lineage (GTDB taxonomy): Bacteria > Pseudomonadota > Alphaproteobacteria > Acetobacterales > Acetobacteraceae > CAWKEH01. Next base: position 35,153 of record CAWKEH010000005.1, on the reverse strand, counting down.
GGTGCCGCTCCAGTGCGAGTTCTACGCGTTGGAGGGCATCAGCCAGCTCGTCCGCACCGTCGAGACGGTCCGCCGCAACCTCAACCCGCGCCTGGCCCTGCAAGGGATCGTGCTGACTATGTTCGATAAACGCAACAATCTATCCGAGCAGGTCGCCGCCGACGCGCGCAGCGTCTTCGGCGGCCGCGTCTATGACACCGTCGTGCCGCGCAACGTTCGCATCGCGGAGGCGCCGAGCCACGGCAAGCCGGTGCTGCTCTACGACTGGCGCTCGCCCGGCGCGCAGGCGTACGTGCAACTCGCCGCTGAGCTGCTCCGCCGCGAGCGGGCTGCAGAGGCAAGCGAGCAGGGCAACGATCAGAGGCGCGTCGGCGCGTGAGCGGCCGCACAGCCTCGCCGCCCCGCCTCGGCCGCGGCCTCGCCGCCCTGCTCGGCGACGTGCCGGCGACCCCAGCCAGCGGCGGCACCCTGCCCGCCGCGGCGCTTGAACCCGGCCCGTTCCAGCCCCGCGTCGCCATGGACCCGGAAGCGCTCGCCGCGCTGACCGAGTCCATCCGCCGTCAAGGCGTTCTGCAGCCGGTGCTCGCCCGGGCGCACCCCGCCAAGCCCGGACGCTACCAGATCGTCGCGGGCGAGCGCCGCTGGCGCGCGGCGCAGGCCGCCGGTCTGCACGACCTCCCCGTGCTCGTTCGCGAACTGTCCGACGCCGACGCCATGGCCGCCGCCCTCGTCGAGAACCTGCAGCGCGACGACCTGAACGTGATTGAGGAGGCGGAAGGCTACAACCGGCTGATCAAGGAGTTCGGCCTGACGCAGGAGCAGCTCAGCGACACCATCGGCAAGTCCCGCAGCCACGTCGCGAACACGCTGCGCCTCCTGTTCCTGCCTGAGTCCGTGCGCGACCATGTCCGCGACGGCGCACTCTCGGCCGGGCACGCGCGCGCCCTTGTCAACCACGCCGACCCGGAGACCGCCGCGCGCGCCGTGATCGCGCGCGGCCTCAACGTGCGCCAGACCGAGGCGCTCGCCTCTCAGCCGCAGCGCGAGCGCGGGGCGCTGCGCCGGCGCGCCTCAACGAAGCCCGACGATCCCGCTACCGACTCGCTCGCGCGCCGCGTGAGCGAGTGCCTGGGCCTTCGCGTCGAGATCACCTGGGACGGGAGCAGCGGCAGCCTCCACATCCACTATCGCGACATAGAGCAACTTGAGAGCGTGTGCGCCCTGCTGCTGGCCGGGGGGGCGCTGCCGGGCCGGTCATCCTGACTCCACCGGGAGGCGCGGCGCTCCCTATGTCCCTTGGCTGTCCGCCCCACTCCCTGACCCGGTGATCCCGGCGGGCGGCCGTGCGTCGTGCCCGGTCACCGTGCGCGTGATCGCGGCGACCTCCTCGTCCCGCTGCGGACCGAGATCCCCTGCCGCGGCCGGTCCGCTCGCCTCGTCGCGCCGCTCCGCGAGTACGGTGGCGGCGGCCTCGGGATCGAGCTTATCCGCCTGCGCGAACAAGCGGTCTGCCTCATCCTGGTCGCCCCGCGCCTCGGCAGCGAGTGCACGCTCGGCGAAGGCCCGTGCGGTAGCATGGCGTCCGGCTATTCCGTCGCCCTGGTGCAGCGTATCGTCCATCGCGAGTCTCCCCTCTCTCCCGGCCATAAGTGGGCATTCGTGCCACAGGTTGCAGCGCATCGTCGCGCGCGCTGCTTTTCCATGAAGAAGATGCTGGACGTTCCAATAATCCTGTATCAACATTCTGTGTTTGCAAAACTCGGGCCTTAGGGGGCAATGTGGCGGAGGGGCTGGGCTGGTTGGCGCGGGGAGCAGGCCGCGCTGTGCTGCTGATGGCACCTCTCTGCGCCGTTCTCGGCGCCTGCGCCAGCGGCAGTCGCCTGCCCGAGCTGGCCAGACAGACGCCCGCCGAGCGCGCGACGGCGTTCGACCACGTTGCCGAGGTCGCCGGGCAGGAGGGTGATAGCGCGATTGCCGAGCGGCTCTATCGCCGGGCAATCGCCGGCCGGCCCGAGTGGGCAGAGCCGCAAATCGGGCTGGGCCACCTGCTCCTGCGCCGGGGCGACATCGAGGGCGCCCGTGCCGCGTTCGAGCGGGCAGCGCAGCTCGCGCCGGGGGACGGGCGACCGGTTGCGGGCTTGGCCGCGGTGGACCTCGCCGGGCATCACGCGGAGGTCGCCCTGCAAGGCTTCGCCCGCGCCCTGCGGCTTACGCCGGGCGATGCCGCGGCGCTGAATGGGTCCGGGATCACGTTGGACCAGCTCGGCCGCCATGGAGAGGCCCAGGCCCGCTATCGCGAGGCGCTGGCGCGCGATCCGGACGACCGTGCAGCCAAGAACAATCTCGGCCTGTCCCTCGCGCTCAGCGGCCACGCGCAGGAGGCGGTGCAGGTGCTGAGCGCGCTGGCGCAGGCGCCGACGGCGGTTCCGCGCAACCGGCAGAACCTGGCGCTCGCGCTGGCCCTCCTCGGCCGTAACCAGGAGGCTGTCGCAACGGCATCTCTCGACGAGCCGCCGGCCCTGGCGAAAGCTGACGTCGCCCTGCTCGACTTGCTGCGCCGAGGGGTAGAGCCGTCCGGCATGACACCGCCCTTCGCGCCCACCTTCACTCAGGAACCCGTCCGGCCGCCGCAGGTGCCGTCGTCATGAGATGCCCAGCCTCGCGCTGGCGGCTGCTCGCCGCCTTCCTCGCTGTCGTCCTGCTCGCGGCGGCATTTCCGGGCGCGTGTTGGGCCGCCGTGAGCAGGGTCGAGGCGCCGAGCGGCGAGCTACGGCTCAATCAGGCCGAGGGGAAGCTGCTGCATCTGCCGCGCGCGCCCGCCTCGATCTTCCTCGCCGATCCCAGCATCGCCGACATCGCGACGCCTACGGACAAGACCGTCTTCCTCTACGGCAAGAAGCCCGGCCGGACGTCGCTCTTCGCGTTGGACGCGAACGGCGCCGAGATCGCGAGCTGGCGCGTCCTCGTCGCGGTCAGCGACGAGGCGCTGCGCGCGCTCGTCCGCTCCAAGGTCGGCGACTACCCCGTATCGCTTGAAGTGACGCCGAACGGCGCCGTGCTCAGCGGCGACGTGCCGACGCCGGGCGTCGCCGAGCGCGTCCGCGCCGTCGCGGCGGAGTTCGTGGGCGGCAGCACGCCCGTCGTGAACAACCTGCGCGTCACCGGCTCGCTGCAAGTCCAGCTCCGCGTGCGCGTGGCCAAGGTGTCGCGCTCGGTGTCCAAGGAGCTAGGCATCAACTGGGAAGAGGCCAGCGTCACCGGCGCCGGCATCGTGACCGGGCTGTTCACGGGGCGGACGTTCCTCGACGCGTCGCAAGGCTTGCCGAGCCTGCTCGGAGGAACGGCGCCGAACAACGTCCTGCGCACGTCCACGAACGCCGGCGCGCTCCTGCTGGGCTATAGCCATGGCAACACTCACGTCAACGCCCTGCTCGACGCGTTGGCCTCCGAGAGCCTGCTGCGCGAACTGGCCGAGCCTACCCTGGTCGCGACGTCGGGCGAGACCGCGAAGTTCCTGGCCGGCGGCGAGTTCCCGATCCCCATCGGCCAGGGCCTCGGCCAGATCTCGATTGACTACAAGAATTTCGGCGTGTCGCTGTCGTTCACGCCCACGGTGGTCAACGAGGACCTGATCAGCATGAAGGTTGCCCCGGAGGTGAGCGCGCTCGTGACCGACGTGTCCCAGGGCGCCATCAGCGAGAACGGCTTCACGGTACCCGCGCTCACGGTGCGCCGGGCGGAGACCACGATCGAGCTCGGCAGCGGCCAGAGCTTCGCCATTGGCGGCCTGCTGCAGAATAACATCACCACCACGGTGAGCCGCTTCCCCGGTCTCGGCGACATCCCGATCCTGGGAGCGCTGTTCCGCTCGACGAACTTCCAGCGGCAGGAGACCGAGCTGATCATCATCGTGACGCCCACCATCGTGCGCCCGGTCGCCCGGCCCGATATGGAGCGGCTCCCGACGGCGGAAGTCGCGGCGCCGTCCGACGTCGAGCTCATCCTGCGCAGCAAGCTCAGCGTGGCGCCTGGCGGCGGTGAGGCGCTGCAAGGTATGGGCGACGCGCGGCTGCGGGGCGACATGGGATTCGTCTTGGAATGAGCGCGTCGCGAAGCCGGGCGCTGCTGCTGCTCATCGCACTCGCCGGATGCGGTGAGCAGCCGAGCACGCCGCCGAGCCCGCCCGTGGTGGAGGTCGAGGGAGTGCGCCAGGTCTTCGCGCTGCCGCCGGGCGGCCAGGCGGGCGAACAGCGACTCATCGCGATGCTGCGAGGCTTCGCGGGCGGGCGCATGGACGCGCTGCACGTGGCTCTCCCGCCCGGCCCCGCTATGGACCGCTTAGCGTGGCGGCTTCGTCTCGCGGGCGTCATGCCGCGCAAGACCCGGCGCGACCCGGCGCTCGCTGGAACGCGGGAGATCGTGGCCGAGCGCTACGTCGCGCTTGTCGCGCCCTGCCCGACGCTCGACCTCACCGGCGGCGCCTTCGGGGCGAACACGACGCGGCCCGGCTTCGGCTGCGCCGTCGCCGCCGACCTGGCTGCGCAGACCTCCGACCCGGCGGACCTCATCGGCAACGACGCGATGCCCGCGCCGTATGCCGACCGCGCCACCACGCCCGTTACCCGCTGGCTCGGGTTCAGCTCGGGCACGACGGCAGGCGCCTCCGCGCCGTCCACCCAGGGTGCGTCGTCGGGAGGCGCGCTCTCAAGCTCGACGACTACCTCGACCCAGTGACGCCGGGCGCCGCGCGTTCGGCGTGCCAGGCGCTTGAGGCACGGCAGGTGCCAGGGCACCATAGGGGACCGCTGGAAGGACGCGCATGGACGAGACGATCGACCGGCTGGACGCGACCGCCCAGGCCGAGCTGGTCGCCAGCGGGCAAGTTTCCGCGCTGGAGCTGCTGGAAGCCGCCATCGCCCGCGCCGATGCTGCCGCTCGCCGGCTGAACGCCATCCCGATCCGCTTCGACGATCTGGCCCGCAGGCAAGCGCGGCAGCCACTCGCCGGGCCGTTTGCGGGTGTGCCGTTCCTGCTGAAGGACATCGGCCAGGAGTATGCGGGACAGCCGCACACCGCCGGCGCGGCGCCCCGCCGCGGCTTCATTCCCCGCGAGCACAGCGCCTACACGCGGCGGTGCCTGGAGGCGGGCCTGGTGATCTTCGGCCGCACCGCCACGCCCGAATTCGGGCTGAAAGCCGTGACGGAGTCGAAGCTCTGGGGACCCACGCGGAACCCGTGGGACGAGGCGCGCACGCCGGGCGGCTCGTCCGGCGGCGCGTCGGCCGCCGTCGCCGCCGGGATCGTGCCGATGGCAGGCGCCAGCGACGGCGGCGGGTCGATCCGCATCCCGGCCTCGTTCTGTGGCTTGTTCGGGCTGAAGCCCTCGACCGGGCGGGTGTCCCTCGGACCGTATGCGGGCGAGGCGTGGGAAGGGGCGGTCGCCAACGGCGTGCTGAGCTGGTCGGTGCGCGACACCGCCCGCATGTTGGACGTCTTGGCCGGCCCCGAGTCCGGCGACTTCTTCGTGCCCGCCCCGCCCGAGCACCCCTACGCCGAGGAGGTGAGTGTCCCGCCGGGCCGCCTGCGCATCGGCTTCTCCACGGAGTCGCCGGTCGGCATGGCGGTGCATCCTGGCTCAGTCGAGGCGGTGGAGAGAGCGGCGACGCTTCTGGAGACCCTCGGTCACCACGTTGAACGCGCCGCCCCCGACATTGATGGCCGCGCGGTCGCGCAGTGCTATCTCACACTCTACCTGGGCCAAGTTGCCGCCGACATCGCCGCCACCCGTGCCCCGGCCCGTGCCTTCGAGCTGGAGACGAGTCTCCTGGGCACACTGGGCCGGGCGCTCTCGGCCGGCGAATACGTGGCAGCGCATCAGGCCTGGAACGGCTTCGCCAGGGCATTGGGGCGGTTCCACGCAACGTATAATCTCTGGATGCTCCCGACGGTGGCCTCGCCCCCTCCCCGCATCGGCGAGCTGGACCTGCCCCGCGCGCAGCAGCGCGTGCTGCCGCTGCTGCGCGCGCTGCGGGCCGGGCGGCTGATGCTGCGCAGCGGGATGCTGGACGCGATGGCACGGGAGTCGCTCGCGCGCACGCCCTTCACGCAGGTCTCCAACCTGACCTACACGCCGAGCATGTCGGTGCCACTGCACCAGGCGCCGCCGGAGCCAGGTGCCGCGCCGCTGCCGGTCGGCGTGCAGTTCGTCGCGCGCTACGGCGCGGAGGCGATGCTGATCCGGCTTGCGGCGCAGCTCGAACAGGCCGCACCTTGGACGAATCGGAGGCCGCCGTTCCCGGCCTAGAAGGAGGGAGACCGTCATGCCACATCCCGCCAACCGTTTGCCGCTCGGCCACCTCGAAGGCACGCGCTACCCGGACCCGCGGGTCGAGTCCTTCGACAAGCGATTCCCCAAGCAGGGTAACGCCGCCGTCGAACGCATCGCCACGGGCTTCCGCTGGGCCGAGGGGCCGGTCTATTTCGGTGACGGCGGCTACCTGCTCTGGAGCGACATCCCGAACAACCGGATCATGCGCTGGCTGGAGGAGAACGGCGAGGTTAGCGTGTTCCGCGCCCACTCGCACCACTCCAATGGCAACACGCGCGACCGCCAGGGCCGCCTCGTCACCTGCGAGCACGACAGCCGCCGGGTCACGCGCACCGAATACGACGGCAGCATTACCGTGCTGATGGACCGCTTCGAGGGCAAGCGCCTCAACGCGCCGAACGACGTGGTCGTCACGCGCGACGGCGCGGTGTGGTTCACCGATCCCGGCTACGGCATTGACGGGCCGTATGAGGGGCACACCGCCGAGTTCGAGCTGCCGACCAACGTCTATCGCCTCGACCCGCAGACCGGGCAGGCAACGGTCGTCGCGGACGACTTCGTCCGGCCCAACGGCCTCGCCTTCTCGCCGGACGAGCACCGGCTCTACATCGTGGACAGCGGTGCTACGCACGGCGGCCCAGCACACGTCCGCGCCTTCGACGTCGTGGACGGGACGCGGCTCAGCGGCGGCGCGGTGTTCGCCGACGACTTCGCCCCCGGCTTCACCGACGGGCTGCGCACGGACATCGCTGGACACGTCTGGTGCAGCATGGGCTGGGCCGACCCGGCGGAGGACGGGGTCTATTGCTACGAGCCGGGCGGCGCGCTCATCGGCAAGGTGCACCTGCCGGAGAGCTGCGCGAATCTCTGCTTCGGCGGCCCCAAGCGCCACCGGCTGTTCATGGCCGCGAGCACCTCGGTCTATGCGCTGTACCTGAACACGCAAGGTGCGCTTTGAGCCGCGGTCTGGTCATCATCCCGGTTCAGTAAGCCCTAACTCTCGCGTTGCCCGAGCTGGCTGGTGGCGATCTATGCGCCACCGCCGGTGAGCACGCGCTCCAACCGGTCCCCGGCTTCCTGCCACGTATATCTCTGAACGTAGTCGTGACCGGCATGGGCCAGCCGGGTGCAAAGATCCTCATCCTGGAAAAAGCGATCGACGGCCTCGGCCAGCCGCTCTGGGCACTTGGGCGGCACGACCAAGGCCGTCGCGCCGTTGGGCGCGTAGTCGCGGCAGCCTCCGTTGTCGGCAGTGACCAGCGCGCCAGTCAGGCCCCAACCCTCGAAGTGCGACGGGAGCATGAAGACGGATTGCGCGTTGTAGAACCGCCTCAATCCCGCTTGCGACGGGCGTTCGTGCCACTCGATCCACTCTGGCAGCCTCGCCTTGCGAACGCCGAACGCTGTAACGCGGACTTGGTCGCCGTGGCGCGCGTGCAGGATCGCCGCGGCCTCGACCGCGTCGGCAATGCCTTTGAACGGCTCGGCGCGGGCGGGAAAGCCAACGGTGAACCGCTGCCTTCGCTCGGGCGGCACGTCGATGCCGAATTCATCGAAGTCGAGACCGCAGTTGATCTCAGCCACCGGTGCGCCACCGCAGGCCTGGATCGCTTCCCTCACCACGCCCGAGGTCGCAACGATGGTGAAAGCCTGCCTATACGTATCCTCGATCCGTCGGCGCACGTCTCCGCTCGCCGTCATGAGGTGCTCGTAGTCGTAGGTGACGTAGAACTTCCGGCCGCACCGGGCAGGAGCATCGGCCAGGACTTCCGCGGTCTGCCAGGCCGTGGCGACGAGCACGTCTGCGTCCGGAAGCGAGCGGGCACCGAGGTTGCGCAGGAGACGCACCTTCACGCGCCTGTCGAGGGAAAACGACCCGATCAGCGGCCGGTTCTGCAGCCGCAGCTTGAGAGACCACAGCGGCGTGGTCAGGCACCCGGCGAAGCTGTGCGAGATCGCTAGGTGCCTCGGGAAGACGATGGTGACGTCGTGGCCCTTGCGAGCGAGGATGTTGGCATACTGGTAGTGCACGTGATACCCGCCGATCGGCACGTTCCAGTAAGCCGGCAAGGCAATCACGATCCGCGCGCGTCGGCGTTGTCGCATTTGGTCCACCTCGTTAGCACGGCTGCTTTGTTTTCAGGTGAGGTATGTGTCCTCGACGAGGGGCGCCACGAGCCCGCGCATCATCGTTCCGGCAAGGTTGCGGGTGAACTGCAGGTCGCGGTTGGGCCGCTCGATCTCCCTCGCCACCAGGCGCAGCATCGTTCGAAGCGCTCGGCGTGAGCCGAAGTGCTTACGCAGCAGTTGCATGTAGCTTCGGTAGTAAAGTCTGACGTGAGACGGGCTGAAGGCGCCTCCGGACGCAGCGGCGCCTTCATGCAGTAGGCTTGGTTCCGGCACGTAGAAGATCGGAATGCCTGCTTCGTTCAGGCGAAGGCAGAAGTCCACATCCTCCCAGTAGACGAAGAAGCTCTCGTTCAAGAGTCCGACACGCTCCAACACGTCCCGTGTCAGGCCGAGACAGCAACCGCTCGCGAACTCGACCCGCCGGGCCGGCCGGGTGTCGCTGGGGTCGTACGGCTCGTGGACGTTCCTGAACTCCCAGCCGTCCTCGAGGTGACCGCCAGCATACCAGGCCTCGTTCGGCTGCTCCATGTACATGATACGGGGCGCGATCACGTCGGCCCCTAGTGCCGCGCGCGCTTCGACCAGCTCGCGAAGAAAGTCGGGCCCGAACAGCGTGTCATTGTTGAACAGAACGAAAAACTCACCCCCGGCAGCGATCGCAGCACGCAGAGCTTGGTTCGTCGCCTTGGCGAAGCCGAGGTTGGCCGCGTTGCGGACCAGCGTGATCCGGTTGTCGCCGGCCGCCGTGACGAGCTCGCGCGACCGGTCGTGGGAGGCGTTGTCCACGGCGATCAGATGCCAGTCCCGTAATGTCTGCGCCTTGAGGCAGTCCAGGAAGGCAGGCAGCGAATCTGCGCCGTTGTAGAGCACCGTGATTAGATGCACGCATGCGGCCGTCCTCCCGCTCCGATGAGGCGGCGGTGGGAGTGGCTGCGGGCGACGCAAAATCCACGGCCGGAGCGGCCGCTTGAGCCAAAGATGGCGGGTCCGCACCTGGGCCTCGATGACATCGAGAACTGCGTTGTCGGCCCACGCCGGGTCGCTGCCGGCCCCGACGTAAGCGCGCGTCGCAGCCGCCGTCGCCTCGGTCTGTGTCCGGTCCAGCCCCAGTGCGAAGCGGTAGGCGAAGGCGGCGGCGGCACGGCAGTCGTCGTCCGGACCGTGGCGTCGAGCTATCTCCGGAGCCACGGATGGGAGAAGGATCGGCAACGCGTCCATGTCTGCACCTCACTCGGTCAAGGACTCGGTTGGGGCCTAGACCAACAAGATGTGAGGCGCGTGACAGGCGCGTCCACAAGCTCCGGCCTGTGGGCATTTCGGAAACGAGACAGTGGAACGGCGGAGCCGGATCGGTTAGCTCGGGTGAGTAGCTGGATCGACGAAAAGTGTTTGGCCGATCAATGCTGCGATCCTGCCCAGGCCTGCTGTGTTTATCGTGCCACAGCCGGTGCAGAAAGCCATGAGGATTAGCAGAACTGTCATCGAGAGCTCTCGATGATTGGTTGCCAGCCGAGTCGAGCAGCCCGAACTCGGCTCCCAGCCGACACCGATACCGGTTTTCAGACGCGTCGCTCAGGCTGCGAGCGCGCTCAGGATTCGGTCGAGGAATGCGTCGCAGGCAGCGAGCTCGGCCCTCGTGACGTATTCGTCCGCCCGGTGCGCGCGGCTGATCGAGCCGGGGCCGCAAACCACAGTCGGCACGCCGAGACGCTGGCGGAAGAGGCCGCCCTCGGTGCCGAAATCGACCCGCTCGCGCCCGCTGCCGCGGACCGGCGCCGCCGATTGGACGAGCGCGACGAATGGCTCGCGCTCCGGCATGGCCAAGCCCGGATACGCGTTCCCGACCTCGATCTCGATCCTCGCGTGGCGCCCTCCCGCATGCGCCGACGAGGTCAGCCGGCGCGCGGCGCGGCGTAACCTCCTGAGAAGGGGCTCAGGCTCCTCGCCCGGCACGAGCCGCATCTCGAACGCGATCTCGCAGCGGTCCGGGACGACGTTGAGCGCCGTTCCGCCCTGGATGGTGCCGATATGGACGGTGCTGGAGGGCACCTCGTAGGGACTCGTCCTGGACCCCGTGCTCGCGCAACCGGCGCTGCAAGTGCTCCGCCTGGCGCACCATGCTGGCGGCCAGGTTGATGGCGTTGCAGCCGCGCGCCGGGTTCGCCGAGTGCGCTGCCTCGCCCAGGCAGAGGACGCGGCCCGCGACCTTGCCTTTGTGCCCGAGCGCGACCTGCATGTCCGTGGGCTCGCCGACAATGCAGCCGCTCGCGCGGAATCCCTCGCGAGCCAAGGTGTCGAGCATCGAGCGCACGCCGACGCACCCGATCTCCTCGTCGTGCGACACGGCGAGGTGCAGCGGGCGGCCGAGCGGCGGGCCGGCAGCCGCTCGCGCCGCCGCGGCCAGGGCGCAGGCGAGGAAGCCCTTCATGTCCACCGCGCCGCGCGCGTGCAGACGGCCGCCGTCCCGCTCGGTCAGCGCGAACGGGTCGCTCGACCATTCCTGGCCCGCGACCGGCACCACGTCGCTGTGGGCGGAGAGCACGATGCCGTCGCCGCCGTCGGGACCGAGAATCGCGAACAGGTTGGCGCGGCCGGCCCGCACCCCGTCCAGCACGCGCACGCGCGCGCCGAGCGCGGACAACTGCTCGGCCAGCCAGCCGATCAGGGCGGCGTTGGGCTCCCCGGCGATGGTCGGGAACGCGACGAGCCGGGCCAGCGCCTCGGCGGCCTCGATCATCGGCGCCGCACTAGCTCGGCGCTTGTGAGCAGCAGCACCGCGAATACGATGAGCATGGTCGCGAGTGCCAGGATCGAAGGGTTGATGCTCTCGCGGATGCCGTCGAAGATCTGGCGCGGCAGGGTGCGCTGCGCGGGACCGGCGACGAACAGGGTCAGCACCACCTCATCGAACGATGTGGCGAAGGCGAGCAGCGCGCCGGACACGATGCCGGGCAGGGTCAGGGGCAGCGTGACGGTGAGGAAGGCGCGAACGGGGCTGGAGCCGAGCGTCGCGGCGGCGCGCGGCAGGTCGCGGTCGAGGTTCTTCAGCGCGGCCGCCACGGTGATGAACACGAACGGCGTCGCCAGCAGCGTGTGGCCGAGGATCAGGCCGGCGTAGGTCGCGTTGAGGCCGAGCGCCGCGAGGAACAGGTAGAGGCCCAGCGCCGTGATGATCACCGGCACGATCATCGGCGCGATCAGGATGCCGGCGAGGACCGGGACCCAGCGGGCGCGGATGCGGTCGGTACCGAGGGCCGCGAGCGTGCCGAGCACGGTGGCGAGCGCGGTCGCGCAGGTGCCGACGATGAGGCTGTTGGCCAGGGCGTGGCCCCACGGCGCCGATCCCAGCACGGCCCGATACCAGCGCAGGGAGACCCCTTGCAGCGGGTAGTGCAGGAAGGTGCCGCTATTGAAGGATAACGGCACGATGGCGATGATCGGCGCCACCAGGAACACCAGGACCAGTGCGGCGGCGACGCACTCAGCCCGGCGCCAGCCCTGCCCGAAGCGGTCCGCCCCCCGCTGCAGGTTCAGGCGCCGCACGGTCATCCGAACCGCAGCCCGTCCGCGCCGGCCAGGCGCTGATAGACGGCGTAGAGCAGCCCCACCACCACCAGCAGCACGACGGCGAGCGCTGAGGCCATGCCCCAGTTGATCGTCTGGTTGGTGAAGAAGGCGATGAAGTAGCTGATCATCTGGTCGCGCGGACCGCCGACCAGCGCCGGCGTGATGTAGTAGCCGATGGCGATGATGAACACGAGCGTGCAGCCCGCGCCGATGCCGGGCAGCGCCTGCGGCAGGTAGGCCGTGAGGAACGCCCGCACTGGCGGCGCCCCCAGCGACGCCGCGGCGCGCATATAGGTCGGCGGGATGCCCTGCATCACGCTGTAGAGCGGCAGGATCATGAACGGCAGCAGCACGTGCACCATCGTGACGTAGACGCCGGTGCGATTGAACACGAGCTGCAGCGGCTCGCCGATCACGCCGAGCGTCACGAGCGCGTCGTTGATGATGCCCTCCTTCTGAAGCAGCACGATCCAGGCGGTGACGCGAACCAGCAGCGAGGTCCAGAACGGCAGCAGCACCGCGATCATCAGCAGGTTCCGCCAGCGCGGCGATGCGGTCGCCAGCAGATGCGCGACGGGGAAGCCGAGCACGAGAGTGGCCAGGGTGACGACGAACGCCATCCACAGCGTCCGCAGCAGCACGGGCACGAAGATCGCGTGGTCGGGGTCAGCCGTCGCGATCCGCCCGTCTGGCGTCAGGGCGAGATCCACTGAGGCCAGCAGGTAGAAGGGCGTGAGCGGACGGGCGGCAGCCTGGATCAAGCGCCAGGTGTCGCCGTTACCCCATCGTGGGTCCAGACCGATCAGGGTCCCACGCGCGGCGCCCGGCGCCGGTGTGTCCGGCAGGCGCGCGAGCCGCTCGGCGGAGCGCATCATCAGCGAGCGGGTCCCGACCTGCCGGTCGTTCAGCCGTGCTGCGACGGCGGCGACCGTGTGGGCGCGGCCGGCCGCCCGCAGGTCGCCGGCCATGGCGGCGAACACGGCGTCGCCCGGCAGCCCCTGCCCGTCCCAGCCGGCGATCGCGCGCTGCAGGTGGGGCAGGGTCTCGGCCATCTCCGGGCTGGCGACGCTGCGCCAGGCCATCCGCACCAGCGGGTAGCCGAACAAGAGCAGCGTGAAGGCCAGCATCGGAGCGACCAGCAGGAGCGCGCGGACGCTCTGCCCCCGCCGCTCGCGCGCGACGGCGGCACGCAGAGCGCGCGGCGGCGCCCCAAGAAAGGCGGCGCCGCTTGCGCTCAACGCGCGACCCAGGCGTTGAAGCGCTCGCTCAGGTCGTCCTCGTGCTCCAGCCAGAACTCGTTGTCGCTCGACAGCGCGTTGGCCAGGTGCGCGGGCGCGGTCGGCAGCTGCTCGGCGAGCGCCGGCGGGATCATTGAGATCACCTGCTTCTGCGGCGGGCCGTAGGGGATGTACTGGGGCAGGTTCTTGAGCACGTCCGGCTGGCTCATGAAGGCCACCATCTTGAGGGCCTCGTCCTTGAACGGCGACCCCTTCACGACCGTCCAGTAGTCGAGCGAGTAGATCTGGCCGTTCCAGACGATGCCGAGGTGCTTGCCGCCCTGGTTCGCCGCGGCGATGCGGCCGTTGTAGGCGGAGGTCATCACCACGTCGCCGGCGGTGAGCCACTCCGGCGGCTGCGCGCCGGCCTCCCACCACTGGATGCTCGACTTGATCGTGTCGAGCTTCTTGAAGGCGCGGTCCACGCCTGCCGGCGTGGCCAGCACCTTATAGACGTCGTCCGGCGCCACGCCGTCGGCGATCAGCGCGATCTCCATGGTGAACTTGGCGCTGCGGCGCAGGCCGCGCTTGCCGGGGAAGCGCTTCGTGTCGAAGAAGTCCGCCCAGCTCTTCGGCGCGTCGTGGAGCCGGTCGGCGTTGTAGGCCAGGACGGTGGCCCAGACGAACTGGCCGATGCCGCAATCCGAGAACGTGGCCGCCGGCAGCCAGGCGGACTTGCCGCCGACCAGGCTCCAGTCGATCGTCTCGAAGTAGCCCGCCTCGCAGCCGCGTGCGAGATCGGACCCTTCGATGTCCACCACGTCCCACGTCACCGAATTGCTGTCGATCATCGCCTTTATCTTGGCGAGGCCGCCGTCGTAGGTGTCCTCGGTGAGCTTGGTGCCGGTGGCCTTCTCGAACGGCTCGAAGAACGCCTTACGCTGCGCGTCCTGGGCCGCACCGCCGAAGCCGGACACGGTCAGGTCGCGCGCCTGCGCGCCCCCGCACGCGAGCGCGGCAGCGAGCGCCGCCGGGATCAAGAACTCGTCTCGCCATCTGTACCATCTCCGTCGTCTCCTCAATCAAGGTCGAGCGCGCGGCAGTGCGCCGCCTGCCAGCCGATCGTGAACCTGCCGCCCAGCGCCGGCAGCGCACCGAGCTGCTCGACGGGGATCTTCAGGACGAAATCGTCCGTGCCGAGGACGCGCAGCCGCGCGCGCCCGTGGTCGCCGAGATAGACCACCTCCAGCAACTGCGCCTCGGCGCCGTTGTCGAGGGTGCGCGCGTTGAAGCCGGGGCTGGTCGGGGCGATGCGGACGCGCTCCGGCCGGATCGAAAGGCCGACCTCCTGGCCAGGCAGGCACGCGCCTACGACGTGAGCGGTCACGGCAGTCTCGGCCACCGCCACCCGGCACAGCGCCCCGTCGCGCTCCAGCACGTGGCCGCGCAGGGCGTTGTTCTCGCCAATGAAGCGCGCGACGAACGCCGTGCACGGCTCCTCGTAGAGCGCCGCCGGCGACGCGACCTGCTCGATCCGCCCGGCGTTGAACACCGCAACGCGGTCGCTCATCGTGAGCGCCTCCGACTGGTCGTGCGTGACATACACGACGGTGACGCCGAGCTGGCGCTGGAGGTGCTTGATTTCGATCTGCATGTGCTCGCGCAACTGCTTGTCGAGCGCCCCGAGCGGCTCATCCATCAGAACGATGTCCGGCTCGAACACCAGCGCACGGGCGAGCGCCACCCGCTGCTGCTGGCCACCCGAGAGCTGGGCCGGACGCCGCTGACGGAACGCTTCGAGCCGCACCATCGCGAGCGCCCTCTCCACCCGCGGCGCGATCGCCGCCCGCGCTATCCGCCGCATCCGCAGCGGATAGGCGAGATTCCCCTCGACCGTCAGGTGCGGGAACAAAGCGTAGCTCTGGAACACCATGCCTATGTTGCGCCGATGCGGCGGCACGGCGGTGAGCGAGCGGCCGTTGAGCAGGATGTCGCCACCCGTGGGCGCCTCGAAGCCGGCGAGCATCATCAGGCTGGTGGTCTTGCCCGATCCCGACGGTCCTAGGAGGGTGAGGAACTCGCCGCGCCCGATGTCGAGGCTGAGGTCGCGCACGACGAGGCTGACGCCGTCGTAGCTCTTCTCGACGCCGCGGAAGCTGACGATGGGCGGGGACGCTGCTGGTGCTGGGCGCGGCTCGCCGAGTTCGGCTTGGTCGAGCGCAGCCGACGGCTGGAGCGCGCCGGGCTCCCTCTCGCGCTCGTCGGCTTGCGGTGGCATGGACATCACCGACGCATGACACTCCAATTCAGCGGGCAGTGCCAGCATAGTCGAGCCATGGGGGGAGACTGCATCTAAAATCCCGAGGCCCGCCGCAGCGTGGGCCGAGGCAGGCCCCCCGCGGGCGCCACGGCTGCCTGTTCCGCAGGGAGGGCGCGCTCAGACCGCGCCGGGTATGTGGCCGTCGTGGATCAGCTCGCGGCACAGGGCGACGACGGCCTCGGCCGTCTGCGTGCGCCGCAGCCCCGGCGCGTAGGCGATGCCGAGCACGAGCGCGCGCGGCGCGCCGCTGAGCGGCAGGTAAGCGAGCGGGTAGCCGTCCAGCGAGGCTCGGTTGCGCGGCTGCACGTTGGCCATGCCGAACCCCTCGCCGCGCGCCACCAGGCTGCGGATCACGTCGAGGTGCTCGAAGCGCCCCACGACGCGCGGCGCGATCCCGGCCGCCGCGAACAGGGACAGGAAGTAGTCGCGGCTGGTGGGCATGTTGAGCAGCAGGTAAGGCTCCCTGCCGAGGTCCGCGAGCGAGACCGCCTCCCGCTGCGCGAGCGGGTGATCCGCGGCGACGAAGGCGTAAGGCGGCAGGCGCGTCAGCTCTATGAACTCCAGCCCAGGCGGGAGGTCGAGGTCGTAGGTGAGGGCCAGCGCGATCTCGCCGCGGCTCAGCCCTTCCATCAGGTCCGGCTGATGCCCCGCGACCGCATGGATACCCGCGCTCTCATGCCGCGCGCGGAACGCCTGGACCAGCTCGGGCACGAGAAGCGGGAACAGCGTGGACAGGCAGCCGATCTCCAGGACGCCGCTCACCTTGCTCGCCAGCTCGAGGGCGGTCGCTTCCAGCTCTCCCGCCTGCAGCAGCACCGCCTTCGCGGCGTGCAGGAACCGCTGCCCCTGCCGCGTCAGCGACAAACCCTGGGCGTGGTGGCGGATGAACAGTTGGATACCGTAATCGGCCTCCAGCGCGGAGATCGCGGCCGAGATGGAAGGCTGGGAGATGTGGACCTGCTCGGAGGCGAGCGTGATGCTGCCGGTCTCGGCGGCGGCAACGAAGTAGCGGATCTGCCTGAGCGTGAAGCGCACGGTGCCGTCCGGGGATAGGGCGCTGCCAGCGATCCTAGTGCGGGCAGGCAGCTTTCCCAAGCATCACGGTTACTCGATAGTGCCCTATCTGAAATCCACCCCCATCACATCCGATGCGGGCCGAGCATCCATGCGACTTTCGTGCGAGCGGCAAAATCGTGGATGCTCAGACCAAGTCTAGCCAAGTGGATGAAAATAGATTCCAAAATAGAAACTATATGTCTCTTTCGTTTGCCATATCGAGTCTGACATGTGGGAAAACCAAGAAGGAGTGCAGAAGCTTCAAGTTCAACCCGTTACTAGGTCGCACGTGCGTGCTCTCTCCCACGAAACCGACATTGCGGAAACGCGGCGCCGCGGCCAGGCAGTCTGTTGCACGACCGACTGCTTGCAGGTGCGCGTTCACGTCGGCCATCGCAGCGGCTCCATCCTGGCGCAAGACATAGCCGACCATGAAGCACAATTGGCAGCCACGGCCGTAGCGCTCGCTGATGAAGCGATCCATGCCTTCCCTGACGTACTCGCGCCTGAGATTGCGCCTCGACGCCTCTAGCGGATCTAGGCGCTTGCACTCGACGATGGCGCGCACCCACAGGCGGTGAGCGAACTGAGCCACGAGCAGGATCACATCCGGCTCGACGTCCGGCACCTCTAAGGTCGGGTCGGATCGCTCCCCCGGCGTCTCTACCACAGCAATGTTCGTCAGTCCGAGAGCCTGCGCGGAAGCCCGCATGCCCTGCGCGAGCGCGCCGTTCATGCCCGGCTCGTCGTGTGCAGGCGTCGGCGGCGGATCGCGCGCCAGCGCCTCTGCCCAACCACCGAAGGTGACTTTGATGATGGCGCTGATCAGGCGGGGGTAGCTGATGAGGTCGCCAGGAACCCCGACCTTCGAGCTGCGCCCGAACGGGATCAGACTCATCGGCGCTCCAGCGCCGTGGCGGTATCTTGTGCCCGCTCCGGTTCCCAGCCGGCGTCGAGCGCGTCACCGAGGCACTTGTCAGCGTCATCCAGACCCGCCCCAGCGGTCCAATACCGGCGTGCCGATGGCTTGACGATGAACACTTCCTCACCGACGTAGATGCGCAGTTGCCTGGCGACGCGGAGGCTGTCGCTGATCGAGACGTGCAGCCGCCTACCCAAATTCGAGAGCACCTCGTTGAGCGACGTGCCGAGCGCGGTGTCCCGCACCGCAGCCGCCGCGTCCGGCAGGAACCGCACGACGTGCAGGGGGGAGTCGGCCGGCATCCGCATCACCTCCGCCGCCAGCTCCGACCTGGCGTCGAGACGCTGCCAGGGGTTGACGACGCCGAGAAACGCTTCCGCGTAGGCGTGTAGCTCGACTCGCGAGGGCGCCTGCTCCGCACTGGTCCGTTGCTCGGTGTACTCCTGCGCCGCCCGGGCCGCGCCGTCCCTGACCACGATCCTCTCTTGGTCCGAGAGGCCGAACAGGTCGAAGGCGGCCTCGTCGAGGGCACGGCGGCTAACTTCGCCATCCCGTTCGCAAATGGCCTCGAATGCAGCCGCGACCCGCCGAGCCGCAGGGATCACAAGCCAGTCGCCCCTCGGCACTGGAAGATCAAGCAGATCCTGGCGCAGCAGCTTGCGCTTGTGCACGGCGAACTCGGACGCGGTGAGCAGGATGTACCAGGCTGGCAGGCTGGAGGCGAGCACGCCTGCCAGGACCAAGGCCACCTCCCATGCGGCCCCGTTCAGGGGGATGCCGTAGAATGATTCCGTGTAAACAAGGTCGCTATCGCTAAGGCCGACGGCGAGTCGCCCCCCACTTGGTCCCTCGCCGATCAGCACCAAGGGGGCGCGAAAGATGTTGCGGCTGCGCGGGCGATGCACCTGTTTCAGCTCGAAGCGGGGGAGGGCCGACACGTCCACCAGCGGCGCTAGGCTCCCCGCTTCGAGCAGGGGCAGTCCCATCAGCTGGCTTGCATCGTTGGCGTCGCCGAGCAGCGGCTGTATCCCGGTCGCCAAGCCCGTGCCCAAGCTGTTCAGCACCTCTTCGAGCGTCTGGCAATCCTTAGACAGACGACGCAGGAGCATGCGATCGCGACCCGAGCCGAAGGCGACGACCTTCAATGAGGGGTAGTCCGCGGCGAACGCCGTGAGCGGCATCGCACGGATGTCTTCCGGGCCGACCTCGAATGTCCCCGATTTCGCGAATGCGGGCGTCCACGGCACCTTGATGACCGGGACCGACGAGGGATCGGGCTGCTGCGGCAGCCGCCCGGAAGCGATGACGGCGGGGTAGTCCGCCGTCGGGAACAGATCGTCGCGCAACGCAGACAGATCGATGATGGAGGCCGGCGCCATGGCTTCCAGCAGCGCCGCGCACGCCCGTCGGCTCGACTTCGCGCGCGAGAAGAACGGTGTCGCCCGCATCACGAAACCAATGCGGGCCCGCTCTTGGCCGAGTCCGATGGCTCGCCAGACGAACGCGAAGTCGGAGGTACGGGGCGGCAAGGGGCGATTCGTCAGCCAGTCCGGCACGTTCTGGCCTCCCGCGTAGGTCCACGGCGGATTGCCGACCATCACGTCGAAGCTGCCGCTCCTGATTGGCTCTGGCAGCTCCCCCAGCGCGTCCGCAACGAACAGCGAGCTGCCTATGAGCGGCTCGAAGCGCAACGCCTCTGGCGGCCTCGGGTCTGGGTCGAGTTCCAGCGCCGCCAAGTAGAGGCTAAAGGCCGCGACGCGAATTGCACCGTCGCTCCGGTCCACGCCGAAGACCTGCGAGTGGAGGATGCGCCGGACCAGCTCGCGCGTCTGGGGCATCTCGCCGGCGTTCCTCGCGACCAAACGGCGTAGGGCTTCGACTAGAAAGACCCCGGACCCGCAGGTCAGATCGAGCACTCTGCTGCTCGGGTCTGCATCGGCCAGCACCTTGTCCAGCGTGAGATTGACAACGGAGACCGGCGTGTAATGCACCCCGGTCCTGCGCGCCTCCCGCCCCTCGCTGGCGTGGACGAACTGCTCGTAGATCGAGCTGATCAGCTCGACCGGCAAGACATCGAAGCGGTAGGGCCAGAGCGAGCCCTGGCCCTTTTCGGGGTCAACCCCTGCGAAGGTCTCGGCCACCAGCGAGATCTGCCGCCCGGTGACGGCCTTCCGTTCGCCCGTTGTCATGGGGAAGAGGTCGCCGTTGAACGTCCGCCGGAGCCAGTCAAAAAGGTCGTATGCGCGGTCCTTGTCGCTGAGCCACGTCACCAAACGGTTCTCGGCGAAGGCCTCGTGAGCTTCAGGGCCGGCGATGCGTCGGTCGCGCAGGTAGCAGAGGAATAGTGTTCGCCCGATCAGCGCCTGCGCATACGCGCGCTGCAAGCCGTTCCGAACCAAGCGCCGCTCGAGCCGGCCAAGATCGCCCAGTAGCTGCGTGTCCACGCGCTCGTCGCTGCGGACGCGGTTCTCCATCGCCCAGAAGCGGCCGGTTTCGAAGGCCAGCCGCCCGGCGTAGGCGTCCAGACGGGCAAGTTCCTGCTCCACCGCACCGAACGTACGGAGGAGGTAGGCCTCGTCGGCTTCGCGGCCGCGCGGCCGCGCGTAGGCATCATAGACATCGATCCTGTCCGGCGACACGAGCCAGAGGAGGGCGGCGAACCCAGTGTTCCACGCGCGCTTACGACTCTCGAACACCTCAAAGGCGTCGGGGGCGCTTTCGGAATACCTGAAGTGCACCTCGACGCCGCTGCGGTCGCGCCAGATCGCATCCGGTTCCCCTCTGTCCGCGGGCACCTCGCGAGGTCGTCGGAGGCCGGGCGCCTCCACCCCCTCGGGCGTGACGTACCCCGTCGCGCGCAGAACAGAGTCGAGGGTCAGCAGATCGCTCACGCCCGCCCCCCAGGCTGGACGGTAAGGGGGAAACGCAGCTCGCGCTGGGCCTCTCCGTCCTCACCCAGCAATGCCTGACCGAGCTGCATTACGAGGGGTGCCAGCGGGACTAACACGGCAGATCGGTTGAAGGCCGCTATGGGCGAGTTGGCTTGCTCCAGGCTCAGGCGGGAGTCTTCGAGGCGCAGACGGTAGCGCGAGAGGTGCGGCCACGAATGAGACCTGCACAGATCGAAAATGCCGTCGGCGACGGGGGTCAGAGACGAAACCGCTAATCCCACCCCTCGCACCAGCTCGCGCACGACAGCCAGCGCGAGCAGATCGGCGCGGTCGTACGCCGCCTTCCGCGGCTTCGCGCCGAGCGGACCGAGGCGCCGGCGCCAGTGTCGCATTGTCTCGGGCTCCAACCCAAGGAGGCCACGTATCTGGGCCTGGGTGAATCTGACATCTCCCATGAGACATTCATGCCAGATTTACCGTTGCAGATAACAGTTAATAAGGTGAGTGGCGACAAGGTCGTGGTGGCCAGGCCAAGCCCGGCTATTAGGGAGGTGGCAGATTTCGAACTAGGCCACTGCCGGCTACTCGTCTCCAGGGACGCCGTAGGACGGGGCGGCGCCGGGGTCGAGCGCGCGAGTCACGTAGGAGTCCATCTGCGGCTCCCAGATCGCCCACAGGCGCTGCAATGCACCGATCGGGTCGCTGTCGTCCCAGTCCACCCGAAGGTCCGCGACCGGCCAGGGCACGTCGCGCACGATCAGCAGCCCGGCGGAGTGGACCGTTCCCGCCTCCCCGCCGGCGTCGAGGCCGGCGCGCAGGGCGGCGTGCAGGCGGCGTCCGAGAGTCTCCTGCGGGGAACCCTGGAAGGCTTCCACCATGCGTCCGGGAACCGCCTCGTCCGCCAGGAGGTTGCCGGCAGCGACCACGTCCTGCGCCGCGGCGGCCCCGTGCCGGCCTAGCGTCCGCTCGCCGGAGAACCAGGCCGTGCGGCCGGCGCGATCCACGAGCAGGAGCTGCCGAGACTCGATATGGGGAGCGGTGGCGCGCAGCCGTTCCAGCGCCTCTTGCGCGCTCGCCCCGGCCGCCATCAGGTCGAGTCCCTGCGGGCCGAGCCGCGGGTCGGTGATGTTCTGCGTCGCCACCGCGCCGACGCCCGCGCGGGCGTGTGCGCAGCGTGCCGCGACCGCGGGGCTGGAGGAGGAGACGGCGATGCCGAAGGCGCCAGTGCGCGCGCAGCGGGCGGCGATGGAGAACGTCATCGCCCCCTACTCCGCGTCGGGGATCACGGCGGTCGCGTCTATCTCCACCAGCCACTCCGGCCGCGCCAGCGCTACCACGACCAGCCCGGTGCAGACCGGGTACACGCCGCGGACGAACTCCCCCATCACCCGATAGACTGGCTCGCGGTGGCGTATGTCGGTGAGATAGACGACGAGCTTCACTAAGTGCTCCATCCGGCCGCCCGCCTCGGCGATAAGCTGCTGGATGTTCTCCATCGCCTTGCGCGCCTGGGCGGCCGGATCGCCCACGGCGACGTTCTCGGCCGTGTCCAGATCTTGGGCGACCTGGCCGCGCAGGAACACGAGGCGTCCCCGCGCGACCACCGCCTGGCAGAGATCGTTGTCAAGCCGCTGCTCGGGGTAGGTGTCGCGGGTGTTGAACGGGCGGAGTCTCTGGTGCGCCATGCCGGGTTCCTCCGTCAGGGCCGGGCCAAGCTGCCGTAGGCGCGGTTGGCGTAGATCAGGGGCGCGCCGCCCGGGGCGATGAAGACGTCCTCGACCGCCCCGATGAACACGTGGTGCGTGCCAACCCGCTCGCCGCTCAGCAGGCGGCAGTCGAAGGCGACCAGCGGGTCCACCACGCGTGGCGCGCCGGTCTTCTCGGCGGTCCAGTCGGCGCAGGCGAACCGGTCGCCGCCGGGCGCTGGGACGCGGCCGGCGAAGTGGTCGGAGATGGTGGACTGGTCGTCGCGCAGCACGTTCACGCAGAACGCGCCGTTGCCGAGGATCGCCTCCGCGGCGCGGCAGCGATGGTGGACGCAGACGAGCAAGGTCGGCTGCGGCGTGTCGGCCGAGACCGAGGTCATGGCCGATATCGTCACCCCGGCCCGGCCCGCCGGCCCATCCGTCGTGACGACGCTCACGGTGCAGGCGGCCTGGCTCATCGCCGCCAGGAAGTCCTTGCGCAAGTCGGGGCGCAGGTCGGGACTGGCGCTGGTCTCCACGGCGCTACTCGGCCGCCTGGCGCATGGGGGCCGCGCCGAACCATTGCTCCACGGCGCTGTCCCCGCTCGCGGGGCGCACGCCGTGCATGACCTGGTCCGACAAGCCGGCCGCCTTCTTGACGAAGCTGAGCGGCCCGTCCCAGCCGAAGTTGCGATACACGGCCGCGAGGTGCGCGAAGGGCGGCGACTGGGCGAAGAGCTGGAACGTCAGCCGGTGCCCGGCGTAGTCGGAGTTCAGCAGGTCGCGCGCGAGCGCCAGCAGCCGGCGCCGGTCGTCGGCGACCCAGTCCTCGTTGATGGAGTAGAATTTGTCCATCCAGGGCTTGGTCTCCGGCGCGTCAAAGCACGCCTTGTCGGGGGTCACGCAGATCTGGCCGCCGCACAGCTCGCGGGCGATGTGCATCATGTTGTGCAGCTGCGAGCAGGCCAGCACGCGGCCGGTGTAGAGCAGCGACTGGTTCGGCATCAGCAGCCCGCCGGGGCTCGGCTCGGCCAGCGCGATCGCCGCCGTGAGGTGGGCGTTGATGCCCTCGCGATAGACGGCGAGCTGCGCGAGCTTCTCCTGCACCGCCTGCTGCTTGTCGAGCCCGGTCTGCCGGGCGTTGAACAGGGCGGCGCCGATCATCATGTCGGCGAGCTTGAGGTTGCGCTGCACGAACGCGAACGCCGAGTAGCGGTGCAGGGTCGCTCGGATGAACGCCGCCGCCTTGGTATGGCGGTAGAACAGCACGT
This sequence comes from uncultured Alphaproteobacteria bacterium, assembly GCA_963848595.1. Classification (GTDB taxonomy): domain Bacteria; phylum Pseudomonadota; class Alphaproteobacteria; order Acetobacterales; family Acetobacteraceae; genus CAWKEH01. The sequence goes on along the minus strand of CAWKEH010000005.1, from coordinate 11,766 downwards.
TCTCCCACGGGATCAGCACGTCGTCGAAGATCACCAGCGTGTCCACCTCGTCGAAGCGGTTGGACAGCGGGTAGTCCTCAGCGGGCGCCCGGCCCGCGAAGCCCGTGCGGCAGATGAACTTCAGGCCAGGCGAGCCGAGGTCGCACACGAACCCGAGGGCGTAGTCGGAGTAGGCGGCGTTGCCCCAGTTGGCGATGGTCGGCTTGGTGAACGCCTGGTTGGCATAGGCCGCGGCGGTCTCATACTTGGCGCCCCGCACGACGATGCCAGCATCGGTCTCGCGCACGAGGTGCAGGAGCATGTCCGGGTCCTGCTCCTGCGGCGGCTTGGAGCGGTCGCCCTTGGGATCCGTGTTGGCCGAGACGTGGAACGGGTCGCGCTCGATGGTGCGCTGGATGTGCGCCTCGATGTTGCGGGCGAACTGGGGATCGACCTCGTTCAGCACGTCGCGACCGTCGTAGAGCGACCACATCTCGCCTACGGTCTCGTCGCCGACGCGGGTGACGACGCCGCCAATCTCCTCCAGCACGGTGTCCGTGGCGCGCCGCTTGTCCCACCAGTCCTGCTGCGTCCGCGGCAGCTTGTTGCCGACAGCGTTGCGGTCGCCGCCTTCGGTGTAGGACATGATATCGCGCGTCGCCGGCTCGTGCGCCATGTCGTAGATACGGGCGCGGATGTCCACCAGCGGCTTGAACATCGGATGCGTCGCGACGTCGCGGACGCGCTCGCCGTTGATGTAGACCTCGCGCCCGTCCCGGATCGAGTCGAGGTATTGCTGTCCAGTGCGGATCATCGTGCGGTCCTTCCATCTGCGCCCGATGCCTCACTGTGGCAGTTGCCTCGCGCGCGGTAAATTTGCACTTCCCGGTCCAGCGCCTCGGCCGCGCCTAAGCTGCCCCGACGCGCCGGGCGAGGTAGCGCGCGAAGTCGTAGTTCGGCCGCTCCAAGTAGCTGAGGTGTCCCGGCCGGGCCAGCGGCGCCTGCACGCCGCGGAACACCGCCTCAACGCCGCGCCGGTCCTCGGCGTTCACCTCGTCGAGCAGCAATTTCAGCGTCGCGAGGTGCTGGGGGCCGTCGGGATCGTGGATGAACTCCGGCGAGAGACCGCCGCCGAACACGATATGGACCTGCCCGACGCCGCGCGGATGGACGACGAGATACCAGAAGTAGCCCGGCGTCAGCGTGACGAGGTTGCTTGGGTAGATCGCGAGCAGCGCCGTCCGCTTGCGCCACTCGCCCTGCAGCCGCGTGTTGGCCGGGTGCGCGTTGCCGATCGGCAGCGTCGCCTCCTTGGTGATCCAGTGATAGTTGAAGGCCGCCGCGCCTGGCGGGCACTCCATCTCCTCCATCTTGGAATGCGGTCCCACCGTCGCTTTGTGAAGCATCGGCAGGTGGTAGCTCTCCATGAAGTTCTCGGCGAGGATCTTCCAGTTCGTGTCCCAGACGTGCTCCTCGCGGAAGGTCTCGACGTAGTGCTCCATGCCGTATCGGCCGATCAGCGCCTCGACCGGCGCGAGATGCTCGGCGACGGGCGGCAGGGAGGGATCGAGCGTCACGTAGATCCAGCCGAGCCAGGTCTCACAGCGGATCTCGGGAAGCCGGTACTCCTTGCGGTTGAAGCCCGGACTCGCTTGCATCTGCGGTGCGCCGCGAAGGGCGCCGTCGAGGTTATAGGTCCAGGCATGATAGGGGCAGATGATGGAGCGCACCCGCCCTCGCCCTTGCAGCAGCACGGACATGCGGTGCAGGCAGACGTTGGAGAAAGCGTGCACGGTGCCGTCGGCGCCGCGCAGGACGACGATCGGCTGGCCGGCGATCTCGTAGGTGAGATAGTCGCCCAGCTCCGGGATGGCACTAGCACGGCCGACGCAGATCCACTGCCGGCGGAACACGTCTTCTAGCTCCCTGGCCAGGAACTCGGGGGAGGTATAAACGCTCGCAGGCATGGCCCGCCCGTTCTCGAACGGCGTTTGAGCGGTGTCAGCGAGCTCGGCCATGACGTTCAGCATGGGACACTCCGTCCTGCGGCGCCTTCGATTCAGCACCATCGGGCGGCTGGCTGAAAGCACCAGCTTCCGTTCCCGTGGTTCGGAAATGCCTATCCAGGTGATGCCCTCACCGGACCACGACGCCCTCCGCCGGCCGCAGCGCCACGTCGTCGCCGACGGTCTCGCCGCGACGGTCGAGATGCGTGGACAGCACGATCTGGCCGCCTCTCGGCGCCGTCACTCGCCGCGGCGCGTTGCCGAGATTGAGGAGGACCCAGAAGCACTCGTCTCCCGTGCGCCGCCTGTAGGTCAGCACGTCGCCTTCTGCGGCAATGCCCTCGATGGCGCCGAGCGCCAGGGCGGTGCTATCCCGGCGCAGGGCGATCAGGTCTCGGTACAGGCTCAGGCTTGAGGCCGGGTCGTCCGAGAGCGCCGCGACGTTGCGCGACGCGTGGTCGCGACCGAGCGGCAGCCAGGGCCGCCCCTCGGTGAAGCCGGAAGCGGGCGAGGCGTCCCACGGCATGGGCGTGCGCTCCGGGTCGCGGCCGAGGCCTAGGCCCGGCTCGTTGCGCTCCGCCGGGTCTGCTACCCGCTCCGCCGGGATCGGGACGTCCTCCATCCCGATCTCCTCGCCGTAGTAGATCGTCGGCGTGCCGCGCAAGGTCAGCAGGAGCATCGCCGCCACCCGCGCCTGGGCCGGGCCGATGCGCGACGCGAGGCGCCGGTTGTCGTGATTGCCGAGAACCCAGTTCGGCCACGCACCCGCGGGCAGCAGAGTCTCGTAGCCCGAGATTGCCCGCGCGATCCCGGCGGCGTCCCAGCGCAGCAGCACGAGCTGGAAATTGAACGGCAGGTGTGCGCCCGCGAGGTCCTGGCCGTAGTAGGTGACCAGGCGCTCCGGGGGCAGATAGATCTCGCCGATCAGCACGCGCTCCCCTGGGTAGGCGTCGAGCACGCGCCGCATCTCGGCGACCACCTCGTGCACCTCCGGCCGATCAGCGTCGTAGAGGGGCAGGAGCTGGGCGCGCGAGCGACTGCCGGGGCGCCAGTCGGGGTTGGGCGGGTTGTCGCGAAACTGGTCGTCCTTGATGAGCAGCCAGAGCACGTCCACGCGGAACCCGTCCACGCCGCGGTCGAGCCAGAACCGCATGGCCGCATACATGGCCCGGCGCACCTCCGGGTTGCGCCAGTTCAGGTCGGGCTGCTCCTTGAGGAAGGAGTGCAGGTAATACTGCCCCGTGGCCTCGTCCCACTCCCAGGCACCGCCGCCGAAGTGGCTGAGCCAGTTGCTCGGCGGACCGCCACCCGGCGCCGGGTCGCGCCAGATATACCAGTCCCGCCGCGGGCTGTCGCGCGAGGCGCGGCTCTCCAGGAACCAGGGGTGCCGGTCGGAGCTGTGGTTCGGGACCGAAGTCGAGGATCAGCCGCAGTCCGCGCGAGTGAGCTTCGGCCGCGAGCCGGTCGAAGTCGTTGAGCGTGCCGAAGACCGGGTCCACGGCGCAGTAGTCGCTGACGTCGTAGCCGAAATCCGCCATGGGCGAGGGATAGATCGGGGACAGCCAGAGCGCGTCCACGCCGAGCCAGGCCAGGTAGTCGAGGCGCCGGGCGATGCCGGGCAGGTCGCCGACGCCGTCGCCGTCACTGTCCTGGAAGGACCGCGGATAGACCTGGTAGATGATCCCCCGCTGCCACCACGTCGCCGCCACGGGGCGTTCCGGCGGCTCAGCCCGGCAGGAAATCCGGCACCGACAGGTATCGCTCGCCCGTGTCGTAGTTGAATCCCAGGATCGTGATCCCCTTCGGCAGATCCGGCAGCTTCTTCGCGATCGCGGCCAGCGTGGCGCCCGAGGAGATGCCGACCAGCAGCCCCTCCTTCAGCGCCGAGCGGCGGGCGAACTCCTTCGCCTCCTCGGCCTCGACCTGGATCACGCCGTCGAGCACCTCTCGGTGCAGGTTCGCCGGGATGAAGCCGGTGCCGATACCCTGGATCGGATGGGGACCGGGTTGGCCGCCCGAGAGGACTGCCGAGGCGGCCGGCTCGACCCCGAACACCCTGAGCTTCGGCCAGCGCGGCTTCAGCACCTCGCCGCAAGCGGTGATGTGGCCGCCCGTGCCCACCCCGGTGATCAGAACGTCGATCCCGTCCGGGAAGTCGGCCAGAATCTCCTGGGCCGTGGTGCGGGCATGCACGTCGATGTTGGCGGGGTTCTCGAATTGCTGCGGGATCCAGGCGCCGTCGTTCTGCGCGGCCAGCTCCTCCGCCCGCGCGATCGCAGCCTTCATGCCGCCTTCTTTCGGCGTGAGATCGAACGTGGCACCGTAGGCCTGCATCAGCCGCCGCCGCTCGATCGACATCGACTCCGGCATGACGAGGATCAGCTTGTATCCCTTCACCGCCGCCACCATGGCGAGGCCGATGCCGGTGTTGCCCGAGGTGGGTTCGATGATCGTGCCGCCGGGCTTGAGCCGGCCATCCGCCTCGGCCGCCTCCACCATGGAGAGCGCGATGCGGTCCTTGATGGAGCCGGCGGGGTTGGCGCGCTCGCACTTGATCCAGACGGTGGCGTCGGGGAACAGGCGACTCACCCGGACGTGCGGCGTGTTGCCGATGGTGTCGAGAACGCTGTTGGCTTTCATGTCGCGCTTCCTCTTTCGGCGGCGCCGGCCCATGCCAGCCTTGGATGACCGGCTGCGATCGTAGGGTCGTGCTCAGGACAAGGTGCGAGGACCGCGCCGGATCCCCGGTTTGGCCCTAACGGACCGGAGCCAGCTTAGTCAATTCTTCCATCTCGTGGAGGGGTCCGCGACATGCGTCGCGAGGACCGACTCTGTGCTCCTGTCCACTTCCTGCAGCTTCACCTTGTAGCCCCACAGGATCGCGAGGTAGCGCAACGTGGCCTCGACGTCGCGCTGATGCAGGAGCTGCCCGGGCCGCGTGCGATGGTGAAGCAGCAGCCTCCGGTCGCCGGCCAGATCGACGTCCATCACCTGAATGTCAGGATCGGTCTCGCCTGGATCGTAAGAACGGGCCACGCTGCGGCGCAGCTCGCGGTAGCCGGCCTCGTCGTGGATCGCATCCACCAGCAGGTAAGGCTCGGCGGCATCGTCGAGCAGGCGGAACATCCGGAACTGGCGCATCACGGCCGGCGAGAGGAACTGAAGAATGAAGCTCTCGTCGCGGTAGTTCGCCCAGGCGTGGCGCAGCGTCCCGAGCGGGTCGCCGTTGCCGGCAATATCCTTGAACCAGACCCGATCCTCGTCGGTGGGTGCTGCGCAGATACGCTCGATGTCGCACATCATCGCGTAGCCCAGGGCATACGGATTGAAGCCCGACGCGGCGGGATGGTCGAAGCCGGGCTGCATCGTGACGTTCGTCGTCGAGTGCAGCACCTCCATGAAGGCGGAGTTGTCGATCTGGCCGGTCTCGTGCAGCCGCGTCATGATCCGCTGATGCACCCACGTGGCGCAGCCCTCGTTCATCACCTTGGCCTGCGGCTGCGGGTAGAAATACTGGGCGATCAGCCGGACGATGCGGATGATCTCGCGCTCCCAGGTCTCCAGGCGCGGGGACGACTTCTCCAGGAAGTAGAGCAGGTTCTCCTCGGGCAGGCCGAGCCGGCGCCGGCGCTCGGTGACTGGATCGGCTTCCAACGGCGCGCGCTGGCCCGGCAACGTGCGCCAGAGGTCGTTGTAAACGCGCTCATCGTGCTCCTGGCGCTCTCGCTCCCGGCGCTGCTCCGCTGCCAGATCCAGCGGACGGGCGCCGGCGTGGCGGGACACGCCATGGCGCGAGAGCGCGTGCGCGGCGTCCAGGATGCGCTCGACCGCGGCCACCCCGTAGCGGTCCTCGCAGCGCGCGACATAGGTGCGGGCGAACTCCAGGTAATCGAGGATCGTGGACGGCTGCGTCCATTGCCGGAACAGGTAGTTATTGCGGAAGAAGTGGTTGTGGCCGAAGGCGGCGTGCGCGGTGACCAGCGCCTGCATGGTCGCGCTGTTCTCCTCCATCAGGTAGCTGATGCAGGGGTTGGAGTTGATGACGACCTCATAGGCGAGGCTGGTGAAGCCCCGGCGATAGCCGGCTTCGTGCTCCAGGAACCGCTTGCCATACGACCAGTGCCGGTAGGTCAGCGGCATGCCGTGGGCGGTATAGACGTCGAGCATCTGCTCGGCCGTGATCACCTCGATGCGGTTCGGAAACACCTCGAGGCCAAGCTCAGCCTCGGCGACCTGCTCGATGGCGTCGTAGCAGCGCCGCAGCGTGTTGAAGTCCCAATCCGAACCAGTGAACAAGGCCTGAGTGTCCACGAGGTCACCTACGAGAGAGTCAACTGGTGGCGGCCGGGCGCCGGGCGAACAGGTCGCGGAACACGGGGAAGATGTCCCGCCGCTCCTCGACCCGGCGCAGAGCCAGTTGCGGCGCGCGCTGCGAGAGCTTCTCGTAGCCGCGCCAGAGATCGCTCTGGCCGCGTATCATCGCGCCCATTGCCGCGACCTCGATATAGGCGAAGTACTGGACGACGGGCAGGATGTCCGCCTCGAGCAGCCCGACGGCGCGTGCGGTGTCGCTGCTGTAGTTGTCGCCGTCTGACGCCTGCGCGGCGTAGATATTCCAGGAGTCAGCGGGGTAGCGCTCGCGCTGGATGCGGATCAGCTCGGCCAGCGCCGTGGAGACGACCGTGCCCCCGGTCCGCGGATCGGTGAAGAACGTCTGCTCGTCCACCTCCTCGGCCGTTTCGGTGTGGCGGATGAACACGAGATCGACGCGCTTGTAGCGGCGCTCCAGGAAGACATGCAGCAGCAGGAAGAATTGCTTGGCCAAGTCCTTCATCTGCTCAGTCATGGAGCCGGACACGTCCATGAGGCAGAACATCACCGCGCGGCTCGAAGGCTTGGGCATTTGCGTGAACCGCCGGTAGCGCAGGTCCACGGGATCGACCCACGGCACCCGGCGGAGCCGGCGCAGCGCCGTCTCGAGTTCCGCTTGCAACGCCGCCAGCCGTTCGGGATTCTCGCCGGACTCGGCCAGCCGCTCCAGCTCCGCCTCCAGCGCGCGCACGTTCTCGGGCTTCGGCCGCTGCAGGCCGATGCGCCGGGCCATGGACTGGCGCATCGTCCGCGCCATGTCGATCTGCGACGGGGCGCCGTCGGTGCTGATGCCGGCGCGCACCGGCGCCGTGGTCTCGACACTCACGACTTGGTTCTTCACCAGGTCGGGCAGCTCGAGATCCTCGAAGAACAGGTCGAGGAACTCGTCGCGCGTCAGCACGAAGCGGAACTCGTCCTCGCCGCCGCCCTGGTCGGAGGCGTCGCCCTCGCCGCTGCCGCCCTTGCCGCTGCCGCCCGGAGGCCGGCGAAGCCGGTCGCCGACCGAGAACTCCTTATTCCCCGGCAGCACGATGTCCCGCTCGCCGCCGGAGAACACGGTGTGGAACGACGGCTCGTGCAAGCTGTCCGCCGGGATGGTGACGGCCCCGCCCTGGCCGACCTCGCGCAGCGTGCCGCGGTCGATCGCCTCCCGCGCCGCCCGCGCCACCGCTGCCCGCGCACGCGTGAGGACGCGCTGGCGGTTCTCCAGGCTCTTGCCGTGTGGGTTGGAGCGGCGGTCGATGATGTCCACGCGGCCCTGCCTCTCCCGTTCAGGCCGACTGCTTGACCCGCATATACCACTCGACCAACCGGCGCACCTGGCGCTCGGTGTAGCCGCGCGAGACCATGCGCTCGACGAAGTCGGCGTGCTTCTTCTCGGTCTCCCCGTCCTTCTTGGAGCCGAAGCTGATCACAGGGAGAAGGTCCTCGACCTGGCTGAACATCCGCTTCTCGATTACCGCGCGGATCTTCTCGTAGGAGGTCCAGGATGGGTTGCGCCCGCTGTTAGCCGCCCTCGTGCGCAACGCGAACTTGACCACCTCGTTGCGGAAATCCTTGGGGTTGGCGATGCCGGCAGGCTTCTCCGTCTTGGTCAGCTCGGCGTTGAGGGTTTCGCGGCTCATCATCTGCCCGGTGTCCGGGTCCTTGAAGTCCTGGTCCTCGATCCAGGCGTCGGCGTAGTCCAGGTAGCGGTCGAACAGGTTCTGCCCGTAGTCGTGGTAGCTCTCGAGGTAGGCCTTCTGAATCTCGTTGCCGATGAACTCCGCGTAACGCGTGGCGAGCTCCGACTTGATCGTGGCGAGGTAGGCGGCCTCGGTGTCGGGCGGGAACTGCTCGCGCCGGATCGCCTGCTCCAGCACATACATCAGGTGGACGGGATCGGCGGCGACCTCGGTCGGGTCGTGGTTGAACGTGGCCGAGAGCACCTTGAAGGCGAAGCGGGTCGAGATGCCGTCCATGCCCTCGTCCACGCCGGCCGTATCGCGATACTCCTGCATGGTCTTCACCTTGGGATCGGTCTCGCGGATGTTCTCGCCGTCATAGACCCGCATCTTGGCAAAAGGCCGGGAGTTGGCGTGCGGCTTGAGGCGCGACAGCACGGCGAAACGGGCCAGCATCTCCAGCGTGTGCGGCGCGCAGGGCGCCTCGGCGAGGGCGGAGCCGTGGATGAGCTTCTCGTAGATCCGGGTCTCCTCCGTCACGCGCAGGCAGTAGGGAACCTTCACGACGCTGACGCGGTCGAGGAAGGCCTCGTTGGTGCGGTTGTTGCGGAAGCTCTGCCACTCCGCCTCGTTGGAGTGGGCGAGGATGATGCCCTGGAACGGAATGGCGCCGATGTTCTCGGTGCCGATGTAGTTGCCCTCCTGCGTCGCGGTCAGCAGCGGGTGGAGCATCTTGATCGGCGCCTTGAACATCTCGACGAACTCGAGGAGTCCCTGGTTCGCGCGGTTCAGCCCGCCGGAGAAGCCGTAGGCGTCGGGATCATTCTGGCTGTATTCCTCGAGCTTGCGGATATCCACCTTGCCGACCAGGGCGGAGATGTCTTGGTTGTTGTCGTCGCCGGGCTCGGTCTTGGCGACGGCGATCTGGCGGCGGCGCGACGGGTAGAGCTTGACGACCCGGAACCGCTCGAGGTCGCCCTCGAACTCCTCGAGCCGCTTGAGCGCCCAGGGGCTGGCGAGCCCGGTCAGGACGCGGGGCGGGATCCGGTATTTCCGCTCGAGGGTGGGACCCATGCGCTCCGGGTCGAACAGCCCGAGCGGGCTCTCGAACACCGGGCTGAGGTCGCGCCCGGCCTTGAGCACGTAGATCGGCTCCAGCTCCATCAGCGCCTTGAGCCTCTCGCCGAGCGACGATTTGCCGCCGCCAACGGGGCCGAGCAGGTAGAGGATCTGCTTGCGCTCCTCGAGGCCCTGGGCCGCGTGGCGGAAGAAGCCGACGATGCGCTCAATCGTCTCCTCCATCCCGTGGAAGTCGGAGAAGGCCGGATAGACGCGTATCGTGCGGTTGAGGAAAATCCGGCCGAGTCTAGGATCACGCGCCGTGTCGATGGTCTCAGGCTCGCCGATGGCCCGCAGCATCCGCTCGGCAGGTCCCGCGTAGCAGCCAGGATCTTCACTGCAGGCCTGCAAGTAATCAGCAAGGCCCATCTCGACCTCGCGGCGCTGGTCGCGCAAAGCGGTATGCAGGGAGAACACATCATCGAGTTGCGCCATGAAAACTCCTCAGCCGTAGCCTATCATTGAACGCCGAGAACATTGGCACAGACGCAGGCAGCGCTGGATGTGATCAGCCGCGGGAGCGCTACTCTCTTGCGCCTAGCGAACAACTCTTCGCTCACATTCCCCTCTCGTCCAATAATGGATTTACCACAGTCGGCCGCGGATCGCACGCACAACTTTTCAGCGAGGTCACGGGATCTTCACAGAAACCGGCGGCAGATCCTGCATGCGTGGGAGGCTGACCAGGCCGATCACGGGTCCGGAGCCTTGCGGTCCGCGTCTCACGCGGCCAGTCTGCGGCTCTATGGCAACACTTGAGATGGCAACACTTGAGCCAGATACCGAGCGCTTCCTCTCCGACCTCGACGCGCTGCGCCGGATCGGGGCGTTCAAGACGGGCGTGCACCGCCCGACCTACACGCCGCAGGACATGGAGTCCCGGCGCTGGCTGATGGCGCGCATGGAGGAAGCTGGCCTCCAGCCCGAGATGGACGGCATCGGCAACGTGCTGGGCCGCCACCCTGGGCCAGGCGCGAAGCTGCTGGCGGGCAGCCACATCGAGAGCCAGAACGAGGCAGGCTGGCTGGACGGCGCGCTCGGGGTCACCGCTGCCGTGGCGCTGGCCCGCGCCGGGCTGCCAGTGGACGCGGTCGCGTTCGCCGACGAGGAAGGCCACTACGGCTCCTTCATCGGGTCTCGATCGTTCATCGGCCTGCTGGACGAGGCGGAGATCGACGGCCTCGCGAACCGCTACGGCGGCAAGACGCTGCGCCAGGCTCTGGAGGACGCGGGGCTGGCTGGCCGTCCGCGTCTGTCCCTCGAAGAAGGCCGCTACAAGGGCTTCGTCGAGATGCATATCGAGCAGGGCACCGTGCTCGAGAGCCGGGACCAGCAGGTCGGCGTGGTGACGGGCATCGTCGCTATCTGGCAATACCGCATCGTCTTCGAGGGCCAGCAGGACCATGCCGGCGGTACGACCATGGCGGAGCGGCGCGACGCGGGCCTCGCCGCCGTGCGCCTTCTGGCGTGGCTCGACGCGGAGTTCCCGAGGCAGTGCGGCGAGCGCACGGTCTGGACGACGGGCCGCATCACCCTAGACCCTGGGGCGCCCCGATCATTCCTGGGCGCGCCGAGTGCTCTTCCAGTTCCGCGATATCTCCCCGGAGGTGTTGGATCGACTCCACTTCGTGCTGCGCCGGGCGGTGCAGGAGAGCAACCGCCGCGAGCGCTGCACGGCGACGCTGGAGGTGATGAGCCAGTCCAGCCCGGCGCTGTGCGACCCAGGGCTGCAGGACGCGCTCGCGGGGGCGGCAGAGACGCTCGCGCCGGGCCGCTGGCAGCGTATGCCGAGCGGGGCCGGGCACGACGCCCAATACCTCGCGCGCAGGCTCCCGGCCGCGATGCTGTTCGTGCCCTCGATCGGTGGGATCAGCCATCATTGGGCCGAGGATACCAAGCGCGAGGACCTGGCGACGGGCCTGCGCGTGCTCGCGGAGGGTGTCCGGCGCTACATGGCTGGCTGAGGGAATGGGACGTCCTCCACCCGGACAGGCGCTCGACCGCGCGGCCGATTCGCAGCACGGTCGCCTCATCGAACGCGCGGCCGGCGACCTGCACGGCGAGCGGCAGGCCGGCGCTTCCCAGGCCTGCAGGCACACTCAGCGCCGGGTGCCCGGTCACGTTGAACGGCAGCGCCTGGACGGGCGGCGGCTGCACCGTCGTGTCGCCCATCTCGTCAAGCCGAGGCGCCGCGGCGAGGGTGGACGCCGTGAGAAGCGCGTCATACTGGTCGAGCACCGCCTCGACGGCATCGGCCAGCTCGCGGCGCAGGCGGAACGCTTGCACCAGGTCGGCGGCCGTGATCGTGGCGCCGAGCACGAAGCGCTGCATGGCGAAGCGCCCGTAGTCGGCGAGGCGCGCGCGCAGGTCGGCCTCATGGATCGCGAACGCCTCGCTCGCGAGGATCACGCGGCCGCAGGCGTTGAACAGCGCGTAGTCCGGGAGGGTGACATCCTCCACGAGCGCGCCGGCCTCGCGCAGCAAGGCCGCGATCCGATCCACGGCCGCGACCGCCTCCGGCGTGGCACCCTTCGCCGTCGCGAAGAAGTGGCGCGGCACCCCGATGCGCAGCCCAGCCACCCCGCCTGCAGCCCAACGCGGAAATCGGGCACGGGCACGTCGGCGCT
>CAWKEH010000004.1:0-157411 GCA_963848595.1 uncultured Alphaproteobacteria bacterium | reverse complement strand
CGCTGGCGCGCACTCGGCTCGGCACCTGGCGCGAGGGCACGCGGCTCAACCTGGAGCGAAGCCTGCGCGTCGGCGATGAGCTGGGCGGCCATATCGTAAGCGGGCACGTGGACGGGCTCGGCACCCTGGCCGAGGTGCGGCCCGAGAACGGGTCCTACCGCGTCGTCTTCGCGCTGCCGCCCGAGCTAGCGCGCTTCGTCGCCGAGAAGGGCAGCGTCGCGGTGGACGGCGTCTCGCTCACGGTCAACTGGGTTGACGGGAGCCGCTTCGGGGTGAACTTGATCCCCCATACCTGGTCGGCGACGACGCTGGGCTTGCTCAAGCCCGGCGATGCGGTCCACATCGAGATAGACATGCTGGCGCGCTACGTGGCGCGCCTCGCGGAGATCCCATGAAGAGCGCGACTCTCTCGACCTATCTCTCCTCGGCCGACGAGCTGATCGAAGAGGCACGCGCCGGACGCATGTTCGTGCTCGTGGACGACGAGGACCGCGAGAACGAGGGTGACCTCGTTATTCCCGCGCAGTTCGCCACGCCCGACGCGATCAACTTCATGGCACGTCATGCCCGCGGCCTGATCTGCCTGGCGCTGACCCGCAGCCGCGTCGAGCGCCTCGGCCTGCCGCTCATGGCCGCCGCCAACGGAACACGGCATCAGACCGCCTTCACCGTCAGCATCGAGGCCGCCGAGGGCGTGACGACGGGCATCTCGGCGCACGACCGTGCCCATACCATCGCCGTCGCGATCAACCCGGAGCTGGGACGCGACCACATCACGACGCCGGGCCACGTCTTCCCGCTGGTCGCGCGCGAGGGCGGCACGCTGGTGCGCGCCGGGCATACGGAAGCGGCGGTCGATATCGCCCGCATGGCCGGGCTGAACCCGTCGGGCGTGATCTGCGAGGTGATGAACGACGACGGCACGATGGCGCGCCTGCCCGACCTCGTCGCCTTCGCCCAGCGCCATAACTTTAAGCTCGGCACCATCGCCGACCTGATCGCCCATCGCCGCCGCACCGAGCGCCTCGTGCGCCGGGTCGAGGAAGGCGTGCTGCACCACCCGATCGGCGGCGAGTGGCGGCTCGCCGTCTATGCCAACACGGTCGAGTATGCCGAGCACCTCGTCCTCTCCAAGGGCGACCTCGCCGCGCCCGATGCCCGCTCTCGTGCGGATGCACCAGGTTGACCTCATGGGCGACTGGGTCGGCGGTGCGTCCTGGCCCACCCTCTCGGCGGCCATGCGCCTGATCGCTGCCGAGAACCGGGGCGCCATCGTGCTCCTGCGCGATCCGCGGCCCACGGCGCTGAGCGAGCGGGTCGCGGGAATGCGCGGCAGCCCGCGTCCGCGCCCAGTGCTGCGTGACTACGGCATCGGCGCCCAGATCCTGGTGGATCTCGGCGTGCACGACATGATCCTGCTCTCCAACACGCAGCGCACCGTGATCGGCTTGGAAGGCTACGGCCTCAACATCGTGGACCAGCACGCCCTGGAGCCCGGCGCTTGAGCGCCTCGCCAGAGGTGCGCCAATGAGTACGGCTGACGCGCCGCTGCCGAAGCCGCCGAGCGTGCCGGGTGCGCCGCCGGCCATCCTCGTCGTCCAGGCGCCCTACTACAAGGACGTGGCCGAGGGTTTGCTCTGGGGCGCGCGCCGGATGCTCGACGGGGCGGGTGCGGCGGTGGACGTTCTCGACGTGGCTGGCGCGCTGGAGTTGCCCCAGGCGATCCGCCTCGCGCTGCGCGGGCCGAAGCGGTGGGACGGGTTCGTCGCGCTCGGCTGCGTCGTGCGGGGCGGCACGGACCACTACGACTACGTCTGCCGCTCGTCCATGGAGGGGCTGATGCAGGTTGCGCTGCAGTTCGGCATCGCCCTCGGCACCGGGCTGCTCACCGTCCACAGCGTCGAGCAGGCTGTCGTGCGCGCGGGCCGGGACGGGCACAACAAGGGCGCGGAGGCCGCGGCAGCGGTGCTGATGCAGGTCGCGGTCGCGCGCCGCATCGAGACCTGGTCGTGAGCCGCGCGACGCAGCACCGGTCCCATCGGGGACCGCCGCCGTCGCGCCCGCGCACGGCGTCGCGCGTCGCGGCGACCCAGGCGCTGTTCCAGAGCGAGCAGGGCCAGGAAGCGGCCGAGGCCGTGATCGAGCAGTTCATCCGTCACCGCCTCGGCATGCTGCCGGGCGCTGCAGGGGCGCCCCCTGAGGCCTTTGCCGAGGGCCGTGTGCCGGACGCGCAGGTGCCCCTGTTCGCCCGCATCGTCCGCACCGCCGTCGAGCAGCAGGACCGGCTCGACAAGATGCTCGCGGAGAATCTGCCGCCCGACTGGCCCTTGCCGCGCCTCGACCCGGTGCTCCGCGCCATGCTGCGCGCCGGCGGCGCCGAGCTGTCCATGCAGGACGGCCCGCCAGTGCGCGTCATCATCAACGAGTATCTCGACGTGGCGCACGGCTTCTTCACGGGCGACGAGCCGCGCATGGTCAACGGCCTGCTCGACCGTCTCGCCCGGCTGCTGCGCCCCGCGGAGTTCGAGGCTGCTCCTGCTGAGCCGTGAGGCGGCGCCGGACGCGGCTGCTCCGGAGGAGATCCTTCACCGCGTCTTCGGGTTCCCCGCCTTCCGTGGCTTGCAGGAGGATGCCGTCGCGCGGATCGTGGCCGGCGGCGACGCGCTCGTGCTCATGCCGACGGGTGGCGGCAAAAGCCTGTGCTACCAGGTTCCTGCGCTCTGCCGGCCCGGCACGGCGCTCGTCGTCTCGCCGCTGATCGCCCTCATGGACGACCAGGTGGCCGCACTCCGCCAGCTCGGCGTCGAGGCCGGCGCGCTGCACTCCGAGGCGGATGCTGACGAGGCCCGGCGCACCGCACGCGCGCTGGAGGCGGGGACGCTCAAGCTGCTCTATCTCTCGCCGGAGCGCCTGCTCATGCACGGCACGCTCGACCGCCTGCGCCGGGTGCAAGCTCGCGCTGATCGCGATAGACGAGGCGCACTGCGTCTCCGCCTGGGGCCACGAGTTCCGGCCCGAGTATCGCGACCTTGCTCGCCTGCGCGACGTGTTCCCCGGCGTGCCGAGGGTGGCGCTCACCGCGACGGCTGACCCGCGCACGCGGGCGGATATCCTGCGCGCGCTGCGGCTGGAGGATGCGGCCGTGTTCGCGGCGAGCTTCCACCGGCTCGAACCTGCACATCGCCGCCGCGCCGCGCGAGGGCGAGACGGCGGAGCTGCTCGCTTTCCTGCGCGGGCGGGAGAAGGAATGCGGCATCGTCTATTGCGGCAGCCGCAACGCCACCGAGCGCACGGCGGGGCGGCTGCACGCCAAGGGCTGGCCCGCGATCGCCTTCCACGCCGGGCTGCCGGCCGAGGAGAAGCGCGCGGCGCTGGCCCGCTTCCGCGGCGGCGATCCCTGCATCATCGTCGCCACCATCGCGTTCGGCATGGGCGTTGACCGCCCGGACGTGCGCTACGTCGTCCATCTGCAGATGCCGGACAGCCCGGAGGCCTACTACCAGCAGATCGGCCGCGCCGGGCGCGATGGCGAGCGGGCGGACACTTTGCTGCTCTACGGCGCCGAGGACGTGGCGCGCGCCCGGCACTGGCTCGCCCAGAGCCGCGCGCCCGAGGCGCAGCGCGCGGTCATGCGGGAGCGATTGGAGCGCATGATCGGCCTCACCCACGTGCCCACGTGCCGAACGCAGGCGCTGCTTTCCTGCTTCGGCGAGCACCTCGCCGAGGCGTGCGGCCACTGCGATTCCTGTGCGAGCCCGCCGCTCCTCGTGGACGGCACGGACGCGGCGCGCAAGGCGCTCTCAGCCGTGTATCGCACGGGCCAGATGTTCGGGGCCGTTCACGTCGTCAACGTGCTGCGGGGCGAGACATCGGAGCAGGTCGCGCGCTTCCGCCATGACAAATTGGCCGTGTTCGGCCTCGGCAAGGACAGAAGCGCCGGCTTCTGGCGCGGCGTGCTGCGGCAGCTCGTCGTCCAGGGTGCGCTGCAGCACGGCGAGGGTGACAGGCCGGGGCTGGCGCTCGTGCCTGACGTGGCGCGGCCCATCCTGCGCGGCGAGGCGAGCGTGATGATGCGGGAGGAGGACGCTCCCCGCCGTCGCGAGCCGCACAAGGCCTGTCCCCCTCTCCGGCGCTCGCCGCCCGTGCCCGCGCCGAGGCGAGACCGCCTTATTCGACCGGCTGCGCGACCTGGCGGCTCGCCGAGGCCCGCGCGCAAGGCGTGCCGCCGTATGTCATCTTCCACGACAGCACGCTGCGCGACATCGCCGCCGCGGCGCCGCGGACACGTGAGGCGCTGGGCCAGGTGCGCGGCGTCGGGGCGTCGAAGCTGGACCGTTACGGGGCAGCGATCCTCGCGCTGTCCCAGGCCGCGGGACCGGGCGTGTAGCGGCGTCCCGCCCGGGATGAATAGCCGCTCCGCCCAACCGGCGGTTGCCGTCATGGCCCAGCCGTTGCATCAAACCTGTCCATGAGCACGATCACCGCGCCCGAGGCCCCGCCACGCTACACGCACGAGCAGATCATCCGGGTCATCACCGGAATCATGCTCTGCATCCTGCTCGCAGCGCTCGATCAGACCGTGGTGGTGCCGGCGGTCCCGGTGATCGCGCGGGAGATGGGCGCCTTCGGGCATCTCTCGTGGATCGTGACCGCCTACCTGCTCACGAGCACGGCGGCGACGCCGATCTACGGCAAGCTCTCGGACATCTACGGACGGCGCAAGCTGCTGCTCGGCGGGCTCGTCGTGTTCATCGCGGCGAGCCTGTGCTGCGGCTTCTCGACGAACATCGTCCAGCTCATCCTAGCGCGCGCGCTGCAGGGGCTCGGGGGCGCCGGGCTGATGTCCATGGCGCAGGCGGCGATCGCGGACGTGGTCTCGCCGCGCGAGCGCGGGCGCTACCAGGGCTACATGGCGGGCGCCTGGGGCGTGGCGAGCGTCGCGGGGCCGGTGGTCGGCGGCTACGTCACGCAGCATCTCTCCTGGCGCTGGCTGTTCTGGGCGAACCTGCCCTTGGGCCTCGTTGCCATGTTCCTCTGCGACCGCGCGCTCAGGCTGCTGCCGGTGCGCGGCGGGCGGGCGAACATTGACGGGCTAGGCGCCGCGCTGATCGTGGGCGCGGTCACGGCCTGGCTGCTCGTGCTGAGCTGGGGCGGCATCGAGTTCCCCTGGGCGTCGGCGCCGGTCATCGGGCTGGCCGTGCTGGGCGCCGTCTTCGTCGCCGTGCTGATGCCCGTCGAGCGCCGGGCGGCGGACCCGATCCTGCCGCCGCGCGTGTTCGCGCGGCCCGTGTTCCTCGGCGGCGTCGCCGTCGCGTTCTGCGTGTCGCTCGGCCTGCTGGGGGCGACGTTCATGCTGCCGCTCTGGTTCCAGCTCGTGATCGGGGTGGATCCGGCGCGGTCCGGGCTGCTCGTCATGCCGTTCCTGGCCGCGAACACGATCGGCGCCTACACCGCCGGCCAGTTCGCCCGGAAGATCGGCCGCACCAAGGCTATCGTGGTCACGGCGCTCTGCGCGTGCACGGCCGGCTTCGTGATCCTCGCGTCGGTCGGGGCACGGACGCCGGAGGCGCTCGTGCTCGGCGCCACGGTGTTGCTCGGACTCGGCATCGGCGGCGTGATGCCGAGCGTGCTCGTTCAGGTGCAGAACTCGGCGGAGCACGGCGACGTCGGCGCGGCGACGGGCGCGCTGCTCTTCCTGCGCTCGATGGGCGGTGCGTTCGGCAGCACGGTGACGGGAGCGCTGCTCGCGGCGCGGTTCAATGCCGGGCTGCGGGCCGTGGGCGCGGGCGAGGTGAGCCTCGGCGCGCTGCAGGGCGGCGGGGTGGGGCGCTGGGCAGCCTCGGCCGCGCGCGGACCTTGCGGCGGCGCGCCGCGCCCTGGTCTCAGGATTCCACCTCGCGTTCTGGGCGTGCGCTGGCGTAACCGTGCTGGCGCTGGCCATTGCCGCGGTTACGCGGGACGTGCCGCTGCGCTCGACGGAGATCCCGCGCGAGGTGGGGCACTAGCGCTCTGATCCATACGGAGGCTACGGGCAGTGTGTGGAATTCGGCGAGGACGGGTCGCACCCATCACAGAAACGTGTATGTTATTGGGTCGAAAAGATGTATGTTGCCGGAACGGAAGGGTATATATGATAACCGGCCAATCAGTAAACGCAATTAGTGAACAATGAAAAATCCGTCTATCCCGTATAGGAGGGGATTGTGTCCGATACACTCGGGAATGGAGCGGTTACCGGGTCGGGCGATCCGTCTGTAGGCAGTCTCACATGGGCAGAGCCTAACAGCAGTCCCGAGGAGTGGGGCGCGACGTTGGGATCAGCCGCTGGCCAGCTGTTGGGCGGGGAAGTTTTTGGCCCTGCTGGGCAACAGGTTCTCGGGGACGCGGGCGGATACCTTGGCGGGGAGGCACCAGCGCTATTATCTGGCTTGGCGGACGTTGTCTCCGCTGGGATTGACGTAGTTGGCGCTTGGGGACAAGCAGCAGAAGATACACTGAGCGGTTCCGCAAGCGTCGTATTCGGCGTTGGTTACGACGATAATGGCTCCGAGGGTGGGGTCACCGAGGGCGAGGGCTCCGAGGGTGGGGTCACCGAGGGCGAGGGCTCCGGAGGTGAAGACTAGATTTTCCGAATAGCCGCAAGAGGGGGATATGTAAGATGGCATTGAGCCCACAGTTGGCCGAATTGGCGAACGCTGCTCGCCGTTTCGCGAGTTCGCCGACCTCTCATGTCCCTGCAAACCCAAGGATAGTAAGGGCGATCGTCCTGTGTGTCCGAGCGGCGGCCGTGAAGGAGCTCGCTTTGACCTTGCCCGCCCCGCTCAAAGACGAGGTCTCGGGTCGAGCTGATCTGACAATCAACAATATTATTGATGATTACTGTGGAACCGCTGTGCCTTTCGTCCCACGGCCGTGGCCCGGCCCCTCGCCAACGGCCTTGGAACTGGCTACGCAGCTAACGTTATTTGCGAATGTGATTGTCCAAGCTGGTTCACTTAGAACCGAGATTGCGCACATTTCAGGCCGTTTAGCTCTGAGAGCCTATGAGACGGACGGACTCAAATAGGTATTTCCGCGCAGCTTTACGGAAATAGTATCGAAAATTACGCAATTTTATAGCTGCAGACCGATAGACGCTTAAGCTCAGCTTGGGGGAGTAGGTCATGCCATTCTTCGAGAAAGAGCCGTTCGACATCGCTGAGGCAACTTATGTGTGGGCAGGATTCGATGTACTCCGGGCTTTTTCGTCGTCCGGGTCAAGGGGCACGCGCCGGTCTTTACCTCTGGCCTTCAGTTAGTGCGCGATACGGGATTTGTGGGCGGCTTGGCGGTCGAGGTAATGGGATGGACCGGTCCACTTCTCAAGGATGGCGCGACAACACCGTATAACATCTCTGGGCATTTTAAAGGCATCTACTCTAGAGAGATCGTTGTGACTGGCGCAAACAGAACAGAAATTGTGCACGTGAAAGAGTTTAGTTTCGAAAGCGACGAAGAATACATGAAGTTAGTAGAGTCTCTTTAACTACTGCGCTCACTTATTCGGCTGACTGCGTCAGTGCATCAGTGTTAGCGCGTGCGTGTCGCTACAATCACCTAAGTGTCTGTCTCTGAAGGAATTCGGAATGGATGGATCGACTTTGAGTTCAATGCCTTGGCCTACTACGTCATGGCGACCCTGCTCTGGGCGAGGTAAGCAATCTCAACAGCCTACAGATGTTCCGGCATCGTTCAGAGACAGACACTAATACGAGCACGATTTGGGACGAAGTCGAGCACGGCCGCCGATGAGAGTGAGTGGCAACAACTAGGCGCGGGGATCAGCGCGCCGGAGCCTCGATCGGCGCGCAGTTCGTGCGTCCGCTCATCGCGCAATCCTGGATGCTGCCGGTCTGGTGCAGCGCGCCCGAGAGCCACAGCCCGGCCGCCACGATCAGCGCTATGACGATGCAGGCTGCGACGAGCTGCCGCCGCGACCCTTCGTTGCCCTCTGCCAAATCCTACCTCCGCTTCACCTGACGGCATTACCCGATACGCCCCGCCTGCCATTCCCTACTCCGCCGTCGCACGCGTCCTCCGCTTGCGCCGGGACAGGCGTCGCCGCGATGCTGGGCCATGGACGCGCAAGGCTTCGACGCGATCGTCATCGGCGCCGGCATCGCGGGCGCCTCGACCGCTGCCCATCTCGCCGCCGACCGACGCGTGGCGCTCGTCGAGGCCGAGGACGCCGCGGGCTATCACAGCACCGGGCGCTCGGCCGCGATCTGGATCCTCAATTACGGGCCGCCGGACGTGCGCGTGCTCACGGGCCTGTCGCGCGGCTTCTTCGAGCGGCCGCCGCCGGGCTTCGCGGACCAGCCGATCCTCTCGCCGCGCCCCGTCGTCTTCTTCGCGCCCGCGGGGCAGGTGGAGCACCTGCATCGCCTGCTCGGCGAGGGCATCGGCCTGCAGGAGCGCACGCCGGAGCAGGTGCGCGCGATGGTGCCTGCCCTGCGGCCCGATTACGCCGTCGCGGCGGCCATCGAGGAGGACGCGTTCGACATGGATGTGGCGGCGCTGCACCAGGGCTTCCTGCGGCAGCTCCGCGCGGCCGGCGGCGTGCTCGCGCTGCGCAGCCGGGCGGGGCCGATCGAGCGGCGCGGGGGCGCGTGGGAGGTGCGGACATCGAGCGGCGCCGCCTTCGCGGCCCCCGTGATCGTCAACTGCGCGGGCGCCTGGGGCGACGTGGTGGCGGAGCAGGCAGGGGTGGCGCCGCTCGGCCTCGTGCCCAAGCGGCGGACGGGCGCGATCATCGACCCGCTGCCCTGGGACGTCGCCCAGTGGCCCATGGTCAACGACGTGGACCACACCTGGTATGTGCGGCCCGAGGCGCGCACGAAGCTGATGGTCTCGCCCGCGGACGAGACGCCGACGACGCCGCACGACGTGCAGCCGGACGAGCTGGACATCGCGGTCGGCGTGGACCGGATGCAGCAGGCGCTCGACATCGAGGTGCGCCGGGTCGAGCACGCCTGGGCGGGGCTTCGCACCTTCACGCCCGACCGCAGCCTGGCCTTCGGCTGGGACCCGAAGGCGGAGGGGTTCTTCTGGTGCGTCGGCCAGGGCGGCTACGGCATCCAGACCTCGCCGGCGGCGGGCCAGGCTGGTCGCGGACCTGATCGCTGGGCGTGACCCAGGCGAGGCCGGGCGGATCGTGGCGCGCGTGACGCCCGCCCGCTTCGCCGCGCCCTGATCGCCCGCGATGGCGGCGTTCGACGAGATGGCGGACGGCTGGAGCCGCGTGCGGCCGCACTGGCGGGAAGCGCTCGGGGCCGTCGCATCGCTCGGCGCGGCGGAATTCCGGGAGCGCGCGGAGCGGCTGGCGCGGCTCGCGGAGGAGGAGGGTGCGGCGGTGGCGGGCGAAGGGCAGCCGGGCTGGGTATGCGATCCGCTGCCGCTGCCGCTGCCCGCGGCCGAGTTCGCGCTGCTGGCGGACGGCCTCGCGCAGCGTGCCCGCCTGCTGGAGGCGCTGCTCGCCGATCTGCACGGACCGCAGCAGGTGCTCGCGAGCGGCGCGCTCCCGTCCGCCCTGGTGTTCGCCAATCCAGGCTTCGAGCGCGCTTGCTGCGGGCTGCCGGGTCCGTTCCTGAACGCTTACGCCGCGGACCTGGTGCGCGGGCCGGACGGGCAATGGCGCGTTTTGGCAGACCGGCTCGACGGCGCGCCGGGCGCCGGCTACGCGGCGGAGATCCGGACGCTGCTCGGGCGCGTGCTGCCGGAGGTCGTTCGCCCGCTTGCCATCGAGCCGATCCGGCCCTTCTTCGAAGCGTGGCAGGAGGTGCTGACGCGGCCGGCGCCGGGCCTCGCGCCTGGGTTCGCGGCGATCCTGGCGCCGGGCGCGTCAAGTCCGCAGTGGGCCGGACACCTCGCGCTCGCCCGCGCGCTGAGCTGCGCCGTGGCGGAGCCGCGGGACCTCACGGTGCGCGGCGGCGCGGTGATGCTGCAAGGGCTAGGTGGGCCGCGCCGGGTGGACGTGCTGCTCCGGCGGATGCCCAGCCGAGGCCTCGACGCCCTGGAGATGCCAAGCGACGGGGAGGCGGGCGTGCCGGGGCTTCTGGACGCGATCCGGGGCGGCGACGTCCGGGTGATGAACAGCCCAGGAACCGAGCTGGCCGAGGCACCCGCGCTCGCGGCCTTCCTGCCTGCGCTGTGCCGCAGTCTCCTCGGCGAGCCGCTGCGCCTCGCAACGGTCCCGACGCTCTGGCTCGCCGATGACCCGGCGCGCGTGACAGTGCGGCAGAGCTTGCGGCGATGGTCGATCCGTCCAGCGATGGGCGACGCGGCGCCCGTCATGCTGCACGATCTCCCGCCGGAGCACAGGGCGGCGCTCGACGCGGCCATTGCGGCGCGGCCGTGGGAGTGGGCGGCGTCGGCGCTGGTCGAGCCGTCCACGATGCCGTGCGTGACGGCGGAGGGCCTGCAGCCGAGGCGGATCGTGCTGCGGCTGTTCCTCGTCTGCGACGGGCATGTCTGGCGTGCGCTGCCGGGCGGTATCGCGCGCGTGCTCAGGACGGGGGAGTGGCCGAGCGAGGCGATGCCGGCGCGCGCGGTGGTCAAGGATGTGGCGGTGCTCCGCGGACAGGGGGATGGACCGGCGTGGGTCGCTCCGGCGCGGCGAGTGCCGCTGATCCCGCGCAGGACCGCGGCAGAGTTCCCGAGCCGAGTGGCCGATGAATTCTACAGGCTGGGGCGATCGCTCGAGCGGCTGGAATGGCAAATACGTCTCGGTCGGGGGGCACTGGCCCGCGCCGGGCAGGGTGTCGTGCTTCCGCGTGACCTGGCGGAGGCCACAGTGCTTGCGTCCTGCCTGGACGACGCCGGTATGCCAACAGCGGATGGGATCACGGAGGGGCTGCGTGCGGCGCTCGTACCAGGCGGCGCGCTCGCGGACGGCATGGAGGCGGCGGAACGGCTGCTGGGCAGGCTGCGGAACCAATTCACGGGAGAGATGCACGGTGCGCTGCGCCAGGCGCTCCGCGCGTGGCGCGCGGATGCCGCCATGGCGAGGACGGGCAGCGCGGACGCGATCGCGCGCGCACTGGCGACCGGAGCGCGCGTGCCGCTGCTGGCGGCGGGAATCGCCGCGGAGAGCATGGTTCGTGCTGGAGGCTGGCGGTTCCTCGATCTCGGCCGCCGGCTAAAACGGGCGCAGCTCGGGGCGGGGGTGCTCGCTCGGGTGCTTGACCAGCCGGCGGCTCGGATCGAGGGCGCGCTCTGCCTGGCGCTGGAGCTAGGGGACGTGCTCGTGACCTACCAAGCGCGCTACGGCGCGTCCGTGCAGCCGGGCGTGGCCTTGGACCTGCTCGTCGCGGACCCGGACAACCCGCGCTCGCTCGCATTCCAGCTCGCGCGCTCCGCCGCGCTGCTGGCTGCGCTGGAGGGAGGCGCGGAACCCGCCGCGCAAGCAGCAGCTATGCGCGCCCAGGCGGAAGCGATCGCGGCCAGCTTGTGCGAGACGTTGGACCAGGCCGGCATGATGCCGCGCCTGGTCCTGGCCCTGCGCGGTCTTGAGCGAGAGGCCTCGGCGCTCTCCGCAGAGGTAACGCGGCGCTTTCTCGCGTCCCCTCCGCGGCCACGCCTCGTCGAGCTGGAAGTGGCATGATCCTGCGCCTGCGGCACGTCGTGGCCTGCGCCTACGATCCGCCGGTGGCGCCTACAGCGTACCTGCTGCATATGCGGCCGCGGGCGCTCGCCTCGCAGCGTGTTCTGGGCTTCGCGCTCACGGCCGCCCCGGCGCCTTCGCGTCAGCGCGACGGCGCCGATCATTTCGGCAACCCAGTTACCTGGATGTTCCACGACGAGCCGCACACGCGGCTCGAGGTCGCGTCAGAACTCGAATGTCGAGCTGCTGCCGCGGCAGATGCCTGCCTTCACGCCGCCTTGGGAGGAGGTCGCGGACGCGGCACGGAACCAGACGTGGGCGTGGCGGGAAGCGGAGTTCATGTTTCCAAGCCGCTTCGCGCCGCCGCTGCCGGAGGCACGGCAGTTCGCAGCGCCCTCCTTCCCGCCGGGGCGGCCGGTCGGCGATGCGGCGGCGTGCCTCGCGCGGCGGATCGGGCAGGAGTTCCGCGTCCGGCCCGGCAACGCCGCCGCACCCGCGCCGCTCGCGGGCCTGGTTGCCCAACCCGTGGGAGCGTTCCAGGACCCTGCCCACGCGATGATCGCTGGCCTGCGGGGGTTCGGGATTCCGGCGCGCTACGTGTGCGGCTACGCGCTGACGCATGCACCGCCGGGTGATCGGCTGCACGCCTGGGTTGGCTGCTGGCTGGGTCCGGGACTGGGCTGGCTCGATCTCGACCCGGCATACGACGACGCAAGCGGTCAGGGCCACGTCTGCATCGGCTGGGGGCGGGACCACGGGGATGTGAGTCCGATGCGCGGCCTGCTGTTCGGGGAGGGAACGCACGTGATGATTACCAGCGTGAGTCACGAGCCTGTGGCGGCCCAGGCGGGTGAGTAGCCCGGTCGGCTCGGAACGTTGCGCTGTGCCTCACGACGGCGGCGGCGCGGCCCCGACCGAGTTGCCCGCCGCGCGGATCGCCGCCCACGCGCTCGCGGGCAGCGGCACCCCGTCGCGTAGCCGGGCGGCACGTGTGCGGGCCTCGGCCTCGCCCGGCACCAGCACCTCGCCGCCGGGCGAGGCCGGGCGGCTCGCCTTGACGTAGGCGGCGACGTCCCGCGCGGTCTCGGCGAGCCGGGGCGCGGCGAAGTGGGCGGGGGCCAGGTAGATGCTCAGCATCCCGTTGACGATGCCGCCGCGCCGCCCCTCGGGCGAGGAGCCGCCCGTGGGCGAGCCGGCGAGGCAGCCGGCCAGGATCTCGCACATGAAGGCGATGCCGGAGCCCTTGTGCTCGCCGAAGGCCCGGAGCGCGCCCTCGCCGCCGCTCGCGTCCGGCACCGCACGGCCCTCGAGCGGGCCGAACAAGGTCTCCGGGTCGCCGCTGAGCTGGCCGTCCGGCGCAATGAGCGCGTCGGGGGGGATCGGCTTGCCTCCTTGGGCGGCGACGAGAACCTTGCCCTCGGCGACTAGGCTCGTCGCGAAGTCGAGCAGCAGCGGCGGCGCCTCCCCCTGGGGCACGCCGACGCAGAACGGGTTCGTGCCGAAGCGCCGGTCCACGCCGCCGAAGGGTGCCACGAGCAGGCCCATGCCGACGTTGACGAAGTGGATCGAGACGAGCCCCGCCCGCGCCGCGCGCTCCGCCCAGTCGCCGATGCGCCCGAGGTGTCCTGCGTTGCGCAGCGCGATCACGGCGAGGCCTGCCTCCCGCGCTTTGGCGATGCCGAGGTCCACGGCGAGCGGCCCGATTGTCTGGCCGAAGCCCTTGTTGCCGTCGAGCACGGCGTGGGTCGCGCTCTCGGTGACGACCGTGAGCGTCTGCCCGGCGCGGACCTTGCCCTCGCCCAGCCACTGCACGTAGCGGGGCACGCGGAGGACGCCGTGGCTGTCGTGCCCGGCGAGGTTGGCGGAGACGAGGTGATGGCCGATGCGCGCGGCTTCGTCCCCGGCGCAGCCGGCGGCGGTGAAGATGCGGACGACGTAGGCTTCGAGCGCGTCGGCTGGGATCGTGACTGTTTCCATGCGCTCAGCCCCGCATCCGATCTATGGCCTGCGCCGCTGCGCGGTTCTGCTGACTGTCGGTCGGCACCACGATCATGTCGGCGAGGCAGGTCCGCGGCGGCAGGCTCGCGGCGAAGAGCGCGCAGGCGGCCACGTCTTCCGGCTGGATCATGATCGCTCGCTCCTCAGGCGGGGGTGGATTCGGGCGGGTGTCGAGGATGGGCGTCGCGACCTCGCCGGGGTTGATGCAGACGCTGCGAATGCCGTGGATGCCTTCCTCGGCGTTGATCGAGGCGCTCATGGCGCGCGCGCCGTGCTTGGCGGCGCCATAGGACGGGCCGCCGACGATGAAGGTCCCGGTGCCGGCCAGCGAGGCAATGTGGATGAGCAATCCGTCGCGCCGCTCGCGCATGGCCGGCAGCACCGCGAGGCTGCACAGGAATGGGCCGCGCAGGTTGACGTCGAGCACCCAGCCCATGTCGCCGGGCTGCAGCTCGCGCCAGTGGCGGCGCTTCGCGTTGCCGCCGGCGTTGTTGACGAGGATGTGCGGGTCGCCGAGCTGGGCCACGACCTCGCGGTGCGCTTGCGCGACGGCGTCGGCGCTGGTCACGTCGGCCGGGACCTCCAGCGCCTCGCCGCCACGCCCGCGGACCATTGCCGCGGTCTCGGCGAGCGCGTCGGCTCGCCGCCCTGTGAGCGCGACGCGCGTCCCCGCCTCCGCGAAGGCGAGCGCGATCGCCCGGCCGATGCCGCTGCCTGCTCCGGTGATCCAGGCGACGCGCCCGGCAAGCGCGCTCATACGACGCGGCCTGATTCCGGGTCGATCAGGTGCATCTGGTCCATGTCAGCCGCCAGCGCGAGCGGCTGGCCCGGCTCGGCCGGCACCTGCGGGTCCAGGCGGGCGGCGGCCGGGACGCCGTTGACGAAGAAGTGGACGATGGTCTCCATGCCCATCGGCTCCACCACGTCGGCCACGGCCGTGAACGGGGCGGCGTTGGGCGGCCATAGTCCCGCTGATCGGTCAGGTGCTCCGGGCGCAGGCCGAACAGCATCTCCTTGCCCGCGTAGGGGCCGTAGCGGTCCTGCCGCGAGGCGGGGATGGGCAGCACGTTGCCGTCCGCCAAGCGGATTGCGAGCCGGTTGCCCTCGGCCACGAGCTGGCCCGGGAGCATGTTCATGGCGGGCGAGCCGATGAAGCCGGCGACGAAGCGGGTCGCCGGGTGGTGATACAGCTCCTGCGGCGGGCCGACCTGCTCGATGTGGCCGCCGTTCATCACCACGACGCGGTCGGCGAGCGTCATCGCCTCGACCTGGTCGTGAGTGACATAGACGGTGGTGGTGCGGACCGTCTGGTGGACCTTCTTGATCTCGGTGCGCATCTGCACGCGCAGCTTGGCGTCGAGGTTGGAGAGCGGCTCGTCGAAGAGGAACACCTTGGGGTTGCGCACGATGGCCCGGCCCATGGCGACGCGCTGGCGCTGGCCGCCGGAGAGCGCCTTGGGCTTGCGCGCGAGCAGCGCCTGGAGGTCGAGGATGCGGGCCGCCTCGTCCACGCGCTGCTTGATCTCGGCGCGGGGCAGCTTCCGCAGCTTGAGGCCGAACGCCATGTTGTCGAACACGCTCATGTGCGGGTAGAGCGCGTAGTTCTGGAACACCATGGCGATGTCGCGGTCGCGCGGCGGCACGTCGTTGACGACGTTGCCGCCGATCCGGATCTCGCCGCCCGAAATCTCCTCCAGCCCCGCGATCATGCGCAGCGTCGTGCTCTTGCCGCAGCCCGAGGGGCCGACGAGGACCACGAACTCCTCGTCCGCGATCTCCAGGTCGATGCCTTTGACGGCCTGGACGCCGCCCTCGTACTCCTTGACGACCTTGCGGACGCTCACCCCGGCCATGGCCCTTATCCTTTCGTTGCGCCGGCTGTGAGGCCGGCGATGTAGTAGTCCATCAGGAAAGCATACACGATGACGGGCGGCGCCGCCGCCATCAAGCTTCCCGCCATGATCTTGCCCCACTCGAACACGTCGCCGCGGATCAGGTCGCTCACGATGCCCACCGTGAGCACCATCTGATCCGAGCTGTAGAGGTAGGCCATGGGATAGAGGAACGTGCCCCAGCCCACGGTGAAGGCGAAGATGGTCGCCGCGATGATCCCCGGCATCGCTACGGGGATGAACACGCGGACCAGCAGCTGCGCCATAGCCTGCCCCGTCAATCAGCGCCGCCTCGTCGAGCTCCCTGCGGGATCGAGGAGAAGTAGCCGATCATGATCCAGGTGCAGAACGGCACCGAAAGCGTGAGGTAGAGCGGCACCATCGCCCAGGCGTTGTTGATCAGGTTGAAGGCGCCGACGATCTTGAACAGCGGGATGAACAGGAGGCTCTCGGGCACGAGGTAGGTCAGGAAGATGCCCGTTGCCAGCGCAGCGCTGCCCCAGAACCGCATCCGCGCGAGGCTGAACGCCGCCAGTGTCGAGATGACCATGCTGAGCACGACGACGCAGAACGTGACCTTCAGCGAGTTCCAGAAGAAGCCCTGGAAGTTCGGCGAGCGGATCAGGTCGAGGTAGTTGGCGAGCGTCGGATGGCGGACGATCCACGGGCTGCCGGCCTGGCTGCTGATCTCGGCGCTGGTCCTGAAGCTCGTGACCAGCATGTGGAAGGGCGGCACGAGGAAGAACACGACGAAAACGCTGAGCGCCGCATACGATCCCCACAGCGCCCAGGCTCGCTCCGGTGCAGGCTCCGCCTGCTGCGGCGGCGCGCGGCGGCGGCGGTCCCCGCCGCTTCGACCGCGGCGCTCACATCGCCTCCTGCGCGCGGCGGTTCACGCCGCGCAGGACGAAGAAAGCGAACACCGCGAGGATCGGGAACATGAAGAGCGAGACCGAGGCGCCCAGCGGGATGTCGCCCGACTGGATGCCGACCTGGAAGGCGTAGGTGGCGAAGACGTGGGTCTGGTCCTGCGGCCCGCCGTTGGTGAGGATGCGCACGATGTCGAAGTTGGCGAAGGTCACGATCAGGCTGAACAGCACGGTGATGCTGATGATGTTGCGCATCATCGGCAGCGTGACGTGCCAGAGCCGCTGCAGAGCGCTCGCCCCGTCGATCGCCGCCGCCTCGAAGAGCTGCTCGGGCACGGATTTCAGCGCCGCCAGATACATGATCATGAAGAACGGCGCGCCATACCAGATGTTGACGAGGATCACCGAGAACCGCGCCCACCACGTCGCCCCGAGCCACGGCACGCTGGAGATGCCGAACTGGTTGAGGACCCAGTTGAAGGCCGAGTAGCTCGGGTCGAACAGCCACCACCAGCCGAGCGTGGTGAGGGCGAGGGGGATCACCCAGGGAACCAGCAGCAGCCCGCGCCAGATTCGCTGCCTTCCCGAGGGAATGTTGTGCATCAGGTGGGCAAGCACGAAGCCGATGACCGCCTTGAACACGACCGCCGTGACCGCGAAGATCACGCTCTGCTGATGACGGCCTGGAACGTCGGCCCGCCCCAGCAGGAAGGCGTAGTTGGACAAGCCCACGAACCGCGTCATGTGCTTGTTGAGCATCGAGAGCCAGATCGCGTAGAGCGCCGGATAGACGACGAGGCCGCCGATGACGAGCAACAGCGGCAGGCACATCAGCACCGCGATGGTGCTGCGCCGCCGGGCGAGCGCGCGCAGGCTCGCCCGCCGCGGCCGCGCCTCGCGAGCCGGGAGCGCGAAGGGCGCCGTGAAGTGCTCACGGCGGCGCCGCTCAGCGGCTGAACCCTTCCAGCTCGCCCTGCGCCCAGTTGATCGTCTGCTCGATGCTCTGGCCGCCTTGCGTGCAGCGGGCGATCATCTTGGTCATGGTCGCCTGGTTGTAGATCTGCACCGCGATGTCGGGTGGCGCCGGGTTAGCGGCGATGTAGGGCTGCGCGTGGTGCTGCGGCCGGACCGGGTAGTTGTACACGGTGCCCTTGGGCGGCCCCTCCTCGGCCCAGATCGGAAAATCGGTCATGCTCTGGAACGGCGGGATGTCATAGCCGCTGGTCGCGGTGCAGAGCGTCTGGATCCCTGCTCGCGCTCGCTCAGCCACTCGATAAGGTCCTTGGCCGCCTGCTTGTTCTTGGCGAAGGTCCAGACGCCCCAGAAGATAGGGCAAATGCGGCACGAAGCGCCCGGCCGGGCCGGCGGGGTTCGGGAGATACCAGCAATCCTCGGCGACCTTCGGCGCGTCCCTCTTCGCGACGGCCCAGGCGCTCGGCGGGTTGAAGATGAGGGCGCTCTTGCCGCTGATGAGGGCGCGGTTGTTGCTGGCGTCGTCCCAGCTGAAGACGTCGCCCGGCAGCGACGGCACCAGCTTCTTCGCCCACTCCAGCGACCTGCCGCACTGCGTCGGACTTGACGGTGACGTTGCCCTTCTCGTCCACGAGCTGCGCGCCGTAGGCGGCGAACAGGCTGCCGACCCAGTCAACGGCATCGGTGAACTGGCCGAGCGGCATGCCGAAGGGCAAGCCCGCCTTCTGCGCCTTGGGCGCGAGATCGAGGAACGCGTCCCAAGTCCATTTGTCGTAGCCGGGGCCCATGTGGTCCGCGACCGGAGCGATGGCCTGCAGGTCCATGCCGTTCTGCTTGAAGAAGCTGATCCGCGCGCGAAGACGGCTTGTTCTGGCTGCCGCTGATGCTCGGCATCGCGCGCCAGGAGCCATCCACGGTCGCGAGGTATTGGCTGATCGGCGTGATCGGGCCGTATTTCGCCTCCAGCCGCTTAACCACGTCGTCCATCGGCTCGAGCATCTGGCCGTTGTTGTGGACCTCCCAGGTCGGGAAGGCGACGCGTCGTGCCCGGTCCGCGCCTGCGCCTCGGCGGCGATGGTGAGCAGGTTCTTGTTGCCGACCGAGGTGATGAAGTCCACTGTCACGTCGGTCTTGGTCTTGTCGGACCACTGCGCGACGAGCTTGCTCATCACGTCGTTGCCGGCCGGCACCCAGTGGTCCCACCAGCCGACCGAGAGCTTGCCGGCGGCGCCAGCCGTGCGGATATGGACGAGCGGGAGCGCCGCGGCGGCGGCGGCAATCTTGAGGGCTTGGCGGCGAGTCGTCCGGGTCATCTCTCCCTCCCCGCGGCATGTCCGTCTTGGCGACCGGTTTACCCGCGAACCGGAGCGTCGCACACGGCCGCATACCTCGCAATCACGCAGTGTCCCATATTGCGCCAGGGTCTCGCGCCTTGGTAGTGTCTTACTTCGAAATCCGAGCCTGATTGTTGGCACGGCTGGCACGCCGTTCGAAACCGGATTGCCGAGGCTCCGGTCCTCTATGAGTGGATTGTGGTCGATCCGCTTCTGGCGAACTGATCAGAAAATCGGATATTCCTCTGGCGGCTTTGGGCGGCGGCTCTCAACGCAATGCGGACCCCTGCATTCTGCGAGCTTCGTAGGACGTGGGCATCAAGTGTTCGGGTCGCTTCGCTTGGAAGGATAGACACGCGTTGCAACGTACATGGACAGCATGCCAAGTAGAAAGCCGCCAAAGACGTGAAGCATTGGGTAGCCTGGGGTGCTACCCTTGAGGAAGTACCCAATTGCGAAGATCGCTGCCCACACGATGAGAACGCCGGTCACGTATGCGCTGAGCGTATTCAAGGATTTCATTTGTCTCTCCGCTAGGTGACAGATGAGACTGATCACGAGGTCCTGCCCTATAAACAGCCAGAGCGCGACCTTTGACGATGATGCATGCTCAAGGTCTTCGAAATTTTGCAGCATTTCTGCACGATGCTGCTGCAAATACTCCGGCGGGTATAAGTTTAGGAGCCACCGGTAAAGCACCCACGATCGAGACATACCGCTTCCCTCGATGCGCGCTGCGAGGTCACGCAATCCCGAGCTGGCGCCGCGCCGCGCCGGCAAGGGTCGATAGCCTCTCGGTTTCCGCCCGCAACGTGGCCTGTCCGAGCGCGGTGAGCTTGTAGTAGAATTCTGCGCGGTCTCGCGTGTCGCTTTTGGCAACAAGACCAGCTGCGATCATGCGGTCGAGCGACCCGTACAACGTACCCGGACCCATCTTCACGGCATTCTGGGAATCCGTTTCGACCTGTTGCATGATGTCGTACCCGTGACGCTCCTTGCTAAAAAGGGCTAGGAGGATGTGGAAGACTGCCGGCGTGAGCGGCGCCGTAGGATGGGGCTTACTCATGCGTCGCATGATATATCCGTGACGGATATAGTGCAAGAGCTCTCGCCGTAACCGCAAGAGGGGCAACCGGGCGGCCGCCGCAGACGATCATTGACGCTAGTTGGCGCCACGAATTGCAAAAGCACACCGATATTGTTCGACGTTCATTGCGAGTGTGATGCAATCTTACCCGTGAAGCAGCACGGCGAATGTCTGATTTCGGGAATGGCTCAGTAGTCGGCCAATCACAAACTTTGGTCGGCAGTGGACGGCCGAACCCAGCCGGATTTCGATCCGAGATACTACCCGCGCCTTGACGTAACGGCACGACCCGTCCACCTGTCCGCCATGGGAACCACCCGCCTCGTCGTTGACCACCGCGTCGCGCGCCACCCCGAGAAGGCGCACCGGCCGGACAATCCCGTCCTGCGCAAGCCGGACTGGATCCGCGTCAAGGCGCCCACGCATCCCGTCTATCATGAGACCCGCCGCCTGATGCGGGAGCAGCGCCTCGTCACCGTGTGCGAGGAAGCCGCCTGCCCCAATATCGGCGAGTGCTGGTCGCAGCGCCACGCCACCATGATGATCATGGGCGACACCTGCACCCGCGCGTGCTCGTTCTGCAACGTCGCCACCGGGCAGCCCGGCGCGCTCGACGCGGACGAGCCGGCCCGCGTCGGTGCCGCCGTCGCGCAACTCGGCCTCCGTCACGTCGTTGTCACGTCCGTGGACCGAGACGACCTTCCCGACGGCGGCGCCGCGCACTTCGCAGCCACCATCGCCGCCATCCGCGCCGCGGCGCCCGGCACCACCGTCGAGGTGCTCACCCCCGACTTCCTCCGCAAGCCCGGCGCGATCGAGACCGCGGCCCAGGCCCGCCCGGACGTGTTCAACCATAACTTGGAAACCGTCCCGCGCCTCTATCCCACAATCCGGCCGGGTGCCCGCTACTACCAGTCGCTCCGCCTGCTCGACCAGGTGAAGCACGTGGCGCCGGGCGTCTTCACCAAGAGCGGCCTCATGGTCGGCCTCGGCGAGACCCGCGCCGAGGTTGCGCAGGTCATGGACGATCTGCGGGTCGCCGACGTGGATTTCCTCACCTTGGGCCAATACTTGCAGCCCACGCCCAAGCACGCCGCCGTGGACCGGTTCGTGACGCCGGAGGAGTTCGCGGACCTTGCCAGCCTCGCCCGCGCAAAGGGTTTCCTGATGGTCAGCGCCTCGCCGCTCACGCGCAGCTCCTACCACGCCGACGCCGACTTCGCGCAGCTCCGTGCCGCCCGCGAGCGGCAGCTCGCCGCCGCGTAGCCGCCGGTGCCCACCCACGCCGAACGCCGGGTGCTGCCCTACAGCCCCGAGCAACTCTACGATTTGGTCGCCGACGTGGGGCGGTATCCGGAGTTCCTGCCGTGGTGCATCGGCGCCAAGGTCGTCTCGCGCACGGAGCACGAGCTTCACGCCGACCTGACCATCGGGTTCGGCCCCTTCCGCGAGAGCTTCCGCAGCCGCGTGGCGCTCGACCGTCCGCGCCAGGTCCGGGTGCAGTATGAGCGCGGCCCGTTCCACCATATGAACAACAACTGGACGTTCGACCCGGACCCGAAGGGCTGCCGGGTGAGCTTCTGGGTGGATTTCGAGTTCCGCAGCCGGCTCCTGCAGGCCGCGATCGGCGCCGTGTTCAACGAAGCCGTGAAACGTATGATTAACGCTTTTCTCAAACGCGCGCGAGACGTGTATGGTCCGCCGCAGGCCACCATACAGGTTGCGCCCGCTGCAGCGAAGTGACAGTTCGCCATGGCGAACGCTCCCGCTCCCTTCGATCTTACCGCTCCCATCCGCGTCAACCTCTACTCGGACACGCAAACCCGGCCCTCCGCCGCAATGAGAGCGGCGATGATGGAGGCCGAGTGCGGCGACGAGCAGCTCGGCGCCGATCCGACCGTGAACCGGTTGTGCGAGCGCGTGGCAGCGTTGCTCGGCAAGGAGGCGGCAATCTTCCTGCCCTCCGGGACCATGTGCAACGAGGTGGCGCTGCTCACCCACTGCCGGCCCGGCGACGAGGTGCTTGCCCACGGCACGGCGCACATCCTCACGGCCGAGGGCGGTGCGCCGGGCGCGCTGGCCGGAGTGCAGGTCACGGGCGTGCCGGGCGAGGGTGGCCAGTTCACGGCCGAGGCGCTGCGCGCCATGATCCGCCCGGCGTCCCGCTACAGCCTGCCCCAGCGCGTGGTCTCGGCCGAGCAGACCGCGAACCTCGGCGGCGGCACGGTCTGGCCGGTCGCCGAGCTGGACCGCGTCACCGAGCTCGCGCACGCGAGCGGCATGGCGACGCACATGGACGGCGCGCGCCTGATGAACGCCGTGGTCGCTGCTGGCGTCCCGGCTGCCACGATGGCGGCGGGCTGGGACTTGGTCTGGCTCGATTTCACCAAGGGCCTGGGCGCCCCGCTCGGCGCCGTTCTCGCCGGGTCTGGCGCCTTCATCGATGCGGCGTGGCGCTGGAAGCAGCGGCTCGGCGGCGCGCTGCGCCAGGCCGGGCTGTCGGCCGCGGGCTGCCTCTATGCCCTCGACCACAACGTCGAGCGCCTGGCCGAGGATCACGCGAACGCGCAGCGTCTCGCGGATGGCCTGGCGGCCCTGCCGGGGCTGCGGGTGACTCGGCCGGAGACGAACCTGGTCTATGCCGAGACGAGTGGTGCCGGCTTCACGGCGGCCGAGCTGGCGAAGCGCCTCGGCGCCGAGGGCGTGCTCGTCTCCGTCATGGGTGAGCACCGTATTCGCGCTTGCACGCATCTGGACGTGGATCACGCTTCCGTTATAGTGGCTATAGATACGATTCGTAGCGTCCTGGCTCGGGGCCCGGCGCTCGCAGCGGAGTAGCCCTATGCGTCCTGTCCTCGCGTTCGCTTTCCTCGTCGTCTGCCGCGCCGGCATTCGCTCAGACGCCGCTCACGGGCGCCACTGGCGAGCCGACCACGAACACGCGGCCGCTCTCCGGAACAGCTGTCACGCCGGGGCCGGCGGCGACTGCGCCCTCAGGCACGTCAGCGACCGAGGCCGCGCCTGGGACCGAGGCGACGCCGCGCGGTCACGGTCGAGGGCTGCACGCGCATGGCAAGCGCCGTCCGCTCGCCGAGCGCTTCGCCGAGGCAAACACGACGCATGACGGGCATCTGACGCTCGCCCAGGCGCGCGACGCGAAGATGCACGAGGTGGTCCGCGACTTCGGGCTGATCGACAAGGACAAGAAGGGTTACGTGACGGTGGACGGAATCAAGCATTCCGTCACGAGCGCCGGGCCGCCCGCGCCGCGGCGGAGGCGCGCTAGAGTCTAGTTTGGCGAGCATCTTCACCCGTTCGCGTTCACACGCGAACGGGATCTGCTCTAGCCCGCGAGCTGCCGAAAGAGCCGAAAGGCACGCCGGACGGTTGCCTCGCGCACGGCCGCCCGGTCTCCTGGAAAGACCTCGCGCTCTGCCCAGGCCGGGCTGCCGCGCCGCGCTGCTCCGAACCAGACGAGGCCGACCGGCTTGTCCGCGCTGCCGCCGCCTGGCCCGGCGATCCCGGTGACGGCGACCGCGAGGTCTGCGTCGGATCGCTGCAGCGCGCCATCCGCCATCCGCAGCGCGACCGCCTCGCTCACGGCACCATGCGCCGTGATCAGCTCCGCTGGGACGCCGAGCATCGCCGTCTTCGCCGCGTTGGAGTAGGTCACGAAGCCGCAGGCGACCACGTCCGACGATCCCGCGGCGCTCGTCAGCGCCGCCGCGATCAGGCCGCCCGTGCAGCTCTCCGCCGTCGCCACCGTCAGTCCCCGCGCGCGCAGGAGATCGAGGAGCGCCGCAGCCTCGTCGAGCGTGTCCTGCCCTACCATCGCCATCCCCTCCAGCCGGGCCTTGCCTGCCGCGCCGCTGCGACCAAGACGGCCGCGAGCGCGCCCGCGACCACATCGTCCGCCATGACTCCGAATGCTCCGCCGCGACGCTCCGCCCAGCCTACGGGGCCGACCTTCGTGATATCGAGCAGGCGGAACAGCGCGAACGCTGCCGCCGCGCCCACCGTCGAGCCGGATGGCGAGCCGAGCAGCGCGATCCACTGGCCCGCGACCTCGTCCACCACGACCCAGCCGGGGTCGGCATCCGGCTCCGGCACGGCGCGCCGCACCGCGAGCCACCCGCCGGCCGTCGCTAGGACGGCGAGGGCCGCGAGTGGTCCGCGCGGCGCCCTGGCGCCCACGAGTGTCGCCGCGAGTGACGCCGCCGTGCCGGAGGCGACCGGGATAGCCAGCCCAGCCCGAAGCCGGCCGCGACGAGGCGGCTCAGCCGAGCCATGGTGCCAAAGGATCGCCGAAGCTCCCGCTGCGCCGGGCCTCGTACAGCGTGATGCCCTCCACGCAGCGCTGCACGTAGTTGCGGGTCTCGTCGAAGGGTATCAGCTCGATCCAGTCCACGATGTCCAGCTTCGCCGGGCTGCGCCCGGCGAGCCACGCCTGGGCGCGCGATGGCCCAGCGTTGTATGCGGCGAGCGCCAACGGGAAGCGCACCCTGGAATTGGGCGAGCAGCTCGGCAAAGGTAGGCCGTGCCAAGCCGCATGTTGAACCCGGGATCGCTGAGCGGCGGCAGCGGCTCGGAGTCGCCGAGCGTATGGGCAACGGTCGCCGCGGTCGCTGGCATGAGCTGCATCAGGCCGCGCGCGCCGGACGAGCTGGTGGCGTCGGGATCGAAGTTGCTCTCCTGGCGCATGACGCCGAGCGCTACCGCGGGGTCGAGCTGGCCCATCGGGCGGCTGGAACGGCGCGGGCCAGCCCGCCTCGGGGAGCATGACGCCGTGCAGCCCGGCTTGCCGGGCGATGGAGACGGCTTCGTCCGGCATGGCCAAGCCGAGGGCGAGATGCGCCGCGAGCGCCCATCCGGCCGCGTCGGATGCCTCGGCCGCGAGCGCGGCCAGGAACGCCCGCGCGCGCCCCGGCTCACCCCAGGCGACGAGGAGAAGCGCTGCCCGAGTCGCGCCCTGCCCGGCGAACGACGCTGTGCGCGGCACTTCCCAGGCCGGGTCGCGCTGCCCGCGCAATCGGTCGGCGAGCGCCGCGTCGCCTCCCGCGGCCAGGCGTCCTGCGAGTTGGCCGTAGAAGGTGGTGAGCCACTTGGCGGCATCGTCGTAAGCTGCCTGCGCGCCTACCGCATCCCCAAGCGCTGCCTTGGCGCGGCCGAGCCAGTAGAGCGCGCGTCCCTGGGTGATGGCGGCGGGCGAGAGCGTCGCGAGCGCGGTGAAGCGGCGCACCGCCTCGTCCGGCCGATCGAGGCGCTGCAGCGCGATCCAGCCGGCGAGGAACTCGGAGTTCGGCGGACGGCATGCCGCCACCCGCGACCGCGAAGGCCCGGGCCGCGTCGTCCGCCCCGAGCAGCTCGCGCGCGAGCGCTTCCCGCTCGCGCCAGAACAGGCCACGCCGAGCCTCGGGCGCCGCGCGCTCGCCGGCCGCACCGGCCGAGCCCCAAAGATCGGCTGCGGCGACCGCCTGCCCGGTCCGGCGCAGCCAGCGCAGCAGCGCGAGCACCAGCCCCGGGTCTTGCCGAGCCGCAGGCGAGAGCTTCGCGAGCAGGGCAGGGGCGGCGCGGTCGTCACGCAGCAGCGCTAGGCGCGCTGCGGCGGCAGGCTTGTCCGCCGGCGCGAGGCGGGCGGCCTGGCGCGAGGCGGCGCTGCCGGGCGTGCCCTTGTCCGTCCAGGCCAGGTGCTCGAACCGCGTCCACTGGTCGCCGGGCGTTATCCCGGCGCCCCAGTCGTGCAGAAATTGCGCCTCCTGCTCGGCGTCGAGGACAGCCGAGATCCACGTTTCCCGGACCAGCAATGCCGCGTCTGCGGCTCGGCCGGCGTGCAGGAAGGCGCTCGCGCAGCGCAGCCGGCCGGGAACGTGACCCGGACGCCGCTCGTCGCAGAGCGGGATCACGGCCGCGTCGTCCGTCTCCTCGGCGAGTGCTGCGTCGAAGCTGCGCAGCAGCGCCGACCGCGGCCAGGTTCCAGGCTCCCGCAGGAAGGCTGCGATCTCGCCGGCCCTGGCCGCGCCCGGCGTCACCAGGCGCTCGTAGAGGACGAGCTTGCGCGCCACCGGGTCGGCGTAGCCTGCTGCTGCAGGTTCGGCCTGCGCCCACTGCCCGGCGCGCATCAGCGCCGGCACGGTCGCGGATTGCTGCGCGAGCGCGCGGGACGCGCAGGACAGGGAGGCGCAGACGAAGACGGGGGCGGCGAGTAGCCAGCGGCGCATGATCCCTCTGTAGCGCGAGCCTGCCTTGCGATGCACTCTCTACGTCCTTAGGTTCGGCGGCTCGGGAGGAGTGTGCCGATGTTCAAGGGTTCCCTGGTGGCCCTCGTCACCCCTATGCGAACGGACGGTACTGTGGACGAAGCGGCGCTGGCGCGCTTCGTGGACTGGCAGGTGCGCGAGGGCACGCACGGCGTCGTGCCGGTCGGCACCACGGGCGAGAGCCCGACGCTGAGCCACGACGAGCATCAGCGCGTCGTCGAGATCACGATCAAGACGGCTGGCGGCCGCGTGCCCGTCGTCGCCGGCACCGGGTCGAACAGCACCGACGAGGCGATCGCGCTGACGCGCCATGCGAAGGAGGCGGGCGCCGACGCCGCGCTGGTCGTCACGCCCTACTACAACAAGCCGACGCAGGAAGGTCTCTACCTCCATTTCAAAGCCATCGCCGATGCTGTTGATCTCCCGATCATCATCTACAACATCCCGAGCCGCAGCGTCGTGGACATGAGCGTCGCCACGATGGCGCGGCTTGCGAAGCACCCGAACATCGTGGGCGTGAAGGACGCAACGGCCAACGTCGCGCGTCCGCTGCATACCCGCCGGGCCTGCGGCGAGGAGTTCTGCCAGCTCTCGGGCGAGGATCACACGGCCGTTGCGTTCCTCGCGGCGGGCGGCGCGGGCTGCATCAGCGTGACGGGCAACGTGGCGCCGCGGCTGTGCAGCGCGATGCACGAGGCCTGGCAGGAGGGGCGGACGGCTGACGCGATGGCGATCCAGGACCGCTTGGTGCCGCTGCACGACGCGATGTTCTGCGAGGCCAGCCCCGGACCGGTGAAGTTCGCCGCCAGCCTGCTCGGTCACGGCACGGAGCACTGCCGCCTGCCGCTGGCGCCGCTGGGCGAAGCGTCCCGCTCGCAGGTCCGCGCCGCGATGGCCGAGGTCGGCCTGCTGAACTGATGCCAAAGGAACTGATGTCTGGGGATTATGGCTGACAAGCGAAAGAAGCCCGGCCTGATCGCGCACGGCGTCGCGGCGCAGAACCGCAAGGCGCGGTTCGACTACACGATCAAGGAAACCGTCGAGGCCGGGATCGTGCTGAAGGGTCCCGAGGTGAAGAGCCTGCGCAACGGGCGCGCGACCTTGAGCGAGGCGTGGGCCGGGGAGCGGGACGGGGAGATGTATCTCTTCAACGCCTACATCCCCGAGTATCAGGGCGGCGCCTATTCCCGGTTCGAGCCGCGCGCGCCGCGCAAGCTGCTGCTCCACAAGAAGCAGATCGGCCAGCTCCTGGGCGCCGCCACGCGCGACGGCATGACGCTCGTGCCGCTCGACATTCACTTCGACGAGCGCGGCCGGGCCAAGGTGCTGCTCGGCGTCGCCGAAGGGCGGCAGAAGCATGACAAGCGCCAGGCTATCGCTGCCCGCGACTGGCAGCGCGACAAGGCGCGGCTGATGCGGGCGAGGGGATAAGGTTTCAAACACGATCCGGATGTAAGCCAGACGTTCCGGTTGAGAGCGTGGCGGCGTGATGCCATAACGCGCCGCCATGCGCTTGCTCTACCATCTCCCCCTCTCGCCCTTCTCGCGCAAGGTGCGCCTCGTGCTCGCCGAGAAGAAGCTGCCGTTCGAGATGCGCGTCGAGAAGGTCTGGGAGCGCCGGCCGGAATACATCGAGATGCACCCGGCGAACACGGTGCCGACTCTCGTCGAGGAGAACGGTCTCGTCGTTCCGGATTCCGTGGTGGTCTGCGAGTATCTGGAGGAGGCTTACCCGGACACGCCGCTGCTCGGCCGCACGCTCGCGGAGCGGGTCGAGGTGCGCCGGCTCGTCGCGTGGTTCGACGGCAAGTTCGCCCACGAGGTCACGCGCAACGTGCTCGGCGAGAAGTTCATGAAGCGCCTCATGGGCCGGGGCAACCCGGATGCCGGGGCGCTGCGAGCGGGCTACCAAGCATTGCGGCATCACCTCGAATACTTGGGCTGGCTCGCCGAGAATCGGAAATGGCTCGCCGGGCAATCGCTCTCACTCGCCGACTTTGCCGCGGCGGGTCACCTCTCGGCGCTCGACTTCGCGGGCGAGGTGG
Source organism: uncultured Alphaproteobacteria bacterium (assembly GCA_963848595.1). Taxonomy (GTDB): domain Bacteria; phylum Pseudomonadota; class Alphaproteobacteria; order Acetobacterales; family Acetobacteraceae; genus CAWKEH01. Next base: position 129,316 of record CAWKEH010000004.1, on the reverse strand, counting down.
ATTGGAGCGTCTCAGCCCCGGCGAAGGAGTGGTATGCGCGCATCAAGTCGCGCCCGGCGTTCCGGCCGCTGCTGGGGGACCGGGTCGCGGGTGTCACGCCGCCGGCGCACTATGCGGACTTGGATTTCTGAGAGCCGGTTCACGCGCCGGACCATCTTCCGGCAGCCGCGATCTGCTTGGCCCTGCTCTCGACCGTCGAGAATACCTAAGCCTCATACCTGCGGCAGATAGCTCCGGGGCGGAACTCCAAGCTGGCGCTTGAACATAGCTGTGAAAGCAGCCGGATTGTCGTAGCCCAGCGTCATCGCGACGGCGGTGACAGCCTCGCCCGCTGCGAGCCGCGGTACTGCGGCGACGAGGCAAGCCTGCTGACGCCAAGCCACGAAGCTGAGCCCTGTTTCCTTGCGGAACGTCCGTGTGAAGGTCCGCCGACTCATGCCGAGCCCCGCACACCAATCGTCGATCGCGTCGTGTGCTCGCGGCTGCCGGAGAAACGCACGGCACCGCTCAGCGAGGTCTGGTCTTCGCGGCAAGGGAAGGGAGAGCGGGAGAACAGGAAGTTGCCGCATCTCGTGCTGAATGAGGGTCATCAGCGCGCCGGCCCGGCCTACGAGGTCATAGACGAGAGGCAGGTCTAGCGCCTCGGAGATTAGGTTGCGCATGAACGGCGAGATGCCGACGACCTGGCAGCACTCCGGCAAGTCTGCCGTCTCGGTAGGTTCGAGATAAATGCTCTGCATATTAACCTCGCCTATCGCTCGCACATCGTGGATCGTATCCGGCGGAATCCACATGCCGCGCTGCGGCGGCATTACCCAAGTGCCGTGCGGTGTCGTCAGCACCAGCGTGCCGGTGACGCTGGAGATGAGTTGACCCCGGCGGTGGCTATGCGGGGAGATGACGTGACCGTCCGGATATACGTTGCCCACGGCCACGACCGGGCGCGGCGTATCATCGACCTCGTCAATATGGATTCTTCGCACCATGGCCCACTCAAGTAGGTATTTAGCCCACAAGCGGTAGCAGGCCGTCGCCAAACCTCTATCTTGCTTCTCTCGGTCGCTGCAAGCGGCAACCGGCGATCGTCTGAGGAGAAGGAGAAACTAGTGGCGACCGCAATCACTCGGAGCCGACCAGCGTCAAGCGGGACCGTCATTCCTGTCCTCAGCGCCGTGAGCTTCTGCCACATGCTCAACGACATGATGCAGGCGTTGCTGCCGGCCGTGTACCCGATCCTGCGTGGCGACTTCGAGCTTGAGCTTCGCGCAAATCGGTATGCTGACCTTGGTGTACCAGATTACCGCCTCCATTCTACAGCCGCTGATCGGCTACTATACCGACAGCCGGCCGCAGCCTTACTTGCTGCCCTTCGCCATGCTGTCTTCTATGATCGGGCTGGTCACGCTTGCCTTTGCGCCGAGTTACCACGCGCTGCTCGCCGGTGCTGCGATGCTTGGACTCGGCTCGTCGATCTTCCATCCGGAATCCTCGCGCATCGCTCGCCTTTCCTCAGGCGGAGCGCACGGCCTGGCACAATCGGTATTCCAGGTCGGCGGCAATTTCGGTTCGGCGCTCGGGCCGCTGCTTGCCGCCTATATTGTGCTGCCGCGCGGCCAAAACGGGCTGGCCTGGTTCGCCATTGCCGCCCTCGGCGGCATGGTCATCATGTCGTGGCTGGGTCACTGGTATCGCAGCAACGGCCATGCAAGGCGGCCGGCGAAGCGCGCCGTGACGCGACATCCCTCCGTCTCGGCAGGCCAGGTGCGGCTGGCGATGACGGTGCTGGTGGTGCTGATCTTCTCGAAGTACATCTATCTCGCCAGCATCACCAACTACTACACCTTCTACATGATGCACCGCTTCGGACTGACGACCCAATCTGCTCAGGTGTGCCAATTCGTCTTCTTCGCTGCTGTTGCGACCGGCACCGTCATCGGCGGTCCGATCGGTGACCGCATCGGCCGCAAGAAGGTAATCTGGTCCTCGATCCTTGGCGTGCTGCCCTTCACCCTGGCGCTACCCTATGTCGAGCTTGAGATGACTATCGCGCTCAGCGTCGTCATCGGCGTCGTTATCTCTTCGGCCTTCCCGGCGATCGTGGTCTATGCTCAGGAACTGGTCCCAGGGCGCACGGGCATGATTTCCGGCCTGTTCTTCGGCTTGATCTTCGGCGTGGGTGGTATCGGGGCCGCGGTTCTTGGCAGTCTCGCCGACCGTGCTGGTATCGATTTCGTCTACCATCTCTGCTCCTACTTGCCGCTGATCGGGCTTCTTACGGCACTTTTGCCGAATATCGAGAGCACCGCAGGCAGGCGGTCCGCTTGACGAGCCGGCGTGGCACAACTGTCCTACCCCGAGGCGATGAAGCCGTCGCGGCGATTTGTGCCGTAATCCGTCGCATCCCCAAGGGTTGGGTTGCAACCTATGGCCAGGTTGCCGCGATGGCCGGCCTGCCAAGGCGTGCCCGCCTTGTGGGCCACGTACTTCAGCACCTCGATCCAGCAACCGATATTCCCTGGCATCGTGTCGTCAACTCCAAGGGCGAGGTGTCCTGCACCCTATCTCGCAATGGCAGCGACGCCCTCCAGCGACGCTTGCTGGAAAAGGAAGGCGTCGAGTTCGACGACAAAAACCGCTTCAACCTGGAACGATTTCGCTGGCTCGATTAAAAATAGGTGGGCTGAACTGCCATGCGCTTCGACATCATCGATTTGCGGCTGTTCATATCGGTCATGCGTGGTGGCGGCATTGCGCGCCACGCCTAACCGGTTGATTCGGCACGCCATTGAGACCGCGACCTTCCAGGGGTGATTGGCAACGAATGCGTTTCACCAAATTCGGATGGCGCATATCTCAAGAATTCGACACCGACGCTTCCGCGTTGCGATCCCAACGTAGTAGGTGGCGCAGAAGTCCGGTGCGGATGTCGCCGTTGGCTCGAGGGCGGCCCTGGCAGCCCGACTACCGCAGGTACCACGCGTTGACGACCACCACGGGCAAGATCGCCACTTCGTAGAGTGCCACCGCGAGCGGCGGCAGCGAGAGCGCAGCGGGCAGGACCGCGCCCTCCCGCCCCGTCACCTGCGGCAGGGCAAGCGCGATCATCGGGATAAGCGGCAACAGGTAGCGGCCCTGGACACCCTCGATCCTGTCCAGTCCGACCAAAGTCCAGCTCAGGTATTGAGAGAGGCAGATCAGCAGGAGGGCGATAGCCGTCGCGGTCAGGAGGAGCACGGCCTCAGGCAACTGGCCTGCGCGCCGCTCGCGGGAGGGTTCTGCGAGACCGGCGAGGAGCGCCGCAACGAGCGCGACTTCCCATGCGAAATAGAGCCGCTCGGGCAGGCGGACCGTCAGCCAGCCCAGGATGCCGATCGCTGCCGGAAGCAGCGAGGCGTCGTGCGTAAGGGCGTGCCACGGCAGCGTGACGAGCCTGGTCCAGTCAGCACGGAGCACAGTGAGCTGCGCGGCGGCGTTGGCCGCATCGAAGGTCCGGGTCGGATCGCCTGGCCAGAGCGGTCCTGGCGTGTAGGTCGCGGACGAGCGCGCCAGCGGCGTGGAAACGTGGCGCTGCGTCAGCCAGAACCAGGCGAGCGCCGGCGCCGCGACGAGGACGACGGCTCCGAGGCGGCGCAGCAGCACTCGGCGCTGCGCCGACCACGCCCTTGCGGGCGGGAGCGGCAGGAGCAGCATCGCGGCGAGCGGGAGATAAGGCGGCTTGGCCGTGGCGATGCACCCGATGAGGCATACGGCCAGGGCGTATTCCCGGCGCCGTTGCCTGTCGGGCATCAGCTCTGAGCGGCGGGAGATCAGGGCGGCCGCCAGGGCGCTCGCAGCGGTGAACAGCCCGTCCTGGCTGACGACGGAGGCGAGGAACAGGGTCATCGGCAGCGTCAGCGCGCAGAACAGCAGCCATCGGCCTCGCCGTGCTAGCAGGAGTGCGGCAAGGCCGGTCCCCACGAAGGCCGCAGCGTTGGCGAGCCGGGCGGCCCTGATCGCCTGGTAGGGGCTGGCGCTGCGCCAGCGCGCGATGGCGAGGCCGGTAGCCGACGGCACGTAGAACACCGGCATGTAGGCGGCCGTATTGGGCGCCGGGACGAACTGCACGCCCACCCAGCGCTGGTCGAGCGCGGCTTTGAGCGTCGCCAAGTCCAGCTTGGTCAGCGCTCCCGGCGGCAACGCATCGGCGGCGAAGGCCAGCGCGGGGTCTGCATCGACGCCGGCGATGATCCGCGTCCCGCCGCCGGGCAGCGGGATCGTCCCGCGGCGGCCCATGATCTCGCCGTGCAGCAGGCTCGCCGCGCGCACGAGGTGGGTGGCCTCGTCCGGTCCCTGCCCGGCGGGTACGACCATCGCGAGGAACAGGCAGAGCGGCACCGCGACGAGGACGAACGCCATCGCGGGCAGGCGCTCGGCCACGGAGTAGGACCCAGCGCGCACGCTACGGCGTCGGCAGCACCTTGACTCGCCGTCCGTCCACCCCGAGCGCGAGCCGCCCGGCCTTCAGCGCCTCGGCATCCGCGCCGAACACCTCGCGCCGCCAGCCGTGGAGTGCGGGGATATCCGGCGCGTCCTCGGTGGCCAGCCGGTCCAGGTCGTCCGACGAGGCGAGCAGCTTGGGCGCCACGTGATGCTCCTCGCCCTTCGCGGCGAGCAGCACCTTGAGCAGCGCCACAAGGGCAGGGGAGGGCTTCCGTCCCTCGCCCATCCCGCGGGGCGGCCTCGGCAGCGCGTCCTCGGGCAGTGCCTGCGCCGTCCGCAGCGCCGCGAGCAGCCCGGCGCCGCTCCGCCCCTCAGCGAAGCCGCGGCTGACGCCGCGCACGCGGGCCAGCGCCTCCGGCCCCTCCGGTGCCACGGCCGCGACTTCCAGCAGGCTCTCGTCCTTGAGCAGCCGGCCGCGCGGAATGTTGATCCGCTGCGCCTCCCGCTCGCGCCAGGCTGCCGCGGCGCGGAGCAGGCCGAGCATCCGCCGGTTGCTTGTACGCGGGCGCAGCCGCTCCCACATCGCCTCCGGGTCAGCCCGGTAGGTCGAGGGTTCCGTGAGCGCGGCCATCTCCTCCGCGACCCAGCCGAGCCGCCCGTCCCGCTCCAGCCGCTCGCGCAGCCGCTCATAGACGACGCGCAGCCAAGTCACGTCGGCCGCGGCATAGGCGACCTGGGCTGGGGAGAGCGGGCGTGCCGACCAGTCGCTGAAGCGGTGCGCCTTGTCGATCTGTCCGCCCGCCAGCGAGGCGACGAGTGCGTCGTAGCCCGCTTGGTCTCCGAAGCCGGCCACCATCGCGGCGATCTGCGTGTCGAAGATCGGGTCAGGCACGGCGCCGAAGAGGTGCAGGAAGATCTCTACGTCCTGCCGGGCGGCGTGAAACACCTTCAGCACGGCTGCGTCCGCGAGCAGCGCCGCGAGCGGCGCCAGGTCTAGGCCAGGCGCCTCCGCGTCCACCACCGCGACCTCGTCCGCTCCCGCGAGCTGCACGACGCAGAGCTCGGGGTAATAGGTGCGCTCGCGCATGAACTCGGTGTCCACGGTGACGAACGCTTCCTGCCGCAGCCGGGCGCAGAGCGCGTCGAGCTCAGCCGTGTCGGCGACGAGCCGGGGGTCGGAGAAAGAGCGGCGTGACATAGCACGGCTTCACCACACCTGGCTTGACACAGCAAGAGTTCGGCGTCTTGTCTCCCGCGCTTTCGTTCAGGAATGCGCCATGCACGCCTATCGCACCCATACCTGCGGCCAGCTCCGTGCGGCGGACGCGGGCCAGACTAGCCGCCTATCCGGCTGGGTGCATAGCAAGCGCGATCACGGCGGCCTGCTCTTCATCGACCTCCACGACACGTATGGCATCACGCAGTGCGTCTTCGCCGCAGGCTCCCCGGCCTTCGAGGCGGCCGATGCCGCACGGGTCGAGAGCGTCGTCACGGTCACGGGCGAGTGCGTGGCGCGCAGCCCGGAGACGGTGAACCCCAAGCTCGCAACGGGCGAGGTCGAGGTGCGCGCCGCGACGCTGGAGGTCCAGGGGCCGGCCGACGTGCTGCCGTTCCCGGTCGCCGGCGAGGAGCAGCCGCCCGAGGAGCTGCGGCTGCGCTACCGCTTCCTCGACCTCCGGCGCGAGCGGATGCACCGAAACATGCTGCTCCGCTCCGGCGTGGTGGCGAGCATCCGGCGGCGCATGATCGAGCAGGGCTTCACCGAGTTCCAGACGCCGATCCTCACGGCGAGCAGCCCCGAGGGCGCGCGCGACTTCCTCGTGCCGTCCCGGATCCACCCCGGCAAGTTCTACGCGCTGCCGCAGGCGCCGCAGCAGTTCAAGCAGCTCCTCATGGTGGCCGGCTTCGATCGCTACTTCCAGATCGCGCCCTGCTTCCGCGACGAGGCGACGCGCGCCGGGCGAGCGAGCGAGTTCTACCAGCTCGATTTCGAGATGAGCTTCGTGACGCAGGAGGACGTGTTCGCGACGATAGAGCCGGTGATCGCGGGCGTATTCGAGGAGTTCGGCGGCGGGCGGGCCGTCACGCCGCCGCCGTTCCCGCGCATCCCTTACGACCAGGCGCTGCTGGAATACGGCACCGACAAGCCGGATTTGCGCATTCCCACGCGCATCCGCGACGTGACCGAGCACTTCCGCGGCGGCTCCTTCGGCTTGTTCGCGCGCATCGCGGAGGGCGGCGGCGTGGTGCGCGCCATCCCGGCGCCGGGCGCCGGCTCTCAGCCGCGCAGCTTCTTCGACAGGCTCAACACCTGGGCGCGCGAGCAGGGCGCGGGCGGCCTCGGCTACATCATCTATGATGCAGACGGCGCGAAGGGGCCGATCGCGCGCAACCTGGAAGCGGACCGCGCCGAGGCAATCCGCGCGGCGTGCGGCCTGGGAGCGGGCGACGCGGTGTTCTTCGCGGCCGGCAAGCCGGACGAGGCTGCGAAGTTCGCGGGCGCCGTGCGCCTCCGCCTCGGCGACGAGCTGGGCCTGGTGGAGCCGGGCGCCTTCCGCTTCTGCTGGATTACCGACTTCCCGATGTATGAGCTGAACGAGGAGACCGGGCGCGTGGACTTCAGCCACAACCCGTTCTCGATGCCGCAGGGCGGGCTGGAGGCGCTGAACACGCAGGACCCGCTCGCGATCAAGGCCTTCCAGTATGACATCGTGTGCAACGGCGTGGAGCTGAGCAGCGGCGCGATCCGCAACCACCGCCCCGACATCATGCTCCGCGCCTTCGAGATCGCGGGCTACCCGGCGTCCGAGGTGGAGGCGCGGTTCGGGGGAATGCTGAATGCCTTCCGCTACGGGGCGCCGCCGCACGGCGGCTCGGCGCCGGGGATCGACCGCATCGTCATGCTGCTCGCCGACGAGCCGAACATCCGCGAGGTGACGCTGTTCCCACAGAACCAGCAGGCGGAGGACTTGATGATGGGCGCTCCGGCGCCAGTTTCCCCGGAGCGGCTGCGCGAGCTGTCCCTCAAGCTTGACCTGCCGCCGAAGGCGAAGAGCTAGCCCCGCGGCCCCTCTGGGCGTATGGGGGAGAGGAACCCCGGAGACCTCACGAGATGGCCCTGCGCCGCACCGCCGCCGCCCTGTCCTGTGCCTTTCTCGTCGCCGCCGTACCGGCGCTCGCGACTGACCCCGTCCCGCTCGCCGCGCACAAGGCCGCCTACGACCTCGCGCTGGACAAGGTCCGCGGCGAGGACGTCGCCGGCGCGCGCGGCAGCATGAATTACGAGATGGACGATTCTTGCGACGGCTGGGCCACCCAGCAACGGCTCGAGCTGCACCTGACGAACCGCGACGGCCAGGACATCGCGATGATCACCGACTACGCGACCTGGGAGAGCAAGGACGGGCTGCGGATGCGCTTCCACATGCGCCAGACCACCGACACCGCCGTGACTGAGCAGGTGGACGGCGACGCGAGCCTCGACGGTCCGGGGAAGGGCGGGACGATCCACTACACGTCGCCCGAGGTGAAGCAGATGGCCCTGCCGCCCGGCACCTTGTTCCCGACGGCGCATACGGCGGCTATCCTGACAGCCGCCGAGGACGGCAAGAAGTTCCTCAATCTGCCCATCTTCGACGGCACCGGCGACAGCGGCGCCCAAGACAGCTCGATCCTGATCCTGAACTGGAACCCGCCCGGCCCGGCGCCCTATCCGGTGCTCGCGAAGCTCTCCAGCGGGCGGGTGCGGATCGCGTTCTACAAGCGCAACGGCGGCGACCAGCTGCCGGACTACGAGGTCGGGATGCGCTACTGGGCCAACGGCGTCGCGGATGACCTGAACATGGATTTCGGCGAGTTCGTGATGCAGGGCAAGCTCAAGCAGTTCCAGCTGCGGCCGCCGCACTGCTGAGAGCACTTCCCCGGCCGCCGGGGGCGGAAGCGCGATCCATCACCTCCGCCCCTCGGTCTCCACCGCCGCCTCCAGCTCACTCGCGACTGGGGCATGGTTCAGCAGCGCCGCCAGGGCAGTGCCGCCGAATATGTTGCCGATCAGCGTCGGCACGAGGAAGCGGAGCAGGTAGTCGCCGACCGAGGCGTGGCCGGTGAAGACGCCGTAGGCGGCCTCGACCGACCCGGCGATGGCGTGGGGGAACTGGCAAAGCGCAATCACGTAGGTGAGCAGGATGATGATGAAGGGCCGCGCCGAACCGGCGGCGGGAAGCAGCCAGACCATCAGTCCGATCAGCCATCCAGCGGACCCTGCCCTGATCAGCGCCTGCCAGAACGGCAGCGCGAGCAGGTGCGCGGAGAGCTCGGCCATGGCGGCGGTTGCGCTCGGAGCGAATATGCCGGGCTGAGACGCGATGGCGGCGAAGGCCAGCGTGCCGATCAGGTTCATGACCAGGACGATGATCCAGACGCGCATCGTCCGGGACAGGGTCGCCAGGTTGCGCCGCGTGAGGGTCGGGATCAGCGCGGTCAGGGTCGTCTCGGTGAAGAGCTGCTGCTGCCCTAGGATGACGATGAGGAACCCCAAGCTGTAGCCGAAGCCAGCCACCAGCACGCGCCATGGCGCGTCCGGCAGCCCGGCTTGCAGGTAAGCCTGCATCACGAACGAGAAGCCGATGGACAGCCCGGCGGCGAGGCCTGACCACGCGAGACCCGAGAAGGAGCGCTCCAGCTCGGCCTCGCCCTGCTCGCGCACGACCTCATGGATGACGAGCGCGCCGGGCGGAGCGCGTTCAGCGGCCTGCTTCTGCTGCTTCTCGTCGAGATGCGGGGAGTCCGCGCCTGCTTGCGTCACGCCTTTACGTCACTTTGGGGCCATTCGTGCCGATGCTCGGTGATCCGGGAAGTCAGGCTGTCTCTACGGTGCGTCGCCACGGCTGGAACGCGAATTGGATCATAGAGTTCCGACTTGATCGTGGCCCTGCCTCAGCCCGGCGCCCACTCCGCCGGCAGCGTCAGCAGAATCGTCCCGTCATCAGCGACCCTGGCCGGGAACACGGCGATGCTGCACTCCGTGTTCACGCCGTGCCCGTCGTGCAGGCTGTAGGTGCGGTCGTGCAGCGGGCAGATCACAACTCCATCCCCGGTCAGCCCATCAGCCAGCGGCCCGCGGCGGTGCGGGCACTCGGCTTGCGTAGCGAACACCGCCCCGCCCCAGGTGCGGAAGACGGCGACGCGCTCGCCGCCCACCTGGAACGTGCGCCCCTCGCCGACCGGGATCTGCGAGACGTGCCCGATCGCGCTCTCGCCGCTCGTCGCCGCTGCCAGCATCGCCCTAGCCCTCCGCCGGGATCAGGTCGGCGAACTGGTTGGCCGTCCTCGGCTTGATCGCTTCCTTCCACGGGTCATACGTCGCCTCTACGGCAGTCTGCATCGCCGCGTCGAGCGCTGCCGCGATCCCCTCGCTGTCCTCCACGACGACGGCGCGGATGCGCTCGATGCCGACGCGCTCCACGAAGGTGTAGGTGCGTTCCTTCCACTTCGCGTTCTCGCGGTAGAACTGCATGAACCGGCCCGAGACTTGGATCACGGCGTCGCTGCCCTCCACGGTGCAGAGCAGGTCGCCCTTGCGCACGTGGGCGCCGGCGGCGCCGCCCACATAGATCTCCCACTTGCCGTCCCCGATGGCGACGGCCCCCACATCCTTCACCATAGCCTCGGAGCAGTTGCGGGGGCAGCCGGCGGTCGCGAGCTTCATCTTCGCCGGGCTGTCGAGGCCGCGGAAGCGCGTCTCGATCTTCTTGGCGAGGTTCATGCTGTCGCCCAGGCCGAAGCGGCAATGGTCGGTGCCGATGCAGCTCTTGCAAGTGCGATAGCTCTTGCCCCAAGCCGTGCCCGCCGGCATGTCGAGGTCGCGCCAGATGCCGGGCAAATCCTCCTTGCGCACTCCCACGAGGTCTATGCGCTGCCCGCCCGTGAGCTTCACGAGCGGCACGACATACTTGTCGGCCACCTCGGCGATGCGCCGGAGCTGGCCCGGCGTGCAGATGCCGCCCGCCATCTCCGGGACGACCGAGAAGGTGCCGTCCTTCTGGATGTTGGCGTGGACGCGGTCGTTGATGAAGCGCGCGTCGCGCTCGTCCTCGTAGTCCCCGTTCCAGATCGTGATGAGCAGCGAGGCCAGGGCGGGCTTGCTCGCCGCATCCTCGCGCCCGCCTGCCGCGAGCGCCCGGAACACGGCCGAGACCGACCGCAGGCTCTGTTCCTTGATGGCCATCGCAAGCTCGGGCTTGCGCAGCGGGATGCACGGCACGTAGTAGTGGACGGAAGGGTCCTCCTCGGTTTCGCCGCCGCAATACCAGGTCACCAGGTCAGCCACGAGCGACTTGCAGGAGCCGCATCCCATGCCGGCGCGGGTCGCGTCCATGACCGCCTTGGGGCTGCGCCGGCCCGACCCCACGCAGTCGCCGATGGCGCCCTTGCTCACGCCGTTGCAGTTGCAGACCTGGGCGTCCACGGGCATCTCGTCGAGCGTGACGCGCTGCGGCGGCGTGCCGAGGTCGAAAAGGAGCGACAGCCGCTCCTCGGGCAGCGGCGCGTCCCGGTCGTAAGCCTGGATCAGGTAGGCGGCCTTGGCGATGTCGCCGAGCAGGATGCCGCCGACCAGCCGGCCGTCGCGCACGATGAGCTTCTTGTAGAGGCCCCGCTTCGGCTCGCTGAGCTGGATCGTCTCGTCCTTCTCGTCTGCCGCCTCGGTGATGCCCATGGAGGCCAGCTCCACCCCCATGACCTTGAGCTTCGTCGCCAGCTTCGAGCCGTGATACTGGGCATCGCGGTTGATCCCCGTGACGTGCTCGGCAAAGACGCGCGCCTGCTCCCAGAGCGGCGCCACGAGGCCGTACACCTTGCCGCGGTGCTGGGCGCACTCGCCGACCGCGTACACGTTGCGGTCGTCCACGGAGCGCATGTGGTTGTCGGTAACGATTGCGCGCTCCACCGTCAGCCCGGCGCGCAGGCCGATCTCCGCGTTCGGCCGGATGCCCGCCGAGATCACGACCATGTCGCAGTCGAGCCCGTCCCGTCCTTGAAGACGAGCCCCGTCACGGGGCCGTTCTCCCCGAGGATCGCGGTGGTTGCCTTGCCCAGGTGGACGCGGACGCCCATGGCCTCCATCTGCGCCTTGAGGATGGCGGCGCCCGGCACGTCGAGCTGCGCCTCCATGAGATGCTTGCCGAGGTGGATGACGTGCACCTCGCAGCCGTGATTGAGCAGGCCGCGCGCGGCCTCCAATCCGAGCAGGCCGCCGCCGATGACCGCGGCCCGTCGGGCGTTCCTGGCCGCCGCGATGATGCCGTTGCAGTCGTCTATGGTGCGGAAGGCGAAGACACCCTGCCGGAGCGCGCCGCCCGGCGCGTAGGCGCCCTCCATGGGCGGCAGGAACGCGCGGCTGCCCGTAGCGATGAGCAGCCTGTCGTAGTGCTCGCGCGTGCCGTCAGCGGCCTCCACCACGCGGGCGGCGCGGTCTATGCCGGTGACGCGGGCGCCCGCGTGCAGCGTCACGTTGTTCTCCGCATACCACGAGAGGGGGTTGATGAAGATCTCCGCCGGGTCCTGGATGCCGCTCAGGACGTTGGAGAGCAGGATGCGGTTGTAGTTGCCATACGGCTCGTCGCCGAACATCGCGATGTCGAACAGCTCGTCGCCGCCGCGGGAGAGCACCTCCTCCACGGCGCGCGCGCCGGCCATGCCGTTGCCGACGACGACCAGTCTCTGCTTGACCATCTCCCTGCCTCCCTAGATCTCGACTAAGCCCATGTCGAGCACGACCGTGCCGCTCGCGCCCTCGGGGGCGGCGACCAGCACCCCGATCCGCGTCTCCGGCATCAAGTCCTCGACGACCGCGAGCGGCACGTGCTCAGCCGCCTTCGCGCCCACGGGAAAGACACGCATGGGAGTGCCGTCGCGTGTGAGCGTGAGCGCGATCATCTCGCCGCAGGAATTGCCGACCCTGAAGTAGATGAGCTGCGCGCGCTTGTCGGGTGGCACGGTGTAGGCGGGTGCGGCATTGCCGCCCAGCGGCGCCGGAGCATCGTAGCCGGTCCCTTGGAACGGGTATGTTCCAAGGATCACGCGCGGGATGGAGTCAGATCATGGCGAACCTCGTCCTGAATGGTGTGAGGGGCAACCCGCGCGGCGCAGACCTTGAACTCCGGGATGCGGGAGACCGGGTCGAGCGCCGCGTGGGTGAGAGCGTTCACGGTGCCGGCGCCGCTCCAATGGAAGGCGGCGAACACGGTGTCGCGGCGGATGTCGCGGGTCAGCCGCGCCCGCAGCGAGGCCGTACCGCGCCGGGTCGCGACGGTGACGAGGTCGCCGTGGGCGATGCCGAAGGTCCGCGCCGTGTCGGGACGGATCTCGACGAACGGTTCCGGCTCGGCGCCGGCCAATTCGGGCACGCGCCGGGTCTGGGCGCCGGTCTGATAGTGGGCGAGCACGCGGCCGGTCGTGAGATAGAGCGGGAACTCGTCATCCGGCTCCTCGGCCGCCGGGCGGTGCTGGACGGGGGTGAACTGGGCGCGTCCGTCCGGCGTGGCGAAGCGGTCGAGGAAGAGCCGCGGCGTGCCGGGGTGCGCCTCGTCCGGGCACGGCCAGAACACGCCCTGCTCGGCGGCGATGCGCTCCCAGGTCACACCCGCGTAGTCGGCCGGCCCCCCCGCAGTCGCACGGCGGAACTCGGCGAAGGTCGCGCGCGGGTCGGCGCTGAACCCGGCGGGAAGCCCGAGCCGCGCGGCCACGGCCTCGAAGATCGCCAGGTCGGTCCACACGCCCGACGGTGGCGCCATCGCCTGGCGGCGCAGGAGCACGCGCCCCTCCAGGTTCGTCATGGTACCCTCCTCCTCCGCCCACTGCGCCACGGGCAGGACCACGTCCGCACTCGCCGCGGTCTCGGAGAGGAACAGGTCGGCGACCACGAGCAGGTCGAGCTTCCCAAGCCGTGCCTCGACCGCGGCCGAGTTGGGGGCGGAGACGAGCAGGTTGCTGCCCATGACCAGCAGGCCGCGCACGCCGCCCGGCTCGCCGATGGCGGCGAGCAGCTCGCACGCGCTCAGCCCTGGCTGGGGCAGGCTGTCCGGGTCCACGCCCCACACCGCGGCCACGGCGGCGCGGTGCGCCGGGTCGCCGAGCTTGCGGTAGCCGGGAAGCTGGTCCGCCTTCTGCCCGTGCTCGCGCCCGCCCTGGCCGTTGCCTTGGCCAGTGAGGCAGCCCCAGCCCGAGTGGGGCCGGCCGGCGTGGCCGAGCGCCAGCGCCAGGTTGATGAAGGCGAGCGCGTTGTTGACGCCCTGGCTCTGCTGCTCCGTGCCGCGGCCGGACAGGATCATGGCCGTCGCCGCCGTGCCGAGAACCTGCGCGGCCTCCTCGATCTGGGCAGCGGGGATTCCGGTGATCCGCTCGACCCGGTCCGGCCAGTAGGTCGCCACCACCCGGCGCACCCGGTCGAACCCCGCCGTGCGCGCGGCGATGAAGTCGAGGTCCACGAGCTTGCGCTGGATCGCGACGTGAAGCAGCCCATTGGCGAGCGCCGCGTCCGTGCCCGGCGTGAGCTGCAAGTGGAGCGAGGCGGCCCGCACCATGGCCGTCCGCCGCGGGTCGGCGACGATCAGCCGGCCGCCGCGGGCGCGCTGCTCGTCGAAATACTGCATGATCGGCGGCAAGGTCTCTGCTGGATTGCCGCCCGTGACCAGGATCGCCTCGGCGCCCGGAATGTCCTCGAGGGGAAACGGCAGGCCGCGGTCCAGCCCGAAGGCGCGCAGCCCGGCAGCGGCGGCGGACGCCATGCAGAACCGGCCATTGTAGTCCACGTTCGCCGTCCGCAGCGCCACGCGCGCGAACTTGCCGAGCGCGTAAGCTTTCTCGTTCGTCAGGCCTCCGCCGCCGAACACCGCCGTCGCGTCCGGACCGTGCGACGCCTGGATCGCCTGGATATCGTGAGCGACCCGGTCCAGAGCCTCGTCCCAGGACGCCGGGCGCAGCGTGCCGCCCTTGCCGTCCCGCACCAGCGGCGTTAGCAGCCGGTCCGGGTTGTCCAGCAGCGCCGCCGCCGTCCAGCCCTTGCGGCACAGCCCGCCCTTGTTGGTCGGGAAGTCCCGCGCAGCCACAAGCCATCCTACCTCGCCCGGCATGAGCGTCATGCCGCACTGCAGGGCGCAGTACGGGCAGTGGGTCTCGACCGCCGGCAGGACCGCGCTGCCGTCCATCACCCGACTGCGACCTGCTCGGTGGCACGCCGCGCGGGAAGCGCCCGGCCGCGCGGCCCGACCCAGGTGCGCGTCCAGTGGCGCTGGAACAGCCGCAGCGCGACCAGCACCAGGGCCGTAAAGGCGGCGTAGCCCAGGAAGCCGGGGCCGAAATTCCCGGTCCACTGCTTCGACAGTCCCATGACGTTCGGCAGGATCGCGCCCCCGAGCGCGCCGATCTCGCCGATCATGCTGCCCGCGACTGCCGTGTTGTTCGGCCACCGCAAGGGCACGAGCTGGAACAGCGCGCCGTTCCCCGCCCCGAGCGCCGCGAAGCACACCATGAATAGCGCCGTCGTCACCGCGAGCGAGGGTGACGCGGTGAGGCACAGGAACACCCCGATCGCCCCCACGAGCACGATCGAGAGCGTGAGGATGCCGCCGATCCGGTCGCTCGCCCAGCCGCCCACGACACGGATCGCTGAGCCCATTAGCGCCGCCAGCACCGTGAGCTGACCTGCCGCGACCTTGCTCACCCCGAATTGGGCGTAGAAGAAGCTCGGAAGAAAGGTGGACAGGCCGATGAAGTCGCCGAAGGTGATGACGTAGATCAGGTTGAACGCCCAGCCATCCGCCTCCCATAGGCACTGGACGTGCTCGCGCAGGCTCTGGTGCTCCTGGTCCGGCGGCTCCTTGGCGAACGCGGCCATGACTAGCAGCGGCACCGTCATGAACAGCGCCGCGAACCCATAAACGGCGTGCCAGCCGTAGGCGCGGGCTAGTGGCGGCGCGAACAGGAGGGCGAGCACCGTGCCCGAGTTGCCCGCGCCCGCGATCCCCATCGCTAGACCTTTGTGTTCCTTCGGGAACCAGCCGGCGCCGAGCGACAGGGCCACCCCGAAAGACGCGCCCGCGATGCCGAGCAGGACGCCCATGGCCATGACACCACCGAAGCTGTCCACGAGCAGCCAGCCGAACAGCATGGCGACGATGATGAGCGACATCTCGACAATCGCCGCCGTCTTGCGGCCGATAAACTGGGACAGCACGCCGAGCGGGAAGCGCATCAGCGCGCCGGCAAGCGTCGGCACCGAGACCATCAGCCCAGTTTGAGCGGGCGAGAGGTGGAAGGTTTCGGTCAGGAATGGTGCCATGGCGCCGTTCAGCACCCACACGGCAAAGCAGAAGTCGAAGTAGAGGAAAGCCGCGAAGAGCGTCGGGGGATGCCCAGACTTTATCACGGCACGGATGCCCGCCATGCCCGACCTCCTACCCTGATCCGCAGTCGCACCGTCGAGGGACAGGGTGCGCCGTCGCGCGCAGCATTGCTTCCGTGATGCGCGATGGAAATGCAAAATCCGTCGATCTACATGCAAAATGTGCGCTTTAGTACGCAAATAGCCTACAGAGTAGGCATAATGCGCCTCGGATAGGGCAACGGGCCTCGGAATTGCGGTTGATCGGGGCAGCAGACCTTCCGCCCAACGCCAGGGGACGACCTCGAACGAGAAGACCAGATCGCATTGCTTTGAAGAGCAGGGTTGCAGGCCGCCGATCGTGGTGGCGTGATGGCGCGCACAGCGCCGAGGGCGGAATGGTCGAGAACGAACGCAGCCGCATGAATTCCAAGCTGCGCGCTCACGAGCACCCCTGACGCCATGTCCGAGTTCTGGACAGCGGCCGTGGTCTTCGCCATTCTGCTGGCCAGTGCCGCAGCCGGCGTGTTCGTCCAGAGTTTTCTATCCGACGCGCACAAGAGCCGAGAGACGCGGGAGCTGTCCCAGGCTGTCACGAACATGCTCGTAACCCTTGCAGCGCTCGTGCTCGGGTTGCTGACCAGTTCGGTCGCGGAGTTGTTCACCCGGGCCGGAAATGACCTGAACGCCTACGCTGTCGAGTTGATCGGGCTCGGCCAGTCGCTGCACGAGTTCGGCGCCGAAGCTGACCCGGCGCGTAGCCTGTTGTGCACCTACGTTGCGAACGCCATCGCCAGCACCTGGCCGGGCGAGCCCAAGCCGGCGGGCGCCGGCAATCTCGGAGACCTCAAGCCAGCTGGCCCGCCTCATCCGAGTTTGGAGAGTGAGACGCTCGGGGCAGTCCTGGACCGGGTCGGGCGCGAGATACGCCGACTGCCTGTGAGCGACCCGATGCGTACCATGCTCGCCGCGAGGGCCATCCAGCAGTTCGAGCAGTTGGTGCAGGACCGCTGGGACCTGCTCGAGGAGGCCCGCACCTCGATCCCGGTCCCATTCTACAGGGTGCTTGTCTTCTGGCTCATGATCGTGTTCGCGAGCCTTGGGCTGATCGCGCCGCGCAATGTCCTCGCCCTGGCGCTGCTCACGCTCGCCGCCGTGGCGATCGCCTCTGTCATCTTCGCGATCATGGAGATGGACACGCCGTTCAGCGGGCTCATCTCTGTCTCCAGCGCGCCCATGCGCGACGCCCTGGCACACCTGAGCGAGTGAGTTCCGTCGCCGCGATCGCTGTGCGTCCTATTCCTCGGGCTCGGTCGTGAACAGCAGCGGGTAGCCTTTCTTGCGCCCGGCCTCGGTCGCGCGCGTCGCTTTCGCTTCGGCGACATCCTTCGTGAACACCGCGACCACGCACGCGCCGCGCCGGTGCGCGGTGATCATCACGCGCCGGGCCTGCTCCTCGCCGAGGCGGAACTCCGCCCGCAGCACGGTCACGACGAACTCCCGCGGGGTATAGTCGTCGTTGATCAGGATCACCTTGTGCAAGCGAGGCCGCTCGGGCTTCACCTCACTCTGGACGCGGGGCGTGGTCGTGGTGTCGGTCATCGAGAACTGCCGCCAGAAATTAGACGGGTGTGCGCCTTCAGTCATACCTGGCACAGAGCGGCCGCGCGATGCACCCCTGGAATCGCGCTGGGCATTCGAAAGGAAACAGCTCTCGACCCGAGCGCATCACCGTGATCATAGGGCAAGACTGGGCGTGCCTTATGCAATATTAGCGGGCGTATAAGGCAGCGGAACGCGGCAGCTGAAGCCGTGCAACCGAATGGGGGAGGAGGCACCACCAGTGGCACTAGCGGCCAGGGACGTCACAATCCGCTTCGGCGGGGTGGTCGCCGTTAGCGCGATGGCACTCGACGTGAGTGCGGGAGAGATCGTCGGGCTGATCGGGCCGAACGGCGCGGGCAAGACCACCTTCATCAACTGCCTCGCCGGGACAAACCGGCCAGAAGCCGGGAGCGTGCTTTGGCACGGGCGGGAGCTGCTCGGCCTGACGCCGCACGCGCTCCTGCGGCGCGGGGTCGGCCGCACCTTCCAGAACGTTGCGTCGCTCCACGGCCTCACCGTCCTCGACTTGGTCACGCTCGGCGCGGGCCTGGGCGGTGCCGGCGCTAAGGCGGGCGCCAAGGCAGGCGAGCGCGACCTCACGGAGACGCTCCTGCGACCGCTCCACCTGGCTGGCCTCGCCCACGCGCCCGTGGAGACCTTGCCCTACGGCCACCGCAAGGCGGTTGACCTGGCGCGCGCCCTCGCGGCCCGGCCGCAGCTCCTGCTGCTCGACGAGCCGGTCGCCGGTCTCACGGCACAGGAGGCCATCGTCATGGCCGACGTGATCCGCGGCGTGCGTGACCGGCTCGGTTGCGCTATCGTGATGGTCGAGCACAAGATGGATGTCGTGATGAGCACCTGTGACCGCATCGCGGTCATGGCCGCGGGCTGCAAGATCTTCGAGGGGCTGCCGGCCGAGGTCCAGTCGGATCCCGAGGTCCGGCGCGTGTATCTGGGGGAGCCATGACCCTTGCCCTGCAACTTCTCGTCGCGGGCCTCGCCACGGGCAGCATCTACGCGCTGATCGCGCTCGGGGTCGTGCTGATCTACAAGTGCTCGGGTGTGGTCAACTTCGCCCAGGGCGCATACGCCATGGTAGGCGGCTACGTTGCCTACGTCTTTCTCGGCGCCGGCCTGCCGAGGGTCGTGGCGGTGCTCGCGGCGATGCTCGCCTTGGCCGGCCTCGGCGCGCTCACCGAGCTTCTCGTCCTGCGCCCGATGCTCAAGGCGCCAGTCGTTGCCGTGATGATGGTGACGCTCGGGTTGCTGATCTTCGCGCGCGCGGCCTGCCTCGCGATCTGGGGACCCGACCAGATCGCCTTCCCGCGCCTCTTCCCGGACGGCGCCGTGAACGCGGGCGGCCTCTACATCACCTACAACTACATCGCGGCGGGACTCCTCGCGGCGGGGCTCAGCCTGGGTTTCCTCGCCTTCTACCGCTTTACGCCGATGGGCTTGCAGCAGCGCTGCGCCGCCGAGAACACGCGCGCCGCGCTCGCCATCGGGATTCACGTCAGCAACCAGGTCTCGGCGGCATGGGCGATGTCGGCGGCGCTCGCCGGCCTCGCGGGCACGCTGCTCGCGACACTGAACGGACTGTCGCTGGGCCTGGCGGACATCGGGATGCTGGCGTTTCCGGTCATCGTCGTGGGCGGGCTGTCGAGCCTCGGGGGCGCGCTCGCCGCCGGGCTGCTGCTCGGCGTGCTGCAGAGCTTCACGGACGGGATGCTGACGCCCGCGCTAGAGGACTGGTTGCGCGCGCACACGAGCATAGACTCCGTCGGCGCGCTGCAGCAGGTGGTGCCCTACGCGCTGCTCGTGCTGATGCTGCTCGTGCGCCCGCAAGGCTTGTTCGGACGCCGCGGCACGGAGCGGGTATAGGCGATGGACTGGCGTCGTCTCCTCATCGCAGTCGCCATCGCTGCCGTCCTGGCAACGCTGAGCTTCACGCTCGGCCGTTACGGCGCCTACCTCGTCCGCGCAGTCGCGATCGCTGCGATCGGCGCGCTGTCACTCAACCTGCTCATTGGCTATTGCGGCCAGATCAGCTTCGCACAGGGCGCGCTGCTGGGGGTGGGCGCATACGCAGCGGGCGATCTCGGGAACGCTGGCTGGGGCTTGGCAGCGCTGCTGGGCGGCGGCGTGGCGGGGGCGGTCGCTGGCACCTTGATCGGGCTGCCAGCGCTGCGCCTGCGCGGCCTCTACTTCGCCATCGCGACCCTCGCGGCGCAGGCTATCCTGGAATACCTGTTCAAGATGGTCGAACCACTCACGGGCGGCGTCTCGGGGCTGGTGATCCGTCCGCTGACCGCGTTCGGCATCCCCATCGCCTCCGACCAGGCCTACGCCGCGCTCTCCATCGCCATCCTGCTCGTTGTGTGGGTCGCACTCACGGGACTGATGCGGACCAATCTCGGCCGCGCCTTCGTCGTCGTCCGCGAGAGCGAGATCGTCGCACGGGGCATGGGCATTGACGTCGCGCGCACCAAGGCCTGGGCGTTCGCGATCAGCGGCTTCGTGGCTGGACTGGCCGGGGGGCTGATCGGCTTCACCGACCGCCTGGCCAGCCCTGAGTCGTTCACGCTGGACCTCTCAGCAGACTACATCGCCATGATCATCGTCGGCGGCCTCGGCTCCTGGGCCGGGCCGCTCGTGGGGGCGGCGTTCGTGGTCTTGCTGCCCGAGGCGATCGAGCGGCTGGGCGAGGCGTTCCACGCCGCCGACTTGCTCTCCGCCCTGCGCGAGATGGCGTTCGGCTTGCTGATCATCCTGTTCCTGGTCTTCGAGCCGCGCGGCCTGGCGGCGCTCGGGCGTCGGCTTCGGCCGCGTGCGCCCGGCGCGCCTGCAGCCATGCCGGGCGAATGACCCCACGATCAACCGTCGCCATAAAAAAGGAGGATCCCCATGAAGGAACATGCGAAGAAACTTGCGCTCGCTGCCTTGCTCGCTGCGTCCGCCGCCGTCTCCGTGCCGGCGCGTGCGGCGGACCTGAACGTCTGCGTCTGGGGCACGATCACCGGGCCCGATGCGCTGGTCAACGGCATGGCCTACGGGACGCGCGACTACTTCGAGTTCCTCAACCAGGCCAAGGGCGGGATCGAGGGCCACAAGGTGGGCACGCTCCTGCTCGATGGCCGCTACAAGCTCGACGAGGAGCTGAAGGCCTATCGCCGCTGCGTGGACCAGGAGAACGCCGCCTTTGTCAACGGCTGGTCCACCGGCTCCGTCAACGCGCTCAAGGACCAGATCAACCAGGACGGCGTGCCGTTCATGACCGACTCCTTCGCCAGCCAGGTGCTCGATCCGGCCAAATACCCCTACATCTTCATGTCCGGCCCGACCTACGAGCAGCAGATGATCATCGCGATGCGCGACCTCGCCAAGCACGGGGGCAAGCGGGTGGTGCTGTTCCACGCTGATAACGAGTATGGCCGCGGCCCGGTCAACGTCGTGCGCCAGTCCGGCATCATCGAGAAGCTCGGCCTGCAGCTCGTGGACAGCATCGAATTCCGCTACGACGCGCAGGACCTAACGGCGCAGCTCCTGCGCGTGAAGTCCCGCAGCCCGGACCTGGTCTATATCCAAGGCTCCGCGCCGAATGCGCTGGTGATGCTGCGCGACGCGGCGAAGGTAGGGCTGCCGGCCAAGCTGTTCATCGGCAACATGTACAACATCAGCCCGACGATCCCCGAGCAGCTTGGCCAGGCCGCGGAGGGCTTCCGCGCCATCCAGATCTATGCCCAGTTCGGCGCCGACATCCCGGCGATGCGCGACATCGACGCGTTCCGAGATAAGAACAAGATCGAGAAGCAGGACATCTACTACATGAAGGGCTGGCTGCAGGGCCTCTCCATGGCGGCCGCGATCGAGCGCGCGATCAAGAAGAGCGGCGGCACGATGCCGTCCGACATCAAGGCATTCCGCAAGCTGGTCCGCGACGAGATGGAGGGGATCAAGGGCCTCGACGACGGCGGCATCACCCCGCCGCTTGACTATGCCGACCACCAGGGATCCACCGCGGCCCGGATCGCCGAGATCAAGGGCGGCAAATACGTCCCCGCGGGCGAGTGGATCAACGCCCGCTAGCGCCGGGTGGGGGCAAGGGACCATGCTGCAGGTGGCGAACGTCTCGGTGCGCTACGACAGGGCCATCGCGGCTCTGCAAGGGCTGGACTTCGCTGCCCAGCGTGGCGGCGTGGTTGCCCTGCTGGGGCCGAACGGCGCGGGCAAGACGACGCTGCTCAAGGCGATTGCGGGGATGCTCCCCTTCGAGCTGGGCGAGGTGGTCGCGGGAAGGATCCTGTTCGAGGGCGCGGACCTGACCGGCACCCATCCCGCCCGTATTGCCCGGCGCGGCGTGGCGTTGGTCCAGGACGGACGCCAGTGCTTCCGCGGCCTGACCGTCCAGGAGAACTTGAAGGCCGCGTCGCTGCTGCGCCCTGGCGGCGCGAAGACGCGGCTTGAGATGGTGCTCAGTTACTTTCCGATCCTCGTCGAAATGCGGCAGCGCCAAGCGGGCTTCCTGTCGGGCGGACAGCTGCAGATGCTGGTGATCGCGATGGCGCTGATGGGCAGTCCCAAGCTGCTCCTGCTGGACGAGCCGAGTCTCGGCCTCTCGCCCGTGATGGTGGAGGCGGTGTTCGACGCTGTGGAGCGGATGCAGCGCGATCTTGGCATGACCATAGTCGTCGCGGAGCAGACCGTCCCGCGTCTGCTCAGGATCGCGACCGACGTTTACGCCTTGTCCCGTGGGCGGGTGGCGATGCACGCCTCGCCCGAAGACCTGGACGAGGCCGCCTTGCAGCGTGTCTATCTCAGCTGAGAAGGGTGGATTTCCTGGAGAGCTGATGACCGCTCTGCGCGCCTCCTCGGATCACAGTCATGGACGGAGTCTCGGCCGAAACCTGCCAGGTCTGCCAGTGATCGCTCGCCCAGCCCGGCGTGGCGACCTTATCCGCCCACCGCGTAGGAGGCGATCTCGACCAGGTTGCCGTCGAGGTCGCGACAATAAATCGAGGTCATCGGGCCGAGCGCTCCGATTCTGGACACCGGTCCCTCGGTGATCGCTATGTCGCAAGCGCGCAGATGCTCAGCAGCCGCCTGCAACGGCGTGTTGGTGACGAAGCACAGGTCGAGCGAGCCCGGCGCGTCCACCGCGCCCGTCTCCCAGCCGGGTGCGCCGGTCGGGCGGAGGTTGAGCTTCTGGTGCCCGAAGGTGAGGGCGACGCGACGATCCGGGCCGAACTCCTCCCGCACCATGCCCAGCACGCGTCGATACCAAGCGGCCGTAGCCTCGACGTCGCGGCAGTTCAGGACGACGTGGTCGATGCGGTCGAGCGTGATATCCATGGTGCTAGCCTCGACTACTTTCCGAGGTGCGCGTCGAAGAACGAGGCGATCTCGGTGAATGCCTCCTTGGCTTCCGGCACGCGGTCGTCGAACTGATATTGCGCGTGCGACTTGCCCTCGAACACATTCAGCGCCGCGTCGATCCCGAGTTCGCGCAGCTTGCGGTGCACGCGCACCGTGTTGCTTAGCAGCAGGTCGCGCGTGCCGGTGGTCAGGATCGTTGGCGGGAAGCCGTGCATGTCGCCGTAGACTGGCGACAGCAGCGGATCGTGGAGGTCGTGGCCGTGGGCGTAGATGAGCGTGGCGGCGTGGCAGAACCCGTTCGGCGAGACCAGCACGTTGTCCACCTTCTCGTTGGTGTAGAAGCTGTCGCCGGTCTTGGTGACGTCGGACATCGGCGTGCCGGAGGAGATGGCGCCGGGCATCGGCAGCCCGTCCTGCTTCGCCTTCAGCACCATCTCAAGTGTCAGCGCGCCGCCCGCCGACGTTCCGAAGATGCCGACGTTCTTCGGGTCGGTGGTCTTGATGACGGCCTTGTACACCGTCATCGCGTCATCGAGGGCCGCCGGGAAATACGCCTCGGGCGGCATCCGGTAGTCCACCGCGATCACCTTGAAGCGGCCGAACCCGGCCATCATGATCGCCTCGGTGATGCCGGACTTGCCGGGGAACAGCACGTAGCAGCCGCCGTGCACGTGTACCAGCACGCGGCCGCGGTTCTCCGCCGGCATGTCGTCCGGCGTCAGCACGTGCACCTTCACGCCGTCCATCTCGGACGCCTTGCCCTTCACGTGCATCCGCTCCAGCATCGCGGGGATCGTTTTGACCACTCCGGCGGCCTGCTTGTCGGCGTAGCGGCGCGCCTCTTCACCGGTCTGCCACTGATCATTCCAGTCGGGATTCAGCGGCCGGGCGATGAATGCCTGCATCTGCGGGCTCACGTCGGTCGGCACTTGCAGCACCTTGGCCGGGACGTCGCGCGGGCCGCTCTGCGGCGATTACGCCGCGAGCGTCGCACCGGAGGCGGCGAGCACGGCGGCGGCAAGCGCCAGGGATGCCAGGCAATCAGTGTTCACGGACGTGTCTCCCCTCCTGTTCTTATCCGCCCCGGATCGGCGCGGCGGCTTTACCCGAGACCACCCTTGTGACAGGGGGCCTTCGGGGTAGCCTTGGTCAGATCGGGTCGCTCGTCAACGATTTGGTGCCTCATGGGCTTGCAGGTGCGCCTTGTGGCGCGGGCCTCGGCTCTGCGGGTGCGCTTGGCGCTAGCCTGGGCCGGTCGAGGCGGTTCATTCGGCCGGGCAGATTGAGCGACACTTGAGGATCCCGGGAACTCGCAGGTCCAAACGGAGCACATGCAGCAATGGCCACCTACCCCGACCGGGTGCTAGCCCTAGACGCGGACGCTGCGCTCCAATCCTATCGCGCGCTCCTTATCGACCCCGAGGCGCGGCTGGGCGGCATCGAGGACGGCGGGGCCGCCTAGCGCGGCGGCGCCGCGGTCCTCGCCCGGCACCTCCGGCCACGAGGCTCGCTGACGGCCGGAGGTGGCCGCCAGAGCCTGGTTTTCCCCTTGCCGCGCCGCCCAGGCCACTCCCTGACCGCGAGAGCGCCACGACGATGATTAAAGCTGTTCAACCTTGCTGTAGTCTTGGTCGGCAACTACATCCGACGGGCTACCGCTGGCATACCCAATCGTTCCTAGCCCAGCGCTGCAAAATCGCGCGAGGGACGGATGGAGCGGAGACACGAGGCACAATCTAGACTCACAGTAGCCGGTAGCGAAACCGACGAGCGTAGCCCGTCGTCTCGCGCGGAGGCGCCGTCGCAGGCCGCTCAGCAGGGTTGCCAGGTTCCTCGGGCTGCACTCCTATTTATGGAAACGGTCCAGCAAGCTCGCGCGACGAATGAGGGACCGTTCCGCGCTCTGGCACCTATCTTTCAGATGGCGCTGGAACAACAGCGTGGCCAGCTGTTCAACGTTGAGCTAGCCGGGAGAGTGCTGCAGCCCATCCTCGGCCCGAACTTCGGCACTCACGCCGTTGAAGCGTTCATACCCGCTCTTGAGGGTCTCGGATGGCTTCAACGAGCGCAACTTACGGGAAACGAGGCTGTCTATCGCGTATCCCATGCAGTGCCGTCACTCGATGAGTGTGAGGCCGTTAACTCAAGCCAAGCGAAGCTGGACCGGCTTTTCGAAGCCTTCAGCCTATTCCTCAACGGCGTAGCCCCGCTGTTGCGCTTTTCCTTGAAAAAGGAGCAATTCCAGTGGCAGCTCTTCCGGTGGGCGACATCACTGGACGGGTCAGATAAGGCGAAGCTGATCAGTCTTGCTGAGACTCTCGCAGCAGGCCAGAAGCCAAGAGTCAAGGATGCCTTCCTCGATGAGACCCAGAGCTATAGCCGGGTCGATCGACAACTCAGTGTTGAGTTCGCCGGGTTTGTGAAGTGGTTAGTTCGTCAACGCCGGGCGGAAATCTCCGACGTCGCGGCTCTAACAGAGCTTGGCCTCGCCATGGAGTTCCTAGACGAGGCGCGCTCACCGTCCACTAATGCAGATGCGACTTTTACCACCGTCTTCGTCCTCGACGCGCCTGTGTTGCTTGATCGGCTCGGGCTAAGTGGAACCGCGCGAAAGGAAAGCATTTCGCGTTATCTCGACGTGCTCAAGCAACGCGGTGCATCCATTGCGACTCTTTCACACTGCCTTGAGGAACTGGCGGAAATTATACGGGCGGTTCTTGTCCGGCCTGCGGCGTCACGCTTCGGTCTGACGGGGGATGCCCTACGAGAGCGTCCCGACCTCGTGAAGTTCGCGCGTGCAGTAGAGCAACAACCTGATCAAGCAGTGAAGCGCGTGGGTATTGAGGTGCTACACTTTGACCCTAGCGCTCCCTTGAACGCCCGACATTTCCCTGAGGAGTTTATTGATCGGTTCCGTAATACGGCAACTTGGCATGATCAGTCGAAAACTGATCAGCGATACCGGGATGCATTGTCCATCGCCTTCGTGATGCGTCGCCGCCAGGGAAAGCCGTCCTCGGACGTGTTCGACACCCCGTTCGTGCTCGTCACGCGTAATTCGACGTTCACGGAGTTTGCGAAGAGCTTCGTGCGGCGCAGTCTATCCGTTCCGGACTACGCGTTCGGCCCGGCGATCGAGATTAAGACGCTCGCCGCTTTCGTTTGGCTGCGTTTTGGTTCGACGGTGGACCCGAAGCTGCCGCAGTTGCAGCTCATTGCCGCGTGCGATCGCATCCTGGCGTCAAACTCGGAGATCATACGGAAGGCGGAGAATAGGCTCCGTGACCTCCGAGGTCAGGACGTCGCAACCGCACTACTCAGCAATCACCAGGCGGTTCTCGACCTGATCGTTGCATCCGGCGGTGATCCCGACGTCATTGACGGCGCTAACGGCGAGGAACTGCTGCGAGCGGTCACCGCGACCGCCGAGGACCGAGGCCGCGCGGAGGAACGCGCCCGAGCGGCTGTTGTCCAGAAAGAGTTTCAAGAGCAGGTTGAGGAAGTCCAGCGCGAGGCTCACAGTCAGAGACTCGCTATCCAACGATACGAGGCGGACAAAGTTCAAGCTCGGGCAGACGCAGATAGCCTGAGGTCAGAGCTTGAGAGACGGAGTGATACAGATGCGCGTCGCGCTGAGATCATGGCTCGTCGCATCACTCAAGAAAGTAGTTCATTCGCAGGTTATTTTATCACTGTTCTCTGGATCGCCGTGCTTATCATAGCTGTTTATGGGCAATTCTTTGTTTGGGACCCCCAAAACTGGTCCATGACACACCCTTGGGGTCTCGCGACTGATCTAGTGACAATTGCAGCGACTGTCCTTCTCTGCCTCTTTGGGATAAGGTTCATAGCCCGTGGTCGATTGGACCTAGCCGCCTACCTACGACGCAACCTCATTGACGCGCTAATCAGATCGAAGCTCCGCAAGATAGAGCCGCCTGACGAGCAGAACCGTGTACGAGTAGCTCTAAACTCCACCACCGAGTGCGACGTCCGGTAGTGCAGGGCCACCTCGATCACGACGTCGGCCCGGGGTTGCGCCTTCGAGGCGAAAATACGGCACGCGCTGGCTATGACAGCGCCGCTGTTGGCTCGCCCAGCGGCCGGCGTGGGCCGCTCGCCTACCCGTCAGCACGCGCCGGTGAATGGGCAGGAGCGGAAAACGAGCCGCGCTCGAAGCAGGACCTCTAGCAGCCCGAACGGCACGGCGGGTCACTCTCCGGCACGGCGCCGGCTCCCTCCGTCCAACCCGATCCACGCCCGCCTAGCAGCGGTCAGTCGGCCGGATGTTGGACACGTCCGGCGCGGCGCGGCTAAAGCCCTGAAGGAAGATAGCGGCGTCCCGTAGGGGATTCGAACCCCTGTTGCCGCCGTGAGAGGGCGGCGTCCTGGGCCTCTAGACGAACGGGACAGGCCGAGCGCGCCTAGTAACCGAAGCCGCTCCCGCGATCAACCCTCCCCAAACCCGGCGCCGCGTGCGGCGACGCTCAGGGCCGCAGCCCCACCTGCGCCACCACGCGGCCGCTGCGGAGGTCGAAGACCACGACGCGGTCCGGCCCGCCGCCCTGGAGCGCGACCGCGATGCGATCCCCGGCAAGCGATGTGCCGGCGATGTGCGTGCCGGGCGCTTCATCGAGCGTGGCATGGGCGGCAGCGGCGCCGATGTCCGGGGAACTGGCGGCGAGGTGCATCCGACCCGACATGCGCTGCGTGATGACCACGCCGAGCAGAGCCGTGCCGCCCACGATGAGCACGCCCATGACCACCACAGCCACCTTCAGCGCCCGCAGCGCGCCCTCGCCCATGCCCGAATCCTTCCAGGTAAAGGCCCCGCCCGAGGCCGCGGGCGAGCGCGCGGACCGCTTCCTCGCCGCCGCTATCGGCACTCTCTCCCGCTCGCGCGTCAAGACCCTGATCGAGGCCGGCGCCGTTCGGCTCGGCGGCGTTCCTCTCCGGGATCCGGCGCGATCCGTCCGCCCTGGAGACCTCTTCTCGGTCGAGCTGCCGCCGCTCCAGGCCGCCGTGCCGCAGCCCGAGGCGATACCCTTTGCCGTCCTCTACGAGGATGCCGACCTCATCGTGCTCGACAAGCCGGCCGGGCTCGTCGTCCACCCGGCGCCGGGCAACGAGAGCGGCACGCTCGTCAACGCGCTGCTCGCTCACTGCGGCGAGGACCTCCCCGGCATCGGCGGCGAGCGCCGGCCCGGCATCGTTCACCGCCTGGACAAGGACACGTCGGGCGTCATGGTCGTTGCCAAGAGCGAGTTCGTGCTCGACAAGCTCGGCGCTGCCTTCGCCGCGCGCGACCTCGACCGCGCCTACCTCGCTCTCGCCTGGGGCCTGCCTGCCCCGGCCGCGGGCGAGATCGAAGGCGCGGTCGGGCGTGACCCGCGCGATCGCAAGCGCATGGCCGTCGTCGCCCGCGGCGGCAAGCCGGCGCTCACCCGCTACGCGACGCTCCGCACTTGGCAAGGGGCGAGCCTGCTGGAATGCCATCTTGCGACCGGGCGGACGCACCAGATCCGTGTTCACCTCGCGTCCCGCGGACACCCGCTCGTTGGCGATCCCGTCTATCTCCGCCGTATTCCAGCCGCGGCGCGGCTGCTGCCATCTGGTGCCCGCGCCGCGCTGCTGGATTTCCCGCGCCAGGCGCTCCACGCGGCGAGCCTCGGCTTCCGCCACCCGCGCACAGGCGAGGCCATGCTGTTCGCCTCGCCTGTGCCGCCCGATATGGCAGCCCTGCTCGACAAGCTCGCGTCCGGAGTCTGAGCCTCGCGACACGTGGCCAGCAAACGACTTCACTGCCGCTTGACGTAGCCGCGCGCGGCGCTTAGGTAACGCGTCCTCGGCCGGCCCCGTTCCGCGGGACTGGCCGCTGCTCGCAGCACTCGTTCATGGCGCCGCGGCCCTGTCGGGCCGGCTTAGGCCGTGAGCCTGGCAGCCCTCGCGCAGGTGGCTTTGCGGCTGCTTGGGCGGGCTTTTCCTGTGGGCGGGATGTTGGAGAGGGATTGGGACCGGATGCCGACGATCAACCAGCTCATCGCCAAGGGCCGCGAGCCTGCGGCCAAGCGCAACAAGGTGCCGGCGCTGCAGGGCTGCCCGCAGAAGCGCGGCGTCTGCACCCGCGTCTATACGACGACGCCGAAGAAGCCGAACTCGGCGCTGCGCAAGGTCGCCAAGGTGCGGCTGACCAACGGCTACGAGGTGGTGAGCTACATCCCGGGCGAGGGGCATAACCTGCAGGAGCATAGCGTGGTGCTGATCCGCGGCGGGCGCGTCAAGGACCTGCCCGGCGTGCGCTACCACATCCTGCGCGGCGTACTCGACACCCAGGGCATCGCCAAGCGCCGCAAGCGTCGCTCGCTCTACGGCGCGAAGCGTCCGAAGTAAGGCCAGAGAGGGGAGGATAGAGAGTGAGCCGACGCCGCCGCGCGACGAAGCGCGAGATCCTGCCGGATGCCAAGTTCGGCGACACCGTGGTCACGCGCTTCATGAACGCGCTGATGTATGACGGCAAGAAGAGCGCCGCCGAGAGCATCGTGTATGCCGCGATGGACGTGATGAAGCGCCGCGGCGGCAGCCAGGCCGATCCGGTGCGCATGTTCCACGAGGCGCTGGACAACGTGAAGCCCGCCGTCGAGGTGCGCTCGCGCCGGGTGGGCGGTGCTACGTATCAGGTGCCGGTCGAGGTTCGGACGGAGCGGCGCCAGGCGCTCGCGATCCGCTGGCTGATCGACGCCGCGCGCAAGCGGGGCGAGCACACGATGGAAGAGCGGCTCTCCAACGAGCTGATGGACGCGGTGAACAACCGCGGCTCGGCCGTGAAGAAGCGCGAGGACACGCACCGGATGGCGGAGGCCAACAAGGCTTTCAGCCATTACCGCTGGTAGGATCGAGGAGAGGGGACCATGGGTAAGGCCAAGTTCGAGCGGAACAAGCCGCACTGCAATATCGGCACGATCGGGCATGTGGACCACGGCAAGACGTCGCTGACCGCGGCGATCACGAAGGTCCTGGCCAAGACCGGCGGTGCGACGTTCACCGCCTACGACCAGATCGATAAGGCGCCCGAGGAGCGCGCCCGCGGCATCACGATCTCGACCGCCCACGTCGAGTATGAGACGAAGAACCGCCACTACGCGCACGTGGACTGCCCCGGCCACGCCGACTACGTGAAGAACATGATCACGGGCGCCGCCCAGATGGACGGCGCGATCCTGGTCGTGTCTGCCGCCGACGGCCCGATGCCGCAGACCCGCGAGCACATCCTGCTCGCGCGGCAGGTCGGCGTGCCCGCGCTCGTCGTGTATATGAACAAGGTGGACATGGTGGACGATCCCGAGCTGCTCGAGCTCGTGGAGCTGGAGGTGCGCGAGCTGCTCTCCTCCTACCAGTTCCCCGGTGACGACATCCCGATCATCAAGGGCTCGGCGCTGATGGCGCTGGAGGATAAGAACCCCGAGCTGGGCGAGCAGTCGGTTCTGCAGCTGATGGCCGAGGTGGACCGCTACATCCCGCAGCCCGAGCGCCCGATGGACCGGCCGTTCCTGATGCCGATCGAGGACGTGTTCTCGATCTCCGGCCGCGGCACGGTGGTCACGGGCCGCATCGAGCGCGGCGTGGTCAACGTCGGCGACGAGGTCGAGATCGTCGGCCTCAAGCCAACGGTGAAGACCACGGTCACGGGCGTCGAGATGTTCCGCAAGCTGCTCGACCGCGGCGAGGCGGGCGACAACATCGGGGCGCTGCTACGCGGCACGAAGCGCGAGGACGTCGAGCGCGGCCAGGTCCTGGCCAAGCCCGGCTCGATCACGCCGCACACCAACTTCAAGGCCGAGGCCTACGTGCTGACGAAGGAGGAGGGCGGCCGCCACACGCCCTTCTTCACCAACTACCGCCCGCAGTTCTACTTCCGCACGACCGACGTGACCGGCGTGGTGAAGCTGCCCGAGGGCACGGAGATGGTGATGCCGGGCGACAACGTGAGCATGGACGTGGAGCTGATCGCGCCCATCGCCATGGACGAGGGCCTGCGCTTCGCCATCCGCGAGGGCGGCCGGACCGTGGGCGCGGGTGTCGTCGCCAGCATCGAGAAATAACGCAGAACACGGCCCGCGAACTGGATCAGGACTATGGACAGCCAGAACATCCGAATCCGCCTCAAGGCGTATGATCACCGCGTGCTGGACAACAGCACGAAGGAGATCGTGAACACCGCGAGGCGCACGGGTGCGCGGGTTCGCGGGCCGATTCCGCTGCCGACGCATATCGAGCGGTTCACGGTGAACCGCTCGCCGCACGTGGACAAGAAGAGCCGCGAGCAGTTCGAGATCCGCACGCATCGGCGGCTGCTCGATATCGTGGAGCCCACGCCGCAGACGGTCGATGCGCTGATGAAGCTCGACCTCGCCGCCGGCGTGGACGTCGAGATCAAGCTGTAGGATCAGGCCGATGCGAACCGGGTTGATCGCGAAGAAGCTGGGCATGACCCGGCTGTTCCAGGACGACGGCACAGCCGTGCCCGTGACCGTCCTGCACCTCGACGAGGTCCAGGTGGTGGCGCAGCGCACCGAGGAGCGGGACGGCTACACGGCTTTGCAGCTCGGCTGGGGGCGGCAGAAGCCGCACCGGGTCACGCAGCCGAACCGCGGGCACTTCGCCAAGGCGAAGGTGGAGCCGAAGCGCAAGCTCGTCGAGTTCCGCGTGGACGCCGACGCGCTCGTGGAGCCGGGTGCGACGTTGTCCGCGGCGCACTTCCTCGTCGGGCAGCGCGTGGACGTGACCGGGACGAGCAAGGGCAAGGGCTTCCAGGGCGGCATGAAGCGCTGGAATTTCAGCGGCCTGGAGGCGAGCCACGGCGTCTCGATCAGCCACCGCAGCCACGGCTCGACCGGCAATCGCCAGGATCCCGGCAAGACCTTCAAGAACAAGAAGATGGCGGGCCATCTCGGCGACGAGCGGATCACCACGCAGAATCTCGTGGTGGCGCACGTGGATGCGGACCGCGGCTTGCTGATGGTGCGCGGTGCGGTGCCGGGCGCCGTGGGCGGATACGTCCTCGTGCGCGACGCGGTGAAGCGCGCGCGGCCGGACGGGGCGCCGTTCCCGGCGGCGCTGATCGAGACGGCGCCCGCCGCCCAAGCCGGGGAGCAGGCGTGATGCAGATCGAGGTCAAGACGCTCGACAACGGCGAAGCGGGCACGGCCGACCTGCCGGACGCCCTGTTCGGCGCGGAGCCGCGCGTGGACATCATGGCGCGCGTGATCCACTGGCAGCTCGCCAAGCGCCGCGCCGGCACGCACAAGGTGAAAGGCATGGGCGAGGTCTCCGGGACCACGCGCAAGCCCTACCGCCAGAAGGGCACCGGCAACGCCCGGCAGGGCAGCCTGCGCGCGCCGCAGTTCCGCTCCGGCGGCGTCGTGCACGGTCCCGTCGTGCGCGACCACGGCTACTCGCTCAACAAGAAGGTGCGCCGGCTCGGCCTCATCTCGGCTCTCTCGCAGAAGGCGGCCGAGGGCAAGCTGGTCGTGCTCGACCGGGCGACGAGCGAGACGGGAAAGACCGCCGACATCCGGCGCAAGCTCGGCGCACTCGGCTGGAAGAACGTGCTGGTCGTGGACCGCACCGTTGACGAGATGTTCCAGCGAGCGAGCCGCAACCTGCCCGGCGTGCGCGTGCTGCCCACGGTCGGAGCCAATGTCTATGACATCATGCGCCACGACCTGCTCGTCGTGACGACGGCCGGCGTCGAGGGTCTGAAAGAGCGCCTTAGGGAGCGGCTGGCATGAACTACGACCGGGTTCTGGCCGCGCGCAGGCGTGCCGAGAACATGACGCGGGAAGCCATGTATGAGCTGATCCGCAGCCCGATTGTCACCGAGAAGGCGACGCTGCTGAGCGAGCGCAATCAGGTTGCGTTCCGCGTGGCGCTGGAGGCGACCAAGCCCGAGATCAAGCGGGCAGTCGAGACCCTGTTCGGCGTCAAGGTTCGCGCGGTCAATACGCTCATCCAGAAGGGCAAGACCAAGCGCTTCAAGGGCCGGCCCGGCGTCCGGTCGGATGTGAAGAAGGCATACGTGACGCTGGAGGCGGGTCAGACCATCGATCTCGCCGCCGGGCTGCGCTGAGGAACGGATCATGGCGCTCAAGCAATTCAACCCGGTCACGCCGAGCCTTCGCGGCACGGTGCTGATCGACCGCAGCGAGCTCTGGAAGGGGCGGCCGGTCAAGCAGCTCACCGAGGGCAAGCACAGCACGGGCGGCCGGAACAACCACGGCCGCATCACGTCGCGCTTCCGCGGCGGCGGGCACAAGCGGCTCTACCGCATCGTGGACTTCAAGCGCCGCACCAAGTTCGGCGTGCCGGCGATGGTCGAGCGGCTGGAGTATGATCCGAACCGCTCGGCGTTCATCGCGCTGGTCAAGTATGCGGACGGAGAGCTGAGCTATATCCTGGCCCCGCAGCGCCTGAAGGCGGGTGACACGGTGGTGGCGGGTGCTCGCGTGGACATCAAGCCGGGCAACGCCATGCCGATGGCGGCGATTCCGGTCGGCACGATCATCCACAACGTCGAGCTCAAGCAGGGCGCGGGCGGCAAGCTCGCGCGTGCCGCTGGCACGTTCGCGCAGCTCGTCGGCAAGGATGCGGGCTACGCCCAGATCAAGCTGATGAGCGGCGAGCTGCGGCTCATTCGGGCCGAATGCATGGCTAGCGTGGGCGCGGTCAGCAACCCGGACAACCAGAACCAGAGCATCGGCAAGGCGGGCCGCAGCCGCTGGCTGGGCCGGCGTCCGCACAACCGCGGCGTCGTGATGAACCCGGTGGACCACCCGCACGGCGGCGGCGAGGGCCGCACCTCGGGCGGCCGGCACCCGGTGACGCCTTGGGGCATCCCGACCAAGGGCTATAAGACGCGGAGCAACAAGCGGACGGACAAGCTCATCGTCCGTCGCGCGAACAACCGCCGGGATGGGGGCAAGTAGGCCATGGCTCGTTCCGTTTGGAAGGGCCCGTTCGTGGACGGGTATCTGCTCAACAAGGCCGACGCCGCGCGCGCGTCAGGCCGCAACGAAATCATCCGGATCTGGTCGCGCCGCTCGACGATCCTGCCGCAGTTTGTGGGCCTGACCTTCGGCGTTCACAACGGCCGCAAGTTCCTGCCGGTGCAGGTGACGGAGAACATGGTCGGCCACAAGTTCGGCGAGTTCTCGCCCACCAGGACGTTCACCGGGCACAGCTCGGACAAGAAGGCGAGGCGGGGCTAGGCCATGAGCAAGCCGAAGGCAGAGAGAGGTCTCTCCGACACCGAGGCGCAGTGCGTCGTGAGCAACCTGCGCATCAGCCCGCGCAAGTTGAACCTGGTCGCGGGCCTGATCCGCAACCAGCCCGCTGGAAAGGCCATCGCGACGCTCACGTTCAGCAAGCGGCGCATCGCGCAGCAGGTGCGCAAGGCGGTGGAGAGCGCGGTCGCGAACGCCGAGAACAACCACCAGCTCGACGTGGACCGCCTGGTCGTGACCCGCGCCGAGGTAGGGCGCAGCATCGTCATGCGCCGCTTCCACGCGCGCGGGCGGGGCCGGGCGGCGCGCGTCGAGAAGTGGTTCAGCCACCTGCGCATCGTCGTGCAGGAGCAGGCACAGGAACAGGCGCAGGAGCGGGCCCAAGGGCGGGCGTCCCGGTCCGCGAGCAGCAGGAAGGCGGCGTAAGCCATGGGTCACAAGGTCAACCCGATCGGGTTCCGGCTCGGCATCAATCGCACGTGGGACAGCCGGTGGTATGCGGGCGAGGACTACAGCAAGCTCCTGCTGGAGGACCTCAAGCTGCGCGACTATCTGCGCGGCAAGCTCACCAACGCGGGCGTCTCGCGCATCGTCATCGAGCGCCCGGCGAAGAAGCCGCGCGTGACCATCTATGCCGCCCGGCCCGGCGTCGTCATTGGCAAGAAGGGCCAGGAGATCGAGACGCTGCGCCGCGACCTCGGCAAGATGGCGAAGGGCGAGGTGGCGCTCAACATCGTCGAGATCCGCAAGCCGGAGATCGACGCGACGCTCGTGGCCGAGAACATCGCGCAGCAGCTTGAGCGCCGCGTGGCGTTCCGCCGGGCGATGAAGCGCGCCGTGCAGAGCGCGATGCGCCTCGGTGCCCAGGGCATCCGCATTACGTGCAGCGGCCGGCTCGGCGGTGCCGAGATCGCGCGCGTCGAGTGGTATCGCGAGGGGCGCGTCCCACTGCACACGCTGCGAGCCGACATCGACTACGGCTCGGCAACCGCGAAGACGACGTATGGCACCTGCGGCGTGAAGGTGTGGGTGTTCAAGGGCGAGATCCTGCAGCACGACCCGATGGCGCAGGACCGCCGGGCCGCCGAGCAGGCGCCCCAAAGGTAGAGATGGGTAAGAGGATCAGCCAATGCTTTCCCCGAAGCGGACCAAGTTCCGCAAAGCGCACAAGGGCCGCATCCACGGCATGTCGAAGGGCGGCACGCAGCTGAACTTCGGCGCCTACGGCCTGAAGGCGCTGGAACCCGACCGCGTCACCGCCCGGCAGATCGAGGCCGCGCGCCGCGCCATCACGCGCCAGATGAAGCGTGCCGGCCGCGTATGGATCAGGATCTTCCCGGACGTGCCGGTGTCGCAGAAGCCGGCCGAGGTGCGCATGGGCTCGGGTAAGGGCAGCCCGGAGTTCTGGGTCGTTCGCGTCGCGCCGGGGCGGATCATGTTCGAGGTGGACGGCGTGGCGCCCGATCTGGCGCGCGAGGCGCTCCGGCTGGGGGCCGCGAAGCTGCCGATCCGCACCAAGTTCGTGCAGCGGCTCGGAGAAGGTTAGAGCGATGGCCAAGGCAGCCGACATCCGGGCGAAGAGCGCGGACGAGCTGGAGACGATGCTGCTCGACTTTCGCAAGGAGCAGTTCAACCTGCGCTTCCAGCGGGCGACGGGTCAGCAGGAGGGCACGGCGCGCATCCGCGTGCTGCGGCGCGACATCGCGCGCGTGAAGACCATCATGGCGGAGCGCAAGCGCGCGCCCGCCGCGCAAGCGTAAGGAGAGAGGGCGATGCCGAGGCGCGTCCTGGCTGGGCGGGTGACGAGCGACAAGATGGACAAGACCGTCACGGTCCTGGTCGAGCGTCGCGTCATGCATCCGCTCTACAAGAAGTTCGTCCGTCGCTCCGAGAAGTATGCGGCGCACGACGAGGCGAACCTGTGCCGCGAGGGCGACACGGTGAAGATCGAGGAGTGCCGGCCGATCAGCAAGCGCAAGAGCTGGCTGGTGATCGAGCGCAATGGCGAGGCGGTGCCTGAGCCGGCGGGGCTGAGCCTGCGGGCGCCGGCGCAGCCGGCCGAGCCGGCACAAGCCCAGGCCCAAGGGGCGGCATAGGAGACGGGCGGTGATCCAGGTCGAATCCAACCTCGACGTTGCCGACAACTCGGGCGCCCGGCGCGTGCAGTGCATCAAGGTGCTCGGCGGCAGCAGGCGGCGCACGGCGTCGGTCGGCGACGTGATCGTGGTCTCCATCAAGGAGGCGATCCCGCGCGGCAAGGTGAAGAAGGGCGACGTGCACCAGGCGGTGATCGTGCGCACGGCTTATCCGGTGCGCCGGGCGGACGGCAGCGCGATCCGCTTCGACCGCAACGCGGCCGTGCTGATCAACAAGCAGCTGGAGCCGATCGGCACCCGCATCTTCGGCCCGGTGACGCGCGAACTGCGGGGACGCAAGTTCATGAAGATCATCTCGCTTGCCCCAGAGGTGCTGTGATGGCCGCGCGCATCCGTAAGGGCGACCGCGTGCTGGTGATCAGCGGCGCCGACAAGGGCAAGCGCGGCGACGTGCTGCGCGTGATGCCTAAGGAGGATCGCGCCGTGGTGCAGGGCGTGCGCATGGCGAAGCACCATCGCAAGCCGACCGGCCTGGGACAGCCCGGCGGCATCATCGAGCAGGAGGCGCCGATCCACCTCAGCAACCTGATGCTGCTGGATCCGAAGAACGACCAGCCGACGCGGGTCGGTTTCCGGGTGCTGGAGGACGGCCGCAAGGTGCGCGTCGCGCGCAAGACTGGCCAGGTGATCGAAGGGTAGTGGGGATGGGCGAGACAGAAGATACAGCCGCAGTCACCCCGCGCGAGACGCCGCGCCTCCTGGAGCGCTACCGCTCCGAGGTTAGGGGCAAGCTGCGCCAGGAGTTCGGGTATGCGAACCCGATGCAAGTGCCGCGGCTGGAGAAGATCGTGCTCAACATGGGCGTCGGCGAGGCAGCGGGCGACCAGAAGAAGCTTGACTCCGCAGTGGCGGAGATGGCGCTCATCAGCGGCCAGAAGCCGGTGAAGACGAAGGCGAAGAAAGCCATCGCCGGCTTCAAAATCCGCGAGGGGCTGCCCATCGGCTGCAAGGTGACGCTGCGGCAGGCGCGGATGTATGAGTTCCTCGACCGGCTCGTGAACATCGCGCTGCCCCGCGTCCGCGACTTCCGCGGCCTGTCGGGCAAAGGCTTCGACGGGCGCGGCAACTTCGCGATGGGCGTGCGCGAGCAGATCATCTTTCCCGAGATCGTCTATGACAAGGTCGAGGATGTCCGCGGCATGGACATCGTGTTCGTGACGACGGCGAAGACGGATGCGGAGGCGAAGGCGCTGCTCAAGGCGTTCGACCTTCCGTTCGCGAGCTGAGAGTTTCAACCCTGGAACATCGCGGGCTGCACCAGTTACTTTGGCCCGGCAGGTTCCCTGGAGCGTAGAGCATGGCGAAGACATCGCAGGTGAACCGAAACCACAAGCGGGAGCGCATGGCGGCGCGCGACAAGGCCAAGCGCGCCGCCCTCAAGGAGGTGGTCATGGACCGCACCCTGCCCGTGGAGGAGCGGTTCGAGGCGAGCATCAAGTTGGCACAGCTTCCCCGCAACGGCGCGGCCGTCCGCGTGCGGCTGCGCTGCGCGCTGACGGGGCGGTCCCGCGGCAACTATCGTAAGTTCAAGCTGTCGCGGAACATGCTGCGCGCACTCGCGAACTCGGGGCAGATCCCGGGCATGGTCAAGGCGAGCTGGTAGGAGACGGCCCATGTCCATGAGCGATCCGCTAGGCGACATGCTGACCCGCATCCGCAACGCGCAGCGTAGCCGGCATAGCACGTGCGTCGCACCCGCGTCTAAGCTGCGGGCGAACGTGCTGGAGGCGCTAAAGCGGGAAGGCTACATCCGCGGCTACGCGGCCGAGGAGCTTCGGCCCGGCATCGCGCAGCTGCGCATCGAGCTGAAATACTCGGAGGGCCAGCCGGTCATCAAGGAGATCACCCGCGTCAGCAAGCCTGGCCGCCGGGTGTATTCGGGAATCAAGGAGCTGCCGCGGGTCTATGCGGGCCTGGGCACCTCCATCCTGTCCACGCCGCGCGGCGTGCTGAGCGACGCCGAGGCGCGCGCGGCGAACGTGGGCGGCGAAGTGCTGTGCCGGATCTTCTAGGAGCGATGGCATCATGTCCCGCGTAGGCAAGTATCCCGTGCAGGTTCCCGCTGGCGTGCAGGTCGGGCTCGCGGGCCGGCGGCTCACGGCCAAGGGCAAGCTCGGCGAGCTTCACCTCGACCTTACGGACGACGTGGACGCCACCGTCGAGGACGGGCGGGTGGCGATCGCCCCGCGTGGCCCGGCCCGGCAGTCACAGATGATGTGGGGCACGACGCGCGCGCTCGTGGCCAACATGGTCCAGGGCGTCTCGACCGGCTACACGAGGGCCATGGAGATCCAGGGCACCGGCTTCCGCGCCGCCGTGCAGGGGAAAAACCTGGTCATCAATCTCGGCTTCTCGCACGACGTTACCTATCCGGTGCCGGTGGGCGTCACGATCACGACGCCGCGGCCGACGGCGATCGTCGTGCAGGGAGCGGACAAGCGCCTCGTCGGGCAGGTCGCGGCCGAGATCCGCGCGTTCCGGCCGCCCGAGCCCTACAAGGGCAAGGGCGTGCGCTACGAGAACGAGCAGGTGCGGCGCAAGGAAGGCAAGAAGAAGTAATGAGCGCGCTTCAGGAATTGCGGGACCGCCGGCGCCAGCGCCTGCGCTACCGCCTGCGGCAGAACTCGGGTGGGCGTCTGCGCCTGTCCGTATACCGGTCCAGCAAGCACATCTATGCCCAGGTCATCGACGACGCGGCCGGGCGCACGCTCGCGCACGCGAGCAGCCTCGAGAAAGCGCTGCGCGAGGGCGGAAAGACGGGGGCGGACAAGGCGGCGGCCGCGGCCGTCGGCAGGCTGATCGCCGAGCGCGCGAAGGCTGCGGGCGTGACTGAGGTCGTGTTCGACCGCGGCGCCTATCTCTTTCACGGCCGCGTCCAGGCGCTGGCCGACGCCGCCCGCGAAGGCGGGCTGGCGTTCTAGGAGGCATGAATTATGGCGCGTGAGCCGAGGGACGGCGGTGGTCGGGGCGGTCGCGAGCGGGACCGCGACCGCGACGGCGATGAGCTGATCGACAAGCTGGTCACGATCAATCGCGTGGCGAAAGTGGTGAAGGGCGGGCGGCGCTTCGCCTTTGCGGCCCTGGTCATCGTCGGCGATCAGAAGGGCCGGGTGGGCTACGGCGCCGGCAAGGCGCGCGAGGTACCGGAGGCGATCCGCAAGGCGACCGACCGCGCCAAGCGCAGCATGATCCGCGTGCCCATGAAGGAGGGCCGGACACTGCATTACGACGTGCACGGCCATTTCGGCGCGGGCAAGGTGGTGCTGCGCTCGGCGAGCCCCGGCACCGGAATCATCGCCGGTGGCCCGATGCGCGCCGTGTTCGAGACGCTCGGCATCTCGGACGTGGTCGCGAAGAGCATCGGCTCGCGCAACCCGCACAACATGGTCAAGGCGACGTTCGAGGCGCTGAGCCGGGTGTCCAGCCCGCGCAACGTCGCCGCGAGGCGCGGCCGCAAGGTCGCCGACATCCTGGGCCGCCGCGAGGGCGCAGCACCGGCGGCACCAGCGGCGGAGGCGAGCGATGTCGGAGCGTAAGGTCGTCCGCGTCACCCAAATCCGCAGTGGGCTGGGGCGCAAGGACTTGCAGATCGCGACGCTGAAGGGCCTCGGTCTCGGCAAACTCCGGCGGACGCGGGAGCTGGAGGACACGCCGTCGGTGCGCGGCATGATCCGGGCAGTGGCGCATCTGGTGCGCGTGGAGGATTAGTCCATGAAGCTCAACGAGATCCGGGACAATCCTGGCGCGCGCCTCAAGAGCAAGCGGCTCGGGCGTGGCATCGGCTCGGGCAAGGGCAAGACCGCGGGCAAGGGCGTGAAGGGGCAGAAGGCGCGCGAGGGCGTGGCGCTCAACGGCTTCGAGGGCGGCCAGCTCCCGATCTATCGCCGCCTGCCCAAGCGCGGCTTCAAGAACCCCTTCCGCAAGGAATACGCGCCGCTCAACCTCGACCGGCTGGAGAAAGCCATCGCCAGCGGCAAGCTGCGCGTCGAGGACGTGATCACGGAGCGCGCGCTGGAGGCGGCCGGGATCGTGCGGCTCGGCCACAAGATCGCGGGCGTTCGGCTACTCGCGCGCGGCAAGGTGACGCGTGCGGTGAACCTGCGGGTCTCCGGGGCGAGCGAGGCTGCGGTCGCGGCGATCCAGGCGGCCGGGGGCAGCGTGATCACGATGGGTGGTAATCAGACTGAGACGAAGGAGGTCACCGCCCCTTAGCGCCCGCTTCAGAAAGCCCCAAAGCCGGGGCCGCGGAGGCTGCATGAATGTCATTCCACGCCTTCGGGTCATGACGCGCTCGCGGCGAGGACAGCGGTTTCGCCGCTTTCTCTCCGGTATGAATCGGCCCGTCCGCATCGTGGATCTCGGTGGCACCGCGCGTTTCTGGGAAGCCTGGGGCATCGAGGCCCAAGACCGCCTCGAGATCACGCTTGTAAACAATCATCATATAGATAAAACGAACGTCAGGTACCACGCCACCTCGCCATTCATGCATGATTTGCTTCAAGATGCAACCCTACTCCCTACTGAATTTTTCGATCAGTACGACCTGATATTCTCAAATAGTTTCATCGAGCATCTAT
The DNA here is from genome assembly GCA_963848595.1 of uncultured Alphaproteobacteria bacterium. Classification (GTDB taxonomy): domain Bacteria; phylum Pseudomonadota; class Alphaproteobacteria; order Acetobacterales; family Acetobacteraceae; genus CAWKEH01. The sequence continues at coordinate 88,527 of CAWKEH010000004.1, read as the reverse complement.
CGGACAGGGCCGAACAGCGGAAGCTTGCAGCCGAAATTGTACAATCCGGCAAGCCATATTTCATTCAGACGCCCAACAAATTCTCGCCCGTCGATCCGCATTTCCCGAGTTCGTTGGTCCCATTCTTTGCCGTGTATCCAAGGGCCCTGCAGGCTGCCCTGCTGACGAGGTCCGGGTTGTCCGGGGGACACCGATACCCGTCCTTCGCCGCCGCTCAGACAGCTCTGCAATATTACAATCCACTCGGCGTAGCAGACGTGCGAGGCCTATTCGCCGATGCGGCAATCGAGATCGAGCGGCCGATGGGTGTTCCGATGTCGATACTTGCTTACCGTGGGTCATCCGGGGCCGGTCCCGGACAGGGCTGAGCCAAGCGCCTCTATGACGCCGGCATCTCTGTGCATCAGGCGATGAGGTCAATCGCGAGCAGGCGCTTGTAGCAGGCTACGAAGAGGCGGCGCATCCCAAGCCCGCCAAAGGCGCAGTTCGCGCAGGGTTCCGGCGTCGCGAAGAAGCCGAGCCGCGTTCGGTCTGGCGCGAAGACGTGTATGCCGTCGCCCGACGTGGTCCACACCCAGCCTCGGGAATTGACGGCGAAGCCGTCCGGATAGCCGTGGTCGGTGTGGCAGAAGAAGCGCCGGTTGGAGAGGCCGCCGTCCTCGGCCACGTCGAATACTATGATCTCGTGCGTAGAGCCCTTCCTATGGTCGCCCGGGATCTCGTTCAGCGAGAGTGCGGTGTCGGAGACGTAGAGCGTACGGCCATCGGGGGAGAAGAACAGGCCGTTCGGCTCGTCGAAGTCGGCCATGCGGCGCAGCGTCCCGTCGCGCGGGTCGAAGCGATAGACGCTGCGGTGGTCGAGTTCCGGCTCCACGACGCTGCCCTGGCTTGGCATCAGCAGCCCGAAGGTCGGATCGGTGAACCAGATAGCACCGTCGGCCGCGACGGTGATGTCGTTGGGCGAATTGAGGCGCTTGCCCTCGTAGTGCGTGACGATCGGGTCGGCGCCGCCGTCGCGGCCATCGCCGCCGCTTCCGTTGGAGCGGCTGATGCAGCGGCGCCCGTGCTCGCAGTGCACGAGCCGCCCTTCAGCATCCAGCGCGTTGCCGTTCATGAAGTAAGTTCCGTCTATCACGATCTCTACGCGCCCGTCGTCGGGATACCAGCCGAGCAGGCGGCGGTTCGGCACATCGGACCAGACGAGGCGGTTGTGCGGCGTGTCCCAGACTGTGCCCTCGCCGTGCAGGGTTCCCTCATAGAGACAGAGCAGCGTCGCATCGGCGGGCAGCACCTCGGCGAGGCGCGCATCGTCAATCTGCATGCCGCGGAAGCCTTGGACAGGCTTCGGCGGCCCTGGCTTGCGCAACAGCCGACCTGGCAGCAGCGACGCACCCTGAGTTATGGACGAGGCTCCTGTTCGTGGGTCGGGATAATGGCTTGGGGCGGGACGGGGACAACTGCTATCCTCAGCTAAGTGATCAGGAGAATGGGGGCCGGGCAGCGCGGCCACCTGGACCGTGCGCTTGCGCCTGACGCGTTCGGGCGCCACATTGCAGCGATGACGGCGAGGTGAATTCCCCGGCGCGCGGTGCGATGCCTGGGTCACTGGCTGTGCAATCGGGGGAACACCATGGCCTCGGCGGCCGAGCAACTTGCAGCGAACCTCAACCTCGGCACCTTCTCGAAAGCGACCGAGCTCAAGAAGCGCATCTGGTTCACCCTGGGTGCGCTGATCGTCTATCGCATCGGCACCTACATCCCGGTGCCGGGCGTGGACGCCCGCGTCATGGGCGAGCTGCTGCAGCAGCACGGCGGCGGCATCCTGGGCATGTTCAACATGTTCAGCGGCGGCGCGCTCGGCCGCATGACCGTGTTCGCCCTCAACATCATGCCCTACATCAGCGCGAGCATCATCGTGCAGCTGATGACCGCGGCCGTGCCGTCCATGGAGGCCCTCAAGAAAGAGGGCGAGTCCGGCCGCAAGAAGATGAACCAATACACGCGGTATCTCACCGTGCTGATCGCGATGTTCCAGAGCTACGGCATTGCCATCGGTCTCGAAGGGATGCAGGGCGCCCATGGCGCGGCCGTCATCAACCCAGGGCCGTTCTTTGTCCTTTCCTGCGTCGTCACCTTGGTCGGCGGGACCATGTTCCTGATGTGGCTTGGCGAGCAGATCACCGCGCGGGGCGTCGGCAATGGGATCAGCCTGATCATCTTCGCTGGCATCATCGCGAACATGCCGCGCGCGCTCGCGAGCCTACTGGAACTGGCGCGGACGGGCGCGATCTCGCCGTTCTTCGTGCTCGTGTTCGTCCTGGTCGCCATCGCCGTCGTGGTGTTCGTGGTGTTCATGGAGCAGGCGCAGCGCCGGGTCGTCATCCAGTATCCGAAACGCCAGGTCGGCCAGCGGATGTTCGGCGGCGATTCGACGCACATGCCGCTCAAGCTGAACACCTCGGGCGTGATCCCGCCGATCTTCGCGAGCAGCATTCTGCTGATCCCGGCGACCATCGCCGGCTTCTCCAACGCGAGCGCAGGCGGCTGGGCGCCCTTCATTGCGGCGCAGCTGGCCCATGGGCAGCCGCTCTACATGGCGCTGTATGCCGGGCTGATCATCTTCTTCGCCTACTTCTACACGGCCGTCGTGTTCAACCCGCAGGAGACGGCGGACAATCTCAAGAAGTATGGCGGCTTCGTGCCGGGCATCCGTCCCGGAACCGCCACGGCCGAGTATTTCGACCGGGTGCTGACGCGGCTGACCACCGTCGGTGCGATCTACCTCGCCGTCGTGTGCCTGCTGCCCGAGATCCTCATCAGCCACTACGCCGTGCCGTTCTACTTCGGCGGCACGAGCCTAATGATCATCGTCTCCGTGACCATGGACACAGTGACGCAAATCCAGAGCCATCTTCTCGCGCACCAATACGAGGGCTTGATCCGGAAGAGCCGCATCAAGGGCCGCGTCCGATGAACCTCATCCTGCTCGGTCCGCCCGGCGCGGGGAAGGGCACGCAAGCGAAGCGGCTGGAGCTGCGCCACGGGCTGGCTCAGATCAGCACCGGCGACATGCTGCGCGCCGAGGTCGCGGCCGGCAGCGCGATCGGGGCCGAGGCGAAGCAGATCATGGAGAGCGGCGCGCTCGTGCCCGACGCGCTGATCATCTCCATGATCGAGGAGCGCATCCGGCAGCCCGACCTGCGCTGTGGCTTCATCCTGGACGGGTTCCCGCGCACTGCGGCGCAAGCCGAGGCGCTAGACGCCATGCTGGCACGGCTTGGCATGGGCCTAGACGCCGTGATCCTGCTGCGCGTGGACGATGCGGCGCTGGTCGAGCGCATCGCCGGGCGCTTCACCTGCGCGCGCTGCGGCGCTGCCTACCACGACCGCTTCCACCCGACGCACGTGCCGGGGATCTGCGACATCTGCGGCAGCGCCGAGTTCACGCGCCGGGCGGACGACCGTGCCGAGACGGTCGCGGCCAGGCTCCTCGCCTATCACGGCCAGACAGCGCCGATTCTGCCGCATTATGAGGCGTCGGGGCGCCTCCACGAGGTGGACGGCATGGCGGAAATGGACGCGGTGACGGCAGAGATTGAGGCCGTGCTAGCGGAGGTTAAGGACTTGCGAAGAATTGACAGAGCCGCGTTGACAAGATAAGCCGCGCGGCTATAGTCCGCGCCCTCCGCTGACCCCTCATAGGGGCAGCGCGTGACGCATTGCGCGGCGCTGATGCCGCATTTTTCAGGAGCACAGGCGTGGCCCGCATCGCCGGCGTTAACATTCCCACCAATAAGCGCGTCGAAATCGGACTGCGCTACATCTACGGCATCGGTCCCACGAAGGCCGCTGAGATCTGCGGAAAGCTCGGGATTCCGGATGACCGCCGGGTGAACCAGCTCTCCGACGAGGAGGTGCTGCGCATCCGCGAGTTGATCGACCGCGACTACCGCGTCGAGGGCGACCTGCGGCGCGAGGTGGCGATGAACATCAAGCGGCTGATGGATCTCGGCTGCTACCGTGGCCTGCGCCATCGCCGCGGCCTGCCTGTCCGCGGCCAGCGCACACATACCAATGCCCGCACCCGCAAGGGCAAGGCGGTCGCGATCGCCGGCAAGAAGAAGGTGACGAAGTAGGATGGCCCGCCCCGCTAGCGCGACCCGCGCCGCCCCTCGCAGGAGGGAGCGGAAGAACATCAGCTCGGGCGTGGCCCACGTCGCGGCCACGTTCAACAACACCATGATCACGATCACGGATGCCCAGGGCAATACGATCGCTTGGTCGTCGTCGGGGATGCAGGGCTTCAAGGGCAGCCGCAAAAGTACGCCCTACGCTGCCCAGGTCGCCGCCGAGGATGCGGGCCGGAAGGCGCGCGAGCACGGCATGGAGACGCTGGAGATCGAGGTCAGCGGTCCCGGCTCCGGACGCGAGAGCGCGCTGCGTGCCTTGCAGACCGTGGGTTTCGCGATCACCGCGATCCGCGACATGACGCCTATTCCTCACAACGGCTGCCGGCCGCGCAAGCGCCGCCGCGTGTAGCCTCCCGGCAACCCAGGAGGCATCTCCTGGGCTGCTGTCCGTAACGAAAGAAGGTCCCGAATGGCCCTGCAACGCAATTGGCAAACCCTGATCAAGCCGGAGAAGCTCGACGTCGAGCACGGCTCCGACCCGCACCGCGTCGCTACCGTCGTAGCCGAGCCGCTGGAGCGCGGCTTCGGCATGACGCTCGGCAACGCCATCCGCCGCGTCCTGCTATCCTCGCTGCAGGGTGCGGCCGTGACGGCGGTGCAGATCGACGGTGTGCTGCACGAGTTCAGCAGCATCGCCGGCGTCCGCGAGGACGTGACCGACATTGTGCTCAACATCAAGCAGCTCGCGCTCCGGATGCATGGTGAAGGGCCAAAGCGCATGGTGCTGACCGCGACCGGCCCCGGCGAGGTCAGGGCATCGCAGGTCCAGACCGGGCACGACATCGAGGTGATGAACCCCGACCTCGTGATCTGCACGCTGGACGAAGGCGCGAAGCTCGGCATGGAGCTGACGGTCAACTTGGGCAAGGGCTACGTGCCCGCCGCCGCGAACCGGCCAGAAGATGCGCCCATCGGGCTGATACCCGTCGATGCGATCTACTCGCCCGTCCGCCGCGTCTCCTACAAGGTCGAGCCGACCCGCGTCGGCCAGGTCACGGACTACGACCGCCTGCTCCTGCAAGTGGAAACGAACGGCGCGGTGTCGCCCGAGGACTCCGTGGCGCTCGCGGCACGCATCCTGCAGGATCAGCTGCAGCTCTTCATCAACTTCGACGAGCCGCAGCTTGCCCGCGCCGAGGAGCCGGAGGACAGCCTGCCGTTCAACCGCAACCTGCTCCGCAAGGTTGACGAGCTGGAGCTTTCGGTACGGTCAGCGAACTGCCTGAAGAACGACAACATCGTCTATATCGGCGACCTCGTTCAGAAGTCCGAGCAGGAGATGCTGCGCACGCCGAATTTCGGCCGCAAGTCGCTGAACGAGATCAAGGAAGTGCTGGCGAACATGGGCCTCGGTCTTGGCATGTCCGTGCCGGGCTGGCCGCCGGAGAACATCGAGGACCTGGCGAAGCGGCTCGACGAGCCGTTCTGAGCGAGATTGGAGGAGTAAGAGACGATGCGTCACGGCGTCGCCGGCCGCAAGCTCGGCGTCACGAGCAGCCACCGCAAGGCCATGTTCCGCAACATGGCCGTGGCGCTGCTCAAGCACGAGCAAATCACCACGACCTTGCCGAAGGCCAAGGAACTCCGGCCCGTTACCGAGAAGCTCATCACACTCGGCAAGCGCGGCGGCCATCACGCGCGGCGGCAAGCCTACAACGAGCTTCGTGACGAGCGCATCGTCGCGAAGCTGTTCACCAGCCTCGCCGACCGCTACCGCACCCGGCCCGGCGGCTACATCCGCGTGCTCAAGGCGGGCGTCCGCTACGGCGACGCGGCGAGCATGGCGGTGATCGAGCTCGTGGACCGCGACCCGGCAGCCAAGGGCCTGGACAGCGGCCCGAAGCCGGAGGCCGAGGCCGAGGAGCAGGCGGCGGCGTAGGCTGCCGCGCGGCCTTCGGGCCGCACACGCATGGCTCGTCCTGGCCCTGTCGCCGACCTCTTCGCCACGCAGGCGCCGGTTGCGCCGCTCGCCGATCGGCTGCGTCCCCAGCGCCTCGCCGACTTGGTCGGGCAGCCCAGGCTCGTCGGTCCAGACGGTGTGCTGACGCGGATGCTGGCCCACGGGCGCCTTGCCTCGCTGATCCTCTGGGGACCGCCCGGCACCGGCAAGACCAGCATCGCCCGGCTGCTCGCCGCGGAGGCGAACCTGCGCTTCGCACCGATGTCCGCGTTGCAGGCTGGCGTGGCCGAGCTGCGCCGGGCATTCGACGAGGCGGCTCACGCCCGCGCCCGCGGCGAGGGCACGCTGCTGTTCGTGGACGAGGTCCACCGCTTCAACCGCACGCAGCAGGACGCCTTGCTCCCTCCCGTCGAGGACGGCACCGTCACGTTCGTAGGTGCCACGACGGAGAACCCCAGCTTCGCGCTCGCGGGGGCGCTTCTCTCCCGCTGCCAGGTGCTCGTCCTGCATCGGCTCGACGACGACGCGCTGGAAACCCTGATCGCCCGCGCCGAGGCGGCTGCCGACCGCGCGCTGCCGCTCACGTCCGAGGCACGGGTCGCACTCCGTGCCATGGCGGACGGCGACGGCCGCCAGGTGCTCATGCTCGCCGAGCAGGTCCTGCTGCACGACGGCGCCCCGCTCGATCCGGCCGGCCTCGCCGCGCTCGTCTCCCGCCGCGCCGCCCAGCACGACAGGGCAGGGGACTGGCACTACGACCTGCTCTCCGCGCTGCACAAGTCGCTGCGCGCGTCCGACACCGATGCGGCGCTCTACTGGCTCGCCCGCTTGCTCGCCGGCGGCGAGGACCCGCGCGTCGCCGCCCGGCGCATGGTGCGCTTCGCCACGGAAGATATCGGCCTTGCCGATCCGCAAGCCCTGCCGATCGCGCTGGCGGCATGGCAGGCTTACGAGCGGCTGGGGTCGCCCGAGGGCGAGTTGGCGCTAGCCGAGGCCGCCGCTTACCTGGGCACCGCGCCGAAATCGAATGCGCTCTACGCCGCGATGAAGGAGGCGACCACCGCCGCTCGCGACTCCGGCAGCTTGTCACCCCGCGCCCACAGCGTGAACGCGCCGACCCGCCTGATGCGCGAGCTCGGCCGCGCCGAGGGCTACGCCTACGACCACGACGCCCCGGAGGCATTCTCCGGCCAGGACCACTTCCCCGAGGGCTTGGAGCGGCGCGCATTCTATCGCCCTGGCGACCGCGGCTTCGAGCGCGAGATCGCCCGCCGCCTCGCGCACTGGGCTTCCTTGCGCGATGGGCAGGGATGAGCGTCGCACCGGAGGTGCGCCAATGACCGCCGAGCTGCGCGCCGTCACGCTGGACGAGGAGGGCGTCCGGCTCGATCGCTGGTTCCGGCGGCACTTTCCCGGGGTCACCCAGGGCAGCATCCAGAAGTGGTGCCGCACCGGACAAATCCGGGTGGATGGCCGCCGCGCCGAGGCTGCGACGCGCTTGGCGCCGGGCCAGGAGGTTCGCGTGCCGCCGCTTCCCGCGGCCCCGCCTCCGCCCCAAGTTCCGAAGCCGCTCGACCCGAAGCTCGCCCGCGAGATGGAGGACCTGGTTCTCTACCGCGACGACCAGCTCTTCGTCCTGAATAAGCCCGCCGGCCTTGCCGTCCAGGGCGGTCCCGGCATTACCCGGCACCTCGATGGGATGCTGGACGCACTCCGCTTCGGCAGCCCCGACCGTCCGCGGCTCGTCCACCGTCTCGACCGCGACACCTCCGGCGTCCTCGTCCTCGCGCGCACGCCCGGCGTCGCGGCCAAGCTCGCGGCGGCCTTCCGCACGCGCGACGTGGAGAAGATCTACTGGGCGTTGGTCGCGGGCCGTCCCGTGCCGACCGAGGGCCGGGTGAACCTGCCGCTTCGCCGCGAGGGCGGCCCCCGTGGCGAGCGCACGCGTCCCGCAGACCGGGACGACGAGGACGCCGCGCACGCGATTACCGACTTCCGAACCCTCGACAACGCCGGCCAGCGCTTGGCCTGGCTGGAACTCAAGCCGCTGACCGGCCGCACGCACCAGCTTCGCGTGCACTGCGTCGCCCTCCACGCGCCCATCGTCGGCGACCTCAAGTATCACGAGCCGGACCAGAACAACGCCTTCACCGCCGAGATCTACGGTCTGCCCGAGCAGCTCCACCTGCACGCCCGCGCGCTCGACCTGCCGCATCCGGCAGGCGGGCGCCTGCGCGTTGAGGCGCCGTTGCCGCCGCACATGCGGGAGAGCTTCCACATCCTCGGCTTCCATGCGCCTTCGCCGCACCCGCCTGAGCGCCCCCCAGAGCGAAAGTGACGCTGCGCCGCCTCATCGCCGTCCTTGTCGTCATCCTGGTCGCCGTGCCGGTCGTGCTGGCCGGCGCGCTCTGGGTTGCGCTCGACACCGGCGCCGCCCGGACCTGGGCAGAGACAGCCGCCGAGCGCGCCACGGGTCACGTGCTGCGCATCACGGGCACGATCCACGTCGCACCGAGCCTCGTGCCGACGCTGGCCGTCGCCGACGTGGCGCTCCTCAATCCGCCGGGTTTCTCGCGGCCCGACCTCGCGCACGCACGCCGGGTCGAGGCACGGGTGGCGTTGCTGCCGCTGCTGCGCGGCAGGATCGAGGTGCTGCATCTGCACTTCGTCGGACTGGACGCGAAGCTCGAGGTGAATGCCGCGGGCCGGGGTAACTGGGAGTCCCCACCGGTAGCCGTGACAACGCCGTCCACGCCGAGCGAGCATCGCCGCTTCGCCGTGGTGCTCCGCCAAGTCGAAGTTGACGATAGCGTGCTCTCGTGGTCCGGCCCGGGCGGCCCGCTGCGCGTCGCCATACCGCGCCTTGCTGCCAGCGGCAGGAACACACTCAAGCTTGCGGGAACGCTGCAGGTCGGTGCCGTCCCGTTGCAGGTGCAAGGCTCGGTCGGCTCCGCCGCGCCCTGGCCAACCTACGTGTCGTTCAACGGCCAGGGCGTAAGCCTCGTCCTGCACGCCGAAGGAGGGATGGGCGGGACATCGCCGCAGGCCAGCCTCGCAGGGAAGTTGAATCCCGCCGCGCTCGATCCGCGTCTGCCCATGCCGGGCGAAGTGACGCTCGATGCGGCTTGGTCCTCCGGCACCGCGCACCTGCACGCCGGGGCCGCGCCGTTCACGCTCGTGTCCGGGCTGCGCGTCGAGCAGCTCGCGCTGGATGCTCCCGCGCTCGACCAGCCCGTTCGCGCCCGCGCGGTGCTCACCGGCGCGGCCCGGCTCTCGATGAGCGCCGAGACCGGGCCACCCGCGGCGGTGCTGGCCGGCGCGCCGCTCCCGATTGCCGTCGCGGCATGGGGCCAGGGCGGGACGGCGCGGGTCCAAGGCACGCTCGCCGATCCGAAGGCACTGCGCGGCCTCGACGTCGCGCTCTCCGCCCAGATCGCGGACCTCGCCGCGCTCGCGCCCGACATGCCGCCGCTGCACGATGCCGCATTGACGGCGCACCTGGCAGACCCAGCGGGCCTCTCCCAGGGCGTCGCGATCCAGAACCTTAGCGCGAGCGCGCCGAAGAGCGACCTGACCGGAAACCTGGCCGTGTCCTGGCAAGCCCGTCCTACGCTGCACGGCACGCTCGCCTCGAAACATCTCGACGGCGACGCGCTGCTCGCTCTCCTTCGCGAGCATCCCGCGCCCGCGGCTGCCGCCCCGCACCCTGCGCCAGCGCCAGCGCCGGTCCCGCGCCGCGTGCGCGTCATTCCCGACACGCCCGTTCCCGTGGCTGGATTGCGTGCCGCGGATGCCGACCTCTCCTACACCGCCGACAAGCTAATGCTGGGCGGCACCGAGTTCGACGCGGTGCAGACGCATATCGGTCTGGCGAACGGGACGCTGCGGCTCGATCCGTTGACGGCAGCGTCGCCCGGCGGCTCCGTTCAGGCCCGCGCCGCACTCGATGCCGCGATCTCGCCGCCTCGCCTGAGCCTTTCCCTGCACGCGCCGAGTTCTAAACCTCGCTGGTGTTCTACCAGGCTCGGCCGGGGCGGTCGCGCTGAACGCCGACCTTGACGGACAAGGGGCGACGTGGCGGCAAGTCGCCGCATCGCTCGAGGGCGAGGCGGATCTGACGGGGGTTAACGGCCAGCTCGATCTCGACACGCTTGCCCCGGTGCGCGACGCGCTGCATCACGCGGGCGTGCCGGTCTCTGTTTCCGGCCAGGCTCAGCTGCGCTGCGTGGCTCTCCGCGCCGCAGCGGCGGGCGGCATCGCGATGCTGGACCCCGTCCTGCTCGACGCCGGGCGCTTCGGGTTGCGCGGGGACGGTCGGGCGGACCTGCGGGACGAGACGCTGGACCTGCATCTGCGCGCCCTGGTCCGGCTCGGGCCGGCTGACGCGGAGGTGCCGCTTCATGTCACGGGCACGCTCGCTGCTCCGAAGGTCGCGGCCGAGGCCGTGGGCGGGCGCTTCGGCCTGATGGCGGCGGGACATGCGCGGGACGATTGCGGCCCGGCGCTCGCCCAGGCGCGCGGCGGCCGCCCAGGTCCCGAACCCGCGCCCTTGGCGAACCCGCCGCCCGCGTCTGGCCGCGCCAAGCGTCCGGCCGATCTCCTGCGCTCGCTGCTGCGTTGAGGCCGCGATCATGAGGGCGCATGGCATGAAGCGCTTCTGGAACACGGCGACGGTGGAGCGCCTCGGGGACGGCTATCAGATCCTGCTCGACGGGCGTTCCGTGCGGCTGCCCGGCGGCGTCTCGCTCGCGCTCCCGACAGCAGTCCTCGCCGCCGCCGTTGCCGACGAGTGGCAGCGTGCGGGCGGCAAGCCCGGCGGCGAGATGGGCTGGGACATGGTGCCGCTCACGCGTCTCGCCGGCACGGCGCAGGAGCGCATCGCGCCCGATCCCGTTGGCGTCGCCGACGCGCTCGCCTCGTATGGTGGGACCGACCTGCTCTGCTATCGCGCCGAGCGCCCGGCGGAGCTGGTTCGGCGGCAGGAGCGCGCATGGCAGCCCTGGCTCGACTGGGCCGCTGATCGCTACGGCGCACGTCTCGTGCCGACGACGGGCATCGTCCATCGGAAGCAGGACCCGGCGGCGCTCGCCGCGCTGCGCCGGGCGCTTGGCGAGCAGGACGCGCTCGCGCTGGCGGCGCTCGGCGTCGCCGTTCCCGCGCTCGGCAGCCTCGTCCTCGGCCTCGCGCTGGCGGATGGCGCGCTGGACGCCGGGATGGCGCACGCGCTCGCCATGCTCGACGAGCTTTTCCAGGCCGAGCAGTGGGGCGAGGACGCTGAAGCCGCGCGGCGGCGCGAGCAGGTGGGTGAAGACATCGCCGTCGCCGGCCGCTTACTTCGGCTAGCCCGCGGCCTTCCGGACGGCTAGCATCGTATCGATGAGCGCGAAGCGTCTCACGATCCTGGGTCGTGTCCAAGGTGTCGGCTACCGCGCTTGGATGCGGCGGGAGGCGGTGCGCCTGGGCGTCTCGGGCTGGGTGCGCAACCGGGCGGATGGCGGCGTCGAGGCGCTGGTGTATGGCGATTCCGCGGCGGTGGAGGAGCTCCTGCGCGCTTGCCGTCTCGGTCCGCCCATGGCCGCTGTCACGAGCATCACCGAGGAGCTGGACGAGCCGGAGCAGGAACCAGGGTTCCGTATGCTTCCTTGACCACCGCGCCCGCGGGGTTGCGACAGACCGCACAGCTCGTTGCGGTGGCCAATCTCGCCTACTTCGTGATCGAGATCGTCGTCGCCACCCGGATTGGGTCGGTCGCGCTGTTCGCGGAACTCGATGGATTTCCTGGAGGACGCGACATGCAACCTGCTCGTGCTCATGGCACTCGGCTGGAGCGCGCGGCGGCGCGCCGGAGTGGGCACTGCACTTGCCGCAGTCCTGCTCGCGCCGGGTATCGCGACGCTGTGGACGGCATGGGAGAAGCTCGGGTCGGGGAGTGTGCCTGCGCCCGTGCCGCTCTCGCTGACCGGTTTCGGCGCAATGCTGGTCAACCTGGGTTGCGCCCTGCTGCTTGCGCGGTGGCGGAACGCAGGCGGCAGCATGGTCCGGGCAACGTTCCTGTCCGCGCGCAACGACGTGATCGCCGCCGTCGCGATCATCGCCTCGGGCGCGGTCACGGCCTGGACCCGCTTGCCCTGGCCCGATCTCGTCGTGGGGCTGGGCATCTTCGCCCTGAACCTCGACGCCGCGCGCGAGGTCTTGCTCGCAGCGAGGGACGAGCGTCAAGACACGGACGAAGGAGACTCGCCATGACCGGGCGCGGCCCTGGCCATCATGCGAACGCGAATGTCATCGCGAGCACCGCGAGCCCCGCCGCGATCCAGGCGATGTAGTCGCTGACGACGCCGCTGTGCAGGTCGCGCAGCACGTCGAGCGTCGGTCCGGTCAGGCGATCAACCCTCACGACGAGGCGTTGAGGGAGCTTCGCGCGCCCCAGGTCGTAGCTGGCCACCAGGACTGCCAGCCCTGTCGTAAACCACGGCAGCCACGGATAGGCCGTATCCGGACGGCAGCGGCGTGACTCGGCAGCCCCGTCGCCGGCGCTAGCCCGAGGATCGCCGCGCCGTCCGGGTGGACGTAGGCGCGGATGGCTCGCTCCGCGAAGCGCCGCGCGGCCTCGCCCGGCGCGAGCGCCAACGCCAGCAGCGCGATGCACGGCGCTAGCATGAGCCAGAGCGGCCGGTTCGCCTTCTCCCGCTCCTCCTCGGTTGGCGACCGCTCCTCCTCGCCTGGTATCGGCCCGAGACCCAGGAAGATGCGCCCCGCCGCGCGCAGGACGGCACCTCCCGTGAACACCGCCCCGACCGGCACCGCGAAGGCGGCCCAACGCGCCTCGTGGAACGCAGCGTCGCCGAGCAGCTTTGCCCCTTCGTCCATCAGCCCGAACGGCAGCCCGGCCAGCATCAGTCCGCCCCAAGCCATGGCAATCCCCGCGGGCCATATGCCGCGCCCCCTGCCGCGCAGGCCGATCTCGTCGATGCCGCCGAGGTCCGCGAGAAGGATCCCCGCCACCATGAAGAGGGCGCCCTTCACCAGCCCGTGCCCGACCAGATAGACCAGCATCCCGCCCGTCCCCACGGGCGTCAGCATCGCGAACCCAACCAGCATGATGCCGACATGCGAGATCGTCGAGAACGCGAGCAGCCGTTTTACATGGCGCTGGGTGAGGCACATGACGCCCCCGATCACGACGCTGGCCGCTCCCAGCCACAGCACCATCGTCCGCACTACCGCGGACACCGCCGCCGAGCCGGCGAATACCTGCCAGTCCAGCTTCGCGATCCCGAACACGCCGAGTGCCACCATCGCCCCGGAGAAAATGACCGACACCGGGCTGGGTGCGACCGTGTGCGCGTCCGACAGCCAGAAATGGAACGGCACTGTCGCGCCCTTGATGAGCAGTGCCGCCGCGATCATGCAGAACGCGCCGAGCACGACGGGATTGCCCGGCGCTCCCGCGACCGCTCGCCCGAGCGCCGAGAAGTCAAGCGCCCCCGCCTTCGCGTAGAGCAGCCCGATGCCGCCCAGCATCAGGTAGCTGCCGAGCGTGTTCGTCACCGTGAAGTCGAGCGCCCCCTCGATGGCCGAGGCCTGCAACCGGAACCCCGTCAGCGCGAACGCCGCGATGCTCATCACCTCGAACCAGACGAACAGGTTGAACAGGTCGTGCGTCGTGCAGAACCCGATCATGGCCGCGAGGAACAGGAGCATCAGCACGTGGAAGTGCGAGTGAATCTCCTCGAAGTAGCCCCAGGCGAACACGAAGCTTGCCGCGAAGATAACGCTCACCAGCGTCGCCACCGCGGCACTCGCCTGGTCCACGACGAAGCCGATACCCAGCGTGAGCCCGGCGCGCGGCGTCCAGCCGCCAAACCAATAGACGAGCGGCCCGTCCGCCGCCCGCGCCGCCATCAGTGCGCACAGTCCGCCGCACGCGAGCGCCACGACGGTCGCCACCCCGTCCGGCACCCGTCCGGGCAGCACGTGGGAGAGGACCAGCATCACCCCCGCCACGAGGAGCGGAATCGCGACCGGCAGGGGCGGCAGCACGGTGCTCGCGATCACCCGCTTAGCCCCGCATCGTCCGCAGCTTCTCCGGGTCGAGCGTGCCGCGCTTCTTGTGGACCTGCAGCGTGAGCGCGAGCAGCAGCGCGGTGACGGTCGCGCCGATCACAATGTCGGTCAGCACCAGCGCCTGCACCACGGGGTCCACGGCGGCCGTGCCGGGCGGGTGATCGTAGAAGATCGGCGCCCCCGCGTTCCACTTGTAGCCGACCGACAGCAGCAGGACGTAGGTCGCCGACTGGAACACCGAGATGCACCCGATCAGGTGGACGTAGTTCCGGCTCGTCGTGACGCCGTAGATCCCGATGCCGAACAGCCAGGCGGTCACGAGCCAGGGCAGCAGGCTCATCCTAGGTCTCCTTCCTCCTCCCTTTCCGGCTCCCGCGTCTCCTCCAGGAACTCGAGGAGCAGCACGGTGAACCCGCCCGCGACCGCGAACGTGACGCCCGCGTTCTCGAGCTGCATCAGCCCGCCCGAGAGCATGTCCTTGACCTGCCCATACGGCAGAACGTTCTGCAGGAATGCGGCCCCGGCGAGCATGGGCGCGAAGCCGCATAGCGCGAACGCCGCGGCGCCGCCGCCCTCGCACGCATCCGCCACGCGCGAGCGCACCAGCCGGCGCCAGCCCTCGTAGCCTTCCCCGAGATACAGCAGCAGCAGGCCCGACGCGATGATCGCCCCGCCCTGGAAGCCGCCGCCCGGCGTCACCGTCGCGTGCAGGGCGACGTAGATCCCGAACATGAGCACGACCGCCCCGAACAGCCGCGTTATCAGCACGGTCGAATCCGCACGCGCAACGGACGCCCGGCCCGGCAGCCGCTCCGGCGGCGCATCTCTCTGCTCGCCGCGCTTGCCCCGCAGCAACATCACCGTGCCGGTCACGGCGCAGAGCAGCATGAACTCCTCGCCGACCGTGTCGAACCCGCGATAGTCGAAATTCACCGCGGAAACCATGTTGGTGACATGCCGCTCCCGCGTGGCTTCGCGGTTGATCGCGTCGCCATACGGGAGCGGATGGGCGCCGAACCGCGGCATGTGCGCCACCACGCGCCATGCCGGGACCACCAGGCACAGCAGCGCCAGCGCGAGCAGCGCCAAGCGCAGGCGCGGCGTCACTCGTCCTCGTCCTTCACCTGGTCCGTGCGCACGCTGGCGAGTGCTACCAGGAACAGCAGCGGCAGCGCCGCCGTGCCCACCGCCAGCTCCGAGTAGGCGACGTCCGGCGCCTGCAGCGCCATGAACAGCAGCGACAGCACGAGCCCGTTCGCCGCGATCGCGAGCACCTGCCGCCGCGGATCGCGCGTGAGCACGACGCCCGCGCCGGACGCGGCCGTCATCACGAGCATGATGGCGATCAGGACGCTCATCGTTCCTCCACCGGTCCGTGCTCCACCGAGCCGCGGAGCACCAGCGCGCGTCCTGTCGCGTGGGCGAGTGCTGCTCCCGAGAGCAGCGCGGCAGCGACGAGCAGCAGGATCTTGAACGCCCGGTCCGACGCCCCGTCCGCCACGAACGCCACCACGGCGAGCGCCGCCCCGCACGCGGCATTCACGAACGTGACGCAGTGCAGCCGGTCCAGCGGCGAGCGCAGCCGCGCGAACCCGGCGCATCCCAGCCACGCCGAGAGCACCAGCACCCCGAGCAGCACGTTAACGGCTGCCGTCCTCAAAGCCACCGCTCCAGGAACAGCGCGAAGATCAGGGTGCCGGGCAGCGACAGCAGGGTGAGCGCCAGTGCCAGGTCGAGGAACGAAGGTTGGTCGAAGGCGAAGGTCATCAGCGCGAGGATGATCGCGACGAGCGCCGTCGCGAGCTGCACGGCGACGAGCCGCCGCCCCGCGTCCCCGCGCGTGGCCGCGAACACGGGCACGGCCAGCGCCGGGAGCAGCGCGACCACGGCGGCGAGCCACGCCGTCCAGCCGATCAAAGCGGCCACGCCCGATCCGGTGACGGCTTGCGTTCGGCGAGCCGGTGCAGCCGCATCTCGTCCCGCTCGTCCAAGATGCGCAGCACGTAGCTGTTGGGCGTGAGCGAGACGCCGAGCGTCACCAGCCCGCGGCGTGCGGCGTCCTGCGCGTCCGCACCGCCTCGTGCGAACGGCTGGCGTACGACAGCACCGTGAACATCTGGGCCGCGCAGCACCGCGCGCACGAGCGCCATCCCAACTCGCGCCGTGTCGGACGCGAGCGCCAGGGCTGGCCGCCCCAGGAGAACCGTCCAGGGCACTCCGCGGAACCGGAACTGCCTTCCCGCGTCCATCCGCACCGCGACGGAGAGGAGCGCCGCCACCAGCCCGGTGAGCACTCCCGCTATAACCTCGCTCGTGCTCACCTGCCCGGCGAGCACGAGGTAGATGCCCGTCAGAAGCCCCCACGCGGCACCTCCGCCCACCATGCTCCACCTCTCGCCGGCTTCTGCGATGGCTGGAACAGCGCGACTCGGATCAGAGTTCCCTGCCTGCATCGCCGCCGCTTGCGGCATCGTGATGCGGTCGCCACGCGCCCACCGAGTGCCGCGCTGCGTTTATCCCGCCGGGTGCGCCACGGTCGTGTCGCGCGTCCAAACCGCTACTTTTCAGGAGTATGAGCCATGGGTCTGTTCTCGAAGCCCATCAAGACGCTGGATGACCTGTTCGTCCATACGCTGCAGGACATCTACTACGCCGAGCAGCAGATCACGAAGAACCTGCCGACGATGGTCGCGAAGGCGAAGAACCCAGAGCTGAAGAGCGCCTTCCAGAAGCATCTAGCCGAGACGCAGGGCCACGTAAGGCGCCTCGAGCAGGTGTTCCAGGCGCTTGGCGAGACCGCGAAGGGCGTGGACTGCCAGGCGATGGACGGCATCCTGGCCGAGGCGAAGGAAATCATCTCGGACTGCGGCGACGCGGACGTGTGCGACGCTGCCATGCTCTCCTCGGCCCAGGCCGTCGAGCACTATGAGATGACGCGCTACGGCTCGATCCTCGCTTACGCCAAGCAGCTCGGCAAGTCGGACGCCGTGCAGCCCTTGCAGCAGACGCTCGCCGAGGAGAAGGCAACCGACCAGGCGCTGACGCGCATCGCCGAGAGCCGCGTTAATCAGAGGGCGGCCGCCTGACCTGCGGGGGTTGGCAGGGCGGCTGTTCTCCTGGCCGCCTTGCCCGCACGTGGAGCCACGCCCATGCAGCGCCTTGAGGCTGTTGCCTTCGACGTGATCGGCACATTGTTCTCGCTTGAGCCGCTGCGCGGTGTCCTGGAAGCGGCGGGCATTCCCGGCGATGCGCTCGAAGCCTTGTTCGCCGCGACCCTGCGGGATGCTTTCGCGCTCGCGGCGACCGGCGCGTTCCAGCCGCTCCAGGCGGTGCTGAGCGCGAACCTGGACGCGCTGTTCCGCCGCTACGGCATCCTGCTGAAGGCGCCGCGGCGAAAATCTGTGCTCGCTTCCATGCAGAAGCTGCTACCCTACCCTGATGCCGCGGAGGCCGTGGTGGCAGTGTCCAGCGCCAATCTCCCGGTGGTTGCCCTGAGTAACGGCAGCGCGGAAGTAACAGAGGCTCTGCTCCGCCGAGCCAGGCTGCATCAATCGGTCAAGGTGGTCGTCTCCGTGGACGAGGTGAAGCTCGCGACGCCACGGTGCGAGGTCTATCTGCACGCGGCAAGCCGTGCCGGGGTCGAGCCGAGTCGGCTGGCGCTGGTAGCGGCCCATCCTTGGGACGTGCACGGCGCCAAGGCTGCCGGCTTGGTGGCCGGGTTCGTGGCGCGCGGCCGAGCGTTCCCGTCCACCATGATGGAGCCCGACGTGCAGGGCGAGACGCTCGCCGAGGTCGCCGGGAAGCTGGCGCGCGCGGCTTGATCCGCCGGGTCGCAGGTGCGGCCGCGCCGATGCTCGCCGGGCCCGCCTTCCTCGTGCTCGCCCTGGGTGAGCGGGACCGGCCGCTGCGCGGTCGGGAGACCCCGGACTCTGCCCGGCGGATGATCCGCAACCTGACCATTGCCGGGTTGAGCGGTGCGGCTGTTCAGGCTGCCGAGCGCCCCGTGGCCGCCCCGCTCGCGCGTCTCGTCGCCCGGCGCCGGTTCGGCGTGGTACCCGCTCTGCGCCTGCCTCGCGCGCTAGAGCTGGCCGTCTCCGTCGCGCTCATGGACTACACGCTCTACATCTGGCACCGGATGTTGCATCGCTTGCCGCTTCTGTGGCGCTTCCACCGTGTCCACCACTCCGACCTCGACATGGACACGACCACCGCCCTGCGCTTTCATCTCGGCGAGTTCGTGCTGGGCACCCCGTTCCGCGCGGCGCAAATCCTGTTGATCGGGGTCGGACCCGGCGCGCTCGCGCTGTGGCAGCGGCTGACGCTGGCGGAAGTCGTGTTCCATCATTCCAACCTGCGCTTGCCTATCGACGTGGAGCGCCACCTGGTGCGCTTCATCGTGACGCCGCGGATGCACGGCATCCATCACTCGGTCGTGCCGGGCGAGACGGACGCGAACTGGTCGAGCGGCCTCACGCTCTGGGATTGGCTGCACGGCACGCTCAAGCTGAACGTGCCACAGGGAGACGTCACGATCGGCGTGCCCGAGTATCGCCGCCCGGAGGAGGTCACCTTGCTGCGGCTGCTCGCGATGCCGTTCGGACGGCAGCACCGGGCGGCGAGGCCGCCCACACGGCGGCGTCTCCCCGGCTCGCCGGCTACGCTGGCGCCATAGAGGTCCAGAGCACGCTGTCCCATACTGATCCCCTGCAAGCCGACAGTCTGGACAGCAGGTCGCACGTAGTCGGCCTTGCCAAACCTCCTTGTACTTCCTCATACCTGCCCGATGCTCCCTCGCCCGGTCTTTCGCGCCCTGCTCGGCCTCGGCGCCCGCCTCGGCTGTGCCGTCACGTCCGAGGGGCAGTGCCTCGATCCCCGTATGGCTGCCCTTCTCCGCCGAGCACGCCGCGTGCCGTTGCGCGCCCTGGACATCACCGGCCTTCGCGAGCAATACGCCGGCCTCGCTCCTCTCGCCGGCCTCTTCCCTGAGCCTGGCGTCACCGTTCGCGCGACGATCCTCGCCGACCGTCCAGCCCGGCTCTATCAGCCGCCCCGCGCCGCCCAGGGCAGCCTGCTTTACTTCCACGGGGGCGGCTTCATCATGGGCGGTCTCGACAGCCACGACCGCTTGCTCCGCCGTCTCTGCGCCCGCGCCGAGCTGGTGATCCTCGCCGTGGATTATCGCCTCGCCCCTGAGCACCCCTATCCCGCCGCGCACGACGACGCGCTCGCCGCGCTCCGGGAGGCTCTCACGGTCCTCCCGGCCCCTCTCGCCGTCGGCGGCGATAGCGCCGGCGCCAACCTCGCCGCGAGCGCCTGTCTTCAGCAGCCCGGCGCCGCCCTCCAATGCCTGCTCTATCCCATCGTGGACGCCGTCGCCGGCGAGGCCGAGCGCTACCCCTCCGCCGCCTGCTACGGCCGCGGCTTCCTCCTCGACATGGAGGACCTCCACGCCTGCGCCGCCCTGCTCTCGCCGGGCGGCAATCTCGACGGCGTGGACTGGGACGGCCCACGCCTCTCGCCGATGCGCCACGATCTAGAGGACATGCCGCCGGCGCTCATCACGGCGGCTGGCTTCGACCCGCTCCGCGACCAAGCCTACGCTTACGCGGCCGCCCTGCGCCGCGCTGGCGTGCGCGCGAGCGTTTGGCTGGAACCGGGCCTCATCCACGGTTTCGCCGACTTCGCTGGCGCCGTTCCGGAAGCGCGCCGGGCCGTGGACCGTTTCGCGGCTCGGCTGCGCATGGATTTAGACGCAGCAACGTCCAAGACATATTAGGACTAGATTGCCGTGAAAATGAGACGCGCCAAAAGCATGTGGCTGTTGACGTCTGTATATAACATCGTACGCGCCAGTCTTACACTCCTGCGGTTCTATCACGGCAGAGCGCCTTCCTATGCCCACAGAGATCATCATCGAAAACAGCATCCTCGCCGTTGCCGCGATCTATCAGAACGTCTTCGGACGCACGCCCAGCAGCCAAAGTCCGCGGGATGGGCGGAGCAGATCGGCAATAACGGCGCCACCGCTGCCCAGCTCGCCACGGTGCTCGCCAACTCGCCCGAGGGCATTGCCCGGATCAGCATCCTCTACCAGCAGGTGCTCGGGCGCAGCAGCACCGGCATCAGCAGCAGCGAGATCGCCAACGCCGAAGCCTACCTTGCCAAGGACACCACGAACGGGCTGGCCAACTTGCGCACGAGCATGGCCTCGTCCGCGGAGGCGCAAGCCGACATCAGGGCAGTTTACCAGGACGTCCTCGGCCGTGCCGCGTCCAGCAGCGAGATGTCGACCGCCGAGAGTGCGCTTGCCAACGGCGCGACCCTGGCCGATCTCTACGGCAGCGCCGCCGCCTCCCCGGAACTCAAGGCCAACCTCGCCGCCGCCTACACAAGCGCGTTCGGCACCGCGCCGAGCGCGGCCGTTGTGACCTACCTGCAGCAGCAGATCGTCAGCGGCGCCGGGTTCATGCAGCTCACGACCGCGCTCGCCAGCCTCGCCGGCAGCTCAGGCGGCACCGGAACGATCATCACTCCCCAGATCACCAGCGCCATCCAGGACGCGGCCGGAGCCGGCTACCGTGGACATCAGCGGCACCGGCCAGCCGGGCGCCTCCATCTCAGCAATTGTTTCGTTCCAGGGCCAAAGCATCACCCCGCCCTTCGCCGTCGCCACCGTGGATGCCAGCGGCAAGTGGAACGCGACCAACGCACCCGGTTCCGGCGGCCTTCGCAGGAACTAAAATCCCGAATGGCACCTACTCCGTGACCCCGTTCGAGGCATTCAACAACCATGTACGCACCGGCACAGCGACAAGCATCACCGTCAGCGGTTCAGGCGTCTCGATCCCGGACACCTTCAACCCTGCCGAGAGCATGATTGCCGCCGCCTCGACGAGCGGCGCTGCACCCGTAACCGCGACGACCAGTGCCTCCGCGAGCGGCGCAAGTCTCATCCAGATCGCTAATCCGGCTACTGTCGGCATCACGCCAGCGCTGCACGGCTAGCTGTTTGGTCTCAGGATGAGGTGGTGCGGGTTGATCCTGAACGGAGCCGTATCGGCTTCCGCCGCCGCCGGCTTTGCGCCCTCTCGGACGCTGCCCCTTGCCAACCGGCACCGCCTCTCGCTAACCCGGTGCTCATGACCCGAAACTCCATCGCCGCTGCCTGGCTTGCCGGCCTCTTGCTCGCGCTCGTGATCCTGCTCGCGGGTGCTACGCCTCTGTGGCTGGCAATCCAGAACGCGCTGGACTGGCTGACCTACACACTCATGGACCTGAGCGAGCCTGCCGTGCTCCTGCTCCGCGCCGCAGCCATCGGCCTCGCCCTCACGACCGTCCTCCTGGCCCGCGCGGCGGCATCGCACGGCACCCCGGTCCGCGGCGTCCTAAGCGGCGCCATCGTGCTCTGGCTCCTCGTCGTCGTCGCGCTGCAGCACGGTCCGCCGGGCCTGCGCTGGGGTCTCGCCGCGCTCGTCGCCCTTGCTGCGACCCTCTCGCTCACCCGGCGAACCGTTTAGCCTCATCCACTTCGCTTGCCTGCGCAGGCGCCGCCGGCGCTATGCTGCGCGTTCTCCTCGGCGCGACAGGGGTAGGGGGCGCCATGGCATTCAGGGGCAAGCCGCCCGGCAGCGGCTCAGGCGAGATGTCCAAGCGCACCGAGGCGCTGCGCCCGGCGATCGCGCTCACGCCCAAGCAGGCCGCCGAGGCGCGCCGGCTGCGCCGGGCCGGGCACGCGCCGGAGACGATCGCGGAGACGCTGGGCCTGCCCGCGGAGGAGGTCGAGAAGGCGCTGGTGCAGATGCGCTCGCCACGACCGGAGACCACCCGCGGCACGCTGAACGTCACCCTCGCCGCGCATCGGCTGGTCATGCAGGAGCGCCAGGGCGACGAGCCGATATGGCAGACGGTGGATCGCATGTTGG
This sequence comes from uncultured Alphaproteobacteria bacterium, assembly GCA_963848595.1. Taxonomy (GTDB): domain Bacteria; phylum Pseudomonadota; class Alphaproteobacteria; order Acetobacterales; family Acetobacteraceae; genus CAWKEH01. Next base: position 66,448 of record CAWKEH010000004.1, on the reverse strand, counting down.
ACGAGCTGTTGCGGCGCCGGGCCGAGGACGAGGTCGCGCGCGCCAGGAACGCCGCCGCGCGGCGGCGCGCGGGTGAGCCGGGTGGTGGAACCTTGCCGCTGCCCCTGCCAGAGCCTTAGGGCCGCTTGCTGGACACCCGCGCCGAGTAGATCGAGCGACCGTCGAGCTGCCGCTGCGCCAGCACAGCACCCGCTACGGCGATGATCAGCGGCAGCGTCAGGGCATTGAGGCGCACCGTCATCTCCAGGACGAGGACGATGGCCGAGACGGGCGCCTGAGTGGCCGCACCGAGGAAGGCGGCCGCACCCAGCAGCGCACACAGGCCGAGGGGCGGGCCGGGCAAGAGCAGGGCCCAGAGATGTCCAAGCAGCGCCCCTAGCAGAGCGCCGGTCGTGAGCGTCGGCGTGAACAGCCCGCCCGGTGCCCCGCTGCCGAGGCACGCGGCCGTTGCCAACGGCTTGAGCACGAGCAGCGCGGCGACGAGGAGCAAGTCGTAGTCTCCCGTGAACAGCGGTTGCGCGAGGTCGCGGCCGTTGCCGGGGAGCTGCGGGAATGGGATCGCGAGCGCACCGAGAGTCGCGAACGCCAGCGCAGGCTCCCACGCGAGTCCCCAGGATCTCGGCTTGCGCTCGTTCGCCCAGACGATGAGACGCATGTAAGCGACCGACGCCGCACCGACGAACGGTGACGCCGCAGCGGCGAAGGCGAGCGCTGCCCACGAAACCGGATAGTGCGGGATGTCGTATGTGGCGCGGGGCGGCAGGAATGGCCAAGCCGCGGCAACGGCGATCCCGGAGATGAGCACCGCGGGCAGCACGAGCGGCAGCGACAGAGTGCCCAGCAGGATCTCGAGCGCGAACAGGGCACCCCCGAAGGGCACGTTGTAGACCGCCGCCATCCCCGCGCCGGCGGCGCACGCGACCAGCAGGCGCCGCTCTTCGATCGCGATACCGGCCAGGTCGGCGAGGCGGCTCGCGATGGCGGCACCTGCTTCTTTGGGTGCTCCCTCGCGTCCCAGCGACGCGCCGAAGCCCACGCCGACGACCGAGAACGCCGCGCTCGCGACGGTTTGCAGGAGTGGTAGTCTTCCCTCCTGAAGCCAGATCGCGGCCGTCAAGCCGCCGCCGGTGCCCCTGCCGGGCTTGCGCCGAAGCGCCAGCGCGACCCCGCCCACGAGCAGCCCGCCGGCGAGCAGGACCAGCACTCGGCGCAGCGGCGGCGTCGCCACGACGTATCGCTCGAAGTCGCCGAGGCCGCCGCCGCCCCAGGCAAGACGCTCCGCGAGCCGTAGGAGGCCCATGAGCAAGGCCGCTGCCAGCCCGGTTCCGATCCCGACCAAGGGTACCAGCATCCAGAAGCGGCGCGAGAGGGAAGGGCGGTCGATCAGGTTCGGCTGAAGCGACTCGGCCTCGTGGACAGTCGGCGTTCTCGGCGTCTGCTCCTTCACCGGCGCGGCGCGTGCGCTACTCGGCGGCTTCTTGCTGCAGGGCTGGGCGGCGGGCGCGCAGCCGCCGGATGCGCCTCGCGTCCGCCTCCAGCACCCGGAACTCCAGGCCGGACGGATGCGTGATGACCTCGCCGCGCGTCGGCACCCGGCCCGCGAGCGTGAACACGAGGCCGCCCACCGTGTCGATGTCCGCGGCCCGCTCTTCCTCGGTGAGCACCGGGCCGAGGCGCGCCTCGAACTCCTCGACCGGCAGGCGCGCGTCGAGATCGAGCGCGCCGTCCGCCCGCTCGGTGATGAGCGGGCCAGCAGGTTCGTCGTGCTCGTCGGCAATGTCGCCCACGATCTCCTCGACGAGGTCCTCGATGGTCACCAGCCCGTCTATGCCGCCGTATTCGTCCACGACGAGCGCGAGGTGGATGCGGGCCTGGCGCATCTGCAGCAGCAGGTCGAGCACGGGCAGCTGCGGTGCCACCAGCAGCGGCTTGCGCAGGATCGCCTCCAGCCGGAAATCCTCCGGCCTGCCCGCGAAGCCGATCACGTCCTTGATGTGGACCATGCCCACGAGGTCGTCGAGCTGCTCGCGATAGACGGGCAGGCGCGAGTGTCCCTCGCGGCGGATGAGCGCGAGCGCCTGGTCCAGCGTCAAGTTGACCGGCATCGCCACGATGTCAGCGCGCGGCACCATCACGTCGTCGGCCTGCGTGCCGCGCAGGCGCAGCACGTTGGCGATGAGCGCCCGCTCCTGGCGGTCCAAGCCCGGCGGCTCGCCCGGCGTCTCCGGCAGCGTCTCGGCCGCTTCCTGAACCAGCTCCGCGATGCTCTCGCGCACGCCCTGGGAGGGCTCGCGCCGGAGGATCTGGCTGAGCCGGCGCAGGAAGCGATACCGCCGCGGCTCGCTCGCGCTCATGACTTGCCTCTATTGGAAGCGGGCCGCGGCTTCCACGGGTTGGGAACGCCGAGCCGATGCAGCAGCCGTGCTTCCTCCATCTCCATGCGCCGTGCCTCGCCGGGACGGAGGTGGTCGTGACCTTGCAGGTGAAGCGCGCCGTGGACGACGAGGTGGGCGAGGTGGTGCGCCGGGCGCTTGCGGGCGGTCCGCGACTTCACGCAGCACGGTGCCGAGCGCGAGCGCGAGGTCGCCACCCCCATTCTCCTCTCCTGGGAAGCTGAGCACGTTCGTGGGCTTGTCCCGGCCGCGATGGCGGCGATTGAGCAGGCGCACGGCCCGGTCCGAGGCGAGCAGCACGGTTCCCGTGCCGCCGGCGGCGAGGGCCGCGCGCCTGGCAACGCGCTCGGCCCGCGGCACGGCGCGCCGCCAGCCGGGGTCGTCCACGAGCACCTTGGGGAGCCCCGCTCGCGCGGGGCTGGCTCTACTGTCCGGGTCCATCTTGGCTCGCAGCCGCCTCCGCCCGGCGGCGGCTGCGCGCGCCCTCTGCCCGCTGCTCGCGAGACGCCGCGGCGCGCTGCTCATACGCATCGACGATGCGCGCCACGAGCGGATGCCGGACCACGTCGCGCACGTCGAAGCGGGTGACGCCGATGCCGGCAGTCCCCTCCAGCGTGTCCAGCGCGTCGGCGAGGCCGCTCAGCTGCCCTGGCGGCAGGTCCACCTGGCTGAGGTCGCCCGTGACCACCATGCGCGTGCCCTCGCCCATGCGGGTGAGAAACATCTTCATCTGCACGGGCGTCGTGTTCTGCGCCTCGTCGAGGATGGCGAAGGAATGGGCCAGCGTGCGCCCGCGCATGAACGCGAGCGGCGCTACCTCGATCTCGCCGCTGGCCATGCGTCGCACCACCTGCTCTCCCGGCATCATGTCGTGCAGCGCGTCGTAGAGCGGACGGAGATAAGGGTCCACTTTCTCCTTCATGTCGCCTGGCAGGAACCCCAGCCGCTCGCCAGCCTCCACCGCCGGCCGGCTCAGCACGATGCGGTCCACCCGGCCTGATTGCAGCATCGCGACGGCCTGGGCGACCGCGAGGTAGGTCTTGCCCGTGCCAGCCGGGCCGACGCCGAACACCATCTCGTGGCTGCCCAGCATGTCCATGTAGGCCGCCTGGCCCGGCGAGCGCGGCGCGATGGGGCCGCGCCGGGTCTGGATCGCGGGGAGGTCGCGAAGCGGCAGGCGCGGGTCGTTCTCGTCGGCCATGCGGATTGCCGCGTCCACGTCGGCGCGGCCGATGCCTTCGCCGCGCTCCAGGCGCTGCCAGAGCGACCGCAGCGCGGCCTGTGCCGCCTCGACGCGGCCTGGCTCTCCCTGGATCGCGACACGGCCGCCGCGGGCGGACACGCGCACGCCTAGCCCTTGCTCCAAGCGGACCAGGTTCCGGTCGTGCTCGCCGAGCAGGAGGGGCAGCAGCGTATTGTCGTTGAAGTGCAAGGTGGCGGCCTTGCCGGGAAGGCCAGACGGGACGGCGGCGGAAGAGAGGCTGTTCAAGCTCGCAAGCGCTCCTCTGAGAAGTCGGGTACCGGGTCAACGAGTGCTGCTAAAGAGTTGGTGTGGGCGCGCGTGATCGTCACCGGCATTTCTTGCCCGATCAGCGATTTCGGCGCTTCGGCGTGAACCGGCTGCAGGAACGGCGACCGCCCGGCCACCTGGCCGGGATAGCGGCCCGGTCCTGTGAACAGCACCGGGAGCCGCAGCCCCTCGCAGGCCCGGTTGAACCGGGTCTGCTGCTCGCGGAGCAGGGCTTGCAGCGCCTGCAAGCGCGCGCTCCGGTCCGCTTCCGGCACCTGCGCTGGCGCAGCCGCCGCGGGCGTGCCGGGCCGCGGCGAATACTGGAAGCTGAACGCTTGAGCGAAGCCAACCTCGCGCACCAGCCCAAGAGTTGCCTCGAAGTCGGCTGACGTCTCGCCAGGGTGGCCCACGATGAAGTCGCTGGACAAGGCGAGATCGGGTCGCGCCGCGCGTAGCCGTTCTACGAGGCGGAGGTAGTCGGCCGCTGTGTGCCCGCGGTTCATGGCGCGCAGAACGCGGTCCGACCCGCTCTGCACGGGGAGATGCAGGAACGGCATCAGGCCGGGCACGTCGCGGTGCGCGGCGATGAGATCGTCGTCCATGTCGCGCGGGTGAGACGTGGTGTAGCGCAGGCGCAGCAGTCCTGGGATGCAGGCCATCTCCCGCAGCAGCCGCGCAAGGCCCCATGTGCTCCCGTATGTGCTCCCGTATGTGCTCCCGTATGTGCTCCCGTCTGGCGCCTCGCCCCGCCAGGCGTTCACGTTCTGCCCGAGCAGCGCGATCTCGCGCGCGCCCGTCGTCACGAGCCGACGTGCCTCGGCGAGGATCGAGGCCGCCGGGCGGCTCGCTTCCGCGCCGCGCGTGTAAGGAACGACGCAGAACGAGCAGAACTTATCGCATCCTTCCTGGATCGAGAGGAACGCGACCACGCCCCGCGGTGCGGCGGTCTCTGGCAGGTGGTCGAACTTGCTCTCAGCAGGGAAGCTGGTGTCCACGACGGCACCGCCCGCGCGGGCGGCGCGAGCGACCATCTCGGGCAGGCGATGGTAGGTCTGCGGGCCGAGCACCAGGTTCACATAGGGCGCGCGCGTCAGGATCTCCGCCCCTTCCGCCTGGGCGACGCAGCCGGCCACGGCGAGGATGGTGTCCTTTCCCGCTGCCGACCGCGCTTCCTTAACAAGCCGCAGCCGGCCCAGCTCGCTGAACACTTTCTCCGCGGCGCGCTCGCGGATGTGGCAGGTGTTGAGGATCACCATGTCGGCGTCGTGCACGCCGTCCGCAGGCTGGTAGCCGAGAGGCGCCAGGGCGTCCGCCATCCGCGCGCTGTCATACACGTTCATCTGGCAGCCCCAGGTGATGACGTGCAGTCGCTTTGGCAGTCGCTTTGGGAGGCGCTTCGGTTGGCGCTCGGCGTTGGTCACGGCGTGGTTCCCCGGCTGTGCGGCCAAGCCTGTCCGGCCGCGCGGCGGGGAGGAATGGGCACCAGGCCCAGCAAGGTCAAGCCATGCTGCGGGAATCGCCGTACCTCTAACTCAACTCCAACAGCTTGCTCCGCATAGCCCGTCTCCTGTCAAGAGAAAGCCTTGTTACGCGAGCACCGGCTGCCTCGCAGGCTCGCTCGCAGCGATTGCCGGCATCCGGTTCTGCCGCAACGCGGCGGCACCCTCGGCAATGATCGTCCAGGTCGCCTGCGCCAGCGCCTTGCGCGAGGAGAACTGGGCCGGGTCGAGCGGCGCATGAAAAACGACGGTCGCGCGTAGCCCGCGCTGCTGCGCGAAGCGCCAGAAATGCGGCGCGAAATCCATGCCGCCATACCAGGCGAACATCGGGCGCGCCGCCTTGCCCGTCGGCAGCCAGCCGAGGCGGTCATAGACGATGCTCAACGGCTGCACGAGCGGCAACTGGTAAGTCTCTGATTTTTCGACTATCGAGAAGAATGGAGAGCGGAACGGCAGCACGCGCGAGCCATCGCTGCTCGTGCCTTCGGGGAAGAGCAGCAGGTTGTCGCCGCCGGCGAGCCGCGCCCGCATCTCGTCGCGCTCGCGCCCCGTGTCGCCGGGACGGCGGCTGACGAAGACCGTGCGACCCAGGGTCGCGACGATCCCGATGCCGGGCCATCGCCCAACCTCGGCCTTGGAGACGAAGCAGGCGTCGAGCAGGCCGCCTAGGGTCGGGATGTCAAGCCAGGAGCTATGGTTCGAGACGAAAACGACAGGCCGCCTCGGCCCGGCGCGCTCGGCGTCCACCTTACGGCCGATGACGCGGACGTGCATCCCGAGCAGCCAAGTCACGATGCGCCAGTAGAACCGGGCGAAGCCCACCTTGGCGCGGCCGGGGAGTTGGATCAGCACGGCCTGCAGCAGCACCGCCAATAGAGTCCAGAGCACCACGAGCGCCCCGCGCCGGGCAGCGCGCAGCCCGCGCAGCAGCGCGCGACCCGGCATCCGCGGTTCCGGCCACGCCGCGAGACCGGCCGAGCGCGGGAAGGGGGTGCGGCGGAGACGGCGCGGGTGAGCCATCGGCCCCCATAGCGTGCCAGGTGGCGGCGCGGCAACGACAGTCACGCCGGGCTCGTTCCCGCAGCCGCACGGAAAGATGCTTCCGGATTGCAGGGCGCTGGGGCTACACAACTTTGCGATGATCCTACGATTCCCCCGCGGCGGCGTCATGCTGGCCGTGGCCCTTCTCGCGGCACCGTCAACCCTCGCCGCCGACCCTCAGCCCTATGCCGCTGTCATCGTGCCGACCGGTGACGCCGCGCTCGACACGATCCTGCGCGAGAGCAGCATGTTGCTGAGCCTGAGCAAGGCACCGGTCGGTCCGTTCGCCCTCGTCACCCGCGCCCGCGACGACGAGAAGCGGCTCGACACCGCACTGGAGAGTCGCGGCTACTACGACGGCTCCATCCACGTCACGATCCTCGGCCATCCGCTCAGCGATTCCGCTTTGCCTGACTTCCTCCAGCAGGCTCCAGCGGCGCCGCCAGTCCCGGTCCGCGTCACGGTGAACCGGGGACCGCTGTTCCGCCTCGGCCATGTGACCCTGCAGGGTTCGGTGCCGCTGATAGGGCAGAAGGCGCTCGACCTTGCGCCTGGCGCCCCTGCGGTCGCCGCTGACGTGCTCGCGGCGCAGGCCCGGGTGCTCGCAGCGCTTCGGCGGAACGGCTACGCGCTCGCCAAGGTGGACGCGCCCGTCGCCATCCTCCGCCCAGCGCAGCGAACGCTCGATGTTTCCTATAAGGTTGACGCCGGGCCGCAGGTGGACCTCGGCCCGATCCGGCTGCGGGGCCTCGACGGCGTGAACCCGGCGTTCGTGCGGCGGCGCCTGCTGGTTCACCGAGGGGAGCAGTTCAACCCCGACACGATCGAGAGTGCGCGGACGGACCTGCTCTCCCTCGGCGTCTTCAGCAGCGTTACGGCGCAGGCGGCGACCAGCACCGATCCGGACGGCCAGCTTCCGATCACCTTCCAGTTCGTGGAGCGCCCGCGCAATGCGATCAGCGCCAACGTTGCCTACAGCACCGACCTCGGCGCGAGCGCGGGCCTCACCTATACGCGGCGCAACCTGTTCGGCAACGCTGAGCGGCTCGATCTGGGCGCCACCGCGACCCAGCTCGGCGGCACCGACACAACCAGCCCCGGATATGACGTAACCGCCGCGCTGACCAAGCCCGACATCTTCGGCGTGCGCAACCAGAACCTCCGCATCAGCCTGGAAGCCGTCAAGCAGGACCTCCAGGCCTACAGCCGCACGGCCGGGATCGCGGGCGTCACGGTGACGCGCGCGCTGTCGCCGACTGTCTCGGGCAGCGTCGGCGTGCTCGCCACGGAAGAGTTGGTGCTGCAGGAGGGCGTCACCCGTGACTATACGCTGCTGCAGCTTCCGATCACCGCGACATGGGACACGACGGGGCCGAACGGTTTGCTCGACCCGACGCACGGCATCCGCGTGGCGGCCACGGTCACGCCGACGGCCTCGCTCGCCGGACAGCAATCCGAGTTCGTGTTCGCGGAGCTCACCGGAAGCACTTACATCAACCTCGGCGCGCCCGGCCGGAGCGTGCTCGCGCTGCGTGCCACGGCGGCCACCGTGCAGGGCGCGAGCACGTTTCAGATACCGCCCGAGCAGCGCCTCTACGCTGGAGGGACAGGCACCGTTCGCGGCTATCGCTACCAGAGCGTCGGCCCGCAATTCGCGGATCGGACCCCGGTCGGGGCACCTCGCTCGCGGCCGGCACGGTCGAGTTCCGGCAGCGCATCCTGCAGAGCTTCGGCGCCGTGGTGTTCGCCGACGCCGGCGAGGTGAGCGGGCCCGCCGCGCCGGGCATCACCGGCCGGGGCTTGGCGGTCGGCGCAGGCGTGGGGGCGCGCTATTACACGTCCATCGGACCGGTCCGGCTCGACTTCGCGCTGCCGCTCATCAAGCAGCACGGGGATGACACGTTCGAGCTCTACGTGGGGCTGGGGCAGGCCTTCTGATGCGGCGGGCGATCAAGATCATCGGCTGGGTCGTCGCGGCGCTCGTCGTCGTCCCGGCCGTGCTCGTCGCGCTCCTCCTCGGCGTCATGAACACCGGGCCGGGCGAGCAGCAGGTCGAGGCGCTGCTCAATCACCTCCTCGCAGGGCAGCTTCAAGTCCAGGGCCTTTCCGGGCGCTTCCCGGACCAACTCCGGCTCGCCCACGTGGAGCTGCTCGACAAGAAGGGCGTCTGGGCGACGGCGGAGGGCGTCTCGCTCGACTGGTCGCCGCTCGCCCTCCTGCACAAGATCGCCGAAGTGGACCTCCTGCACGCGGACCGGCTGCGGGTCGAACGGCTGCGGGAGAGCGAGGTTGGAAGCAGCAACCTGCCAGTGCGCGTGCGCGTCAAGCGCCTGGCGGCAGATCGGGCGGAGCTGGGCGCCGCGGTGCCGGGCGGGCCCGCCGCGCTCGCGCTCACGGGCAACCTCAGCCTCGAGAGCTTCACGCAGGGCGCGCTAACCCTCGACGCGAGGCGGCTCGACGCCGCGGGAACGTATCACGTCCAGGGCAGCCTCTATGAGACGCCTAACCCCGGCCATGTCACCCTCGCGCTCGATCTCGACGAGCCGGCGGGCGGCATCGTCTCGCGCGCCGCGGGCCTGCCCGACCTTGGCCCGCTCGCCGTTCACGCCCGGCTCGACGGCCCGCGCACCGCGGCGGCGCTCGACGCGAAGTTGGCGGCGGGGGAGCTGCGGGCGGCGGCCAAGGGCACGCTCGACCTCGCCGACAGTGCCGCGGACCTCACCGTTCAGGCGAGCGCGCCCGCGATGGTGCCGCGTCCCGACCTGCGCTGGCGAGCAGTTGCGCTCGATGCCCAGGTGCATGGGCCGTTCACGAAGCCGCAAGGGCAGGGGACGCTTCAGGTGGACGCCTTGGAGGCCGCCGGCGGCGCCGTCGCGCAGCTCCGGGCCGCAGTGAAGGGTGACCTCGCAGGGGTTCATCTGAGAGCCACCGCGGACGGCGTGCGCGTGCCCGGCCCCGATCCGGCGCTGCTCACTGCCACGCCTGTGCAAGTCAGCGCGGACGTGACATTGGACGATCCCACAAGGCCAACGTCGTTCCAGGTGGAGCACGCGTTGGTCTCGATCCGGGGCCGGGCGACGACGGCTGGGACGCTCGCAGGTGAGGCCGACGCGGCCCTGCCCGACCTTGCCCCTCTCGCGCACGTCGCCGGTGTCGTGGCGGCAGGACGGGCGGCGTTCCACGTCAAGGCGCGGGAGGATCACGCCACGCAGCTCGATGCGGACGGCACGATCTCGCTAACGCAGGCGCCCGGCCCGACCGTCGCCCTGCTCGGCCCAGAGGCGCGGCTCGGCCTCAGCGCGCAGGTCGCGGACAGCGATATCACCTTGACGCGGTTGCAGGTGAACGGCGCGAAGCTCGCGCTCGACGCGCACGGCACCCTTGCGGGCGGTAACCTGGACGGCGCGGCGCACGCGACGGTGAGCGACCTCGCCGCCGCCGTCCCGACCCTCGCTGGCCAAGCGACTCTCGACGCCACGGCGAAAGGCAAGCTCGACGATCTCGCCGCGACGCTCGACGCTCAGGGCAGCGTCGGCACGCGCGGCTTCGCGCCCGCACCTCTCCGCGTGCAATCCCAGGCGGAGCACCTGCCGCACCTGCCGACGGGCAGCATCAAGGCCCAAGGAACGCTGGACGGCGTCCCGCTCACCCTCGACGCGACCGCCCGGCGCCTCGCCGACGGGAGCCTCGCTGCGGACATCCAGCGCGCCGCCTGGCGCAGCCTCGCCGCCGATGGCGCGCTGACCCTCGCGCCGGGCGCGACCCTGCCGCAAGGCAAGGTGAGCCTCCGAATCGGGAGCCTCGCCGACCTCCGTGCTCTCACGGGAGAGGACCTTGCCGGCAGTGTGGAAGCTCAGATGAACCTCGACGCCGCGGCCGGGCGCGTGCAGGCCAAGCTCACGAGTGTCACCGTGCCCGGCGCGCACGTGGGTGCGGCCACGGTGCAGGCGACCGTTGCGGATCCGCTCGGGCACCCGCGCGTGCAGGCGCAGATCGTCGCGGAGCAGGTCAACGCGGGCGGTGTGTCCGGCGGCGTACGGGTCGAGGCCAACGGACCGGAGGACGCGCTGGCGCTTCGCCTCAGCGCCGGGCTGCAAGTGAAGGACACGCCTGCGCAAGTTCAGGGCGCGGCCGTGCTCGACGTTCCCGGCAAGCAGTTGCGGTTGAACGCGCTTACCGCGTCGGCTCGCGGTCAGGAGCTGCGGCTGGCAGCCCCCGCGCGGGTGAGCTTCGGCGGCGGCGTGGCCGTGGACCGGCTGCGCCTCGCCGTGGCGGGCGCGACGGCGGAGATCGCGGGCAAGCTCAGCCCGACGCTCGACGCGACTTTGCAGGCGCGCGTGCCCGGCAGCCTCGCCGGCCTCTACGACCAGGCTTACGCCGCGGACGGCAGCCTGAGCCTCGACGCGACTGTTCGGGGAACCCCGGCGCGACCCACGGGCACGGCACGGCTGGAGATCAGCCGGCTGCGTTTGAAGCAGGGACCCGGCCAGGCGGTGCCGCCGCTCGATGCGCAGGTCACGGCGCAGCTCGCAGGCGAGTCCGCGCGCGTGCAGGGACAGGTCCGGGCCGGGGCGGCGCATCTCACGCTCGACGGCACGGCGCCGCTTACCGCGGGCGGCCCGCTCAACCTCCGGGCATCCGGCAGCCTCGATCTCGCGCTCCTCAATCCCCTGATCTCGCCTGCAGGACGCCAGGCAAAGGGCCGCGTCACGCTGGACGCGCGGGCGACAGGAACGCTCAGGGCGCCGCGCCTCGCCGGGCAGGTCGCGCTCTCGAGCGGCGAGGTGGAGGACTTCACGCAGGGGATACGCCTTACCGACCTCGCCGGCACGGCGCTGCTGCAGGGCGATGAGGTGGTGATCCAGGGAATTAGAGGCCGGGCCGGGCCTGGCACAGTAGCGCTCTCCGGCCGCGTCGGCGCGTTGCGGCCCGGCGTGCCGGTGGACTTGCAGGTGCAGATGCGGGATGCGCGCGCCCTCGCGAGCGACCTGCTGACCGCCCGGCTCAGCGGGACCGTCACCGTCCAGGGCAGCGTCGCCCAAGGTCTCGCCGTCTCCGGGACGGTGGACGTTCTGCGGGCGGACATCCGGGTCCCGGAGAAGCTGCCGACGAGCGTGCAGGCGCTCAACGTGATCCGCCCAGGGCAGAAACCGGCGCCGCCCAGCGCACCCGCGCTCACCGTGCGGCTCAACCTCACGATCCGCGCGTCGCAGGCGATCTTCGTGCGCGGGCGCGGGCTGGACGCGGAGATGGCAGGACGGCTGCATGTCGCTGGGACCACGACGAAGCCGCAGCTGAGCGGCGGATTCGACCTGCGCCGCGGCACGTTCAGCCTGGCCGGAACGACGCTGAACTTCACCAAGGGCCGGGTGAGCTTCGAGGGCACGGGACTCTCGGACAGGCTCGACCCTTCGCTCGATTTCGAGGCGACGAGCGCCTCGGCGCAGGTGACGGCGACGCTCATCATCAGCGGCACCGCGAGCGCGCCGAAGATCTCGCTCACGAGCGTGCCCCAGCTGCCGCAGGACGAGGTGCTGTCCTACCTGCTGTTCCGGACCAGCGTGAAGGATCTCGGCCCGTTCCAGTATGCCGAGATCGCGGCGGCGCTCGCCGAGATCTCGGGCGTCGGCGGTGGCTTGGGCGATCCGCTCAACAGCGTTCGCAAGGGCCTCGGGCTGGACCGGCTCACGGTGGGCAGCACGACCAACACCGCCCCGGTCGGCGCTGCGTCGAACGCCACGCCCACGGTCGAGGCCGGGCGCTACGTGGCCAACGGCGTCTATGTCGGCGCGACGCAGACCACCACGGGCCAGGGCACCGGGGCGCAGGTGCAGATAGACCTCACGAAGCGCCTAAAGCTGGATACGACGGTCGGCAGCGGCCAGATCGGCAACCAGGTCGGACTCACCTACCAGTATGAGTGGTAGTGATTACGAGCGATGGCCGCGGCTCGGCACTAGAAACGGAGATCGGGGGGTCTCGTAGCAGGCGAATCGAAAGTGCGATTCAGCCTTCGCCACCGTCGTTCAGCCGGCGGTCATGAATCTTTCCAAGACGTGCAGGGCGCGTTCCCCTCGACTAACGCCCGGTCCGCCCCGATGCCCTCGGCCACGGCGTCGAAGAACACGCGCACGCGCGCCGTCCGGCGCAGGTCCTGGTGCGTGACGACCCACAGCTCGCGCATCAGCGCCGGCACCGGGCCGCCCGGCAGAGCGCGGGCTAGGCCGGGCTCGGGGTCGCCGAGGTAGCAGGGCAGGACGGCCAGCCCGATGCCGGCTCGCGCCGCCACGAGCTGGTTGACCAAACTGTTCGTGCGATAGACGACTGCCTCGGCAGGCGTGATCTCGGCCAGCCAGTCGGCCGCGTTGATTCCGGCCGTGCCCTCCTCCCATCCGATCAGGGGATGAGAGCCGAGGTCCGCAGGTGAGGTGACCGGCGGCGCCCCCGCGAGATAATCCGCCGCGCCATACGCGGTCCAGGCGACGTCGGCGAGCTTGCGCCCCCACAGGTCGCCTTCATGCGGCCGGGCGACACGCAGTGCCACGTCCGCCTCGCGCCGGGACAGGTTCAGCACGCGGCTGTCCACGGCGAGATCCACGACGACGCCGGGGTGCGCCGCGCGGAACCGGGCCACGTAGGGGGTAAGCAGCCGATAGGCCAGCGTCTCCGAGCAGGTCACGCGTAGCCGGCCCGACAGACGCCGGTCCTGGCCCGCGAGGTCGCGCGCGAGGCCGAGCGCCTCGTCTTCCATGCGCTCGGCCGCGAGCGCCGCGCGGGCACCTGCCGTCGTGGGTTGGTAGAGGCCGCCAGGACCTCGCTCGAACAGGCGCAGCCCGAGCCGGGCTTCGAGTGCCGCCAGCCTCCGGAACACCGTCGAGTGGTTCACGCGTAGCGCCTTCGCCGCCACAACCAAGCTCCCCGCACGCGCGACAGCGAGCACGAGGCGAGCGTCGTTCCAATCCTCCATGGCCCGAGCCTAGCACTGAGCCGCTTGCGCCGATGCAAGCCATCCTGGCCGAGACGCAACGGGTGTTGCGCGGCGGGGGCGCCTAGCTTCGGGGCAGATGGCCGGGCGCTCCCCGGCGCCGTGCTGGCCCCACCGACAGGAGAAGGCCCATGTCCAACCATACCGTCCGCGATCCCGGCCCCGCCGAGTGGGGCACCGCGCTGCTGCGTGTCTCGCTCGGCATCATGTTCCTGGCCCACTCGGTCGTGCTCAAGCTGCTAACCTACGGCCTGCCCGGCACGGCTCGGTTCTTCGAGAGTGTCGGCCTGCCCGGATGGCTGGCCTACGCCACCTTCGCCTGCGAGGCCGCGGGCGGAGCGCTGCTCGTGATCGGCGTCCAGGCACGCTGGGTGGCGTTGGCACTCTCGCCGTTCCTGCTCGGCGCGCTGTTTGTGGTGCACCTCCATAACGGCTGGGTGTTCACCAGCGCGGGCGGGGGGTGGGAGTACCCGCTCTACCTGTTCGTGCTCTGCTTCGCCCAGGGGCTGCTCGGCGACGGCGCGCTGGCGCTCAGTCTGTCGCGCCCGCTCGCAGCCTTGCTCGGCGGTGCCGGATGGCAGCCAGCCGCGCGCTGACCGCCGCAGGGGAGGCCCGCCATGGCCGGACCGGCGCCTAAGCTCCGCCTCGTTAGCCACCATCTCTGCCCATACGTGCAGCGTGCTGTGATCGCGTTGAGCGAGAAGGGCGTGGCGCACGAGCGCACATACATCGATCTCACGGACAAGCCAGCTTGGTTCACGGCCGTCTCGCCGCTTGGCAAGGTGCCGATATTGCTGGTGGGCGAGGACAGCAGCGGCACGGTGCTGTTCGAGAGCGCCGTCATCTGCGAGTTCTTGGAGGAGACCGCGCCGGGCGCGCGGTTGCATCCTGCTGACCCGGTCGAGCGCGCCCGCCACCGGGCCTGGGTCGAGTTCGCCTCGGCTGCGCTGAACAGCATCGCCGGGCTCTACGCGGCGCCTGACGCGGCCGCGTTCGAGCAGAAGCGCGCCGATCTCGCGGGCAAGGTCGCTTGGCTGGAACGGGCGCTGGGCGCGGGTCCCTACTTCGCGGGCGAGCAGTTCAGTCTCGCGGACGCGGCGTTCGGGCCGGTGTTTCGCTACTTCGACACGTTCGAGGCGACCCTGCCGCCCTTAGGTGTGCTCGATGGCGCGCAAGGTGCGCGCGTGGCGAGCCGCCCTCGCCGCCCGGCAGAGCGTACGGGACGCGGTCGCGCCCGACTACCAGGAGCGGCTGGTCGCCTTCCTGCGGGCGCGCGGGTCACACCTGTCGCGTCTGATGGCATGACCCTGGGCCGTGCGGGCGAGTGCAACGAATCGATCTCCAATTCGAGGCGCAGGAGCGCTTCGTCTGATTGAAGTCTCCGCAACGGCCGACGTGCGTGGAGCCTTGCGTCCGACTCTGGCCAGCAAACCCGGCTCTGCTGCGCATCTGCTGAATCGAACTTTCAGCCCGGTCACTGCCGGACCCCCGAGCCGGACGCGATTGACCCTGAGAAGCCCAGTTTCTACGTTCAGGCCATGTCCGATGCACTCCGCAGCACCACCTTGGACCCTCTCCCCAGGGCGTGGCCGTTCGAGGAGGCCGCGCGCGTCGCCGAGCGCGTGCGCGCGGGCGACAAGGGAAGCGCCTTGTTCGAGACAGGCTACGGCCCCTCGGGCCTGCCCCATGTCGGCACCTTCGGCGAAGTCGCGCGCACGAGCTGGGTGCGGCGCGCCTTCGAGGTGCTGACCGGCCTGCCGACGCGTCTGGTCGCCTTCAGCGACGACATGGACGCGCTGCGCAAGGTGCCGGACAACGTGCCGAACCGGGAAGCGCTGGCCCAGCACCTGGGCAAGCCGCTGACCCAGGTGCCGGACCCGTTCGGCACGCACGAGAGCTTCGGGGCGCACAACAACGCGCGGCTGCGCGCCTTCCTGGACGGGTTCGGCTTCGCCTACGAGTTCGCGTCCAGCACGGACTACTATCGCTCCGGCCGCTTCGACCCGGCGCTACGCCGGGTGGCGGAGCGGCACGACCAGGTCGTCGCCGCCGTGCTGCCCACGCTTGGGCCGGAGCGTCGGGCGACCTACTCGCCGTTCCTGCCGATCCACCCGCGAACGGGTCAGGTGATGCAGGTCGGCATCGAGCGCGTGGACCCCGAGGCGGGAACGTTGCTCTGGCGGGACCCGGACACGGGAGAGGGGATCGAGACCTCGTTCCTCGGCGGCACCGCCAAGCTGCAATGGAAGGCGGACTGGGCGATGCGCTGGCTCGCGCTCGGCGTGGATTACGAGATGTCGGGCAAGGATCTGATCGACTCCGTCCGCCTCTCGTCGCGCATCTGCCGCATCCTCGGGGGCGAGCCGCCCGTCGGCTACACGTATGAATTGTTCCTGGACGAGCACGCCCAGAAGATCAGCAAAAGCAAGGGCAACGGGCTCTCGGTTGAGGAATGGCTGCGCTACGGGCCGCCGGAGAGCCTGGCGCAGTTCATGTATAACCAGCCGCAGCGGGCGAAGCGCCTCTACTTCGACGCGATTCCGCGCGCGGCGGACGAGTATCTGGCAAACGCGGCGAAGCTGCCCGGACAAGAGGAGGCCGCGCGGCTTGCCAATCCCGCTTGGCACATCCAGATGGGCCGGCCGCCGGCCGATTCGGGCAGTCCCGTCCCCTTCACGATGCTGCTCAACCTCGCGAGCGTGGTGAACGCCGAGAGCGGCGACCTGCTCTGGGGCTTCATCCGGCGCTACAGTCCCGGCGCCAGCCCCGAGGCGAATCCCACGCTCGACGCGCTGGTGCGTCACGCCGTCGCCTACTACCGCGACTTCGTGCGCCCGGCGAAGCGCTATCGTGCGCCAACGGTCACCGAGCGCGAGGCGCTCGCGGACCTCACCGAGACCCTGCGCGGCATGGCGCCCGGCGCCGATGCCGAGACGATCCAGGGCGTCGTCTATGAGGTCGGCAAGCGGCATCCCTTCCCGGAGCTGCGCGCCTGGTTCGGTTGCCTCTACCAAGTTCTGCTCGGTCAGGAGGAGGGACCGCGCTTCGGCGGGTTCGCCGCGCTCTACGGGCTGCCGGAGACGGTGGCGCTGATCGAGGCGGCGCTGACACGAGAAGCGACCGCCGCTTGAGGTGATGGCCAGGCCACCGCCGCGTGAGGTGATGCCCAGGCGACCGCCGCATGAGGTCATGCGACGGTTGCGCGCGCTCGCCGGGCGCCTGCCGGCGCTCCTCGGCCCGATTCTGCTGGCGGGTGCGATCTACGTTGTCTGGAAGGAGTTCCGCCACCTCAAAGTCGCGGATATCGGTCACGCAATGGCTGCGATCCCATTGCGCGCGCTCGCGGTCGGCTTCGGCTTCACCGTGCTGAGCTACGCCGTGCTCACGCTCTACGACCGATTAGGAACGACCTATGCCGGGCACCGCGTCAGCTATCGCCGGGCCGCGTTCGCGTCGTTCTGCGCCTACGCGCTGTCGCATAATCTCGGCTTCGCGGCGGTCTCTGGTGCTGCCGTGCGCTATCGGCTCTACGCGCATTGGGGGCTGACGCCCTTGCAGATCGCCAAGGTGGTCGCGTTCTGCAGCCTGACCTTCGGGCTGGGCGGGATGGTGCTCGGCGGCGCGATCCTGTTCGTGGAGCCGACGGCCGTGCCGTTCCTCGGCCAGGCCCTGCCTCGCTGGGTCCTGTATGGGTGTGGCGTGCTCTTGTGGGCCATCGTCGTCACTTACGTCGGTGTCGCGCGCGTGGTGGGCGTGATACGCGTGTTCGGCCACCAGATTGAGCTGCCGGGCTTTCGTATGGCGCTGCGGCAGGTGGCGCTCGCGACCGTCGATGTCGCGCTGACGGCGGCGATTTTCTACACCCTGCTGCCGACTGTGCCGGGCCTGACCTTTCCTCGGTTTCTCGGAATCTACGTTGCGAGCTACACGGCAGGGCTGGCGGCGAACCTGCCGGGCGGCATCGGCGTGTTCGACACCGCGATGCTGCTGGGCTTGCAGCCCTACCTGGAGCCGCCGCAGATCCTCGGGGCGATCATCGTTTTCCGGCTCTACTACTACATCATACCTCTGTTCCTCGCGGGCGGGCTGTTCGCGGGCAACGAGGTGCTGCTGCGCGGCAGCGTCCTGCTTCGGGGACGGTGGGGCGTCGCGACCGCGCCCACGACGAGCTTGGCCGGGCTTAGCGAGCCGGGGCTCGCGGTCGTCGCGGCGACCGGCGCGGTGGCGCTGTGCGGCGCGATGCTGCTGGCCTTGGGTGTATTGGACCAGCGGCTGAGCTTGTCCTGGATGGACCCTGACGTGATGGGCGTCGCGACGGAAGCGAGCACGTTCCTCCCTTCGCTCGCGGGAGCCGCGCTGCTGGTCACGGCGAGCGGGCTTGCGCGTCGCGTGGCGCTTGCCCGGCGCGCGTCGCTGACCTTGCTGCTGATCACGGCGGGGTTCACGGCAGCGCAGGGGGCGCCCTGGTGGGTCGCCACTGCGTTGCTGCTGACCGCGCTGCTGCTCGCGCCGCTTCGCGACGCGTTCTACCGGGATGCCAAGCTGCTGTCCGAGCCGCTGCAGGCCGGCACGGCATTGCCCTTGTTCACGCTGGCGATCTGCTTGCTCGCGCTCGCAGCGTTTCAGCCCGCCGTGCGCCGCCTCGGCGACGTGAGCTGGTGGCAGATCGTGCTCTCACCGGACATGCCGAACCGCGTCCGGGTGAGCGTCCTGCTCGTCGTGACGGTGACGCTGGTAGCGCTGTGGCGGCTGCTGCGGCCGGGGCGGGTGGAGGTGGTGCCATGGTCCGGCGGCGGGCGTGTGCGATACGCGGCGCTCGGCGCCGAGCCGCCCGCGCAAGCGGACGGGATGGTGCTGGGCGAGGCCGGGCAGGCCGGTATTCCGTTCCGGCGCTACGGCCGGGTGATGCTCGGCCTCGGCGATCCCGTCGGCGCGCTGTCGGATCGGGTCTCGGCCATTTGGCGGCTGCGGGACCTCGCGCATCGGGAGGGCCGGGCACCCGCGGTCTGGCGCGCGGGCCGCGAACTGCTGCACGTCTATGGCGACCTTGGGCTGGCGGCGCTGCCGCTCGGGCCGGATGGGCTGCTGATCTCCGAGCGGCCGAGCGACACGCCGGTTGTGGACCAATACCTGTGCTGCGTCGCCGAGCGCGATCTCAGGCAACTGCTGCCGCTGCTGCCGCGGCTGGCCGAGGAACGGATGGCGACTGCCGCTGAGTGAAGCGGTTTTTCCGCCGCGCCGCGCACCGAGCGCTTGCGCCTTCTTTGGAACCCGCGAGACCGCTCGAACACGAGGCACTCCGCGACGCTGATGCCCCGACCGCTCGATCTTGGGACTGCAGTTCGGCGGCGACGTCCTTAGGCCAGGCTGCTGTGAACAGGGTCACAGATTTCGATCGACGGCAGTCGTAATAAAATCAGCACGGCGAACGCACACTCCGTTGCAGAAATCTAGTGCTGCGGGGAATTGCCCGGTGCGTCCGCCGGTCTGCGTCTCAGAACCAACTGAAAATGGAGCATCATCATGGACGGCAGGTATAGTGTTGCGGGTTCCCAGAAGGCCTCCGGCGAGCAGGCTCAGCCGAGTTCACGCCGGACCGAGAGGTCAGCGAGGAATGCAGTCACTTCAGCTGCCATACTCGGCACGCTGCTTATGCTTGCTGCCTGCGCGGGAACACCGAGCGTTCACGTCGCTCAGAACGGCGACGACGCAATCCCGTTGGTTCAGGGGAATTAGCTCGGGGAACCGAGCAGCCCAAGAGGATTGGGACGAACTTACGGCCCAAAACCCCTGCGCGAGTCCGCCCGAGCACCAGCTGCAGCGGTTCGCCTCCCGCTTCGGAGGCGAACCGCTCTCCGAGTAGGCAGCGGCTGGGCCGACATGGACGCTCCGCGTATGCGCGCGTATTCTGACGCCATGCCAAGGGCCGCTTCCGCCACGTCCTGCAACTGCCAAGCCCTGCGCCAGGCGGCGCGCCGAGTTACCGCGCTCTACGACGTGGTGCTCGCGCCCTATGGGCTGCGCATCTCGCAGTATGCCGTGCTTGCGCGCTTACGGGCTGAGGGGCCACGCGGCATCCAGGCGCTCGCCGACACCCTCGCGATGGACCGCACGACGCTGGGCCGGGCGCTGCGCCCACTGGAGCGCGACGGACTCGTGCGCCTCGCCCGCGACCCGGCGGATGCGCGCCAGCGCCGTCTCATCCTGACCGAGCAGGGAAGCGAGCGGCTCGACCGGGCGCGCCCGGCCTGGGCCGCGGCGCAGGCGCGTTTCGAGCAGGGCTTCGGCCCCGAACGCGCAGCTCAGCTTCGCGCCGATCTCGCCGGCGCTGCGATAACCGCTGCAACCATCCTCGGGCCGGCGCGCTAGGCTGCGGTCATCGTTCAGGGCAGGGAGAATGGGGATGGGGATGGGGTCGCACATCAGCGAGGGGCTGCCGCATCCGCTCGGCGCCACGTGGGACGGCGTGGGCGTCAACTTCGCCTTGTTTTCCGCAAACGCCACCAAGGTCGAGCTGTGCCTGTTCGACAGCGAGGGCAAGGAGGAGCTGGAACGCGTCGAACTGCCCGAATACACGGACGAGGTTTGGCACGGCTATCTGCCCGACGCGCGGCCCGGCACCATCTATGCTTATCGCGTCCACGGCCCCTACGACCCCGAGAACGGGCACCGTTTCAACCCCAACAAGCTCGTCCTTGATCCCTACGCGAAGGGACACATCGGTGACATCACCTGGAATCCGGCCGTGTTCGGCTACCAAGTGGAGAGCGAGGACGACCTCACCTTCGACGAGCGCGACAGCGCCCCGTTCATGCCCAAGTGCGTCGTCATCGACCCGGCCTTCACCTGGCTGCGCGACCGCAGCCCGCAGGTGCCCTGGCAGCATACGATCTTCTACGAGACCCACGTCAAAGGCTTCACGAAGCTGCATCCGGCCGTTCCCGAGGCGCTGCGCGGGACCTTCTCGGGTCTCGTCGTCAAGGAGGTGCTGGACCACATCAAGTCGCTCGGCGTGACGAGCGTGGAGCTGCTGCCGGTCCACGACTTCGTCAGGGACGACATCCTGCTGCAGAAAGGCCTGACCAACTACTGGGGCTACAACACGATCGGCTTCTTCGCGCCGGAGCCTTCCTACAGCAGCAAGCCCGCCTTCGCCCATGCCGAGTTCAAGGAAATGGTGGCGCACCTGCACGACGCCGGGCTGGAGGTGATCCTGGACGTGGTTTACAACCACACCGCCGAGGGCAACGAGCGCGGCCCGACGCTGTCCTTCCGCGGAATAGACAATGCGAGCTACTACCGCCTGCTCCCGGACCAGAAGCGCTACTACATCAACGACACAGGCACTGGGAACACGCTGAACCTCAGTCACCCGCGCGTGCTGCAGATGGTGACGGACAGCCTGCGCTACTGGGTGCAGGAGATGCATGTGGACGGCTTCCGCTTCGACCTGGGAACCATCCTCGCGCGCGAGCCCTACGGCTTCGACGAGGGCGGAGGGTTCCTGGATAGCTGCCGGCAGGATCCGGTGCTGTCCTCGGTCAAGCTGGTCGCGGAACCGTGGGATTGCGGGCCGGGTGGCTATCAGGTCGGGGGCTTTCCCCCGGGCTGGGCGGAGTGGAACGACAAGTTCCGCGACGACACGCGGCGCTTCTGGAAAGGTGACTCGGGCATGGTGCCGGCCATGGCCTCCCGGCTCTGCGCATCGTCGGACTTGTTCAACAAGCGCGGTCGCAAAGCCTGGGCGAGCGTCAACTTCCTCACAGCCCATGACGGGTTCACGCTGCGCGACGTCGTCTCCTACAATGAGAAGCACAACGAGGCGAACGGCGAGGACAACCAGGACGGGAACAACTCCAATTATTCCTGGAATCACGGCGTCGAGGGTGAGACGGACGACGAGGAGATCAATGCGGTCCGCCAGCGCCATGCCCGCTCGCTGATGGCGACGCTGCTGCTCTCGCAGGGCACGCCGCTGATCCTGGCCGGCGACGAGATGGGCCGCACGAAGGAGGGCAACAACAACACATATTGCCAGGATAACGAGCTGAACTGGGTCAACTGGGACCTAGAGGACTGGCAGAAGGTGCAGCTGGCGTTCGTCCAGCGCCTGGCCTCGCTGCGCCACCGCTACGGAATCCTGCGGCGCACGCGGTTCATGACGGGCGAGCTGGTGCCGGAGCTGAACGTCAAGGACGTGACATGGATCAACGCCTCCGGCGCCGAGATGCAGGCCGAGGATTGGGGCGACGGCAACATGAAGAGCTTCGGCATGTTGGTGGACGGGCGCGCGCGGGTCAGCGGTGTTCGCCGCCGCGGCACGGATATCACGTTGCTGATCGTGTTCAACGCCTACAACGACGTCGTGCAGTTCACGCTGCCGGACTGCACCGGAGGCAAGGGCTGGGAGCTGATGCTCGATACGAACGACCCGAACATCGGGGCGGACGACGCCGAGCCGGAGCGCTTCGCCATCGGCGACGCTTACGACGTGACCGGCATCTCGCTCCTGCTGTTCGCGCTGCGGTCGTGAACGCGGCGCGGCACGCCCGCTGATGACGGACCTTGTCCACGGCAGTCCGGACCTGCCCGGCTTGCACGTGGACAGCTACAATGCGGAGCTGCGCGAGGGCGCGCGGGGCAAGAGTGCGCAAGAGGGGGGCTTCGTCGGCGACCGCGCGAGCAGCCGCGCGTTCCGCTGGCTCCTCGACGATCTGCGGGACCGCTTCCCCGATGATCCGCTCGGGGACGGGGAGACGATCAGCAAACCTCAGCTCGACCAGTTGCTCCGTGAGGGCGAGCCGGAAGCGGGCGGCGTGATCGTGGGGGCGATCGAAGCCTGGTCGCAGGAGTTCGCGGGCGTGATCCGCCGTTTCCTGCGGCTACACGAGTGGCGCGGCACCGAGCGGATCGTGGTCGGCGGCGGCCTGCGCGGCAGTCGCGTCGGCGAGCTGGCCATCGGGCGCACCGTGGTGTTGCTGCGGGGGGAAGGTGTCTCGCTGCAGCTCGTGCCGATCCGGCACGACCCGGACGACGCCGGGCTGATCGGGGCGGCCCACCTGTTCCCGCGCGAGCAACTGGCGAGCGGCGACGCGCTGCTCGCGGCGGATATCGGCGGTACCAAGATGCGCGCAGGCCTCGTCGCACTTGGGACGGCGCCGGACCTCTCGGAGGCCCGCATCGTGGAGAGCGACCAATGGCGCCATGGCGACGAGGAGCCGACGCGCGAGCAGGCTGTGGAGCGGCTCGCCAAGATGCTGGGCGCCATGGCGGAGAAGGCGGAAGGCAAGGGACTGCAGCTCCTGCGCCTCGTCGGCGTGGGGTGCCCAGGGGTGATCGGGGCGGATGGCACGATCGAGCGCGGCGGCCAGAACCTGCCGGGCAACTGGGAGGAGGCGGGCTTCAACGTGCCGCGGCGCGTGGCCGAGGCGATGCCGGGCGACTGGCGCGTGCTGATGCACAACGACGCCGTTGTGCAAGGGCTGAGCGAGGCGCCGTGGATGCGTGATGTGCGGCGCTGGGGCGTTATGACGGCGGGGACGGGGCTGGGGAACGCGCGGTTCAGCAATTCAAGGCACTGAGGCGGGGCGGGCCATTTGCGGCCGCTAGCTGGTTTTGATATACAGCGTTCTCTGTATATCAGGAGAGGTGCTATGCAGGTTGGCAAGTGGGGCAACAGCCTGGCGGTGCGGCTGCCGGCATCTGTCGTTGAGGCGCTCGGCCTCAAAGAGGGCGACGAGATCGAGATCGAGGTCGCCGGCGACAGGACTTTTCGTGTTGAGCGCGACAGGACGCGCGAGGAAGCGCTGGCGCGGCTGAAGGCGCTTGCCTGGCCGATGCCGCCCGGCTTTCGGTTCTCGCGCGACGAGGCGAACGAACGCGGCAGCGAGTGAGCGACGGTGCCTTCCTGGACAGCAATCTCCTGATCTACGCGGCGTTGCAGCCCGATCCGCGCTCGAGAATCGCGAAGGAGATCGTGGCCCAGGGCGGCAAGATCAGCGTCCAGGTGCTGAACGAGTTCGCCAACGTCGCGCGACGCAAGCTTGGACGACCCTGGCCCGAGATCGTGCAGGCGTTGGCGGACATTCGCGCAGTCTTTCCAGCACCGCTGCCGCTCACCACGGCGACGCATGAGGCCGCGCTCACGCTTGCGGCGCGCTACGGCTTCGCATTCTACGACGCCCTGATCGCCGCTTCGGCGCTGGAGGCGGGCTGTGCGACCCTGCTCTCCGAGGACATGCAGGCCGGCCAGGTCATCGAGGGGCGCCTGACGATCCGCAACCCATTCCGCCAAGTCTGACCGGCGCTCACGGGGACGCATCCAATGCCGTCCGCAGCGGTCCCGCCTCCGCCTCAGGCACGAGGCCGAGCCGCAGGAACAGATCTATCAGCACCAGGTTCACGTTGAACTTGAAATCGTCCGTCCGCCGTACCCGGTCGAGCACCGCGTCCACGGGCCACAACTCAAATGCTTCGACCTCGCCATCCACGGCGCGAGGATGGACACCCTCGGGCAGGTCCAGGTCGTAGCAAGCAAGCACGTCGCGCCGCAGTCCCTCTGGCCGCTCCATCGCGTATGCGACCGTCGCGACCCGGCGCGCCTGCGAGGCGATCTCGCGAGGCAGCCCAGCCTCCTCTCCCGCCTCCTTGGCGAGCGTCTCCTCAACGGTCATCCCGGCCGCGACGCCGCCGGCGACGAGGTGGTCGAGCTTCCCGGGATCGAGTAGCTTGTCCGGGGCGCGCCGGGCGACCCAGAGGTGGAGTTCGCCCGGGCGCCGGACGAGGCCGTTGACGTGGACGCCCCAGGTGAGCACGCCGAGCAACGGCAGCGCAGCGCGGTCGAGCTGGCCGAGCGCGAGGCCGTCCGGCGTCTCCCGCACATCGAACGCTTCGCCGCGCGGGCGATAGATCCCGTCCTTGGCGAGCGCGGCGGCGGCGCGGGTGAGGGCGTCCCCACCCGCGAGGGCCACCCCGTCGCCGGCCTCGGCGGCACCGAGCGCGAGGAGGCGGCGTGCGACGCCGGGCTGCACCCAGCCGACCCGGGCCGCGCCGAGCCGCAGGAGACGGCGCCTGCCCGGCAGCACCGCGTTCTTGCAGGCGCGGACGTGGCGCATGAGAGAGTTTGCCGCGGTCGTCACACCGACCCGTAGCAGGCTCCAAGCCGCGAACCAACCCTGTCCCTGTGCGCTTCTCTCCTGCAAGTGGAGGGTGCGCCATGGCTGAGGAGATACGCTGCGTGTTGAAGGCGGAAGCCATCACGGGCGAGTGCACGATCTGGTCAGAGACCGAGGCGCGGCTCTACTGGGTGGACATCCAGGAGCCGGCGCTGCATCGCTTCGATCCGGCGACTGGGCAGGATGAGCATTGGGAACTCCCCACCTGGGTCGGCTGCTTCGCACTGGGCGAGGGCGGGCGCGTGCTGGTGGCGCTACGCAACGAGCTAGCGTGGCTCAATCTCGATTTGGGCGTGCTCACCCATGCCGCCGAGATGCCCTACGACCCGCGCCGCTTCTTCGCCAATGACGGCCGCGCCGATCCTCAAGGGCGCTTCTGGTTCGGCCCCATGTATGAGCCCTACGGGGACATCCAGCGCGGCCCCAAGGAGGCCCCACTCTGGCGTTTTGATCCAGCTACAGGCGAGACCGCGGCAATGACCGACCCGGTGGGCACCTCCAACGGCCTCGCGTGGAGCCCGGACGGCGAGACGATGTATCACAGCGACACGAATCAGAAGCTGATCTGGACCTACCGCTTCCACGGCGACGAGGGACGGCTCTCGGACAAGCGCGTGTTCGCGAAGGTGGAGACTGTAGGCTTCGGTGGCCCGGACGGCGGCTGCGTGGACGCGGAAGGATACTACTGGGCCGCCATCTTCAACGGCGGCCGGCTGATCCGCTTCGATCCCAAGGGACGCATCGAGCGCGAAGTGATGATGCCGGTGCAATACCCGACGATGTGCGCCATCGGCGGCCCGGACGGGCGCACGGCGTTCGTGGCCTCGGCCAACAAGCCGCTCAGCCCTGAGCAGCGCAAGGCGCACCCGCTCGCGGGCGCGATCTTCAGCTTCGAAGCGCCGGCGCCGGGGCTTCCGGCGCATCGGGTGCGCTCGCCCTAGTCGTCCAGGCTCGCGGCGCCCGGCTCGTAACCTTCCCCCGCAACGGCCGCGCGCACCGCTTCCGGGTCCGGATGCCCTTGCACCGTGACCTCGCCGTGCGCGAGGTCCACGCGCACGTCGCCCGCGCCCGGCACAAACCGCACCGCTCGGGTGACCGCCGCGACGCAGTGCTCGCACGTCATTCCTGAGACCGGCAAGCGCAGCATGGCATCCTCCTCGTGCTGGCTCGGAGGTGGGAGCTCCCATTTGGGAAGGTCAAGCCCGGCCGGTCTTCCCCTTGGCCAGGAAGCGGGCGAAGGCGGCGAGCGTTGCCTCGGAGACGTGATGCTCAATGCCCTCGGCGTCGGCCTCAGCGTCCTCTGGCGGAGCGCCAACCGCGACGAGCAGAGCCACGACCAGGCGGTGGCGCGAGCGGACGCGCTCGGCGAGCGCTTGCCCGGCCTCGGTGAGGAACACGCCGCGATAGGGCCGCGCCGTTACCAGTCCCTCGCGCTTGAGGCGGCTGATGCTCTTGACCGCGGTGGGATGCGAGACACCGAGGCGCCGGGCGATGTCTATGGGGCGCGCCTCCCCGCTCGTGGCGAGCAGGTCGGCGATCAGCTCGACGTAGTCCTCCAGGAGCGCGGCCGAGCGCGCGGCGCGGGCGCGGCCGAAGCGCAGGGCCTGATCCGGCTCCTTCGGCATCTCGACCACCGTTGCAGGCCGCTGTGCTGCCGATGCGTGTGGCACTCCCGCTTCCTTCTCGCTTCAGCCGAGCCGCAGTCGGCCAAGCCCAAAATCATAAGCGCGAAACGGCCGCCCGGGGAGCAAATTCGCCGCGGCCCCGCGCACCATGGCCATGAGGGCCTTTCGGAGCAGGAACTCCAGGGTCTCACGGACTAGGAAACGCAGCATTCACCTCGTGTCAATGCTCCGCCGCTGATGCAGCCTAGGGCGTTCTGTCTAGCTCGTTGACCAAAGTATAGCCAACGCCATATCGTGCGTCCAGAGCACGCGTTGGAGAGGGCCGATGAGGATGGGCAGCACGACGGAGCGGCAGATTCTGGGCGACCTCGCCGTGCCCGACACCGACATCCTGATGGAGACCGCGAAGGCGTCCGCGGCCCGCCGCGAGCTGACGTGGCCGCCACGGCCGATCACGCCGCTCATCTCGACGCTGCTCTGGGCGCTGCGGATCTACGTCATCCTCATGCTGGCCGTCGTCGCCGTCCAGCTCACGCGGCTGAGTTGGTAGCACCCCGTGGCGAGCGAGCGCGCGTCCGTTACCCATGAGGACCTGGATCGCGCGCGCGATCAGATGGCGGTTGACCGGGCACGACGCGCTACGGGAGCGTGGCGGCATCTTCGCTTGCTCTGGCTGATAGTCGGGCCCGGCGTTCTCGTCTTCCTCGGCGAGAACGACGCGCCGAGCATGTTGTCCTACGCCGCGAGCGGGGCGAGCTACGGCATCGGTTTCTTCCTGCCGTTCGTGCTGGCGACCTTCGTGATCGGCTTCTTCGTGCAGGAGATGGTCGTACGCGTCGGTGCGGCGACCGGGTGCGGTCATGCCGAGCTGATCTTCGCCCGGTTTGGCTCGTTCTGGGGCCGGTTCGCCATGGCCGACCTGTTCGTCGGCAACCTGCTCACCTTGGTCACGGAGTTCATCGGTGTCCGTGCCGGGTTCGGGTTCTTCGGCATCCCGCCGGTCGTGTCCGTCGGCGGCTGCATCGTCGTGATCGCGCTGATGGCCTCGTCCCACCGCTACTGGACGTGGGAGCGTATCGCGCTCGGCCTCGCGCTGCTCAACGCGCTGTTCGTGCCGGTCGCGCTGATGACGCATCCCGATTGGGGCGCGGTCGGGCACGCTTTTCTCACCTGGGGACCGCTGCCGGGCGGCCTCAAGCCGGACACGGTCACGCTGATGGTCTCCAACATCGGCGCTACCGTAACGCCCTGGATGCTGTTCTTTCAGCAGGGTGCCGTCGTGGACAAGGGATTGCGGCCGGCGGACGTTGGCGGGGCGCGCCTCGACACGCTGCTGGGCGCCGGGCTGGCGGCGGTATTCGGCATCGCCGCGATCATCGCGACGGCGCCGCTGTTCGCCCACGGCATCAGCGCCAGCAACTTCGAGGCGGCGCAGTTCGCCGAGGGGCTGCGGCCGTATGTGGGCTATGCCGGGGCGGCGCTGTTCGCGCTCGGCATCGCGGAAGCGGGGCTCGTCGCGGCAGTCACCATCTCGACCTCGTCGGCCTACGCGTTCGGCGAGGTGATGCGCGGCGCCCACAGCCTGAACACGCCGATGCGCGAAGGCGGGTGGTTCTACGCCGTGCTGCTGGGGTCGGCGATGCTCGCCGGCGCGGTCGTGCTGGTGCCGGGCATGCCGCTGGAATCGATCGTGCTCATCGTGAACGTTATCGCGACGCTCGCGATGCCGCCGGCGCTGCTGTTCCTGATCCTGATCGCGAACGACGCCCAGGTGATGGGGCGGCATCGGAACGGGCTGGGCTGGAACATCGTCGGGATCGGGATCACCGTGTTCCTGGTGCTCACCGGCTTCGCCTATGGGGCGACGGTGCTGTTCCCGCATCTCCTCGGCTGATTTCACAAGGCGTCGCGGACGGGCGGAGTGTGACCTCGGTCATAGCGATCGACCGCGCGCGCGGCGGAGGCTCGGCTCGCACTGAAGCCAGAGGAGGGCACCATGCTTTGGTCGCTCGCCGTGCTGATCGCTTGCCAGGTCCTGGGCGAGCTGCTGCATGACCTGATCGGCCTGCCTGTGCCCGGTACCGTGATCGGCATGGCACTTCTCCTCATCGGCCTGTTCCTCTACGGAAAGAAGGGCAGGGCCGCGTCGCTGCCGGCGGCAGATTCATTGCTGCCATACCTCGCGCTGTTCTTTGTGCCGCCCGGCGTGAGCGCCGTGATGGGAATCAGCCGGATCCTTCCTGTCTGGCCCGCCGTCGCGTTCGGTATCCTAGGGTCGAGCGTCCTCACCCTCGCTATCGCCGGGCGAGTTGCGCAGGCGCTCCTCGAGCGACAGGACCGACGCGTCGCAGCAGAGACGCCCGCCGCCTCCCTCGACGCCTCGCCGGAGACCGCGCCATGACCACAGTGGTGCTGAGCAGTGTCGCGGCATCCCCGCCGTTCCGAGCGCTGCTGCCGCTTGCTGGAACGCTGCTGGCCTTCGAGGTCGGAGTGCGCGTGCAGCGCCGCCTCAGCGGCAATGCGCTCGCCAACCCTGTGCTCATCGCAGTGCTGCTCGTCGCCGCCGCGCTCAGGACGACCGGCGTCCCGTTCGCCCAGTATGCGGAGGGCGTGCGGCCGCTCAGCCTCCTGCTCGGCCCGGCGACAGTGGCCTTGGCACTTCCTCTCTGCCGCAATTGGGTGCGCATCCGGCAAGCGTTGCTGCCAGTGCTGGCAGGCGTTGGCGTGGGTGCAGCAACCGCTGCCGTCTCAGCGGTGGCGATCGCGGCGGCACTCGGTGGGCCGGACCTGCTGCTGCGATCCATTGCGACTAAGTCGGCGACCGCGGCCATCTCCATGGCGGTCGCGCAGGAGATCGGGGGCGACTCCGGCCTCGCGGCGGGGCTCGCGGTCCTGACCGGTATCAGCGGCGCGGTCATCTGCACGGCGGTGCTAGACCTGGTCGGGGTGCGCGACCAGCGGGCAAGGGGCCTTGCGACCGGAGTTACCGCCCACGGCATCGGCACGGCGCGGATGCTGGCGCTCGACGCCGAGGCCGGCGCCTTCTCGGGCCTGGCGATGGGGCTGGCGGGATTCGCGGCCGGGGTAGGCGTGCCGCTCGCCGCGGCTTGGCTGCGCGGGGCGCCCTAGCGCCCGAGCAGAACGTCCCGCGCCTGGTTGAGCTTCGCGGCGAGCCAGTCCGAGCCGCCGCGATCAGGGTGCGCGGCCTGCATCAGCCGCAGCCATGCCGCGCGGATCTCGGTGTCGGTGGCGCCCTCCTGCAGGCCGAGCACCTGCAGCGCCTCGGCCCGCGACATGCGCGGCCCGGCGGGAGTGGGGCGGCTCCGCGGCCCGACTTGGGGGGCGGCGCGCTCGCGCCACCAATTTATCGCGAGCGGCAGGAGGAACGGCAGCGCGGCCAGCGCAGTGGCGCCGCGCCCGCTGAGCAGAAGCAACGCGAGCAGGCTCAACCCGGCGAGGGCAGCGATCCAGGCGAGCAGCGCCTTGATCGTCGTCACCCGCGCGCGAGAGAAGCCCTCGCCGGCGAGCAGCAGCAGGGCGAGCGCGCCGAGACCCAGGGCGATCAAACCCATGCGCCAAGGTCCAATCTGTCGCCCGAGAGCGGCATCACACCCGGACTTGCCGCACCTATCCCGCCTGCGCCGCCGCGACCGCGCTCACGTTCACGATCCCACGCGCGGTCACGGACGGCACGAGGACGTGAATGGGCTTGCTCATGCCGAGCAGGAGCGGACCGATGGGGAGTGCGTCGGCCGCGGCCTTGAGCAGCGTGTAGGCGATGTTGGCGGCGTCGAGCGTCGGCATGACGAGCAGGTTGGCGACGCCTGAGAGCCGGCTGTCCGCCACGGTGCGGTCCCGGATCGCCTCGCTCAGCGCGGCGTCCGCGTGCATCTCGCCGTCAACCTCCAGGTGGGGCCCCTGCGCGCGGACCAGCGCCAGCGCCCGGCGCATCTTGCGCGCGGACTCGGAGTTCGACGCCCCGAAGCTGGAATGCGACAGCAGCGCCGCCTTGGGCGCGATGCCGAAGCCGCGCACGACGCTCGCGGCGAGCCACGTCATCTCGGCGATCTCCTCGGCCGACGGGTCGAGATTCATATGGGTGTCGCAGATGAAGAGCGCACCCGCCTGCAGGATCAGGCACGAGAGCGCGTAGAGGCGCGACACCTCGGGGCGGCGCGGGATGATCGGGATAACGAGCTGCATCTGCCGCCACCAATCCCCGGTGCCGCCGCAGATCGCCGCGTCCACTTGCCCGGCTTGCAGC
The DNA here is from genome assembly GCA_963848595.1 of uncultured Alphaproteobacteria bacterium. Lineage (GTDB taxonomy): Bacteria > Pseudomonadota > Alphaproteobacteria > Acetobacterales > Acetobacteraceae > CAWKEH01. The sequence continues at coordinate 35,957 of CAWKEH010000004.1, read as the reverse complement.
AGCATCGCGGCGGCGACGGTCGGCTGATCGCGCAGGCGCCGGGCGGCGGCGTCGGGCGGGGCGCCGCGGCGGCCGGCGAGACGCTGATAGGCGGCGACGAGCGGGTCGAACACGGCGCAGTCTCGTTCCGGATCGAGCACCTGAACGGCGCCGTCCAGGTCGAGCCGCAAGCCGAGCCGGCGAACGCGCGTCCGGATGCGGTCGCGGTCGCCGATCAGCACCGGCTCGGCGATGCCGTCATCTACCAGCGTCTGCACGGCACGGAGCACACGTTCATCCTCGCCTTCGCCGTAGGCGATGCGTATGCGCCGGGCGCGCGCGGCCTCGAAGACGGGGCGCATGACCTGGCCGGAGCGGAACACGAACCGCTCCAGGTCGCGCTTGTAGGCGGCGAAGTTCTCGATGGGGCGCCGGGCGACGCCCGTCTCCATGGCGGCGCGCGCGACGGCCGGGGCGATCTGCAGGATGAGGCGCGGATCGAAGGGTTTGGGGATGATGTAGTCGGGGCCGAACGTCGGCGCGGCGCCACCGTAGGCGCGGGCGACGACCTCGCTCGCCTCGGCGCGCGCCAGCTCCGCGATGGCCTCGACCGCGGCGAGCTTCATCGCCTCGTTGATGGCCGTGGCACCCACATCCAAGGCGCCGCGGAAGATGAACGGGAAGCAGAGGACGTTGTTCACTTGGTTCGGGTAGTCGCTGCGCCCGGTGGCGATGATGGCGTCCGGCCGTGCGGAACCGACCAGCTCGGGCAGGATTTCCGGATCGGGGTTGGCGAGGGCAAGAATGAGCGGCTTGTCCGCGAGCAGGGGCAGCCACTCCGGCTTGAGCACGCGCGGCGCGGAGAGGCCGAGGAACACGTCAGCGCCCGGCAGGGCGTCGGCGAGCGTGCGCGCCGCGCCACCGTGCGCGTAGCGGGCCATGTTCGGCGCCATGCCGTCGCGGTCGGCGCGGACGACGCCGTTGATGTCGGTGAGTGTTACGTTCGCTGCGGGCAGCCCCATGGCGACGAGCAGGTCCACGCAGGCGAGCGCTGCAGCACCGGCGCCGGACGTGACCAGTTTTGCATCCTCTAGGCGCTTCTCCTGCAGCATCAGCCCGTTGCGGATTGCTGCGGCGACGATGATGGCGGTGCCGTGCTGGTCGTCGTGGAAGACGGGGATCGCCATCCGCTCGCGCAGGGAGCGTTCGATCTCGAAGCACTCGGGGGCCTTGATGTCTTCCAGGTTGATGGCGCCGAAGGTCGGCTCCAAGGCGGCGACGACGTCGCAGAAGCGGCCGGGGTCGCTCGCGTCCACCTCGATGTCGAACACGTCGATGCCCGCGAACTTCTTGAAGAGGACGGCCTTGCCTTCCATCACCGGCTTGCCGGCGAGCGCCCCGATGTTGCCGAGGCCCAGCACGGCGGTGCCGTTGCTGATGACGCCGACGAGATTGCCGCGCGCGGTCAGGTCGCGCGCGGCCTCGGGATCGGCCTTGATCGCCTCGCAGGCGGCGGCGACGCCGGGGAGTAGGCCAGCGCCAGGTCGCGCTGGGTCGCCATCCGCTTAGTCGGCTCGATCGCGAGCTTCCCTGGGCGTGGCAGGCGGTGGTAGTCGAGCGCCGCGCGACGGAAATCATCGTCCATGGCCGATCCTCCTACCCCTCCCTTATACTCTTTGGGGTCGGCTGGCTCGGGCCGGCGTGCAGCGAGGGAAATTATGCGGTCGAGAAGACTCGAACTTCCACGGGGTTTCCCCCACAAGCACCTCAAGCTTGCGCGTCTACCATTCCGCCACGACCGCACCGTGGACGGCGGCGTATAGCCGATGCCAGACGCGGGGGCAATCGCCGCCGAGCGCCCTCGGCTTGGGATCGAGTGGCGGGTCGAGCCAGGCCTGCTGGACTATAGCACAGGGCTCGCCGCCATGGAGGCGCGGGCCGCGGCGATCCGGGCGGGCGAGGCGGCGGAGCTGGTCTGGCTCGTCGAGCACCCGCCGCTCTACACCGCGGGCACGTCCGCGCAGCCGTGCGACCTGCTGAACCCGGCAGGCTTCCCGGTTTTCCGCACCGGACGCGGCGGGCAGTGGACCTATCATGGGCCAGGCCAGCGCATAGTCTACGTGCTCCTGGACCTCACCCGGCCGCACGCGACCGTGCCTGCGCGGGACGTGCGCCGCTTCGTGCAGGGGCTGGAAGCGTGGCTGATCACGAGCCTCGCCCGGCTCGGCGTCAAGGGCGAGACGCGCGAGGGCCGGGTCGGAATCTGGGTTGCCGGGCCGGAAGGGGAGAGCAAAGTGGCCGCGATCGGCGTCCGCGTGACGCGCTGGGTGAGCTGGCACGGGATCGCGCTCAACGTCGCTCCGAACCTCGCCCACTTCGAGGGGATCGTGCCGTGCGGCATTCGCGAGCACGGTGTGACGAGCCTGGCCGCGCTCGGCCGCCCGGCGACGATGGCCGAGGCGGATACGGAGCTGCGGGCAGGTTGGAACGAGGTGTTCGGGGCCGGGTAGGCTCCGCGGCAGGCCGACAGATCAGCGATCTGCTCGCCTGCCTTGCTGCCGCCCTCATTGGCATGGCACCTTCACGCCAACGAACGCCGCTAACCACACGGGACCCTGTCTTGACCAAGAAGCTCCGTAAGGCCGTCCTGCCCGTCGCCGGGCTGGGCACGCGCTTCCTGCCCGCCACCAAGGCTATGGCCAAGGAGATGCTCCCGGTCGTGGATAAGCCGCTGATCCAGTATGCGGTGGAGGAGGCGCGCGCGGCCGGCATCGAGCAGTTCTGCATGATCACGGGCCGCGGCAAAACCGCGCTCATTGACCATTTCGACGTAGCGTACGAGCTGGAGGACACGCTGCGTGAGCGCGGCAAGACCGACCAGCTCGCGCAGCTGGACGCGATGCGCCTGCAGCCCGGCGCGATCGTCACCGTGCGCCAGCAGTACCGCTCGGCCTGGGCCACGCCATCTGGTGCGCCCGCGCCTTCATCGGCGACGACCCCTTCGCCATCCTGCTGCCCGACGTGCTGGTCCTCAGCGACACGCCCTGCCTCAAGCAGCTCGCCGATGCCTATGAGCGGACAGGCGGGAACGTGATCGCCGTCGAGGAAGTGCCGTGGGAGCAGACGAACCGCTACGGCATCATGGCGCCGGGCGAGCATGAAGGCCGCCTGATCGAGGTGCGCGGCCTAGTCGAGAAGCCCACGCCCGCGGAGGCGCCAAGCAATCTCTCAGTGATCGGGCGCTACGTGCTGCTGCCCGAGGTCATCGAGCACCTCAACCGCATGGAGCGCGGCGCGGGCGGCGAGGTGCAGCTCACCGATGCCATGGCTAGGATGGTCGGCCATACGCCCTTTCACGGTCTTCGCTACGAGGGACGGGCATTCGATTGCGGCGACAAGGTGGGCTTCCTCGAAGCCCAGATCGCTTTCGCGCTCGCGCGCCCGGACCTCGCCGACAGCGTGCGCGCCTTCATGGGCCGTTATTGCAGGGAGTGCGTCTGATGGGATTCCAGCACCGCTTCGACCCGACGAGCCTTCGCGAGTATGACATCCGCGGCGTTGTCGGCCGAACATTGTCCGAGGCGGATGCGTTCGCCATCGGGCGCGTCTTCGGCAGCATCGTCTCGCGTGCCGGTGGGCATACGGTCGCGGTCGGATACGACGGGCGCCTCTCCTCGCCCGCGCTCGCGGGCGCCCTCGTGGAGGGATTGAAGAAGAGCGGCATGGAGGTGCTGCGCGTCGGGCGCGGCCCCACGCCCCTGCTCTACTTTGCCGCGACGACGCTGAAGACCGATGGCGCGGTGATGGTCACTGGCAGCCACAACCCGCCCGACTACAACGGCTTCAAGATGATGCTCGGCCGCAAGGCGTATTTCGGCGAGCAGATCCAGGAAATCGGCCGTCTCGCCGCGGCCGGTGACGTCGTGCCCGAAGCGCAAGGCAGCGACCGGGCGGTGGACGTGTCCGACGCCTACCTGGACCGTCTCGTCCAGGACTGGGACGGCGGCGACCGCAAGCTGCGCGTGGTCTGGGACAACGCGAACGGCGCGGCCGGCGAGATCCTGCAGCGTCTCGTCAAGCGCCTGCCCGGCGAGCACACCGTTCTTAACGCCGAGATCGACGGCCGCTTCCCCGCCCACCATCCGGACCCCACGATCGCCACAAATCAGGAGCAGCTCATCGCCGAGGTGGGGCGCCAAGGCGCGGACCTCGGCATCGGCCTCGACGGCGACGCGGACCGCATCGGCGCCGTGGACGACGGCGGCGCCATGCTGCTCGGTGACCAGCTCATGGTCATCCTCGCCCGTGACGTGCTTACTCAGCATCCAGGCGCCACCATCATCGGCGACGTCAAGGCGAGCCAGGTGCTCTACGACGAAATCGCCAAGGCGGGTGGCAAGCCGCTGATGTTCAAAACCGGGCACAGCCTCATCAAGGCCAAGATGGCGGAGATCAGCTCGCCGTTCGCGGGCGAGATGAGCGGCCATATCTTCTACGCCGACCGCTGGTACGGCTACGACGACGCGCTCTACGTCGCCATCCGCCTGCTCGGGATCGTCGCGCGGATGCCGGGCAAGCTGTCCGACGTGCGCAAGGCGATGCCGCAGGTCGTCAACACCCCCGAGCTGCGCTTCGACTGCCCGGACACCCGCAAGTTCGCGGTGATCGACGAGGTCGCAGGACGGCTGCGCAGCGACGGCGCGGACGTGAACACGGTGGACGGCGTACGGGTGAGCACGCCGGACGGCTGGTGGCTGCTGCGCGCGAGCAACACGCAGGCCGTTCTCGTCGCCCGCGCCGAGGCGCGCAACGAAGCCGGGCTGGACCGGCTCAAAGGCGCGCTCGCGGGCCAGCTCGAAACCTCGGGCATCGCCGCGCCCGACTTCTCGGGAGAGAACGCCGGGCATTAGGGCAGATCGCGCCGGGCGGCGCGCGGCCAGCGTTCCACGGAACGTTGTGCCGCTGCTGTCAGGTGGAACGTAACGAACGCATTGTCGTAGTCGGTGTTGATCCACGGCCACGAGCGACAGGAGAGGCGCGATGAAGGTGTCGTGCTGGCACGGCAATCGGCTCGGTCGGCACGGGGACGCGCGTGAACAGCGATGGGGATGCGGCATCAAGGCAACGAAGACGCCCTGAACGCCTCGGATGCTGCGATGCCGACTCTGACTCAGGAGCAGACTGCCCTCGAGCAGAAGGAGCAAGCGGTCGAGAGCAGGCCTCGGGTCATCGCCGCCCAGACTCTCGGCAGCGTCGCCGTACTGGCGCTCATCGGCGCGCTCTCGGTATGGGTTAATGAGCCGTGGCTTACGGCGAGCCTGGGTCCGAGCGTCATCACGCAGGCGCTGCTGGCGAATACGAAGAGTGCCACGATGTATGACACGTTCCTAGGCCAGCTCGTCGGCCTGGGCGTGGGCTTCGCGGGACTCTATGCCGTGGGCGCGCAAGCCGTCCCGGCGCTCGCGAGCGGGGAGCATCTAACCTGGATCCGCGTCGCGGCGGTAGTGATCGCCTTCGTGCTGCTCGTCCCGATCCAGCACCTGCTGAAGATCAAGCACCCGCCCGCAGGTGCGACGGCCCTTTTGGTCGCCCTAGGCCTTGAGCCGCCGTCGTGGCACACGGTCTGGGTGATGATCGTGGGCATCGTCATGATCACCGTGTTCGGCGAGGCGGCGCGCGCCCTGGTGATGTGGGCGAAGCAGGGGCCTGCCGCGGCGCAGACGATGGCCGAGAAGCCGTAGAAGTGCCGCGGCCGTCGCGGCGGTCCAGCGTTGGCGGCGGTGTCGGTGAGAGCTCTGCACGCTTGCTGCGCGCAACGCGCTTGGGCGGCCGCTGATCCCTCTGCCGAGCGTGGGGCGCGTCGGCCCAGGCACTGGCGGCGGCGGCAAGTGAGGCGGCGATGGCGGCGGCATCCACCCAGACGGTGACGAGGTCGAAGCCCGAGGACGCCATGTGCGCAGCGTAGCCCGCGGTGACGGCGTGGATGCCGGCCCGCTTGCCGGCCCGGCGGCAGGCGGCGACAACGCGTGTAAAGGCGTCCCGCATTTCAGGTTCGTCGCGGTCCTGGCCGGCTCCGATCCCGAGCGACAGGCCGAGATCCCCGGGGCCGACGAACAGGCCATCCAGCCCAGCGACCGCAGCCAGTTCCTCGCAGCGGTCCAGGCCCGCGCGCGTCTCGATCATGGCGAAGATTACGGCCTGCTCGGCCGCGGTGAACGCGTCCGAGCCGGGCCGTAGCGTGGCACGCGTCGGCCCGTGGGAGCGGTGGCCCGCAGGCGGGTAACGACACGCGGCGACCAGCGCCTCGACCTGGGCGACGCTCTCGACCTGCGGCGCGATGACGCCGGCAGCGCCCGCGTCGAGGACATATCCGGTCAAGGCCGCATCAACGTCCGGCAGGCGGACCAAGGGCGCGGCGCCGTGGGCCGAGATCGCGCGGACGGCATGCACGGTCGCAGCGCGGTCGAACAGACCGTGCTGGAGGTCGAGAGTGACGGCCTCGGCAAGACCATACGCGGCGACCATCTCGGCCAGGTGAGCGTCGGGGATGGTCAGCCAGGCGTTACGCGCCGCCCGGCCCGCCGCCCACGCCTCGCGCAGCGGCTGCGCCGGGTAATCAGACATGCCGGTCATGACTGGCGGCCTCCCCCTCAAGTCCTGTTGCTCCCGCCGGCGCCGAACCGAGCCTGGGCGCCGCCGCCCGCCCGGCGTCCCGCAGCGCCTGCCACACACGCTCCGGGGTAGCCGGCATGTCGAGGTGCGCGACGCCGGCCTGCCGCAGCGCGTCTGTCAGGGCGTTCATGACGGCCGGCAGCGACCCGGCGCACCCGGCTTCGCCGCACCCCTTCACGCCGAGCACGTTCGTCCGCGCCGGGACCGGATGGCTCGCCATGGCGAAGTCCGGCGCGTCCTCGGCGCGCGGCAGGGCGTAGTCCATGAACGAGCCGGAGAGGAGCTGCCCGCCCGCGTCGTAGGCGACGCGCTCCATGAGCGCTTGGCCGATGCCCTGCACGATCCCACCCTGCACCTGGCCGCGCACGAGCATCGGGTTGACCTCGACCCCGAAATCGCTGACCGCGGCGTAGCGCACGACCGCGACGCTGCCCGTCTCCGGGTCCACCTCGACCTCGGCGATGTGACAGCCGTTGGGAAACGCCGAGGGCGAGCTCTCGTGGACGTGGGTCACGTCCAGGCCGACAGGATAGCCCGGCATTGCGGGGTCGCTGCGCACCCACGCTGCCAGCTCCATGACGCCGATCCCGCGGTCCGTGCCCGCGACCACGAACTGCCCGCGTTCGAACTCGATATCCGCGGCCGACGCCTCCAGCGCGTGCGCCGCGGCCTCCCGCCCTTTCTCCACCACGAGCGCGCACGCCTCGACCGCCGCCGCCCCACTCGCCATCAAGCTCTTCGAGCCGCCGGTGCCGCCGCCGGCCACAAGCCTGTCGCTATCGCCCTGAACGAGCCGGATCGCCTCGAACGGCACCCCGAGCCGGTCCGCGATAACCTGCGCGAACGGTGTGGCATGACCCTGGCCGTAGTCGAGCGTGCCCGTGATGAACGTCAGGGTCCCGTCCTCCCCGAAGCGCAGCCCGCCCATCTCGCGCGTGGGCGGCGCCGTGACCTCCAAGTATTGGCCAATGCCCCGGCCGCGCAGCCTGCCCCGTCGCGCACTCTCCGCCCGGCGCTCCGCGAACCCGGTCCAGTCCGCAAGCCTGAGCGCCTCATCCAGCAGGGCAGGGAAGTCGCCGCTGTCGTAGAGCATCCCGGACGGCGCCTTGTAGGGCAGGGCGTCGGGCCGGATGTGGTTGCGGCGGCGCAGCTCCGCCGGATCAAGGCCCAGCTCCGCCGCGGCCTGGTCCACGAGCCGCTCCATGTAGAGGTTGCCCTCCGGCCGGCCGGCGCCGCGATAGGGTCCCACCGGCGTCGTGGTCGTGTAGGCGCAACGGCTGCGCACCTTGACGTGCGGCGTCGCATAGGTGCCGATGACGTTCTTGAGCGCGTTGACGGTTCCGGGATACGTCGCAGCGAAGGTGAGATAGGCGCCGACGTTGCTGGCGAGGGTCAGGCGAACGGCGAGGAAGCGACCGTCCTCGTCGAGGGCTAGCTCCGCCTCGGTCTCAGCGTCGCGTCCATGGTTGTCGGAGAGGAAGCTGCCGCTGCGCGTATCGGTCCACTTCACGGGGCAGCCCAGAATGCGCGCCGCGTGCAGCAGAGCCGGGTATTCCGGATAGGGGCCAGCCTTCATGCCGAACGAGCCGCCGACGCGGCCGGTGAGCACGCGCACCTGCTTTGGCTCGACGCCGAGAATGGCCGCAAGGCTGTTGCGTAGGGGAAACACGCCCTGGCAGCCGAGGCGCAGCGTGTAGCGGCCGGTCTCCGGCTCGAAGCTCGCGAGCGCGCTGCGCGGCTCCATGGGGGCGACGACGACGCGGTTGTTGCGCACGGCGAGCCGGGTAATATGTGCGGCGCGGGCGAAGGCCGCGGCGACCGCAGCGGCGTCGCCGGCGTGGAAATCGAGGGCGATGTTGCCGGGCGCCTCGCCGTGGATCGAGGGCGCGCCAGGTGCGAGGGCGGCGCTGGCAGTGATCACGGCAGGCAAGGGATCGACATCGACCAGCACGGATTTGGCGGCATCGCGCGCCTGGCCCAACGTCTCGGCAACGACGAGCGCGACGGGCTCGCCCACGTAGCGTACCTTGCCCGATGCAAGGGACGGCTGCGGCGGCCGAGGAGCGTCGGAGCCGTCCGCCATGCGGTTGGGAGCGGCGGGCAGGGGGCCGATGTCGGCTGTAGCGGGGCCGTCCGCCAGGAGGACATCGAGGACGCCGGGCATCGCCCGCGCCGCCGTTGCGTCCACGCCGATCAGGCGTCCATGCGCGTGCTGGCTGCGGACCACGACGGCATACGCCTGGCCGGGCAGGGTCTCATCGTCGCTGTAGCGCCCGGCGCCGCGCAGCAGCACCGGATCCTCGGTCCGCGGCACGGGCTGGCCGACCGCGAAGCGCTCCACGGCAGGGTTGGCGGCATCGAGCATGGCTACTCCTCGCCGAGGATCGCCCGGCACGCAGCAGGAAGCGGTGGCGGATGCGGCGGCACGACCGGAGGCGCCGGTTTCCCAAGCTGGTCGAACCACCATTGCAGGGAGGCGTCGCAGCCCGTGCCCGCTGGAATGGGTCGCAGGTCGCGGCACTCGGTCTGGCCGGGCGGACAGAGGAAATGAATGTGCATGTGCGACGTGTGCCCCCACCAGGGACGGACCCGGTGCAGCCAGGCCGCGTCCGGCCCCGCCTCGCGGCACAGCTCCGCCTTGATCGCGAAGTTGACGAGCACGCGGTCCACGCCGGGCAGTCCGGTGGCGAGACGGATCAAGGTCACGTCCCCCGGCTGCCAGAGGGTCGGGTCCAGGCTTCTCTCGTCAGGCTCGACGAGGCTGCGCGGCTCGATATCCTCGCGCTCGGCCGTGGTGAGCGGCGGTTTCGGGAGCACATCGAGCCAGACGTCAGCGTCGAGCCCGGTCTGATGGGTCGCGTGCTGGCCGGCGAGGGGTCCACCGCGCGGGAGCGAAAAGTCGTTGACGTAGAGGGTGGGCAGGCCCGCCGCGCGGGCGCGGACGGCCAGAAGCTCGATCCCGGCCACCGTCACGGGAGCGCCCCAGAACGTGCTGCGATCCTGGTGGACCGTCTCCCAGCCCGGCCCCTCGGCCGGCAGCTCGACCGCGCCCGCGATGCAGCCCACGCCGCCGCCCACGATGCGTAGCGGGCCGGGCGCGGGACCGGCTGCGGCGAGTGCTGCGCAGCCCAGCGCGGCGCCGAGACGGCGAATGCGCAAGCTACTTACTTGATCTTGGCTTCCTTGAATGGCACGTGCTTGCGCACGACCGGGTCATACTTGTTCATCTCGAGCTTGCCCGTCTGGCTGCGAGCGTTCTTCTTCGTGACGTAGAAGTAGCCGGTGTCCGCGGTGGACACGAGCCTGATCTGGATCGTGTTGGTCTTAGCCATGGCCGGATTCCTGTAGAGGCCCCGCGCGCCGGGGCTGACATGGTTAGATGCCCACCCAGCCGCCCAAGGTCAAGATCATGGTCAAGGGCTGGCGCGCATCGCTCCCGGCAGCAGCGCGGCGCCGTAGGCGGCGGAGTGTGCGAGCAGCCAGCGCGCGGTGCCCAAATCCTCATCACCGCCGATGGCAGCCGGGCAGGCTTCCCGAAGTTCCACGGCTTGCGCCTCCGGCAAGGGCGGCCGTGCCGCGCGCGTCCGCGCCAGCGCCGGGCCGAGCAGGTCCCGGCCGGCGCTGAGCGCGTCGAGCTGCTCGCGCAGGGATGCTTCGCCCAGGCTCGTGCAGACCTGCGGCAGCACGCCCAGTCCTTGGAGCGGCCAGCCGTCCGGCGCGAGCAGGCGGCTCCAGCTCACGAACAGCTCACCCCCGTCCGGCAGGGTCGTGACCGCCTGCACGAGACCCTTGCCGTAGGTCGCGCTCCCGGTGACGACGGCTCGCCCGCGATCGGCCAGGGCAGCCGCCATGATCTCGGCGGCGCTGGCCGAGCGTCCGTCCACCAGCACGACGATCGGCCGGCCCGCGAGCAGGTCGGGACTGTCGGCCTCCCAAACGTGCGACGCCCGCGGGTCGCGGCCAGCCGTCGTGACCACGAGGCCGCCGCCGAGCATGAGCTCCGAGGCGGCCACCGCCTGCCGCAGCAGTCCGCCGTGATTGTCGCGGAGATCCAGGATCGCGCCGCGCACCGGCCGGCGTCCGTGCACCGCCTGAGCCAATTCCGTGCCCATACGCACGTCAGTGTCCTCGGCGAAGAAGGCGACGCGCAGCAGCAGCACATCGCCGACGCGCGAGGCGAACACCGTCTCGGGCGGTGTCACGGCCCGCTCCGCCGCCACTTGCCGAACGTGGCCGCGCACGTCGCGCACCAGCAGTTCCACGACCGTGCCCTCGTCACCGGAGATCCAGTCCGCAACTGTCGCAGCGTCCTGCCCGGGCGTAGGTTGGCCGTCCACGGCGAGCAGCCTGTCGCCTGGCCGCAAGCCCGCGGCGGCGCCCGACCCGTCCGCGTTCACGGTCCGGATCACGATCCCGGACCGGTCCCGCGCGAGCGTCAGCCCGGCGCCTGCCTCCCCCGAGCGCCGGGCGCGATCCTCCTCCGCGGCGATGGGCGCAACGTAGCGAGAGTAGGGATCGAGATGGTTGAATATCTCGTCGAACACGCTCTGGATCACACCCTGCGTGCCTGCGCTTCGCACCGGCGCGGAGGCGAGCGAAGCCGCGCCGGCGAGCGTGGCCACGGTCTCACCCCATGCGGCGCCGCTCGCCGGGCCGTCTCCGTCCGGCGGTGCGGGGCGTGCGTAGATCACCCCCTTCGGGCCGGAGAGTTGGATTTGACCGTTCACGACGCCCGCCGTGAAGGCCGGGTCCAGCGCCGGGATGCCATGGAGGCCCCAGCCGGCCAGGTCGGCGACCGTCACCGGGTCGAGGCTGCGCGGGGCGATGAAGTCTAGCCCCGCCACGAACACGCGCCCGGCCAGCGCCACGTCGAAGCCCGGCTCCTGGGCGCGGGCCGATCCCGCGACCAGCACGAGCAGCAGGGCAACGATGCGCCGCATCACCCCGTCTTGGGCCGGGCGCGCCGCCCGCGGCGCATCGGCGGCTGGCGCTCGCCGGCATAGGCGTCGCCCAGCATCTGGAAGATCAGGCCGCCCGTGACCGGGTTCGCCTCACTGAGGCGCACCTCGACGGTCTCCGCGAGCGCGTAGGTACGGCGGGTACGCCGGCCGGTGAGCGTCTGGTTCGCTTCGTCGTATTCCCAGTAGTCGGCGGGCAGCGCCCGCATCGGCACGAGGCCACTAGCGCCCGAGCCTTCGATGGTGACGAACAAACCGAACCGGGTCACGCCCGAGATCCGCGCGGCGAAGCGGTTCCCCACCTTGTCGGCGAGATAGGCGGCGAGATAGCGGTCCACCGCCTCGCGCTCGGCCGCGGCGGCACGGCGCTCGGTCAGAGTGATGTGCTCGGCTGCGTCGGCGAGGTCGGCCGGCTCGTCGGCCGCCATGCCGCCCGGGCCGAGGCGCAGCCCGGCGATCAGGCTGCGATGCACGAGCAGGTCGGCGTAGCGCCGGATCGGGCTGGTGAAGTGGGCGTAGCGCGACAGCGCGAGGCCGAAATGGCCGATGTTGTCCACGCTGTAGGCGGCCTGGCTCTGGCTGCGCAGCACGATCTCGTTGACGAGCGGCGCCTCCGCCGTGCCCTCCACGCGCTTGAGCACCCGGTCGAGGTCTCGGGGGTGAATCTGGTTGCCGGCCGGCAGTGATAGGTCGAGACCGTGCAGGAAGCTGCGCAGCGACTCCAGCTTCTCGTCCGACGGCGGCGCGTGGACGCGATAGACGCAGGGCCGGTGCAGCCGCTCAAGCTCCTCGGCCGCGGCGACGTTCGCGAGCACCATGAACTCCTCGATGAGCCGGTGGCTGTCGAGGCGCGGGCGGGGTGCTACGGCTTCCACCCGGCCGCGCTCGTTGAGGATCACCCGGCGCTCCGGCAGGTCGAGGTCGAGCGTGCCGCGGCGCTCGCGCGCGGTGAGCAGGGCGCGGAAAGCGCCGTAGAGGGCATGAAGCTGGCCGGGGGCGAGGCCACCGAGTTCCACGTCGGCATCGTGAGCGCGCTGCACGCCCTCGTAGGTCAACCGCGCGGCGCTGCGCATTAAGCCGCGGCCGAAGCGATGGGAGAGCTTCCGGCCGTCCGCGGAGACGTGCATCTCGGCGAAGAGGCATCCCCGATCCTCGCCGGGCTTGAGGCTGCACCAGCCGTTGCTCAGTGCCTCGGGCAGCATGGGTACGACGCGGTCGGGGAAATAGACGCTGTTGCCGCGGCGCCGCGCGTCGCGGTCGAGCGGGGAGCCGGGGCGGACGTAATGCGCCACGTCCGCGATGGCGACGAGCAGGCGCCAGCCGCCGTCCGGCAGAGGCTCCGCGTGGACCGCGTCGTCGAAGTCGCGCGCGTCCTCGCCGTCAATGGTGATGAGCGGAACGCCGCGCAGATCCTCGCGCTTGCCAAGCGGCGCGGCGCGGGCGCGCTTGGCCTCGGCCTCGGCTTCGGGCGCGAAGTCCTGCGGGATGCCGTGAGCCTCGATGCAGATGAGGCTGACGGACCGGGCATCGCCGAAGCGTCCCAGCCGCTCGACCACGCGCACGGGCTTGAGGCCGAGACCGGCGTGCGGCAGCGGCTGGGCGGCGACGATCTCGCCAGGCTCGGCGCCACCGGTCTCGCCGGGCGGGATGCGCCACTCGGCCTTGGCGCGGCGGTCAGTCGGCACGAGCCGGTCGGGCGCGCGGAACACGCCGAGCACCCGCCCCGGTGCCTCGTCGAGGCGCTTCAGCGTGCGTCCCTCGTAGCGGCCGGGGCCGATCGGCTTGAGCCGGGCCAGGACGCGCTCGCCCGGCGCCAGCGCGGGCTGGCCGCGGCGCTCCGGCGCCATGACGACGAGCGGCGGGTCGGCGCCGTCCCACTCCACGGGCCGGGCGAGCGCGTCGCCCTCCGGGTCCGTGCCAGTGATCCTGACGATGGTGGCCTCGGGCAGGTGGCCAGGTTTAGCGAAGCGGCGATGTCCGGCCGGGGCGACGCGGCCCTCGCGCGCGAGGTCGCGCAGGACGTCGCGCAGCTCCTGCCTGAGCTCGGGACCGATGCCGAACTCGCGCGCGATCTCCCGCTTGCCGACGCGCCCGTCCGACGCGGCGACGAAGCGGCGCAGCTCCTCGCGAGACGGCAGGGAGCCGGCGGAGGACGGCCGCTCGGCACGCGAACGGCGAGCCATGCTACTCGGCCCGGCGCGAGGTGCGGGAGGCTGTCCTGCCGGACCGCTTCGGCGCTGCCTTCTCCGCTTCTGTCTTGGACGGCTTCTTCGCAGGCACCTTCTTCGTGGCTGCTTTGGCGGCCTTGCGTCCGCGACCGGCCTTCATCGGCTTGCCGCGCTCGGCGAGTAGGGCCACCGCGCCTTCGAGCGTCACGTCATCCATCGCCTGCTCGCGCGGCACGTTCGCGATCTTGCCGTCGTGCTGCACATACGGGCCGAACTTGCCCTTGCGCACGAGCACGGGCTGCTTGTCCTTGGGGTGCAAACCCAGCGTCCGCACGCTGTCGAGCTTCTTCGCAAGCACGTCCACGGCGCGGTTGAGACCCACGGCGAGCACGTCGTCGTCGCGGTCGAGCGAGGCGAAGACGCCGCCCATGCGCACGTAGGGGCCGAAGCGTCCCAGCCCCGCCTCGATCGGCTCGCCGCGCTCGGGATGAGTGCCCACGAAGCGCGGCAGGCTGAGCAGGCCGAGCGCCTGCTCCAAGGTGATCTCGGCGCCGTCCATGCCGCGAGGCAGCGAAGCGCGGCGCGGTTTCGCCTTGCGATTGTCCGGGTCCGGCTCGCCCTGCTGCACGTAGAGGCCGTAAGGGCCGCGGCGCACGGTGACCTCCTCGCCGGTCTCGGGATGGTGGCCGAGTTGACGGACCCCCTCCGGCAGCGTGGCGCCGGGCTGGTCCTCGCCGTTGATCGCGAGCGGGCGCGTGTAGCGGCAATTCGGGTAGTTGGAGCAGCCGATGAAGCTGCCTTGCCGTCCGAGCCGCAGGCCGAGGCGCCCGGCGTGGCAGGCGGGACAGAGCCGCGGATCGGAGCCGTCCTCCTTGGGAGGAAAGAAGTGCGGCCCCAACTCCTCGTCGAGCGCCTCGATCACGTCCGAGATCTTGAGGTCGCGCGTCTGCTCGACGGCGCGGCTGAACTCTTCCCAGAACGCCTCCATGATGGCGCGCCAGTCCGCTCGGCCGTCCGAGATGTCATCGAGCTGCTCCTCCAACAACGCCGTGAACCCGGTGTCCACGTAACGGTCGAAGAAGCTGGTCAGGAAGGCGGTCACGAGCCGGCCACGGTCCTCGGGAACGAAGCGGTTCTTCTCCATGCGCACGTATTCGCGGTCGCGCAGGGTGGAGAGGATGCTGGCGTAGGTGCTGGGACGGCCGATGCCTAGCTCCTCCAGGCGCTTGACCAGGCTCGCCTCGCTGTAACGCGGCGGCGGCTGCGTGAAGTGCTGCAACGCCTTCACCTCACCGGTCCTGAGCGGGTCGCCCTCGTGCATGGGCGGCAGCATCCGATTCTCGTCGGAAGCGCTCTCGGGCGCGTCGTCCACGCCCTCGCGGTAGAGCTTCAGGTAACCATCGAAGGCCACGATGCTGCCGGTGGCGCGCAGCCGCGTGCGCGTGCCCTGCACCTCCACGGTGACTTGGTCCAGCTCGGCCGACTGCATCTGGGACGCGACGGCCCGCTTCCAGATCAGCTCGTAGAGGCGGCGCTGCTCGGCACTTAGATACGATGCCACTTGATCCGGCGTGCGGTCCACGTCGGTCGGGCGGATCGCCTCGTGCGCCTCCTGGGCATTCTTGGCCTTGGTCGAGTATTCGCGCGGCGCCGCGGGCACGTAATCCCGCCCGTAAGCGCCGCCGATGTGGTCGCGCAGCGCATGAATGGCTTCCCGCGCCATCTGCACGCCGTCGGTGCGCATGTAGGTGATGAGCCCGACCGTCTCTCCGGCGAGGGCGACACCCTCGTAGAGCTGCTGCGCGGTTCGCATGGTCGCCTGCGCGCCCATGCCAAGCTTGCGGCTTGCTTCCTGCTGCAAGGTGCTCGTTGTGAACGGCGGCGGGGGATGACGCTTGACCCGCTTGCGCTCGACGCGCGCCACGGCAAGCTGATCGGCCAACACGGCGGCGCGGGCTGCCTCGGCAAGAGCGCCGTTGGGCAGGTCGAACTGGTCGAGCTTGCGGCCGTCGAGATGGGTGAGCCGGGCCGTGAAGGGAGCGCCGGCGGGAGTCGTGAGATGGGCCTCGACGGTCCAATACTCGCGCGGCCGGAACGCCTCGATCTCGGCCTCGCGCTCGCAGACCAAGCGCAACGCGACCGATTGAACGCGCCCGGCGCTGCGGCTGCCCGGCAGCTTGCGCCAGAGCACGGGCGAGAGCGTGAAGCCGACGAGGTAGTCGAGCGCGCGCCGGGCCAGATACGCCTCGATCAGGGGCACGTCGAGGTCGCGCGGCTGCCTGAGCGCCGCCTGGATGGCGCTCCTCGTGATCTCGTTGAAGGTGATTCGCCGGACATCCACGCCCTTCAGTGCGCGCTTCTCGTCGAGCATGGCGCGGACGTGCCAGGAGATCGCCTCGCCCTCGCGATCCGGGTCGGTGGCGAGATAGAGCGTGCGGGCACCCTTGAGCGCCTTGGCGATGGCGGCGACCTGGCGGATACCGCGCTCGTCGCTCTCCCAGTCCATGGCGAAGCCTTCCTCGGGCCGCACGCTGCCGTCCTTGGGGGGAAGGTCGCGAACGTGGCCGAAGCTGGCGAGGACGGTGTAGTCAGAGCCGAGATATTTGTTGATCGTCTTAGCCTTAGCAGGCGACTCGACGACGACGACGTTGCTCATGTCAACCTTAGATGGTCGGGCGATTCCTAACCGGCAAGTGCCTCGCCAGTCAGGACCACGTGCTGTCCCGGCAAGACCTCCGCGCGGCCGGCCAGCTCCAGTTCCAGGAGCACGGCAAGCACCGCGGACACGGGTAGGTGGCAGCGGCGCACGAGATCGTCAACCGGCGTCGGCGCCGGGCCGAGGAGCTGCGCGACCCGGCTGCGGGCTAAGGCGAGGTCGGCAGGCGAGTACTCTGGCGCTGGCTCGGCCAAGGCTGGAGATGGGACTGTCTCACCTCGCGCGAAGAGCGGCAGCCGCGCGAGACCCTCGCGCATCGGGTGATCGGGCAGGTGCGCGAGCACGTCGGAAGCGGTCTCGACCAAGTGCGCGCCCTGGCGGAGAAGGTTGTTCGAGCCGCGGCACCGCTCGTCGAGCGGCGAGCCGGGAGCGGCGAACAGCTCGCGGTTGTTCTCGAGGGCGAGCCGGGCGGTGATAAGGCTGCCGGAGCGCAATGCCGCCTCGATCACGACGACGCCGAGTGACAGCCCGGCGATCAGGCGGTTGCGCCGGGGGAAATGCTGGGCGCGCGGTGCCGTGCCGGGCGACGCCTCGGCGATGACGGCCCCCATCTCCGCGACCCGGCGCTGCAACGCCGCGTTCTCGGGCGGGTAGGCCACGTCCACGCCGCCCGCGATGCAGGCGACGGTGGTTCCGCTGGCCAACGCCCCTGCGTGGGCGGCAGCGTCCACACCGCGCGCCATACCGGAGACGACGACGAGGCCGGCCCCGGCGAGGTCGGCGGCGAGCGCCTCGGCGTGGCGCCGCGCGTTGGCGGTGGCGTTCCGGCCGCCGACGATCGCAACGGCGCGGCTGTCCAACACCCCGGTCTGGCCGAGCACGCTCAGAACGGGCGGCGCGTCGTCCAGTAGGGCCAGCAGCGCCGGGTAGCCTTGATCGTCGAGGAACAGGAACGTGGCACCGATCTGCTCCAGCTTCTCGCGCTCGCGCGCGGCGTCTCGGCCGGAAGGCACGCGCGGCGGCTGGCGGCGTCCTCCGGCGCGCGCCAGCTCGGGAAGCGCATCGAGGGCCGCGGCGGCGGTGCCGTAGCGGCGCAGCAGGCGGCGGTAGAGGACCGGGCCGATGCCCTCGGTTCGGGTGAGGCGGAGGCGGTCGGACCAGTCCTCGATCAACGGACGCGTCCGATCCGCGGCTCGGTGCCCTTGTAGAGGCGAAAAATGTTGGCCTCGTGTCGGAACACGATGATGCATACCGCGGCGAGCGTTGCGCGAGCCGGAGAGGCGCCCGCCGTCGCCCATACCAGGAGCGGCGCCGCGCCGCAGGCCAGGAGCGCGCCTGCAGACGAGATGCGGGTTATCAGCACGCCCAGGAGCCAGACGATGGCCGCGCCCACCCCGGCCGGCCAGGCAAGCGCGAGCACCATGCCGAGGCCCGTCGCGACACCCTTGCCGCCGCGGAAGCGGAGCCACGGCGTGAAGCAGTGCCCGGCGACGGCGCCGAGGCCGGCCAGTGGCGCGAAGGGCCAAGCGAGGAGCCATGCCGCGAGCAGCACGGCGGCGGCGCCCTTCGCCGCGTCGAGCATGAGCACGGCAGCGGCCAGCCCCTTGTTGCCGGTGCGCAGCACGTTGGTGGCGCCGATGTTGCCCGAGCCGACCCGGCGTATGTCGCCGAGGCCGGCCGCACGCGTCAGCAGCAGACCGAACGGGATCGAGCCGAGCAGCCCGCCGCCGAACAGCGCCAAGAGCGCGGCCTGGCCGGCGGTCACGGGAACACCTGCCGCCCGGCCTTCCAGGTCCTCAGGACGCGGCCCTCCAGCGCCCGGCCGTCGAACGGCGTGTTCTGCGCCTTGCCGGGCAGCTTGCCGCTCTCGACTCGCCAGGCGCGCTCGGGATCGAAGAGGCAGAGATCGGCAGGTGCGCCTTTCGCGAGTCGCCCGGCCTCGCTGCCGAGCAGGCGTGCCGGGCGGCTGGTGAGCAGCGCCAGCGCGTCGAGGAGCGGCAGCCCGGCGCCGTGGACCTGCGCGAGCGTCACGGCCAGCAGCGTCGCCAGCCCGGCGCCGCCGGGCGCGGCCTGGGCGAAGGGCAGACGCTTGTCGTCGGCGTCGCGCGGCTGATGGTCGCTCGCGATCGCGTCCACGGTGCCGTCGCGCAGGGCGGCGACGACAGCGAGGCGATCGGAGTCGGGGCGGAGCGGAGGGGACAGCTTGGCGTAGGTGCGGAAGTCTCCGATGGCAGTCTCATTGAGGTCGAAGTAGGGAGGCGCCGTGTCGCAGGTCACGTCTAGGCCCCGCGCCTTGGCCTCGCGTATGCGGGCCAGGGCCTCGGCCGTGGACACGTGGGCGAAGTGGACAGCGCCGCCGGTTAGCGCGGCGAGGCGGATGTCGCGGGCCACCAGCATGACCTCGGCAACCGCGGGGATGCCCGGCAGGCCGAGGCGAGTGGCGAGCTCGCCCTCCGTGGCAGCGCCGCCGCGGGCAAGGCTCGGCTCCTCGGGATGCTGCGCGACGCGCAGGCCGAAGCCGCTCGCGTAGGCGAGGATCCGGCGCATCAGCCTCGCATCGGCGATGGCGCGGGTCCCGTCCGTGACCGCGGCGGCGCCCGCTTCCCAGAGCAAGCCCAGTTCCGCCATCTCCTCACCGCGGCAGCCGCGGGTCGCGGCGGCGTAGGGCAGGATGGTCAGGCTGCCGGTCTCCTCGCCGCGGGCGCGGAGCAGGCGGACGAGGGCGGGATCGTCTATCGCCGGGCGGGAGTCGGGAAGGGCGGCGAGGGTCGTGATCCCGCCCGCAGCGGCGGCCTCGGCGGCGGAGGCGATGGTCTCGCGATACTCGTAGCCCGGTTCGCCGAGCGCGGCGCGCATATCCACGAGGCCGGGGCAGAGGGCGGCACCTCCGCCGTCGAAGTGTTCAGCGCCTTCCGGGCGGCCGAGATTCAGCCCAAGATCGGCGATCAACTCGTCCCGGACGAGAAGGCTGCCGCCCGCCTGGTCGAGGCCCGTCGCCGGGTCGAGCAGGCGGACGTTCTCGATCCAGAGGTCAGGCATTCGGGCGAGCGCCGCGCGCGAGCGCGTCGAGCACGGCCATGCGGACGGCGACGCCCATCTCGACCTGCTCCTGGATGACGCTGCGCGCCGGGTCGTCGGCAACGGCGCTGTCGATCTCGACGCCGCGGTTCATGGGGCCGGGGTGCATCACGATAGCGTCCGGGCGGGCGCGGGCGAGCTTGGCGCGGTCAAGGCCGAAGAAGCGGAAATACTCGCGCTCGCTGGGCACGAGACCGGCTTGCATCCGCTCGCGCTGCAAGCGGAGCATCATCACCACGTCGGCGCCCTCGAGGCCGCTCTCCATGCTCGTGTGGATCTCGACGCCGAAGCGGTCCATGCCCGCGGGCAGGAGGGTCGGCGGACCGACGACGCGGACGCGCGCGTTCATGGCGAGCAGCAGATAGATGTTGCTGCGAGCGACGCGGCTGTGCAGCACGTCACCGCAGATGGCGACGGTGAGACCTTCCAGCCGACCCTTGCGGCGGCGGATGGTGAGGGCGTCGAGCAGGGCTTGCGTGGGATGCTCGTGCGTGCCGTCGCCGGCGTTGATGACCGCGGCGCCGACTTTCTGGGCGAGGAGCGCGGGGGCGCCGGACTGGTCGTGCCGGACGACGAGCAGGTCGCAGTGCATGGCGTTCAGCGTCGCCGCCGTGTCGAGCAGGGTCTCGCCCTTGTTCACGCTGCTGGTCGAGACGGACATGTTGATGACGTCGGCGCCGAGGCGCTTGCCGGCCAGCTCGAAGGAGGTGCGAGTTCGGGTGCTGTCCTCGAAGAAGAGGTTGATGAGGGTTCGGCCGCGAAGCAGGTCGCGCTGGGTCGTTCCCGAGCGGTTGAGCAGCGCGTAGCTCTCGGCCAGATCGAGAAGCCCCGCGATCTCGGGCGGGTGGAGGCCCTCTATCGCGAGTAGGTGGCGGTGAGGGTAGCGCAAGCGGCCGAGTCCTAGGAAGCTCCAGGTGATC
The DNA here is from genome assembly GCA_963848595.1 of uncultured Alphaproteobacteria bacterium. Taxonomy (GTDB): domain Bacteria; phylum Pseudomonadota; class Alphaproteobacteria; order Acetobacterales; family Acetobacteraceae; genus CAWKEH01. Next base: position 15,526 of record CAWKEH010000004.1, on the reverse strand, counting down.
GTAGTCTGGGCAGTGCAGGGCGGCTAGGTGCCTCACCCGTCTCTAGGATAGGGTCGGGTCATGCGCTGTCGAGGGCAACCACGGGTCGTTCTCGGTCCTGCGTGGCGGCAGGGCGAAACCGTCCGCGTCTGGGATCTCGGCGTCCGCGCCTTCCACTGGGTGCTCACCGCCTCGGTATTGGCCGCGGCATTGACCGGCTTCGTCCTCGGCCGCACCACGCTCGCGTGGCACCTGATTGCTGGCGTGACGGTGATCGTCGCCGTGACCTGGCGCCTGATCTGGGGCTTGCTCGGACCGACCTACGCCCGGTTCGCCAGCTTCGCGCATCGGCCAGCGATCGTGCTCGCGCACCTCTACGGTCTGCCCGCGCGCACGCAGCACCGTCACCTTGGCCACAACCCGCTGGGCGCGATGATGGTGTTCACGTTCCTCGTGGTGCTCACGGCGATCACGCTGACAGGCACCGTGGCGCTGGGCGGGGTGCTGAAGCAGGGGCCGCTCCGCGCCTTCGTGTCCTACGCGGCGGGGCGGCAATGGCTCGCGGCTCACAACGCCGCCGCGATCCTGCTCCTGATCATGATCGGCGCGCACCTGGCTGGCGTCGCGTTCGAGAGCTGGCGCGGTCAGGAGAACCTGATCGCCGCGATGCTGACCGGCGACAAGCCTCTGCAGCCGCCTGCCGAGATCGTGCCGTCCGCGCACGCCTATCCGCGCATGGCTCTGGCGATCACGCTGGGCGCGCTGGCGGTCGGTGCCGCGGGGACCGCCGTCCTAGCAGCGCTGCCGGGGCGCGGAGTGCCGCCGGCGGCCCTCGACCCGATGTTCGAGGAGCAGTGTGGTGCTTGTCACCTCGCCTTCCCGCCGAGCCTGGCGCCTGCGGCCACGTGGGACGGCATCATGGCCGATCTGAAGCACCATTTCGGCGCGGACGCGACGCTGTCGCCGGAGCAGGTCGCGCATCTCCGCGCCTGGCTCGACGCGAACTCGGCCGAGCACTGGGACACGCTGCCGTCGCACCTGCTGCGCGCGCGGGCGGCGGACGGCTCGCTGCGGATCACGGATACGCCGGGCTGGCGGCACATCCACCGCCAGATCCCGGACGCGGTGTTCGCGGCGAAGTCCGTCTACCGGCGGAGCAACTGTGCCGCGTGCCATGCCGATGCCGCGACCGGGCAGTTCGCGCCGCAGAACATTGCGATCCCGCGCGCGGCGGCGTCTCAGTAAGCCGCTCTCACCGCCAGTCAGTGCGTCACCACGCTCCGATACAGGTGCCAGGTCGCGTGGCCGAGCACGGGCATGACGATCACGAGGCCGAGGAGGAAGGGCACCGAGCCGACGATGAGACTGCAAGCGATGATCAATCCCCAGATCGCCATCGTGACGGGGTTCGCGCGCACGGCGCGGACCGATGTCCGGATCGCAGTCTCCACGTCAACGTTCCGGTCGAGCAGGAGCGGGAACGAGATGACGCTGATCGTCAGGACCACGACGGCGAAGAGGAAGCCCACGCAGACGCCGATGCCGATCAAGGCCCAGCCTGGACCCGTCGTGAACACGTCACGGAAGAATGACGCGACCGAGGCGGGCGTCCTGGGGCCGAGAGTGAAATGATAGATCACGTACGCCGCAGCCAGCCAGAGCAGGAAGATGGCGAATAGTATCCCGCTGAGCAGCATAATGCTGCCGATCGCGGGGGAGCGGAACACGCCAAATGCAGCCGCCCAGCTCGCGTTGATGCCCTGCTCGCGCCGCCGGCTCATCTCGTTGAGGCCGATTGCGGCGACCGGGCCGATCAGCGCGAAGCCAGACGCGAGTGGGAAGATGAAGTGCAACATCTCATACCCGAACACCAGCCGCGCCAGGATGAGCCCGACGACGGGGTAGATGACGCAGAGGAAGATGATGTCGGTCCGATTTGCCCCGAAGTCCTTGAAGCCTTTGGCCAGGGCGTGCCCAAGGTCGGCGACCCCGATCCGGCGAATCGTCAGTCGCCCCGGATGCGCATCCGCTTCGGACCAGTATTCGTCGGGCCTGGTCGATCCGATCGTTGAAGCCGTGACCTTGAGTCGGTCCCATCCCCACTCGATGGGGCTTTGTATGGGCATGTTCGCTCCTCCCGAACCGTTTGTTCGGGGCCGCGAACCTTGCGCCGTTGCACGACGGCCAAGCCGGCCGCCGTCACGGAAGCCGCGACCCGCCATAGACCTGCTATACAGCGCAGCTAGGCGTACTGCGCCGATAAATCCACGCCGTCCGGCTGCGTCATCACGGAAGAGTGATACGGGCCAAGGTCCACCCTGAAGACGAATCGCTGTCGGCCGGTCTGGAGTTCCGCGAACTGGTTTGCGGCGAGCATCTTGTCCCATACTGATCGCCGGTATCGCAGGATGCCGAGTCGCCGCGCCTGGTGCTTCGCGGAGGAGGCGCTTGGGCAGGATTGCGTGGCGGCGACGGGAGCAGCTAGGGACAAGCAGAGAACGGCAATGCGCACGCACTCGGCCCAGTGGAGGCCCACCCCTTGAACGATCAGGCCAGCGCCGGGGACGGCGGTCGAAAGCGTCGGTCGTTCATCGAGGCGGCTGAGCTTTATCACCCCATCGTCCCTTTGCCCGGCTCAGCCGCCGAGGCACGACCCAGCATCGGATCGGACGATCTGCCCCCGATGACGGGACCGCAGCTCATTCCGGAGCCGCCCCGCTCGCCCACGCTGGTTATGCCGCCAGCCCCGGTGATCCCGCGGCCTCGTGCCCAGGCCGCGCCGGAACCCGTCGCGAACACTGATCCGATTCCACCGCTCCCACCCGCGCCGCCCAACGTACCGCCGGTCCACGAGGAGATACCCTCGCCGGCCGTTGCGGCGTCTGACGTCGCGGCTCCGCGGAGAGCGCGCCTGTGGCCCTGGGCGGCGCTGCTCCTGGTCCTAGCGGGCGTGGCGGCCGGGTGGGTCGAGCGAGCGCGTCTGGCCTCCCTCGCACACACGGCCATGCCGCGGCTCTTTGCATCCAAGACGCATACATCTCCGCCCGTCAGCGCGCCTGCAACGCAACTCGCGTCCCAAGCGCCTCCGCCGCCGCCCGTCGCCGCGCCCCAAACGCAACCCGCATCACAAGCGCCGGCTCCTAAAGCCGCCGCGCCCGAGCCGGCGCCAGCCGCTCCGCCACCGCCCACTCCGCCGCCGCCCGCTCCCGAGACGCCCGCTCCCGAGACGCCCGCTCCCGAGACGCGCGCACCAGTGGCGCCCGCGTCACCTCCCGAGAGCACGGCCGCACCGTCCGCGTCCAATCCCGTGGAGACCGCATCCGCTCCGCCCGCGCCAGCGCCAACCACGCCCTCCGCTGCCGCCGCGGCGGCCGATGCCGGGACGCAGAGCTCCGGTCCGGCCGCCGCCGCCCCTGAGCCGCCGACTGCCGCACCAGCGCGCACGCCGGAGGCGACGAGTTCCGAACCTGCGGCACCAGCGCCCAAGCCGGATGCTGTGCCGGCTCCTGCGCCGGCCGCAGTGCCCCCGACAGCTGAGACTGCTGCGCCGAGTGCTCCCGAGGCGCCGGCCCGCAAAGATTGGCAAGTCGTGATCTACTATCATTCCGGCTCGCAGGCGGCTGAGGCGGAAGCGGCCCGCCTGACAGCGTTGCTGGGACCGCTCACCCAGCGCGTGAGCATGTGGCAGGCCAATGCCGTGCCGCACCTGCCTGCCATTGTCTATTTCCATCCCGAGGACGCCGCCGCGGCGCAGGACCTGGCCAACCTCCTCGGGCAGCCGGCGTCCGGCGAGTGGCGCACGCGGGCCTTGCCGCCGCCCCGAACCCGGCGACCGCCGGGCACGTTCGAGGTCTGGCTTTCGGTTTCCTAGTCGCGCTGCCGGCCCCTCGTCACCCGCCGCCGACGCGCTGCTCCTGCACGCCCAGGCCCTGAATCCCGAGCCGCATCGTCTGGCCCGGCTTGAGGAACACCGGCTCCGGCTTGATCCCCATGCCGACGCCGGGCGGCGTGCCCGTGCTGATGATGTCGCCGGGGTAAAGCGTCAGGAAATGACTTACGTAGGATACGAGCTTGCGAACGTCGAAGATCATCGTCCGCGTGTTGCCGTTCTGCATGCGCTGGCCGTCCACCTCCAGCCAGAGGTCGAGCGCCTGCGGGTCCGGCACCTCGTCGCGCGTCACTAGCCAAGGCCCCACCGGACCGAACGTGTCGCAGCCCTTGCCCTTATCCCACGTGCCGCCGCGCTCGATCTGATACTCGCGCTCGCTCACGTCGTTGACGATGCAGTAGCCGGCGACGTGATCCATGGCGTTGTTCTCAGGCACGTAGGTCGCCTTCGTGCCGATGACGACGCCCAGCTCCACCTCCCAATCCGTCTTCGTGCTGCCGCGCGGAATGCGGACCTCGTCGTTCGGTCCCTGGAAGGCGCCGAGCGCCTTCAGGAACACGATCGGCTCCTTCGGGATGGGCGAGCCGGTCTCGGCCGCGTGGTCGGCGTAGTTGAGGCCGATGCAGACGAAGTTGACTGGCCGCGGAACGGGCGGACCGATGCGGAAGGTGCCCTGGACAGCCGGAAGGTTTGCGGGATCGAGCTTCGCCAGTCGTGCAAGGCCATCCGCCGAGAGCGCCTCAGCGTCGAACTCGCGTATCTGTCCCGAGAGGTCACGCACCACCCCGTCCGGCCCGAGCACGGCAGGCTTCTCGGCGCCGGGAGCGCCCACGCGCAGCAGCTTCATCCCCAATCCTCCAAGAGAGTTCTTCCTATAGCGTCCAGCCGCCGTCTATGACGATGGCCTGGCCGGTCATGAACTGGCTCTCGTCCGAGGCGAGATAGACGGCGAGCGCCGCGATCTCCTCGGGCGTGCCGAGGCGACCCATCGCCTGCCGAGCAATAAAGGCCGTGCGCGCGGCGTCCGGCCCGCCGGCGGCGGCGGCGTTCGCGGCGATGCGGTCGTTTAGGCTCGGCGACTGCACGGTGCCGGGGCAGATCGCGTTGCAGCGGATGCCCTGCTTTACGTAATCGGCCGCGACGCTCTTGGTGAGGCCGATCACCGCCGCCTTTGTCACGGCATAGACGCAGCGGTTGGGCGCGCCCTTGATGCTGCTGGCGGCCGAGGCGATGTTGATGATGCTCCCGCCGCCGCGCTCGAGCATCGTCGGCAGCGCGGCCCGGATCGTGCGGAACTGGCTGCGCGCGTTGAGCGCGAAGGCGAAATCCCACTCCGCCTCGGTCGCGTCCAGGATCGTGCCCTGGTGGACGAACCCGGCACAGTTGAACAGCACGTCGAGCGGCCCGGCGTCAGCGACCGCCCGCGCGATCGCGTCCCCGTCTGTCGCGTCGAGCCGCGCCGTGCGCACGTTCCGCCCGGCGATCTGCGCGACCTTCGCCTCGTCGAGATCGGTGGCGACCACCTCCGCGCCCTCGTCGGCGAAGGCGAGCGCCGTCGCGCGGCCGATCCCCTGGGCCGCCGCCGTGACGAACGCGCGCTTGCCCGCGAGCCTGCCGGACATCGCCGTCTCCTAGTGATTGTGGCGGCTCTCGCCGCGGGTCTCGAGGATGTTGAGGTATAGGGTGGCCGGCTCCAGGCAGGCGCCCGTGCCCATCTGGCCGACCATGCTGCGGAAGATCTGCTCCCAGGGCGTCTTGTTCTCCAGCTCGGGCGCCTTCCAGGACCGCCGCCGCGCGGCCAGTTCCGCCTCGGGGATGAGCACGTCCACCTTGCGCTCGTTAAGGTCGATCCGCACCTGGTCGCCCGTGCGCAGGAGCGCGAGTCCGCCGCCGACCGCCGCCTCGGGCGAGACGTTGAGGATGCTCGGGCTTCCCGACGTGCCGCTCTGCCGCCCATCGCCCATCGTCGGCAAGGTGTTGACGCCGTGCTTCAGCAGCGACGCCGGCGGCTGCATGTTCACGACCTCGGCGCTGCCGGGATAACCGACCGGCCCGCAGTTGCGGATGACCATGACTGTGTGCTCGTCCACCCCGAGCGCCGGGTCCTCGATGCGGTCGTGGTAGTCCTCCGGTCCCTCGAACACGACGGCCTTGCCCTCGAAGACGTTGGGGTGATCCGGGTCGGAGAGGAAGCGACTGCGAAACTCGGGGTCTATGACCGAGATCTTCATCACCGCCGAGTCGAACAGGTTGCCGCTCAGAACCACGTAGCCGGCCCGCTCCTTGAGCGGCTTGTCGTAAGCGCGGATCACCTCCCGGTCCACCTCGCCCGACTGCGCAGGGTTGTTCGCCAGGTTCTCCGCCAGCGTCTTGCCCGTGCAGGTCATCGTGTCGCCGTGCAGCTTGCCGGCGGCGAGCAGCTCCCGGAGCACGGCTGGCACCCCACCTGCGCGGAAGAAGCCCTCGCCCAGGAAACGCCCGGCGGGCTGCAGGTCCACAAGCAGCGGGATGTCCGGGCCGAGCCGCTGCCAGTCCTCCAACGTGTGGTCCACGCCCATGTGCCGTGCGATGGCGATCATACTGATCGGGCAGTTGCTGGAAGCGCCGAGCGCCGCCGCTGCCATCACCGCATTCTCGAAGGCTAGCTTGGTCATGATGTCCGAGGGGCGCAGGTTCTCGTGCACCATCTCGACGATGCGCCGCCCCGTGCGATAGGCCATCCAGCCCCGCTCCTTGTGCGGCCCAGGAATCGTAGCACAACCCGGCAGCGACATGCCCAGCGTCTCGGCGAGCGAGTTCATGCTGAGCGCCGTGCCCATCGTGTTGCAGTGTCCGGCGCTGCTGGCGCTTGCCGCCACCATCTCGATGAATTGCTCGTAATTGATGCGCTCCTCGGCGAGCAGCTTGCGGGCCTCCCATACGATCGTTCCCGAGCCGGCGAGCCGGCCCTTATACCAGCCGTCCAGCATCGGCCCGCCGGAGAGGAGGATCGCTGGGATGTTGACGGTCGCAGCGCCCATCAGCACGGCCGGAACCGTCTTGTCGCAGCCGGCGGTCAGGACAACGCCATCGAGCGGGTAGCCGTGCAGGACTTCGACAAGGCTGAGATACGCGAGATTGCGGTCCAGCGCCGCGGTCGGGCGCTTGCCGGTCTCCTGGATGGGGTGGACCGGGAACTCCAGCGGGATGCCGCCGGAATCCCGTATCCCGTCGCGTACCCTGTTCGCCAGCGCGACGAGGTGACGATTGCACGGCGCGAGGTCGCTGCCCGTCTGCGCGATGCCGATGATCGGCTTGTCGCTCTGCAGCTCCTCGCGAGTCAGGCCGTAGTTCATGTAGCGCTCGAGGTAGAGCGCCGTCATTCCCGGATTGGTGGGATCATCGAACCAGCGACGGCTGCGCAGCCTCTGTTCTCTGCTCGTTCCGTGTGCCATCGCCTGCCTCCCCGCCTGAGGCGGCGGAAGGTGAGCGCGGCTCAGGCGAGTGTCAATCGGCGACGGCAGCCCGATACCGGGGCCAGTTCATTCCATATGCGGCCATTTACGCCAACCCTGAGATAACCCACGGCCGCTGCATGACGAGCGCGATCGAACCGGTTGCGAGTAGAACGTGCCTCTTGTGCAACACGTCCGGCCCGATGCACCGGGGGACCGCCGTTTAGCGTTGATCACGGATACGAGAACGGTCCAAGATGCACGCCATGTTGGACCGTGCACGTTTAAAACCTGGCCGTGGGTTCCGTCCCGCTCGCGCTAACCCTCTATTTCAGCCAGCGTATCGTCACGGGCCCGGCATCCCGCCGCGTCGTCTCGCGCGCCATAGCGGCTGGCATCAATCTCCGGCACCGGACGGGCGCAGGTCGCGCGCCGCCATCACTTCGGACGGACGATCAGGAGCGCGAGATCGTCGCGTCACTCACGCGCGACGGCTACGCCCTGCTCAGCCCTCTGCTCACGGATGCGAAGCTGGCCGACATCGAAGGCTTCCTGCGCGAGGCGGAGGCCGTCGGCTCGGGCGGGCGCAGCTTCCGCGTGGATGATCGGCCTGCCGGGGCGACGATGGCGTCCTACCCGTTGGCAACTATAGTCGAATGCCCGCACGTCCTAGCGCTGGCCAACGATCCAGCCGTATCCGTATCGTCACGGCTTACCTCGGGTGCAAGCCGACGCTCTCCAGCATTGGCCTTCGCTGGTCCTTCCCCAGCGAGGGCAAGGCGGAGGCCACTCAGCGCTTCCATCGCGATCCGGATGACTGGCGCTTTCTCAAGCTGTTCATTTACCTCACCGATGTTGACGCCGAGTCCGGCCCGCACGTGTATGTGGCCGGCTCGCACCGGACCGCCGGGAGCCTCTTCGAGCGGCTATACACGACGGAAGAGGTCGAGCGCCGGCACGGGCGAGAGAGCGTGTGGACGATTGCCGGGCCGCGCGGCATGAGCTTCCTGGCTGACACGTATGGCATCCATCGCGGTGCGGTGCCGACGAGCCGGCCACGCCTGATCCTGCAACTCCAGTATTCGCTCCTGCCAGTGTTCGCGTTCCTCTATCGGCCCGTGCCGGTCGCGCCCAATCCTGGGCTGGACCGGTATGTGAACCGTCTCCTGGTCGCCTGACCGCCGCGAGTGATTACGGTTTCCGGAGTTCTTCGCCTGTCTTCGGGCTGGGAAAGCCGGCGCGCATCAGGTGGCGACGGCCCATTCCGCCTCGCGGGCGACAAGGTCGCGCAGCATCGCGAGCACCGCCTTGGCTCCGGCTTGTCCTGGCTGCGCGACGGCCTGCGACAGGGTGCGGCCACCCTCGCGCGGTTCGCTCAGCTTGCCCGCGTAAGCCATGGACCAATCCGCGAAGTCGCGCTGCCGGCTTCGCAGAACATGCAGCACGATGACGTCCGCGTGCCGCGGGTCGCGCTGTATGCGCTCGAACACTCGCTCGACTGCGGGGAGAGACCCTTCCAGCACCTGCGCGAAGCTGCCGGCGCTGAACAGCAACGCGCCCGTCACCTTGTCGTGCACGTTGTTGCGGCGTGACGTTTCGAGAATGCGCAAGATCTCCGCGTCCACGTTTGCCGCCTGGCAATCACCGATCGTGTTCCGGCTGCAATACACGAGCTGGTAAATGGTCTCGTCCATCATGCGTCTCCGTCGGAGCCTCGCTGGAGTTGCTCAATCAGTGCCGCGATGCTCCCCGCAGGCACGGGGCGGCTCAGCAAGTAGCCCTGCATGTCCGTGCAGCCTTCGGCCAGCACCCGGTCGGCCTGCTCGCCGGTCTCGACGCCCTCGGCCGTCGTCCGCATCCCGAGCGAAGTCCCGAGCGCCGCGATGGCGCGCACGACCGCGACCGCCTCGGCGCTGCCGCCCAGGTCGCGCACGAAGCTGCGGTCGATCTTGAGCTTGTCGAACGGGAAGCTGCGGAGCTGGCTCAGCGAGGAGTAGCCCGTCCCGAAATCGTCCATCGCGATGCTCACGCCCATGCCCCGCAAGGCCCGCAGCGTTCCCAAGGCCGCGTTCGGGTCGCGCACGAGCGCGCTCTCCGTGATCTCCAGCTCAAGCCTTGCCGGGTCGAGCCGCGCAGCTGAAAGCGCCGCCTCGACCGCCCGGCACAGCCGCTCCGGCTCTGCTAGCTGCACCGGCGAGACGTTGACGGCGACGGGAAGCGGCTCTGGCCAGTCCTGCGCATCCTGGCAGGCCGTTCGCAGCGCCCACTCGCCGATGGGCATGATCAGCCGCGTCTCCTCGGCGAGCGGGATGAAGTCTGCCGGCGGGACGAGGCCGCGTTCCGGGTGCCGCCAGCGCAGCAGCGCCTCGAAGCCGACCAGCGAACGCGTCGCGAGGTTCGCCTGCGGCTGATAGAACAACTCAAGCTGACCGCGCGCGATGGCGGCGCGCAGATCCTGCTCCAAGGCGTGTCGCGCCGCGGCGCGCCGGGCCATCTCCGGGCGGAACGGGCGGACGACGCCGCGCCCATCCGCCTTCGCGGCGTAGAGCGCCATGTCCGCGCAATGCACGAGCGCCTCGGCGTCCTCCCCGTCTTCGGGCGTGTAGGCGATGCCGGCGCTCGCACCGACAGTCACGACGACGCCGTGCACGAGGTAGGGGCGGCTGAGCAGGTGGATGAGGCGCTCAGCAAACGCGTGCGCGCCCGCGCCATCCCGCAGCACGACGGCGAACTCGTCGCCGCCGAGGCGGAACGCCGCGTCCTCCGCGCGCACGGCGCTCGCGATCCGCTGACCGACAAGGCGCAGGAGCGCGTCGCCGGCGGGGTGGCCGAGTGAAGTCGTTGACGAGCTTGAAGCGGTCGAGATCGAGCATCACCAGAGCCGCACCGGGCACCATCGCTCCCGGAAGGTGCTCGGTGAACCCTTGCCGGGTCTCCAGGCCTGTGAGCGGGTCGAGCAGGATCGGGCCGTCAGCGTCCGCCTCGGCTCCGCGCCTCGCCTCGTCGAGCGTTGCCATCCACAATTCGGCCCCGAGCTGCCGCGTGCGCCACCGCAGCACGCGGCCCTGCGACAGGTTGATCCGAGCCGAGGTCTCCTCGCTCCTCGACAGTGCCCGGCGGCACTCCGCGAACGCCGGTTCCGGCAGCAAGTCGCTCAGCATTCCATCTTCCGCATCCGCGCCGAGCATGAGTAGCTGGCGCGCGCGCTCGTTGCAGAGCGCGAGGCGAAGCTGCCGGTCGAACACGATGACGCCCTGGCTGAGCCGCTCGACGACAGCCTGCGCGAGATCACGTCGCCCTGCGCCACCGGCGGCGCCTGTATCCGCGAGCGTCACTCCACCTACCGATCCGTCCATCCGCGCTCTCTCTGCCCGTGTGGAGCCAGCAGGATGCGTATCGGAGGTGAGAATTCAGTTAACGCGAAGAGTGTCGCACCGTCTCGGTTCAGGCGACTTCGCCGGGCGGGATGACGTTCTGCGGCCGATTCGTGAGCAGCGCCGCGCGCATCGTCTCGGCGCTCTTGATGCGGATGTCCTCATGCGCCTCCGGGCTGAGATAAGCGGAGTGCGGCGTCACGATCAGGCGGCCGAGCAGCCAAGGCTCGCGCGCGCGGTAGGCGCGGAGCAGGCCCGGTGCTGGATCCTGCGGCGGCTCGACGGGCAGCACGTCGAGTCCGGCACCGGCCAGATCGCCGCTCGCGCAGCGCCGCCTCCAGCGCATCGAGGTCCAGGACCGGGCCTCGCGCGGTGTTGACCACGACGGCGCCGGGCGGCAGCAGGGCCAGCTCGGGCGCGCCGATCATCCCGCGCGTCTGCGGCGTGAGCGGCATATGCAGCGAGAGCGTGTCCGTCTCGCGCAGCAGCGCATCCAGGGTCGGCGCCCGCGCGATGCCGAGCGCCAGCTCGACGCCGTTCGGCAGGTTGGGGTCGAAGAACGCGACCTGAAAGCCGAGCGCCTTCGCGCGGAGCGCCACCGCCGTCCCGATCCGCCCGAGGCCGACGATGCCGAAACGCTGCGCGCCCGAGCGGCGGATCAGCGGAGTGCAACTCGGCCTTCCAGGACGCCGGCGGGTCGGCCCGCTGCTGATCGTGGTGGAGAAGCAGCCCGCGGCGCAGGGCGAGCGCGAGCGCTATGGCGTGATCGGCCACCTCCGTCGTGCCGTAGTCCGGCACGTTGCAGACGAGCACGCCGCGCGCGGCCAAAGCTGCCCGGTCGAGCCGGTCGTAGCCGACCCCCATCCGCACCACCGCCCGCAGCCGGGGAAATCGCGCCGCGTCCTCGGCGGTGAGCCAGTGGCGGAAGATCATCAGCCCGTCCGTGGCCGCGCAATCCGCCGGATCGAGATCGGCGAGGCGCGCCACGTCGCGGCGCAGAACCTGCACGCGCTCGCCGAAGATTTGCCGCTCGACGCTGTCGTCGGGATACATGGCCTCGGGATACAGGACGGTGGTCATGGCGCGATCCTGTGGTGGAGCGCTCCGGACCGCAACCCGTTGCCAGGCGCGCGCGTGCCGCGCAGCATGGCGGCCCGACGAGAAGGAACACACATGAACGGCGCCGAGAGCCTGGTCCGCACGCTGCTGGCCTGCGGAGTGGATACCTGCTTCGCCAACCCCGGCACGAGCGAGATGCACTTCGTCGCGGCGCTCGACCGCGTGCCGGGCATGAAGTGCGTGCTCGGCCTGTTCGAGGGCGTGGTCACGGCGGCGGCCGACGGCTACGGCCGGATGCAGGACCGCCCGGCGGCCACGCTGCTCCACTGCGGCCCCGGCCTCGCCAACGGCCTCACCAACCTGCACAACGCCCGGCGCGCGCGCACGCCCATCGTCAACCTCGTCGGCGACCAAGCCACCTACCACCGCCCGCTCGACCCGCCGCTCACCGCCGACACCGAGGGTTTCGCCCGCCCCGTGTCCGCCTGGGTGCGCACGGCGACCGAGGCCGCCGCCGTGGGCCGGGACGCTGCGGCGGCGGTTCAGGCAGCGCAGGCAGCGCCGGGCGGGAGCGCCACGCTGATCCTGCCGAGCGACACTTGCTGGGATGAGGGCGGCGTCGTCGCCGAGCCGCTGCCCGTCCCGCCGGCGCCGTTGGCAGCGCCGAGCCAGGTCGAGCAGGCGGCGCGCGCCGTGCGCGACGGCGGGGCCGTGCTGCTGCTCGCGGGCCAGGCCTTGCGCGAGGAGCCGCTGCGGGCGGCGCACCGCGTCGCTGCCGCGACCGGCGCGCGGCTCATGGCCGAGCAGAGCAACGCGCGCATCGAGCGGGGCAGGGGGCGCGTCCCGGTCGAGCGCATGCCTTACCCGGTGGACCAGGCACTCGCCGCGCTCGCGGGCACCAGGCACCTGATCCTGGTCGGCGCAGCGCCGCCCGTCAGCTTCTTCGCCTATCCCGGCAAGCCCGGCCGGATGTGGCCCGCGGACTGCGAGATCCACGTGCTCGCCCGCCCGGAGCAGGACGGGCCGGACGCGCTCGCCCGACTCGCCGACGCGCTCGGCGCAGGCGATGCGCCGCTGGCGGATGCGGACCCGCCTGCCGGCCCGGCGCGCGGCGCCGTGACGAGCGAGGCCGTGGCGCAGACCGTCGCGGCGCTGCTGCCGGAGGGCGCGATCATCGTGGACGAGAGCATCAGCTTCGGCCGTGCGTTCTATCCCGGCACGTCAGGCGCTGCGCCGCACGACTGGCTGCAGCTCACGGGCGGCGCCATCGGCTGCGGCCTGCCGCTCGCGGCCGGCGCCGCCTTGGGCGCGCCGGGTCGCCGGGTCGTCACCCTCGAAGCGGACGGATCGGCGCTCTACACGGTCCAGGCGCTGTGGACGCAGGCGCGGGAGCGGCTCGACGTGACCACGGTGATCCTGTCGAACCGCCAATATGCCATCCTGCTCGGCGAATACCGCGGCGTGGGCGCGAATCCCGGCCGGACGGCGATGGACATGCTCGATCTCGGCAACCCCGACCTCGACTGGATCGCGATCGCCGCGGGCATGGGCGTCGAGGCGGCGCGGGCGGAGACGATGGAGACGTTCGCGGACCTGTTCGCCCAGGCCAACGCCCGGCCGGGGCCGTTCCTGATCGAGCTGGTCATCTAGGAATTCCGGCTGGACATGGGGCGCGACCTGGGCTAGACGCCGCCGCTTACCTGGAACGCGGGAGGCTGGGTGCGCGCTTCGCGTCCGGCCGGTTGTACCGCGGTCCTGCCATTAGGAGGCAGGCATGGCGAAGAAGATCGTTGGCTACATCAAGCTGCAGATCCCGGCAGGCAAGGCGAACCCGTCCCCGCCCGTAGGCCCCGCGCTCGGCCAGCGCGGGCTGAACATCATGGCGTTCGTCAAGGAGTTCAACGCGGCGACGCAGGGCATGGAGCCCGGCATGCCCATTCCCGTGGTCATCACGGCATTCGCGGACCGCACCTTCACCTTCATCATGAAGACGCCGCCCAACACCTACTTCCTCAAGAAGGCGGCGGGCATCGGCAAGGGCACGACGACGCCCGGCAAGGGCGCCACCGTGGGCCGGGTGACGACGGCGCAGCTCCGCGAGATCGCCGAGCAGAAGATGAAGGACATGAACGCCAACGACGTTGACGCCGCCGTGCGGATGCTCGCCGGCAGCGCGCGCTCCATGGGCATCCAGGTGGTGGAGGGCTGACGGCCATGAAGCAGGGCAAGCGTCTCCGCGCCGCCTACGAGGCCATTGACCGGCATCGGTCCTACCCGCTCGCCGAGGCGCTCCGCCTCGTGAAGGAGAACGCGAAGGCCAAGTTCGACGAGACCGTCGAGCTGAGCATGAACCTGGGCATTGACCCGCGGCACGCGGACCAGATGGTGCGCGGCCTCGTGTCCCTGCCGAACGGCACGGGCAAGACGCTGCGCGTCGCGGTGTTCGCTCGCGGCGCGAAGGCGGAGGAGGCGCAGGCCGCCGGCGCGGACGTGGTCGGCGCCGAGGACCTGGCCGAGCGCGTGCAGGGCGGCGATATCCAGTTCGACCGCGCCATCGCGACGCCGGACATGATGGCCCTGGTCGGGCGCCTGGGTAAGATCCTCGGCCCGCGCGGCCTGATGCCGAACCCCAAGCTGGGCACGGTGACGATGGACGTGCGCGGCGCCGTGCAGGCGGCGAAGAGCGGCCAGGTCGAGTTCCGCGCCGAGAAGGCGGGGATCGTCCATGCCGGCATCGGCAAGGTGAGCTTCGACGAGGAGCTGCTCCTGGAGAACGCCCGCGCGTTCGCGGACGCGATCCAGAAGGCGAAGCCCACCGGCGCCAAAGGCACCTACGTGCAGAAGGCGGCCTTGAGCAGCACCATGGGGCCGGGCGTGCACGTGGACGTGGCCTCGCTGACGAGCTGAGGCCTGATCGAGATACGCCGTTCCTCGCAGGAGCGGCGGGCAGGAGGGGGTAACCTCTCCGAACCTGTCCGAGACCGCACGTTTCCTTCCGGGGAATTAAGGGGCTTCGGCCCGCGCGCGGGAGACGGGAGAGCCAGGGATTTGGGGTTCATCCCCGCGCCTTGGTGGTTCCGGCTTGCCGCTCCCTGGAATGCTTCCCTTGGGGCGAGGACAGGCGAACCGGGCGGCGGCGCGAGCCTCCGCCCATGGGCAACCCGGCCCGGCACTGCCGGGCCCTAGGAGACGGGACGTGGACCGAACGGAGAAGCGGGAGTTCGTCGCCGCCCTTGGCCAGGTGTTCCAGGAAACGAGCATGGTTGTGGTCACCCGGAATGCCGGGCTGACCGTGACCGAGGTCTCGGACCTGCGGCGCCGGATGCGAGCGGCAGGGGCGAGCTACAAGGTTGCGAAGAACCGCCTCGCCGTCCTCGCCCTGGATGGGACCCGGTTCGACGGCATCAAGCCCCTGCTGCAGGGACCGACCGCGCTCGCGTGGTCGGCCGACCCGGTGGCGGTGGCGAAGACGGCCGTCGAGTTCGCCAGGACCAACGAGAAGCTCGTCGTGATCGGCGGCGCGCTCGGCACCCAGACGCTCGACGCGGCTGGGGTGCAGGCGCTCGCCGAGTTGCCGTCGCTCGACGCGCTGCGCGCAAGGCTGGTGGGGATGCTGCAGACCCCTGCCACGCGGATCGCCGGCGTGCTTCAGGCGCCGGGCGGGCAGATCGCGCGGGTCCTCGGGGCCTACGCCAGGAAGGACGAGGCGGAGGCGGCCTGAGAGAGTTTCTCGGGCTTGAATGGAACCAACCAAGGACTAGATTAGGGGACTACGAATATGGCCGATTTGT
>CAWKEH010000003.1:0-285601 GCA_963848595.1 uncultured Alphaproteobacteria bacterium | reverse complement strand
AGGCAGGCCGGCCGTGCGGCCTGCCCCTTCCTGACGCGCCGCGGATACGGCGGCTTAGCTGCCCTTAGGGCTGCTCTGCGGCGTCTTGGTCGTTGCTTTATCCGCTGCGGCCCGCTTTTTGTCATCCTCCTTAAGGCTGCCGACGCCCTCCTGGACGGTGCTCTCGGGGTGATTCGCGGGGCCTTTCGCGCGATCCTTATCCGCCATGGTCGATCCTCCTCGTTCTTGGTTCAGCCTCGCTAGGCCGAGAATTGCAACGGCGTTTCGCGCCAGTGGTTTCGCCCAGTGGTTTCGCTCTGTGCACGGGAGAGGCTTCGGCGCGTGCGGCTCCGGCCTCGCTTCCCACGAGACCGCTCTCCCTGAAACAGCGAGGGGCAGGCCTCGCGGCCTGCCCCCAGCCAGGCAATCAGGACTTGCCTTAGCTGCTCTTGGTCGCGTCGCGCGCCGCGTCCTTGGCGCCGCCGACGGTGCTCTGCACCTTGCCCTTGGCCTTGTCCGCCGCGCCCTCACCCTGGAGCTTAGCGTCGCCGGTCAGATTGCCGGTCGCCTGCTTGACGGCGCCCTTGGCTTGGTTCGCAGCGCCCTTCACCCGATCCTCGTCCATGACTGATCCTCCTTGATTCTTGGCTGGGCCCCGCAGGGCCACACCAGATGTAACGGCGATTCACACCGCGGGTTTCATGCCGCCGACAGGGGAGGCGCCACGGTCTCGAGCGACCGTCGCTCGGCATCCACGCCGAGAAACGCCTCGACCACCGCCGCCCCGAGCATCAGGACGCCGGCGAGCACGTAGCCCCAGAGAATCTCGGTCCGCGACCCGCTCTCGATCAGGACGCCGAACAGCGCCGGCCCCGCGACACCCCCGAGCAGCGTGCCGAGCGCGTAGAAGATCGAGATCGCGACGGCCCGCACTTCCAGGGGGAACGTCTCGCCTACCGTGAGGTAGGCCGAGCTCGCCGCCGCCGAGGCGAAGAAGAAGATCCCCGTCCACGCCGCCGTCTGCGTGGTCGCCGAGAGCGCCCCCGCGACGAACAGCAAGCCAACCCCGATCATCATCAGCCCGGCAAGCGCGTAGGTCGCGGTGATCATCCGTTTGCGCCCCAGCGAGTCGAACAGGCGTCCGAGCAGCAGCGGCCCCATGAAGTTGCCGACCGCGAAGGGCAGCAGGAACAAGCCGACCCCGCCAGACGGCACATGGTAGAAGCGGGTCAGCATCAGCGCGTAGGTGAACAGCACCGCGTTGTAGCAGAACGCCTGCGACCCCATGAGCGCCACGCCGAGTACCGTCCGTGACCGGTAGCGCGTCACTAGCGCCCGCAGCGCCGGCCCGAACCACCCGCCGCGGTGCCGCCGCAGCCGCAGCCGTTCGCCCGGCACCGGCGGCAGCGTTTTCCCACGTCTCCTGCTCCACCGTCTTCTCAATATCCGAGACGACCTTGCTCGCGTCCTCCGGATCGCCGTGCGTCATCAGCCAGCGCGGACTCTCCGGAATCCAGCGGCGCAGGAACAGGACGACGAAGCCGATCGCGCCGCCGACGAAGAAGGCGACGCGCCAGCCCCACGCGGACGGAACCAAATTCGGATCGAGTGCTGCGAGCGCGCCCAGCGCGCCGAGCGCCGCCCCGACCCAGAACGTGCCGTTGATCACGAGGTCGGTGAAGCCGCGGCGCCGGGCCGGGATCAGCTCCTGGATAGTGGCGTTGACGGCGGCATACTCGCCGCCGATCCCCGCGCCCGTGATCGCCCGGAACACGGCGAACGACCAGAAGCTCCAGGCGAAGCCCGACGCGATCGTCGCGAGCACGTAGGTGAGCAGCGTGATGGTGAACAGCTTCTTTCGGCCAAACCGGTCGGTGAGCCAGCCGAAGAAGAGGGCGCCCGCGACAGCCCCCGCAAGATACGCGCTGGCCGTATAACCCACTTGCCGGTCGGAGAGATGCAGCGCGGGCGTCTCGGCGATAGCGCTGGAGAGGCTGCCGACGAGCGTGACTTCCAGCCCGTCCAGGATCCAGGTGACCCCGAGCGCCACGACCACGAGCGTGTGGAACCGCGCCCAGGGAAGGCGGTCGAGACGGGCGGGTATGTCGGTCTCGAAGACGTCGGCATCGGCGGAGATGCCGGACATTCCGGTCTGTAACGGAGGCGCCAGCGGCGGGTTGCGCAACACCAGCAGCACGAGGTTTGACGCCGGACGGAGGACCGCTTATGACCGGCCTCGCAAACGCCGTGCGAACGGATGCCTTCCGGCGGAGGGGTGGCCGAGTGGCTGAAGGCGGCGGTTTGCTAAACCGTTATACGGCGTCAAGCCGTATCGTGAGTTCGAATCTCATCCCCTCCGCCAAATCTGCTTATAAGTCAATATGTTAGCTAGATATGCGTTGGTGCGTATGTCGGCCTGGGTGGCCTTCGTGATGTGCCCTGTGTCCACATTTGTGCCCACTCCTGTGCCCGGTGTGCTCGGCTGCCCTCATGCCGCGGGTTGCCCAGGCGGCGGCTCCGGACGCACCCGAAGCGGGTGCCAGCTTCGCTTCCCTACGAAGAGGATATCCAGCACATCGTCCCGAGGGATCGTGTCAACCCTGGTCGCCACCGGATGGCCGCCAACAAGATGTGGCGTCAGCGGTCTGAAATGGCATTGAGGCAACGTTACCCGCTTGTCGATTGGGTGCAAGATTGACATTTGAGAGCCGGTCGCGAGCAGCAGGCAGCCGTCGATCCGCTCTGCTGGCACCGTCAACGAGCCGGGTTCAGCCAGGCGTGCTACGAGGGAGATTGGCAATCCCCCGCCATAGCCGAGCGCGCGCAGCGTTATTCCGCCAAGCCTTGGTCCAGACAGCACCATGCCGATGGTAACGACAGCGACACCGAAAGCGAAGGCTGCCTTGTAGCGCTCCCATAGCAGCAGGAAGAATGCGACGACAAGCCACAGCACGAGCGCGCCATAGATCCAGAGCAAGTTCAATATGCTTGCATCCACCGGAAGGATCGGCGTGCCAAGGATCAGAACCAGCACGCTGACGGTAGCGGAGAACATCCACACCCCCGCCAACCACATCGCCGAAAGAGAGGCGCCCGCGAATGCGCGGACATCCGATGGTGTTCTCGCGTTGCCTGAGAAGAACCGTTCCGAGCGCCATCTATAGACTGAGACCGAGATAACCATCGCCAGCAGGAGCGAGATTGCCCCAGCTCCGCTCACCACCGCCAAAAAGCTGTGCCCCCACAAGACAACGGCATTTGCGCCGAGCCAGGTCGGGGAGAGCCAAACACCCAAGACCCAGGCCAAGTACACCAGTGAGGACGAGAAGAGAAAAGGCAGAAACACCAGGCCCAGCGTTTGGCGAAACGGAACACGTCCTGCTTCGATGGTGGCCAGGTCGCGCCGGATGGTCTGAGCGCTCTAAATTCGGGACCTGTGGCGGCGACCACCACCAAAAACCAGAGCGGCATGCCAGCCAGCCACAGCATTACGACGCAGCAGGCCGCCGCGAGCACCGCCAGGTAGCCCAGGAGCGAGGCATCGGGCACCGGCACAGGGGTTCCCGCGCTCATACAATACTCGCGCAGCACCCAGAACCCGAGGAGCAGGGACATCGGGTATGCAACCTTCAGCCCGGCCCCGAAAGGCCTCGCTACCTGCTCCAACGCGCGCGTGATCGCCTCTAGCAAGCTGGCGAAGGATCGCGCCCTCATAGCGCCGGGTGGTGTGGTCACGACAAATCGGCCCCGATCATTGTCGCAGCCGAGTAGGGCAGCCTCATAGGCTTTGGGCAAGGGGCTCCTCTGTGGGACCAGCCTTTAGGGCATCGGCTCCAGGATTCGCTCCTGGCGATCAAACCGTTGAATGGGAGCGTCCGCGTTATGGTGGAGGCGGCGGATGCGCTCACCTATGCTGCCTCCTAGCCCCTTGTCTTCCTGCTCGGTTGAGCACATCAATCGCTCCAAGGAGCACTCATAATGGCGCGTACGACATCATCGGCCCAAGCAGCACAGCGGGCAGCCGTGCTGTCTTACCTCGGGGTGTACCAAGCCTCGCCGACCGAGCGCATCAACTTGATCAAGCGCGGCATATCAGCCGCCGAGGCGAAGCGCGTCCTTTCGGACCTGGCCATGGGCCAGGGCAGGGCGCTCAAGGCGCTGAAGCTCTCCCCGGCCACGGTCAACAAAAAGGCTAATCGGGACCGTACCCTATCGACCGCCGAAAGCGAGCGCGTCCTCGGCATCGTGAAGTTGGTTGGACAGTTGCAAGCGATGGTTCAAGAATCCGGCAATCCGGAAGGCTTCGACGCGGTAGCGTGGATATCGCGCTGGCTCCAGGAGCCCCTGCCCGCCTTAGGTGGGGAGCGGCCCATCGACCTGATGGACACGATGGAGGGGCAGGCTTTGGTGTCCACGGCGCTCGCGCAGGTGCAGAGCGGGGCCTACGCTTGAGCCACACCGTGTGGCGCATCGCGACTGACACGCCGGATTACGAGGCCGACGACCTCTCGGGAGAAGGAGCAAGAAGGACGGGCGGCCGCTGGAACGAGAAGGGCGTGCCCGTGGTCTACACTTCGGAAACCCGCGTCCTGGCCTGCCTGGAAACGGTGGTCCATCTGAACGCGGGCGGCCTCCCGCTCAACCGCTACCTGGTCGAGATGACGATCCTGGACGATGTCTGGGCCAACGCGCGGCTCGAGAGCGTCTTCAGCTTGGGCGTAGGATGGGACGCCGAGCCCCCGGGGAGGGCCAGCATCAGGTTCGGCACAGACTGGATCCGATCGGGAAGTTCCGCGCTCCTCGTCGTCCCTTCGGTGGTGATAGCGGAGGAGCTCAACATCCTTATCAACCCGGCGCATCCGGACAGTTCGGGCATCACCGCAACGAAGATTCGCCGTTGGCTTTACGATCCGCGGCTGACCAAAGCAGAGAGGGCCAAATCAGCGTGACGAGCGGCAGTGACAGCGGCAGGAAAGGAGAGGGTGACCGAGCACCGGAAGGTGGCATGCAGGCGCTGCGGGTGGGTGCATTTCGCAATCTCTCGCGCGGACGCCGAGCATGAGATCGCGAGCTATGACGCCCGTAAATATCAATTTCCAAAATCGCCATGCCTGACCCCGCCATCCAGTCCCCCACCGTCGCTCTCGCCCTCCAAGGCGGCGGCTCTCACGGCGCGTTCACCTGGGGTGTCCTCGACCGTCTCCTCCGAGACGTCGCCGCCGGCCGCCTCCGCCTCACCGCCATCAGCGGCACCAGCGCCGGCGCCCTCAACGCCGCCCTCACCGTGAGCGGCCTCATCCAAGGCGGCCCCGACCTCGCCCGGCGCAAGCTCGCCACGTTCTGGCAGTCCGTCTCGCGCCGCGGCTTCCTTGGGGGCAACGCGCTCTTCTACGGCGAACCCGACCCCTTCGGCGGCTTCAACCTGGACTTCTCTCCCGTCTCCATCGCCCTGGAAGCGATCGGCCTCGTCGTCTCGCCCTACACGAATCCGTTCTATACCGACGCTCTCGCGCCCCTGATCGCGCAAGCCGTCCCCGCCGCCGATCTCGCCAGGCTGAACGCCGCGACCGAGCCGCGCCTGTTCATCACCGCCACGGACGTCGCGAGCAACGGCCGGGCGATCTTCACCCAGCCCGACATCTCGGCCGCGTCGCTCCGCGCCTCCGCCGCCCTGCCGACCGAGTTCAAGGCCGTCACCATCGGCGGCGTCCCCTACTGGGACGGCGGCTATCTCGGCAACCCGGCGCTCTCGCCCCTGCTCGACTACGCCCAGGACCTGCTCCTGGTCCTGGTCAACCCGTTTCACCGCGACGCCATGCCGCCCCGCACCGCTCCCGGCATCCTGGACCGGCTCAACGAGATCACCTTCAACGCCTCCGTCGTGCTGGAGATCAACGCCATCGAGGCGATCAACAGCCTGCTCGCTGAGTTGGCCGAGTCTGGCGTGCCATACGCCGGGCGCTACAAGCCGATCCGCCTCCATGCCATCCGCGACGACGCCTACCTGGCGACGCTCGGTTTCGTGTCGAAGAACAGCACGTCCTGGACGTTCCTTTCCGCCCTGCACAACAGGGGATACCAGACGGCGGACCAATGGCTCACTGCGCACCGGGACGACCTAGGCAAGCGCGCCTCCCTCGACGTCAAGGCGGAGCTGACCGACAAGGTGCTCAAAGCGCCCGTGCCCGCCCGTTCCACACCGCCCTTCAGGTAGGTCCGCCGCGCGCAGCCCACGCTCGCTCAGACGGTGTCAGACGCTCCCCGCGCGGATCATCCCTCGCCGCAGGATCTCCGCAATCGGAGGGAAGGCGGCGCGTGCCGCTGACGGCACGTCTAACCAGTTGCGGCCTTCAGTGCCCTTGAACCAATCGAAGGGCAAGCTGCCGGGGCCGGTGGCTTTGCCCACGACCAAGCGGCCGACCATGCCGGCCAGCTCGTGCGGCTCGCAGAGATAGTCATAGACCCCCTCGGCGGTCAGCATGACCTCGAAGCTCTCGCCAGGAGACAGCACGTCGGATGTCCAGGGTCTGGCGTCTCGCGGGATGCGCAGCGACCGGCGGCCGTTTGCCGGATGATAGGCCGTGGTCGTGTGGTAGTTCGCCTCGCACGTCCAGCGGACCGTCTGGCCGGGCTGAAGCAGGATGCCTATCGGGTCGAACCCGACATGGGCGCCGTCCTCATCGCTGAGCATGCGGATCTCGATCACCGAGGCGTCCGCCCTGACGGCCCGAAAGCCGGGACCAGCAGCGAGCAGTGCGCCGCCTGTCCCGATTAGGCGGCGCCGCGCCAGCATCCGCTTACCTCGCGACCGAAGCCTCGTCGGCCTTGGACACGTGCCAGAGCACGATATGGTAGTGCGGCTCGGCCACGCCTGGGTGGCCCGCATTGTAATAGATATCAACGTGATCGACGCTGCCGCCCGGCGAGACGAGACCGTCGAACTTCGCATGACCGTTCATCTCTTTCAGCGGAATCATGTACACTGTGCTGACAAGGCGGCCGTTGTGGTCATACGCGAGGAACGGCCCAGCAGGGAGCGTCTTCGGATTAACGTAGAGCTGGCCCAGTCCGGGCAAGAACTCCGGCAGCTTCACGAGGCTGCTGACCTTCTGGTACGGCGCTGGCGGAGGTGCCCGGTCCATGTCAGCCGCCATCGCCGGAACAGCAGCCAGGCAGAGAAAGGCGGTGGCGGCGAAGGCGGCTCGCAGCATGATGCGTCTCCTTGGGTGATGGTTGGTGACGAAGGTCCCGCCTGCCCAGAACCGCGGCCGGTTCCGGCGAGGCCGAGCCGCGCGAGCACTGTGGCCGTCAGCCGCTCGCAGCGGCTCCCGGCGAAGGGAAACGCCCCGTCGAGGGCGGCTGCGAACTCGGCTCCGAGCACGTGCCGGAGCTGCTGGTTCGCACGGTGCAGGCGCGTCTTGACCGTTGCGGCCGGAATGCCGAGCACCGCGGCGGTTTCCTCGACGCTGGCCTGCTCGATGGTGCGCAGGATGAACACGACCCGGAACGGGGCCGGCAAGACCTCGACTGCCCGCTCCACCATGCGGCGGATTTGCTGGCGGGCAGCCGCCTGCTCAGGATCGGGCGCCGCACTGCTCAGCGCGTTCCGCTCCCCCGCGGCGTCCTCGTCGAGCTCGGCAAAATCGGAAGTCGGGTGGCGGCGGCTGGCACGCCGCAGGGCTTCGTTGATGACGATGCGCGACAGCCAGGTGGATAGGCTGGAACTCCCCGCGAAACTCGCTCAGCGAGGTGAAGGCGCGGACATAGGCTTCCTGCACGGCGTCTTCCGCGTCCGCGTCGTTCTGGAGAATGCCGCGAGCCACGCGCCAGAGCGCCTGGTTGTGCCGCTGCATGATGCGCGCTGCGGCGGCGCTGTCACCGTGCCGGAGGCGCTCGACGAGCGCCTCTTGGGTCGTCTCAATCTCGCTGATCTCGCCCATGGTGCGCCTGGCGCTCCATCTCCCCGTTGCGCATCAGACCCGAGGCGCCGTGAAAAGGTTCCCGGAAAATCGGCGACCTTCCGCTTCTTGCAGGAAATCGCCGACCGCGCGCATTCCCCTTCGGACCGAGGCATCATCGGAATCTCGCCTATATACCCCTCATGCCCCATCCCGAGACCTGGCTCCGCGTCCTGCCCGAGGGCCTCTACTGCGAGCCGGGCGGCTTCCACGTGGACCCGGTGCGCCCCGTCCACCGCGCCGTCATCACCCACGCCCATAGCGACCACGCCCGCCCCGGCCACGGCGCCGTCCTGGCCAGCACCGAGACGCTGGCGCTCATGGACCAGCGCATGGGCGAGGGCAGGGCAGGGACGGTGCAACAGGCGCTCCCCTACGGCGAGCCGATCACCTTGGGCGACGACGTGCGCCTCTGGATCGAGCCGGCCGGGCACGTGCTCGGCAGCAGCCAGGTCGCGATGGAGTGGCGCGGCACCCGCGCCGTGATCAGCGGCGACTACAAGCGCGAGCCAGACCCCACCTGCCGCCCCTTCGTCCCCATCCCCTGCGACGTGTTCGTGACCGAGGCCACCTTCGCGCTGCCCGTCTTCCGCCATCCCCCGGCCGAGGACGAGATCGCGAAGCTCCTCGCCTCCGTCGCCCTCTTCCCCGAGCGCACGCACGTCGTCGGCGCCTACGCCCTGGGCAAGGCGCAGCGCGTGATCGCCTTGCTCCGCCAAGCCGGCTGGGAGCGCCCGATCTACGTCCACGGCGCCACATCCGCCGTCTGCGGCGCCTACGAGCGGCTCGGCGTTCCCCTAGGCGACCTACGCCCGGCAACCGTCGCCGCGAAAGCCGACATGCAAGGCGGCATCGTGATCGCACCCCCCAGCGCCATCGCCGACCGCTGGGCCCGGCGCTTCGCCGATCCCGTGTCCTGCATGGCCTCCGGCTGGATGCAGGTCCGCCAACGCGCCCGAATGAAGGGCGTGGAGCTTCCCCTCGTCATCTCCGACCACGCCGACTGGGACGCGCTGAACGCCACGCTCGACGAGGTAGCCGCCCCCGAAATCTGGGTCACGCACGGGCGCGAGGAAGCCCTCATCCACGAGGCCGCCAAACGCGGCATCCGCGGGCGCGCCCTGCGCCTGATCGGCTACGGCGAGGAGGATGAGGACGCCCGAGGGGAAGCCCAAGGGGACGCAGCTTGATCGCCTTCGCCGATCTCCTGGAACGCCTGACCTTCACGCCGGGCCGCCTCGCCAAGATCGCGCTCATGCGCCGCTACTTCGAGACCCAGCCCGACCCCGACCGCGGCTTCGGCCTTGCCGCCCTCACCGAGGAGCTGGCCTTCGACGCCGCCAAGCCCGCCCTAATCCGCGCGCTCGCCGAGGAGCGCACCGACCCCGTGCTCCTCGCCTGGTCATACGATTACGTGGGCGACCTCGCCGAGACCGTCGCCCTCATCTGGCCCGCCCGGCCCACCAACCAGCCCACCCCGAGCCTCACCGAAGTCGTCCAAACCCTGCTCTCCACGCCCAAATCCGAGCTGCCGCCCATCCTCGCCGGCTGGCTCGACACCTCTAACGCTTCCACCCGCTACGCCCTGCTCAAGCTCATCACGGGCGCCCTTCGCGTCGGCGCCTCCGCCCGGCTCGCCAAGGTGGCCCTCGCGGAACTAGCCGGCGGGCGCATCCAGCCCGACGACATCGAGGAAGTCTGGCACGGCCTCGTCCCGCCCTACCGTCCCCTTTTCGCCTGGCTCTCCGGCGACGCGGACCGCCCCGACCCGGCGGGCGCCCCCGTCTTCCGCCCGCCCATGCTTGCCCAGCCCCTCGAAGCCCCCGACCTCGCCGCCCTCGACCCGGCGCAATACCGCGCCGAGTGGAAATGGGACGGCATCCGCGTCCAGCTCGTGAGCGTGCCGGGCGGCAAGCGCATCTTCTCCCGCGGCGCTGACGACGTGTCCGGCGCCTTCCCGGAAATCCTGGACGCCATGGACTTCCACGCTGTCCTCGACGGCGAGCTGCTGGTGATCCGCGACGGCCCAAACGGGAATACCGTGGCGCCCTTCGCCAACCTGCAGCAGCGCCTCAACCGCAAGAAGCCCGGCCCAAAGATGCTGGCCGAGTTTCCCGTCAGTGTCCGCCTCTACGACATCCTCTTCGACGGCGCCGCCGACCTCCGCGCCCTACCCTTTGACGAGCGCCGCGCCCGGCTCGAAGCCTGGCTCGCCCGCGAGCGCCCGGCGCGCATGGACCTTTCCGAGCTGGTCCCCTTCGCCACGATGGACGACCTCGCCGCGATCCGCGAGAACGCCCGCGCCGCGAGCATCGAGGGCCTGATGCTCAAGCGCCGCGACAGCCCCTACGTGCCGGGCCGCCCCAAGGGCCAGTGGTGGAAATGGAAGCGCGACCCGCTCACGGTGGACGCTGTGATGATGTATGCCCAGCGCGGCCACGGCAAGCGCAGCAGCTTCTACAGCGACTACACCTTCGGCCTCTGGCGCGACGACGGCGAGCTGGTCCCCGTGGGCAAAGCCTATTCCGGCTTCACCGACGAAGAGCTGGTCTGGCTCGACCGCTGGGTGCGCAATCACACGACCGCCCGCTTCGGCCCGGTGCGCGAGGTGGAGCGCGCCCTGGTCCTGGAGATCGCCTTCGACGCCGCCCAGCGCAGCGCCCGGCACAAATCCGGTGTCGCGATGCGCTTCCCCCGCGTCGCGCGTATCCGGCGCGACAAGCCCGCGGTCGAGGCGGACAGGCTTGAGACGCTGCTGCGGCATATAGACACCTCCGGCGTGTTGCCGGAGGTGTGATGTTGGGGGCGCTGTTGGATGCCCGTCCTCGACGCCAAAGCCGGCTTTCGGACCGGACTTCTGCACCGGGAACGCCGAGCCCGACCAAGAGACCAAATCCCCTGCCTGTCGGTGATCATAACGGGCGCAATGGACACTCGGCGCGACCGGTGTCGCCGAGTCCAGCACATACCGAAAGTGAGAGGCGGATTATTGCGACTGGGCAGCCTGCTCTTGAAACAGTCTGCTCATCGCCTCTGCCATCTGGCCTAAAAGCATGTGGTCTATAAACCACCGCAGAGATAAGAACTCGCCTGCAAGCTGCCCGACCGCGCGGGGCGTGACATACCGCTCTCCCCAGCTTTCATTAGGCTCTAGGGGAATGATTTTCCAAGCATTGTCCGTTAGCTCGATCCCGATACTCTTGGCGGCAACGACCTGGCTGACGTGACTAATATCAACCAGAATGTTAATTACGAGCTCTCCATTGTAGAACCGAAACAGGCACCCCGCATCGAGAATACAAAGAGGGAAAGGATAATACCCGAGCGCAAAGCTTTTGAAATCGTTAACATTTATCACCAGCCACTGCCGCGCTGTGCCTTTAAGAAATTCGAAAGCTTGTGCAATGACGTCGCTCGGCGCTTTGCAGCTTACCACCGAATAATACAGTCCTGGCTCTATCTCCGCAGCGTTCCATCCTCTGGCGGGGAGGTTTCTGATCAAGCGGGTGATGGCCTCAAAATGATGTCGGCTTCTTTCCTTGACGGCAATTCGGAAAGAGCGGACTTCTTCGGTCTCTCGCTGGTCAGTATGGATATAACTCATTATTTCCTTTGCAGCCTGCTGCTGCCGTTCCGCCCGCTGCCTGTTCCCGCCCCGCCCAGATTTTGCCTCGATGAGCATGATCGGGCTGTCTCCATTCGGCCAAAGGTCAGGCCGAAAGACGGTAAAATCGCCACGTCGAAGATTGTTGGTCAGGTCATTCATCACCACAGTGGCACCCCACTTGAATGATGCTCTCAAAATCGCCCGTTCAAGACGCGTCCCCTCCTTCCCGGTGATGAAGCCCGCGTCTTCACCGCGCGCGAGCTGCTTCAGTTCGTGCTTGTCTCCGTAAATGAAGGCTACTGCATCGCCGATTGATCGAAGCGTCGTGAGCAGCGACTTTTGAGCCGAGATGTAGTCCAACCCGCGTTGGTGCATGGCCTTTAATCTTGCCGATGCGTCGCGGGTGTTTCCACGCTGTGATCGGCTACGTTTGACTTGGATATTAGCCGCGCGAGCCCTTCTGATGCGACGTTCAGCGCGGCTTATGCGAGCAAGTAATTCTTCCTGAATTTCGAGGGCCAGTAATCGCTTCCCAACACGATCAGCCTCAAGCTCGTGGACACGCCGAAAAAGGCTGACCAAGCTACTTCTGTAGCGACCTAGCATCGTTCCGGTGACCTACTTACCCCTCGTGCCGAAAGCCTCGAAATCGTCGCCACGCCCACGTTCGAGTTTTTCGCTAGTTCCTTAAGCGTTGCGCCCTGCGCCCGCCGCCGTGCTTCCCTCTGCTGTTGCGGGGTGAGCTTCGGCGATCGGCCCATAAGCTGCCCGCGCGCCTTCGCCCGGTTGCGGCCTTCGGCGGTGCGGGTGCGACTAAGGTCACGCTCCACGTCCGCCAGCCCGCCGAGAACGGCAACCATCAGCCGCCCGGTGCTGGTGCCGGAGTGGTCCTCAACGCGTTCCAGGTGCTTCATAAGACCCGCGCTTGGCCCAGAACGGCGCTGCGGAACTTGGGCGGCAGCGCGTTCGGCGTGAGCACGGAAACCGGCACCCCGAGCAACGCCTCCGCCTCGATCTTGAGGGCGGCAAGTGTCATGAGATTGGTTAACTCCACAGGCTCGACCAAGAGGCCAAGGTCGCTCTGGTCTGTGTCGGTGCCGCTCAACACCGATCCGAAGACGCGCGGACGCGAGAGGCCGTGGCGGCTGACAAGCCGCCGCAATTCCGCGCCGTGAATCGCCAAAGCTTCGGATGGCCTCATAGTCGCGCAGCATAGCACAAGTCGCCAGGACGAGGCATCGTTGCACCATCCTTGATCTTCGGAGCTATGGCTTGGAGTTGCGGCGCGGGTGCACCGCCGCGAAATCGGCTTTGATGCGGGACAGGATCACGCGCTTGGCCGCGTCGTCGAGCGGCATGGACGGCACGAGGCCCACGAGCTTCCGCCTGGTGATGCACCCGTAGCCGATCACGGCCCGGTTGAACGCCAAATCCCGCTCCCGTCCCGCCGCGTATTTCGACAGCACCAAATCATGCGGATCGAGACAGAGCCCGGTTGCGCCCTCGGTGTTCGGGCCTGAGACGCGGATCAGGCGCTGTTCCCACCCGGTGGGAAGGATTGCCGTCCGTGGCGAAACGCCATGTGCATAGTAACCATAGGTGCCGTGGAAGGACGATAGCTCGCCTATGGCAGCGTCAATGTCGTCGGCGCGATCGGGGTAATTGCGCGGATACACGTCCGCCTCGGCCGACTGGAACGCGATGGGCGGCAAGCGCCGCGGCTGCGCGTGGATGGCCTGGCTGCCGATCACCACAATCTCGGGGTCATCCGAAATCTGGCTGGCGGCCCGGATGATGTGCTCTAGCTGAATACAATTCATAGATGGCGAGGCGTTCGCTGTCCGTAAGGATGCCGCAAAATGGGCTGGACTGGCGCAGCCGGTCCGCCCGCTCTGATCGCTCGGTCAGGAAGTGCGCCACGTCGGCAACGGCCCCGGACAAGACGCCTTCCCACTCGGCCAGCGCCGTGCGGGGAGTGCCGTCCATCGCCTGCCAGCGGCGCACGGTGTCGCGCGCCTTGTCGAGCAACACGGGGTCGGCCAGCACTCTTCGGGCAATAAGCCGGTGCAGCGCAAGGCTGCGCTCGTCGAGGCGGCGATGGTCACTGCCGGCCTGTTCCATACTTTGATCCTAACACGAAGCAGTCTCGGCAACGTGCGCAAGATAATCCTCGACACGTTCCGAGTGCTTCATAGCGGTTCCGCCCGCTCCAGCACACGATCCCGGAACTTCGGGGGCAAAGACCCCGGTGTCAAAACCGACACCGGAACACCGAGCAATTCTTGCGAGGCATATTCCAGCCTCGCGAGCGTGAACAGGGTTGTCGTTACCGTCGCATCCACGAGCAAATCAAGGTCGCTCTCGTCCGTGTCGGTGCCGCTCAACACCGATCCGAAGACGCGCGGACGCGAGAGGCCGTGGCGGCTAACAAGCTGCCGCAACTCGGCGCGGTGGGCCGCAAGTGCTTCGGATGGCTTCATGCAGGCATTGTAGCACACGGCAACGGGCCGCAAAATCGTTGCATCATCCTCGATCTTCGCGCATGGGCGTCAAGGCTCCAATTCGGCCTCCGGCCTGCGCTGCGCATGACCGTCCGCGGGGATCAGCGCCGTGACGCGCCCCACGAAGCGGCGCGCTGTCTAAACTGCATCGCGCGCACTCTCGGCCGACACGCGCGAGCCGGGTCCGGTCTCGTAGTCGGCGATCGCTTTGAGGTTGTAGGCGCGACTGAGGAACGCCCGCAACTCATCGTCAACCCGCGGCTCGTCCTTCACCAGCCGCCCAAACTCGCCTTGCACGATCGCGTGCTTCTTGAACACGCGGCCTGTCGTCTCGAAGATCAAGGCTTGCGCGGCATGGAGTCCGGCGAGATACGCCGTACGTCCCGCGTCCTCGTTCAAGCCAACGCCCAGCATCGTGTCGGCACGGTCGAGAAGCTCCCGCGCCTTGTCGAGGAAGGCGCTCGCCTGCGGCTTCATAGGTCAATGCCTTCGGCGCGAATCTCGTGCATGAGCGGCATACGCTCGTCCCTGTAAGATCCCGCGTGATAGGGCATGGCGTGGATGAACTCGCCGGTCTCGTCGAGAATGGCGGTCCCGAGGTCGGCAAGCCGGTCCATCTCCGCAAATCGGTCGCCCATGCCTCGCAGGAACACTGCAACGTCGTAATCGGAATCCGGCTGTGCATCGCCCCGCGCACGCGATCCGAACAGAACCACGCGTTCAACCCGGTTGCCGTACATTTCGGTCACAGCGGCGCGGAAGCGCGTCAGCACGGGATCATTGAGCGGCTTTTGCGTCATCGCGTTTCGATAGTTGCATAAGATCAGGGTCGCGTCAGCCGAGAGCCGCTAGCTCTCTTCCGAGAACGGAGACCGGGAACCCGAGCAACGGCTCCGCCGTCGAGCCACGACTTCCGCCCCTCCCGCCACGCCCCCCAATCAGCGCTTGACCCCGCGCGCGACAAACTACTTTATCCTACCCGATGTCCTCCACCACCGCCCTTCCTGACCCGGCAGACCTGGCCCGCCAGCGCGACGAGGACGCGCAATACTACCGCCAGGTCCTGCACAAGTTCATCACCATGGCCACCGACCTCGCCGAGGCCGTCCACCGCCAAGCTCTCGCAGAACCCGCCGCCGCGCCCCAACCTGCCGCCCCCGGGAGCCAGCCTGAGAACGAGCCCGCAGCACCCAGCCCCACCCCGAACCAAGCGATCACCTTCGACCGCCTCGCCCGCACCGTCCGCCGCACCATCGCCCTCGCCCGCACGCTCTCCGAGCCTGCCCGCGAGGCGCCCGGCCCGAAGCTCCACCCGAAGAAGTGCCCGCTACAGGAGTGCCCGAAGCAGCGCCGCCCGGACTGCGCCGAGACCGCCGCCCACAATGCCGAGCTGTGGGCCGAGCCGTGCGAGCGCCCCGAGGGAGCCGATTGCGACGCCGATGAGGACCTTGACGACGACCTCGACGAGCAGTCGCTCGCCGACCTCATCGCGAGCCTGCGCCACGACAGCGGCCTCGCCCACCTGACCGACGCCGAGCTCCGGCAGCGCCGCACGCCCCCAAGCGCGCCGCCCAGGACCACCCAGCCAACCCAAGGCAACCCGCCCCCCGGCACCGGCCCGCCGCGACCCTGATCCGGGTCCCCGGCCACGGCGGGGCGACTGGAGCACCGGTCAGTCCCCGACACCATTGGCTTAAGGCAGGAAGCATCCCCCTACTCGACGGCGCGCGCCCAGTCCTGGACGCGGATGCGCGGCCTGTCGCGCATGCGTGCGTATAACCCGCGCCCGTGCACCCGCACGACCAGGTCAACGCCGCTCTGGACCGTGTCGGTGCCGCTCGGCGCGGCTCCAAACTCGTTGCGCAACGAGGCCTCCTGTGAGAAGGATGCCGAGATCTCTGCCTCAGAGCGCTGACCCAGCCTCTCCAGGGCCTCAGCACCCAGCACAGGAGGCAAGTATGGTGATCGAGGGAGGTATGATGCAACGCTTTGCGTTCTATGGAGCGGTCGCGGTGGCGGCACTCCTCACGGTGCGATCGGCGATGGCGCAGCCCGCGGCAGAGCCGAACTTTCGTGGCAGTCGGACAGGCGACCTCGCGGCGCTCTGCAGCGCCTCGGCCCAAGATCCCGACGGATCGGCAGAGCTCGCCTACTGCGAAGGCTTCTTCGTCGCGGCCGGCCAGTATCACCGCGCGTTGACGGCCGAAGGCGGCGTGGAGCGGCCGATCTTCTGCCTGCCCAACCCGTCGCCGACCTTCGACCAGGCGCGCTCGTCCTTCGTTGCCTGGACGCGCGCCAACCCGCAGTATGCCAGCGAACGGGCCATTGACGGCCTGATGCGCTTCGCCGCCGAGACCTACCCCTGCCCGACCGCGCCCGCCAAGGCTGCGCGGCGGCCGGCTCGCTGATCCTGTGAGGAAGGAGAGACGCATGCGCCCTCGCCGTTTCCTGCCCACCCTCACCCTGGCCGGCGCCGTCATCCTCGGTGGCTGCGCGGACCTGAACTCGACGGAGCAGCGCACTCTGACTGGCGGCGTCGGCGGTGCTGCTGGCGGCGCGCTGATCGGCGCCCTCGCCGGCAACGCCGGACTCGGCGCACTGATCGGCGCGGGGGTGGGCGCCGGCGGCGGCTACCTCTTCGACCAGAGTAAGAAGAACGAGGAGCGCGCCTACGTGCGCGGCTACCAGCAGGGCCGCGGGCAGGGCGCCTACTGAGTACCTGTCGCCCGCGCAGGGCGATGAACGTACCCCTACTCGGCGGCGCGCGTCCAGTCCTGGACGGGGATGCGCGGCATGTCGAACAGGTCGCGCGTGCGCGCATACAAGCCGCGGCCGTGCATCCGCCCGATCAGGTCCAGCTTCGCCGTGTCAATGTAGCACTTCGCCGGGTCCATCACGGCGTCGTCGCGCACGTGCATCGCGAGCACCCGGCCCACGATCAGCGACCAGCTCGAGTGCAGGTCGAGGATCACCAGCCGCTCGCACTCCATCGCCACCGGACTCTCCGCGAGCCGCGGCGGCGCCACCTTGACCGAGGGAACTGCCGTCAGCCCGGCCTCCGCGATCTCGTCCACCTCGGGGCCGAACTCGATGGCGGTCACGTTCATCGCCTCCGCCGCTTCCGCGCTCACGAGATTGACGACGAACTGCCCCGTCTCGTGAATGTTCGCCGCCGTATCCTTCTTGTCGCCCGACGACCGCCGTCCGACCCCGATGACGATCACAGGCGGCTCGTCGCCGAAGGCGTTGAAGAACGAGAACGCCGCCGCGTTCCGCCGCCCGTCCCGCCCCTGCGTCACCACCCAGGCGATGGGCCGGGGCACGACGGTCGAGACCAGCAGCTTGTAGCGGTCCTTGGGCGCGAGCTCGGCGAAATCGAACAGCATGGCGGCAGCTCCGGCAGACGCCGGACCCTCGCGCGCGCCGCCTGACCTGTCCAGCCCGGCCCGGTGCAGCACGCCTCCCAGGCCGGACCCGGGCCGATGCGGGTCCGGCCAAGGCGTTCGAGGGCTACTGCGCCGTGCCCTGCGCCGGGGCCATCCCGGGCTGGGCCATCCCAGGCTGGGCCATCCCAGGCTGCTGCATCGCGCCGCCGTTGGCGCGTTGCAGGCTCTGCGCGTTCAGCCGGTCGGCCATGTGGTCCTGTGAGCTGCTGCCGCGGCTCATCGTGGACTTGGTGTGCATGTGGCCTGAGCGGGCATGGCTCGCGGCATGCATCTTATCCTGGGTCGCGGCATTCGCGGCACCGGCCGTCACGCCGAGAAGCAGGAGAGCGGCGAAGGGAGCGGAGAAGGTTTGGCGGGAGATCATGGTGGGCCTTCGTGGCACATGTGGCGGGACTTAGATGCCCCGAACGAGAAGATCATGGCGCACGTAGCTGCCCGTTATAATCCTGGAGAAGTGACCGTTGCAGGTTTTCGGGGTCCTGTTGCAGATAGGTCACGCTCAACTTACCCCTCGGAAAGTCAGCCCTGATGTCCTTCGAAACCAAGCAGCTCAGCAGCACCCCTGACGCTATGGCCCCCGACGGCTCGGAGGTCCGCCTCCTCTGCCGAACCGAACGGGGCAGCATGGCGCAGTTCACGCTGCCGCCGAGAACCGTCTCCCGCGCGGTGGCGCATCGAACCGTCGAGGAAGTCTGGTATTTCGTCTCAGGGCGCGGGCGGATGTGGCGCCGGCTCGACGGCCAGGACGAAGTAACCGAGGTCCGCCCCGGCACCTCGATCGCCATCCTGATCGGTACGCACTTCCAGTTCCGCGCCGACGGCGACGAGCCGCTCGTGGTGGTCGGCGTGACGATGCCGCCCTGGCCGGGCGAGGAAGAGGCCTACGCGGTCGAGGGGTGCTGGGAACCCACCGTCTGACCGGCGCCTCTACTCAGCTGCTGCCTTCTCTGCCCGTGCAACCGCGACACCCAAGATCCGTGGCGGCAGTAGCCCGGCGCTACGCGTGAGCAGCCCCATCCAGCGCGGGAACACCACCCGGCGCCGCCCGGCCGCTACCCCGCGCAGGATGATCGCCGCCGCCCGGTCCGGCTCCAGGATACCCGGCATAGGAAAGCAGACTGCGCTCAACCGGGCCTCGTGCCGGCTCGAGAGATGGAGCACGGCGCCGGGCCGCGCACAGGCGAGCGCCAGCGCCCGGCCGATGCCGGCAGAGGCGCCCGTGATGAGCACGTTGTCGTATCGCATGGCCGTGGGCATGTTCCGACGCTACGCTGGGGCTGATACAAGCGCCAGCCATGCGTGTCCCTCTTCGCCGCGGTCTATGCCTGGTCGTCGCCGCACCCTCCGGCACGGGCAAGAGCACCATCACTCGCGCCCTCCTCGCGGCCGAGCCTGAGCTTGAGCTGTCCATCAGCGTCACCACGCGTTCGCCGCGGCCGGGCGAGGTGGACGGCGTCCACTACCACTTCCGCGACCGCGCGACCTTCGCTGCCCTGGCCGGCTCGGGCGCGCTCCTGGAGTGGGCGGAGGTGTTCGGCCGCTGCTACGGCACACCGCGCGCACCCGTCGAGGCCGCGCTCGCTGCCGGGCGTGACGTGGCGTTCGACATCGATTGGCAGGGCTACCGCCAGCTCCGGGCAGCGCTGCCGGGCGACGTGGTCGGCGTGTTCGTGCTGCCGCCCTCGTTCGAGACGCTGGAGAGCCGGCTCCTCGCCCGCGGCGGCGACGCGCCCGAGCAGGTGGCCCAGCGCCTTGCCGGCGCCCGCACCGAGATCGCGCACTGGCGCGAGTTCGACCATCTCGTCATCAACGCCGACCTGGAGAGCGCCGTCGCCGACGTGCGCAGCATCCTCCGTGCCTCCCGCCTCGCCACCGCCCGGCAGACCCGCATCGCCGCCTCGCTCGCCGGGCTTTAACCGCTCGTCTCCCGTTCCCGCGTCGTTTCCAGGAACGAGATCACGTCTATTAACTGAGCCGAAACCTAGCCGTGTTCTCCTGAAGCCATTCCTCGTTCCACAAAACAGGACGGCACAGGTGACACAGACGAACGCGAGTTGGGCACAGAGTATCAGCGGCGATTGGACGGCGGCGGCGAACTGGGCCGGCGGCGTCGTCCCTGGGATGTCCGGCACGGCGGCCAGCAGCGACACCGCCTCCCTCAGCGCCAGCGGCGCCTACACGGTCACGGTCGGCGCCACGAGCGCCTGGTCCATCGGCTCGGTATCCATCAGCCAGCCCGGCGCCACGCTCCTGGTCGGCAGCAGCGGCCTCGCCGTGTCCGGCAGCGTCACGCTCAACGCCGGCACGCTGATGCTCGGGGGCATGCTCACGGGCGGGATCGTGTCGCAGCAGGGTGGAACGCTGGCCGTCCAATCCACCAGCTATTCCGCCGGGCTGAACTCGGTCACGGTGGACGGCACGCTGAACCTCTCGGGCGCCGGGCTACGGCTTAGCCTCGTCGGCGCGAACCAGTTCCTGGGCGCGAGTGGCGGTCCCGGGAGCATCCTGCTTACCGGCGCCGGGACGACGCTCAGCGTCAGCGACACCGAGACGCTCGCGGGCTTCACCCTGACGTTCGGCAGCACCTCCAGCTCGGCCGCGATCTTGCAGCTCGGGTCCTACTTCGCCCAATCGCTGACGCTCGGCACGGGCACCACGGTGAACGTTACCGGCCGTGCCCTCATCAGCAACCTGTCGCAGACGGTGAGCAAGCAGGTGGTGAACTCGGGCAGCATCTCTGTCGCCTCCGGGGGCCTGCTCGAAGTCGGAACTGGGGTCCAGCTCGCCTCCGGCGGCAGCTCGGCCACGCTCGCCATCCAGTCCGGCGGCACCTTGCAGCTGGACGGAAGCTACACAACGGCTGGCTTGCACAGCCTGGTCACGAGCGATGCGGGCACCGTCGTCGTCACCGGCCTCCTCGACAACAGCGGCGCGAGCCTCACCCTCGGACCCGGCGGCACGCTCCCGTCGCTCGCCCTGCAGGGCGGCACGCTCAAGGGCGGCACGGTGCGGGTCGGCAGCGGGTCCCTCTCGCTGCTTTCCGGCGGGACGGCTTATACGCCCATCTCCTCCACGCTCGACGGCGTCACCCTGCAAGGCACGCTCGACCTCAGCGCCGCGGCGGGCAACACGCCGGGCGCGAACCAGGTACTCTTCCGCGACGGGCTCACGCTACAAGGCGCGAGCGGGTCAGGCGCGGGAACGGTGCTGCTCACCGGCGCCGGCCAGTCGCTTCTGGCGACGGACAGCGAGACGCTCGACAACGCCGCGATTACCCTCGGCAACACCGTGACCGCGGCGACGCTCGGGGCGGCCAGCGGCGGCGCGGTCACGCTCGGCACGCACGCGATCGTGACCGTGAGCGGCCTCGCGCGCGTCGCGGGCGGCAGCTTCACCAACAACGGCGCCATCCAGGTGGCGTCGGGGTCGCGGCTCGACGTCGCCGCGGGCACGACGCTCGGCACCGGCACGGGAACGCTCTCGCTCGCCGCCAGCGGCACGCTGGAGCTGGACGGCACGGTGACGAGCGGCGCGCTAAAATCGCTCGTGACGACCGGGGGCGGCGTCGTCGAATTGGACGGCACGCTGAGCAACGCCGGCCAGACGCTCGCCGTGCAGTCGGGACCGTTCGACGCGGTGCTGCTGCGGGGCGGCACGATCCAGGGCGGCACGCTGCAGCTCGCCGGCGGCTCGTTCCAGGTCGCGGGCGGCACGAACGGTGCCTCGCCCGTGCTCAACGGCGTCGCGCTGCAAGGCACGCTGAACCTGAGCCAACCCATTTCCGGCACGGTCGGAACCTATCTCGGGCTGCTGGGCGGCGTGACCTACGCGGGCGTGGGCGGCAGCGGGCAGGCTGTGATCCTGCTCACCGGGTCCGGCGCCGAGCTGCGCGCGCTCGACCAGGAAACGCTCGCCAACGTCGTGGTCACGCTCGGCAGCCTCACCGGCACTGCCGTGCTCGGCACGGTCGCCGGCGGCGGGTTCACGGTCGCGTCCGGCGCCTTGGTCAACGTCACCGGCTCCGCCCAGATCGGCGGCAGCGGCAGCTTCGCCGACAACGGCGTGATCCAGGTCGGCGCCGGCGCCCGCCTCGACGTTGCCGCGGGCGTGACCCTCGGCGCCTCCACGGGCGCGATCACGGTCGCCGCCGGCGGCACCTTCGCGCTCGACGGCACCGTGACGACGGCAGCACTCCTCGGCCTCGGGCTGAGCGGACCCGGCACCGTCGCGATCGACGGCACCCTGACCAATACGGGCAGCACCCTGCAGCTCAGGCCCGGCGGCGCGCTGGCGAGCCTCACGCTGGCGGGCGGAACCCTGAGCGGCGGCATCCTGAGCCTTGCCGGCGGAACGTTGCTGACCAGCGCCGGCGCGCAGCCCTCGACGCTCGACGGCGTCACCGTCCAGGGCATGCTGAACCTGTCGCAGGCCGCAATCCGCCGCGGCGCGCCGCTGCAGCTTCGCGACAACGTCGTCTTCAAGGGCGCCGGCGGCACAGGCCCGGGCAGCATCGTGCTCACCGGCCAGAACCAGTCCATCGTCGTCGCGGACAGCGAGACGCTGAACAACGTCGCGGTGAGCCTCGGCGGCGGCGGGCATCTCTCCGAGGCGGCCGGGGGCACGCTCACGCTCGGCACGAGCTTCACGCTGACCGCGCCGGGGGAGGGCTGGCTGACGGGCGGCCTGATCCGCAACCAGGGCGCGATCATGGTCGCGAGCAACCAGACCCTGCACTTGGATTCCGGCTTCACCAATTTGGGCACGCTCACGGTGAACTACGGCGGCCGCGTGCTGCTCGGCGGCACGACGAGCCTCGCCCTGTTCACGGCACTGGGAATCGGGGATCACCGGCACCGGAACGCTCGGCCTCGATGCGGGCGCGATCCTGGACCTGGGGGGCGGCACGCTGAACCTTGCCGCCGGCACTCCGCTCGACGGTGCCACGATGCTGGGCACGGTCCGCAACGGCACCGTCGCGGCGACCGGCGGCAGCTTCGCGCCGGGCAACCTCACCTTGGACGGCGTGACCTGGGAAGGAACGCTGGCAGCGGCGGGAGGCAGCCTCACGCTGCTCGACGGCACGCAGGTGCAAGCCACGGGCGGGGGCGCCGGGCTGCTCGACGCGACCCGGCTCACCGGGCCGCTCACCATCTCGGGGGCCTTCAACCAGGCGAGCATCCTGCTCGGCGGCGGCGCGCTGCAGGCGGGCGCGGCCGGGGCGCAGCTCGGCAGCGGTACGGCGCTGACCCTCGGCGCGGGCGCCACCGTCGCGGGCACGGTCACGGACGCGGGCAGCGTGACCCTGTCGAACGGGCATGCCGTGCTCACCGGCAGCTTCACGAACGCTGGCTCGATCACCCTGGAGGACGAGAACCGTTGCCGCCGCCAGCCTGATCAATGGCGGCACGATCACGCTCGACGGCAACAGCGCCCCTGCAGCTCGCCGGCCCGGCGGCTCTGGGCGGGACGGTCGCGTTCGGCAACACCGGCGCCAACCGTCTCGCCTTCGGCGCCGCCGGCTACGACAGCGCGACGCTCTCGAACTTCCGCTACGGCGACACGGTGGACCTCGGCGGCCTCGCCTACGGTGCTGGCCTCGAGCTGAACCTGCAAGGCAGCACCCTGCAAGTGCTGAAGGGGACGACGACGGTCGCGAGCTTCACGCTGCAAGCACCGGCGGGGGCGCCAGCTACGGCGCCGGGGAGTTCGACCTCATGTCGGACGGGGCGGGCGGCACGCTGATCACGAACCAGTATCGCGCCGCGACACCAGTCTGGTCCGGCGCCGGCGCCGACTTCGACGCCGCCTGGTATCTCGCCGAGTATCCGAGCGTGGCGACGTCCGGCATGGACCCGCTCACCCAGTATCTCACGGTCGGCTGGAAGGAAGGCTACAACCCCAATCCCTGGTTCAACACGGACTACTACCTGAACCAGAACCCGGACGTGGCAGCGGCGGGCGTGAACCCGCTCGTGCACTACGAGCAGAATGGCTGGAAGGAAGGGCGCGACCCGAGCATCCTGTTCTCGACCAACGGCTATCTCGCGGCCAACCCGGACGTGGCTGCGGCCGGCATGGACCCGCTGGAGCACTACCTGGACTACGGCCAGTTTGAGGGCCGCCAGCCCGTCGCCGCGACGCCGCACGACAACGTGGCACAGGACCCGCTCGTGGATGGCGCCTGGTACGTCGCCCCAGTATCCCGACGCGGCCGCCTCCGGCCTCGATCCGACGCAATACTACGACCAGGTCGGCTGGAAGCTGGACGAGAACCCGGACCCCTGGTTCGACACCAAGTATTACCTTACGGTGAACCCGGACGTCGCCGCGGCCGGCGTGAACCCTTTGCAGCACTTCGAGCAGTCCGGCTGGAAGGAGGGGCGTGAGCCGTCGCTCGCCTTCAACGACCCGGCGTATCTCACCGCGAACCCCGACGTGGCCGAGGCGGAGCGTGAACCCGCTCGTCCATTACATGCAGTTCGGCCAGTTGGAGGGGCGCATGACGTTCATCAACACGCCGACCGCGACCGGGACGCCCGACCCGCTCGTCAACCGCACCTACTACTTCAGCCAGCTCGCCACGATCGTGCCCGCGAGCGCGGACGCGTTCGCGAGCTACGACCAGGTCGGCTGGAGGCTGGGCCTCAACCCGGACCCGTGGTTCAACACGAGCTACTACCTGGCCCAGTATCCCGACGTGGCGAAGACCGGCATGGATCCGCTCACGCACTACGAGGAATACGGCTGGAAGGAGGGGCGGAACCCGAGCCCGAACTTCGACACGAACAAGTATCTCGCGGCCCACCCGTCGGTCGCCGCCTCCGGGCAGGACCCGCTGGTGCAGTTCATCACCGTTGGGCAGGCGGAGGGGATGCAGGCGATTCCGGTTTGATGTTGGACGTGGTATTTGGTCACAGGTTCGGGCGGGAGGCAGACCATGCCCCGAACATCGCTGCCTCGCTCCGGGGTGCGCTGAAAGGCGCGAAGGGTAGTGGATTTCAGAAAATCTTGCATAAAGCCTAAGTCGCTGGAATTCGCGCCTTCTTCCTGTGCCGGAACCTGTGCTTGATCTATGGTTCTGAGCACTATAGTATCGTGAACCATGGTGCGCAGTGCAGGTTTTTAGGACGAGATGGCTGGCACGCTTTGTCCGGCGCGAGCGTCTCCGAGACAGCAGCTTGCGCGACGCGATCCGGCGCGCCGAGTGCGGCCTGATCGACGCAAACCTGGGCGGCGGCATCATCAAGCAGCGTGTCGCCCGGCCCGCCAGGGCCGTTCGGGCGGCTACCGCGT
This sequence comes from uncultured Alphaproteobacteria bacterium, assembly GCA_963848595.1. Lineage (GTDB taxonomy): Bacteria > Pseudomonadota > Alphaproteobacteria > Acetobacterales > Acetobacteraceae > CAWKEH01. The sequence continues at coordinate 260,817 of CAWKEH010000003.1, read as the reverse complement.
GTTGCTGGCCTACCGGAGCGGCGATCGCGCTGTATTCCTCTACGGCTTCGCCAAGCGCGAGCGCGAGAATATCAGTGGCGACGAGTTGCTGACGCTGCGGGAGATCGGGGCTGCATGGCTGGCGGCCGATGCGATGCAGCTCGCCCAGAGCCATATGAGGATGGTGCATTGCAGGAGGTGACAGATGACGAAGAGGACGCGGATGACGCGGCTAACGAAGGCCTTGCTTGAGACAGCGGACGACCTCCGCCGCACGGGTATCATGGATGCTGCGACGACGAGAAGATCACGCTGCGCCACCTTGGCAGCAAGGCTGATGTGGTCGCCGAACCGATCACCGCCGAGGAAATCCGCTCGCTGCGCGAGCAGGCCCACCTGAGCCAGGCCGTCTTTGCCCGCTATCTCAACCTTACGGTGGGGTATGTCTCGCAGCTTGAGCGCGGCGCGAAGCGGCCTACCGGTCCGGCGCTGGTATTGCTCAACGTGATTCGCCGCAAGGGTATTGAAGCCATTCTCTAGGGGCTGCGTGCGTGATCCACGACTATGAGCGGGTATCGGCGGACGGGCAGAGCGTGGCAGCGCAGGTTGCCGTTTTGCAAGCCGCAGGCGCGAGAAGGAGCTCCGCGAAACGGCCAGCAGCGCGCAGGCCGACCGGCAGCAGCCTCTGCGATTGCTGGCCGACCTCGCGCCCGGCAACGTAGTGACGGTGACGCGGCTTGACCGGCTGGCCCGCTCGGCCCGCGACCTGTTGAACTCCCTTACTGCCCTTACTGCCGTCACCGAGCGCAAGGCCGGTTTTTCAGGTCGTAGCGAGACAAGGGCCGACACCAGCACACTGTATCGTCGCCTAATGCTCACGATACTCGGCGGCTGGCCAGTTCGAGCGCGACCTTGTCCGGGGGCGCAGCAAAGGACGGGCGCCGGAAGTCCCGCGGCGTGAAGATAGGGTGCAAGCCGAAGCTCGCCCCATACAAGCACCGCGGGGCGATCCGGCGGCGCGACCAGGAGCGCGATGCGGTTCGCGACATCGCTTGCGGCTTTAACGTCAGCCACGGCACGATTTGGAGGCTTTCGGCGTAATGTCAGAACGAACCGATGCAGCCGATGATGAATGGATCACCGCTGCTGAAGCACTTGCCTTGCTAGGTATGAGGCATGCGCGCGGCACGCGCACCATTTGCAAACGTGCACACGCCGGGTTAATCAAAGCGCGTGCCGAGCGGTTGATCGCTAGTAGGTCAACGATGGACAAAGCCGATAGGCGATCGGCGGATAACGTCGATATCCTCGACGAATTCTGGTGGGCAGAGGGTGAAGCTGCGCTCAACCAAAATTGGGTGACTGGCGACTTCGATACATGGGATCATCGACGACGCCTTCATTTGCAGGCTTTTGGCGTTACGTTCAGACGCTCAGACATCGAGAGATTGAGGCCGACGGAGTCAGCCAAAGCTCCAGATGAGGAAAGTAAAGGAATGGCAATAGCCGGGAAGAAAGTATTTATTGGGCACGGGCGGTCACTGATGTGGCGCGAGCTAAAGGACTTCCTCCAAGACAGGCTCTGCCTTGCAGTTGACGAATTTAATAGCGTTCCGACTGCTGGTGTTTCGACCGCTAATCGTCTTGAGGAGATGCTCGGCAGTGCGGTCTTTGCATTTTTGGTTCTGACCGCTGAAGATGAGCAGGCCGACCAAAAGCTCCATGCCCGATTAAATGTTGTTCATGAAGCAGGGCTATTTCAAGGTCGGCTCGGCTTTAGGAAAGCGATCATCCTTTTGGAAGATACGTGCGAAGAGTTTTCTAACATACACGGTCTCGCTCAGGAATCCCCTCATTTTGGTGGCCTCAGATCTAGCCGCGATTCGAGCATGCTCCGTAGAAGCTTCGGCTCCTGTCGGAACGGAGTGTGGGCGTGGACAAAACGGGGCGGTCGAGTGGTCGGCTTGAGGAGATCCGTGACTTCATTGCTGGGCTGTATGGGCATGACCTGCACGCCAAGCGGGTCGATGCCCTGGCCGGTGCCACGCTGGGGGTGATGGCCAGCGCATCCTTGGCGGTGGCGGTGATCGGGCAGGCGCTCGCCCAGGCACGCGGCTTGGTCACCAAGCACGCGGTCAAGCAGGTGGACCGGCTGATGAGCAACGCGGGCATTGATGTGTGGGACAGCTTTGCCCGCTGGGTGCCGCACCAGGTCGGGGCGCGGCGGGACGTCCTGGTGGCGATGGACTGGACCGAGTACGACCGCGACGGACAGGCAACGCTGGTGCTGAGCCTGGTGACGGGGCACGGAAGGGCGGCCCCCCTGCTGTGGTTGACCGTCTGGAAAGAGGAACTCGCTGCGCAGCGCAACGCGTTCGAAGACGCCTGCCTAGCGCGGCTCAAGGAGCTCGTGCCACCGGGCTGCCGCGTGACCATCCTCGCCGACCGCGGCTTCGGCGACTGCAAGCTGTTCGGCTTCCTGGCCGAGTTGGGCTTCGGCTACGTCATCCGCTTCCGCGGCAACATCCGCGTCACCGACGCCCTGGGCGAGACGCGCTCGGCTACCGAGTGGGTCGGCAAGGCGGGACGCGCGCGCAAGCTGCGCGGCGCCCGCGTGACCGCCTCGCACGGCTTCCAGGTCGGCGCGGTTGTGTGCACCCACGCCAAGGCAATGCAGGAACCCTGGTGCCTCGCGGCCAGTGACGCCGAGGCGTCCGCCGCCGAGCTGGTCAACCATTATGCGAAGCGCTGGACCATCGAGCCGCATTTCCGGGACACCAAGGACCTGCGCTTCGGTATGGGGTTGAGTGCCACGCGCATCGGCGAGCCGACCCGGCGCGACCGCCTGCTCTTGGTCAGCGCCTTTGCCACAGCACTGCTCACCCTGCTCGGCGCCACCGGCGAGAGCCTCGGCATGGACCGGCTGCTCAAGTCCAATACCTCGAAGACCCGCACTCACTCGCTGTTTCGGCAGGGCTGCATGCTCTACGACTTGATCCCCACCATGCCCGAGCACAGGCTCGCGCCGCTCATTGCCAGCTTCAGTGACGCCGTCGCGCAGTGCAGCATCTTCGGCAGGCTTTTCGCCCCAGCCTGAAATGAGGGGATCAGAGAGACGGTCTCGGTCAAATCAGATTTGCGAAGGGATCGATTAGTAATACTTTTGAGGAAATTCGACGAGTCCTTGAGAGAGAAGAATTGACTCTTATAGCTTGAATACCGGGTCAATGACTTCCCGCAAAGTAGGTTCTACTCTGATTACCCATCAGACGTCGTCCCCAGCGCCGCAACGAGACTAACCTGCCCGCTGCCGCGCCGGGCGGGCTGTTGCTGGCCGGGGTGTGGCGCCCATCCCGTGAGCACCGCGAGCCGCAGCGTTGCCGCGACCCGGCCGTCTTGCCGCGGCAAGGCGGCGAGCGCCGCCGGGAACAGGAAGGCAGGCGGCGTCCGCCGGTCGCGCAGCGCCACCGCATTCGTCTCGCCCGCCGCGCGCAGGTCGTGGAGCAGCGCCAGCGGGTCCGCGTAGAGCACCGTAACGTCCTCCACATCCGCGACCGGCAGCGCGAACCCGGCGCGCTGCAGCAGCCCGGCACAGTCCCGCAGGTCCGGGAACGGCGAGACGCGTGGAGAGGCCCCGCCGCGCAGCTCGGTCTCGGCCTCCGTGAGCGCCGAACGGAGCGCGCCGAGCGTGCCAAGCGCGGGCAGGCTCGCGAGCAGCAGCCCGTCCGGGCGCAGCGCCTGGCGGAGCTGGATCAGCGCGCCCGGCAAGTCGTTGATCCAGTGCAGGCTCAGGCTCGCCACCACCAGGTCGAAGCTCTCCGGCGCGAACGGCAGCCACTCCTCATCCGCCGCGACGGCGGGCGGTCCGCCGAGTGCTGCCATGCGCGGCGAGAGATCGCACGACACGACCTCGATCCCCCGTGCCCGCAGCATGGGTGCTGTGACGCCGCGCCCGCCTACGTCCAGCGCCTGCCCGAACCGCCGCGTCGTGTCGTCGAGGCGGTCGAGCAGCCGCTCCGCCGCGTCGCGCAGCAAGGGCTCCACGGCGGGCATGAGCGCCGCCGCGCGGTCGCGATGGTGGCGGACGGCGCGGCGGTCGAACACCTCCGGGGCGGCAGACATGGGCCGCATGTCGGGCGCGCCGTGCCGCCTTGCCAAGCGGGTAGGCATGACCCTGCGCATCCAAGAGCAGCGCGGCACCGCGCGTTCGTGGTCGGCACCGCGCCGCGAGCGGGCGGGTTACGCGGTCTTGCGACGCTCGCACGGTGAAGCCGAGGCCGAGCAGGCCGCCGCCGAGCAGGGCAAGCGAGGCCGGCTCCGGCACCGGCGCGGGCCCCGGCAGGGTCACCAACTCCAGCGCCGTGATCACCACTGAGCCGTTGTCCGTCCCGACGCCGGCCAGGAACACCGGGTCCGTTTCGGCGCCGTTGAACGAGCCGCCGCCGCCGCCGCCGCCGCCCGTGCCGCCGGCGCCTCCCGCGCCGCCGCCGCCGCCGCCGCTGTAGCCGCCGCCACCACCGCCGGCCCTGCCGCCGGCGTTGTTGGCGCTGGCGCCGCCGCCGCCGCCGCCGCCGAAGCCGCCCGCGATATCGGCACCGCCGGGTGAACCGCCGGCCAGGCCGTTGATGAAGGACCCACCGCCGCCGCCGGCGTAAGGCGCAGGGCTGGTGCCGTTGACGAGGTAGCTGGTGCCGCCGGAACCGAAGAAGCCGCCCCCGCCCCCACCGCCGCCGCCGCCGTCAGTGGCCGCGCCGCCCGCGCCGCCGGCGCCGCCGACGGACGTGCCGCCGCCGGGCCCGCCGGAACCGTTTCCGCCCGCACCGGAGGCGCTGACGGGGTTGGCCGCGTTCCCGACCGTCGCGTTCCCGCCGCGGGCGTTGGAGGCGAGTGCGTCGGAGACACCGCCCCCACCGCCGCCGCCGCCCGCGACCAGCAACGGCGTGTTGCCCGGCCCGACCACGAAGCTGCCTCCGCCGCCGCCGGCGCCGCAGCAGCCCTCATTGCCTACGCCGCCCACCGCGATCTGCAGAACCTCGTTTTGGGTGAGGGAGAAGTCGCCGCCGACCTCGGCGCCCAGCCCGGCGTTGCCGGGATACGGGAGGTTGCTCCCGGAGGTGCCGCCGCCTCGCGCCCCGGTAGCAACGATATCGTATGTCCCGGTCTGCGGCACTGTGTAGGTCTCGATGGCGCCGGTGTAGCCGAAGGTAATCGGCGCCGCCGACGCATTCCGTGCGACCGCCGACAACGCTAGAACCGCCGCGCTGGCCAGCAACAATGTCCTCATCCTGGTCCTCCCTTGAATCGCGTGGTCAGCTTGTTGCGCCCGCCCCGATGCGCGCCGAGCCTTTGCCCCGGGTGGAGCGCCGCGCGCCGTCGGCAAGTCGGGCACCGTGCGACCGCGATATTTGTTGCGAGATCGGCCCATACCGTGCCGTTTCCCGAAAATCAGCCTAAGTGTTGTTGCGGTTCGTCGCAACGGAAAAGGGGGCTGAGGTCTCGTCGTGGTTGTCTGGCAGGGCCGCGCGAGCAGGGCTAACAAGAGCGCCGGCCAGCAATCACACGATCCGACCGATGGGGACCACACTGAGAGGGACCGGGGCCATCTTCCGCCCTCCTGCCGCGGGAGAGGTGGCGCAGGTGCAGGCCGCGGACAGCGTCCCTACGGTGGCGATGACTACGGGACGCCGCAAGATTCGCCAAGCATCGCGCCGGGATCGACTGCTACGCTTCCCGCACCGCGCCGCCGTCCGGCATGGCTACGCGGGGCAGGGAGCGCGGTCCGGCGAACATGGTGGCCAAGGCGGTCGTGGCGAACGGATCCATCACGGTGGTTGACTACCGCTGCGAGGCCGGAGTCTCGGCGGCGCCGTTCGCCGAGCTGCACGATGCGTTCTCCGTCTCCTACGTGCGCGAAGGCAGCTTCGGCTATAGGTCGCGCGGCCGGGCCTTCGATCTCGTGGCGGGCTCGACGCTGGTCGGCTGCGCCGGCGACGAATTTGTCTGCACGCACGACCATGTCTGCGGCGACGAATGCCTGTCCTTCCAGCTCGCGCCGGAGCTGGTGCAGGCGCTCGATGCCCGGCGCACGACGTGGCGAACCGGCGCGCTGCCGCCGCTTCCCGAGCTGGTGGTGCTCGGCGAGCTCGCCCAGGCCGCCGCCGAGGGGCGCAGCGATGTCGGCCTCGATGAGGCGGGGATGCTGTATGCGGCGCGCTTCGTGTCGCTCGTCTCCGAGCCGCGCCATACCCCGCCGGGCGCCACGCCGCGCGAGCGCCACCGCGCGGTCGAGGCGGCGCTCTGGATCGAGGCAAACGCAGGCGAGGCGCTGGACCTGGAGCAGGTGGCGAGCCACGTCGGCCTCAGCCGGTTCCACTTCCTGCGCCTGTTCGCCAAGGTATTCGGCGTGACACCGCATCAGCACCTGGTCCGCGCACGGCTGCGCCACGCCGCGCGCCTCCTCGCCGACGACACAAGCACGATCACCGACGTTGCGTTCGAGGCCGGCTTCGGCGACCTCTCGAACTTTGTCCGCACCTTCCGCCGCGCCGCCGGGGTCTCGCCGCGCCGGTTCCGCCGGATGGCGCGGGGCGACCGCAAGATTCTCCAAGATCGGCTCGCGGCCTCCGCCCTAGGCTGACGTCCTGTCAAAGGAGGTTCCCATGTTTGACCACGTAGGCTTGCGGGTGAGAGACCTGACGGCGAGCGTCCGCTTCTACGAGGCTGTGCTGGTGCCGCTCGGCTACACGCTCGATTCCCGTGACGACGCCAGCGCAGGCTTCGGCCCTCCGGGTGAGCCGGCGCTGTGGCTCTACGGGACGGACGGTGCGGCCGGCACGGGAGCGCACGTGGCCTTCCGTGCCGCGACCCGCGAGGCCGTTGATCGTTTTCACGCCGCCGGGCTCGGCGCCGGCGGCCGCGACAACGGCGCGGCTGGGCCGCGGCCCGACTACGGTCCCACCTACTACGCGGCGTTCCTGACCGACCCCGACGGGAACAACGTCGAGGCCGTCTGCATGGCGGAGGCGCGTTGACGGCAACGATCCTCGGGCGAGCGGCCGTTGCGCCCGGTTGGAGCTGCCCCCATAGTCCGGCCCATTCCGCACCCTGGAGATCGCGCCCGGTGAAGCCCGTCAACCAGCTCCTGTCCGCCACGGGCACCACCATCTTCACCGTCATGTCCGCGCTCGCGGTCGAGCATGGCGCGATCAACCTCGGCCAGGGCTTCCCGGACACGGACGGCCCGGCGGACATCATCGAGGCCGCCGCCGCGGCGCTCCGCGATGAGCGGAACCAGTATCCGCCGATGCCGGGCGTCCCCGAGCTGCGCGCCGCCGTCGCGGCTGCGAACCAGCGTTTCTATGGACTCCAGGTCGATCCGGGCCGCGAGGTCGTCGTGACCTCGGGTGCCACGGAGGCGATCACCGCCTGCCTCATGGCCGTGCTCGACCCTGGCGACGAGTGCGTGCTGATCGAGCCGCTCTACGACACCTACCTGCCCGTCGTGCGGATGCTCGGCGCCACGCCGCGGCTCGTGCGCCTGCAGCCGCCCCGCTGGGACCTGCCGCGCGCGGAACTCGCCGCTTCGTTCGGGCCGCGCACCAAGGCGCTGCTGCTCAACACGCCCATGAACCCGACGGGCAAGGTGTTCACCGCCGCCGAGCTCGCCTTCATCGCCGACCTCCTCCAGAAGCACGATTGCTACGCCGTCTGCGACGAGGTCTATGAACACCTGACCTATGACGGCTGGCGGCACATCCCCCTGATGACGCTCCCCGGCCTAGGGCAGCGGACCATGCGCGTCGGCAGCGCGGGCAAGACCTTCTCACTCACGGGCTGGAAAATCGGCTACGTGACGGCGCCCGCCGCGCTCGCGGGCGTGGTCGCGAAGGCGCACCAGAACCTGACCTTCACGACCGCTCCCAACCTGCAGCGCGCCGTCGCGGTCGGGCTGGCGAAGGACAGTTCCTACTTCGCCGGCTTGGCCGCCGATCTCGCGGGCAAGCGGGACCGGCTCTCGGAGGGTCTTCGCCGGGCGGGGATGGGCGTGCTTCCCGTGATGGGCAGCTACTTCGTGACGGCCGACTTCGCGCCGCTGGGCTTCCCCGGGGACGACATGGCGTTCTGCCGCCACATCACGGCGGAGGCGGGCGTGGCCGCGATCCCGGTCTCGGCGTTCTATGAAGGGAACGCGCCACGGCACTACGCGCGGTTCGCGTTCTGCAAGCGGGACGAGGTGCTGGACGAGGCATGCGCCCGTCTCGCGCGGCATTTCGCGGCGGCCGGGCGCTCGGCCCTGAGCGCGCCCCAGAGCCCAGCGTTGACGGCGACCGGCTAGGCGCCGTAAGACCCCCGCCTGCTGCGGCGGACGTAGCTCAGTTGGTAGAGCGCCAGGTTGTGGTCCTGGATGTCGCGGGTTCGAGACCCGTCGTTCGCCCCAGCAAATCCGGTCAGCGGATCGGCTCGATCAGCACCCGCCGTGCTCCCAGGGAGACCCAGACGCGATGGTGCGCGAGGTAATCCGCGCCCAGCAGCGCACCCGCCACTTGGATCTGGACGGCGCTCACCGGCAGCGTGATGTTGCGGAAGTGCTCGGGGCCGATGGAGACCTCGGCGAAGCGGTGCCAGCGGAACCCGAGCCGGCGCATGTCCACGCCCAGCCCGACGCCGCCTGGGTCCTTCGCGAGCGTCGCGTCGCTCACGCCGAGGCGCTCGGCCGCCGCGGCGGTGATGATGGTGGCGACGGCGCCGCTATCGAGGTAGGCGAACATCCCGGTCCCGTTCACCTTGATCGGGACCAGAACCCGGCCGCGCACCGTGCGGATCAGCGGCAGCGTGAAATGGCGGCCCTGCAAGGGGTCGAAGTGGTCGCCGCAGCCCTGAACTCGCCAGAGCGCGACCCGGCGATGCGGCACGTCAAGGTCCACGTCGAAATCGCCGAGCCAGTCGGCGCCGAGCAGCCCGCCGATGCCGGAGGTCTCGCCAGACGGCACCGGGCCGACCGCCACGCTCTGGTCGCTGAGCGCCACGGCACCCACCTCGAAGCGGCGCACGTCGGCGTTGGCGCTGACCACGGTGCCGCCCGTGCCGTGGATGGTCGTGGTCCGCTTCGGGTTGCGCGTGAGACCGAGCCGATCCGCCGCCTCGGGCGTGATCATGCTCCCTTCGGACCCGGTGTCCACCAGGAAGGCCAAGGACTTCCCGTCGAGCTGCACCGGCACGATCAGTTGGCCGTGGAGGAGCCGCGCCGGCAACTCCGCGACTTTCTCAGTACGGCAATCCTGCGTCGTGGCGATCGGCCCGGCGCACCCCGCCAGCCCGGCAGCGACCAGTGCCGCGGCGACGAGCAGCCTCGTCGCCATCGCGCAGCGATCCCCCGGAGGGACAGGCCGCGGAGCGGCCTGAAGGGGCATCGCGCGAGTTATCGGTCTGAGGTTGCCCGCGCCGCCGCCCGGCGACAAGGTGCTAGGCGTGACACATTCTTTCCTCTACGCACTCATCGCCCTCCTCGTGATCCTCGACCCGGCGGGAACAGCGGTGCTGTTCGCCGCGATGACGCCGCAGGACGGATACGCCGAGCGGGCGGAACAGGCCCGGCGCGCGTGCCTCATCGCGTTCGTTGTGCTCGCCCTGTTCGGCATCGTGGGTGAGGGGGTGCTGCGGGCGTTGGGGATCGGGCTGCCTGCGATGCGGGTGGCAGGCGGAGTGCTCTTGTTCCTCACGGCGGCCGATATGGTGCGGGCGCGGAGCGGCGCGCGGGTGGACGCGCGCGAGCAGCAGGCCGCGGCGGCGACGCCGGACGACATCAGCGTGTTTCCGCTGGCGATCCCGCTGCTCGCCGGGCCGGGCGCGATCACGACGATGGTGCTGCTGCGGGCGCGGACCGGTGGCGAGTGGGCGCAGGTCGGAGTGATCTTGGCGGCGCTGGCGGTGGCGCTCCTGGTGACGCTCGCAGCGCTGCTCGGCGCGCGCCGGGTGGCGGGACTGCTCGGCGAGACGGGGGCGAGCGTCGCAGGCCGGGTGCTGGGCGTGCTGCTCGCGGCGCTGGCGGCGCAGTTCGCGCTGGAGGGCGTGCGGGAGGCGCTAGGGTAGGGCGGCGAACTTGACGAGGAGGGCGTCCACGTCGGGCAGGGTACCGCGACGGACGATCAGGTCTTTTACCGTGAACGGACAAGACTGCGGCAAGTGCCGTAGCGGCTCGCCATCGCGCGTCATCGCGGAGATCAGGGCATGGTCCTCGCGATATAGGCTGGTCACGTTGATCCGCTGGCGCATGGACGGCGTGAAGTCGCGGCTGGCGTCGACCAGGAACACGCGGGTCTCGTGTTTCCAATGCTCGACCGGACCGTCGGGCCAGCCGTGGATCTTGAGCAGATGCTCCATCGCATGTGCGAGCAGGCTCCGCACCGCGCGCAGCTGGGATAGACCCACGTCCTGAATCCCCTCGATGACGTTGGCCCAGTCCACGTCGTCGTTGACCCGCTCGCCCGCTGCAAGTCGCCGCAGCAAGTCGGCCTGTTGCTCCGACCACGCGAGTGCGTCCTCGTAGAGATCGTCGGGCATAGATGCCTCCCGCCGCACGATAGCACGCTCCGCTCACCCCCGCCGCGGCAGCCTCTGCTCCGCGAGCGTCGCCCAGTAGCTCGCGCCCACGGGCAGGAGCGCGTCGTTGAAGTCGTAGCGCGGGTGATGGACCATCGCATCGTCCGGGCTGCGCCGCGCGCCGAGCATGATGTAGCTGCCCTGCTTTGCGTTCAGCATGAAGGAGAAATCCTCGCCGCCCATCGTCGGCTGGTCCATAGGCTCGACGCGCGCCTCGCCCACGACCGCTTCCGCGGCCTCGCGCGCCATGGCCATCGCCTCGGAATTGTTCACAGTCGCCGGATACATCCGCTTGAACTCGATCTCGGCGCGAGCGCCGAATCCCTCCGCGATGCTCGTCGCGAGCCGGTGCACGCCCTGTTCCAGCTGATCGCCGACCTTGGGCTTGAACCAGCGCGCCGTGCCGAGCATGCGCACCGTCTCGGGGATGACGTTGTAGATCTGGCCGCCTTGGATGCTGCCGATGGTGACGACACCGGCGTCGGTCGGGCGCAGCGTGCGGGCGACGATGCTCTGGAACGCCTGGACGATGGCAGCACTCACCACGATCGGGTCGATGCCGTTGTGGGGCTGGGCGCCGTGGCTGCCGCGGCCCGTCACGGTGATCTCTATGTTGGCGACGGCGGCCATGACCGGTCCGTCGCGCCAGGCGAACACGCCCTCGGGCAGGCCTGGCCAGTTGTGCAGGCCGAACACCTGGTCCATGGGAAAGCGCTCGAACAAGCCCTCCTTCACCATCATCTCGCCGCCGGCCAGGTTCTCCTCGGCGGGCTGGAAAATCACGTAGACGGTGCCGTCGAAGTTCCGCGTCTCGGCAAGATACTTGGCAGCGCCCAGCAGCATGGTCGTGTGCCCGTCATGGCCGCAGGCGTGCATGAGGCCGGGCGTTTGGCTCGCGTAGGGAAGGTTGGTCTCCTCCAGGATGGGCAGGGCATCCATGTCCGCGCGCAGGCCGACCGCGCCGCCCGAACCCTGCCCGCGGATCACGCCGACGACGCCGGTCTTCGCGATCCCAGTATGGACCTCGTCCACGCCGAAGCTGCGCAGCGCCTCCTGCACCTTGGCACTCGTCCGCGTCTCCTGCAGGGCGAGTTCCGGATGCTGGTGCAGGTCATGGCGCCAGGCGCGCATCTCATCGGCGAAATCGGCGATGCGGTTGATCACGGGCATGGCAAGTCTCCTTCTCGGACCGGGCTACGCCTGCCCGAACAGCGCGGCAAGACCCGTTTCGAGCGGGACCGGCTCCACGCCGAGGCGTTCACGCATGGCTGCGATGTTGAACGCCTTGTCCTCCGTCAGCCGCCGCAGCTCTGCCCCGCGGACGCGCGACACGCCGCGCAGGCGTGTGAGCGGCGCCAGCACTCGCAAGGCGGCGACCGGCACGGACACGATCCGCGGTCTCGGAAGCCCGGCGGCACGCGCCACCGCGCAGACGAAATCGCGATAGGGCAGCGCGCTCGGCCCCGCGATCACCAGGCTCTCGGGGCCGCTCCATGTCCGGTCGAGCGCGGCGACCAAGCAGCGCGTCACGTCGTCCTGATGGATGGGCTGCACCAGGTTCCGCCCGCCGCCCGGCAGCGGCACGACGGGCAGGCGCCGCAGTAGGCGGGCGAGGCGCTGGACGTTGTCCTCGCCCTCGGCGCCGTAGATCATCGTGGGATGCAGCATGGCGCCGGGCCGTCCGCTCGCCAGGAACGCGGCCTCGCCCGCGAGAACGCCGCCGCCGTGCGCGTCCGGCCAGCGCGTGAACTTGCGCGTGCTGCCGAGGAAGGCGAAGCGGTGGGCGCCCCGCGCCGCGGCGAGGATCGCGGGGGCGTGACGCGCGTGAGCGCAGGACGCGACCCGGCGGGCATCGCCCAGCGCCGACGCGAGCGCAGGCGGGTCGGCGAGGTCGGCGACGCGCGGCTCGCCGGGCAATCCCGTCGCCGCCCAGCGTGCCGCGTTGCGCACGACGGGAACGAACGGCACGCACCGCTCCAGCAGCGCCCGGCACAGCGTCGCCCCCGACCGTCCGGACGCGCCGACGACGTGAACCGGGTCAGCCACGCCCCTCAGCCACGCAGGGCGCGGAAGTCGCAGCCCTCGTCCGCCTGCAGGACCTGCTCGGCGACGATCCGGTCCCAGCCGCGGGCGGGCGTCGGCGGCGGACGCCAGTCAGCGCGGCGCCGGGCCAGCTCGACCTCGTCCACGAGCAGGTCGAGCCGGCGCTCGCGTACGGAGAGGCGGACGCGGTCACCGTTCTCGACCAGGGCGAGCGGACCGCCCGCCGCGGCCTCAGGGCAGATGTGCAGCACGATGGTGCCGAACGCCGTGCCGCTCATGCGGCAGTCGCTGAGGCGCAGCATATCCTTGATGCCGGCTCGCGCGAGCTTGGTCGGAATCGGCAGGTAGCCGGCCTCGGGCATCCCGGCCGGCGTGAGCGGCCCGGCGTTCTTGAGCACGAGCGCGTCGTCTGCGGTGACATCGAGCTGCGAGTCGTCCACGCGCCGGGCAAGGTCCTCGACGCCGTCGAACACGACGCAGCGGGCTTCACGCTCGAACAGGGCGGGCGTGGCGGCGCTGCGCTTGAGGATGGCGCCATTCGGGGCGAGGCTGCCGAACAGGGCGATAAGTCCGCCCACGGGCGAGACTGGCTCCTCCCGCGCGCGAATGAAGCGGCGATCCACGAAATCGGGTTCGCGCAGCCGCTCGCGGAGCGGCGCCCCGGTCACATCGAGCGCGTCGCCGTCGAGCAGGTCGCGCAGTTCCCAGAGCAGCGCGGGCAGGCCGCCAGCCGCGTGGAAGTCCTCCATGTAGCCGTCGCCCGTGGGCTTGAGGTCCACCAGCCCGGGCGTCTCGTCCGAGAACTGGTCCAGCTCGCGAAGATCGAGCCGGATGCCCCGCCGCCCGGCGATGGCGGCGAGGTGGATGACCGCGTTGGTCGAGCCGCCGAGCGCGAGCAGCACGCGCACCGCGTTGCGCACGGAGGCAAGTGTCACGAGCTGCGAGGGACGGATCGGGTGGGCAGCGAGACGGACCGCGAGCGCTCCCGCCTCCTCGGCCGCGCGCAGCCGGTCGGCGTGGACGGCGGGGATGCTCGCGTGCCCGGCTGGCATGAAGCCGAGCGTCTCGGCGATGCAGGCCATGGTGCTCGCCGTGCCCATGACGCCGCAGGTGCCGGCGGTGGTCGCGAGCCGGCCTTCGATCGCCCCGATGCGCTCCCGATCCACCTGGCCCGCGCGATACGCTGCCCAGTAGCGCCGGCAGTCCGTGCAGGCGGAGAGTTGCTCGCCTTGGAACGGGGTCGCCAGCATCGGCCCGGTGACGAGCTGCACGCACGGCACGTCGGCGCTGGCCGCCGCCATGAGCTGGGCGGGCACCGTCTTGTCGCAGCCGCCGATGAGCACGGCCGCATCCATGGGCTGCGCCACGAGCATCGCCTCCGTGTCGAGGGCGGCGAGGTTGCGATAATGCATCGAGGTCGGGAAGAGCTGCGCCTCGTTGAGCGAGAGGGTCGGGAAGACGAGCGGCAATCCGCCCCCGGCGAGCACGCCGCGCTTCACCGCCTCGACCAGCTCGGGGACGAGGCGATGGCAGTTGTTGTAGTCGCTCCGCGTGTCGCAGACGCCGATAACCGGGCGGTCCAGCATGGCCTGCGACAGGCCCGTGCTCTTCATGAAAGAGCGGCGGAGATAGAGCGAGAAGTCGCGGTCGCCGTAGTTCGCGGTGCGGCGGGCGATGCCGTGGGCGTTGTCTGCCATTGGCATAGAGTAGCAGCGTTGCCGCGTCCGCCCATAGGGAGGGGGCGCAACTTCCTACGGTAACATGCTACCACACGCAGAAAGGCTTGACCCGACGGGCTTCTCGCCGCATATCCCGCGCCACTCACTCACGAGGCCAGGGATGCTGAAGACCACTCCTTCGCTCAAGCCGGCGGAGGTTTCCAAGGCTTGGGTGCTCATCGACGCGGACGGGCTGGTGCTCGGGCGGCTCGCCGTCCTCATCGCCAACCGCCTCCGCGGCAAGCACAAGCCGCAGTTCACGCCGCACGTGGATTGCGGCGACAACGTCGTCGTCGTCAACGCCGAGAAGGTGCGGGTGACGGGCAACAAGGCCGAGCAGTCGGTGTTCTACTACCACACCGGCTATCCCGGCGGCATCAAGGGCCGCACGGTGCGCCAGCGCCTAGAGGGCAAGCGGCCGGAGGAAGTCATCGAGAAAGCCGTCGAGCGCATGATCACGCGCGGCCCGTTGCAGCGCCGGCAGATGACGCACCTCCACGTCTATAAGGGGGCCGAGCACCCGCACGCCGGGCAGGACCCGCAGCCGCTCGACGTGCGCGCCCTGAACCGCAAGAACGCGAGGACCTGATCCCCATGTCTGGTACACAGGCTTCTGGCACCCAGCAGACCCGCACGCTCGCGGACCTCAAGGACCTTGCCATCGCGACCGCCGCGCAGCAGCAGGAGGCGGCGCCCAAGCGCGAGCCGAAGCGCGACGCCCTGGGGCGCTCCTACGCAACCGGGCGGCGCAAGGACGCGGTCGCCCGCGTCTGGATCAAGCCCGGCAAGGGCGAGATCACGGTGAACGGCAAGCGCGTCGGCCAGTATTTCGCGCGTCCGGTCCTGCGGATGCTCATCACCCAGCCCTTCCTCGTGACCGACCGCTACAACCAGTTCGACGTCATGTGCACCTGCTCGGGCGGCGGGCTCAGCGGCCAGGCGGGCGCGGTGCGGCACGGCATCAGCCGGGCGCTGACTAACTACGAGCCGGAGCTGCGCGGCGTGCTCAAGCTCGCGGGCTTCCTGACCCGCGATAGCCGCGAGGTCGAGCGCAAGAAATACGGCAAGGCCAAGGCCCGGCGCAGCTTCCAGTTCAGCAAGCGCTGATTTCTACGGATCCGCGCACGACAGAGAGCGGCCCTGCGCTGGACCGCCCCTCTTGCGCGCCGGGCGCAGCATGGCAACCCTAAACGGGCAGGAGGCGGCCATGCAGCAGCGCACGGTGTTCATAGACGGCGAGGCAGGGACGACGGGGCTTGGCATCCGCGAGCGCCTGGCAGCCCAGCCCGGCATCGCGCTGCGCAGCATTGCTCCCGAGCGCCGCAAGGACCCCGAGGCGCGCCGGGCGCTGATGGCCGAGGTGGACCTCGTCGTCCTCTGCCTGCCCGACGGCGCGGCGCGGGAGAGCGCGGCGCTCGCGGCCTCGCTCGGCGCCGACGCGCCCCGCGTGCTCGATGCCAGCACGGCGCACCGGACGCACCCGGACTGGACCTACGGCTTCGCCGAGCTGGAGCCGGGCCAGCCCGCCCGCATCGCCGCGAGCGCGCGCGTGTCCAACCCCGGCTGCTACCCGACGGGCGTCATCGCGCTCCTGCGACCGCTGGTGGACGCCGGGCTGCTGCCGCCCGACTACCCGATCACCGTCAACGCCGTCAGCGGCCACTCCGGCGGCGGGCGGAGCATGATCGAGGCGCATGAGGGAGCGGGCGGGCCGCCGTTCGAGCTGTATGGCCTCGCGCTGGAGCACAAGCACGTCCCGGAGATGCAGCTCTACAGCCGCCTCGCGCGGCGCCCGCTCTTCGTGCCCTCGGTCGCGCACATGCGGCAGGGAATGCTGGTCTCCGTGCCGCTCCACCTCGATGACCTGCCCGGCAAGCCGCGCAGCGCCGACCTCGCGAACGCGCTCGCGGCCCGCTACGACGGCCACCGTCTCGTGCACGTCACGCGTCCCACGCACGACGGCAAACTCACGGCCGAGGACCTCAACGATACCGACGCGATGGAGCTTCGCGTCTTCGGCAACGACGCGCACGGTCAGGCCGTCCTCGTCGCCCGGCTCGACAACCTGGGCAAGGGCGCCTCGGGCGCGGCGGTGCAGAACATCCGGCTCATGCTCGGGCTCGACGAAACCGCGGCGGCGGTGGGCCGATCCCAGAAGCGGCCTATGCCGGGTGATGGCCCGCATCATGGCCCCCTGTGGGCGCTCGGCAACGTCGCGCCGCGCGTCGCCCACAGCGCCTGGGTCGCGCCCACGGCGACGGTCGTTGGCGACGTGGAGCTTGGGCCGGAGAGCAGCGTCTGGTTCGCCTGCGTGATCCGCGGCGACGCCGCGCCGATCCGCGTGGGCGCGCGCACGAACATCCAGGACGGCAGCGTGCTCCACGGCACGGGGGACACCCTGCCCTGCATCCTGGGCGACGACGTGACGGTCGGACACATGGCGCTCGTCCACGCCTGTACGCTGGAGAACAAGGCGTTCGTCGGCATGGGCGCGCAGGTGCTGGACGGCGCGTTCATCGAGGAGGAGGGGATGCTGGCAGCCGGCGCGCTGCTCACGCCGGGCAAGCGCATCGGGCGGCGCGAGTTATGGGCCGGGCGCCCGGCGCGCAAGGTGCGAGACTTGAGCGCCGAGGAACGCGCTATGTGGGACGAGACCGCCCGGCACTACGTTGAGCTTGCTGCGCACTTTCGCGAGAGGCTGCGGCCAGCCTCTTAGCAGGACAGAGTTCCCGTCTATGTCTCGCGTGCAACACATTTCGCATCCGAGGTGGCTATGCACCGTTTAGTGCTGCTGCTTGCTCTGCTGCTCGCCGGCTGCGCCAACGGCGGGCCGCAGCCGTTCGTGCCCGACACGGCGCGCATTGTGCCGGGCGAACTGGGCTACGGCATCGCCGATCCGGACGTCTCGTCGATCAATCTCGCCGCTTGGGCATTCGCCGATCCTGGGCGCACCCGCAACAACTCGGCCGAGGCCGCGCGCGCCTGTGCCAGCATGGATTACATTGCCGGCGAGGTTTACACGTCGCCGCGCTGGGCGGAGATCGACGCGCTCACCAAGGAACAGCTCCTGCAGGGCCGCGTCGAGATGCGGCGGGCGCTCGGCATCCCGCTCAACGCGCCGTCCACGCTGGTCGTCGGTGGATTGGCAGGTGCCGGCAACGCGCTCGCGTTCGGCAACCGGCAGGCGGCGCTGGCGGCGCTGAGCAATCCCGCGTTCCCCAATCCGGAAGCGACGCTCGTCCGGTTGTCGAGCCTACCCTACATGCAGGAGGCGAATGTCGGCTCCCTGAACACCGCGAACGAGATATTCGGCCACGGTCAGTTCTTCCGGGACTAAAAGCGCCCAACTGAACCGTCTGACCTGGTTGAGTAGGCCGACATTAAGCGGCTTGTATTATAGTCCGAATGGGAAAGTCTCGGGCACGCCGTGCGGGCGACCGCTGGGACGTGGCGTGGCCGGGCGCGTCTCCTCGAACCAGATGAAGCCATCGAACTGCTCGGGACGCACAGCCTCGAAGTAGTGGCTCCAGCGCTCGGTGTTGGATCGGTAGCCTGCTCAGGCAGGGCGACCGCTCTCTCGATTGCGACCCTGCTGTCCACCGCGCGGCTCCGCTCTTCGTACCGTAAGCCGGCGGTCGGACTGCGCCGGGGGTCCCGCACTCCCGCAGGTGCGTCCGCGCGCACTCTTGTGACGAGGTTTGCCGGGCGTCGCGCCCGTCCAGCGCACCGCAGCCTCAAACCCATACGGACATGCCGCGTTATCAGGAGCGTCGGTCAAGCGCGGCCGAGATCAGCTTCGCTCGTCCGGCCTTGTGCGCTGCCCAGCGTCGCTCCCCACCTCGTCTCGAAAAAGGATAGTTCCGTGAAAGCACTTACTTGGCACGGGAAAGGCGACATACGCTGCGAGAGCGTTCCTGATCCCAAGATAGAGCATCCGCGCGACGCCATCATCAAGGTCACTGCTTGCGCGATCTGCGGCTCCGACCTGCACCTTTACGACGGCGTCATTCCAACGATGCAGAGCGGCGACGTGCTCGGCCACGAGACCATGGGCGAGGTCGTCGAGGTCGGCTCGGAGAACAAGAAGCTGAAGGTGGGCGACCGCGTCGTCGTGCCGTTCACCATCTCCTGCGGCGAGTGCTTCTTCTGCAAGCGCGGCTACTTCTCTGGCTGCGAGCGGTCGAACCCGAACGCCGAGATGGCAGCCAAGCTGTGGGGCCACTCGCCTGCCGGGCTGTTCGGCTACTCGCACCTGCTGGGCGGCTTCCCCGGCGGCCAGGCCGAGTATCTCCGCGTGCCCTACGCCGACGTCGGGCCGATCAAGGTGCCGGAGGGCTTCTCCGACGAGCAGGTGCTGTTCCTGTCCGACATCTTCCCGACCGGCTACATGGGCGCCGAGTTCTGCGACATCAAAGGCGGCGAGACCATCGCCGTGTTCGGCTGCGGCCCGGTCGCGCAGTTCTCGATCCGCAGCGCCTTCTTGCTCGGCGCCGAGCGGGTGATCGCCATCGACACTGTGCCGGAGCGCCTCAAGATGGCGGCGGACGCGGGCGCAATCACCATCGACTTCATGAAGGAAGACGTCCACGACCGCATCCAGGAATTGACCCAGGGCCGCGGCGCGGATGCCTGCATCGACGCCGTGGGAACGGAGCCGCACACCGCGGCCAGCTTCGACTCCATGCTGGATCGCCTGAAGGTCGCGGCGTTCGCGGGCACCGACCGTCCGCACGTGCTGCGCCAGGCGATCAACAACACGCGCAATTTCGGCATCGTGTCCATCGTTGGCGTCTATGGCGGCTTCGTGGACAAAATTCCGATGGGCAGCGCGATCAACCGCGGCCTGACCTTCAAGATGGCCCAGACTCCGGTGCAGCACTACCTGCCCAACCTGATGCAGCGGATCGAGAAGGGCGAGATCGACCCGTCCTTCGTCATCACCCACGAGGCCCCGCTCGCCGACGGCCCTGACCTCTACAGGACGTTCCGCGACAAGCAGGACGGCTGCATCAAGGTCGTGCTCAAGCCCTGAGACCACTTCGATTGGAGACGCTACAATGGCTTCCGATACCCGCCCCTTCGCCGTCGTGACCGGCGCATCGTCCGGCATCGGCTACGAGCTAGCCAAGCAGTGCCGGGACAACGGCTTCGACCTGCTGATTGCCGCCGACGAGCCCGAGATCGAGCGCGCCGCCACGGAGCTGCGACAGCACAATGGTGCTAGCGTGGAGGCGGTGCAGGCCGACCTATCGGGGCCGGAGGGCGTGGACAAGCTCTACGCCGCCGCCCGCGGCCGCCGGGTGGATGCGCTGCTGGCCAATGCCGGGCGTGGTCTCGGCCGCGGCTTCCTCGATCAGGACCCGAAGGACTGGCGGCGCGTTGTGGACACGAACATCACAGGCACCTTGCTGCTCGTGCAGAAGGTCGGCCGCGACATGCGCGCCGTGAAGACCGGCCGCATCCTGATCACGGGCTCAATCGCTGGCTTCATGCCCGGCACCTACCAAGCAGTCTACAACGGCACCAAGGCCTTCCTCGACAGCTTCTCCTTCGCGCTCCGCCACGAGCTGAAGGACAGCGGCGTCACCGTCACCTGCCTCATGCCGGGCGCTACCGAGACGGATTTCTTCGAGCGCGCCGACATGATGGACACCAAGGTCGGGACACAGAAGAAGGACGACCCGGCGATGGTGGCCAAGACCGGCTTCGGCGCGATGATGAAGGGCGAGGGCGACGTCGTCAGCGGCTGGCACAACAAGCTGCAAGCGGCCATCGCCCACATTGCGCCGGCCGGCGCGCTCGCCGAGATGCACCGCGGCATGGCAGAGCCAGGAACCGCCAAGAACTAGTCCGATACCGGCAGCGTCCGGCACGACGGGCGGAGAGAAGAAGGTATGAACGACATTCAGGTGGCCAAGTTCCTGGGATATTTCAGCCTCGTGCTGGGGATGGTCGAGCTGGTCGCGTCGCGGCCGCTGATCCGGCTGCTCGGCCTTCCCCGGTCCGCGGCGCTGGTCCGCGCCTTTGGGGCGCGGGAGATCGCGGCGGGCATCGGGGTGCTGACCTACCCCGACAACCCGGCGCCGCTCTGGGCGCGCGTCGGCGGCGACGCCCTCGACTTGGCGGTGCTGGGTTCGGCGCTGCTACCAAGCAATCGTCGTCGGCGCGACGAGGCCGTGGCGGCCACGGCCGCGGTCCTGGCCGTCACGGCCTTAGACGTGTTTTGCGCGGTCGCCCTCACCCAGCGGCAGGCTCGGGCGGGCCGGACCGCCCAGCGGACTCGCCTTCAGCCCGTTGGCTGAGACACCGTTTCTCGGGATATCACCCCACCTGCGGGGCTGTTGGTCTGGGAGATCATCGCAAGCCGTGAAACGGAACGGCGGTATGTTGCCGCTCTGAACAGAGGTGGGGACAGGGCGCGTGGCCGCCATGGGATTCAGCAGCGGTTCCTAGTTTCCAGCTGGGCACCGGCGGTGTAAGCCTCTTATAGCCACAAGCCTAAAAGTGCTGCCCGTGCTTGCCTCCCGGACCCAAGCCGCCCCGACCTTCGCCGACCTCAGTGAGTATCCTGATCCGGACACGCTGCCGTGGCTGGATCAGCTCAGCGTGGATAGCTCACGGCTGACGCCCGAGCAGACGCAGTGGCGGCGCGAAGGCGTGGTGGTGCTGGAGCGCTTTCTGCCGGACGACCTGATCGATGCCTACATCGCCCGGCGCGAGCGGGAGGACATCATCGGCTGGGTCAGCCCGACTCCCTACGAGCACGTGCCGGAGCTTCGCGCACTCGCGCTCTACCGCCCGCTGACCCAGCTCATGCGGGATCTGGTCGGCGAGGAGATGATGCTGCACCTCGCGCTTACCGGCTGGATCTCCAGCGAGCGCGCTTGGCACCAGGACGACTACCTGAACCCGCCCAGCGTGAACGGCTGGTATGCCGCGGTCTGGATGGCGCTCGACACCATCCACCCGGACAGCGGGCCGTTCGAGTATTATCCCGGCAGCCATCGCTGGCCCTTGCTGCGCGGCACCAAGGTCCGCGCCTTCATGACGGACGAGGATAGGGCCGAGCAGGACAGCCACATCCATTGGCCGCGCATCACGGAACCTTACGTCCTCCCGGCCGTGGAGACCGAGGCCGCCCGGCGCGGCACGCCGATCAAGCAGTTCCTGGGCAAGCGCGGCGACGTCCTGATCTGGCACGGCCGCCTCATGCACCGCGGCCGCAAGCCCAACGTGCCGCTGATGGAGCGCCGTTCGCTCATTACGCACTACTCCGGCGTTACTCACCGCCCGGATATGCAGAACCGGGCGGAGCAGGACGGCTCGGTGTATGCCGTCTTCAACGACCCCTTGCGCTAGGGCTACGCAGCATGGACCGCCGAGAGAGAATCCTTGCCGGGTTGGACGTTGCGCGGCTGACGGGCCTTGAGATCGGGGCGCTCGACAAGCCGCTGGTGCCTCCCGGCAGTGGCTCCGTGCTCTACGTGGACCACGCCGACACGCCGGCGCTGCGGCAAAAGTATGCGGCCGTTCTTGGGGTGAACTTGGATGCGCTGGTGGAAGTGGACGCCGTTTGGGGCGACAGCACCCTGTGCCAGGCTTTGCAGGCGCGCGCTGCTGCGAAACCAGACACGCCGACCCAGGTCGATTACGTGATCGCGAGCCACGTCGTGGAGCACGTGCCGGACCTAGTCGGCTGGCTGGACGAGATCCACGACGTGCTGAAGCCGACCGGCCAGCTCCGTCTCGCAGTGCCCGACCGGCGTTTCACCTTCGATTGCCTGCGCGAGGATGCGCGCCTATCCGACGTTCTGGCCGCGCACCTGGCCGGCGCCCGGCGTCCGACGCCGCAGGCCATCCTGGACAGCCAGCTGAACGCCGCTTCTGCCGCAGACACCGCCAAGCTGTGGGATGGAAGTCTGGGCGCTGGCGCAACGGTTCCGCAGTTCGACTGGGACTACACCGTCCGCGTTGCGCGTGAAGCGATCGACGGCGCCTACCACGACGCCCATTGCTGGGCCGTCACGCCCTACTCGCTCGCGGATATCTTCGTGGCCCTGGCGGAGCATGACCTGCTGCGCCTGGCCTGTGCGAAGTTCGACGATACGGCCCAGGGGGATTGCGAGTTCCACCTGCGCATGGTGCCGTGCGACGAGGCGAGCATCGTGGCCGAGAGCTGGCGTCAGGTGCGGCAGGCCGCAAGACAGACGGCGCCCGGCTCCCGCTTCCGTCCCATCGACGTGCTCTCGGGCGCGGCAGCCTCGTCCGCGACCGCGGTCGCTGTGACGAGCAAGGCCGTCCCCAACCCCGGCGACAGTCCTGAACTGGCCGAGCAACGTTGCTTGGCGCATGAGCGCTTCCTGCTCGTCCAGGCGATGGAGCAGCGCGCCCGTGCCGCCGAGAGCTTGGCCGAGGAGCGTCTCTACCTCGCCCAGAGCATGGAAGCGCGAGCCCTGAGCGGCGAGGCGCTGGCGAGCGAGCGCTTGGACCTGGTGCGCAGGATGGAGGCCCGTGCCGTAACAGCCGAGGCCGCGCTCGACGAGGTGCGTCGGTCCACGTCCTGGCGCCTGACCCAGCCCTTGCGCGCGGCGGCGCGGAGCTTGCGACGGAGCTCGCGCAGTGGGCGACCAGAGATGTCAGGCGGCTGACGCCCGCTCTGTTGTCCACCAAGGCAAGCTAACGAACTCCACTCCAGCATACCGTCGCCGCTCGTCATCGCTCCTAGCTGGTCGTCCTCGAAGGCACGGCCCCTGCCAGCAGCACGAGCCGGCGCGGCTCGTCCTGCGTGTATTCATACCAGCGGTAGTGACCGCTGACTTCAGGAGGGATTCCCAGGTCGCCGTTGTCGTGATTCGCTCCTTGCCGGTGTGCATGGCGGAGGGTGCGATGAGTGCAGCGGTGATGATTACGCGCGATGATCTGGACGCAGCCGGGCTGCGGCGCGCAGCGGCGAGAACGCGTGACGCGGACGCGGCCCGGCGCATGCTGGCCTTGGCGCTCGTGCTGGACGGGCGCACGCGGGGCGAGGCGGCGGCGCTGTGCGGGATGGACCGGCAGACGCTGCGCGACTGGGCGCACCGCTACAACGCCGAGGGCCTGGCCGGGCTGTCCGACCGGCCCCAGCTCGGGCCGAAACCGCGCCTTGGTCCCGAGCAGGAGGCAGAGGTTGCCGAGCTGGTGCGTGCGGGGCCGAGCCTGGCCGAGCACGGCGTCATACGCTGGCGCCGCCGTGACCTGGCGGCGGTGATCGAGCGCCGCTTCGGGGTGGTGCTGGCCGAGCGCAGCGTAGGCGCGATGCTCAAGCGCCTCGGCTTCCGGCGCCTGTCCACGCGCCCACGCCACCCCGGCCACGACGCGCCGGCACAGGCGTCTTTCAGGCCGACTTCGCCGCCCTCGTGACCGCCGCCCTGCCCGCTGCCGTGCGCGAGGCGGGCGCTTCGGTCGAGGTCTGGTTCCAGGATGAAGCCCGCGTCGGCCAGCAGGGCACGTTGACGCGCGTATGGGCCGAGCGCGGCAGCCGCCCGCCCGCGCCGCGCGATCGGCGCTACGAGTGGGCCTACCTGTTCGGCGCGGTGTGTCCCGAGCGCGGCGTGGGCGCCGGGCTCGTGCTGCCCTACGCCAACGCGGACGCGATGAGCCTGCACCTGACCGAGATCGGCAAACAGGTCCTGTCCGGCACCCACGCCGTCGTGGTCCTGGACGGGGCCGGGTGGCACAAGCTCGGGGGCAAGCTGCGCGGGCCGGACAACCTGACCCTGCTGCCCTTGCCGCCGTATGCGCCTGAACTCAACCCGGCGGAGCTGATCTGGCAGTTCCTGCGCCAGAACCAGCTCTCCAACCGCGTCTTCGACAGCTACGACGCCATCGTGGACGCGTGCTGCTCAGCCTGGAACGCGCTCATGGCCGCCCCAGAGCGCATCGCCTCTATCGCGACCCGCCCGTGGGCGACGGTCACAGCCTGATGCCGTTGGTATCAGATGGCCAAATCGCACAGCTTCGCGGTCCTAGGCCTCCATGGCGCGCATGAAGGGCCGGTTCGGGATCTAAGGCGCGGCGGCGGCACTGGATAGCAACCGCTCCACCTCGGCTTCCAGCCGCACCTGTTCGGGACCGCGCAGCTCCCGCAAGCGGACGCTGCGACGCCCCCGCTTCGCTTGCCAACCGGCGCCAAGCTGCTACCTACGCGAGATAATCAAGGGAGGCATCCATGGCATCGCGGCTTCGCTTCGGCATCTTCCTGGCGCCCTTCCACAAGCCCGGCATCAACCCGACCCTGGCACTGCAGACCGACCTCGAGCTGATCCAGTGGCTCGACCGCTGCGGCTACGACGAGGCCTGGTTCGGCGAGCATCACTCGGCCGGCACGGAGATCAGCGCGTCACCGGAGATCATGATCGCGGTCGCCGCCGAGCGCACGAAGAACATCAAGCTCGGCACCGGCGTCGTCAGCCTTTCCTATCACAACCCACTCTGGGTGGCGGAGCGCATCGTCATGCTCGACCACCTCACCCGTGGTCGCGTGATGTTCGGTGCCGGGCCGGGATCGCTGCCGACCGACGGCACGATGATCGGTCTATCCCAGGCACAGACCCGGGGCCTGCTCGAGGAGAGCCTCGCGATCATCATGCAGCTTCTCACGACGGAGGAGCCGGTCACGTTCAAGAACGACCGCTGGGAGCTGCAAGACGCGCGGCTGCACCTGCGGCCCTACTCGAACCCCCTGTTTGACATTGCGGTTGCCGCCGTGGCCTCGCCCACCGGCCCGAAGCTAGCGGGACGCCACGGCATCGGGATGCTCTCAATCGGGGCCACGACCGCGGCCGGGTTCGACGCGCTGGCGCTGCACTGGGACGTGCTGGAGGAGCAGGCGAAGCGCTACGGCAAGACGGTTGACCGGTCGAAGTGGCGGCTGGTCGGCATGGTCCACTGCGCCGAGACGAAGGAGCAGGCCTGCAAGGACGTGGAATACGGGATCGAGCACTGGTTCCGCTACATGCAGTCCGTCGCCGCCTTCCCGCAGATGGCGGTGGGCGGCTCCAACGTCGCGGAGATGATCGCCTTCGTGAACGAGTCCGGGCTGGGCGCGATCGGCACGCCGGACATGTGCGCGGCGCAGATCGACCGCCTGATGAAGCAGTCGAACGGCGGGTTCGGCGCCTATCTGATGCTCGGCCACAACTGGGCCGACCCGGCGGCAACGCTGCGCAGCTACGAGCTGATCGCCCGGCACGTCATGCCGCAGTTCCAGGGTCAGGCGCACCCGACATTGGACGCCGCGCAGCGCGCCGCCGCGGTGCGGCCTGAACTGGCTGCGATCCACGCGAAGGCCGTGGAGACGGCTCGCGAGCGGTACGCGGCGGAGCGCGCCGCGTAGGGACGGCGCCCGCGGCCGCCTCGCTGGCGGGGACGATCGCGATCTCCGCCGGCGACAGCGTGCGCCCATCGCGCGCGTGGACCTCGACCGACGCGACCAGCTCGCCGGTCGCGCTCTCGACCATGACGAACGGTGCCCCGGCTTCGGACGACGTCCATTGGCCTCCCCACTGTCCTAGCGCGGCCAGGGTGACCAGCAGGTCGCGTCCCTTCTCCGTGAGCTCGTATTCCTTGTAGGGCGTGCTGTCGCGCGCCGGCCGCAGTTCCAGGATGCCGCAGGCGACTAACCGCTTGAGCCGGGCTGCGAGCATGTTGCGGGCGACGCCGAGGCTTTCCAGCAGCTCGCCGAACCGGCGCTTGCCCGAGAGCACGTCCCTCACGATCAGCAGGGACCACCATTCGCCGACTTGATCGAGCGACCGGGCGATTGGGCAGAGCGCCTCGTTGAGTGTCTTCCGCTTCACAATTCCTCCTCAATCCTGAACCCCCGGGCCGGGCCCGCGCTCCGGGGCGGGGTTCCGCTTGACGGTAATGTGATCGCTTAACCCAGAAGTTTCAAGATGAAACCTGACTATCGAGTTTCATATTGAAACCACCGAGCCGCTGGGACGGTGCCGCACAGACGAGCCGCCCGCGCGCATCGGAGCGAAAGGTGAAGACCATGAGGACATTTCTGTTTGGCGCCACGCTGTCGCTGGCGCTTGCTGCCTCGGCAGGGGCGATAGCCCAGACGGCGGCGATCCCTGGTGCGGACCCTTCTGTGGCCGCGAGCACGGTGGGGCGTTGGCTTCATGACTCGCAAGGCAATATCATCGGCAGCGTTCGCAGCCTGACCGACGGAGGCCGCACCGCGGTCGTCATGGTTGGCTCCTACTTCCGGCCCGGCAGCCATGAGGCGCGGATGCCCGCGGCGAACCTGTCCGTCGTTGACGGGAAGGTCACGCTGCTGAGCGAGAGCGCAGCAGCGCTGAACGGCACCTCGGTGCAGTAGCCACGCCGGCTGTACGCGGCGGAGCAATAACCGGCCACTGGAGCGGCGGCATGGTGCCGCTGCTGGCGGCGTAAAATCCGGCCAGTGGTAGGTGCTGGTTCCTCACGGAAGGGACGGTGCCAGGGGGATGTTCGCGGTGGAGGTGTATGCGTCGGTTCGGCAGTTCGTGTTTGTGGAAGGGAACAGCAAGCGCGAGGCGGCGCGGGTGTTCGGGCTGGCGCGGGAGACGGTGGACAAGATCTGCTCGTTCTCGGTGCCGCCGGGCTACCGGCGGACGAAGCCGCCGGAGAAGCGCAAGCTCGGAGCCTTCCTTGGGGTGATCGACGGCATCCTGTCGGCCGATGCGCAGGCGCCGCCGAAGCAGCGGCACACGAGCCAGCGGATCTTCGAGCGGCTGCGCGACGAGCACGGGTTTGTGGGCGGCTACACGGTGGTGAAGGACTACGTGCGCCAGGTGCGGGTGCAGGCGCGCGAGACGTTCGTGCCGCTGGTCCATCCGCCTGGGCATGCGCAGGTGGATTTCGGCGAGGCGGTCGCGGTGATCGGCGGCGAGCGGCGCAAGGTGCACTTCTTCTGCCTGGACCTGCCGCACTCGGATGCGTGCTTCGTCAAGGCGTATCCGGCGGAGACGACCGAGGCGTTCCTGGACGGGCACGTGAGCGCGTTCGCCTTCTTCGGGCGAGTGCCGCAGTCGGTGCTGTATGACAACACGCGGATCGCGGTGCGGGCGATCGACGCTGATAGGACGCGGCAGCGGACGGAGGCGTTCGCGCTGCTGGTCAGCCACTACCTGTATCGCGATCGGTTCGGGCGCCCGGGGAAGGGCAACGACAAGGGCAAGGTCGAGGCCCTGGTGAAGTATGCGCGGCAGAACTTCCTCACGCCGGTGCCGCAGGTAGCAAGCTTGGCAGCGCTGAACGCGGCGCTGCTGGAGCGCTGTCGTGCCCGTCAGGCAGAGACGACGGGGCGGCACAGCCAGACCGTTGCCGAGCGACTTGTGGCTGACCTGGCGGTGATGCGCGAGCTGCCTGCGGTTGCGCTGGTGCCATGTGACACGCGCCCGGCCCGGGTCAGCTCGACGGCGCTGGTCCGCTACAAGGCCAACGACTACTCGGTGCCGACGCGCTACGGCTTCCAGCGCGTGCTGGTGAAGGCGTTCGTGGACGAGGTGGTGATCCTCTCCGGCGCGGCGGAGATCGCCCGGCACGATCGCTGCTACGAGCGGGGCGCCTTCGTCTACGATCCGCTGCACTACCTGGCGCTGCTGGAGCGCAAGCCGGGTGCGCTGGACCAGGCGGCGCCGCTGCAGGGCTGGCCGCTGCCGGCGCAGTTCGCCCAGCTGCGGCGCCTGCTGGAGGAGCGGATGGGCAACCGCGGCAAGCGGGAGTTCATCCAGGTGCTGCGCCTGCTCGAGGTGTTCGCGCTGGAGACCGTCGCGGCCGCGGTGCTGGATGCGCTGCGGCTGCGGGCGATCAGCTTCGACGCGGTCAAGGAGCTGGTCCTCGGCCGAGTGGAGAAGCGGCCCGCACGGCTGGACCTCGCGGCCTACCCGCACCTGCCGCGGCCGGACGTGCGGACGACGGCGGCCGCTGACTACACGGTGCTGGTGGGGGCCGCCGCATGAGCCCGGCTGCCGACACGGCACCGCAGCTGCTGCTCGCGCACCATCTCCGGCAGCTGCGCCTGCCGACGATGCTGCGCGAATACGACAAGGTGGCCCAGGCTTGTGCCAGCGAGGGCGTTGATCACCCCCGTTACCTGCTGCGCCTGGTCGAGCTGGAGCTGCTCGACCGGGAGCGGCGGGCCGTCGAGCGTCGGATTCGCGAGGCGCGGTTTCCTGCCACGAAGAGCTTCGACACCTTCGACTTCCTGGCCATCCCGAGCCTGAACAAGATGCTGGTCCTTGAGCTCGCGCGCTGCGAGTACATCTTGCGGCGCGAGAACGTCATCGCGCTGGGCAACTCTGGCACGGGCAAGACGCACACGGCCCTGGCGCTTGGTCTGGCGGCGTGTCAGCGCGGGTTCTCCGTCGCGTTCACCACGGCCGTCGGTCTGGTGCATCAGCTGATGGAGGCCAGGGACGAGAAGCGGCTGCTGCGCCTGCAGAACCAGCTGCAGGCCTGCAAGCTGCTGATTGTGGACGAGCTGGGCTATGTCCCTCTCTCGCCCACTGGAGCAGAGCTGCTGTTTGAGACGTTCTCCCGCCGATACGAGCAAGGCAGCACGATCATCACCACCAACTTACCATTTGACGAGTGGACGAGCGTCTTTGGGTCCGAACGGCTCACCGGCGCCTTGCTCGATCGCCTCACGCACCACGTGCACATCTTGCAGCTGAACGGCGAGAGCTACCGCCTGAAGGCCTCCCAGGCCCGACAGCGCCGTGCGCGTGCTGCCCGGCAAGCAGCGACCGATAGCCAAGAGAACGCTGATCCGGAAACGGGCGAAGTCAGCCCGCCGTCCTGATCGCGGATCAAACATACCCAGTGGAAGCCCGGCAACAAACCTTTCCAGGCCGACCAAAGCACCGTCGCCGACCGGCCTGTTTTTGCTCCGCCGCCCTGGCCGGGTTTCTCTCCGCCATTGACACAAGCGGCCGACGCCGGCACCTTCGCGCCTAACGCTTTCGTCCGCATCGGCAGCGACGGGCAGATCGTCCTGACCATGCCGTATGTCGAGATGGGGCAGGGCACCTACACCTCGATCCCGATGCTGATCGCTGAAGAGCTGGAGGTAGCACTCAAGGACGTTCGGCTGGTGCACGCGCCGCCCGACGCGACGCTGTACGGAAATCCCTTTCTGGCCGGCGTTCAGGCGACGGGTGGCTCGACCGCAATCCGCGCGACGTGGCAGAAGCTGCGCGAAGCTGGTGCGGTCGCGCGAACCATGCTCATAGCGGCCGCCGCGAAGCGTTGGAACGTTGACCCGGCATCCTGCCGCGCGGAAGACGGTGAGGTGTTCCACGATCTGACCGAGAGACGCGCCAGATACGGCGAGCTCGCGGCGGATGCCGCCCGCATGCCTGTGCCCGGCAAGGTGGCATTGAAGCAGCCGGGAGAGTTCAGGCTCATCGGCACGCCCGCAAAGCGGCTGGACGCGCCAGCGAAGGTCAACGGAACGGCGGTCTACGGCATCGACGTCCGGCCGTCGGGCGTGAAAATCGCGACCCTCGCGCAATCGCCTGTCTTCGGCGGGCGCGTGAAGAGCGTGGACGACGCGGCGGCCAAGGCCGTCAGGGGCGTGCGCCAAGTCGTGCGGCTCGATGACGCGGTCGCCGTCGTGGCCGACCATATGGGGGCGGCGAGGAAGGGTTTGGCGGCCCTGGCGATCGAATGGGACGACGGTCCGAACGCCGGGCTCAACACCGAGGCCATCGCGCGCGAACTCGAACAGGCGACACTCCATGCCGGACCGGTCGCGCAGACCATCGGCGATGCCGACGCGGCGATGGCGAGCGCTGCCCTGAGGGTTGAGGCCACCTACCAGGTTCCGTTCCTCGCGCACGCGACGATGGAGCCGATGAACTGCACGGTCGAGGTCCGCAAGGATAGCTGCGAAGTCTGGGTCGGCAGCCAGGTCATCGGGCGGGCGCAGGCTGCCGCGGCGAAGACCGCGGGCCTGCCGTTGGACAAGGTCGTGGTCCACAACCACCTGATCGGCGGCGGCTTCGGCCGGCGCCTGGAGATCGATGGCGTCGTCCGCGCCGTGCAGATCGCGCAGCACGTCGCCGGTCCGGTGAAGGTTGTGTGGACCCGTGAAGAGGATATCCAGCACGACATGTACCGGCCGTGTTTTTTCGACCGGATGTCTGCCGGCCTCGACGGTGACGGGATGCCCGTTGCCTGGACTCATCGCTTCGCGGGCTCATCGGTCATAGCGCGATGGCTTCCGCCGGCGTTCAACAACGGCCTCGACCCTGACACGATCGATGGCGCAACCCATCTGGCTTATGGTCTTCCGAACATGCGCGTCGAGTATCTGCGGGTCGAGCCGCCGGGCATTCGGACCGCCTTCTGGCGCAGCGTCGGCCCGTCGCACAATGTCTTCGTGGTCGAGAGCTTCATGGACGAGCTGGCGGTCGCGGCGAAGCGGGATCCCGTGGCCTATCGTCGCGCTCTCCTCGACAACTCGCCGCGCGCGAAGGCTGTGCTCGATCTTGCCGCGGAGAAGGCCGGCTGGGGAGAGAAGCTGCCTGCACGGGTTGGCCGGGGTGTCTCGCTGCAGTTCGTCTTCGGCAGCTACATGGCGCAAGTAGCCGAAGTCGAGGTCTCGAAGGCCGGCGCGGTTCGCGTCCGCCGCGTCGTCGGCGCGGTGGACTGCGGCACCGTCGTCAATCCCGATACCGTCCGAGCGCAGATTCAAAGCGCGATCATCTTCGGCGTCACGGCAGCGCTGTATGGCGAGATCACCGTCAAGGACGGTCGTGTCGAGCAAGCCAACTTCGATACCTACCAGGTATTGCGCATGAACGAGGCGCCAGCCATTGACGTCCATATCATGCCGAGCAGCGAGCCGCCGGGCGGGATGGGCGAGCCTGGGACCTCGGCTGTCGTGCCCGCCATCGCCAACGCCGTCTTCGCGGCGACGGGAAAGCGCCTGCGAAAGATGCCGATCGACACCGCCGCGCTGCGGAGTCCAGCGTAACGAGAAGGATTTTACGCTAGAGACCAGACGTGCCTCGCCCCCGCGCGCGGGGGCGAGGCACCCGGCCCTAGATCGCCCCCGCCGACATCTGCGTCGCGATGTGGTCCGCCTGGCGGATCGCGAGCGATACGATGGTCAGCGTCGGGTTGCACCCGGCGCCCGAGGTGAACTGGCTGCCGTCCGAGACGAACAGGTTCTTCACGTCGTGCGTCTGGCCATACTTGTTCACCACGCCGTCCCGCGGGTTCTCGCTCATGCGGTTGGTGCCCAGGTTGTGGGTGCTGGGATAGGGCGGCGTGCGGATCACGCGCGTCGCGCCCACTGCGTCATAGACTGCGGCTCCCTGAGTAAACCCATGCTCGCGCATGGCGAAGTCGTTCGGGTGGTCGTCGAAGTGGACGCTCGCCACCGGCATTCCGTTGGCATCCTTCACTTTCGGGTCGAGCGTGATCCGATTGGTCTCCTGCGGCATGTCCTCGCCGACGATCCACATTCCGGCCATGTTCGAGTAGTCGTCGATCGCAGAGGTGAAGGTGCGGCCCCAAGCGCCGGGGTTGAGGAAGGCTGCCATGAACGGCAGGCCGAGCGAGACCGTCTCCATCTCGTAGCCGCCGAAGAAGCCGCGGGAGGGATCGTTCTTCGCCTCGTCGCGGATGATGCCGGCCATGGTCGTGCCGCGGTAGATGTGCACCGGCTGGTCGAAGATCGCGTATACGCTCGCCGTGGTGTGGCGCATGTAGTTGCGCCCGACCTGGCCGGAGCTGTTCGCGAGGCCGTCGGGGAACATGTTGGACGCGCTGTTGAGCAGCAGGCGCGGGCTCTCCAGCGAATTGCCGGCGACCGCGACGACGCGCGCCCGCTGCCGCTTGATGGCACCCTTGTCGTCGCCGTCGGCATAGACCACGCCCGTGACCTTGCCGTTGGCGTCGTGCTCGATCTTGAGCACCTGCGAGTTCGGCCGGACCTCCAGGTTGCCAGTCGCCTCGCCCTTGGGAATCTCGGTGTAGAGCGTGCTCCACTTGGCGCCCGACTTGCAGCCCTGGAAGCAGAATCCGATCTGCTGGCAGCTTCCCCGCCCGTCGCGCGGCTGGCTGTTGATGGACATGTTGCCGGTGTGTACTTCCTTGTAGCCCAGCTTGGCAGCGCCCGCGGCCATCACCTTGAAGTTGTTGTTGCCGGGCAGGCGCGGGATGCCGTTGGTGCCCGTGGTGCCCATCTTATACTCGGCCTTGGCATACCACGGCTCCATCTCCTGGAGCGTGACCGGCCAATCGAGCAGGTTGGCGCCGGCCAGGCCGCCGTAGGTGCTGCGGATCTTGAACTGGTACTCGTTGAAGCGCAGCGAGGCGCCCGCCCAATGGATGGTGCTGCCGCCGACCGACTTCACGATCCAGGCCGGCAGGTTCGGGAAGTCGTGCGCGACCCGCCAGGAGCCGGACGTGGTGCGCATGTCCTTCCAGGCGAGCTGCTTGAAGCTGTCCCACTCGTCGTTCACGAAATCCTGGATCTCGTTGCGGTCGCCCGCCTCCAGGATCACCACCTTGATGCCCTTCTGCGCCAGTTCGTTGCCCAGCGTGCCGCCGCCCGCGCCGGACCCGACGATCACGACGAGGCCGTCGTCATTCAGGTCGAAGTTAGCCATGGGTGTTCTCTCCCTCCTGAATGCCTGCGGTCTTCAGCCAGTTGATGTCGTCGAAGCCGCGGTGCAGGTAGCCGCCATACTGGAAGGACGACCCCTCGTAGCCGAAGCGGTGCCAGATGTCGGGCTGGTTGTAGAGCGAGACCACCAGGCCGGAGCGCACCGTATTGAAGAACGGCGTCAGCTCAATGCCGCGCAGCAAGGTCACGCGGTCGTCCTCCATAGGGACGTCCACGTAGTTCCGCTTGAAGCGGTCCTGCGCGTCGGCGTCGAGGCGTACGACGCCCTGCTCCATCATGTCCTTCGTCGCCGGGTCGGTGCCGGCCTTGGCGTCCATCGGCTGCACGGCCTTGACGTAATACACGTCGGGGATGTGGTCGTGCGGGTAGATGTCGCGGCTCATGCGGACGAGCGTCGCCATGGTGCCGGGCTTCAGCGCGGTCGCCGCCTGCGCCCAGGCGGCCTCGGCGGTGATCCCGACGCCCGCGGACGCCAGCGCCGCGGCCGGCATTGCCGTCGCCGCGCCCCGCAGGAAGCTGCGGCGCCTGACCTGGATTCGCCTCTCGATCTCTCTCATGAAGTTTCTCCCCCGTTGAGTCAGCGTTCATTCAGGAGCGCGCAGTCAGACGAAACGACCGCCGCGCTGCAGGACCTCGATCTTGTATCCATCCGGGTCGGATATGAAGAAGAAGCGGCCCACGACCTTGCCGTCGAGCGCCAGCTCGCGCGCCGGCCCCGGCTGAAGACCCGCCTCGTCCATGCGCGCCCGCTCCGAATCGAGGTCCACGACCGAGACGGCGAGGTGGCCGTAGCCGTCGCCGAGCTGGTAGGGCTCGGTCCGGTCCTTGTTGACCGTCAGCTCTACCTCGAATTGCGTCTCCGGGTTGCGCATGTAGATCAAGGTGAAGCTCGGGAAGTCGATGCGGTCTGCGACCTCCAGCCCGAAGGCATTGCGGTAGAAAGCCACGGAGCGGTCCTCGTCCAGGACGCGGACCATGGAGTGGATCGCCTTGGCCGTCACTTGGGATGCTCCTTCAGGTAAGCGATGATGGCGTGCCGGACCGGCGCCTTGGACTGGCGATAGGGCATGATGGCTCCCGGGACCACGGCCTGCGGATTGGTCAGGTAAGCATCGAGGTGCGGTTCGTCCCAGACGAAGTCCACAGTCGCGAAGCCGGGCGAGTAGTGGAAGCCGGGGACGGTGCCGGGCTTTGCGCCCGAAGACGCCGAGCAGCAGCGGGCCTTGGTGCGGCGGAGCAGACGAGTCCAGGGTGTGGCAGGCGCTGCACTGCCGCTGGAACAGGGCCGCGCCGTCTGGCTGGTCCGGCGGACTCGTCTGCGCCGATGCAGATGCGCAAAGGCCGATGCCGGCCCAGCACGCGGCCACGATGGCAGGCAGCACCTTCGACTTCATCGTTCCTCCCAAGCTGGCCCGTCCGGATGCTGTTTCGAAGCCGGGCAGGTTGCACCCTTGCACGCGATCTTGCTGAGCTTTTTTCCAGAGACTAGGGGTGGTTCGTGGGATAGTCTAGTGTTCGCGCCAATCAAGAGACACGGGGACCGACATCGCCGTCGGTGCTCCGCGGGAGGAGAAATGATGATGAGGATGGCCCTCGCCCTAGTTTTCGCGTCCGGCCTCGTGGCCGCGGCCTATGCTCAGCAGGACGCAGCGCCATCGAACGGCACCACGAAGTACGCGGTCAGCCCATCGAGCGGCAAGGCGAAGTCCACGCCGAAGATGACACAGATTCCTGGTTCCAGCACGACCGGCAATGCGTCCGGGCCTGGCGGCACCAGAACGGCAGCCGAGCCAACCTACCCGAGCGGCGGGAAGGATCGCGCGCAAGGCAGCCACGGCGCCGCGGCCGGCGCGGGCGTCGTGCCGAGCCCTGCGCAGTAAGCCTCGTAGGCGGGGCTATCGCTCGCCCGCTTCGGCCGCCGGCAACGGCGGGTCCGCGGCGGCAGCACCGAACCAGGCTTGCGGCTCCGACGGCACGAACCCGTCTTCGCGCTCCTCGGCGGCGACGCAGCGCCGGGTGGTGCCGAAGACCTGCCGCCAGGTGCCGCCCGCATCCATGCCGTCGAGCAGGCAACGGTCATAGAACGTGTAGGCACGGCCCGCGCCGCAGCCGAAGGAGCTGCGTTCGGGGCGCGCGGCGGTGAGCACGATGCGGTTCGCGCGCGCCATCGGCGGCCGGGCGAAGATGCCTGAGAAGCAGGACGAGACGATCACCACGGTCGGTGCGTCACCGCAGCCGCGCACGAGCGCCCGGTCGAGCGCCGCCGGGGTGAGCGCCTGAAGGCCGTCCGCGGCGAGCACCAGGCCATATCCGCGCGCGCCGTGCGAGGTGGCGAACACGAAGCACCCTTGCCCGGCGGCGGGCCTCATGCTCGCGACCGCGTCCAGCACGTCATCGAGCGAGGCCGGGCGCGCGCGGCCGCGCACAACGATCGCAGGCGTGGCGCTCAAGCGCTGTATGTCACCCGGCGCCACGCCATCGCGCTCCTGCAGGCGCGCGGCCACGCCAGCGACCGCGTCGTCGAACACGGGGATACTGCCGTCGCCGGCCACGAGCACGGCCTTCCAGCCCAGCATGGCGGGCGTCCCCGCGCCAGAGATCTCGGGGCGTGGCGCCTCAGGCGGGTGAGCCCAAGCCGCTGCCGCGTACAGCAGGCCCGTGCAGGCGAGGACGGCAGTGACTCGGCGCATTGTGGTCTCCCGTTGGTCGGCAGTCGCGCGGTGAAGCTACATGCGGCGGAAGCGCGCCGCAAAGAAGCCGTCCATGCCGCCCCGTTCGGGCCACAGGCTCGGATTCGTGCGCAGCCAACCCTCGGGCGTGACCGCCTGGGGCAGCCCCGGCAGCTCCTCGGAGCGGATCGGGTCGGGCTGCAGGCGCAGCTCGTCGAGGCCCGCGAGCTGGCCCGGACCTTCCTCGGCTTGCAGCGAGCAGACGGCGTAGACGAGCCGTCCGCCAGGCCGGAGCAGGCGCGCCGCGGCGGCGAGGAGGCGGCGCTGCGCCTCCGCAAGCATAGCGACGTCGCGCGGGCGGCGCAGGCGGAGCACGTCCGGATGGCGGCGGATGGTGCCCGTCGCCGTGCAAGGCGCATCGAGCAGCACGGCGTCGAAGGCCTCCGGCTCTCCCCACGCGAGCGCGTCCGCCTCGACCAGGGTCGCGTCGAGGCGCAGGCGCGCGAGATTGTCGCGCAGCAGCTCGAAGCGCTTGGGATCGCGCTCGACGGCGGTGACGTGCGCTCCCG
Organism: uncultured Alphaproteobacteria bacterium; assembly: GCA_963848595.1. GTDB lineage: Bacteria > Pseudomonadota > Alphaproteobacteria > Acetobacterales > Acetobacteraceae > CAWKEH01. Next base: position 224,573 of record CAWKEH010000003.1, on the reverse strand, counting down.
CGAGGGCGAGCTGCGCCGTCTTGCCGCCGGGCGCTGCGCAGAGGTCGGCGACCCGCTCGCCGGGCCGCGCATCCAGCAGCCTGGCGGGAAGCGCCGCCGCGGCGTCCTGCACCCAGAACGCGCCCTCGGCGTAGCCCGGCAGGTCCGGGACGCGGGTGCCGGGCGGGAGGCGGACGCTGCCGGTCGGGAGAACCTCGGCGCCCGGCGGAGCTGGGGTGCCGGGCTTGAGCGTGAGGTCGAGGGGAGCCTCGCGCTGGTGCGCCCCCGCGATGCGCCGGGCGTCCGCGCCCCAGCTCGACCAGAGCCAGGCGGGCGTGTCGAGCCGGGGGCCGTCGAGCGCGTCCAGCGCCGCCGGTCCCTGCTCGGCGAGGCGGCGGAGCACGGCGTTGACGAGGCCCGTGAACGGCGCAAGGCCGCGCGTGCGAGCGAGCGCGACGCTGGTGGCGACGGCGGCGTGGGCCGGCGTGGCGAGCAGGAGCAGCCCGGCGGCGCCGAGACGGAGCACGTGGCGGACGGGGAGGAGAGGCTCGCGCCTGAGATAAGGTTCGAGCGCCGCGTCGAGCGTGCCGAGGCGCCGGAGCGTCGCGGCGGCGAGGCGGTGGGCCGCGGCGCGGTCGCGCGCGGGCGCTTGCGGGGCGGCATCGAGCGCATCCTCGATGGTCCGGTGCTTGTCGAGGACGGCGGCGACGATGTCGAAAGCGATGTCGCGGGAGGGATCGGGCATGGCGCCCTTCATGGCGCGGCGATGCGCTCCGCGCCAGGCCAGGAAACCGGAGCCACTCCCCGGTCAGGGGTGCCCAGCGCCTCCGGACGCTTGCTCCACCATGCGGTAGAGCGTCTGCATCTGCGGCCCACTCTTCTGCGCGTAGTCGGGGTCGTTGAGATACCCCCACCAGTCCCAGCACCCCTGCGGGTTGCTGCCCGTCGCGCTGGTCGCGATGGTCTGCGGGTAGAGCACGACGATGTGGTTCGTGTCCGCCCACTGGTTGATGCCGGCGTCGTTGATGAAGGCCATGCCGACCGCGCTGTAGGATTGCAGGCAGCCGTGGAGCGCGAGCACGAGGCTGCAGCGCCGGCCGGCGGCGCAGTCCTGCGGCACGAAGGCGTAGCCCGTCCTGTCCATGCTGATCGTGGCGGCATCGCCGCCCGGCGCGAAGCGGTTCTGGTCGAACGGTATGATCGAGCCGCGCAGCGTTCCGTCGTTCTCGGGATTGAGCCGGCCCAGCCAGCGGGTCAGCCAGACCTGCTCGAAGTCGTAGGGCGCTGCGTAGCTTGGGTCCGTGTAGATCGCGCCGCTTCGGTCGTAGCCGTAGCAAGTGATGACGTAGGGGCTGGCGTTATCGTTGCATGGGAGCGGACCGTAGGGCGACTCCCACCCGTGCTCGGCGCGAAAGTCGTTGTCGTAGCGGAAGACGTCGGCGCCGAGGGCGCGGTAGTAGGCCTGCAAGGCGTCCATCACGGGCTGATGCACGGTGGTGTCCAGCAGGCCCGACCAGAGATAGACGGGCTGGCCCCGCAGGTTGTGCACGGGATCGATCAGCCCCTGCCGCGACCAGCCCTGCGTGACCGCGACCAGGGCGGTCGTGTTCACGGGGGGAGCGTCCGATAGGCAGGTCGTGAGCGCCAGCTCCAGGCTGTCCTGGGCGCAGTAGTAAGGGCCGCCCGCGTAAATCGCCGCGCCCTTGAACAGGCCGGAGTAGGCGACGTGCATCTGCACGGCCATGTAGCCGCCCGAGGAGATGCCGGCGACGAAGATGCGGTCCCTCGGCACGTTATAAGGTCCGAGTTCCTGGGCGGGGGCGGGCAGGGCGCGAGTCAGCGCGAAGCCGAGCAGGCCGAGCATGAGGGCGGTCCAGGACCTCGGACGCATGGACACCTCCCGATTATCTGGCCGACTATCTGGCCGACTATCTGGTTTTGATCCTGGAACGCGACCGCGAACCGTGGGTTGCAGGCTGCGGCGGCGTGACACCCGTTTCTAGGTGATCCGGCAGCGCACGGCGGAGCTGTCGGGAACCCGGAACGGTCGCCCGGCGCTACCATCCCGGTCCAGGCGACGAGGACACGGATGAACAGGACGACGCGCGGCATCGTGGCTGGCACGCTCGGGGAACTCGCGGCGGGAGCGGCGATGACCGGATTGATGATCGCCACCCAGTTGACTGGCCTGGATCAGGCCGACGACGCGGTGAGGATCGCGCGCCGGACATGGAGCCAGCTCGGCCTCGGGCGGCGCCTGGATGAGAGGCCGAGCGTGCAGGAGGAGGCGGTGGCTCAGGGCGGCCACCTGGCGCTCTCGGCAGCGCTGGGAGCCGCTTATGACGCGTTCCATCGCCGCATCGGGCTGCCTGCAATTCCGTCGGGTTTGCTGCTTGGACTGGGATTTTACCCGATCGCGTTCGGCGTTGCCGGGCCGTTGCTCGGGATAACGGAGAAGCCCTGGGAGGCGCAGCCGCGACTGCTCGGGCAGCGCGCGGCGTTCCATGCGATGTTCGGTGTCGTCACGGCCCCGGCGACGAAGCAGCTCGCCCGCGTGCTCTGAGGCGCTGCGGCGCAGGCGCGCGACATCTTGGACGAGGAGGTAGATCATGGCGGTGGCGCTTCACATTCATCTTGAGGCGAAGCCCGGCAAGGAGGCCGGCGTCGAGAAGCTCCTGCAGGACATTCTGGCCTGCGTTCAGCAGGAGCCGGCGACGGCGCCCTGGTTCGCGGTGCGCATGAACGAGACCGTGTTCGGGATCTTCGAGACCTTCCCGGACGAGGCCGGGCGGCAGGAGCACTTGAACGGGAAGGGTGCGGCATTGCTGAAGGAGCGGCAGGATGAGCTGCTCGTCCGACCGGCGCGGATAGACATGCTCGACGTGACCCTCTCCAAGGGGGGCCGCTGAGATGCCCGCCGCGCCCTTCGAGGTTGCCTGGAACGCGGCCGACGTGGACCGTGTTCTGGACCGCGTCCGCGCCTACGAGTTCCCTCGGGCTCCCGAGGGGAGCGGCTGGGAGTTCGGCTGCGACGAGCGGTTCCTGCGCGACCTCTGCGCCTACTGGGTGGACGGCTACGATTGGCGGGCGGTCGTAGCCACGCTGAACCGCTACCCGCAGTTCACCGCGCAGGTGGACGGGTTCACCCTGCACTTCGTGCACGTGGTGGGCGAGGCGCAGGGACGGCGTCCGCTGATCCTCTCCCACGGCTGGCCAAGCTCGCATTTCGAGTTCTGGGAGGTCATCGAGCCTCTCGCCTTCCCATCCCGCCGCGGGGGGAAGGCCGAAGATGCGTTCGACCTGGTGATCCCGTCGCTGCCGGGCTTCGGCTTCTCGGAGAAGCCGCGGCGCCTCGTGGACCAGCGCGAGACGGCGCGGCTGTATGACCGGCTCATGGCGGAGGTGCTGGGCTACGCCCGGTATCTCGCCCACGGCGGCGACTGGGGCGCGCTCGTTACCGCCATGCTCGGCCTGGAGCACGCGGATCACGCGCGGGCGATCCAGATGACGATGCTGCTGCCGCGACCGGCAGCGTCACTTGAGACCGACGAGGAGAAGCGCTGGCAGGAGGCCATGCAAGCCAATCAGCGGAGGCTCGGCGCCTACAGCGACCTGCAAGGAAGCAAGCCGCAGAGCCTGGCTTACGCGATGGCCGGCAACCCGGTGGGTCAGGCCTCCTGGATCATCGAGCGTTTCCACGACTGGGCGGATTTGCGGGAGCGGCCGTTCGACGCCGTGTTCACGCGCGACCAGCTCCTGACCAACGCCATGATCTACCTGATGGAGGACGCCTTCAGGACCAGCATCTGGTATTACGCTGCCGCCCTAGCGGGCAAGACGCGGAGCTTGCCGCCGGGCCGGCCCGTCGCCGTGCCGACCGCCTTCACCTTCTACCCCGACCCGCGGCACGTCTGGCCGCCGCGTAGCCTCGCCGAGAAGGGCTTCGCCGTGAGCCGCTGGCGGGAGATGCCGCGCGGCGGACACTTCCCGGCCATGGAAGTGCCGGATCTGTGGGTTGAGGACGTGCGCGCCTGGGCGCGGGAGGCTGGGCAGTAGGCGAGCGGCAGGCCGCTCAGTCCGCTTCCACCTCCTCGACCAGCACCTGGCTCGCGACCGCCTCGGTGATGAACGCGGCCTCCTCGCCCTCGTCGCCGAGCAGCGCGCCGGGGAGCGATTTCCGGGCGCTCGCGCCCATCTCCCTGAGCTGCTCGATCTTCCGGGTGAGACTGCCCCTTCCGTCGGTGAGCTTCCTCATCGCGCTCTTGTAGGCGTTCGTCTGCCTGTCCGAGCCTGTCCCCCAGCCCGCGCATGTCCGCAACGAAGCCGGCGAACTTGTCGTAGAGCTTGCCAGCGTGGTCCGCGATCCTCTCGGCGTTCTTGTTCCGGCGCTCCACCTGCCAGACGCTCGCGACCGTCCGCAGCGCGATCATCAGCGTGGTCGGCGTCGCGATGGCGACGTTGTTGTCGGCCGCGTCCTTGGTCAGGCTGGGATCCTCGTTCAACGCCGCCGCGAGGGCGCCCTCGATCGGCACGAACATGACGACGAAGTCGAGGCGGCTGCTCGCCACACCTTGGTAGTCCTTGCTCCCCAGCGTCCTGATATGCGCGCGCATGGAGTTCGAGGTGCCGCCGCAGGTGTACGCCGCGCTCGTCGTCCGTCGCGGCATTGACGTGCCCGTCGAAGGCCACGAGCGAGACCTTGGCGTCGATGACGATCCGCCGCTGGTCGCCCGGCAAGGTCACGATCACGTCGGGACGCAGGCGCTGCCCGTCCTCCGTGGAACCGCTCGCCTGGGTGACATACTCCTCGCCCTTGCGCAGCCCGGAGCGCTCGAGAACGGATTCGAGGATCATCTCGCCCCACGCCCCCTGGGTTTGCGCCTGGCCCTTCAAGGCGCGCGTGAGATTGGTCGTCTCCGTCGTCATCCGCACGCTGGCCTCGCTCAGGCCGCGTATCTGCTCGCCGAGGGTGGCGCGCTCCTTCGCGCTCTCCGTGTGAGCGGTTTGCAGGCCCTGCTGGAACTCGGCCAACTTGTCGCGCATCGGCTGGAGGAGAAGGTCGATCTGCTCCTTGTTCTGCTTGCTGAAGCTCTCGCCGTGCCGCGCCATGACGTCGTTGGCGAGAAGCCCGAACTCCTTCGCCATGGTCTCCTTGGCATCGAGGAGGAGCTGAAGCTTCTCGGCGGCGTGCTGGCGCTCCTTGCCGAGCGTCTCCTGCAGCGTCGCAAGCTCGGTCTTGAAGCCTTCGCGCTCCGTCCGAGCCGCGGCGAGCGCGCCCTCCGCCTCGGCCAGACGAGCCTGCACGTCATGCAGCGCGGCCTCGACGCGGGACAGCTCGCCCTTGGCGGTGGCGCAGTCCCGATCAGCACTGGCCGCCGCCGTTCGCAACGCGTCGGTGAGCCTTACGTGCTCCGCGACAGTCTGCTCAAGGTCGGGAACGCGCGACACTCGCACCTGCTCGACCGCGAGCTGCCCTTCGAGGCGAACATTCAACTCCCGCGTGGCCGCGAGATCGGCGGCGAGCCGCTGCCGTGCCAGGACCGCGACGACGACGGCCGCGGCGGCGGCCACCATCACAGCCAAGCACAGAAGGTCAGGAAACATCGCGGCTTGCTGCATGGGGCTCAACTCCGCACCGTAGGCGACCAGATGAATCTACCTTGCGGCTCGGTAGTCCCCGGCCGTCAAGTGCTAGAGCAGGCTGAGCCAGCATTGCCGCATTCTTGTTGTCCAGGTCCTGAGGGGTATGCGACTGGGCAGACTGAGAGAACGGCCGATCGGGGCGGTGTTCAAGTGCGGCCAGCGCCTCACCACGGTCTATACGGGCATGGGTGAGGAATGCCTGATGCGAGCGACCCTGTCTGACCGCTGCATTTTTGTCCACCCGCGGGGCCAGCCACGGGCGGTCCGCGACGTCGAACGTGCGATTTCAGTTGCAGTGCCAGCCTGACCGGCTCACCTTTGACGCAACGAACTCGGGCATCCGCGGAATGTCGGCTGAACTCGTTAGCCGCTTTTCCGGAACCCTATGGCGTCGCATGTTTTGCCACCCCGAGGCATCAGAATCCGCCAGAAAAGACCGGCCGACATCGTTTGTTGAAAGAGAAGAATCCTTCATGAAGTGGACATCTACCCGGGCGCCTGCGGTTGCAGCGGCAATGTGTGTCACCGCTCTCCTGCCAGTCGCAGCAGGAGGCGCCGATGATGAGGCGTCCGCGATTTTCGGCGTCAAGCTTCCTGCAGGATACCGCGACTGGCAGGTCATCAGCGTGGCTCACGAGACGGGCAACCTCAACGATATACGTGCGATACTCGGAAACGACGTCGCCATGAAGGCGTTTCGGAATGGGACGACGCATCCCTTCCCCGACGGCGCGATCATCGCACGGCTGGCTTGGAAGTATGTGCCGTCAGTCGAGGACAACGCGGTCTTCGGCCGGGTCCAAGGTCCGGATGCCGGTATCCTGTCCTTCGTCGCCGGATCTCCCACGAACGTTCAGTTCTCGGTCAAGGACTCCAAGAAGTACGCCGACACGGGCACGGGCGGCTGGGGGTTCGGCCAATTCGAAGACGGCAAGCCCAATCGCGACGAGGCTCTGCTCAAGGCGTGCGCGCCTTGCCATGCCCACGCGAAAAACGATTTTGTCTTCACACGTTACGCCCCTTGAGGGCTCGGGAGCAGGCTAGGACTACAGCCGGAGTTTACGTGAGCGCGGTATAGAGCGCAGCCGTTTGTGCCAGTGAGCGCGGCGTGCGCGCTGCTGGTGTCGGCGGCGCCAGGCTGACCAACGCAGGGCAGCATCTGGTCTGGGCGGGTAAGTCCAGATCAGATGCCAGAGCAGGCGCCTGATCTCTGGCATTGTGAGCGGCAGCAGGTCGGCGGCGAGATGCACGGAGGCCACACCCCCCGGCAGCCGCCTGACGGACAGCGGCGAGATAGGCGAGGGCAAACATCGCCAGGGTCACATGGCGGTGCCAGCCGATCCAGGAGCGCACCTCATAGTGGTCCAGCCCGACCTCGCCTTTGGCCTGCTCGAACAGGCTCTCGATGGCCCAGCGCGTGCCCGCCACCCGCACCAGCTCGGCGAGCGTGGTCCCCTCGGGCGCGTGCGTGAGATAGAACGTCAGCTCTGTCGGCGTAGCGATCGAGCGCCGGACTAGCAGCGCGCACTGGAAGCGAGGCGCACCTCCACGGTACGGCACGCAGGCCCAGTCGTAGAGCCGCGGGCCCTTGGCGCCGTCCCCTGTGCTGAGCCGCTGCCACGCCCGCTTGGGCAGCCCCTTGATCCAGGCCGTGACAGGCCGCAGCCCTAGTCGCTGCCCGGAAGTCACCGCCAGCACGTAGCCGCGCCGATGCCGCTCGGCCCAACGCCGGATCGTGTGGTCGGCGCCGTAGACGCTGTCGCCGATGACCCACGAGAAGGGCACGCCCGCGGCCCGCGCCCGCTCCAGCATCGCCAGGCCCAGCTTCGGCTTGGTCGTGAACACGACCGTCTCGGGCACGCGCGCCTCTCTGCGCTGGTCCGCGTCTTCGGTCCATTCCTTGGGAAGATAGAGCGCGCGGTCCAGCAGAGCATGGCCGTGGCGGCTGGCGTAGCCGAGAAAGACGCCGATCTGGCTGTTCTCGATCCGCCCGGCCGTGCCCGTGTATTGCCGCTGCACTCCGGCCGACTTCTTGCCCTTCTTGAGGAACCCGGTCTCGTCCAGCACGAGCACCGCGCCCTCGTTGCCCAGGTGCTCCGTCACATAGGCTTGCAAGTCATCCCTGACGGCATCAGCATCCCAGTGTGCCCGGCTGAGGAAGTCCTGCACGCCATCCGGCGTTGCATCGCCTGCTGCCTCGGCCAACTGCCAGCCGTTCTTGCGCTCCACAGGCGCCAGCAGCCCGCACAGGTAAGTCGCAGCCCGTCGCCGCGGCTCGGCACGCCCGAACCGCGGCGCGATCCGCTCCAGCACCCCGTCCAGACCGCCCGCCCAGCCTTGCACCTCCGCTTGCGTCGTCATGCCACGTCACCTCCGGACAGGCCTAACGCGCATCTCCGGCTGTAGTACTAGGCCACTTCATTCGCCTTCTTCCCGCAACGGTAGCTGACCTAACCGCATCCCTATGGAAAGGAATGGTCATGTTTGGTACCAACACAGTGTAACCTGTTCGCGGCAACAAAGGCGCTAGCGATCCCGGTCCCCGTAACCTAGAGCTCGACCGTCAGAACCCTGATGTTCTGGCCCCTCCCGACACCGACAACGGCTCGTTGCCCAACCTGAAGTTTTCTTTCGCCATGGCACATAATCGCCTGGAGGAGGGCGGATGGGCGCGAGAAGTTACGGTTCGCGAGCTTCCGGTTGCAAAGTCCATGGCCGGCGTCAACATGAGGCTGGACTCCGGGGCCGTGCGCGAGCTCCATTGGCACAAGGAGGCCGAATGGGCCTACATCCTTCAGGGCAACGTGCGCTTTACGGTTGTCGATGAAAACCGCAACGTATTCGTCGACGATCTGAAGCCTGGCGACGTTTGGCTGGTACCGGCCGGCATCCCGCATTCGATCCAGGGCCTCGACGGCGGCTGCGAGTTCCTCCTCGTCTTCGACGACGGCAGCTTCTCAGAAAACGAAACGCTGCTGATTACCGAGTTCATGGCCCATGCGCCTTCCAGCGTTCTCGCCAAGAATTTCGGCGTGTCAATCGACCATTTTGCCAATATTCCGAAATCCGAGAAATACATCTTTCGGTTGCCGGTGCCGGCGGCTCTCGATGTGGTGCGCAAGGAGCTTCCCGACAGCCCACCTCCGCTTCCTTTCACCTGGCATGCCTCGGATCATCCTCCAGCAAAGTATGACGGCGGTTCGATAAAGAAGATCGATGTCGCTGACTTTCCCGAAACAACGCTGTCTGCGCTCGTTATCGAGCTCGAGCCAGGCGGACTGCGCGAGTTGCACTGGCACCCTGACGCGGACGAGTGGCAGGTACCTATCTCGAGGGCGAGGGGCGGATGACCGTGTTCGACGCCACTTCGAAGGCCCGGACATTCAACTTCCGCGAGGGCGATGTCGGCTTCGTGCCGAAGACAATGGGGCACTACATCGAGAATATCGGGACCACTACGCTTCGTTGTGTTAATGTCTTCAATAGGCCCAGGTACAAGGATGTGTCCCTTAATAACTGGATGGCGTTGACGCCGCAGGAGCTTGTGCGAGGACATCTCAATCTCGATGAGACCGCTATGAAAGCGCTTCGGCGAGAGCGCCGCCCCGTCGTGCGATAAGCGTGAGAGAACTCTGGAAATCGGACCACGGCGACGGCCGGGTCCGGTTTCGGGCCACACGGCGCAGCGCGACCAAGATCAAGACCCGTCATGATTTGTCGTGCAACGACCCACTCCGGGTTCGGGGCGAACTGGAGTGAAAACAAGTGTAGACGGTGATCGTCAGATAGCTAAGGTGCCACCGCAGAAGTTCCCGAACGCCAGGCCGTCCTGCGGGGCGACGGAAATTACTGGCCCGATCGGCGCGCCGAACTTGAACACGCCGCGTCCATAGGTCGCTGCCACTGGTACGCCTGCTAGCGGACTGAACCGGAGATCGGCCACCCCCGCGCGGGAAATGCAGGTTCAGGTCGTTGCATTGCCCGTGGCCACCGCCGGAATCGTGGTGATCGCGGCTCACACGGATCTCGCGACGACGCCCGCCGGCCTTGTCCTCGTGCTGCTCGCCGCGCTCTGTTGGTCGGGCGCAAACCTCCTCGTGAAGAGCAGCAGGGCGCCCAACATGCTGGCCTATGTCGTCTGGGCCAGCCTCTTCGCCGTGCCACCCCTGCTTGTCCTGTCGGTCCCCACGGAAGGTGTCTCGGCTACCCTGCGCGGCCTAACGCGAGCAGGGTGGACCACCTGAGCCGCCGTGCTGTGGCAGACTGCGGGCAAAACGCTGTACAGTCGAAATCCAGGCCGAGGGCCTGGTGCCGGAATCAAGAATTTCGTACCGGCCCTGCTGAGCAGGCCCAAAAAGTTCTTACCCAGGGCGAGCTTAGTTCTAGTTCACCTCTTCCCGTACGCCGTGAAAATGTAATCTTTGGCCGCCGCTATCGTATGGCACGCGGCCCCGCAATCGGTGCCGCTCCCGTAGGGCGTGAACGTGCTGGACGCGGGGTCATAGTTAAACTGGGCATATCCCCAACCGAAGGTGTCCGGGAATCTCTTGCTATCCTTCTCGATGAAATCAACGTTTTGCAGGGTGTCCGGCACTATCGTCGGAGTAGGAGCGTCCGCACTCATTTTCGCTTTCCAATGGATCTTCGTAATCTTGGAGCCATCGGGGAAAGGCTTGCCGTTGCCGGGAACGCCGCCCTGGTAGGCGTCGATCATCACGGGATTGGCGAGGATCACTTCGATCAAGTCTTCGCTCTGACTGACAGCGACCGTTTGCCAGTTTTCGTATCCCCTGAACTCAGAGAACGCGAGCCCATTCGGGACTTGCACAATGTACTTGTCTTGCGCCGCTAAGGCCAAACCGCCCAACGCAGCGAGCACTGAGACAGTGATCAAATGCAGAGGCACGGCTTTGATTTTCATCTTGAACCTCCTCATTTACTTGCCGGTTACGTCATTTGTCCGGAATTTAGGAGCTTCGCGGCTATTTTCCCAGTTGCAGCTTCGCAACTGGAGCGCACTTTCCGCGCGCACGACCATGGTTTTAGCTTAGCTCGGAAACCGTAACCTATGCGGGTTTCCGGATCAACAACTCTGCCGCAGCAACTCAGGCTGCGATGGTCGGACAGTGGAGCGCGCCGGAGATCGTGGTTGCGCCTGTAACGGGACTGTTGCCGCCAGACCCAACCAGGACTACTTTTCGCGCTCTTGATCAGGCGCTGGGGTGGGTCCCGCATCCTCCGACAACGTGGAACATCTGGAGCTCTGATGAGGTTTGGTTTCCGAATCAGCGGGTGATCTTGACAGTCCTGCGACCCCACTTCTCGGCTGCCCGGCACCAGGGCGCGGCTTCCTGTGCTCGACCAGGAGGGAGTGTGGCAATGGCGAAGATGCAGGCAGTGCAGGTGACGCGGCCCGGCTCGCTCGAACTCGCTGAGCGTGATGTGCCCGACCCGGCTCAGGGCGAGGTTCGTGTCCGCATCGAGGCGTGCGGTGTGTGCCACAGTGATAGTCTCACCGTGGAAGGGCAGTTGCCCGGCCTCTCCTTCCCACGCATTCCCGGACACGAGATCGCCGGCGTCATCGACGCACTCGGCGCCGGCGTGGTCGGCTGGCGAGCCGGGCAGCGCGTCGGCGTCGGCTGGTTTGGCGGGCACTGCGGGCATTGCGAGCCGTGCCGGCGTGGCTGGTTGATCGACTGCCGCAACTTGCGCATACCCGGCGTCTCGTATGACGGCGGCTATGCCGAGGCGATGGTAGCCCCCGCCGACGCGCTCGCTGCGCTCCCCGACGACCTCGGCGCCGCCGATGCCGCCCCGCTGCTCTGCGCCGGAGTCACGACGTTCAACGCGCTCCGCCACAGCGGGGCGATGCCGGGCGACGTGGTCGCGATCCTGGGCATTGGCGGCCTCGGCCACCTTGGGGTGCAGTTCGCGAACAAGCTTGGCTTCCGTACCGTCGCGATCGCTCGCGGCGCCGACGAGGAGGCGCTCTCCCGCAAGCTCGGCGCGCATCACTTCATCGATAATGCCGTGGAAGACGTGGCGACGGCACTCAACCGCCTCGGCGGCGCGCGGGCTGTGCTGGCGACCGTCACTAACGCCAAGGCGATGAGCGCCACGATCGACGGGCTCGCGGTGCGCGGCCGGCTCGTCGTCATTGGCGTGGACCCCGAGCCGATCCAGGTCTCGCCGCTGCAACTGATTGGCGCGAGTCGCAGTGTCGTGGGGCACGCCTCGGGTGCGTCGATCAACTCGCAGGACACGCTCGCCTTCAGCGCGCTGTCGGGCGTACGTCCGATGATCGAGACGATGCCGCTCGCGCGTGCGCCGGAGGCCTATGCGCGAATGATGCGGGGCGATGCGCGCTTTCGGATGGTGTTGACGATGGCGTAGCTACAGCATCAGCTCGCTAATCAGCTCCACGTGGCTGCGTATGCCCCTTCTCGAAACAGCGCGGCTTCACGACAGCGTATCACTCTACACCGCTCACGCCTTGAGTCGCGCCGCCATCCGCCGGACGTGGCTGCCGGGTCAATAGAGCCGCCCGCACGCAGGACACGTTCGGATCAGGCCGCTCAGAGCGCGCGCACTCTCTGCCACCCGCGCGGCCTCTTCTGTGGTTGCGGGGCACAAGGGCGCGTTGTCCACGAGGCAGCGTGTGAACGGAGCGAACTGCCAGTCGAGGCCGAGGCGCTCGCGCAGCGCGCGGGCGTGCTCGTCGAGCGATGTGTCCCCGAGCAGCACCAGATCGGCGCCGCGCGGGGCCGTGTGCGCGAGGTGGCGGTCGCGGGTCAGGAGCGTGCGGCCTTCGATAGCTGCTAGGGCGAGCTGGGCGCGGTCGTCCTGGCCGCTGGCGATCGTCGATATCGTACCCGCCGGCGCGCAGCCAGCGGCCGAGGCCGCGCAGCATCTCATCGCAGAGCAGGCGCACTACTCCGCCGCGAGCGGCAAACCTCTCGACGGCGGCCTCGGCGCGCACCCACACGGCGGTGTCGTGGAACACGGCGCCGCCCGCAGGGGCGGCGGGCTGGTCGCTCGTGAGCGCGTTGATGCCGACGCCGCCCTCGTGGTCCTCGTGCGGCCAGATGCTCTCGGCGACGACGACGCCGGGCTGCATTCCCTCCGCCACGCGGACGTGCAGCACGCACTCGCCGCGCGCGTTGCCGAGGCGCACCCGGCCGCCGTCCGCGACGCCCAGCGCCGCGGCGTCCGCCGGGTGCAGCAGCGCCGTGGGACGGCCCTCGCGGCGGCGCGAGCCCGGCGTCTCGGTGAAGCTCGTATTGAGGAACTGGCGCGCGGGTGCGGCAACGAGGCGGAAGGGGTGCTCGCCCGTGCGCTCGTCCGTCGCCGCCCAGTGGTCGGGAAGCTCGGGCATCCCGGCGCCGTAAGGACCGAGCGCCGCCCAGTCGGGCGCGAAGCGGAAGCGCCCGCCCGGATGGCCGAAGCCGGTCAGGAAGTGGCTGCTCTCGAAATCCCCTTGCGCGTCCACCCAGCGCGCGGCCAGCACGGCCTCGGCGCCGGGCCAGCCGGAGGCGCGCAGCGTCGCGTCCACGATCTCCATCGCGGTCATGCCGAAGCCCGGATGCTCGGCGCCGAGCCGGGCGGCGAGGCCCTGGATCACCTCGTGGTTCGAGCGGCACTCGCCCGGCGGCTCCACCAGCTTGGCCCCGACCTGGATGTAGCTGTGCCCGCCCCCGAGGTAGAGGTCGTCGTGCTCCAGGAACATCGTCGCGGGCAGCACCAGGTCGGCGAGCCGCGCCGTCTCGGTCATGAACTGCTCGTGGACGCACGCGAACAGATCGTCGCGCAGGAAGCCGCGGCGCACCTTGTTGCTGTCCGGGGCGACAGTGACCGGGTTGGTGTTCTGGATCAGCATCGCGTGGACCTGGGGGCCGTCGCCCAGCTCCGCGCGGTCGCCCGGTGAGCGCCGCGCCGATGCGGCTCATGTCCATGATGCGCATCGGAGGGGTCGAGCCGGTCGAGGCCCTCGATGAGCGTCGAGTCGATGTGGAAGATGCCGTTGCCGCGGTTGGCCCAGAACGCGCCGCCGCCGGGATGGCGCCACTTGCCGGTGACGGTGGGCAGGCAGGTGACGGCGTGCATGTTGACCGGGCCGTTGCGGCTGCGCGTGAAGCCGTAGCCGAGGCGGATGAAGGCGCGGGGCGTGGCGCCGTAGAGACGCGCGAACTGCTCGATCTCGGCCTCGGACAGGCCCGTGATCGCGCTCGCCCAGGCCGGGCCGCGCGAGGCGACGTGGCGCTTCGAGCCGCTCCGGGCAGTCGGCGTAGCGCGCCATGTACTCGCGGTCGGCGTAGCCGTCGCGGAAGGCGACGTGCATCATGGCGCAGGCGAGCGCGCCGTCCGTGCCGGGCCGGAGCGGCAGGTGCAGGTCGGCGACGGCGGCGGTCGGCGTGCGGTAGGGGTCAACGACGACGAGCTTCGCGCCGCGCTCCTTGCGGGCGCGGGTCGATGTGCGTCATCGCGTTGACCTGCGTGGAGACCGGATTGCCGCCCCATGTCACGATCAGATCCGCCTGCGCCATCTCGCGCGGGTCCGGCCCGGCGTGGCGGCCGACGCCCGCGAACCAGCCCCTCTCGGCGGTCGTCGAGCAGATCGTCTTGAGCTGGCGCGAGTAGCCCATGACGTGGCGCAGCCGGTTGATGCCGTCGCGCTGCACGAGCCCCATCGTGCCCGCGTAGTAGTAGGGCCAGACGGACTCCGCGCCGTGCCGGGCGGTGGATTCCGCGAAGGCGTCCGCGACCCGGTCCAGCGCCTCGTCCCAGCCGATCTCGCGGAACTGGCCGGACCCTTTCGGCCCGGTGCGCAGGAGCGGGCGGGTGAGGCGGTCCGGGTGGTGGATGCGCTCGCGGTATCGCGCGACCTTGGCGCAGATCACGCCGGCCGTGTAGCTGTTCGCCTCCGCCCCGCGCACCGCGCCGATGCGCCCGGCGCGGCCCGGCTCGCCCGCGTCCAGCACCTCGACCTCCAAGGCGCAGGTCGAGGGGCAGTCATGAGGGCAGGCGGAGGCGCCGGTCGTGCTCATGCGCCGCATTTTGCCACGGTTCGCCTGCCTGTTGCTACTGGGGCGGCGCGATGAGCAGATGCAGGGAGAAGAGCCGCGCCGGGTCCGTCCAGACGCGAGCGGGGTGCCAGCCAGCCGAGGCGGCGAGGGCCTGGAACCCGGCTTCGGTGTGCTTGTAGCTGTTCTCCGTGTGGATGGTCTCCCCAGCCGCGAAGGCGATCCGGTGGCCGGCGACCCGCACCGTCTGAGGCCGCAGGCTGACCAGATGCATCTCGATCCGCCCCTCGGCCGCGTTCCAGGCTGGCGCGGTGGGCGAAGGCGTCGAGGTCGAAGTCGGCGTCCGCCTCGCGATTGAGGCGGCGGAGCAGGTTGAGGTTGAACGCCGCGGTCACGCCCTGGGCGTCGTCGTAGGCCGGCAGCGAGAATGGCTGGGGTCCTTGCGCAAATCCACGCCGACCAGGAAATGCGCGCCCGCGCCGAGCGTCTGCCGTGCCGCGCGAGGAAGCGGCGCGCCTCGGCGGGTTCGAGGTTGCCGATGGTCGAGCCGGGAAAGAACCCGGTGCGCGGCATGGCGGCAACGGCGCGCGGCAGCGCGAACGGCGCGAGGAAGTCGGCCACGACCGGATGCACGGCGAGCCTGGGGCGCGAGCGGCTGCAGCCGGGCGGCGAGGGCGGCGAGGGCGCCCGCGGCCACGTCTATCGGCACGTAGGCGGCGAAGCTCGGCGTGGCGTCGAGCAGCAAGACCGCCTTGCCCTCGTCGCTGGCGCCGTATTCCACGAGCGCGCTGCCGGGTGGGACGCCGGCGACCGCCTCGGGCGCCACCTCGCGCAGCAGCGCCAGCTCGGTGCGGGTCGGGTAGTATTCAGGCAGTCGGGTGATCTCGCCGAAGAGGCGGCATCCCTCGTCGTCGTAGAACAGCTTGGCCGGCAGCGTCTTGCGCGCCGCGAGCAGGCCCGGCAGCGCCGCGTCGGCGACGGCGCGGTCGAAGGTGAGGGCGCCGGGCGCCGATTCGATGAGCACGGCTACGCCGCGTCCTGGGCGAGCCGGACTCCGGTGAACTGCCAGCGCTTCTCGGGCTGGAAGAAGTTGCGGTAGGTCGGGCGCGTGTGGCCCGGCGGCGTCGCGAGGCTGCCGCCGCGCAGCACCATCTGGTTGATCATGAACTTGCCGTTGTATTCGCCGATCGCGCCCTCGGCCGGGCGGAAGCCGGGGTAGGGAAGGTAGGCGCTCGCGGTCCACTGCCAGGCGTAGGTGTCCAGCTCGCGCAGCCCGGCGCACGGCGCCGCCGCTTCCATCTCGAACTCCGTGGGCAGCCGCGCCCCGGCCCAGCGGGCGTAGGCGTCAGCCTCATACCAGCTCACGTGGCGCACCGGCGCGTCCAGGTCGAGGGGGGCGAGACCGCCGGGACCGACCTGGTGCCACCCGCTCTCCGTCTCGCGCCAGTAGAGCGGCGCATGCCAGCCGTTCGCCTGGACGGTGGCCCAGCCGTCCGACATCCAGAGCGCGGGCGTGCGGTAGCCGCCATCCTCCATGAAGGCGAGCCACTCCCGGTTGCGCACCAGGCGATCCGCCAGGCGATAGGGGCGGAGCAGCGCGTCGTGGCGCGGCCCCTCGTTGTCGAAGGCGAAGCCGCTCCCGTCGTGGCCGATGGCGGCTGATCCCGCCCGGCAAATCCACGAAACGCGTTGGCCCCGGCGCGCTGTCCGGCTCGCGCCAGCCAGGGAGCACGGGCGGCACCAGGGGACTCTGCGCGAAAGCGTGCATCACGTCGGTGAGCAGCAGTTCCTGGTGCTGCTGCTCGTGGTGCAGCCCCAGCTCGACGAGGTCGGCCACGTCTTTTTCCCGCTCGGCGAGCAGCCGGGCCATCGCCTCGTCCACGTGGCGGCGATAGGCGCCGACCTCCTGCGCGCCGGGCCGGGTGATCAGGCCGCGCGCCGGGCGCGGCTGCCGCGCGCCGACGGATTCGTAGTAGCTGTTGAACAGGAAGCAGAACTTGGGATCGAACGCCGCGTAGCCCGGCAGGTTGCGGACCGAGCACGAACTGCTCGAAGAACCAGGTCGTGTGGGCGCGGTGCCACTTCGCAGGCGACGCGTCCGGCATGGACTGGACGCACTGGTCCTCGTCGGTCAGCGCCGCAGCGAGCCGCTCCGTGTGGCCGCGCACGGCGCGATAATGCTCCGCCAAGCCGGAAACCGTTCCGAGATAGGTCATGTGCTGTCCCCCTGCCGATGAAAGGCATTGGCGACGGCGGAAGTTCCGAGTGTAGGGACGGAGAAAAGCCGGGCGAGCCTATTTCGTGCCGTAGAGCCGGTCGCCGGCGTCGCCGAGGCCGGGGCGGATATAGGCGTGCTCGTCCAGCTCGCGGTCAACGGCGGCGGTGAACACGGGCACGTCCGGGTGCTCGTCGGCGAGCACCTGCAACCCTTCGGGGGCGGCCAGCAGGCAGGCGAAGCTGACCTGCTCGGCGCCAGCCTGGCGCACGCGGCTGATCGCGGCGGCGGCCGAGTGCCCGGTCGCCAGCATCGGGTCCACGACGATGGCGAGGCGCTCGCGCACGTCGTCGGGGAGCTTGAGGTAGTATTCCACGGGCGTCTGGGTCAGCGGGTCGCGGTAGAGGCCGACATGGCCGACGCGGGCGGAGGGCACGAGGTCGAGCATCCCGTCCAGCATTCCGTCGCCGGCGCGCAGGATGGAGACGAAGCACAGCTTCTTGCCCGCGAGCAGCGGCGCCTCCGTGCGCTCCATCGGGGTCTCGATCTCCACGGTCTCCAGCGGCAGATCGCGCGTCAGCTCGTAGGCCATGAGCAGGCTGATCTCGCGCGCGAGGCGGCGGAACTCGCCCGTGGTCGTGCCTCTATCGCGCAGCAAGGTCATCTTGTGCTGCACGAGCGGGTGGCTCACCACGGTGAGGCGAGGATGCAGGTTGCTGCCCATCAGAACACGGTCCCGTCGCTGAGGATGCGCAGCGGCGGCGCGCCGCCTCGCTTCTCCTGCGCGAGCCGACGTCCGGCGGCCCAGGTCCCGCCCTCCAGCACGCGCGCGAGCGGCAGCTCCTCGGCGGTAAGGTCGAGCCGCCACCGCAGCTGCAGGGCCATCCGGTCGAGCAACGCCACCGTCAGCGCGCGCCACTCCACGATGACCGGGTGCCCTGGCTCCAGAGGCTCCTCTGCGAGCGCGGGATCGCGTAGTCTCAGCACGCCCGTGTCCAGGAACAGGCCGCCGTTGCGGTATTCCGGCAGTCCCGTGAGCACGTCGCTCCCCGTGACCTCCACGCCCGCATCCTCGAACACCTCGATTAGCGAGTATGTCAGCCATTGGGAGAGCTTGTGGAACGGCACCAGGCCCGGCGCCGGCTCACCTTGCGCCGCGAGCGGATGGTGCCACACGTCGCCGAGGTTCACGCCGTCCAAGGTCAGGCGCCCAGGCCAGATCGGGCCGAGTCCGTCCAGCACGGCCCCGAGGATCTCACGCGCCGGCAAAGCGTCCTCTCCGGCATCGTGCAGCAGCTTATCGAACAGGTTCCCCGGCCGCGCCGGCATAATACCGAACAGGTCCGGCCGCGCGCGCAGCGCCGCCGCGAGGTTCCGCAGCAGCGCGGCGCGACCCTCCAACCCCTCGAGCGGGTTGTCCTCCCGCACCTGGAACGCCTTGCCGAGCGCCGCCGCGTCGAGCCGGGCAAGTGCCTCCGCATCCACCTGCAAGGGGCGCTCCGGGTCCGACGAGAACAGTCCGGCACGGAACGCATCCAGGCTCGCGACGGCCAGGCCTTCCGAGCGGCTGAGCACCTCACCTGTCCCAGCCTCGCGGTAGCGCCACGCCTCGCCAGCGCCCGCGTCGAGCAGAACGCTGACCACGCAGAGATCCATGCGGATGCGAGCGACGTCGTGGGGATGCACCCTGCGGAGCGGCACGGCGAGCATGTGCCACCGGTCCAGTCCCCCCGCGGCGAAGTGACGCCAGCGCGTGTGCGGCGGGATCGCGAGGTCGGGGTAGCGCTCCTGGATCGCCTGGACCACCGCCTCGACCGCCACGTCCAGCCGCTCCCGATACACGTAGAACCCCTCGAGCCGCCCGGCCTCGCCGAGCAGGAGCATCGTGTGGCAGCGCTGGCGGATCGTCGCGGGATCGCGCAGCAGAGCGACGGCGTCGTCCACTACTCGTCGAGGCCCCGGCCTTTGGCCCGGTGCAGCTCGGCCGCGCCGGGCACGTGCGCCGTGAAGTAGCCGGCGGCCTTCTTCGCGTCCATCTCCACCTGCGCGTCGGGCGGGATCAGCTCGTCGGGGATCGGCACGCGCTCGACCACCTCGATGCCGCTGTCCACGATGGGGCCGAACTTGAGGTTGCTCATGGAGACGAGCTGGTCGATGCGCGCGATGCCGAGCCAGTGCAGCACGTCCGGCATCAGCTCCTGGAAGCGCATGTCCTGCACGCCGGCGATGCACTCCGTCCGCGCGAAGTAGGCGTCCGCCCGGTCCCCGCCCTCCTGGCGCTTGCGGGCGTTATAGACGAGGAACTTCGTGACCTCCCCGAGCGCGCGGCCCTCCTTGCGGTTATAGACGATCACGCCGACGCCGCCCGCCTGCGCCATGCGGATCGCCACCTCGATGCCGTGGGCGAGGTAGGGACGGCAAGTGCAGATGTCCGAGCCGAACACGTCCGAGCCGTTGCATTCGTCATGGACACGGCAGGCGACGCGCGTGGCCGGGTCGCCAAGCTTCGCGGGGTCGCCGAACAGATAGCAGGTCGCCCCTCCGATGGGCGGCAGGAACACCTTGAGGTCGGAGCGCGTCACGAGGTCGGGGAACATGCCGCCGGTCTGCTCGAACAGGGAGCGGCGCAAAACGGTCTCGCCGATGCCGAAGCGCGCGGCCACGCCCGGCAGCCACCAGACCGGCTCGATGGCGATCTTGGTGACTCGCGCGTCCCCGCTCGGCGTGAGCACCTTGCCGTCGGGATGCAGCCGTCCCTGCACCATGGCGGCCACCAGCTCGGGCATGTTGATGCGCGCGCGTGTGACCGCGATGCTGGGCCGAACATCGAGCCCCGCCGCGATCTCGGCCGCGAACGCCTCGGCGACGAGATGGCCCCACGGGTCGAGCGAGACGATGCACCCCGGATCGCCCCATTGCGCGAACGGGCCGATGGGAACGGCGGGCCGGGTATTGCTCAGGTCCGGGCGGTGCCCTGGGCTGAGGCGCCCGGCGGCAACGGCGAGCGCACGATACAGCGAGTAGGCGCCCGAGTGGGTGCCCACGGCATTGCGTCCCTCGGCGCCGGGCGAGGCGATCACGGGGCCGCGCACCCGCGGGTCGGCGCTGCCCCAGTGGAGAGGCGCCGGGTGATCCCCGCCGGCGCCGGGGTGGGAGCTGAGGACGATGTGCCGCGCGGCGCGGCCATCGTTTGGGCGGAAGGGCCCTGTTGACATCGATGTCCCTATGCGGGGTTGTGTTCTTGCTGGAACGCTACGGCGAGCCGGGAGAAATGGTCAACTGCCGCCCACGGCGGCGTGAGCCCGCATCCTCATGTCGCGGCGGCAAGCCAGCCCGCCCGCTCGACGAAAGCGGCAACCTCGTCCACGCCCTCGCCGTGGCGGATGCTCGCGAACACGAACGGGCGCTCGCCGCGCATTCGCCGCGCGTCGCGGTCCATGACCTGGAGATCGGCGCCGACGTGCGGGGCGAGGTCGGTCTTGTTAATGACGAGCAGGTCGCTGCGCGTGATGCCGGGGCCGCCCTTGCGGGGGATCTTGTCGCCGGCCGAGACGTCGATGACGTAGATGGTCAGGTCCGCCAGCTCCGGGCTGAACGTTGCGGCGAGGTTGTCGCCGCCGCTCTCGATCAGGATGGCGTCGAGCGCAGGGAAGCGGCGGCGCATCTCGGCGACGCCTGCGAGGTTGATGCTCGCGTCCTCGCGGATCGCGGTGTGCGGGCAGCCGCCGGTCTCGATGCCCATGATGCGCTCGGGCGGCAGTGACCCGGCGTGCGTGAGGAACTCCGCATCCTCGCGCGTGTAGATGTCGTTGGTGATGGCCGCGATGTCGTAGCGCTCGCGCAGCCGCTTGCAGAGCGCGT
This sequence comes from uncultured Alphaproteobacteria bacterium, assembly GCA_963848595.1. GTDB lineage: Bacteria > Pseudomonadota > Alphaproteobacteria > Acetobacterales > Acetobacteraceae > CAWKEH01. Next base: position 203,855 of record CAWKEH010000003.1, on the reverse strand, counting down.
CCATCAGCGCGGTCTTGCCGCTGCCGACCGGACCGCCGATGCCAATGCGGAGCGGGCCATGCGGGGATGCTGTCATGTGCGGAACAGCCTCGTATATTGTGTCTCGTGCCGCATAGCGGCGATGTCGGAGCGGAAGCACGCGCCGCCAAGATCGTCCAGCCCCGTGCCGCGCGTTGCATCTGCCACACCGAGCACGACAGGTTCGAGCAGGGCGAGCACGCGCAGCCCGGCACTCTGGCCGAGAGGCACGAGGCGCACGGCCGCGGAGACCAAGTTGGCCGCGAAGGCGTGCAGGAACCCGGTGCAGGCCGCGTCCTCGGGGACGCTGTGCATCGCAGCTATGGCCCCGACCGCGACCGGGTAGGCGACGCGCCCGACAATCTGCGGCATGCCCCAAGCGGCGGCGGCGCGGAGGAAGGCTTCCCCTTGGTCCAGCGTCTCCTGCCGCCGCTCGCGCGATGGGGACATGGCGGCAGCTAGCTCGGCGACCTCGGCAAGCGCTGCCGCATCCGGGGTGCGCCAGGCATGGCGCAGGAGGATCGCGTCCGACCAGCCGGTGCCATGGCCCAGCACATCCTCAAGCCACTCGCGCAGGGCGCCCTCGTCGCGCACATCCCCCGCCTCGACGGCCCATTCGAGGCCGTGGCTGTAGGCGAAGGCACCGGTCGGGAAGGCGGGCGACAGCCAGGTGAGCAGGCGGAGGAGCGCCGTCCCCGAGAGGAGGATTTCCATTCGCGTCGCGACTAGCGCGTCACGAGCCGCCGTCCACCAGCAGGGGCTCAAGCACCGCCCGCCAGGACGTCGGCAGCGGCGCCGGGCGCCTCGTCGCGGCGGCGACGCAAACGTGAATGAGGAAGCCTTCCGCCGATGCCGCGTCCTCATCCTCCCGGAAGATGCCGATCTCGTAGCGCACGGAACTCGTCCCGAGCCGGGTCACGCGCAGCCCGGCCGTCACCCGGTCGGGGAAGGCCAGCTCGCTGTGGTAGCGGCAGCCGCTCTCGGCGACGACCATGATGTGCTCCGGGTTGTCCCACCGAAAGATACCGCCCGCGACGAGCGTGCTGCACACGGCGGTATCGAAGAAGCTGTAGTAGGTGACGTTGTTGACGTGCCCGAAGATGTCGTTGTCCATCAGGCGAGTTGTTATAGCGATGTGGCGGCGGTAGCTCGTGCGCCTCGCCGGCAAGGGCTTGCGATGGGGAAGGTTCATGCCCCGATCATGGACAGGGCAGCACTCCCGCGCTAGAGGCGCCAGCTATGGTGCCTTGCCTCGCGCTCGCCGCCCTCCTCCTGCTCGCGCCCAGCCTCGCACGGGCGCACGCCATCCTCATGGCGAGTGTGCCACCCGCCGGCGGCACCGCCGCGCCGGGTACGGCCACCCTGCAGCTCCAATACAACAGCCGCATCGACCAGGGCCGCTCGAAAGTCACCCTGTCGCGCGAGAACGGCGCGGACGAGCGCCTCACGCTCCTGCCGTCGCAGCAGCCTGACGTGCTGCGGGCCAACGCGACGCTAACGCCGGGCGATTATACGCTGCACTGGTTCGTGCTCGCGACTGACGGACACATCACCCGCGGCGACGTGCCGTTCACGGTGAAGTCGACCACGGTGAGCGCGGGCAAGTAGGCTTCTCGACCGTGTCGCTTCTCGTTGACCTGTTCGGCTGGCTAAGCGTCGTCATCCACGGCTTCGTGATCGTGGCGCAGAGCATGGCGGTCGGCGGCGCCTTGTTCCTGGTCCTGCTTGCCCGCCCGTTCGCCGCCCGGCTCACCGTGCCCGTCGCGGCCCTGGGCGCGGTTCAGGTGCTGGACGGGGAGGGGATCGCGCGCCACGCGGCGCGGATCGCGGGGTGGAGCGCGTTGGCGCTCGCCGCGTGCGAGGCAGCGGCCGTCGCAATGCAGGGCGCCGTGGTCGCTGATCAGGTCGGGCTGAGTGCCGCCGACGTGCTCGGCGCCAACTTCGCCATCGCCGGCCTCGCCAAGATGGCCGCTGCCCTGCTGCTCGCGCTGCTTCTCCTAGCCCCGTCCGCTCCGGCCCGGCAGCCGCCCGGCGCCGCCGCCGTGCTCGGCCTGTGCGTCGCCATCGTCGCCGCCGCCGTCATGACGACGCACGCCACCGCCCGCCTCGACCACCAGGGCCTGCTGATGGCGGCGACAGGGCTGCACCTGCTCGGCGCGGCGCTCTGGATCGGCGGCATCCCCTGCTTCGTCCTGGCGCTAGCGCAGGCGAGGAACGACGGTGTCGCGCTGCGCCTCGTCGGCGCGCGCTTCTCGCGCATGAGCATGGCCGGCGTGGCCTGTATCCTCGCCTCCGCCGCAGTCTTCTTCGTGTTCTACATCGGCTCCTGGCAAAGCGTTTACGGGACCGCCTACGGTGTCATGGCCTCGGCCAAGGCCGCGATGCTCGCGGCCCTGCTCCTGCTGGGCCTGGGCAACTTCCTCACCGTGGAGCGGCTGCGGCGCGACCCGCGGACCTCCGCGCTGCGCTTGCGCCGCTTTGCCGAGATCGAGATCGGCGTCGGCTTCGCCGTGTTCTTCGCCGCCGCCTCGCTGACCAGCGTGCCCCCGGCGGTGGACCTCACCCAGGACCGCGTCACCCTGGGCGAGATCGCCCACCGCAACGCGCCCTACTGGCCGCGGCTGACCAGCCCGGACCACGACGTGCTAGCGCTGCCCGCGCTGCAATCGAAGCTCGACGCGGAGGCGGCGCACGACCACACGGCGCCGGCACCCGCTTTCGTGCCAGGCTCGGGCGAGCTGCCGCCGCGCAACGCCGCCGACATCGCCTGGTCGGAATACAACCACCACTGGGCCGGAATCCTGATGCTGCTGATCGGCGCGCTGGCGCTGCTGAACCGCGCCAACGTGCGCTGGGCCCGGCACTGGCCGCTCGCCTTCCTGGGCTTGGCCCTGTTCTTGTTCCTGCGGTCGGACCCAGAGGTCTGGCCGCTCGGGAGCGAAGGCTTCTTCGCTAGTTTGCGCGACGTGGAGGTCCTGCAGCACCGCGTCTTCGTGCTGCTCACGGCCGCCTTTGCCTTGTTCGAGTGGGGCGTGCGCACCGGGCGCATCCGCAGCCAAGAGGCGGCGCTGGTGTTCCCTCTGATGATGGCGACGGGCGGCACGCTGCTGCTCACCCACAGCCACGCCATCGCCAACGTCAAGGACCAGCTCCTCATCGAGCTGACCCACACGCCACTCGCGCTCGCCGCCATCGCGGCCGGCTGGGCGCGGTGGCTCGAGCTCCGGGCCGACGGCCGCGTGGCGCGCGTGGCCGGCTGGGTGTGGCCCGTCTGCCTCGTGCTGATCGGCTTCATCCTGCTCTGGTATCGCGAGGCGTAGCGCGCCCCGACTTGCTGCTAGCCGACGTGACGCCCACCTGGGCACACATCGAGAGTAGGGCGCAGGACGGGCACCGCGGACGCACCCCTTGGCACACCGCCTTGCCGAACGGCACGAGCCGCTCATTGATGCGGATCCAGTACTCGCGGGGCAGCTTGGCCGCGAGCGCCGCCTGCGTCTGCTCGGGGGTCGCCGCCGCGACGTAGCCCCAGCGGTTCGCGACGCGGTGGACGTGGACGTCCACGGCGATAGCAGGGATGCCGAAGCCCACCGCGAGCGTCAGCGCCGCGATCTTGGGACCGACGCCGCGGAACCGGACCAAGCCCTCAACCGTGTCCGGGACCTTGCCGCCTTCGCCCGCGATGGCACGGGAGAGAGCGAGGATGTCGCGTGCCTTCGGCTCTGGGAAAGTCGCGGGCACGAGCAGCCGGGTCAGCGCGCTCTCATCGAGCACGGCCATCGCCTCGGGCGTGCGTGCCACGGCGAACAGGCGCTGGCAGACCGGCACCGTCGTCTCGTCCAGCGTCCGCGCCGAGATCAGGCTTGCCACGAGCTGCTCGAACGGCGAGGCGTAGCCTTCGTCCCGCAGCTCGAACATCGCCGCCTTGGGCAGCCCGGCGCACACGAGATCGAGCCGGCGGAACGCCTCGTGAATGTCAAACGGTTCCTTGCCGGTCATAGCCGCCTCCGTCTATCACTGCTTGTGCCGTCGCACGCAGCGCGAGAGCGACAACGCGCGAGCCGCCAAGACGGCGGAGGGCAGGCGGCGCCATGCGCGGAACGAGTTCCTGACCCGATGGGTGCGCATCCGATTCGCTCCCGAAGTTCCGTTCTGGCTATCGGGGCCGGCGCTACATTGTCGGCGTGCCCGGAAGCCAGAGCCACGATTCTTGCAATGAGAGCCGTCCGCAATGTCCGACCTCGCCAGTCCGTCGATAGTCCCGTTCCTGATCGTTCTCGTCATCGTAGTGATTGCCGTCCTGGTCGGATCGATCAGGATGGCCCAGGAATACCAGCGTGCCGTCATCTTCCGCTTCGGCCGCGTGGTCGGCACGCGTGGCCCTGGGCTGTTCCTCAAGGTCCCGCTAGCGGAGCGGGTCGTCCTCGTTGACCTACGGACCATCACCCGCGAGCTGGAGACCCAGGAGACGGTGACCCGCGACGGCGTCGCCGTCGAGGTCAACGCCGTGCTCTGGTATCAGGCGGCCGACCCGGTCAAGGCGGTGGTCAACGTCGCGGACTGGAAGGAGGCCGTGAAGCAAGCCGCCGAGACGGCGATGCGGGACACGATCGGCCAGAACGAGCTGGACCACCTCCTCCAGGACCGTCTCAACGCCAATCTCGACCTCAAGCGGCTGCTAGCCGCGGCGGTGCAGAAATGGGGAGTTGAGATCTCCGCCGTCGAGCTGAAGGACCTCGACATCCCGGAGACCATGCAGCGCGCGATCGCCAGGGAGGCGGAGGCGATTCGCGAGAAGCGGGCGCGCATCATCAAGGCGGAGGGCGAGATGGAGGCTGCCACCAAGCTGAACGAGGCCGCGGACATCATTTCGCGCAACCCGGCCGCGCTGGAGCTCCGCCGCTTGCAGGCGCTGACGGAGATCGGCGCCGAGCATAACAGCGTCATCATCGTCGCCATGCCGACCGAGAGCAGCACGCCCGCGGCGGTGACGGCGGCCATCGCCAGAGCGGTCGCCGCCGAGGCCGATACCGCCCCCGTCTCAGGCACCCGCGTCTCAGGCACTGGCGTCGCTGGCGCCTAATAGTCGATCTTGCTGCGCACCGCATCGAGCTGCCACTCCCGCTCCCGCTTGCACCCGACGGTCCGGTCCGGCATGGAGGGCCGCGAAGGAAGTCGCCTCACCGCCATGATGTATTTCAGCCGCCTCAAGACCGCCCTGATCGCCGCCGTCTGCTTGCTCGGCGCGGTGGTCTGCCTGCCCAACCTGTTCCCGCAGCCGGCACCCTGGATGCCCTGGCGCCAGGTGCGGCTCGGGCTCGACCTGCGCGGCGGCAGTTACCTGCTCATGCAGGTGGACATGCAGGCCGTCGAGCACGAGCAGCTCGACAGCCTCGCGGACGGCGTCCGATCCACGCTGCGCGGCAAGATCCGCTTCCAGCCGCCCGTCGTGCAGGCCGCGCAGCACCGCGTCCTCGTCCGCCTCCCCGAACCCGCGCAGCAGGGCGAGGCGCTGACCCTCTTGCGCGGCCTCGCCTCGGCCGACGGTGGCGCCACCTTCACCGTGGACGCGCCGGACCCGGACACCGTCGCTCTCACCGTGCTGCCCCCGGCCGTGCGCCAGCGCGCGCTCGGCGCCGTCACCCAGAGCATCGAAATCGTGCGCCGCCGCATAGACGAGAGCGGCGTCATCGATCCCCAAATCACGCGCCAGGGCGAGGACCGCATCGTCGTCCAGCTCCCCGGCATCTCCGACCCTAACCGCATCAAGGCGCTGCTCGGCCAGACGGCCAAGATGACCTTCCACCTGCTCGACGCGACCGCGAACCCGAATTCGGGCACGCCGCCGCCCCCCGGCGTGGACTACCTCCCGCTCGAAGGCTCGCCGGGCCAGAAGCTCGCCGTCCTACGCCGGGTCGAGGTGGACGGCGCCGACCTAACCGACGCCCGCCCGGCGCAGGACCAGCAGACCGGGCGCTGGGTCGTGGACTTCACCTTCAACTCCGTGGGCGCCCGGCGCTTCGGGGAGGTGACGCAGGCCAACGTCGGCCGGCCCTTCGCCATCGTGCTTGACAACAAGGTCATCAGCGCTCCCGTCATCCAGCAGCCGATCCTCGGCGGCCGCGGCCAGATCAGCGGCAACTTCGACGCGACCTCGGCCAACGACCTCGCCGTCCTGCTGCGCGCCGGCGCGCTCCCTGCCCCGCTCACTGTGGTCGAGCAGCGCAGCGTCGGCCCCGAGCTGGGCGCGGACAGCATCCGCGCCGGCGCGCTCTCGCTCCTCGTCGGCTTCGTGCTCGTCATCGCCTACATGGCGCTGTTCTATGGCCGGTTCGGGTGGTATGCGAACGCCGCGCTCGTCGTGAACCTGATCCTGCAGGTCGCGATCCTCTCGCTCATCGGCGCCACCCTCACGCTCCCCGGCATGGCCGGCATCCTGCTCACCCTCGGCATGGCCGTCGACGCGAACATCCTCGTGAACGAGCGCATCCGCGAGGAGGTGCGAAACGGCCGCACGCCGCTCAACGCCATGGAGACCGGGTTCCGCCGCGCCTACGGCACCATCGTGGATAGCAACGCCACCGCGCTCCTCGCCCACGTCATGCTGTTCGTGTTCGGCACGGGGCCGGTGCGCGGCTTCGCAGTCACCATCACGGTCGGCATCGTGACGACCCTCTTCACCGCGATCGTGGTCGCGCGCCTGTTCATGGTGCGCTGGTATGCGGCGCGGCGACCCTCCATGCTTCCGGTGTAACTTCCATGTTCGGACGCCCCCTCTTCCGCCTCGTTCCCGACGGCACCCGCATCCAGTTCATGCGCGGCCGATACATCGGTCTGCTCACCTCGGCGGTGCTGTCCACCCTCTCCGTGATCCTGTTCTTCTATCCGGGGCCGCGGCTCGGGATCGACTTCCGCGGCGGCGTCACGATGGAGCTTCGTACGCCAGGTCCGGCCGATTTCGGCGCCCTGCGCGGCGCGATCACGAGCGCGCACGCGAGTGCCGCCGGCTTGCAGCGCTTCGGCGGCCCGGACAGCGTGCTGGTCCGGCTCGACCCGCAGCCGAACGCCGCCGCGACCCAGGCCGAGCTGGGCCGCGTCCAAGCCGCTATCGAGAAGGCAGCACCCGGCACCCGCGTCGTGCGCACCGACGCGGTCGGCGCCTCGGTCTCGGCCGAGCTGTTCCGCAACGGCCTGCTCGCCCTCGGGATCAGCCTGTTGATGATCCTCGTCTATATCTGGTTCCGCTTCGAGTGGCAGTTCGCCGTCGGCGCCGTGATCACGCTGATCCTGGACGTGACCAAGGCGGTGGGATTCCTGGTGATCACGCGCCTGGAGTTCGACCTGGTCATGGTCGCCGCGATCCTGACCATCATCGGCTACTCCACCAACGACAAGGTCGTGGTCTATGACCGGATGCGCGAGAACCTGCGCAAGTATAAGGCGATGCCGCTGCGCGAGTTGATCGACCTCTCGATCAACGAGACGCTGAACCGCACGCTCGGCACAAGCATGACCCTGTTCCTGGCGGCGCTGCCGCTCGCCCTCTTCGGCGGCTCGACGCTCTCAGGATTCGCCCTCATGATGCTGTTCGGCATCGTGGTCGGCACGAGCAGCTCGATCTTCATCGCGGCACCCATCCTGCTCCTGCTCGGCGAGAACAGGCTGCGGCGGGACACGGCCGCGGTGGCCCGGCAAGGGGGCGGCACTGCGTCCAGCGGTGGCGGCGGCACCAAGCGGGCGGCGCGGCGGGCCTAGGGCGAAGCCTTCGCGAGAGCGAGCTGGCGCAGCGGGGCAGCGCGGGCGACATGGACAACACGATCCACTTCATCTCCGGTCTGCCCCGTGCCGGGTCCACGCTGCTGTCGGCCATCCTGCGCCAGAACCCCGCCTTCCACACCGCCATGACCAGCCCCGTGGGCACGCTCTACATGGCCCTCGAAGGCGCTATGAGCCGGCGCAACGAGACGGCCGTGTTCCTCGACGCGGGCCAGCGCCGAGCGCTGCTGCGCGGCGTCTTCGCCGGCTACTACCACGCTGCCGACCCGGCCACGGTCATCTTCGACACCAACCGCCTCTGGTGCGCCCGGCTCGCAGCCCTCGCCGAGCTGTTCCCCACCTCGCGCGTGATCTGCTGCGTGCGCGAGGTGCCCTGGATTATCGACAGCATCGAGCGCCAGGCGCAGCGCAACCCGTTCGAGCTGTCGGGGCTGTTCGGCTATGAGCCGGGGGGCACGATCTATACCCGGACCGCGCGCGTGGCTGGCAGCGACGGTATGGTCGGCTACGCGCTGGATGCCTTGCGTGAGGCTTGCTTCGGAGCCCATTCGGAGCGGCTGATCCTGCTCGACTACGAGGCGCTGGCGCGGGCACCAGGGGCCGTGATGGCGCAGCTCTACAAACTCTTGGGCGAACCGCTCTACGCGCATGACTTCGAGCACGTCGCTTACGAGGCGGAAGAATTCGACGCGGCGCTGGGGTCGCCCGGCCTGCACCGGGTCCATGGCCGGGTAGAGTGGCGCCCGCGCCCGAGCGTGCTGCCGCCCGACTTGTTCGAGCGGTTCGCTAACGACAGCTTCTGGCGCATGCCGCAGCCGCGCCTGGCCCACGTCCCGACCATCCTGTGGCGCGGCGGTGCTTGACCGGCGCGCCACGAAGCGCTGCATCTGGCGAGCAGAACGGATGGCGGTAATGAGGTGAAGCACGGGGCCGCTCACGCGACTGGGCCGACGCTCGCCGTTCTCACGGACGCGACCGCCCTCGCCACCGTCGCCCCCGAGTGGGACGCGCTCTGGCACCGCGTGCCCGGCGCACCACCCTTCGCCTCGCCGCGCTGGCTGCTGCCCTGGTGGCGCCAATGGGGGAAAGATCGGGGGGGACCGGCCGGCCGCGGGTCGCCACGCTGCGCCGCGCCGGGCGGCTCGCCGCCGTGCTCCCACTCTACGTGCTCGACGAGCCAGCCGGGCCGAAGCTCCTGCCGATGGGCGCCGGCACAGGCGACTACCTCGACGCGCTCGCCGAGCCGGGCATAGATGTGGGCGCGCTCCTCGCCGCCGCGCTCGCGGCCTCGCCGGATGCGGCCGTCTGCGACCTCATCGAGATTCCCTCGGGCGGCCTTCTGCTCGGCGTCGAGGCGCCGCCGGGATGGCGCGCGGAATGGCGCCAGGACTCCGCCTGCCCGGTGCTCGCGCCAGGTGACGGCCTCGCCAACGTCCCTGCCCGCACCCGGCGCAAGCTGCGCATGGCTCGACACCGGGCCGAGCGCGCGGGCGGCTACGCCGTGGAGACGGCGACGGCGGCGACGCGGTCCGCCCTGTTCGACGCCCTCGTCGCCGTGCACCGGGCGCGCTGGGAGGCCGCGGGAAAGCCCGGCGTGCTGACCGACCCGCGCGTCCTCGCCTTCCATCGGGACGCCCAGCCTGGGCTGCTCGACGCCGGGCTGATGCGCTTGCTCGCGCTGCGCCTCGCCGGCGGCCGAGTTGCGGCCGCGTTCCTGCAGTTGCTGCAACCGGGGCGGGTGCTGTTCTACCTCGCCGGCTACGACCCGGCGCTCACTTATCACAGTCCCGGCACCCTGCTGCTCGGCTGGGCGCTGGAGCAGGCGGCGGCGGAGGGGAGGGAAGCGCACTTCCTGCGCGGGGCGGAGGGCTACAAATTCGCTTGGGGCGCCGAGGATCGGCCGAACCGGGCGTGCTATCTGGTCCGGGTACCTGGGCCGCATCCCAACTGAGTGGACGCGGCCCACGAAGGCATACGGACCCGCAGCTAGTATGCTGCGCCCTTCCCGGACGGCACGCCGGTCGTGATGGCTCCCTGCGAGCCGCCTACGCTCACGCTCGGCAGGTCGCCGAGCGTGCGCTGGCCGCCGCCGTTCGTGGCGTTTACGCCGCTGTCCAGCTGCGGGCTGATGGCTGATCCGGACCTGACCGGCGACTCGTCCTGGCACGCGGCGACCAGGACGACAGCCGCCGCGAGGACGGCGAGGCGCGTATGAAGCATCGTTGAGTCTTTCCTTGAAGGGCTTGCGACAAGAGCGCGATTTCGGAGTCCGAGGCTCCGTTTGCCGCAGCGGGAGGCCTCGGCGGTAGATGCAACGCTGCTCGCGGCGTTCCGTTGCAGGCGCCGCAGGCCTGCGCGGGTCGATCCCGCTCACGGCCTTGCAACCAACTCGCCTCTGCCCCAAGGGAGAGGCTATGCAGCCCAGCTTTCCCCTCACCCGTCCCCGCCGCCTGCGCCGCACGGCCTCCCTGCGCGCCCTCGTCCGCGAGACGCGCCCCGACGCGGCGAGCCTGATCCTGCCCATCTTCGTCGAGGAGTACGCCGAAGAGGCGCAGCCCATCGCCGCCATGCCCGGCGTCTCCCGCATCCCCGAGCGTGCCTTGCCCCGCGAGCTGGAGGCCATCGCGCGCGACGGCGTGCGCGCCGTCATCCTCTTCGGCATCAGCCACGCCAAGGACGAGATCGGCAGCGACGCCATGCGTGCCGACGGCCTCGTCGCCCGCATGGTGCGCGCGGCCCGCGACGCCGTGCCGGAGCTGGTTGCCTTCCCCGACCTCTGCTTCTGCGAATACACCAGCCACGGTCATTGCGGCGTGCTCCGCGCCGGGCTTTGGGGCGTTGACGTGGACAACGATGCGACCCTGCGGGGCCTTGCCGACCAGGCCATCGTCGCCGCCGACGCCGGGGCGCCCATCGTAGCGCCGAGCGCCATGATGGACGGCCAGGTCGCCGCGATCCGCGCCGCCCTCGACGGCGCCGGGCACCAGGGCGTTGGCATCATGGCCTACAGCACCAAGTTCGCCTCCGCGCTCTACGGCCCTTTCCGCGCCGCCGCCGGGTGCGAGCTGCAAGGCGACCGCCTCGCCTACCAGATGGATCCCATGAACGGCCGCGAGGCGCTGCGTGAGAGCCTGCTCGACGAGGCGGAGGGCGCCGACATCCTTATGGTCAAGCCGGCGCTCCCCTATCTCGACGTGCTAGCCCGGATCCGCGAGCGCACGCTCCTGCCGCTGGCCGCCTACCAGGTGAGCGGCGAATACGCGATGATCCGCTTTGCCGCTCAAGCCGGCGCGCTCGACGAGTTACGCGCGATCCGCGAGACGCTCGGCGCGATCCACCGGGCGGGAGCGGACCTGATTCTCACCTACTTCGCGCGTGAGATCGCGCGGGACGGCTGGTAGCCAAGGTCGCGCCCCCGACGATGAGCGCCGCCGCTACGATCAACGTGGCGCTCGCGGACGCCCGGCCCGCAGCGATCAGCAGCGCCGTGGACAGCAGCGGCGCGAGATAGGATAGGGCGCCGAGCAGGGGCAGGTTCCCGTGCTTGGTCGCGAAGTCCCACGCGAAGAAGGCCAGCCCGACCGGGCCGAGGCCGAGCAGCACGATCGCCGCCCACGGCCCGGCGCCGGGCATGACGCTCGGCTCCAGCGCGAGATGGCACGCCAGCCCGGCGAGCGCCACCGCGCCGCAGACGCCGCCGATCATCTCGCTCGGCACGCCGGCGAACCGCCGGTTCAGCACCGAGTAGCCAGACCAGACGAGCGCGCAGCCGAGCGCCGCCGCGAAGCCGAGCGCGGGCCAGCCGCCCGGCCCGCCATCCCCGCCGCCACGCAGGAGCAATGCCGTCCCCGCCAGCCCGAGCAGCGCGCCGGCCACGTGCCGCGCCCGCAGCTTTCCGCCCGGCAGCAGCGCGGCGAGCAGCACGATCAGCAGCGGCCAGAGATAAGCGACCAGGCTTGCCGCCGCGGGTGGCGCCGCCTTGAGCGCCACGAAGTAGAGCGCGTGATAGAGGAACAGCCCCAGGAATGCGAGCAGCCAAGGCGCCGCCGGCTGCCGCAGCCGCGCGAGCGCCCGCCGTCCCCGCGACGCGAGCAGCACGAGGCTCGCGGCGAAGGCGACGGCGAAGCTCAGCGCCAGCAGTTCGAACGGCGGCACGCCCGCTGTCCCGGTCGTCAGCAAGGCGAGTCCGGACCAGAGCAGGATCGCGACCACGCCGACGAGGGTTGCCTGCATCCGGCAGAGCTCCGAGCCATGAGTTTTCGTCAAGCGTGGCCAGACTGACGTGCCGTGTTAAGCTGGGCGCGACAATGAGCGCCACCCCTCCACGGTTCGATCTGTCGTAGGCGTTAATAGCGCCGAAGCGAAGTCAAGCAATACTGTATCTACGCTTTGGAGGCCTCACGCTTGCGCTGAGCCGGAATACCGTTGAATAGTTGCCGAGTGGCATCGGGACATCATCGGCCCTTGCGTGGTTCAGTAGGGGATCTTGCCTCGACGGCCATTCATGCTGTCCCGAGAAGCTCCCGGGGAGAGCCAGATGCGCTGCCCTAGCTGCAACGCCCAAGTCTCGGAGTCGGCGAGTTTCTGCAGCGCGTGCGGAGCGTCGCTCCTGGTCCCTTGTCCCAGGTGCCAGCACCGGAATCCCGCAACCGCCACCTTCTGCGAGGAATGCGGCACTTGGATCGGCAACCGCGCCCTGCGGTCCAGGCCCTCGGCCTCTACGCAGTGGTCGAACGCCGAGCGGCGCCAGCTCACGATCATGTTCTGCGACCTGGTCGAATCCGTGGCGAGGTCGATCCGCCTCGATCCGGAAGACCTGCAGCGCATCATGCGCGACTACTATCGCCTGTGCGAGGACGTGATCGTTCGCAGCGGCGGCTACGTCGCCAAATACCTGGGTGACGGCGTCCTCGCCTATTTCGGCTATCCGCACGCGAGCGAGGCCGATGCGGAGCAGGCGGTGCGCGCCGGCCTCTCTCTCGTCGAGGGAATCGGTCAGATCGAGACCGGCGACGTGCATCTGCAGGCGCGCGTGGGCATCGCGACCGGCTTGGTGGTGATCGGCGATCTCTTCACCTCCGGAGCCGTGCAGGAGCAGGCCGCCATCGGCCAGACGCCCAACCTCGCCGCCCGGCTGCAGCAGTTGGCCGAGCCGAACTCCGTCATCATCGGCGAGACCACGAAGCGGCTCACCGGCGGCCTCTTCACCTACCGTGCCCTGGACCCAGTGCCCTTAAAGGGGTTCGACGGTCCCGTCCCAGCTTGGAAGGTGCTCGGCCCGAGCGGCAGCTTCCGGTTCGAGGCACGGGCCGAGGCCGGCCTCACCCCCTTCATCAACCGCGATGAAGACCTGGACTGGCTGAGCAGCGCGTGGCAGCAGGCCCTGGCCGGCGACGGAAAGGTCGTGCTGCTCAGCGGCGAGCCTGGGATCGGGAAGTCGCGCATCGTCCAGTCGCTTCGGCAGCGCCTGGGAGAGCGGTCGCACACGGCGCTCTCCGTGGCCTGCTCGCCGCACCAGCAGGACAGCGCCCTGTATCCGGTCATCAGCCGGCTCGAGATCGTCGCCAGCTTCGCGCGGAGCGACAGCGAGGCCGAGAAGCTCGACAAGCTGAGGGGTGTTCTCGCGCGCTCGGGCAGCGCGACGGAGGAGGACATAGCGCTCCTGGCCGACCTGCTCTCCCTCCCGGTCGCCGACCGCACGCTCCTGTCGAGCATAAGCCCGCAGCGGCGCAAGCAGAGGACGCTCGATGCGCTGGTCTCGCAGTTAGTTGGCCTGTCGAGGCAGCGGCCGGTGCTGATGGCTTGGGAGGACGTTCACTGGTGTGATCCGACCTCCCTCGAATTGTTGACCCTGCTGATCGAGCGGGTCCCGCGCCTGCCGGTGCTGCTCATCGTGACGTTCCGCCCCGAGTTCTCACCGCCTTGGACCGGTGAGCCGCACGTGACGTGGCGTACGCTGCTCCGCCTGGGCGGCGATCACGGCGCCGCGCTGAGCGAGGGCGTGACGGGAAAGGTCCTGCCGGCCGCGGTGCGGAGCCAGATCATCGCGAAGAGCGACGGCAATCCCCTGTTCATCGAGGAGCTGACCAAGACGGTCATCGAGTCCGGGCTGCTGCTGGACGAGGGCGGCCGCTACATCCTCACCGGCGCGCTGACGTCTCTGACCGTGCCGGGGACCTTGCACGACTCGCTCGTCGCGCGCCTCGATCGTCTCGGGCCGCTCCGGGAGCTGCTGCACATCGGTGCGGCGATCGGACGCGAGTTCTCGCACGAGCTGCTGGCCGCGGTCTCACCGCTGACCGGTGCCGAGCTCGACGAGGCCGTGAACGGGCTGCTCCGCTCCGAGCTGGTCTTCCTATCGGAGCAGAGGCCAGACCGGGTTTACACCTTCAAGCACGCCTTGATCCGCGACGCGGCCTACGAGCTGATGCTGAGGAGCAAGCGCCAGGAACTGCATGGCCACATCGCAAAAGTCCTGACGCAGCGGTTTTCCGATTGGGCCGAGACCCGGCCGGAAGTCCTCGGCCATCACTTCACGGAGGCCGGCGAGTTCCTGACCGCCATTCCCCATTGGCAGCAGGCCGGCCTGCGCGCGCAATCGCGGGCTGCCTACGTCGAGGCCGCCGGCCATTTCCGCACGGCGCTCGACCTCGTGGGACGCTTGAGCGAGGCGGACCCGCTGCCCGGTGTTGAACTTGGCCTGCGCACGCAGCTCGCGATGAGCCTCTCGGCGACGCGGGGATACGCGGCGCCGGAAGTCCAGGACGCCTATGACCAGGCACTGAAGTTGTGCGACATCCTGGGCGATACGTCCGACGTCTTCCCGGTGCTGCGCGGGATCTGCACCTTCTCGATCGTCCGCGCCGACCTCCTGAGAGCGCGCGACGTCGCCGTGCGGTGCACGCAAATCGGCGAACAGGTTCAGCGCATGGACTACCTCATCGAGGGTTACAATGCATGGGGCTACACCCTGGTGTATATGGGCGAGTTCGCCGAGGGACGCCGGCTGCTCGAGAAGGCCGTTGACCTCTACCGCTCGCACGGTGGCCACCGGCTGACCTATCCCACGCCGCAGGACCCCTTCGTCGCGTGCCTGAGCTTGCTCGCGACGGTCTGCTGGGAGATGGGCGATCTGGCGACCGGGATACGTTGCTCCGAGGAGGCGGTCGCGGCGGCGCAGCACCTGAGCCGGCCATTCGACCTGGCCTACGCGCACTGCTACGCCGCCTCCTTCGAGTTGTTGAGGCACTGCCCCTTGGTCGCGCAGAGTCACGCCGAGATCGCCGCCGAGATCTCGCGCGAGCACGGCTACGGCGTGTGGCTGAACGCCGGTACCATGCTCATGGCGATGGCGATGGGCGAAATGGGCCACACCGAGGAGGCGGTCGCCAAACTGACCGCGGCGCTGGAGGCGTGGCGGGCAAGCGGGACGGAACTCAATCGTTCCTACTACCTTGCAGCGCTCGCCGACAACTATCGGGCGGCCGGCCGTGTCGAGGAGGCGTTGCGCGCCATCGAGGAGGGGATCGAGCACGCCGAGCGCCACCGGAACTTCTCGACCCTTGCACCGCTGTCCCTCGCGCGCGGGGTGGCACTGATGCAGCAAGGGGGCACGGCCCTCGCTGCAGCAGAAGCGGTCCTGATGCGCGCGCTCGACATCGCCCGGCAGCAAGGGTCGAAGCTCTACGAACTGCGCGCCGTGTTGCGCCTGCGCGAGCTGTCGTCCCGAACTGGCGGCCGGCCAGAGCGGTTCGACGCCGAGCTGCACGCGCTGCGCGAGCGCTTGTCGCAGGACAGCCCGGACTTGAATTATTCGGACCCAGACTGGATCCTCGGTTTGTAGGAAGCAGGCTCAGGGTAGTGCTTTACTTTGAGATCAGTTCCCGCTTCTCATTCCCACATCGTCATGGCCGCGCTCGACCCAGCCATAATGGTAAAAGAATGAACCAAAGCCGCGATCTTAAAGTAGGGCGCTACCGTCCTCAGACACTGCTCGCATACTCCGTCGTGACATCGCTGTATGCCATGTCGCACGTCATCGTATACTCCCCCACCGACAGGTAGACCGACGGTCCTGCGGGCTGCAGGCCAAGGTTCGACGCGATCTGCAAGCTGTCATAGTCCGGGATGTGTACCTGCGACTGCGCAGAGTAGGACTGCACATCGACGTTGCCTACCGTGAACGCGCCCCGAAGCAGTGCCTGGTAGCAAGCGTATTCGTCGTTCTCGGGATCGCGGAACTGCTTGAGCTGGACGGTCGAGAACCCACCTGAGAGCGCTAGAGGCACCTGCTGGAGCAAGGCCTGATGCGTGGGATCGAGTTGCTCCAAGTCAAGATACCCCCACGGCCACGCGTATGCGGGTGCGCCTGGCGGCGGGGCAGCCAAGCCAGGCGGAGGGTGGATGGTTACGGCCGGCTCCACGGTGAGCTTCGTCGCGGGATTATACACATCGAGGACTCCGGTGCTGACCACGATATTGCCGAGCGGATCGGGAATCTTGAAGTCGGCCATCACCTTCGGAAACCCGATCACTTCACGCCCAGAGATCATCGACCATGGCTGGTCAACGAACATGTAAGGGAAGAAGGCCGAGATATCCACGGGCAGCAGGAAGCCGAAGAACGGCACATACTTGACGACGAAGATCCTGAAATAGCATTCGTTCTGCGTAGTATAGCCTTCGTTGCGGAAGTCTGGATTGATGTCCTCCATGCGCGGATACGTCAAGACGTCCAGGCTGACGTAGGGGAACATCGGCAACGGACTATACAGGAAGCCGCGGTCCGCAAAGTCGCCGATGTTCAGCGTCGCGTCGCACAAGGCGTTCAGCGCGTCCCAATCCGCCTCGAGCTGGAAGCTGCGTACCGTGACGCTTGGAAACTTGTAGGGCGGTGGCGCCTGGGGATCGCTGTCGCGCGTGATAAACGGAATCATCGTGCTGCTCCTGCTCCGGAGGTCGTGCCGCTCCTGCTCGCCGGGACGGTGGCCGGCTGCCACGGCTCGTCGAGGTCCTCGCGGCGGGTTCCCTCGCAAGCCAGGATCAGGTCAGGTCCGTAAACGCCTGCCGGCGTCTGGAACCCGGCGCGGAAATCCTCCGCCAGCACCCGCTGGATGAGCTGCGTCGCAACGGCGGACGTGAAGCTATACCCGTTCGGCGTCGTCAGCCGCGCCCGCATGCGCCGACGCCAGGAGTCCTGCACCTCGGCCACGATGACGTGCTGGCTGCGCGCGCGCTGTGCATCCGAAGGACCTTCCGGCAACAGGGCTGTCAAGGGCTGCAACAGGCCCCTGGGCGTGATCTCGTTGAAAGGGGCCGCGAGCCAGGAAGCCGCCTGATACGCGGCTCTGGAGAGCGAATCCAGCTGAGCATAGACTTCGATATTAGGGATGCCGGTCGTCTCAAAGGCCGTGACCACGTCGGGCCAGCTCAACGCGATACTCCACCGCTCTCCCTTGCCGAAGTCGAATCCGTGCGCGAGGCGCCCAACCGGAAGGGACACGAGCGCGCCGTTGCGGCGGACGTTGACGATGCCGTGGGTGAGGCCCAGCAGGGTCCGCATGCTGCCGCGCGAGGCAAGGTCCGGCTGCGAGAACCCCAAGCGCAGGTACCGTGCTCCCGGCGCCCGCGCGGCCACGTGGGCGGCCAGGCAGTCGGACGCGGCGACCGCGAATCCCGCGCCCGGCATGACCATGACGCCGCGGGCACGTGCCTCCGCGTCGTAGCACCGGGCTTCCTGGAAGACGGTCGGCTCTCCCGCGATGTCGAGGTAATGCGTGCCAGTGCGCAGGCACGCTCGGAGCATCGGGGCGAAGGTCGAGGCGAAAGGGCCGGCGGCGTGCAGCACGACGCCGATGTCCGCGAGGGCTGCGTCCAGTCCCGCCGGGTTGTCGAGGCTAACCGCGCGCCAGGGGAGGCCGAGCGAGGCGGCGAGCGGCCGCAGCCGGTCCGCATTGCGACCGGCAAGGACGGCATCGCAGCGAAGCGCGCTGGCCCGGCTGGCGATCAGCCTGCCGCTGTAGCCGCCGGCACCGTAGATCAGGACGCGGCGGCGCATGGGTTCGGTTGCACCGGCACGTCGAGCCACGATCCCATCCCCGTCAGCTCCGCTCGAACACCCAGGTCACCAAGCCGCGAATGAACGCCTTCTCCCTCGACTCCGGCAGGTCGTCGTAGAGGCGTTCAAACTCGTGCAGGGCCGCGCCCGCGAGGCCGTGCGCCACCTTGCTCGCGTATTGCAACGATCCGTAGGCGCACATGAGATCGTGCATCCACGCCACGTGCTTGGGCCTGCGCTCCTCGCGCGCCCGGCCGAGCACCATCTCCAGCCTGTGCCGCTCGGCCGGGCGGGCATGCCGGTAGGCGTGCAGGATCATCAGCGTGCGCTTGGCTTCGAGAAGGTCGCCGCAGCGCTCCTTTCCGTAGGCGTGGTCGGCCTGGAGGTTCAGCAGATCGTCCTGGATCTGGAACGCGGCCCCGAGGAAGAAGCCAAAGCGCACGAAGCGGTCCGGCCCAATCGCCCCCCTCGCGCCGATGATCGCGCCCACCCGGCAGGGATAGATCACCGCCAGCCAGCACGTCTTCTTCAGCACCATGGTGAGGTAGTCGGCGTCGTCGAGGTCAAGGCGGTTGTCGCGTCGCCAGCCCAGCTCCAGCGCCTGGCCTTCCGCCGTCTCCCAAGCCATCCGCTCCGTCTCCCGCAGGATGCGCAAGAGCGGATCGCGGGCCGATGCGCGCGACGTTGTCGAGCAGCGGCCGCAGGCTGAGGAGCAGCAGCGTGTCGCCCGCGTTGATGGCCAGCGGCATCCCGTGCAGCACGTGCAGCGTCGGCCGGTTGCGCCGCATATCGCTGCCGTCCTGGATGTCGTCGTGGATGAGCATGGCGTTGTGCAGCAGCTCGATTGCCGCCGCCGAGCACGCGGCGTCCTCCAGCGACGCCCCGAGGAGGCGCGCGTTGGCGATGCACAGGCTGGATCGCATCATCTTGCCGCCGCGTCGAGGGTAGTCGGCGAGCAGATCGTGGACGTAGGCCTGGGGATGGCTCGCGTAGAGATAGGTCTCCATCGCGGACCGGGTCGCGGCGCCGTATTCCTGCAGCACCTCGGAGACCAGAAGCGGCGTGTGCCTCAAGGTCTCCTGGGCCGGAGCCTGGGTCGGCGGGAGGTCAGGTGAGGAGTTGTACAACGAGCGTGCCTCCCGGCTTGCCCGTGGCAGCGTCCACGATCGGTCCGGAGTAAGTGCCGGAGGGTTGCTTGTCCGGAACCGGGACGTGCAGCACTGCCCGCCGCTTGTCCGGGCTCAGCCTGAAATGCACGCCGGTGAGCGGAGCGGGCCTTGGGATCGGTAGCAGGCTTGGAGTTGGAATCAGTGAAATGGAGGTCATGCACGCGGGGCACGAAATGGTCTGAATTCGGGTTGAGATGGACATCCACCACCACATTTGGGCGCGGACATTTCACTCGTGCTCGATGATGGGCGCCACTGGCGACCATCTCGTGCCGGCCTGGACTGGCCGGAGCTGCTGGGCTTGCTGGAGGGAACTGCCAAACGCCGACAGAAGCTCGAGCCACGTGGCAGCCAGCTCCATAGATAGGTTGGCTGCGCGCTCGATCGCCGCAGAGACGTTCGACGTGGGGGCCTCCGAGGCGAGGATGCCGGCGCGCAGGCGCTCCGCAGCGGCGCGTCCCTGACGGATCTGCTCATCAACCACCCGGTATCCGAGGCCAACCGCATCACTAACGATGGCATCGAGGCCTGGGGGTATTGCCGGCGGGCGCCGCCCTACCCGCGTACTGCGGCCCTTGCGCCGGCCCTCCGCCACCCATGCGCAGGTGGTGCGCCGTCGTCCGTATCGGCCGGTCACGCTGGGAGTCCTGGCGTCGGATGCGATCCGTGCTCATCGCGAGTCTCCTGATGTGTCGCGTGCTGCGACGGATGATCATTACGGGTGATCATAGCCTGTAATGTCCTCCAGCGCGGGAAAATTCGCAATGGCGTGCGCGGCGAGCCGGCCGGACATGACCGCCGCCTCGACGCAGCCCATATTGAAGCCGCTATCGGTCCAGTCGCCGGCGATGGTGAGGTTGTCGTAGGTGTTGTCCAGCGGCGATATGCGATAGCGGAGGCTTCCCGGCAACGTGAGCACGTAGCGGTCAGACGGGTTGACGTTGGCCGTCCAGTACTGTGTGGCGAACCGGGATCTCCTTCCTCGCGCCGCCGCGAGGGCTGCGAGGCGGCCGTCGCCGACCAGCAGCTCCCAGCGGAACTTGCCCGGCCGCGCCGAGGCTCCCGGCCAGAGGGCGCGGACCTGCGCGTTGAGGAAGCTGATCTGCGCTGCGCCGCACCTCCGCCCGGCGCCGCGCCGGGTAGCCGGCGTCCGAGCGGTCGGGCTCGGTCGGCGGTCCGCGAGCACGCCGCAGAAATACGCGACCGAGCGCGGCGGCTCCGGCCAATTCTCCGCCGGCACGACATGCGCCATGTCCGCCCAGGTGTCGAACGGCTTGGCGAAGCCCGCCAGCGTCACCGGCGGGGCGTCCCAGCCGAGTTGCTGCAGGTCCTCGCTCAGCCAGATCTGGAACGCCTGGGTGGCGACGGTCTTCACGTTCGCGACCATGTCGCGCCAGCGCGCGTCCCGCGCCAGGATCTCCTGGCACACGTGCGGGATCGCGCCGAGGCCCACGCCGAGGACGACGAGGTCGAAGTCTCGCCTGACCTCGAGCGTCCTGGCGCCGACCTTGCGCCGGTCCCAATGGGACTCGAAGTCCCAGCGCCTCGACCTCCATCGCCGCCGCGCCGGCCAGCTGCCGGTAGTCGGGCCTGCCGGCCAGCAGCGGACGCCGTTCACCTCGATGAGCGGCTCGTACTCGCCGCCTCCCGTCGATCTCGGCCTGGACGTCGAACTCCAGCGCCCTCGACGTAGGGCCGCTCGCCGGCGCGAGGTCGGCGGGGCCGGCGAGGCGCACGTTCTCAGGCGGTGGAAGAACTCGAAGCGCACGCCGCGCCGCTTCAGCACCTCGTAGAACGGCGCGAACACGACGTCGCCCATGCCCGCGCGCATCTTCCAGGCAGCGCGCCCCGATAGCTGAAGAACATGCGCAGCGTTCCGCGCAAGCCCTGGCCCGCGGCGAGGCGGGGGCGGCTGGGGTCGCCGTCCTCATAGGCGAGCGCAAGGTCGTAGAGGCCGCGCACGAAGGCCGAGTTGACCGAGTGCTCCGCGGCGCCGTTTATCCCCAGCCACTCCCGGCAGTCATAGTCGTCTATCGCTTCCAGGCCGCGCGGATCGGTCAGCAGGCGGAAGCGAACGCTCCCGACCACGAAGGCGAGCACCAGATCGATGAGCTCCCACTTGTAGCGCGACCGCTCGTCGCGGCCGAGCACAGCTTGCAGTCCGCCGCGTATGCTCGCGGCGAGCATCTCGACGAAGGGTAGGGCGACGGCCTCGGGCACGTCCGCGAGCGATCCCATCGCCGCTTCCAGCAGGGCCAGGGCCTCCACCATCGCCGAAGTCGTGGCCAGCACCCCGTATCTCAGCAAAGTGGTCATGCTGTCCACGACACCGTCGAGGCTCGCTTGCCACTGACGAGCCTCGATACTCCTCCTGCGCAGGCCAGGTCTCGACCCCGAGCAGGAGCGTTCGGACGAGCGCGGTCGTTTTTGTCAAGTATTGCGTCAAGCTGAACGGGTTGCACGCTGCGAGCGGGTCGCCGGGCAGCCCGTCGCCCGGCGGGAAATAGGCTGTCCAGCTCAGCCAACCTTCGTCGGACCGGTGCGCGATACCCAAGTGCGAATCGGGCAGGAACGCGTCGCTCCAGTCAGCGAACCGGCAAGTCCGCGCGTCCCGGCCGAGCTCGCGGTAGCACTCGCGGAGGAGCTGGAACGCATTCTCGTAGTAGCCGAACCAGACGTGCAGCCCGTGCTCCTCGATCCGGTCGTGGACACCGCGGCCCGACGCGCCCTTGCCGCCCAGGCGCCACCCGAGCTGGTAGACCGTGACCTGATACTTGCCGCCATGCTCAGGTCGCGTCAGCTCGAAGGCCGCGGCGATGGCAGCGCAGCCGCCCCCGATCACAGCGACCTTCACCGGTCCGTCAGCGTTCATCATCGTTGCCTCAATATCATTGTCTCGACATGGGGCTTCGTTGGAATCCCGATAGTGCCATGGTTCGTGACAGCCTTGACAGGCTCCGGAGCCGGGGAGACCATGCCCATACGAACGGTCGTGCCGTGCCGCACGGCGCGATCGGGAGGGCCGCCGCCCGAAGCCGATGATGATCCGCAAGCTGATCACGGTCGTCGAGGATACGCTCCGCGAGGGCGAGAAGGATATCGAGCCGCCCACGCGCAAAGCCGCCGCCGTCGCGGTGATCGCGAACCCCGCCGCCGGGCGCTACGAGCCGACGCTGGACGCGCTCGCCGACATAGGCGAGGCGCTGGGCGGGATGCTCGGGGAGCGAGCGGTGCGGGCGCTCGGGATCGTGCCGGCGCAGGTGCAGAGCTACGGCAAGGCGGCCGTCGTCGGCGAGGACGGCGAGCTGGAGCACGCCGCCGCCATCCTCCACCCCAAGCTCGGCGCGCCGCTGCGCCGGGCGGTGGAGCACGGCGCCGCCCTCGTGCCGAGCGCCAAGAAGCGCGGCGGACCCGGCACGCCGATCGACGTGCCCCTCGGCCACAAGGACGCCGCCTACGTGCGCAGCCACTTCGACGCCATGGAGATCCGCGTGCCAGACGCCCCGCGGCGCGACGAGATTGTGGTCGCGGTCGTGGTGACCGATTCCGGCCGGCCGCTCGCGCGCATTGGCGGCCTGCGGGCGGATCAGATCGAGGGCAAGGACGGCCTGCGCTGAGGCCCGGCACGCACGGCTTGCACGCACGAGGGGGGAGCTGACGATGCACCTGCCGCGACGCAAATTCCTGGGGGCGGCAGCAGCCGCGCTCGCCGCGCCCGCCCTCGTCAGGGCGCAAGATGGGCGGGCGCAAGGATCGGCGCCGATCCGCATCGGCGAGGTCAGCAGCTACACCTCGGCACCCGCGTTCACCTTGCCCTACCGCAACGGCTGGACCTTGGCCTTCGAGCAGGTCAACGCCGCCGGCGGCGTGCTCGGCCGCACGCTCGACGTGATCAGCCGCGACGACGGCGGCCAGCCGCAGACGGCGATCCGCGTCGCCGGCGAACTGGTGGGCAACGAGAAAGTGGACCTGCTCGCGGGCGGCTACCTCTCGAACGTCGGCCTGGCGCTCAGCGCCTTCGCCGCGCAGAACAACAAGCTCTACGTCGCCGGCGAGCCGCTGAGCGACGCCCTCGTCTGGGAGAAGGGCACCAAGACGTGCTTCCGCCTGCGCCCCGACACCTACATGCAGGTGGCGATGCTGCTGGAGGACGCCGCGAAGCTGCCCGCGAAGCGCTGGGCGACGGTCGCGCCCAACTACGAATACGGCCAGTCGGCGGTGAAGTGGTTCAAGAAGCTGATGGCCCAGAAGCGGCCCGACGTGCAGTTCGTCGGCGAGCAGTGGCCCGCCCTCGGCCACATGGACGCCGGGCCGACGGTGGAGGCGCTGCTGGAGCTGAAGCCGGACGGGATCTTCAACGTTACCTTCGGCCCGGACCTGACCAACTTCGTCCGCCAGGGCAACACGCGCGGCCTGTTCGATGGCCGCAGCGTCGTCTCCGTGCTGACCGGCGAGCCGGAATACCTCGACCCGCTCGGCGACGAGGCGCCAGAAGGCTGGATCGTCACCGGCTACCCGCGCGACCAGCTCACCGACCCGGCGAACACGGCGTTCCGCGACGCCTACCGCGCCCGCTTCAAGGAGGAGCCGCGCATGGGCTCCGTGGTCGGCTACGCCCTGATCAAGTCCATCGCCGCCGGCCTGGCCAAGAGCGGCGGCACCGGCACCGACCAGCTCATCGCGGGCTTCAGCGGAGTCTCGTTCGACACGCCGTTCGGCCCTGCCAAGTATCGCGCCATCGACCACCAAGGCACGCTCGGCACTTACGTCGGCAAGCTCGGCACGTTCAAGGGCAAGCCGGCCATGGTGGATTGGCACTACGTGGACGGCGCCAGCGTCATGCCCTCGGACGCGGAGGTGCGCAAGCTGCGCCCGGCCGCCGCGGGCTGAGAGGCCCGGTGGGCTTCGTCGTCGTCCAGTTCCTGACGGGCCTGTCCGGCGCGTCCTCGCTCTTCCTCGTCGCGGCCGGTCTGACGGTGATCTTCGGCGTCACGCGCGTCGTGAACTTCGCCCACGGCAGCCTCTACATGCTCGGCGCCTATGTAGGCTGGACGATCCTCTCGCGCCTGCCGCACACGCAGCTCTGGTTCGCGCTCGGCGTGGTCGCGACAGCGCTCGCGCTGGCCGCGCTCGGTGCGCTGCTGGAGATGGGCCTGCTGCGCCGCATCTATCGCGCGCCGGAACTGTTCCAGCTCCTCGCGACGTTCGGCGTCGTCCTGATCGTGCAGGACGCGACCCTGCACATCTGGGGACCGGACGACCTGACCCTGCCGCGGCCGCGCTGGCTGCGCAGCTTCACCGAGATCGCCGGGCAGCGCTTCCCAATATACGATCTGGTGCTGATCGCGGTCGGCCCGGCGGTGCTGGCCGCGCTCTGGCTGCTGTTCGCGCGGACGCGATGGGGGCGGCTGGTGCGGGCCGCGACCCAGGACCGGGAGATGGTGGCCGCACTCGGCGTCGATCAGCGCGTGCTGTTCACCTCGGTATTCGCCCTCGGCGCTGGGCTGGCGGGCCTGGGAGGCGTGCTCTCGCTTCCGGACGGATCGGCTAACTTGCAGATGGACCTCTCCGCCATCACCGACGCGTTCGTGGTCGTGGTCGTCGGCGGCATGGGCAGCATCGGCGGCGCCTACCTGGCCTCGCTGCTCATCGCCCTGTTGCAAGCCTTCGGCATCGTGCTGATCCCCAAGGTCACGCTGGTCCTGGTCTTCCTGGTAATGGCGGTCGTGCTGGTGCTGCGGCCGAACGGGCTGCTGGGCCGGACACCCGCCCCCGCGCGCAACGCGGCTGGCAGCACCACGCCGCTGCGCCCGGCACAACCCGCGGTCCGGCTCGCGGGCGCGGCGCTGCTGCTCCTGGCGGTCGCGGCGCCGCTGTTCCTCAGGACCTACCTGCTCACCGTCCTCACCGAGGCGGCGGTCGCGGTGCTGTTCGCGGCGAGCCTGCACTTTATGATGGGGCCGGGCGGGATGCCGAGCTTCGGCCACGCTGCCTGGTTCGGCCTGGGCGCTTACGGGGCGGCGCTGGCAACGCAGGCGCTCGCCGCACCCATGGGCGCCGGGCTCGCGCTAGCGCCCCTCGCGGCCGGGATCGCGGCGCTGATCTTCGGCCTATTCGTGGTGCGGCTCTCGGGCGTCTATCTCGCCATGCTGACCCTGGCCTTCGCCCAGATCGTCTGGGCGGGCGCGTTCCAGTGGGTCGGCGTCACGGGCGGCGACAACGGCATTCTCGGGGTATGGCCGGCGCACTGGGCGGCTGGGGGGGCGGCGTATTACTGGCTCGCGCTCGCGCTGTGCATCGCCGGCGTGCTGCTGCTGCGCCGGGTGATCTTCGCGCCGCTGGGCTACGCCGTCCGGGCGAGCCGGGATTCCACCCTGCGGGCGGAGGCGATCGGGCTGGACACGGTGCGGCTGCGCCTCGCCGCCTTCACCTTGGCGGGTGCCGCCGCCGGCCTCTCCGGCGGGCTGTTCGCCTACGCCAAGGGCAGCGTGTTCCCGACCTACATCAGCATCCCCCGCTCGGTGGACGCGCTGGTGATGGTGCTGCTCGGCGGGGTGCAGACGCTCTCCGGCCCGATCGTCGGCGCGCTCGCCTACACTGGGCTGTCCGACGCGCTCCTACAGGCGACCGACCTGTGGCGCCTGGTGCTGGGGATCATCATCGTCCTGCTCGTGCTGCTGTTCCCCGAGGGCATCGTCGGCGTCGCGCAGCGCCTCGCGCCCGGCACGCGGCGTTAGCTTGTGGGCGTTAGCTTGTGCTAAAGGTCGAGCGCATCAGCAAGGCGTTCGGGCGCGTCGCGGCGGTCTCGTCCGTCTCCTTCGCCGCGGGCGCGGGCGAGATGCTGGCCTTGATCGGGCCGAACGGCGCGGGGAAGTCCACCTGCTTCAACATGGTGGGCGGCCAGATCGCCCCCAACTCCGGGCGCATCCGCTTCGACGGGCGCGACCTGCGCGGCCTCGGCCCGCGCGGCATCTGGCGCCTCGGCGTGGGGCGGACGTTCCAGGTCACCGCCACCTTCGTCTCCATGACGGTGCGGGAGAACGTGCAGATGGCGCTGATCTCCCACCACCGCCGGGTCTGGCGCGCCTGGACGCCCGCCGCCGCCCTGTATGCGGCCGAGGCCGACGCCCTGCTCGCCCAAGTCGAGTTGGAGGGCGAGGCGGACCGGGCCGCGGGCGTTCTGGCCTACGGCGACCTGAAGCGGCTGGAGCTCGCCATCGCCCTCGCGAACGCGCCGCGCCTGCTGCTGATGGACGAGCCGACCGCCGGCATGGCGCCGGCCGAGCGCGTGGCGCTGATGCGCCTCGTGCGCGCCATCGCGACGGGGAGGCGCGTTGCGGTGCTGTTCACGGAGCACGACATGGACGTGGTGTTCGGCGTCGCCGACCGCATTCTGGTGCTGAATCGTGGCGAGCTGATCGCCGAGGGTGACGGCGACGCGATCCGGGCGGACCCGCGAGTCCGCGAAGTCTATCTCGGCACCGGCACCACCAGCGGGGGCCATTGATGCTGCGGGTCGAGGCCCTGAACAGCTACTACGGCCGCGCGCACATCCTGCAGGACCTCTCCTTCGAGGCCGCCGCCGGGCAGGTCCTCGTTCTGCTCGGCCGAAACGGCGCGGGCAAGAGCACGACGATGAAGTCGCTCATCGGCCTCGTGCGCCCGGCCTCGGGCCGCATCGTGTTTGCGGACGCCGAGATCGCGGGCGAGGAACCCTACCGCATCGCCCGGCGCGGCCTCGGCTACGTGCCCGAGGAGCGGCGCATCTTCGGCGAGCTGACGGTCATGGAGAACCTGGACGTAGGCCGCCAGCCGCCGCGCGACGGCCTCGCCCCCTGGACACCGGAGCGGCTGTTCGCCTTGTTCCCCAACCTCGGCACCATGCGCGACCGCCTGGGCGCCCGCATGAGCGGCGGCGAGCAGCAGATGCTGACGATCGCGCGCACGCTGATGGGCAACCCACGCCTGATCTTGCTCGACGAGCCGAGCGAGGGTCTGGCGCCCCTGATCGTCGAGCAGATGGCGGAGGCGATCCTGGCGTTGAAGCGGGACGGGGTGACGGTGCTGCTGGCGGAGCAGAACCTGCACTTCGCCGGACGCGTCGCCGACCGGGCCGCCGTGATTGAGAAGGGTCGGATCGTGTGGTCGGGCAGCATGGCCGAGCTGCAGGCGGACGAGGCCGCGCACGCGCGGTATCTGGCGGTGTGACGCAGGCGGTCCGGTTGGATATTCGTAACCCCTACGACAAAATTTGTACCTGACTTCTGCGAGGCCCACCCGGCCGGGATCGCTCGGTCGGAACGGCGGTGCATAATCTCTGATCTACGATAGAAACGGCTCCTGTTGGCGCATTTGGTCCGACACCGTTAAGGTCACTATCCCATGCCCGCGCCGGAGCCGATCCCCGACCTGCTGAAGTCGGCCAACGACGCGAGCGCGCGCGGCTTCGCGCTGTGGGTGACGTTCCTCACCGTCGAGATTTACCTCGCCATCGCGACCGGCACGACGACGCACAAGCAGCTGCTCTTAGAGGGGTCGGTCAAGCTCCCGCTGCTCGACGTGGACCTGCCGCTTTTCGCGTTCTACGTGTTCGCGCCGCTGCTCTTCGTCACCTTGCACCTCTACGTACTGGTGCAGCTCTACCTGCTCGCGCGCACGCTGCGATTGCTTGATGACAAGGTGCAGACCGGGCTCGTGAAGAAGGTCGATCGCGCCAACCTGCGCGCCCAGCTCGATACGTTCGTGCTCACACAGCTCCTGGTAGGCGCACCGACCTCCCCAGTCGTGCGCGCCGTTCTGCGGCTGGCCGTGTGGCTGACTCTGCTGGTCTTTCCGGCGTTGGTGCTGCTGCTCATGCAGCTCCGGTTCCTACCCTACCACCATTGGCCGACCACTTGCGCGCAGAGGGCCGCGCTGCTGCTCGACCTGTTGCTGATCTGGTTCATGTGGCCGGCCATCGTGGTGGGCGCGAGAGTGTCGGGCCGCACCGGGCGATGGTCGTGGGGGCGCGGCGCCATGGCGGCGCTCTGCGCGGCGCTCGCCCTGTTCTCGATCCTCGTCGCGACGGTGCCGGAGGAGCCGGTCGAGCTGGCGGAGTTGCGCCTTGGTTGGCCGGTTCACAGCGAGCCCAACGGCAGCCGATTCTGGTGGCCGACTTGGGCCCTGTCCGTCGGGAAGGTGAATTCGTTCCAGCGAAACCTGGTGCTGAACGACCAGCCGCTGATTGGCCTCGACGAGGACGCCCTGGCAAAGCGGTCGCAGACATTGCGGCTACGCGACCGGGACCTACGCCACGCCGTGTTGTACCGGGCCGATCTGCGCAAGGCGGATTTCACCGGCGCGCACCTGCAAGGGGCGTCGCTCGACGCCGCGCACCTGCAAGGGGCGTTGCTCCGCGGCGCGCACCTGCAAGGGGCGTCGCTCGACCGCGCGGACTTGCAAGGGGCATCGCTCGTCAACTCCCGTGTGTGGCGCGCCAACATAAGAGAGAGCGACACGAAGCTCGCCGATGGTCGCAACCTCGATACCTCACCACTGTCGCCCGACGCAGTTCAGGACATGATCAAAGGCGTTGCCGAAGCAATTCCGGACAAGGCGCGGCAGGAAGAAGCCCTAACGCGCCTGCGCATCTTGACCGCTGCGATCCTGCCAGCACAGGAGCAAGCGCTAGCAGCGACCTGGAAGCCATTCACTCAGCGCGGTTGGAATGAGGCAACAGACGATCCCAAACTCGCCGACTTTCTTGGCAGCCTGGGCTGCGAGCGGGGCAACGCGCCTTATGTCGCGCGCGGGCTCCTGAGACGAATCGACTCAGAAGCCAGTCGACCCTACGTGCCGCGCCTCGCGCAAGCACTGCTCGACCCGAGCTGCGCAGGAGCGCACGGCCTCACGGCAGTGGAAGTGGGCTGGTTGCGGCGATATGCAGAACAAGGCCAAGACGCTGACCGGAAGAATACTACTGCAGATCGGGCGGTCGGCTCTTCGCCGTGAACCGTTCTAACCTTCGGCATCCGGGCATGCACAGGCGGATCTTGGCGTGGCAAGCCGGGACCGCGCCTACGCAACCCCTGAGCGCGCGGCGAGACGCGGATGGCCGGCCTTCGCCGGCCATGACCGGGCGGGAAGCAAGATGCTCTGAAGCCAGACGCGATAGTTCAGCGCTTGACCCAGCCGGCGACAAACTCCTCTATCCTCCCCGATGTCCTCCAGCCCCGCCCTTCCCGACCCGGCCAACGACGCGAGCCCCGCCCAGGCGAGCCAGCGCGACGAGGACGCCCAGTACTACCGCCAGGTCCTGCACGAGCTGGTCGAGATCGGCACCCGCCTCGCCCGCGCCATCG
Source organism: uncultured Alphaproteobacteria bacterium (assembly GCA_963848595.1). Lineage (GTDB taxonomy): Bacteria > Pseudomonadota > Alphaproteobacteria > Acetobacterales > Acetobacteraceae > CAWKEH01. The sequence continues at coordinate 174,495 of CAWKEH010000003.1, read as the reverse complement.
ACCGCCAGGCCGCGCCAGAGCACAGCGCCGTGCCCGCTGCCGCACCCGAGCAGCTCGGCCAGCCCGCCCCAGCCCCAGTCGCAGCACCCGAAATCGCAGCACCCGAGCTCGCCATCGCCTTCGACCGCGTCGCCCGCACCATCCGCCGCACCATCGCCCTCGCCCGCAAACTCTCCGACCCCGCCCAGCCCCGCCCCGCCGCGCGCGCCGCAGCAGCGACTGAGCAGCGTCGCACCGCCGCCCGCAAGCAGATCGTCCGCGACATCGAGGACACCATCCACCGCGAGGCGCACGGCCCAGAGGCGGAAGCGCAGGCCGAGGCGCTGCACGCCGAGCTCTACGAGCGCCTGGACACGCTCGACCTCGACGACGACATCGATACCCTGCCCATCGCCGACCTCATCGCCGCGATCCGCCGCGACCTGAGCATCGATCCCCACATCAACAGCCGCGGCATCAGCCCGTGGAAGCGCCGCCGGCCCGCGGACGTGCGCGCGCTCTGCGCCCGCGCCGCCGCGCCCAGAAGCGCTCAGCCCGGCACCGCACCCCCGCATCCCCTTCCTGCACCGCCCGCGCGCACCCCGACCAGCACCGGCCCGCCGCCATCTTGATCTGAGTCCCCGGCCGCGACGCGAGACTGGGCGTTGCGGTCAAGACGAAGGGCCGCTGGTATTATGCCACAACCTCCGGCACCCTCTCCGCTGGCGGCGTATTCCGGCTCCGCCCGCACCGCACGATCCCGTCCACGATCACCATCCCGACGCCCGGCAGATCGCCCTTCTGCACGGAATCCAGCAAATCCGCCCCCGCCGAGTGCTGCGCCCGATCCATCAGCACGAAATCCGCCGCCCGCCCCACCTCCACGATCCCGCAGTCGAGATCCCGCATCCGCGCCGTGTTGCCCGTCGCACAGCAGAACACCTGCTCCGCCGGCGTGTCGCCCACGCTCGCGAGCAGCGCGATCATGCGCAGGATGCCGAGCGGCTGCACGCCCGACCCCGCCGGGCTGTCGGTGCCGAGGATCACGCGGTCAAGCTGGCCCAGCTCCTTGGCAAAGCGCAGCGCCGTCAGCCCGGCCAGCTCGTTGCCATTGTGCACGATCTCGATGCCCCGCAGGCAGCCCTCGCACAGGCAGCGGATCTGGCTCAGCGGCAGTGCCGTGTGGCCGCCGTTGATGTGGCCGATGATGTCAGCGTCCGCTTCCAGCACCGTGTCCGCGTCTATGTAGCCGGAGCCCGGCACCGAGGGGCCGCCGGTGTGGATCGTGCTCTGGATGCCGTATTTCCGCGCCCAGGCCACCATCTCCTTCGCCTCGTAGCCCGCCTTCACCGTGCCCAGCCCGACCTCGCCCAGCAACTTGACCCCGGCTGCCGCCAACTCGGCGAAGTCGCTCTCCACCATGCCCTTCTCGATCACCGGCGCCCCGGCCAGCACCTTGGCGCCGGCGGGGCGAAAGTTCTCGAACGCACGCTGCGCCGTGATCGCCAGCGCCTTCACCCCCACCACGTCCCGGGGCCGGCCCGGCAGGTGGACCTCGCCCGCCGAGATCATCGTGGTGACGCCGCCGTTCAGCGTGCTCTCGATCCAGCCGAGCTGGCCCTGGCGCGGCGTCCAGTCGCCGAACACGGGATGCACGTGGCTGTCGATGAGGCCGGGCGACAGGGCGCACCCTTTCGCATCGACGGTCACGCGCGCCTCGTCCGTGTCGCACGCCGCCTCGCGCCCGACCGCGGCGATGCGCCCGCCCTCCGCCACGATCGTGTCGGCGTCGAGGATCGGCTCCTCCAGCCGCCCCGACAGCATCAGCCCGATGTTGCGGATGACGAGCTTGCCGACCTGCTTCTCCGGTCCCGCCGCGACAGCCATGATTTCCCTCCCGCTCCGCTCAGGCGCGCCCCCTCTTAGGCGCGCATTACCTCGGCCGCCGCGCGCACCGCCTTGAGAATATTCTGGTAGCCGGTGCAGCGGCAGAGATTGGCCGAGAGAACATCCCGCAGCGCATCGTCCCCGATATCCGGCTCGCGCTCCAGCACGGCGGCGGCGAGCATGAGGAAGCCCGGCGTGCAGAAGCCGCATTGCAGGCCGTGGCACTCCATGAACGCAAGCTGCACGGGATGCAGCCGGTCCGGGCCAGCCAACCCTTCTACAGTGCGGATCGCGCACCTTTCCGCCTGCACCGCGAACATCAGGCAGGCGCGCACCGGCTCTCCGTCCACGATCACGGTGCAAGCGCCGCAGACGCCGTGCTCGCAGCCGAGATGCGTGCCGGTCAGCCCGCAATCCTTGCGCAGCGCGTCGGCGAGCGTGCGGCGCGGCTCGACGTGGATGTCGTGCGCTTCGCCGTTCACCAGCAGCCGGACCGGCACCCGCCCGCTCAACGCACGCCCCGCAGCGCCGCGTGGATGCGCAGCGGCGTCGCCGGCATCTCGTTGATCTCCGCTCCGAGCGGGCGCAGCGCGTCGTTGATCGCGTTCAGAATCGCGGCCGGCGCGCCGATGGTGCCGCCCTCACCCAGGCCCTTCGCGCCTGTCACGGACGCCTCGGTCAGCGTCTCCAAGTGATGCACCTCGATAGGCGGGATGTCGCGCATGGTCGGCGGCAGGAAGTCGGCGAGCGAGGTGGTCAGGATGTTCCCCGTCGCATCATAGACGATCTCCTCCAGCAGCGCGTTGGCGATCCCCTGGGCGACGCCCCCGTGGATCTGGCCCTCCGCGATCACCGGGTTGATCAATCGTCCGGCATCCTCGGCGACAATGAACCGCTCGACGCGCACGGCGCAGGTCTCCACATCTACCTCGACAATCGCGACGTGCGCGGCGTTGGAGAAGGTCCCCGCGGGATCGTAGGTGGCGCTGTCGGCGAGACCCGCCTCCACCCTGAAGCGGTGCGCCTGATGGTGCGCCATGCGGGCCAGCTCGGGGATGGACACGACCCGGTCCGTGCCGGCCACCTGCGCCACGCCGTTCCGCAGCACGATGTCGCTTTCCGCCGCCTCCAGCACCTCGCCCGCGATGTGCAGCAGCCTGGCCCGGACCTTGCGCGCGGCCAGCAGCGACGCGCCGCCCGAGATCACCAGCGACCGGCTCGCGAAGGTGCCCCAGCCATATGGGGTCCGGTCGGTGTCGCCGTGGACCACCCGGACGCGCTCGGGCACCACGCCCAGCGCGTCGGCGATGATCTGCGCGAGCGTCGTGCGCAGGCCCTGGCCATGCGGCGACGCACCGATCCGCGCCTCCACGAAGCCGGACGGGTCCATGGCAACCTGGACCGTCTCCCAGCCCGGCGTCACCTCCATCCCGCGCGCCTCGAACGCCGGGGAGCCGTATCCGGTGCGCTCGCAGAAGGTGGACAGCCCGATCCCGAGGTAGCGCCCCTCCGCCCGCGCCGCCGCCTGCCGGGCGCGGAAGGCAGGAAGGTCGGCCGCGCCGAGCGCCAGCTCCATGCACTCCCGGTAGGTGCCCTCGTCGAGGACAAGGTCGGTCGGGGTCGTGTGCGGGAAAGCGGCGACCAGGTTGCGGCGGCGTATCTCGGCCGGCTCGATGCCGAAGGCGAGGGCCGCCTTGTCTATCAGCCGCTCCATCGCGAGCGTCAGCACCGGGCGGGCGACGCCGCGATAAGGCGCGCTCGGGCAGGTGTTGGTGGTGGCGCCGCGGGCCCGGCACGCATACTCGCGCACCGCATACGGCCCCGGCAGCTCGGCGAGGGACATCAGCGGCTCAACGGCGGCCGTGTTCGGATACGGCGCGTAGGCGCCGACGTTCGCCAGCACGTCGCCCGTCAGCGCCACGAGCCGCGCGTCCTCGTCGAAGGCGCCGTCCACGCGCAGCACGATGTCGCGGCCGTGAAAGCTCGCCATCAGGTTCTCGCGCCGGTCCTCGGTCCAGGCGACGGAGGTGCGCAGCCGCCGGGCGAGCCAGACGAGCACGACGTACTCCGGCGCGAGCGACATCTTCTGGCCGAACCCGCCTCCCACGTCAGGCGCCACGACCCGCAGTGCGGCCTCAGGCATGCCGATCAGGTCGGCGATAGCGGTGCGCGTGAGGTGCGGCATCTGCGTCGTGCAGGTCAGCGTCACCCGGTCCTCGGCGGCGTCGTAGGCGGCGTGCGCCGCCCGAGTCTCGATCGGCAACGCGCTCTGCCGGCGCGAGCGGATCGTGCAGGAGATCGTGCTGTGCGCGGCGGCACATGCGGCGGCGTGGCCTGGGGTGGCGTGGAACACGTCCACGACCAGGTTGCGGGGCGGGTCGGGGTGCACGGCGGGCGCTCCGTCCTCCACCGCCCGCTCGGCCTCCACCACCGGCTCCGTCGGCGAGATGTCGATCTGCACGAGGTCGGCGAGGTCCTCCGCCTCTTCCTCGCTAGCGGCGACCACCGCAGCGACGAGCTCCCCCGTGTAGCGAACGACGCCGCTGGCGAGGACCGGCTGCTCGATCGGGACGTAGCCGAACTTGTGCAGCATCGGCCGGATCGGCTTCACGCCAGCAAGGTCCGCGGCGGTGAACACCGCAGCACCCGGCGGCGGCACGACCGTCTCGATGCGCCCGGCGGCCACCGGGCTGCGGACGAAGCGCACCCAGCGCGCGGCCGGGAGGTCGGCGGTGAACCGGCCGCGCCCGGCGACCAGGGCCGGGTCCTCCAGCCTGCGGATCGGGCGGCCGACCCAAGGCCGCACCGGCGCGCTCCCGGCGTCCATCAGTTGAGGGACCGAGCAAGCGCCCGCCGGGTCGTGGCGCGCACCAAGTCACGCCGGAACGCGGCGTCGGCCTGCAAGTCCTCCATGGGCAGCACGCAATCGGCAGCTGCGTCGGCGGCGCGGGCGAACACCGGCTTCGTGGGCGGCTGCCCTGCCAGCGCCGCCTCGACCTCCGGGATGCGCCGCGGCACCGGCTCGGCGCCGCCCACGCCCACGCGCGGCGCGGCGATGACGCCGTCCACGAGCCGCCAGGTCGCGAGCGTCATCGCGAGCGCGAAATCGTGGGCGCGGCGGGTGACCTCGTGGAACCCGAACCGCGCATCGCGCGGCAGCAGCGGCAGGACCGCCTCCGTGAGCACCTCGTCCTCGCGCAGCGCCGTCGTCATGATCCCGGTGAAGAACGCCTCCGCAGCGATGCGGCGCGTGCCGGTGCGGCTCCGCGCGACGACCTCGCCGCCCAGCGTGGCCAATGCGAGGCACCATTCCGACGCCGGGTCCGCGTGGGCGAGGCTGCCGCCGAAGGTGCCGCGCGTGCGGACCGGCCCGTGCGCGATGTGCCGGCAAAGCTCGGCGAGCAGGTCGCCGAGCGGGCCGTCGGCAACGGGGCCCTGGAATACGGCGTGGCGCGCGCCGGCGCCGATCCGCAGGGCGGCGCCATCCGCGGTGCAGCCCTGCAGCTCCTCGGCGCGAGTGATGTCGATCAGGTGCTCCGGCGAAGCTAGGCGGAACGCCATGATCGGGACCAAGCTCTGCCCGCCAGCCAGGATTCGGCCGCCCTGCGGCGCAAGCTCTCCCAGGAGTGCCACCGCCTCCTCGACCGAACTCGCGACGTGGTAGGCGAACGGAGCTGCCTTCATGGCCTGAATTTGCCTTGGCCGCCTGGCTGTTCATTTGTAGGCTAATGGCCTGGTCAGAACGGTGTCAACGACGGCACAGCGGCGTCCCGACCAGCGTCGCTCTGCCAGCGCAGCATACCACTACTGAAACGGCCAGCTCTGTGATATGCATGCCGGGCCAAGCGATGGTCCACCCATGTCTGACAGTTCCGTGAACTCTCTTTATCTCTCCTCACCGTCTCGCTATGCTGCGGTGCAGCGAATGTTAGGGGCGGCGGACATGACAGTGCTGCGCGATGCGGAGGGTCGGACAGCACCGGCCAGAGTTACCCGGCGTCCGAGGGCGCGCAGGACTGGGTTGTCGAGGCGCCTGTATCAAGGACGCCGGGCTCGAACGAACGCAGGACGTTCACCGGGCCTGTCGCGCTGCTCAAGGCCTTGGAATACGCCCACTCCACCTACGGCAGTGCGGTCTATCTTTCCCGCTGAGCAGGGTCCGTCTTTACCTGCTGAGGCGGTCGAGGGTAGGCGAGCCAGCAGGGCGACCGCACTATCGGCATGCGAACGGCGTCGCCGCTCACGCGTCCCAGACCACGAGCATCACCTGCCGCGCGATGCGGTCGTGGTGGAGATCGAGCATCGCCTGGCACGTCACGCGCTCGCCGCCGGGATACGTGCAGGTTTCGGTGAAGGCGATCCGGTTGCCTTCCCTGATTCCGGTCTCGACGCGATGGCTCATCGCACGGCCGCAGACGTCGTCGAAGTAGGCGGCGATCGCCTCGCGCCCGCGCAGCTCGCGCGGACGGCTCGGCGGATTGTCCGCGTCGATGATCTGCAGCACCGCGTCGGCACTGTAGAACTCGGTCAGCTTCCGCGCGTCGCGTCCTTCGATCGCTGCGCGCAGGCCTGAAACGGTCACGGGATCGGTTTGCATGGTCGTTGTCTCCGGATCGGGAGTCTGACGAAATTCGATGATCCGCGAACGGTGCCACGAGCGCCGTCCTAGGCTGCAGGTCACTGCGTGCGTGCCGTCGTCTTCGCCTTCTCGGAGGCCAGGCGCAGCGCCTTGTCGGTCTCCTGCTTGAAGGTCGAGAGATCGACCTGCATCCCGTTCAGCACGGTGCTCCAGTGACGGCTGATGGCGGCCATGGCCACGGCCTCGCGCACCTCCTCATCGGTCGCGCCGTTCGCGCGGGCCATGGCGGTATGGAAATACACGCAGTAGGCACAGGGAATCTGGGATGCGACGCCGAGCCCGATCAGCTCCTTGACCTTCGGCGGCAGCGCCGTAGCGGGGCTGAGCTGCACGCCCTTGAACTCGGCCCAGGCGCCGGCGATACCGTCCTGCGGGAATGCCTTGAAGAAGCCCGGGACGAAGCCGAGCGTGGCCTCGATGTCGCGATAGGCGGCTTGAGCGCTCGCTTCGGTCTGCTGCGCCGGCGCGGCGGTGCTCACGGTGCCCACCATCCCGACCGAGGCCAGGACGATGATGGCATAGCGGATGTTCGGACGCATGATGCTCTCCTCTGCGTTGCCGGGCCGGAGCGGCCCGATTTGCTGACTCCCACCATCGGGCGGAGCCGCGGTCGTCAGCGGACTCAAATCATTCTGACCGCGGGTGTAGGCTGACCGCCCGGCGTGGAAACCAGCGTTGGAGCCAGCGTGGAATCTGCGCGATCCGTGGCGACCCTGGTTCCGGACAGCACAGATGTCCGGATCCACCTGATCGGCGACTTGCGGGTCGCGCGAGCGGGAGACCGCGTGGTGCTTCCCGCCTCCAAGCGCACCCGGGCCTTGCTCGGCTACTTGGTCGCCGTGGGCACGCCGCAGCTGCGGCAAAGCCTGTGCGACCTCCTCTGGGATGGACCGGACGACCCGCGCGGCTCGCTGCGCTGGAGCCTGAGCAAGCTGAGGGTCGTGATCGACGACGCCTCGGCCGTGCGCCTGAGTGCCGACCGCGAGCGGGTCGTGTTCCTCCCGCGGGGCGTCTTCATCGATCTCCGGCGGGTCCAAGAGCTGCTTGCCCCGGGTGTTGAGCAGGCCGAGCTGGCCGCGCTGGAGGAAGCGGCTCAGCTGCTCCAGGGCGAGTTCCTCGACGGCCTCGATCTGCCCGCCTGCCATCGCTTCCACCACTGGTGCATGGCCGAGCGCGACCGCCTCGGCGCGGTTCGGCGCAGCGTGCTGGGCCAGCTCGTCGAACGTACGCGCGGCGACCCGGCCCGCTCGCTCCCGCACGCGCACGCGCTGGTCGCGTCCGATCCGTTGTCGGAATCCTCTCACGCAACGCTCATACGGCTCCTCACCTTGGCCGGCCGGCAGCACGATGCCGAGCTGCACTGCCGGCGTGCGGGCGAGATGCTGCGCCGCGAGGTGGGCACCGCGGCGGCGAACACCGTAGATGCGGCCTTCCGAGCCGCGCGCAGGCTCGACCGTTCCGCTGCGACGCCCAAGACGCACGGTGCGACGTCGACGGACGAGCCGCTCTCCGTGCCCGTATCGGAGATGCGCCGCCCGACGCTGGTCGGCCGCAACGACGAGCGCCGCCGCATTGCAGAGGCCGTCTCGGCGCTTCCAGCGGAAGGCAGGCGCGGTCTCCTGCTCTTTGTCGGCGAGTCCGGCATCGGCAAGACTTCGCCTGCTTGGGGACCTCGCGACGCAAGCGACCGCGCGCGGCTTCCGCGTTGCCGCCTCGCGCTGCTTCGAGGCGGAGATGATCCGGCCATACGGCGGCATCACGGACGCGCTTCGCGGGCTGGCAAACTCCTCCATCGCCGCAGGTGCCGGTGACCGGGAGGAGTTGCTGGCGAGCATCGTGGCGCTCGTGCGCGGCGCGGCCGAGGCGCAGCCCCTCGTCCTCATTCTCGACGACCTGCAATGGATCGACGAGGCATCCGCGGCGCTGCTGCATCTCCTGGCGCGCACGGCGATCCCGCAATTCCTCTTGGCGGGCGCGGCGCGGTCCGGCGAGATCGAGGACAATGTCTGGGCGAAGCGGCTCACGCAGTCGCTGGCGCGCAACTCGCTGCTGGAGCACATACCCGTCCGTGGTCTCGACTGCGAGCAGACGGCCAGGCTGACCGGGGCCGATCCGCTCAGCGAGGACGCGGCCGAGATGTTCCGGCATACCGGGGGCAATCCGCTCCTCGCGCTGGAGCTCGCCCGCGCGCAGCGGCATGGAACCGATGAGAGAGGACAGAGCATCGAACGCCTCGTCGCCGACCGGCTCGCACGGCTCGGCGAGGAGGAGCGCGAGATGCTCGTGTGGGCCGCGGCGGTCGGCCGGGACTTCCCGCTGGATTTGCTGGCGGCGAGCATCGGCGCGCCTGATGCCGGGCTACTCGGGCGCATCGAGCGACTGGAGCGATTCGGCCTGCTGCGCCCGACGTCCAACGACAATTTCGACTTCGCGCATGATCTCATTCGGCAATCCGTCTATCGGCTGCAGCCACACCCGTATCGCCGCTTCCTCCACCGGCGCATCGCGCTCGCCCTGTCGGCTATGGCCGAGAGGGATCCCAGCCTGCATGGCGATCTCGCGCACCATGCAGGTCTCGCGGAGGATCATGCGACCGCCGCGCGCGCTTGCGTCGCGGCCGGCGAGAGCTGCCTGCGCGTGTTCGCGAACGCACAAGCCGAGGAAGCCGCCGAGCGGGGCCTCGCGCATCTGCAGCATCTGCCGGCCGGGCGCGAGCGCATCCGCCAGGCCGTCGAGCTGCTCGGCATCAAGGCTTTCGCCCGCGCCGGCGCGGGCGGGCGCGATCCGCGGCCGCTGCTCGCCGCCCTCGAAGCCGCCGTCGACGCTGCCGTGCTGTCGGGACTTTACGGCGAAGCGGCCAACGCGCTGCATGTCGCGGCTTGGCTGCACCAGCACGCCAACGATACGGAAGGGGCGCGGCAGGCAACTCTGCGCGCGGAGAAGATCAGCCGCACGGCCGACAGCGCCGCGCGCTGCCATCAGCTCGCCAACACCGGGCGCTGCCTGCTGGACGTCGAGTCCGCAATCCCGCGCGCCCTTGCCCTTGTTCAAGAAGCAACCGCCATCGCGGAGGCGGGCAATCTCCAGTTCGTCGAGCTGGAATGGGGCCGGGCGCTCGCGGCGCGCTGGAACGGCGACCTAGATGAGGCGGATGCGCGGATGCAGCGGGCCTTGGCTTTCGCGCGGCTGCGCGAGGATCGCTGGCGCGAGGGCGAGTGCCTGGTCTGGCTCGCGACGATTGCGCTGGAGCGCTCGGACTTCGGCGAGGTGGCGATCCGATGCGACGAGATGGAGCACATCGGCAGCGCGCCCGCACCGGTCCTAGGCACGCTCCGCGCTCTGGCTGGCCTCGCGGCCTCCGATCCTGACGCGGGCGCGCGGCTGCAGGCGAGCCTCGCCGAGCTGCGGGTGCTCGACGACAAGGCGCGGCTCGCGCACTTGCTCAACACCGGTGCTGCACTCAGCCTGCAAGGCGGAGATCACGCCGGCGCGCGCGCCGCGGCGAGTGAGGCGCTGGAGGTCGCGCGTGCGCTCCGCCGGCCGACGGAGATCGCCGTGGCCGGCGCGATCCTGGCCCGAGTTGCGGTAGCGGAAGGCGATACGGACGGCGCCGTCGTTCAACTGCGCGCAACGCGAGCTGAAACGAGCACGCATGACCTTGGCGCCCGCGCACGCACGCAGCTGACGCTCGCAGCTCGCGCGGTCGGGGAGCACGTTCCGCGCATAAGGGAGGAGAGCCAACATGTCGCGCATCGTCGTGGAGAGGACGTTCGAGATGCCGCAGTCGGACGCTGACATGGCGGCCGTTGCGAACCGTGAACGGCCCTGCTTGGAGATCTACGGGGTGATGTGGAAGCGGAGTCTCCTGTCGGAGGACCGGCGGCGCCTGGTCTGTGAATACGACGCGCCCGACGTTGAGAGCGTACGCCGGGTCCAGCGCGAGGCTGAGGCGCAGTTCGACCGCATCTGGATCGCGTCTGTCATCGAGTAGCGCGCGGACGTTGCTGGGCAGCCCGACTGTTGGCATACTAACAGCCTTCACGCGAGCCGAGGCCGAGGCAACCAGCATGGCCGACGACCGGATCCGCTGCGACGCCTGCCCGGTGATGTGCTACATCAAGCCTGGGATGGCCGGAGCTTGCGACCGTTACGCCAACGACGGCGGTAAGCTGGTGCGGGTCGATCCGCACGTGATCCTGACGCGCCGCCGCGAGCATGGGCAGGGCGTGGTGCCGTTCCTCGAGCGCGAGGCCGACTGGGACGGCGACATGGTCGGCGGCCCCGCCTTCGTCACCGCCATAGGCGCCGGGACCACCTACCCCGACTACAAGCCGGCCCCGTTCATCGTCTCCTCGGAGGTGGACGGCGTGGACATGGTCACCGTCGTCACCGAGGGCATCTTCAGCTACTGCGGCGTGAAGGTGAAGCTCGACACCGACCGCCACGTCGGGCCGGAGCGCAGCTTCGTGCGCGCCCAAGGCGAGCCGATCGGCCACGTGATGACCGGCGAATACGGCTCGCAGATGCTGTCCCTGGGCGGCGTGGCCCACCTGACCGGCGGCGGCAAGAAGCAGGGCCGCGCCACCTGTGAGGCGCTGCTGGCGCTGAGCAACGGCGAGGCGGTCGAACTCGCGGTAGACGACGGCGCCGCGCTGGTGGTGCAGTCCGGCCAGCCCCCCGTGGTGAACGGCGTGCGCGAGGCGCGGATGCGCGTCGGCTGCGGCTCCGCCACGATCGGCATGTTCGCCAAGCAGTGGCTCGGCCACGCGGACGAGGTGGTGGTCGTGGACGACCACATCACCGGCGTGCTGTCGGAGCACCAGGCCGGCAAAGTGCTCGGCATCCCGGACACCGGCATCCGGATCAAGGGCCGCCGCTCCACGCCCGGCCGCTACTTCGAGGTCGCGGCGCCCGGCACCGGATGGGGCGGCACCGATATCACCGACCCGCTCTCCATCCTCGGCCCATTCGACCCCAAGGTCGCTTGGCCGGGACTGCGCATGTTGATGGTCAGCACGACGGGCGAGCAGTGGGCTTATTTCGAGCTGGACGAGGCGCTGCGTCCCGTGGAGCGCGAGCTGCCGCCGGGCCTCGCCGTCTCCGTCGAGCGCATCAAGGAGAACTGCGAGCCGGCGCTCGCCAGCGTGCTGTTCATGGGAGGGGCCGGCGGCTCGCTTCGCGCGGGCATTACGGAGAACCCGGTGCGCCTGACCCTCTCGGTCAAGCAAGCCCTGACCCGCGTCACCTGCGGCGGCGCGCCGGTCTACCTCTGGCCCGGCGGCGGCATCACCTTCATGGTTGACGTGTCGCTCCTGCCGCGCAACGCCTTCGGCTACGTGCCGACGCCCGCGCTGGTCGCCCCCATCGAGTTCACCATGCGGCGTGACGACTACGCCTGGCTGGGCGGGCACATGGCCTCCCTGCGCTCGCTCGACTCCGTGCTCGCCGAGCTAGGGCAGCGCGGCACCAGGGTTTCTGCATGACCGCGAGGCTCTCCGCCCGCCTGCTTCCGGACGGCAAGCGCCTCTACCTGCAAGACGGCCCGATCAACCTCGTCCTCCAGGCTTGGAGCGCGCCCGACGCGGTGCGCGCCGCCTACGGTGCCGCTTCCCGGCGCGCCGCCACGATCCTAGACGAGCTGTGCGAGGAACTGCCGCTGCTCCGCGCCGACGCGCGCGGCCCTGTGCCGCCGGCTCGCGGCCCAGTGGCGCGGCGGATGCAGGGCGCCGTCGCGCCGCACGCCGCCGCCGGCCTCTTCATCACGCCGATGGCCGCCGTCGCCGGCGCAGTCGCCGAGGCGGTACTGCAGGCGATGATCGCGGAGGCGCCCCTGGATCGCGCCTTCGTCAACAACGGCGGCGACATCGCGTTCCATCTCGCCCCAGGGCAGCGCATCGCCGCCGGCCTCGTGGACCGGCCCGACCGGCCGTCCCTCTTCGCGCGCGCGGTGATCCAGTCCGCCGACCCGGTGCGCGGCCTGGCGACCAGCGGCTGGCGCGGGCGCAGCTTCTCCCTCGGCATCGCCGACGCGGTCACGGTACTGGCCGGCGCCGCTGCCGACGCCGACGCCGCCGCCACGGTGATCGCCAACGCCGTGGACCTGCCGGGCCATCCGGCCGTGCTCCGCGTGCCGGCGCGCGAGCTCGATCCGGACAGCGACCTCGGGCACCGGCCCGTCACGCGCGCGGTCGGGCACCTCGATGCCGGGGAGATCGCGGCGGCGCTGGAGGGCGGCGAGGCCGCCGCGCGGGGGCTGGTCGCGTCCAGCCTGATCTACGCCGCCGCGCTGCACCTCGCCGGCACGACACGCGTCGTCGGCTGCGCGGTCCAGCCGCTGCTTCTCGCTGGGCGGGAGAGGGAGGTTGCCTGACACCAACCAGGCCCCGCGGCCCGGTCAGCGCCGCCGCTACGTGCTGGAGGAGAATGTCGGCTTCGTGCTGCGCCAGGCGACCCAGCGTCACGTCGCCATCTTCTCGGCGCTGATGCCGGAGCAGCTCACGCCGACGCAGTTCGCGGCCGTCAACAAGCTCCACGCGTGCGGCCCCTGCTCGCAGAACCGGCTTGGGCGGCTGGCGGCTATGGACGCGGCGACCATCAAGGGTGTCGTGGACCGCCTGACCCGGCGCGGCATCACCGAGACGCAGCCCGACCCGCAGGACGCGCGTTTGCTGGTCGTCTCGCTCACCCAGGCGGGCGAGGAGGTGGCAGAGCGCACCGTCACCGCCGCCCGCCGGATCACGGAGGAGACGCTGGCGCCGCTGCGGCCCGACGAGCAGGCGCTGCTGCTAGCGCTGCTGAAGAAGCTCAGATAACGCCTGAGCCGCTCTCCGTTACTCGGCCGCCTTTCCCGGCCCGACCTTGCCCTCGGCGACTAGGACCTCGTTGGCGGCCTTGAACGCCTCCAGCCCGGCCGGGATTCCGCAATAGACGGTCGCGTGCAGCAGCACCTCCTTGATCTCGTCCACTGTGACGCCGTTGGTGAGCGCCCCCTTGACGTGCAGCTTCAGCTCGGCGGGCGCCTTCAGCGCGGTCAGCATGGCGAGGTTGAGCAGGCTGCGCGTGCGGCGGTCCAGCCCCGGCCGGGTCCAGGCGTAGCCCCAGCACAACTCGGTCGTGATGTGCTGGAATGCCATCATGAAATCGTTAGCCCGGTCGATGGAGCCGTCCACATACTCGGCGCCGAGCACCTCTCGCCGCACCGGCAGCCCGCGCTCGAACAGCCCGCCCGGCGTCACGTCGTCAGCCATCGTGCCCTCCTACTCGTTCCCATTCTAGAAGCAGCTCCGGCGGCTGCGCTTAGATCGATGTTGCACCGAGCTGCCGCAGCAAGCTTAGCGTGTCAACCATCGCCCAGTGCTCGACAAGCTTGCCGCCCTCGAGGCGGAACAGGTCGAAGACCTCGACGTTGATGGCGTTCCCGGTCGGCGGGTAGCCGAAGAACTCGCCTTTGTGGGTCCCCCGGAAGCGCAGGCGGATCAGCACCTTGCCGTTGTCCTCCATCACGTCGTGGATGGGCAGGTTCAGGTCGGGCACGCCGGTGAGCAGCACGGTATGATGGTGCTGCAGGCCCGCTGGCCCGACGACCTCGTAAGGCAGGCCAGGATCGTGCCGCCTGAACGCGGGCGAGACGTTCGCGTCCCACCACGCCTTGTCGCCGGCGACGAAGGCCTTGAAGTACTCGAGCGCGACGCGCTTGTTGTGTTCCCGATGGGACATGGCGGTATCTCACAAAAAGCCAAAATAATCTCGCAGCCGAACTGCAGCCGCGACGGCGATGAGCGTTCCGCCCCAGATCGCGAGGGTGAGGAATTGGCTGAAGTTCAGGAGATTGAAGGCCGTCGAGATGAGCTGAAGGATGATGAGGGCGAACACAAGGCCCGCAACCTTGCCGAAGCCGCCGTCGGGCGACACCCCTCCGAGCACCGCGGCGAGGATGGTGACGAGCAGATAGCTCTCGCCGTAAGCCGCGTTAGCCGAGTTGAACCGGGCCATCATGACGATGCCGGCGATGGCCGCGAGCAGGCTCGACGTGACATACACCCTGACCAGCACCCGCCGCGTATCGATGCCCGAGTAGCGCGTCGCCGCTTCGTTCGAGCCGAGCATGTGGAGGATATGGCCGAACGGCGTCCGATTCAGGATCAGCGCCATGACGGCTGCCACGGCGATGAAGATCAGCACCACCACCGGGACGCCGAGGAGGGAGCCGTTGCCGATGAACACGATCGGCGACGGAAAGCCCGACAGCACGCCGCCGTGCGTGAGACCGATGCTGATGCCCTTGAGCAGCGTCATGGCGCCGAGCGTGGTCAGGATGGGCGACACTTCGAGATAGGCGATGATGATGCCGTTGGCGGCGCCGATCACCGCCGCCACGGCGAGGCCGGCGATCACGGCGACGAGCTGCGCGGCGCCCCAGGCGAGGCCGGGGTTGGCCGGCACCAGCGCCTGGAACAGGAACGCGACGGTGAGTGCCACAAGGTTCGCGGTGGCGATGATGGACAGGTCGAGACCGCCCGAGAGCAGCGGCACCATCATGGCGAGCGACAGGATGCCGAGTTCCGGCAGCTGGTAGGCCATCGAGCGCAGGGACGCGCCGCTGAACAGCCGCTCGCCGAGCAGCAGGCCGAACACGGCCAGCAGCGCCAGCAGCAGTATGATCAGGCGCCGGTTCACCGGGCCGATCCGCGGCCCCATGCGCCGCAGCGAGGGTGCGGCGGCGCTCACGCTGCCGCTCCGATCAGGCGCCGCCTCGCGCGACGCTGACGCCGGCGCTCCAATGAGACCATGGACACGGCCGCGAGGAACACGATGCCGGTGAAGCACTGGGTCCAGAAGGACGACACGCCGAGCAGGATCAGCCCGTCCTGCAGCAGGGCCAAGAGCGCGAGGCCCAGGATGGTGCCGAGCACCGTGCCGACCCCGCCCGTGAGGCTCGCGCCGCCGAGGACCACGGCCGCCAGCACGTCGAGCTCACGGCCGACCAGCATGTTGGGCACGACCGAGCCCGCGACTTGCGCCTGCACCAGGGAGGCGAGGCCGGCCGAAAATCCCATATAGCCATAGGCCACCATGTTGAGCCTCAGCACGTTGAAGCCGACCCGCTTGGCGGCTTCCGGGTTGCCGCCGAGAGCCCTGAGCCGCCGTCCGACGCTGGTGCGGTTGAGCAGCACCCAGCTCAGCACGAAGCTCAGGACGAGCCCGAGCATCTGCATGTTGACGATATACGGATTGCCGTGGGCGTCGGTGCCGACCACCCAGGAAAGTCCGTCGAGATACCAGTCTGGTAGCGTATTGATCGGGTTGCCGCCGCTCACGAACATGAGGGCGCCATAATAGACGTTGAGCATCGCGATGGTGACGATGATGGTGGATATGCGCAGCCACGTCACCAGGATGGCGTTGACCAGACCAAGGAGCGTGCCGACGCCGAGCGCCACTGCGAACAAGCCAATCCAACCGATGCCAAAGTTGCTCGCCGCGGAGACAGCCAGGTATTGCGCGATGGATGCGACAGCAGTGAAGGAGATGTCGAGGCCGCCAGCCACCAGCACCACGACGAGACCAGCTGCCAGGATGCCCGAGAACGCATTCGAGGTGAGAAGGTCGATGCCGTTCTGCAGCGAGAAGAAGTTCTTGGTGGCGACGGATAGGAAAACGAACAGCGCGGCCGTGACAGCAAGCAGACGCGCTTCGTGTGTGTGCGCGAAGCGGCGTAGGCCCTCAGGCATCGATCGCCTCCTGGAGCGTCGCTTCTGAGATCGCGGCCGGCTCATACTCGCCGACGATGCGGCCGTCGCGCATCACCAATACCCGGTGCGCGTTGCAGAACACTTCCGGAACCTCGTCCGAGATCATGATGACGGCGAGCCCGTCTGCGGCGAGCTGGCGGACGATGCGATAGATGCCGTCCTTGGCGGCGATATCGACGCCAACGGTGGGACTGTCGAGAATGAGAAGGCGCGGCTTCGTGGCGAGCCACTTGGCGAGCACCACCCGTTGCTGATTACCGCCCGAGAGCGTCCCGACCGGATTTTCCGAGTCGCCCGCTTTGATGCCGAGGTCCGCGATCCACTGCCGCACGATGTCTTGCCGGCGGTCGCGTTCGACGAGGCCGAAGCGGTCGGAAAGGCTGGCGAGCACGGTCAGCGCGATGTTGGACGAGATCGGCTGCGGCATTACAAGCCCGAGCGACAGCCGGTCCTCCGACACGTAAGCGATGCCGGCCTCTATGGCGTCCCGGTTGGAGCGGAGCTTCACCGCGCGTCCGTTCATGCGAACCTCGCCTGAATCGGGCGGGTTCATGCCGAATAGCGAAAGCGCGAGCTCCGTGCGCCCCGAGCCGAGCCGGCCGGTGATGCCGAGAATCTCGCCCTGCCGTACCGACAGGGACACGTCCGTGAAATCGCCGGCGCGCGAGAGATTCTCGACCTCGAGCACGCGCGGCGCGGCGCCGAGGTCCGCCTCGATGCGCTGATGGTCGAAGGATTTGCCGGTCATCAGCTCGCCAAGGCGGCGGTCGGTCATTCCCGCCGCCTCGAACGTGCCGCGCTTCTCGCCGTTGCGCAGCACAGTGACGCGTTCGGCAATCTCGAGCACCTCGTCGAGACGATGGCTGACGAACACGACCGCGACGGACCGGCGCTTCAGCTCGAGCGTGAGCGCGAGGAGAGCATCGACCTCGTGCCGGGTGAGCGAGGCGGTCGGTTCGTCCATGATGACGAGGCGCGCGTCATTGGCGATGGCGCGGCAGATCGCGACGAGCTGGCGCTGGGCGATCGAGAGGTCGCCCACGTAGGACGCCGGGTCGAGCGACACGCCGATCCGCTCCAGGGCGGCTTCGGCCGTGCGCCGGATCGCGTTCCAGCGCAGGAAATGCAGCCCGTGATGCTGCTCGACCGCGATGTTCTCGGCTACCGTAAGGTTGGGGAACAAGGACAGGTCCTGGTAGATGACCTGGATGCCGCGCCGGATGCTTTCGGCCGGATCCAGCCCTGCGCATTCCTCGCCGCCGATCAGGATGCGGCCGCCCGCCTCCGGCGCCTGCACGCCGGAGATGATCTTGATCAGCGTCGATTTGCCCGAGCCGTTCTCGCCGGCGAGGCAGTGCACCTCGCCGGCGGCAACGTCCATGTCGATGCCGTCGAGTGCGCGGACGCCGCCGAACCGTTTCGAGATATTCCGCAACTCGAGAAAGCTCGGCATGCCGTCCGCCCCAGTCGATGATGTGCGTCGATGATGTGCTCAGATACCGAGCTTCAGGAGCTCGGGCAGCGTGGACTTGTTGAGGACCAACATGCGCGACACGCTGATGATCCGCTTGTCCGCGTCCACGTTCGCCTTGCCGATCCCGGGGATGTCCATCCCGGTCTTGAACTCGGCTTTCTTCAGGGTGAGGCTGGCCACCGCGACCAGGGCCTCGCCGACCTCCTTGGGGCTCCAGAGGAAGACCTCCTTGAGGGCGCCGTCCTCGATCAGGGGCTTCGCCTGCGACGGGAGCGCGAAGCCGGTGACGGAGAGCTTGTTCTGGAGGTGGCGCTGGCGGACCACGTTGCCGGCGCCGATCGGCCCGTTCGAGCCGAAGCCGATCACGCCGCGCAGGTCCGGATAGGCCTGAAGCGCGCTGCGAACGACCTGTTCCGTGGTGTCGATCTCGTCGGCGCCAGGGAAGCGGTCGGCCGCGAGCTTCATGTTGGGGTAGTTCTTCTTCTGGTAGGCGATGGCGGCATCGCACCAGAGGTTGTGCAGCGGCGTCGTGAGCGTGCCGACGATGCAGATGTATTCGCCCTTCTCGCCCACCTGTCGCGCGAGCGACTTCATCATCGCCTCGCCGAAGGCCGTGCTGTCGACCATCTCGACATCCCAGGTGCGGCCTTCCATGTCGGGGCCTTCCTGCGTGATCACGATGATCCCGGCGTCACGGGCGCGCCGCACGACGGGCGCCAGCACCTTCACGTCGAGCGGGATCAGGCCGAGCACGTCAACTTTCTTGGCGATCGTGTCCTCGACGAGCCGGACCTGCTGGGCCGGGTCAACGTGGGCCGGGCCAATCATGGTGGAGGCGATCCCGAACTTCTCGCCCGCCGCGGCAAGGCCTTTCTGCAGCAGCGAGAAGTAGGGGACGCCGACGATCTTGCAGACAGTGGTCATCGTCGGCTCCGCGGCGAACGCCGGGCGGATAAGCCCCATGCTGCCCATGGCGGCAAGAGCGCTGGCGGATGTCAGAATGTCACGACGCTTCATGGGCGTTTCTCCCTCTGTGTTCTCACGCGGTTGGCGCTGGCAGCTTGGTCATGCAAGGCCGAGTTTCGGCTGATGCAGCTTCAGCCCGGCGCAAGGGACCGGCAAGGCCTCGACCTGGCCCTTGCCGACCTCGGTCACGAGCAGCGTGGTCCCGGTCAGCGCGAAGGCACAGTTCGTCGGGCACGGCCCGTCGAGCGCCAGCCGCTCGGCCACCGCTCCTGAGGCGTCGAGCACCGTGACGTTCCTCTGGCCGTAAACCGTGCAGTATAGGCGGCCGTCGGCGCCGAACTTCATGCCGTCCGGGCCCTTGAACCCGGCCTGATCATCGGGCTGCAGCACGTTGCCGAACAGCTCCCGCTTAGGCGTGCTCGCGCCGAAGACGTCGTAGCGGTATACGTCGCCGGGAAAGGAGGCGTTCGCGTAAAGAACGCCGTTCGCGTCGAAGGCGATCCCGTTGGTGAAGCGCACGCCGCTGTCGAGCTTGCGGACCACCTTCCCGGCCCTGGGATCGATCTCGTAAACGCGGCCGTCCCAGTCCAGATCCAGGTAATTCGGCACGAACGCCTGGCCGTTGATGAAGTCGTCCGCCACCATGCCCGTATCCGTCATGTAGAGGTGTCCATCCGGCCCGAACGCCAGGTCGTTGGGAAAAAGAAACGGACCATCCTCGTCCCCTTCGATGCGCAGGATCTCGCGTCCGTCCGGTGTCAAGCACATCACGCAACGCAGCAACGCCTCGGCGACCCAGAGCAGGCCGTCGCCGTCGGTAGCGAGGCCGTTCGGCCGTCCGCCGGTCTTTTTGACGACACTACGCTGGCCGTGCTGGTCGAGCTTGGTCACGCAGCTCGTGGCCGCCGACATCTCGGTGACATACATGGTGCCGTCCGGCAGGCTGACCGGCCCTTCCGGCGCGCCGATACCGGTCGCGAACATAGGATGCGCCATAGATCTCCTCCGTCTTGACGTGCCGGTTCGCCGGCATCGAGGAACGAATCCGGCGAAACGATCTGCTGGAGCGCCCCGGCCTCAGTAAGCGCCGGCGGAGGGCGGGTAGACTCTCTGCACGACCTTGCGGATTTCCGGATCGTCGAGCTTGTCCTTGGTCACCAGCGGCTCGGCGAGCGCGAGATCCTTGGTGGTCGGCTTGCCGGTCAGGGCGTTGTAGACCTGCTGGGTCGCGTCGATCCCCTGGCCGACCGCTTCCTGCAGGAAGATTCCCTGGATGACGCCGTCGCGCAGCAGCCTGATCGTCGTCGGGCTGCCATCGGCGGTTGCGACGCCGACCTTGCCGACGAGACCCCGCGTCTGCAGCGCCTTCGCGGCCCCCGTCGCGGCCTCGTCATACATGCCGTAGATCGCCTTGATGTCGGGATGCGCGGTGAGCAGGTCGTTGGCCTGGTCCACGGCTTCCTTGACGGTGAGGCCGTGGGTCTGGAGGATCTCGACCAGGTCGCAGCCGTCCGCCTTAAACGCTTCCTGCGCGCCCTTGAGATACTTCTGCGCGTTCTCGCGGTCCTGCGGCAGGGACAACATGCCGACCTTGTTGCCGCCCCGCTCCTTGACGAGCTTGCAGACGAAGCTGCCCTCGGCCTTGCCCGTTTCGTAGTTGTTCGCGGTCACGGCGGAGGTGTAGTCGGTCTCGCCGGGCTGCGGGCCGATGCCGGTGAAGGCGATCGGCACCTTCTTCTGCTTGAGCAGGCGCAGCACGGGCGGGGTGCTGCTGGAGCTGACCGGGCCCATGACGATGGCGTTGACGCCGCGGGTGAGCGCCGTGCGCACGTCGTTCATCTGGGTGCCGGGCGAGTTCTCGGCAGTCAGCTCGATGTAGTTCATGCCGAGCTCGGCGGCCTTGGTCTTCACGCCGTAGGCGACCCACTGCCAGTAGGAGATGTCCAGCGACGGGGCGATGTAAGCCACGGTGTACTTGGTCTCGGCCGAGGCCGTGCTGGGCTGTGCGGCAACCGAGGCCGTCAACCCGGCCAGCACGCACAGCGCCGCGGCCTTCCCGGCCGTGCCCCGCTTCGAAGGTTTCATCATCGTTTTCCTCCCTTGTTGTGAGACGCTCACCGGCGGGCCTTGCTGACGCGATCGACCAGTACGGCGACGAGGATGACGAGGCCCGTGACCGAGCCTTGCCAGAAGCTGTTGATGCCGATCAGGTT
Organism: uncultured Alphaproteobacteria bacterium; assembly: GCA_963848595.1. Taxonomy (GTDB): domain Bacteria; phylum Pseudomonadota; class Alphaproteobacteria; order Acetobacterales; family Acetobacteraceae; genus CAWKEH01. Next base: position 153,585 of record CAWKEH010000003.1, on the reverse strand, counting down.
GACGCCGTTCTGGATGACCGTGATCATCAAGGCGCCGAGCAGCGCGCCGAAGGCCGAGCCGGTGCCCCCGAACAAACTGGCGCCGCCGATGACCACGGCGGCGATCGCCTGCAGCATCATGGCGGAGCCCGCGGTGCCTTCCGCGTTGCTGATGTAGGAGACGCTGACGACGCTCGCGAAGGCGGCGAGCAGCCCCGACACGACATATACGGAGAAGCGGACGGCGTGGACCGGGACGCCGAGCAGGCGGGCGGCCGCGCTGCTGCTGCCCACCGCGTAGATCCATCGGCCGACCACGACGCGCCGGAGCACGAACTCGATCACGACCAGGAGGACGACGCAGTAGAGCACGAAGTTCGGCATGCCGGGCACGAGCATCCCGCCGTTCAGCAGATAGTAGTTTGGATCGGAGATGGGCAGGGAGTGACCCTGGGTGACGATGAAGGCGAGGCTGCCCGCCACCGCGTAGGTGATCAGGGTGACCACGAACGGGGCGAGGCCCACGAACGTGACAAGGAAGCCGTTGACCGCGCCGAACACGATTCCCACGCCCAGCCCGGCGGCGGTGCTGCTCACGGCGCCGTAGCCGCTGGCCATCGCGAGCCCGGTGACCATGCCGGTGAGCGAGAAGACCGACCCAACCGAGAGGTCGATGCCGCCCGTGATCACCACGAGCAGGACGCCGAGGGACATGATGATCAGGGGAGCCGCGGCCTGCGCGATGTCGGCGATGTTGCCCCAGGTCAGCGCCGACGGCACGAGCAGCCCGACGGCACCCTCCAGCACCACGATCGCGATCGCGATCGCGATCTCCGTGCGGTACGACGAGAGCACGCCGATCACGCCGCGATCGCGCGGCACTGGGCTGGGGCCGCCATCGTGATCGATCGAAGAGCGCGTCGAGGAGCTTGCAGGCTGCATCGTTTCCTCTCCCTGGTCCGGTTGCCCGGCTTCTGGTCAGGCGGCCATACCGGTCGCCGCCGCGAGACTGTCCTCGGTGATGTCGTCGTGACGAAGGATGCTGGTCGGGCGGCCGTCCGGATCGAAGGCCAGGACGGTGTCGCAGAGCTCGATCAGCTCGGTCTGCTCCGTGGACCACCAGACCACGGTCGTGCCGGCCGCCGACATCGCCCGGATCAGCTCGTAGATTTCCCGCTTCGTCCCGATGTCCACGCCGCGCGTCGGCTCCTCAAGCACGAGCATGGACGGCCCGAGATGGAGCCAGCGCGCGATCAGAAGCTTCTGCTGGGTGCCGCCGCTCAGCGTGGCCGGCAGGTCCCACAGCGAGCCTGCCTTGATGCGCAGCGCCGCGAGGAGGTCGTTGGCCTCCGCCACCTCGGACCGTGGGATCAGCACCTGGCCTCGGGCGACCCGGCGCGATGCGAGCATGTTATCGATGATCGGCAGGCTCGCGAGTATTCCCTTGCCGGCCCGATCGCCGCTCACGAAACCCACCATGCTTCGCGCGGCCTGGCGCGGGGTCCGGTACTCCTGCTCCCGCCCGTCGAGCAGGACGGTGAAGCCTTTCGCCCGCTCGGCGCCGATCAGCGCCCCGATCAGCGCCTCCGGGCCGGCCGGCGCCCCGGCGAGGCCGAGGATGCTGCCGCTCTCGACGGCGACGTCGAGGCCCATGCCCTTGATCTCGAGCCGGCCCCGCCCTGTCCTGGCGGCGGTGCCCGCGACCCGCACGGGCGCGCTTCCTCCCGTCCCGCCAAGGGCGGAAGCCTGGCCCATCCTGTCCACGATGTCGGCGTCTGTGAGCTCACTGAGCGGCTGGCGGTCCACCGCCGTCACGCCGTCGCGGATGATGGTGCACACGTGGGCGATCTGCCGGATCTCGCGCATCCGGTGCGAGACGAACACCACGGAGATACCATTCTCGCGCGCGAGGCGCCGCAGCACGTCGAACAGCCGCTCCGTCTCGGCGGCCGTTAGGTTGGCGGTCGGCTCATCGAGCAGCAGGAGCTGGGCACCGGAGTTGAGCGCGCGCGCGATCTCGACAAGCTGCTGCTCGTGTAGGGTAAGATCGCCGACCGGTAGACCGGCCGCGCGCTCGGCGAAGCCGCGGTCGATGAGGGCGAGCGCGTCCAGCGCGGCGCGGTAGGCGGCGCGCTGGCTGAACAGCGAGAATCCCCGCCGCTGATGGGGCAAGGCAATGTTCTCGGCCGCGGTGAGATGCGGCAGCACAGCCAGTTCCTGGTGCACGACGGCGATGCCGCGGGACCGCGCCTCGCGGCCTTCGTGGCCGTCGCTCGGGCGACCCTCGTAGAGGAGCGTTCCCCCGTCCCTGGCCAGGACGCCCGACACGATCTTCAGCAAGGTGGACTTGCCGGCGCCGTTGCCCCCGAGCAGGGCGTGAATCTCACCGGGCGCTACGGCGAAATCCACGCCGCGGAGGACCTTCGTCGGCCCGAAGCTCTTGGTGACTCCTTGCGCCTGCAGCAGGAAGGCCGGCATCGCTGGTTCCCCTCGCCCCGTCGGGCCGGATCTCGGCCCGTGTCCGACGTCTCGTTCGCCTATAGCCAGCCCTTGATGGACCGGGCCACCGCCGCGGCGGAGATGCCGTAGCGGTCGTGCAGCGTCGGCAGCGCGCCCGCATCCAGGAAGGCGTCGGGCAGCGCGATCTGCCGGAAAGCCGGTGGGCGCACGTTCTCGCGCATCAGCAGGCTCGCGACCGCCTCGCCTAGGCCTCCGATGGCGCTGTGGTTCTCCGCCACGACCACCATGCGGCCGGTACGTCCGGCCTCGCGCACGATGGCTGGCTCGTCGAGCGGCTTGACCGTCGGAGAGTGCAGCACGGCCACATTCACGCCGTCAGCGCGCAGTTGGTTGGCCGCCTCCAGCGCGCGCATGGTCATGAAGCCGGACGAGATGATGAGCGCGTCAGCGCCATCGCGGACCAGCTTCGCGCGGCCCAGCTCGAACTGGTAGTCATACTCGTCGAGCACCAGCGGCACCTTGCCTCGGAGCAGCCTCATGTAGACCGGCCCGTCGTGTGCCGCGATGGCGTGCGTAGCCTGCTCGGTGTCCAGCGCGTCGCAGGGATCTACGATCGTGAGATCCGGCATGCCGCGAAAGATCGCGATATCCTCCGTTGCCTGATGGCTCGGGCCGTAGCCGGTGGTCAGGCCGGGCAGGGCGCAGCAGATCTTGACGTTCAAGCCCTCCTCGGCGATGCCCTGACTGATGAAGTCGTAGGTCCGGCGCGAGGCGAACACGGCGTAGGTGGTGACGAACGGCAGGAAGCCCTCGTGCGCGAGGCCCGCCGCCGCGAGCATCAGCAGCTGCTCGGCCATGCCCATCTGGTAGAAACGGTCCGGGTATTCCTGGGCGAAGACGTGCAGGTCCGTGTACTTGCTGAGATCGGCCGTCATGCCGACGATCTCGGGCCGGCTCCGCGCCACCTCGATCAGGGCGCGCCCGAAGGGGGCCGGGCTGGTCCGCTGGCCCTCCGCCGCCAGCGAGGCGATCATGGCCGAGGTGGTCAGCCGCGGCTTCGCGGGATCGCTCTCAAGCACCATTCCCTGTCCGCTCATGCCGCGACCCCACGGCCCCCGTCTCACCCGGCTCATGCTGTCCTCCCGGCGTCGTGCGCTTGCGCACGCGGGCGTGCGACGTCGAGCGCCTCAAGCGCCTGCGCCCATTCGTCTTGCTCCACCCGCAGGAAGTGCGACTTCTCCCGCGCCTCCAGGAAGGGAACCCCTTTGGCCATGCGCGTGTCGCAGATGATGACGCGGGGTTTGGGCTCGGGAGCCGCGCGCGCCGCGTCGAACGCTCGCACAAGGGCCGCGATGTCGTTGCCGTCCACGCGCTGCGCATGCCAGCCGAAGGCTTCCCACTTAGCCGGCAGCGGCTCGAAGTTCAGCACGCCGGTGGACGGCCCATCGGCCTGCATCCGGTTCACGTCCACGAGGCAGATCAGGTTGTCGAGCTTCCAAGAGCCAGCCGACATGGCCGCCTCCCAGGTCGGACCCTCGTCCAGCTCGCCATCGGACATCAGGTTGTAGACGAAGCTCGCAGATCCCTTCCGCTTCAGCCCCAGGCCGATACCGACGGCGATGCCGAGGCCGATCCCGAGCGAGCCGCCGCTGATCTCCATGCCCGGCGTGTAGCTCGCCATCCCCGACATCGGCAGGCGGCTGTCGTCGGTCCCGTAGGTCGGGAGCTCCTGTTCGGGGATGATGCCGGCCTCGATCAGCACCGCGTAGAGCGCGATCGCGTAGTGACCGATGGAGAGCAGGAAACGGTCACGCGCTTCCCAGTCCGGCTCCTCCGGCCGGTAACGTAGGGCATGAAAGTAGGCCGTTGCCAGAACGTCAGCGATGCCGAGCGCCTGGGCGATGTAGCCTTGGCCCTGCACCTCGCCCATTCGCAATGCGTTGCGCCGGATGCGCCAGGCGCGTTCCTCCAGGCTCGGCGCGTTGGCCAGTGTCATGCGCGCTTCCATCCGCGCTCCTCCCTGTGGCTTGCATAGCTTGCCGCGGGCGACCCTAGATCGCCCTCGGCGCCGGTCAATGGATCAACATGCCGCCGTTGACGTCTATGACGGCGCCGGTGACGTAGGCGGACAGGTCCGAGGCGAGGAACAGGAAGATCCCCGCAACGTCCTCGGCATTACCGAGCCGGTTCAGCGGGATGCCCTTCACGATCTCCTCGCGCATGGCGTCGGTCAGCTTGCCGCCGGTGATGTCGGTCTGGATCAGGCCGGGGGTGACGCAGTTCACCCGGATGCCGTCCGGCCCAAGCTCGCGCGCCATCGCCTTCGCCAGGCCGAGCACGCCGGCCTTGGCGGCGGAGTAGTGCGGACCGCCGAAGATGCCGCCGCCGCGCTGGGCGGAGACCGACGACATGCAGGCGATGGATCCCTGGCGGCGCTCGCGCATGTGCGGCACGAAGGCCCGGCTGAGATGCAGCACGCCGCCGAGATTGACGTCGAGGATGCGGTGCCAGTCCGGCTCGCTGATCTCCATCAGCTTGACCGGCTGGGTGATGCCCGCGTTGTTGATCAGGATGTCGGCTTGCCCGAAGGCGTCCAGCACGCGCCGGGCGGCCTCGCGGCAGCTCTCGGCGTCGGTCACGTCGCAGGCGAAGCCGCGATGATCCGGCCCCAGCTCCGCGGCGGCACTGCGGGAGGCGCCCTCGTCCAGGTCGAGGATGGCGACGTGCGCCCCGTGCTGGGCGAAGAGGCGGGCCGTGGCGCGCCCGATGCCCCGTGGGCCGGCAGCGCCCGAGATCACAGCCACCTTGCCGGTGAGCAGCATCCGCTTCCTCCGTCGTTCTTGCGGGCGCTTGTCGCAAGTGACGCTAAACAAGACAAACGCGAAATTTGCATCAATCGGTGAATGCGGCTCATGCTTCTTCCCGGCATGAGGCATCTTCCCTTCTCCGCGCTGCGCGCCTTCGAGGCGGCCGCCCGCGCCGGTTCCTTCCGGGCGGCGGCCGACGATCTGTGCCTGACGCCCAGCGCGGTCAGCCATGCCATACGCGGGCTGGAGCGCTCGCTCGGCGTGCAGCTCTTCGCGCGCAAAGGGCGGGCGATCCGCCTGACGTCCGAGGGCGAGGTCCTGATGCGCAGCGTCCGCCGCGGCTTCGGCGAGCTGCAGCACGGACTCGGCGCCGTCTCGACGCGGGGACCGCCGTTGCTGCGCCTGCACAGCGCGCCGAGCTTCGCCGCGCAATGGCTGGTGCCGCGGCTGCCGCGCTTCCTGGCGGAGAGCCGCGGCCAGGAAGTCCGGATCGCGGCGAGCACGAACTACACTCTCTTCACACGCGACGAATTCGACGTCGAGGTCTTCTACGGCGACCCGTGGGGCGCCGACCACGCGCCGGGTAGGCACGCCAACCTGGTCGTCCTGCCGCTCGGGCAGGAGACGGTGACGCCGCTCTGCGCGCCGGCCCTGGCCGCGGCGATCAGGACCCCGCAGGACCTGCTATCGCGGACGCTCATCGAGAGCGACAACAAGCAGGTCAGGTGGCCGGCCTGGTTCGCGGCCAACGGGCTGACCGCCCCGGAACCGTGCGGGCCGCGCTTCGACCGGAGCTTCCTCTCGCTGAGCGCGGCGGCGGACGGGTTGGGCGTGGCGCTTGAGTCGACGCGCCTGGCGGAGAGGGAGCTTGCGAGCGGACGCCTGAATCGGCCGCTGCAGGGCGCCTGCGAGGACGTCACCTACACCGGGCACTGGCTCGTCTTCCCGCGGTCGGACCACTATGGCAGGGGATTGGTCGCTTTCACGCGCTGGCTGCTCGTCGAGCTCGGCATGCCGGGCGATCCGTTTGGGGAGGGTTGACGCGGTCTGGGCGACGGCGTCGATGTTTCATTGTATGAAAGTGCATCATGAGCATCGTCTTCCATGCACACCATGATGTCGTCGCAGCGAGGGCTGCCAAGCCCGTTGAAGGCGCGCGACACCCGCGCCTCGTGCTCGCGACGACGATCCTCGCCTCGAGCCTCGCGTTCATCGATGGCTCCGTCGTCAACGTCGGCTTGCCGACAATCGGGCGAAGCCTCGCGGCCGACGCGGGCGCGCTGCAATGGGTGATCAACGCTTATCTTCTCCCCTTGAGCGCACTCCTGCTGCTGGGCGGTGCGGCGGGCGACCGCCTCGGCCGGCGACGGCTTCTGATCGGGGGCATCGCGCTGTTCGCGATGGCCTCGCTCGCCTGCGCGCTCGCCCCGGGACTCCCGGCCATGCTGGCGGGCCGGCTGTTCCAGGGTGTCGGCGCGGCGATGCTGATGCCGAACAGCCTCGCCATCCTCGGCCAGACCTTCTCCGGCGAGGCGAAGGGGCGCGCGATCGGCATCTGGGCGGCCACGGGCGCGACCGCCGGCGCAATCGGCCCGGTACTCGGCGGCTGGCTCATCGATCTCGGCAGCTGGCGCGCCATCTTCCTGCTGAACCTGCCCCTGGCCGCGGCCGCGATCCTGCTCGCCTGGCGCTACCTCGCCGAGGACCGCGACGGCGGCGACCGGCAGCTCGATCTGTCCGGCGCCGTGCTCGCCACGCTCGGGCTCGCCGCCTTTACCTGGGCACTCACGGTCGGCTCGGGGCGCGGCGGCTGGACGGCGGCCGCCGTCGGGGCAGCGCTCGCCGCCGCTGCTTCGCTGACCCTCTTCCTGGTTGCCGAGAAGCGGCGCGGCGACCACGCCATGATGCCGCTTGCGCTGTTCGCCTCGAAGGAATTCGTCGGGCTGACCTTGCTCACGCTGCTGCTCTACGGCGCGCTCAGCGTGCTCCTCGTGCTCATCCCCTACGTCCTGATCTTCGCCGAGGGGTATTCCGGCACCGCCGCCGGCGCGGCGCTCGTGCCGCTTCCGATCGTTCTCGCGCTGACCTCGCCCATCGCGGGCGACTTCGCCGGGCGCATGGGCTCGCGGCTGCCGCTCACGATCGGTCCGCTCATCGTCGCCATCGGTTTCCTGCTCGCGCTCAGGATCGGTGCGGGGACGAGCTACTGGGCCGGTGTCTTGCCGGCGGTCCTCGTCATCGCGCTCGGCATGACCGGTGCGGTCGCGCCGCTCACTACCGCGGTGCTGAGCTCGGTGGACGCGCGACACACCGGCTCGGCCTCCGGATTCAACAGCACCGTGGCGCGCACCGGCGGTCTCACCGCGACGGCGCTGCTCGGCGTGGTGCTCGCCGCGCGCGGCGACGGCCTGCTCGCCGCCTTCCACGTCACGATGATCCTCGGCGCTGTCAGCTGCGCCGCGGCATCGCTGAGCGCATTCGCGTTCATTGAGCGCTGAGCGGCCTCGCCGGTTCATGGAGGCGACGCACTGCAAGGGCGGGGCTGGCCCGGCCGGGCCGCGGGTGCTAGGCAGCGCCCGCCCTCGAACGTCTGGGAAAAGTCGCCCATGAGCGTCATCACCGACCTTGTCGCCCGCGAGATCCTGGACAGCCGCGGCAATCCCACCATTCAGGTGGACTGCGTGCTGGAGAGCGGCGCCCGGGGCCGCGCCGCGGTGCCGTCCGGCGCCAGCACGGGCGCCCACGAGGCGGTGGAGCTGCGCGACGGCGATAAGGCGCGCTACGGCGGCAAGGGCGTGCGGCAAGCCTGCGCCAACGTCGAGGGCGAGATCTTCGACGCGCTCTGCGGCATGGAGGCGCAGGAGCAGCTCCAGCTCGACGACGCCATGATCGAGTTGGACGGAACGCCCAACAAGGCCCGGCTCGGCGCCAATGCCATCCTCGCCGTCAGCCTCGCCGCCGCCAAGGCCGCCGCCGCGGACCTGGAGCTGCCGCTCTGGCGCTACGTGGGCGGCGCCTACGCGCGCACGCTCCCCGTGCCGATGATGAACATCGTCAACGGCGGCAAGCACGCGGACAACCCCATAGACATCCAGGAGTTCATGGTGCAGCCCGTCGCCGCCGCGACCGAGGCGGACGCGGTGCGGATGGGTGCCGAGATCTTCGCGGCGCTCAAGAAGGCGCTGGCCGGTGCCGGGCATAACACCAACGTAGGCGACGAGGGCGGCTTCGCGCCGGGCTTGAAGAGCGCTGACGACGCGCTCGGCTTCATCAGCCGCGCCTGCGAGGCCGCCGGCTATCGACCCGGCGAGGACGTTACCTTCGCGCTCGACTGCGCCAGCACCGAGTTCTTCAAGGACGGCGTGTATCACCTCGAAGGCGAGGGCAAGCGGCTGGATGCCGCTGGCATGGTGGACTACCTCGCCGACCTCTGCGCGCGCTACCCGATCGCCTCGGTCGAGGACGGCTGCGCCGAGGACGACTGGGCGGGGTGGAAGCTGCTCACGGAACGGCTGGGCGCCAAGGTCCAGCTCGTCGGCGACGACCTGTTCGTGACCAACCCGGAGCGGCTGCGGCGGGGGATCGAGGAGGGGGTCGCGAACAGCATCCTCGTGAAGGTGAACCAGATCGGCACCCTTTCCGAGACGCTGGAGGCCGTCGCGATCGCGCAGCGCGCCGGCTACACGGCGGTGATGAGTCATCGCTCCGGCGAGACCGAGGACGCGACCATTGCGGACCTCGCGGTCGCCACCAACTGCGGCCAGATCAAGACGGGCAGCCTCGCCCGCAGCGACCGCACGGCGAAATACAACCAGCTCATCCGCATCGAGCAGGCGCTCGGCCCGGCGGCGCGCTATGCCGGACGCACGATCCTCCGCCGATAACGCTTTCGCGAGCGGCGCGGCTACGCTACGTTGGATCGAATCGTCGTGACGGGGGCAGCATGGGCGTGATGCGCGCGATCAGGCGTTGGGTGAAGGCCGCGGCGCCTCCGGCCGTATTCCTGCTGCTGACAGGGTATTTCGGGTGGCAAGCGACGCAGGGCGAGCGCGGCCTCGAATCCTACGCGCTTCGCCAGGGCCAGCTTCGCGCCGCGCAGCACGAGCTGGCCGAGATGCAGGCGGACGAGCAAGCCTGGCAGCGCCGGACCGCGGCGCTGCACACCGGCCGCCTCGACCTCGACATGCTGGACGAACGCGCACGCGCGCAGCTGAACCTTGCCGACCCGGCGGACATCGTGGTGCCCTACGCGCCGGATAGGCGCTTGTTCTAGGACCGGCGACGGTCCGGGACACGAGAGTGCACGCGGAACCACGGCGCGTCCCTCCGGTTCTTGCAGCATCCAACGCTGTTCCGGAGGGCCATCATGAAGCCGAAGCTAAAGCCCCTTGCGAAGCAGGTGATGGTCATCACCGGCGCCAGCTCAGGCATCGGCTTGACGACCGCGCGAAAGGCTGCCGAGGCCGGCGCCAAGGTGATGCTCGTCGCGCGCAACGAGGCGGCGCTGAAGAAGGCCGTCAGCGACATCCGGGCCGCAGGCGGCACAGCCGACTACGCCGTCGCCGACGTGGGCGAGGAGAATCAGGTCGCGCAGGCCGTGGACAAAACCCTCAAGCGGTTCGGCGGCATTGACACATGGGTGAACGACGCGGGAGTCGGCATCTACGCGCCCCTGGTCCAGACCGCGACCGACGAGCACGCGCGCTTGTTCAAGACCAATTACTGGGGCGTCGTCTTCGGCTCGCAGGCGGCCGTGAAGCAGATGCGCAAGCGGGGCGGCGCGCTCATCACGGTCGGGTCCGTGGCATCGGACATCGCCACCCCGCTGCTCGGCGCGTATTCCGCGAGCAAGCACGCGGTCAAAGGGTTCATGGACACGCTGCGGATCGAGCTGCTCCGGGACAAGGCGCCGATCTCGGTCACCCTGATCAAGCCGAGCGGGATCGGCACGCCGTTCGCGGAGCACGCGGCGGACCACATGCGGGGCGAGGCGCTCATACCGCCCCCCCTCTACGCGCCGGAGCTGGTGGCAGACGCCATCCTCGACGCCGCCCGCAAGCCCCGGCGTGAGATCACGGTGGGCGGGTCAGGGCGCTCGGAGACGATCCTCAGCCGGGTCGCGCCCGGCCTGTTCGACTGGATCGGAACCAAGCTCGTCCCGCTCCTGACCGACGAGGACGCGCCCAAGACCAAGTCCGACAGCCTCTTCAAGTCGTCCGACGCGGGGCGGGAGCGTCCAGCGCGGGATCACTCGCGCCCGTTCAGCCTCTACACGTCCGCGGTGCTGCATCCACGGCTCATGATCAGCGTCGGCCTTCTCGCCGCGGTTGCCGCGGCGGCTGCGATGGAGGCGCGGAAGGCTTAGAGAGCCGGGCAGGGAGCAGCGCCGGCGGGGTTGCCGGCAGGGCGTGCCAGGCTTAGGTCTTCCCTGACAAAGGCCAGGGAGGCGGGCGTGGCGCAGCAGGCGGAGACGAAGCGGCGCGGCAAGGCGGCTCAGGACGGATCATCGCGGGCTGCGATGACGCAGGAGCAGCTCCTGCAAGCGTTCGGCGACATGGTGCTGATCCGCCGCTTCGAGGAGCGCGCCGGGCAGATCTACGGCATGGGTCTGATCGGCGGCTTCTGCCATCTCTACATTGGGCAGGAAGCGGTGGTCGTCGGCATCCAGGCGGCGCTGAGCAAGGGCGACCAGATCATCACCAGCTACCGCGACCACGGGCACATGCTGGCCGCCGGCATGGACCCGAAAGGCGTGATGTCCGAGCTGACCGGCCGGCGCGACGGCTACAGCAAGGGCAAGGGCGGCTCCATGCACATGTTCAGCAAGGAGCGCGGCTTCTTCGGCGGCCACGGCATCGTCGGCGCGCAGGTCTCGCTCGGCACCGGCCTCGCCTTCGCCGACTGGTATCGCCAAAGCGACCGCGTCTGCGCGACTTATTTCGGGGAGGGGGCCAGCAGCCAGGGCCAGGTTTACGAGAGCTTCAACCTGGCCGCACTCCTCAAGCTGCCATGCATCTACGTCATCGAGAACAATCGCTATGGCATGGGCACGCACGTCGAGCGCGCCTCGGCCTCGCACGATCTGTCGCGGAACGGCGAGCCCTGGGGCATTCCAGGCGTCAAGGTGGACGGGATGGACGTAGCGGCCGTGAAGGAGGCCGCGGACAAGGCCGTGGCGCACTGCCGGGCCGGGGAGGGTCCGTATCTAATGGAGGTGCAGACCTACCGTTACCGCGGCCACTCCATGTCGGATCCCGGCAAGTATCGGACGCGGGAGGAGATCGAGAAGATGCGCACCGAACGCGACTGCATCGAGCGCGCCCGGCAGATGCTGCTCGAAGGAGGTGCTACGGAGGCGCAGCTCAAGGAGATCGAGGACAAGGTCCGCGCCCGCGTCCAGGCGGCGGCGGACTTCGCGCAGAAGAGCCCGGAGCCGGACCCTGCCGAGCTGTGGACCGACGTGCTGGTGGAGGGCTGACCCGCCATGGCGACGCAAGTGCTGATGCCCGCGCTCTCGCCCACGATGACCGAGGGCAAACTCGCGAAATGGCTCAAGCGGGAAGGCGATGAGATCCGCTCCGGCGACGTGATCGCTGAGATCGAGACGGACAAGGCCACGATGGAGGTCGAGGCCGTGGACGAGGGCACGCTGTCCAAGATCCTCGTCGGCGAGGGCACGGAGGGCGTGGCCGTGAACACGCCCATCGCCGTGCTGAACGGCGGTGCCGAAACCGCCGAGCCAGCGCCTGCTCCGGCGGCGGCGCCCGATACCGACACGCAGCCTGCGTCGCCCGGCGAGGACGACAACGCCATCGCGGCACGGGCCGAGGTGAACCGCGCGCCCGAGACGGCGGTCGCCGAGACTGCGGACCGGCCGGAGCCCGACTGGGGGCCGACCAAGAACATGACGGTGCGCGAGGCGCTGCGCGACGCCATGGTGGCGGAGATGCGGGCGGACGACCGGGTTTTCCTGATCGGTGAGGAGGTCGCGCAGTATCAGGGTGCCTACAAGATCAGCCAGGGAATGCTCGACGAGTTCGGCCCGCGCCGGGTCATTGACACGCCGATCACCGAGCACGCCTTCACCGGCATGGCGGTGGGCGCGGCGATGGAGGGGCTCAAGCCCATCGTCGAGTTCATGACGTTCAACTTCGCCATGCAGGCGATTGACCAGATCATCAACTCAGCGGCCAAGACGCTCTACATGTCGGGCGGCCAGATGGGCTGCCCGATCGTGTTCCGCGGCCCGAACGGCGCCGCCTCGCGCGTCGCCGCCCAGCACAGCCAGGATTACGCGAGCTGGTATGCGCACTGCCCCGGCCTGAAGGTGGTGGCGCCGTGGTCGAGCGCCGACGCCAAGGGCCTGCTCCGCGCCGCGATCCGCGATCCGAACCCGGTGATCGTGCTGGAGAACGAGATTCTCTACGGTCAGCACTTCGAGTGCCCGACAGCCGAGGATTTCGTGCTCCCCATCGGCAAGGCCAAGATCGAGCGGGCCGGCCGCCACGTCACCATCGTCGCCTACAGCATCATGGTCGGCGTCGCGCTCAAGGCTGCGGACGAGCTGAAGGGGCAGGGGATCGAGGCGGAGGTGATCAACCTGCGCAGCCTCCGCCCGCTCGACGCGGCCACCATCGTCGAGAGCGTGAAGAGGACGAACCGGCTCGTCACCATCGAGGAGGGTTGGCCGTATGCGGGTATCGGCGCGGAGGTCGCGATGCGGGTGATCGAGAAAGGCTTCGACTGGCTCGATGCGCCGCCCGTGCGCGTGGCGGGCCTGGACGTGCCGCTGCCCTACGCCGCCAACCTGGAGAAGCTCGCGCTGCCCCAGCCGAGCTGGGTGGTGGACGCCGTGCGGAAGATCGTCTGATGGCAACCAACATCCTCATGCCCGCGCTCTCGCCCACGATGACGGAGGGCACGCTCGCGCGCTGGCTCAAGAAGGAAGGCGACGCGATCCGCTCCGGCGACGTGATCGCTGAGATCGAGACGGACAAGGCCACGATGGAGGTCGAGGCCGTGGACGAGGGCGTGCTCGGCAAGATCCTCGTCGGCGAGGGCACGCAGGGTGTCGCCGTGAACGCGCCCATCGCCGTGCTCGTCGCCGAGGGCGAGAGCGCGGACAGTGCCGCGGCCGCCGCGGCGCCCAGCGCGCCCCGCCCCGAGGCCAAGGGAGAGACTGCGCCGCCCGAGAGCGGCCCGGCAGCCCCGCCCGCAGCGCCGCCGCCCGAAGGCACGAGCAGCCGCGCACCGCAGCCGCAGCCGAACGGGCACGACAGGGAAGAGGGCGAGCGCATCTTCGCCTCCCCGCTCGCCCGGCGCATGGCCCAGCAGGCCGGGCTGGACCTGCGCGCTCTCAAGGGCAGCGGCCCGAACGGGCGCATCGTCCGTGCCGACGTGGAAGCCGCGCAGGGAAGGGCACCCGCGAAAGGGTCCGTGCAGCCGCAGGCCGGGGCACGGGAAGTCGAGCCGCCGAAGGCCGCCCCGCCGCCGCAGCCCGCAGCGGCACCCGCCCCGGCGCCTCAGGCCGCGCCGATCACGGCCCTCCACAAGCTCATCCCGCACACCGCGATGCGCCGGATCATCGCCCGGCGCCTCACCGAGGCGAAGCAGCAGATTCCGCATTTCTACCTCGCGGTGGACGTGGAGCTGGACGCGCTGCTCAAGCTGCGCACCGAGCTGAACGCGCGCTCGCCCAAGGACGGGCCGGGCGCGTTCAAGCTGTCGGTCAACGATTTGATCATCAAGGCGAGCGCCGCGGCGATGCGCCGGGTGCCCAAGGTCAACGCGAGCTGGACCGAGGAGGGCATCGCCGAATACGAGGACGTGGACATCTCCGTCGCGGTCGCCATTCCGGATGGGCTGATCACGCCCATCATCCGGCGCGCGGACCAGAAGGGGTTGGCCGCCATCAGCAACGAGATGAAGGAGCTGATTGGCCGCGCCAAGGCCGGCAAGCTGAAGCTTGAGGAGTTCCAGGGCGGCGGCTTCTCGATCAGCAACCTCGGCATGTTCGGCATCCGCGACTTCGCCGCGGTCATCAACCCGCCCCAGAGCGCCATTCTCGCGGTCGGCGGCGGCGAGCAGCGGCCTGTGGTGCGCAACGGCGCGCTCGCCATCGCCACGGTGATGACTTGCACGCTTAGCGTGGATCACCGCGTCGTGGACGGCGCGCTCGGGGCGCAGTGGCTCGCCGCCTTCAAGACGTTGATCGAGGACCCGATGGGACTCATCCTATGAGTGACACCCAGAAATTCGACCTGATCGTGGTCGGCGGCGGGCCGGGCGGCTACGTTGCCGCTATCCGCGCCGCGCAGCTCGGCGTCAAGACCGCCGTGGTGGAGCGCGAGCACCTGGGCGGCATCTGCCTCAACTGGGGCTGCATCCCGACGAAGGCGCTGCTGCGCACGTCCGAGATCAACCACCTCCTGCACAATCTCGGCGAGTTCGGGTTCAGCGCGACGGGTGTCGCCTACGATCTGCCGAAGGTGGTCAAGCGCTCGCGCGCCGTCGCCAAGCAGCTCTCGTCAGGTGTCTCCCACCTGCTCAAGAAGAACAAGGTCCCCGTGTTCGACGGCCAGGGACGGCTCGCGGGCAAGAACGCGGTCGCCGTGCAGAAGGACGGCAAGGCGACCACGCTGCAGGCGCCGAGCATCATTCTCGCGACGGGGGCGCGCGCCCGGCAGATCCCTGGGCTGGAGACGGACGGTAAGCTGATCTGGGACTACCGCGAGGCGATGGTCCCGCCCGCAATGCCCAAGAGGCTGCTCGTGGTCGGGTCGGGGGCCATCGGCATCGAGTTCGCGAGCTTCTACCGCAACATGGGCGCCGAGGTGACGGTTGTGGAGATCGTGGACCGCATCCTTCCCGCCGAGGACGAGGAGATCAGCGCCTTCGCCCGCAAGGCGTTCGAGCGCCAGGGCATCCGCATTCTCACGGACGCCAAGGTGTCCGGCGTTGAGAAGGGTGCGGACGAGGTCACGGCGGTGATCGAGGCGGGCGGGAAGCAGGAGCGGATCACCGTGGACCGGGTGATCTCCGCCGTCGGCATCGTCGGCAACGTGGAGGACATCGGTCTTGAGAGCACAGGGGTGAAGGTCGAGCGTACCCACATCCTCATTGACGAGTATTGCCGCACCGGCGAGCCCGGTGTCTATGCCATCGGCGATATCACGGGGCCGCCCTGGCTCGCGCACAAGGCGAGCCACGAGGGCGTCGTCTGCGTCGAGAAGATCGCCGGGCTGAACGATGTGGAGCCGCTGGACGTGGGCAACATTCCCGGCTGCACCTATTCGCGCCCGCAGGTCGCGAGCGTGGGCTTCACGGAGGAGCGGGCCAAAGCGGCGGGGCACGAGGTCAAGGTCGGGCGGTTCCCGTTCATCGGCAACGGCAAGGCCATCGCCATGGGCGAGCCGGAAGGCATGGTGAAGACCGTGTTCGACGCGAAGACCGGCGAGCTGCTGGGCGCGCACATGATCGGCGCCGAGGTCACGGAGATGATCCAGGGCTTCGCCATCGCGCGCACCTTGGAGACGACGGAGACGGAGCTGATGCACACCGTCTTCCCGCACCCGACGGTGAGCGAGACGATGCACGAGAGCGTGCTGGGGGCCTACGGGCGGGCGATACATATTTGAGATCAATGGTCTAGAGCGCTGACCCGTCCGGCGTCTTGGCCGGGGGGCCGGGTCAGTGTCGGGGCGGGCCGGTGCCGGGGCGGGGCGGCGGCGTCGGGAGGCGCTGGTCCGCAGTGCTGGGTTTGGTTGTCGTGGGCCGTGCTCCGCGGGCGCATAGGCTGCACTTCTCGCCTGGGACGCCCTCTTGCGTGCTCTCTGACGCATCTTGGGGAGTGCGGTGCTGCCGGAGCTGGGCGTCGGTCAGGGTGGCGAGGCCATTATCGTGGCGGAGGCTCGCGATGAGGTCGGCGAGGGATTGCTCGTCGAGGTCGTCGTCAAGGTCCTCGTCGGCGTCGCAATCGGGTGCCTCGGGGCGCTCGCACGGCTCGGCCCACGGCTCGGCATTGGGGGCGTCTGTCTCGGCGCAGTCCGGGCGGCGCTGGCGCGCGCTGGGGCAGCACTCGGTGCAGCGGCCTGTCGGGTGGGGCTTCGGGCCGGGCGGCGCGCGGTCGGGCTCGGAGAGCTTGCGGGCGAGGGCGATGGTGCGGCGGATGGTGCGGGCGAGGCGGTCGAAGGCGACGGCGAGGGCGGGTGCTGCGGCGGGGGCTGGGGCGGGCTGAGGCTGCTGGGGTTGGGCCGCTGCTCCTGAGGTGGGGGCGGCGGATTGCGCCGCGGTAGCCTGGCGGTGGACGACGCGGGCGATGTCGTTGGCCATCTCGACCAGCCCATGGAGGATGCCGCGGTAGTATTGGGCGTCCTCGTCGCGCTGGGTGGCGCGGTCGGCGGGGTTGGGGAGGGTGGGGCTGGAGGACATCGGGGAGGATAAACTGGTTTCTTGCCGACGGGGTCAAGGGGGATACCGGATGCCCTCACGAATGACTGCTCAGGGCGGGATGCCGAAACAGAGCGCGTCGCACGGACAGGTCCGCTTTGCGCCCATCCTCGCCGTTCCCGGGCAAAGTGAGCCGTCCCGAAAGCGGCCATTCGTTCCGATTGCCCGTTTGCTGCCTTACGGAGATCGACGGGCGACCCCGGATAAGGTTGCGAGCAACCGGACATCTCCGAACCTGATACGGAATGTTTCTGTTGCATTGGCACGGCGTTGGGGAGACAGAAGGCGGAAAAGTTTGAGGACATCTCATGTCGGACTTCAAAGGTCACCGGTTTCAGTGTCGCATTCTGTTGGACCGCCGGGCCACCGACCGGCAGACATAACTTCAGAATGTTGATTTCGAAGACCGGACGAAGATGTTCGTCTCGCTATTCCAGATACGGCGTCAGCACATTTTCGATCCATTTCATGAATGCGCGGACTCGGCGCGACAGATTGCTCCGATGTGCTACAACGAGGGACACGGCGAGCGCCCGGCGACGAAAATCGGGTATGATCTCCACAAGCGCTCCACTCTCTAAGTATTGGCCAATCCCCAAGAGTGGCGCCTGAATCAGGCCAAGGCCGGCGAGGGCAGCGGCTTCGTAGGTCTGCGCGCTGTTGACGTGTAGCGCACCTGGCAACTGAAGCGTCGCATAGCTGTCGCCGTCCGGATATTCCCATCCATAGGGTCTTGCGCCCAGCATCGTCGAAAAATGAATTGTCCGATGTTCCTGACGCTGGAGATCTTCTAGCGATCGAGGGACGCCATAGCGCGCTAGATAGGCGGGACTGGCAGCGTTGACCATGCGCAACAGGCCCAGTGGGCGGGCAATCAGCGTCTCGTCCCCTATGGGTCCAAGCCGCAATACGCAGTCGAACCCCTCTTGAACCAGATCGACTTGCCGATCCGTACTCGACACCTCCAGCTCCAACTCGGGGTAAGTCGCCATGAAATGCGGCAAGGCCGGCACGATCGTTGTGCGCGCCACCTTGGTCGGAAGATCGACCCGTAAACGCCCGCGAAGTGCCACGCGATCGCCTGCGAACATCGAGTGTAGGTCATCGACTTCAGCAAGCAGATCGCGGGCACGGGCATGAAATGCGCGTCCGTCCTCCGTCAACTGCACGCTGCGCGTCGTCCGGTGCAGGAGCCTGACACCGACATCTTCTTCCAGCTTCCGGACCGCCGTTGAGGCCCTCCCCTTTTGGATGCCCAGGCTATCGGCCGCGTGAGTGAAGCTCCCCATTTCCGCGACCGTTATGAATATGCGGATGGGTTCGAGATTCTGCATTTTCGTGCCTCGGTATTGTTCACCACAGAGGTAACAGTGTGTTCATTTTGTCGATGTTTATCATATCTAGGAGACACAGTAAGCCTCGAAATTGGATGACCCCATTGGAGAACAACAAATGTCCGAAACTATGAACCTACATCAGGTGCCCGAAACTATGACCTTGCATCGCGCCCTGTGGGCCGGCCGGATAATGAGCGCGATTGTCGTTATCGCTCTGGTGGCAGATGGGACTATTCAGCTTTTCGCGCCGGCACAGATTGCGAGCATGTTGCAGGAAACCGGGTTCGCGATGGACCTGACCCGTATCGTGGGTCCGGTCATACTCGCCTGCGCCATCCTTTACGCCATTCCAGCCACCTCCGTCCTCGGCGCGATCCTGGTGACGGGCTTTCTGGGAGGTGCCATCTGCGCCCATGTCCGCATTGGTGAGTTGGGATCGCCGCCGGAAATTATTTCCCTGCTTCTGGGCGCGATGACATGGGGCGGCCTCTACGCGCGCGATCCCCGTATCCGGGCCATTCTGCCGCTCATCCGTTGAACCAACGGGGGCAGTGCTATGTCCCTCAAGATCAGGAGAAAACACGTGTTTTTAGTAATGGGAATCACGGGAAACGTGGGCGGCGCAACGGCACAACATCTGTTGGCGCACGGCAAGGAGGTACGCGCGCTCGTCCGCAATCGCGAGAAGGCGGCTAACTGGGCGAACCAGGGCGTGGAACTGGTAGACGGCGATTGGAATGATTCGGCAGCCATCGAGCAAGCGCTCAAAGGCGTCGAAGGCGCGTTCGTCATGTTGCCGGCTGTCTGGGCCCCCTCGCCCGATTACAAAGAAGCCAAGGGCGTGATTGCGAACTATGTCGAGGCGCTCACCAAGGCAGCGCCGCCGCGGGTGGTAGCGCTTTCGTCGATGGGTGCGAACAGAACCAGCGGGCTCGGGATGATCACGGCCTTGTCGCTTCTGGAGCAAGGTTTTCGCGACCTGATATCGCCAATCGCATTTGTGCGCGCAGGCGGATTTTTCGAAAACTTCCTCTACGGCTTGCAGGTCGCCCAGGGCGGAACGCTACCGGTCTACTATAATCCGACAAACCGGAAATCGACCATGGTCGCGACGAACGACATCGGCGCGGAGGTCGCAACCCTTTTGACCGGGCCAGCGTGGTCAGGGCAGCGCGTCGTCGAGCTTGGTTCGATGGTCAGCGCGGATGAAGTCGCCGAGCACTTGGGTGACGTCTTGACGCTTGACGTGAAAGCCTTTGCAGTCCCGCGTGCAGGGTGGGCGGAAGTGTTCGAGCAGTTCGGCATCCCGAAGGGCCACACCGGACCTGCCGAAGAAATGTTTGAGGCCGTGAACGCGGGATGGATGGACCTCGGAGCCGAGGATACGGAGCACGTAGCGGGTACGACGTCCGCACGCGATGTATTCGAGGCTGCACAGAACGCCGCCAAGGCGTAAGTCCGGGACGGATCAGGCATGAGACGGAAACTGCCCGCTTCTGCGTCAGACGCGTCGCGGGAAGCGCTCAACAGTTCAAAGCAACGCGAAGCGCCTCCACTCCCGCCTGACCTCCTGAATCTCCGGGAGGATTTAGTAGTTTCTGTTTCATGACGCATGCATCCGTTGGTGCGAAATTCAAGACTTTCGGACTTCCCGGAAGATATGACCGTAATGAGAGTGTATCAACCGGCAATGTCGCGCCGCCCATCCCGTTGCCTTTATCGGTTTCACTGGCTCTGCCGGGAACTCGGCAACCAACGAGCTGCGGCGTCCGCGCTGTCCTCGGGTATCGTGTTGAACGCGACTGACGCGTTGGGCGACGCCTTTTTCACGGCGTTGATCACAGTCTCAAACAACGGCAGGTTCTTGGGCGGGAGCCGAACCCCAGCTCCGATAACAATGCATTCGTACGTGGTGGTGGCCAGCCGCTGCTCTACAGTTGGACCTGCCGTTGCATCGGGTCGGATCAGACATGCGTCGGCCTGCCATCCACGATCCCTTATCTGCTTCAAACCCAACTCGATTCCGGCCTGAAATCTTCTCTGCATTCATTCCCGGTGGGAGAGCGGGATCGGAATAGTCCACCGTTTCGGGGAGTAGGCCGACTAGCAATACTCGGGTCATATTATCTCTCTCCTCGCTTGGATGAAGGCTCTGGGCTCCGGAGTAGCTTGACGGGGATTTTGCCCGAGTATGCGGTTCAAAGCGCAAAATGTTTAGCGGAACGACGTTTATCCATATACGCACAGTCTGATCGCGGCCGCGGAGGTAGCTGGATCGCTGTTGTGCCGTTAAGTCAAGACTTCTGCAAGCTGAGTTCGAACCAATGTTATCAATAGGTTGCGGCTTTCAAAAGATATGACCGAAACTCTAAAAACATCGGTCAGGCTCAACCTTTTCTTCTGATTTCAATGGCTTCTTGCCGCGCAGGCGGTTCCTAAGCCAAATGTCCGCTATCCGCGTCTTTTCATTCCATAGCGGACCAGCCGCTCTCGGCCAGCTGCGGACCTTGCGCCGACGGTCGCGAACGTCCGAGAAAGGTCGGAACCGGTCACTCGCCAGGCTGTGCTTGGCACGGGCATCCACGAGTTCGGTGTGTGCGGGCAAGACGTGAACGGCCGGAACAAGTCCGGCCATGACGATTACAATAAAACATCGGAACGACTCTGGAGTTCAGGCGTTCGCCGGCTGCTGCGCCGCCGCGCGGCGGCTCTGCCAGAGCGAGACGAAGTCGATCGGCTGCAAGAGCACCGGCTGGAAGCCGCCCTCGCGTGTCACGTCCGCGAGCACGTTGCGCGCGAATGGGAACAGCAGGCGCGGGCACTCGACGAGCAGCACAGGCTCGATGGTGTCGGGCGGCAGGTTGTTGAGCGTGAAGATGCCGCTGTAGGAGAGCTCCACGATGAACACCGGGCGGCCCTCGCCGTTCGGGCCGGCTGCGCCGTTGCCGGTCCCGGCGCCGCCCTGGCCCTCCGTCGCCTCCGCGCGGATCACGAGCGTGACTTCATACACGTTGCCGCCCTCCTGAAGGGCGCGCGCCTGCACGTCGAGGTTGAGCTGCACCTGGGGCGGGCTGCGCAGCGTCGTGTAGATGTCCGGCGCGCCCGGCACCTCGAAGGAGAGATCCTTGACGAACTGGATGTTGACGACGAGCGGCGGGAGCTGCTGGTCGGCTTGCGGGCCTTGGGGCTGGGCGGGCGAGGTCTGGGACATCGGCGGTCTCCTCTTCGGGGCGCCGGGTAGCACAGGCCTGCGCGTGCGGCTACGGGTGGCGGTCCACTATGCCAACCCGTTACGCTGGCTTGAGGCTCGGAGGAAAGGCGGGATCGGGCCGCAGCG
The DNA here is from genome assembly GCA_963848595.1 of uncultured Alphaproteobacteria bacterium. Taxonomy (GTDB): domain Bacteria; phylum Pseudomonadota; class Alphaproteobacteria; order Acetobacterales; family Acetobacteraceae; genus CAWKEH01. The sequence continues at coordinate 132,217 of CAWKEH010000003.1, read as the reverse complement.
TGCCGTCTCCCGCAACAAGGGCCTCCGCGATGCCGGCCAGCGGCGCGAACGTCGCGCTGTCCGTGCCCGTGAGGAACGCTTGCGCCGGGCCGTCTGCGAGGGCGGCGTAGAGCAGGCGACGGCGCGTCTCGTCGAGGTGCACGGCCGGCTCGTCGAGCAGCAGGAGCGGCGGCGCACCGCGCGCCCCGGCGATGGCCTGGGCGTGGGCGAGGATCACGCCGATCAGGAGCGCCTTCTGCTGCCCGGTGCTGGCCTGGGACGCGGGGAGGCCCGTCTCACGGTCCTCAAGGCCCATGTCCGCCCGGTGCGTGCCGAGCGCGGCGCTGCCGGATGCCATGTCCCGCCCGCGATCCTCGGCCAGCCGCTCGCGCAGCCAGTCCTCGACGGCGACGGCGGGCGCTTCCGCGAGCCGGTCGGCCACGGGGCAGAGGAGCAGGACGCGCGCCGCCGGGAAGCCGCGGGTCGCTCCCGCGGTCGCGTCGAGCCGGGCGATGAGGTTGCGCCGGGCGGCCGCGACGGCGACGCCGTGCCGGGCCATGGCGTCTTCCAGCCCGGCGAGCCATCCCTGGTCCGTGCTGCGCTCCGCGAGCAGCCGGTTTCGCCCGGTCATCGCCTGGTCGAACGCCGAGACCTCGCGTGCGTGGCCCGGCTCCAAGGCCCAGGTCAGCCGGTCGAGGAAGCGGCGCCGCCCCGAGGCGCCCTCTTGGAACAAACGATCCATCTGCGGCGTGAGCCACACGGCGGAGACGAGGGCGGCAATCTCGGCTTGGCTGCGGGGCGTCGCCCCGTCGAGGCGGAAGACGCGGCGGTCCCCCGGACCCTCGGGCGGCGTGCCGGTGCCGAGCGCGTGGGCGATGCCGTTGCGCTCGATCTCCGCCGCGACGGCCCAGGACTCGGCGCCGCGCAGGGGGAGATCGACGGTCCGTGCCCCGCGCAGCCCGCGGCCCGGCACGAGGAGGGAGACCGCTTCGAGGAGGTTGGTCTTCCCCGAGCCGTTCGGCCCGGAGATGACCGCAACGGGGGCCGCTGGACGCCAGTCCAGCCCGGCGTAGGAACGGAACTGCGTGAGCTGCAGGCGGCGGAGGCGGAGCAATCCTCCCGCTAGACCCGCATCGGCATCAGCACGTAAAGCGCGCTCGGGTCCTCGGCGTCGCGCACGATGGTGGGGGCGGCGCCGTCGGAGAAGCAGAACTCCACGGCCTTGTCCCCGGCGATCTGGTCGGTGATGTCGTTGAGGTAACGCGCCTGGAAGCCGATCTCCAGCGGTGCCGATCCATACTGCACCTGGCCGTCGTCCAGCTCCTCGGTCGCCGTTCCCTGCTCCGGCGAGGCAGCGGACAGGGTGAGCAGGTCGCGCGCGAGGGTGAGCTTGACCGGCCGCGACCGCTCGCTGCTGATGGCGGCGACGCGGGAGACCGCGTCCGCGAACTCCTTGTTGCCGACGCGCAGTACCTTGTCGTTGTCCTTGGGGATGACGCGCTCGTATTCTGGGAATGTGCCGTCGATCAGCTTGCTGGTGAGCTGGATGGGGCCGACGCGGAACTGGATGCGGGTGTCGGACAGGCCGATCCCAACGTCCCCGCTCTCCTCGTCGAGCAGCTTGCGCAGCTCCGCGACCGTCTTGCGCGGTATGATGACGCCGGGCATCCCCGAGGCACCCGCCGGCTCGGGTTCCTCGACGCGGGCGAGGCGATGGCCGTCGGTCGCGACCGCGCGCAGCACGCGCCCGCTCTCGCCCTCGGCGGTGTGGAGATAGATGCCGTTAAGGTAGTAGCGCGTCTCCTCCGTGCTGATGGCGAAGCGCGTGCGGTCGATGAGGCCGCGCAGCGTGTTCGCCGGCAGCTCGAATTTGTGGGGGAGGGCTCCCGCCGTCATGCTCGGGAAATCGTCGGTGGGCAGCGTGACGAGAACTCGTCGCGTAACGCCCGGCGCGTAGCGCGAGCGGTGCGTCCCCGCCGGGCTGGTCCAGCTCCACCTCAGCGCCCTCGGGCAGCTTGCGCACGATCTCGTAGAGCGTGGCCGCGGGCGCGGTGGTCGCGCCGTCGCTCAGCGCCTCGATCACGGCGACTTCCTCGACGACCGCGATCTCCATGTCCGTCGCCGTAACGAGGAGCCGGCTGTCCTTCACCTCGATGCGCGCGTTGGCGAGGATCGGGATCGTGTTGCGCTTCTCGGCAACGCTCTGGATGTGGGCCAGCGCCTTGAGGAGGGTCGCGCGGTCGGCCTTGAACTTCATCGGTCGAGTCCGTTTCAGGAGCTGGGCCTGACACTGTAGCAAGAGGCGCCGGGCGTGCAAAGAAGCGTCGTGGCGGTCAGAAGATCGCAGGCTCCGCCACGGGCGCGCCGAATCCGGTCTCCAGGAAGTCGAAGTCGCAGCCGTCGTTCGCCTGGCGGATGTGGCGGGAGAACATCCAGCCGTAGCCCCGGCCGTAGCGCGGCGGCGGCGGGGTCCAGGCGGCGCGGCGCCGGGCCAGCTCCTCGTCCGGCACGTTGAGGCTCATGCGGCGCGCCGGCACGTCCACCGCGATCACGTCGCCGGTCCGGACGAGCGCGAGCGGGCCGCCGACGTAGGATTCGGGTGCTACGTGCAGGATGCAGGCGCCGTAGCTCGTGCCGCTCATCCGGGCGTCGGACAGGCGCAGCATGTCACGGTGACCTTCCTTGAGCAGGCGCTTGGGCATCGGCAACATGCCCCACTCGGGCATCCCAGGGCCGCCCTGTGGGCCGGCGTTGCGCAGGACCATGACGTGGTCCGGCGTGACGTCAAGGCTCTCGTCGTCCACGGCCGCCTTCATCGCCGGGTAGTCGTCGAACACCAGCGCCGGCCCGGCGTGGCGCAGGAAGCGCGGGTGGCAGGCGCTCGGCTTCATGACGCAGCCGTCGGGCGCGAGGTTGCCCGTGAGCACGGCGAGTGCGCCCTCGGCATAGACTGGATCGTCGAGCCGCCGGATCACGTCCGCGTCGTGGACCTGGGCGCCCTCGATACCGTCGCCCAGGGTGCCGCCGGTGACGGTCGGCGCGTCGAGGTGCAAGTGGTCGCGTAGCCGCGACATCAGGCCGCGGATGCCGCCAGCGTAGAAGAAATCCTCCATGAGGTAGCGGTCGCCGCTGGGCCGGATGTTGCCGATCACCGGGACGCGGCGGCTCGCCTGCTCGAAATCGTCGAGGCCGACCGGGCAGCCCGCGCGCCGGGCCATGGCGATGACGTGGATGATGGCGTTGGTGGAGCAGCCCATCGCCATCGCTACGACGATGGCGTTCTCGAAGCTCGCGCGGGACAGGATGCGGCTGGGCGCCAGGTCCTCCCACACCATGTCCACGATGCGTCGCCCGGAGGCCGCGCACATGCGGATGTGCCCGGAATCCGAGGCCGGGATCGAGGAGGCGCCCGGCAGGCCGAGGCCGAGGGCCTCCGCGATAGCCGTCATGGTGCTCGCCGTGCCCATGGTCATGCAGGTGCCGGCGCTGCGGGCGATGCCGCCCTCAACGCCGATCCAGTCCTGGTCCGTGATCTTGCCCGCGCGCAGCTCGTCCCAGTATTTCCAGGCGTCCGAGCCGGAGCCGAGCACCTTGCCCTGCCAGTTGCCGCGCAGCATCGGGCCGGCTGGCACGTAGATGAAGGGCAGCCCGGCGGAGATCGCGCCCATGATGAGGCCGGGGGTCGTCTTGTCGCAGCCGCCCATCAGCACCGCGCCGTCCACGGGATGGCTGCGCAGCAGCTCCTCCGTCTCCATCGCGAGCATGTTGCGGTAGAGCATGGTGGTCGGCTTGACGAAGTTCTCAGAGAGCGACAGCGCGGGCAGCTCGATGGGGAAGCCGCCGGCTTGGAGGACGCCGCGCTTGATGTCTTCCACGCGCTGCTTGAAGTGGGCGTGGCAGGGGTTGATGTCCGACCAGGTATTGACGACCGCGATGCAGGGGCGGCCCTGCCAGTCCTCGGGCGCGTAGCCCATCTGCGCAATGCGCGAGCGGTGGCCGAAGGAGCGCAAGTCGGCCGGGCCGAACCAGCGCGCGCTGCGGAGATCGGCTGGCGTCTTGCGGGTGCGTGTGCTCGTAGCGTCGGGCACGGCGATGATCTCCAGGCCGCTAGGAGGGCAGACCCTCCTGCTCGATCATGCGCTGCACGGCGGGGCGCGCCATCATGCGGTCGAGGTGTGCTGCGCAGTTCTCGGGGAGCTGCATTCCCATGCGCTTGCCGGCCCAGTATTCCACGTAGAACAAGGCGCTGTCCGCGTAGGAGTAGTCGCCGGCGACCCAGTCCTTCGCCCCGAGGCGCTCGCCCATGATGTCGAAGCCCTTCGCCATCAGTTCCTTGCCGCGGGCCTTGACCGCCTCGTGGTCGCTCTCGGACGGCGCGAAGTTGGCGGGGCGGAAGATGCGCGTGAAGCCCTGCATGTGGATAGTGGCGACGCAGTAGTCGGTCGCCTCCGCCGCTCGCAGCCGCGCCTCGCCGTCCTTCGGCAGCAGCCCGGCTTCTGGGAAGCGCTCGGCGAGCCAGCGCGCGATGGTCGGATACTCGGTGAGGACGGAGCCGTCGTCGCGCACGAGGGTCGGCACCTTGCCCTTCGGGTTGATGTCGGAGAAGGGCGAGCGCCGCTGGTCGCCGTCCTGCAGGCTGAGCTTCGCCGTCTCGTAAGGCTGGCCGATCTCCTCCAGGAGCGCGTGGATGCCGATCGAGCAGGCGCCGGGGGCGTAGTAGAGCTTCATGGGATGTCCTTGAGGTTGTTTGGCCTGACCGGGAGCATAGCGCGCCATGACGGCTGTCTGCCAACCGGGGTCGATGGGCCGATCTACGGTCCTGCGGGTTCAACTAAAGCGTGCAGTCGCGCCTTCTAACTCAATTGTGAGGGCTCTCCCTTGCTACCCACAAGGTCCTCACGGCAACCGGGTTCACAGGTCCAAGCGTGCGCGAACGCGGGCTACGTAGTCTCGAATGTACGCCCATGTGTCGGCAGATTTTACACCATTGCAAAAGAAAATAGGGAATTCGGTCCTAAACCGTTGGCGCGAAGGCGCTTTCACTCATGGCATGAGCCTTGCTTTTAAATGTTCTAGTAGCTCTAACCCGTAGCTCTAGAGCGCATGAAAATCATGCAGCGGGAGGCAAAACGCATGAGGCATCAATCGGTCTCCAGGTTCGACGGTGCGACCACTGGTTGCGATCGCCGACGCAGGTCACGAGTTTACCTTCCTGTCAAGATCGCGCTCGTGGCCGGCACGTCGCTGCTGGGCCTCGCTGCGTCGGTCGCGACTGCGGCAGCGGCGCCGACGTATTTCTATCCCAACGGCCAAGACGCCCCCTTCGGACCCTTCGGCAGCATCCAGACCTACACAGTCCCGACGACCGGCCTCTACGACATCCTGGTCACCGGCGCATCGGGAGCTGACACCGCGTATGGCGCCCAGATCGGCGGCGATTTTATCCTGACCCAGGGCGAGACGCTGGATATCCTTGTGGGCAAGTTAGGCCACTTTCGCAGCCTCGTCGGCGGCGACTACGGCGTCTCAGGCGGCGGTGGTGGCACCTTTGTGGTCGCACCGGGCAACATCCCCCTGGTGGTTGCCGGCGGCGCTGGCGGTAACGGCAACGTCAACGTCGAGGGTGGGGAAGGCCAATCCGCCTCGCTCACGCCCAATGGCGGCGCGGGAAGCAACGGCAACGGCGGAGCTGGTGGAGCAGGCGGCACCAACGGCAACGGCGGCGGTGGCGGCAACGGAACCACAGGCGGCGGTGGCGGCGGTGGCGGCGGCTTCCTTGGCGCCGGCGGGAACGGCAGTCTCAACGGAACCACGGGCAGCGTTGGCGGCGGTGGCGGCGGTGACTTCGCTGGTGCCTTAGCTGGCCCCGGTAACGGCGGCTTCGGCGCTGGCGGCCTGATGGGCAGCGGCGGCTACGGCGGTTATGGCGGCGGCGGCGGTGGTGGGACCGGCAGTCTCTACACCGCCGGCGGCGGCGGCGGCGCCAACGGCGGCGGCGGCGGCGGCTCGTATCTGGCCCCGGGTGCGATCGACCCGGTGCTTAGGCTCGACTTCTCTGGCGACGGCAGCTCGGTGGTGATCACGCCGCTAGCTGCACCCGTGCCGGAGCCGGCAAGCATGGCGCTGCTCGGCACCGGTCTGCTCGGTCTCGGCATGGTGATGCGGCGCCGCAAGGTCACCTGAGCCACGCGCGGGGTCTCCTGCCGGGCATCGGGCTTCTACGTACTAGCGTCCTATGTCCCTGTCTCGCCCGAGGTGCGGAATGCGTTGCGTCCTACCGACTGCTGCCGCTATCGCCCTGGCCGTCGCCGCGGTGAGCGCCCATGCGGCGACCATCACCGACACAGCCCCGGTCATTGGCACTGGATCTGGATTTTTCGATCCCGGTCAGGACGTGTTCGTGCCCGTCTTCGACGCCGCCCTAGGCACGCTGACGGGCGCCTCCGCCAGCCTGACTGGCCAGCTCACGCCAGGGGTGGTGTTCACGACCAACTCCACCGGACCTATCCCGCCCCTGACAGTGACGTTCAGTCCCACGCTCTCCCTGGGCATGACCGACCTTCCCTCGCAGAGTGTCGTGGCGCAGGACATCGGCAACGGCAATGGACAAGCGATCGGCACGCCCGAGATCGTCAACATCACCACGCCGCTGTCACTGGCGAACTTGCCGATCAGCCCGGTCAACCCGAGCGAGCTCGACTTCTACATCCACGCCTCAAGCCTCGGTACCAGCAGATTGCCGCTAGATGCCATCTTTACGGCCGATATCGGCACCATCGACGCGCAGCTCGCAGTCACCTACACCTACACGCCTTCGGGCGGCGGCACCGCTGTGCCCGAGCCGGCCAGCCTCGCCCTGCTCGGAAGCGGCCTGCTCGGCCTCGGTCCGATGATGCGCCGCCGCAGATCAGGCTGAGCCGCCGCGCGTAGCATCCGTCAGCTTCCGCGCCACGCCTGCGTCGCTTGAGCGGGTGAGGGCGCTGACGGTGCCTGCCTGCCGGGCTGGAATACGTTGGCTCACGCCGCGTTCAGGCAATCCGGCGCGGTGCTACAAACGGCTATTCCGGCGGGGGCGCCGTGACGATCACGGAGAGGCTTCCAAACCTCCCCAGCCCCCACTAGCTTCCCACCATGCCCGAGACGCTGCGCATCGCGCTCGCCCAGCTCAACCTGCAGGTCGGCGCCATTGCCGCTAACCGCGACCGTATCCGCCGTGCCCGCGCCGAGGCGGCGGCGCAGGGGGCGGACCTGGTCGTGACGCCGGAGTTCAGCATCGGCGGCTATCCGCCCGAGGACCTGGTCCGCAAGCCCAGCTTCGCGGAGGCCTGCGAGGCGGCGATCCTGGAGCTCGCCGCCGACACGGCGGATGGCGGCCCGGCGCTCGTCGTCGGCGGTCCCTGGCGCGACAAGGGCAAGCTCTACAATGCCTCCTTCGTGCTCGACGGCGGCGAGATCACAGCGAGGCGCGCCAAGCACGAGCTGCCCAACTACGGCGTCTTCGACGACAAGCGGGTGTTCGACGCCGGGCCGAGCCCCGGCCCCGTGAATTTCCGCGGCTTCCGCCTCGGGATCATGGTCTGCGAGGATTTTTGGCTGCCCGCCGTCGCGGAGACGCTCGCCGAGACGGGTGCGGAGGTGCTCATCAGCATCAACGGCTCGCCGTTCGAGGAGGGCAAGCAAGCGCAGCGGATCGCGCTCGCCGTCTCGCGCGTGGTTGAGAGCGGCCTCGCGTTCGCGTTCGTCGGCCAGGTCTGCGGCCAGGACGAGCTGGTGTTCGACGGCGCGAGCTTCGTCGTCAACCCGGACCGCTCGCTCGCCGTGCAGATGCCCTTCTTCGAGGAGGCCGTCGTCACGACCGAGTGGCGGCGCGACGGCGACGTGCTGGTCTGCGTGCCGCAGACGCTGCCGCCGGAGCCGGACCGCGTCGAGCTGGTCTATCGCTGCATGATGCTGGGCCTCGCCGACTACGTGAACAAGAACCGCTTCCCCGGCGTGGTGCTCGGCCTCTCGGGCGGCATAGACAGCGCGCTCTCCGCCGCCGTGGCTGTGGATGCGCTGGGCGCGGCGCGGGTCAAGACGGTGATGATGCCCAGCCCCTACACGAGCGAGGAGAGCCTGGAAGACGCGGCGGCGTGCGCCGGGCTGCTCGGCATTTCCTGCGAGACGGTGGCGATCACCCCGGCCATGCTCGCCTTCCAGCAGGCGCTGGCCCCCGCGTTCGAGGGGCGTCCGGCCGACATCACGGAGGAGAACATCCAGTCGCGCTGCCGCGGCCTGATCCTGATGGCGCTCTCGAACAAGTTCGGCGACATGGTGCTGACCACGGGCAACAAGAGCGAGATGAGCGTCGGCTACGCCACGCTCTACGGCGATATGTGCGGCGGCTACTCCGTGCTGAAGGACGTGTATAAGACGGAGGTGTTCGACCTCGCGCGCTGGCGGAACGCGCACTATCCGCCCGGCGCGCTCGGCCCCAAGGGACCGGTGATGCCCGAGCGGGTCATCACCAAGCCGCCGAGTGCCGAGCTGAAGCCCGGCCAGCGCGACCAGGACTCGCTGCCGCCTTACGATGAGCTGGACGCGATCCTGGCCGGCCTCGTGGAGGGGGAGAAGAGCGTGGACGCGCTCGTGGAGCAAGGGCACGACCGGCAGACTGTCCTGCGCGTGTGGCGGCTGCTCGACCGCGCCGAATATAAGCGCCGCCAGGCCCCGCCCGGCGTGAAGATCACGCGCCGGGCGTTCGGCCGCGACCGGCGCTATCCCATCACCAACGGCTACACCGGGTTAGTGGCATGATGGGGCTGGCCGCCTGATGAACGACGTGCGCGTCCGCATCCTCGATCTCTCGGGCGGCGCCGAGGACGGCGTCACGGAGGAGGTCGGCCCGTTCGCGGACGCCGAGGAGGCGACCCGCTTCGCCCGCGCCTACGTGCGCGACAGCCTGGAGCGGTGCCGCCAACCCGGCATGGACGCCCGCGCCGTGCTCGACGCCTGGCTTGCCTACGGCGAGGACGCCGAGGTCGTCGTGATTCCGATCGGCACGGTCTGGACGAGCCGATCGGAGCTGCAGATACTCGCGGAGAGTCCAGCTGACGCGGAGGATCGGGATTGGCGTTCCCTCGATCCGCGACAATATGACCTCGAAGAATGAAAGTCCGATTCGCGCCCAGTCCCACCGGCTTCCTGCACGCCGGCAACGCCCGCGTCGCCATCGTCAACGCCCTGCTCGCCAAGCGTAACGGCTACCGCTTCCTGCTGCGCCTCGACGACACCGACCGCCCGCGCTCGCGCCCCGAGTATGAGGAGGCGATCAAGCAGGACTTGGCTTGGCTGAGCATAAGCTGGGACGAGTATGCCCGGCAGAGCGACCGGCTCGACCGCTACGCCGCCGCCGCCGAGCGGCTGAAGGCCGCCGGGCGCCTCTATCCCTGCTTCGAGAGCGAGGAGGAGCTTGCCTACAAGCGCGAGCAGCGCCTACGCCGTGGCAAGCCGCCGATCTACGACCGCGCCATGCTCAGCCTCACCGCGGAGCAGCGCGCCCGCGCCGAGGCCAACGGCAAGCGCCCCTACTGGCGCTTCAAGCTCTCGGACGGCAGCGTCGCGTGGGACGACCTGGTGCTGGGCCGGCGCGAGGTGAAGCTCACTGCGGTCAGCGACCCCGTGCTGCTGCGGGCCGACGGCACGCCGCTCTACACGTTTACCTCCGCCGTGGACGATCTGGAGGACGGGGTGACGTACGTCGTCCGCGGCGAAGACCATGTGACCAACACGGGCGTGCAGCTCGACATCATGGCGGTGCTGGAAGCCCGGCCGGACCGGATGCGCTTCGGCCATCTGCCGCTGCTGCTCAGCGAGGACGGCGGCAAGCTGAGCAAGCGCGGTGGCGCGCCCACGCTGCGCGGCCTGCGCCAGGACGGGATCGAGCCGGAGGCGCTGCTGGGCTACCTCGCCCGGCTCGGCTCGCCGGACGCGCCGGAGCCGCTGCCGCTCAGCGCGCTTGCCGCTTCCTTCGACATCGCCCGGCTCTCGCACGCGCCGCCGCGCTTCGACGGGCGCCAGCTGCTCGCGGTCAACCGCCGGGCGTTGCACGCCTTGTCCTGGGAGGCCGTGCGCGACCGCCTGCCGCCCGGTGCCACGCGCGCGTTCTGGGAGGCGGTGCGCGGCAACCTCGACCTGCTCGGCGAGGCGCGCGGCTGGTGGGACGTCGTGGCGGGCACCATCGTGCCGCCCGTGGTCGAAGGGGAGGGGGCTTATCTCCGCGTGGCGCTTGATGTGCTGCCAGCCGAGCCTTGGGACAGGGAGGTCTGGACGAGCTGGACCGGCACGCTGCGCGAGCGCACGAGCCGCAAGGGGCGGGCGATGATCCTGCCGCTCCGCCTCGCGCTCACCGGCGAGGACCACGGCCCGGAGCTGCGCGACCTCCTGCCCCTGATCGGCCGCGAGCGCACCGCGGAGCGGCTGCGGCTCGCGGCGTCGTAGCGGCTGCGGCGGCTGATCGTTGCTCTACGGCACCGGCCAGTCCCCGCCGCGCTGACCGCGCAGCCGCCGACCGAGGACGCGCCAGGGCCGGGTGAGCCGCCACGAGGACGAGGCGTGGATCGCCCTTACATGCTGAGCGAGCTGCTCAGCCTGGTACGCAAGTTCGTCCGCGCGTGCCCGATGCTGCTGCTCGGAGTCGCGGAGCCGTTCCTCCTCGGCGGCCTTCGCAGGGTCGGGCGCGGATCGGGCGCGCCGGCTCACCAGCTCCTCGCCGATCGCGTGCATCTGCGGCCGCCAGCTCGCCAGCTCCTCGTTCAGCCGATGCATCGGCTCCAGCTCGCGGCTCAACACCAGGATCTCCGCGCGCATCTGCTCGGCCGCATTGCGCAGGCGGCGGTTCTCCTCGCGCAGGTCATCGAGGTCGAGGCCGAGGCGGCGGTTCTCCGCCCGCAGCCCCTCCATCTGCGCGGCCATCAGGCGGCTGGCCAGCGCCGCATCGTCGGCTGCATCATCAGCAACGCTTGCCGCCCCGGCGCCCGCGCCGTCCTGTGACCTATCCATGCCCTGTCCTCCGCTGGCCGGAGCCATCAGGCCCGGCGTGCCATCCGCCGCAACGATCCGCAAGGCCGAGGGACGACGGCCTCGCAGCAGCGCGATCAACGCCGCCTCCAGCGGGCCAGCCTGTGCAGCCCGGCGCCGCGCCGCAATCAGGGCGGCTTCGCGCTCTGCAGCCTGGGCGTGCAGCGCCTCGCGCTCTCCCGCAAGCGCCCTGCGCTCCTCCTCGAGGGATTCGGCGTAGGCCTGGGCGGAGCCGAAGTCCGCCCGCAGACCGTCCCGCTCGGCAGCGAGCGCGGCGAAGTTCTTGGCTGCCTCGGTGCGGGCTCCTTCCAGAGACGCGACGTAGGTCTGTGCCGAACGGAACTCCGCTTGCAAGTCAATGACCTCGCGCAGCACGAAGCCGTCGAACACGTTGGGCGGCAGGTCGAAGGCGCCGGGCGCATCGAAATCCTGCTCGACGTAGAAATCGTTGAGGCCGTCGAAGAGGGCGTGGCGATAGCCCTGCGCCTCCAGGAACGCGCGTATTCCTGTCGGACGACGCTCCGGGCTCTCCGGGTAGGTTGCCTCGACGAGGATCACGCGGGGGCGAAAGCGGCTCCAGTCGTTCCCGGCCAGCACCTGCTCCTCGAACCCTTCCACGTCCACCTTCAGCAGGTCCACGGCCGGGGCATCCGCGCGGTCGAGCACGCGCGCGAGCGTGGAGACGGGAACCCGGCGGGTCGACACCTCGTGCCCGCGCGCCGCATGCGCCTCGGCCAGCGCAGGGTCACAGGTGGAGAGGCCGGTTCCGGGAATCTCGTGGAAGAGAAGCTCGCCCTCGGTGTCGGAGAGTGCCACGCAGAGGTTCCGGTCGCCGGGCCGGGCCTCGCGGAAGGCCTCGATGAGCGTCTCGCTCGGCTCCACGTTGATGCCGGACCAGCCCCGCTCGTGCAGCGCGCAGGTATCGTTCGCAAGCCGCGGGTGTCCGGCGCCAACGTCCACGTAGAAGCCGTGCTCCTGCCCCGCGAAGGCCCGGTGCAGGATCACATCCTCGAAGTTCAGGCTGTAGGAGGTGAAGCCCTGGTGCGCGTAGGGCGACCGAGGAGGCGTCCCAGAGGGCGTTTGGGAGGGCGTTTGGGGCAGCTCGCCGTCGCGTGCCATGCCGCTAGGCCGCCGCGTCCAGCTCGTACAGGCGGCTGCGGGCGCGGCGGCCGCACGCGTCCAGGCCATACTCGGCGGCGAGATGGCGCCTTGCGGCCTGCGCCCGGCGCTCGGCCTCCGCCCGGTCCTCGAACACGCGGCGCATCTGCCAGGCGGCATGGGTCACGTCCGCCTCGGCCCAGACCTGGCCCTCGTGGAACGGGTAGTCGCCCGCGCCCACGGGGACCAGCTTGCAGTCCACGGGCCAGCCCGTCCGCGGCGAGACCAGCTCGGTGGTGGCCGAATAGTCGGTCGCGATGACAGGCTTGCCCAGCGCCATGGCCTCCGCGACGAGCAGGCCCAGCCCTTCGCTCCGATGCAGCGACACGACCGCGTCGCAGGAGCCGATGAGCTGCAGGGTCTCCTCGCGCGTCAGCGTGCGCTCGATCAAGGTCACGTCCGGGTCCTCGCGGAGCGCGTCGCGCAGCTCCCGGCCCTTCTCCGGAACGATCTCGGCGTTAAGCGTCTTCAGCACGAGGCCGACCTTCGGCTGCGGGCCGCGACCGCGGAACGCCTGCTTGAACGCGCGGACGACGGCCATCGGGTTCTTGCGCTCAATGAACGAGAAGTAGTCGAACGCGAAGAAGAAGAGAGAGCGATCTTTAGGCAGCCCGAACCGCTCCCGGTCCGCGGGCTGCGGCGGCTCGAAGTGCAGCAGCAGCGGCATCCGCAGCACAGGCTTGGTTACCTTGCGCGCGAGCGTCGCCTGAATGAAGCGGGTGGGCGCCCAGACCTCGTCCACCAGGTCGAACGCGCCGAGCCAGGATTCCGGCAGGTTCTCCAGTTCCCAGAACGGCACCATGATCCTGTAGGCGTCCGGCCGCAGCACCGGGTCGAGGTGCTTCACAACCTGAGGCAGCTGGTCGGAATTGATGTTGAACACCTGGAAGCGGGCCGGGGCCGCCGTATCGAGCAGCGGCTCAAGGCTGTCGTCCACGCGGGCGGAGTTGGAATTGAGCTGAATCGGCAGCCCTCGCGCGTCGAGGCCGGCGTGGGCGAGCGTGCGCAGGGTCTGGCGCCCGGCCTCGCCGATGCCCAGCGCCAGGCGCAGGTAGCCGATCACGGTCGCGTCTGGCTCGTCCGGGGTGCGCTTGACGGGGGGGCGTCGGCTCGAATGGTGCGACAGCGGTCGCGGTGCCGCGCGTTCGATGATCGGCTCGAGCAAGCGGCGTTCCGTAACGACGGTATGGCCCTCCTTGATGAACCACACCGTGCAGCCCTCGACGCCGGCCTGCGTCGCCGGGTCGTAGGTCGCGCGCAGCCAGGGCTCGCGCTGGCGTATGTCCTCCATCAGGTTCGTGACCACGCATGAAGACGAGCCTGCCCACTGCGCAGGGCTCGGCAGGCGCAGGTATTCCTCATACGTCTCGAACGGATCGCCGCCCGACCAGGCCAGGTGCCGCTCCCGGAACATGTGGCGCACTTGCTCGGGGATAGGCACGCCGGAGGCGAAGCGTCCGTAGGCGTAGATTCCCGCGGGCACGGTGCCGTAGCCGTTCGCCAGCACCCGATTCGCGTAGTGCTGCATGAGCGCGTGCAGCGGCGGCGCGATCGCATCGCCGCGGAAGGCCAGTGTGTATTTCGAGAGACGGGAGAGGTCGCGCGGCGCGATGCCGCTGAAGTGGAAGAAGCTCAGGGGCCGGCCGTCCACCAGCCAGCAATCTCCCTCCTGCGTCAGCGCGCGCTGCGGCAGGTTCCAGTAGGCGACATTGCAGGTCGTATCGCGGAGGACGCGCGCGCCACTCGCGAAGCCCGGCACCAGGTCCATGAATTTCTGATCCACGAAGATGCCGCGGTCCTGGGCGCTGATGCACTCGTGCTGCAGGCGGCGGGACCACCAGCGCAGGATGCAATCGGCCTCCTCGCCGGCGCCCACACCCAGGAATCCCAGGTTATAGATGCCCGCTCGCATGATGCCGATATCATCCGGGAAGGCCTCGCCCTCCGCAGGCTGGGTCAGGTGCGGCGTGAGCACGAAGGAAGCGCCCTCATGCAAGGGCGCGAGCACGCTGTCGAGCCGCGCGAACAGCTCGATGTCCGGGTCGAAGTAGAGGACCGCGTCGTGCCCCAGATCCAGCAGGTAGCGGATCATGGTGGGCTTGACGGCGGTGTTGAACTCCATGACGTCGTAGCGGAAGGCGAAGCTGCGGAAATCGGGGATCGGCAGGCTCGCGGCCGGCACAACCTCGCAGCCTGGCGGATAGAACTCCGCCCCGTTGCCTGACTCTGTGCCTGACTCTGGCAGCCGCTCGTCCGCGAGGCAGAGATAGAGCGTGGCCTCGGGGTGATGCCGCTGCGCGCTCTCCACGAGCACCTTGGCCATGGGCACGTAGTTGTTCGAGCAGATGGTGAAGATGGCCAGGCTCTGGATCGCCATGCGGAGGGGGGTCCCTGGCTGGGCGTTGCGGCAAGCGCGCCGCTCATAGCCCGGCCGGGCGCGGCGCGAAAGGCTGCCCGAGCGGAGGGCAGCTTCTCATACTCCTTGCAGCCTTCGTGGAAGGGCGGGCATCTCGCGCCGCCCGGGATCGCGCGCGGGGCGCTGGGCTGGCTCGCCGACGAAAGATGAGCAGCTCGGCATCCACGCCAGTCCTGTCGCGTTACCCGTGGCCATGGCGACTAGATCACGCAGGCCGGGCGCGCCGGCACAGCACGCGACCGCCCCCGAGAGCTATGGCTCGGGCGACAAGCTCGACGTCCTGCTCGAACACGTGGCGGCGTTGCGGCGAGACGTGGATGCGCTCCGCGAGGACATCCGCGACCTGGGTCGCCGCCGCGCTCCGAGACGCGAACGGTCCAGCCGCGACCCTGGCGACTCCGTGCCGCCCGGCGTGGCCGTTCAGGAACCGGCGCCTCTGTCTTCCGGCGAGCGAAAGGCGCGGCGCAACCTAGAGCGGCTGTCCCGCGGCTGAGCGCGGCCGGATCACGCGGCCGGCGCGATTTCGGTGCCGCGCTGCGCCTCGGATGCGGCATGCCGGATCGCCCGGATGTTCGCGCCATACCCGGCTCGGCCGCCGCGGAAGATCGCCGACCCGGCGACCAATACATCCGCTCCCGCGGCGACGCACGCTCCCGCCGTCTCGGGCGACACGCCGCCATCCACCTCCAGGCGAATGTCGCGCTTGCCGATCATGGCGCGGACGCGCTCGATCTTCGCGAGCTGGGCCGGGAGGAAACTCTGGCCGCCGAACCCTGGGTTGACGGTCATCACGAGCACCAAATCCACCTTGTCGAGCACGTAAGTCAACGCGTCCTCGGGTGTGGCGGGGCAGAGCGAGACCCCGGCCTTCTTGCCGAGCGCGCGGATCGCTTGCAGCGAGCGGTCGAGATGCGGCCCGGCCTCGGCGTGGATGGTGATGTGGTCGGCGCCGGCCTTGGCGAAAGCTTCGAGGTAGGGATCGGCCGGCTGGATCATCAGGTGAACGTCGAACACGCGGTCCGTGTGTGGGCGGAGCGCGCGCACCACGTCGGGGCCGAACGTGATGTTGGGCACGAAATGCCCGTCCATCACGTCCAGGTGAATCCAGTCCGCGCCCGCGTCGATCACGTCGCGCATCTCCTGGCCGAGGCAGGCAAAGTCGGAGGCGAGGATGGAGGGCGCGATCAGCACGGGATCACTCATCGGTCCTATCCCTTCGGGCGTCCTGCTGGAACACGCGGCTGGCGAGGATGTCAGCCGCCTCGATGGTGACCAGCATGTCCGCCGTGACCGGCTCGTCAAGGGCGACCAGCCGGTTGGCCTGGCGCAGCCGCGCGCGGTCGAGCGCGTTGCGGATCGAGCGGGCGTTGGCGAAGTGCGGCTGGGCGCGGCGGGCCGGGATGTAGCGGTCGAGCACCTCGCGCGCCGATGGGCTGAGCTTGTAGTTCTGCTTGGCGAGGATGCTCTCGCCGATGGCGAGCAGCTCGCCGTCCTCGTAGTCGGGGAAGTCCAGGTGGTGGGCGATGCGCGAGCGGAAGCCGGGGTTCGTCGAGAAGAAGCGCTCCATGCGGTCGGCGTAACCCGCGAGCACGACGACGAGGTCCTCGCGCTGGTTCTCCATGACTTGCAGCAGGATTTCGATGGCTTCCTGGCCGTAGTCGCGCTCGTTCTCGGGGCGGTAGAGATAGTAGGCCTCGTCGATGAACAGCACGCCGCCGAGCGCCTTCTTGAGGATCTCCTTCGTCTTGGGTGCCGTGTGGCCGATATACTGGCCCACGAGGTCGTCACGGGTGACCGAGATGAGGTGGCCGCGGCGGACGAAGCCGAGGGCGTGCAGGATGCCGGCCATGCGGAGTGCCACCGTGGTCTTGCCCGTGCCGGGGTTGCCGGTGAAGGACATGTGCAAGGTCGGTGCCTCAGTGGCGAGGCCGAGCTGGCGCCGGGCGCGCTCGACGAGCAGCAGCGAGGAGATCTCGCGGATGCGCAGCTTGACGGGGCGGAGGCCGACCAGCTCCTGGTCGAGCTGTTCGAGCACCGCGTTGACGCCGGCCTCGGCCATCTCGTGGCGGAGGTCTACGGTGTCGGGGGCTGGGATCTCGGGGGTTGGGGCCTCGGCGGCTTCGGACATCGGGGGTCTCCGGGTGTCATAACGACTCGTGGTGCTGTGGGTTGTCGCTCTAGTCTTCCCTCGTCGTCATGCCCGGCCCCCGGATCAGGTCCGGGGGCCTGCTTGTTCCGGGCATCTACGCGGTCCGGCTCGCCTCGGCCTGACTCGTGTAGGAGAGCACCGTGTCCTGGCGTGATTTGCCAGTGGCCGCGGGCTGCCCGTGGATGCCCGGACCAAGTCCGGGCATGACGACAGAAGGGTGTGGGCGTCGAGCCGAGTTGGCTATCCGCCGTATCGCTGCCCCTCCGGCTTGTCGGCGACGTAGGCGCGGGTCGTGTAGCGGATCGTCCGCCCGAAATCCTCCTGCCGTGCCAGCGTGAAGCCGGGCTCGTCTGCCGGGCGGTTGACGATGAAGGACAGGCGTAGCGACTCCCATCCGTGCGAGGAGTTGAAGGCGCCCAGCCGGATGTAGCGGTCGCCATACATGCGACGGCACTCCGCGAGTTCGCCCATCACCGCCTGGGCGTCGCGAACGTCGAACATCGGGTGGCCCCACATCTCCCAGTAGGTGTTACGGGGGTGCGGGTCGTCGGTGTACTCGATGTTCACCGCCCAGCCGTTGTCGAGGCAGTATTGCACCTGCGCCCGGATCTGGTCGTCGGTGAGATCGGGCAGGAACGAGAAGCAGCCTTGGGTCACGCGCATGTCGAATCTCCTTACGAGACGCTCGCGGACGGCACGAAGTCCGGCGCGTCTGTCGAGGTGTAGTTGAAGGTGACGTCGCCCCAGGTGTCGAGCGCCTGGCGCAGCGGCAGGCAGGACTTGGCGGCGTTCGCCAGGATCTCCGGACCCTCGCGCAGGTAGTCGCGGCCCTCGTTGCGGGCCAGGATCATGGCCTCGAGTGCGACGCGGTTGGCCGCAGCACCCGCCGCGATGCCGAGCGGGTGGCCGATGGTGCCGCCGCCGAACTGCAGGACCACGTCCTCGCCGAGATGGTGCAGAAGCTGGTGCATCTGCCCGGCGTGGATGCCGCCCGAGGCGACCGGCATCACCTTGCGCAAGCTCGCCCAATCCTGCTCGAAGAAGACGCCGTTCTCCAGCGCAACCTGGTTATGGCCCTCGCGCAGGATGTCGTAGAAGCCGCGCGTCGTCGCCGGGTCCCCTTCGAGCTTGCCGACGACGGTGCCCGCGTGGATGTGGTCCACGCCGGCGAGGCGCATCCACTTCGCGATGACGCGGAACGAGACGCCGTGCTGCCTCTGCCGCGTATAGGTGCCGTGGCCGGCGCGGTGCAGGTGCAGGATCATGTCGTTGCGCCGCGCCCACTTCGACATGGACTGGATCGCGGTGTAGCCGATCACGAGGTCGATCATCACGATGACGGAGCCGAGCTGCTTGGCGAACTCCGCGCGCTCGTACATGTCCTCCATCGTGCCGGCGGTGACGTTGAGGTAGGTGCCCTTGATCTCGCCGGTCGCGGCCTGCGACTTGTTGACGGCCTCCATGCAGTAGAGATAGCGATCGCGCCAATGCATGAAGGGCTGCGAGTTGATGTTCTCGTCGTCCTTCGTGAAGTCCAGCCCGCCCTTCAGCGCCTCATACACGACGCGGCCGTAGTTGCGGCCCGAGAGGCCGAGCTTGGGCTTCACGGTGGCGCCCAACAGCGGACGCCCGAACTTGTCGAGCCGCTCGCGCTCGACGACGATGCCGGTCGGCGGCCCGTCGAAGGTCTTCACGTAGGCGACGGGGAGCCGCATGTCCTCCAGGCGGAGCGCCTTAAGCGGCTTGAAGCCGAAGACGTTGCCGATGATGCTCGCGGTCAGGTTCGCGATGGAGCCCGGCTCGAACAGGTCGAGGTCGTAGGCGATGTAGGCGAAATACTGGCCCGGCGCGTTCGGGACCTCGTCCACGCGATACGCCTTGCCGCGATACTTCTCGCAGGCGGTGAGGCGGTCGGTCCAGACGACGGTCCAGGTCGCGGTCGAGGACTTGCCCGCGACGGCCGCGGCCGCCTCGATCGGGTCCACGCCGTCCTGCGGCGTGATCCGGAACATGGCGATGATGTCCGTGTCCTTGGGCGTGTAGTCGGGCTCCCAGTAGCCCATCTTGCGGTATTCCATCACGCCCGAGCGGTAGCGGTCCTTGCCGCGGACGGTGGCGGCCTTGGTGTCGGGGGCTGTGTTCGTGTCCATCGTGATCTCCTGGCTCAGGCGGCTGCCTGGGTGATGGCGGGGCGGGGGTCGAGGCTTCCGGCGGCGTAGCGCTGGGCCATCTCAGCGAGCGAGATTGGCTTGATCTTCGAGGCGTTCCCGGCCGTGCCGAACGCTTCGAAGCGGTCCCGGCAGAGCGCCTGCAGCGCACCCATGGCAGGCTGCAGGAACTTGCGCGGGTCGAACTCTGATGCCTTCTCAGTGGCGATGCGCCGGAACTGCGCGGCCATGGCGAGGCGGCAATCGGTGTCGATGTTCACCTTGCGCACGCCGTGGCGGATGCCTTCCTGGATCTCCTCCACGGGAACGCCCCAGGTCTGCGGCATCTCGCCGCCGTGCTTGTTGAACAGCTCCTGCAGGTCCTGCGGCACCGAGGACGAGCCGTGCATGACGAGGTGGACCTGGGGCAAGCGCGCGTTGATGGCGCGGACGACGTGCAGCGCCAGGATGTCGCCGTCCGGCTTGCGCGAGAACTTATAGGCGCCGTGCGAGGTGCCCATGGCGATGGCAAGCGCGTCCACCTTGGTGTCGCGCACGAACTCGACGACCTGGTCGGGATCGGTGAGAAGCTGGTCGTGGGAGAGCGCGCCCTCGGCGCCGTGCCCGTCCTCGGCCTCGCCCTGGCCGGTTTCCAGGCTGCCGAGCACGCCCAGCTCGCCCTCGACCGAGACGCCGACCGCGTGCGCCATGCTGGTCACGTGCCGGGTTATGCCGAGATTGTAGTCGTAGGAGGCGGGTGTCTTGGCGTCCGCCTTGAGCGAGCCGTCCATCATCACGCTGGTGAAGCCGTGCTGGATGGCCGAGAGGCAGGTGGCCTCGTCGTTGCCGTGGTCCTGGTGCAGGCAGATGGGGATGGCGGGGAACATCGCTTCCGCCGCCTCGACCATCTTGGCGAGCATGATGTCGCCGGCGTAACTCCGCGCGCCGCGCGAGGCTTGCAGGATCACTGGCGCATCGGTTGCCGCGGCGGCCTGCATGATGGCAAGAACCTGCTCCATGTTGTTGATATTGAAGGCAGGAACTCCGTAGCCATGCTCGGCCGCATGGTCGAGCAGTTGCCTCAGCGTGATGCGCGCCATGCGTGGCTCCTCCTTGCTTCGTGGTTGGTGGTCACGCGAATCTCCGCTTGCGCTCGATGAGCTGCATGATGATCGGCGTCAGGATGAGCTGCATCGCGAGGTCGAGCTTGTTGCCGGGAATCGCGATGGAGTTGGCCCGCGACATGAAGCTGCCGTGGATCATCGAGAGCAGGTAGGGAAAGTCGATCCCGTGGGGGTCGGCGAAGCGGATGACGACGATGCTCTCGTCGGGAGTTGGAATCCAGCGCGCGATGAACGGGTTCGAGGTGTCCACGGTCGGGACCCGCTGGAAGTTGATGTGGGTCTCCGTGAATTGCGGGCAGATATAGTGGATGTAATCGGGCATCCGGCGGAGGATCGTGTCCATCGTCGCCTCGACCGTGTAGTTGCGCGTGCTTCGGTCGCGATGGATCTTCTGAATCCACTCCAGGTTGATGACGGGAACGACGCCAATCTTCACGTCGGCATGAAGGCCGGTATTGATGTTGCCGTGGACGACGCCGCCGTGCAGCCCTTCGTAGAGCAGCAAGTCGCTGCCCGCGGGCAGGTCCTCCCAATCGGTGAAGGTGCCTGGGGGAGCGTCGTAGAGCTTGGCTTCGCGGTCGTCGTGGATGTAGTGCCGGGTGCGCCCGGTGCCGCGCTCGGCGTATTCGGCGAAGAGAGCCTGCAGCTCCTCCAGTAAGTTGTTCTCAGGGCCGAAATGGCTGAAGTGCGTGTTGCCGCGCGCTTCTGCCTCGGCGGTCATCGCCTTCATGCCGGCGCGGTCATAGCGGTGGAAGGCGTCGCCTTCGATATAGACGGCGTTGATCTTCTCGCGCCGGAAGATCTGCTCGAACGTGTTGCGCACGGAGGTCGTGCCCGCGCCCGAGGACCCGGTGACGGAGATGATGGGGTGCTTCAGAGACATGCGGGCGCTCCGAATAGGGTGCTGCCCGGGCGGAACAGCTTGCGGCTCCCGAAGAGGGGATGGGAGTCCGCCGCCGCGCGGTCGTGCTCGTAGCAGAGGCGGACGCACTCGACCTCGCGCGGCGATCCGAACACGAGCGGCGTGCGCTGGTGCAGGGAATGGGGCAGGAGGTCGAGGATGCGGCGCCGCCCGTCGGTCGCGGCGCCGCCGGCCTGCTCGACGAGGAAGGCGACCGGGTTGCCCTCGTAGGTGAGGCGCAGCCGTCCCTGCTCGTAGCCGGGCCGGGCGTCGCCGGGGTAGAGGTAGATCCCGCCACGCTGCAGGATGCGGAACGCCTCGCCGATGAGTGCTCCGAGCCAGCGCATGTTGAAGTCCGAGCCGCGCGGGCCTGAAGCGCCCAGAAGGCAGTGCGTCACGTAGCTTCGCACCGGGTCGTCCCAGTGCCGCCAGTTGGAGCCGTTGATGGCAAACTCCCGCGTCTCCGGCGCGATGCGCAGCGGGCCGGGCAGGGCAAGGAACCGGTCGCTCGCGCGGTCGAGGGTGAAGAGGCGGGTGCCGTCGCCGAGCGTGAGCACGAGAGCGGTCTGCGCGCCGTAGATCAGAAAGCCGGCAGCGACCTGGAACGTGCCGGGCTGCAGGAAGTGGGCTGTGTCGTCCGCCGCGTCGTCGCGCACCGGCAGGATGGAGAAGATCGTGCCGATGGGCGCGTTCGTGTCTATGTTCCCCGATCCGTCGAGCGGGTCCATAGCGACGGCGACCTTCGCCGCAGGATCGAGGGGAAGTGGATCGTCCATCTCCTCGGACGCGACCGATCGGACTGGGGCCGCGCGCAGGGCGTCGAGCATCATTTCGTTGGAGCGCAGGTCGAGCTCCTTCTGCGTGTCGCCGAAGGCCGTGTCGCCGCGATGCGCGGCAAGGTCGCCTGCGAGCGGACCGGCAGCGAGAAGTGCTGCGATCTGGCGGCCGGCCTCGGCGATCGCGAGGATCGTCGCCCCGGCCGCGCGGCGGAGCGGATCGTCCTGCGCAGCATCGCGTAGGTAGTTCTCCAGCTCGATCCGGTCGGTCACGTGATGGTCCTCCCTGCCCAGGCGTGCTCAGCAGGCCGCCTAGCTTGACGTGGAGGATAGGAACGCGGACTCTATTAAGGAATTCAAAACTTCTTTGGCATAGACATAGGAAAACTTAAAACCGATGCGTCATGCAACGCTCAAGCAGCTCCGGGTGCTCGCGGCGGTCGCGCGGACGGGGTCGGTCACGAAGGCGGCGCAGCAGCTGCACGTGTCGCCGCCCGCGGTGACGCTGCAGCTGCAGGCGCTGCAGGACGACGTCGGGCTGCCGCTGCTGGAGCGGTCGCCTTCGGGCATGACCCTGACCTTGGCTGGGCGGGAGATCGTCGAGGCAGCGGGCCGGATCGAGGCCGTGCTGTCGGATTGCGCGGCCATTCTCGCCGCGCTCTCGGGCGCCGAGCAGGGCACCGTGAGCGTCGGCGTCATCAGCACGGCCAAGTATTTCGCGCCGCGCGCGCTCGCGGCGTTCGCCCGCGCGCATCCCGGGCTCGACCTGCAGCTCATCGTGGGCAATCGCGCCGAGATCATCGAGGGGCTGCGGGGTCACGCGCTCGACCTCGCCGTCACGGGCCGGCCCCCGGCCGAGCTGGGCGTCGAAGCGGCGGCCATCGGCGATCACCCACACGTGATCGTCGCGAGCCATGATCACCCTTTCGCAGCCCAGCGCCGGATCCCACCCGAGGTGCTGAACGACCAGGTTTTCCTCGTGCGCGAACCCGGCAGCGGCACGCGGGGCTTGATGGAGCGGTTTTTCGCCGACGCCGGGATCGCGCCGCGGATCGGCATGCAGATCGGCAGCAACGAGACGATCAAGCAGGCGGTGCTGGCGGGCATGGGGATCGCGTTCCTGTCGGCGCACACGATCGAGCTGGAAGCCGGCACCGGGCGGCTCGCGGTGCTGGATGTTGTTGGCTTGCCGATCGTGAGGACGTGGTATGTGGTCCACCTCACGGAGCGGCGGCTGATGCCGGGTGCGCGCGCGCTGTGCGATTTCCTGACGAGCGAGGGACGGGGTTTCCTGCCTGATTTAGGGCCGGCGCTGGCTCACTGAGTGGAGCCGCTGACACCGTGCTTGCTCCCCTGGGCTGCTATTGATATTGATAACGATAACCCGGTTGAGGGGAAGATAGGATTATGGCCATGCAGCAGCTTCTGGTTCGTCTGCCGGAAGAATTGGCACGGCGACTGAAGCGGCGGGTGCCGGCACGGGGACGGAGTGCGTTCGTGCAGAGGCTGCTGGAGCAGGCCCTGCCGGTGGACGAGGGCGAGGATGACCCGCTCTACCGGGCGGCGCTGGCGGTGGAGCAGGACGAGCGGCTCGCGGCCGAGATGGCGGAGTGGGATGTTACGGTCGGAGACGGGTTGGCGCCGGGCGCGTGAGTCGCTCGCCGGCTGCCCCGGCCGCACCGGCCTCGGTGCGACGGGGCGAGGTGTGGCGGGTGGACCTCGATCCCACGCGCGGGAGCGAAATCCGCAAGACGCGGCCGGCCGTAGTGCTGACGGCGGACGCGCTCAACCGGGCGCGGCGCACGCTGGTGATCGTCCCGCTGTCCACCGGGCCGGCACCGCGGCCGCCGATCGTGGTTGCGACGCCCTCGGCGGGGGCGGGGAGTGTGGCGGTGTGCGACCAGGTGCGAGCGGTGGACAAGGGCCGACTGACCAGACGCACGGGGCAGTTGGCGGCGGCGGACCTGCGCGCGGTCGAGGACGGGGTGCGGACCGTCCTGGAACTGTAGCGCATGGGTGCATCACCACGGCACTTCGGCTGTCAGTGTCCTGGTCGTTCAGTCTCGGCGTGCCCGCCCTCGTCGCTCACGGGGGGTAATACTGTGGCGCTTCGCGACGGTCGAACATCCCGTAGTCGCGGATGATGCGCATGCGGCGATGGCGCAGCTCGCCCACGCCGGCGAAGGGTTTGGGCTCCAACCGCCCGGCCAGATCAGCACATTTCCACGAGGTCAGGAGCAGCATCTTGCCAGGATTGTAGATGCTCTCGAACACGTCGTAGTCGATCAAGCCCTCCGCCCGTATATCGAGGCCGAGACGGCTCGGCAGGAGATCGGCATGAGCGCTCAGCGCAGCACCTGGCGCGGGCGACGCCTCAGTGATGGCGAGCGCCTTGGCCTCGCCGGTCTCGGTCTCGTCGAAGCGCTGCTCCCTGACGGGCAGACCTTCAGGTGGATGGCTGTCCGTCGTGACGTCACAGACGCGCAGGTGGTAGTCGGAGAACACGTCGAAGCGGCCGCGCTCCTGGACCCTGTGGTGCTCGCCTTCGCTGCGCCAGCGCACCACGGACTTCTCGTCGCGCCACGTCGAGAGCGACAGCAGCCAGCCTTCGCGGCGCTTGCTCTCGAAGCGCTCGTTGTCGAGGAAGCCGTCAATCGACTCCAAAATTGGCTTCAGATGCTTGGCGAGGCCCAGGTACTCGTCTTTCTTCCCCGGCTTGGGATGCACCTCGAAGACCACGGTGAACATGGCGTCTCCTCGTCTCTGCGTGTCGGGCTGCGCTACGGCTGGACCAGGGCGAAATCATCGCCCTGCAAAAAGGCCACGCTCTCGCGCCACAGCGCCGGGCGCATGGCCTCCAGGTGCAGCAGGTGCGTGCCGTGGCCGATCTTCACGTCGCGCTTGCTCGGCGCGAGGGCCAGCGCGTCCCACAGCCAGCGCGCGTCCGCGTCCGTCACGAGGCCGTCCCATTCGCCGCGCAAGATTGCCGTCGGCGCCTGGACCAAACCAGGATTCCAGGCCAGCTCGCCGTGCCAGGCGCGCAGGATCTCGACGAACGGGCCGGAGGGGACCTTCACGCCCGCGGGATCGCGGCTCCTGCTCTGGGGATCGCTGTCGAGGTAGCGCACCGCCCAGGCCTCGAAGTCGGCGCGCGCGAGCACCGGCGGCGCGTCGGCCGGCACGTCCTCGACGAAGCGCGCCCACTGATTCTCGGCCGTGATCACGCGCCACGCGGGTCCGTCCGGGCGCTGGGCGTAGCGCGGGCCGTCGCGGCGCGCGATGGGGGCGAACAGCGCCAGGCGGTCCACCAGGGTCGGATGCCTGCCCGCGAACCGCCCGGCGACCATGCAGCCCCAGGAGTGGGCCAGGAGCGACAGCGACGCCGCCCCCACGTGTGCGAGGATGAATCGCACGGCAGCGCCGAGCTGCGCCTCGGCGTCCTCCGCCAGGCACAGCGGGCCGTGCGCGTCGGCCGGTTCCTCCATTTCGGGATAGGGGTCCGAGTCGCCGAAGCTGTGGAAGTCCAGGCCCCACACGTCGAAGCCGGCCTCGCGCAGCGTGTCGCGCCAGGAGCGGCCGTCGAACCGGTGCGCGATGGAAAGCGCGGAGGGGAACGTCGCCCCGTGCACGTAGAGCACCGGCCGCTGTCCGGCACTGACACCCGGCGAACCTGCTAGGCGGCGTAGGAACAGTTGCAGCCCCTCACGCGGGCCCGGGATGCGGTAGTGCTCTTCCCGTGGATCGAGCTTCGGGAGTGGGTTGCGGCGGATGTCCAAGGGACGTCTCCGGCTGGATCGGGTGGCCGGAAAACTGGCGGCCACCGCACCGCGCGTCCACCGCGAACGCTTCGATCCCGCTCGAAGTATTCACCCACCCGGCACCGGCGATTGGCGCTAGGATGTCCGGTATGGAAGCAGGCCCGCACATTGCCCAGATCGCCGCTCTCGTCGGCGACCCCGCCCGCGCCAACGTGCTGTCCGCGCTGATGGACGGCCGCGCGCTCACCGCAACAGAACTCGCCTACCATGCGGGGGTCACGCCGCAAACGGCCAGCTCGCACCTCGGCAAGCTGGCCGAGGTCGGCCTGCTCGCGCTCGAGAGGCAAGGGCGGCATCGCTATTACCGGCTCGCCTCGCCCCTGGTCGGGCGCATGCTGGAGGGCATCATGGCCGTAGCCGAGGCTGGTCCGGCGCGCTACCGCCCGCACTGGAAGGGTGGCGAGGCACTGCGCACGGCACGGACCTGTTACGACCACCTTGCCGGCCGCGTTGCCGTCGCCATCGCCGACGCACTCATCGCGCAAGGCCGCATCGTGCTGGTCGAGGACGGGGGCGAGGTGACCGCAGCCGGAGTGGAGTTCCTGACCGGGCTCGGGATCGACCTCGGGGCCGCCGTGAGGCGCCGACGCGCTTTCTGCAAACCGTGCTTGGACTGGAGCGAGCGCCGCCCGCATCTCGCCGGTGCCGTCGGGGCCTCGCTGGCGATGCGCGCTTTCGAGCTGGGCTGGATCGCGCGGATCAAGGACAGCCGCGCCGTAGCGATCACGGAGGCCGGGCGCGAAGGCTTCGCCGAGGCGTTCGGCGTGACGCTGGCATAAAGGACCGCCATCGCAGGCGACGGTCAGCCCTTCGTTTCCACTCTTTAACCGGGCAAAGGGGCTGTTTTCCTCATGCTGCCGCGTCCACGCCGAGCAGTCTGATCCCTGGCGCCCTGAGCGCGCCGTCGGCGTGCAGGTCGTGGTAGAGCGTGCTGGCGGGCACGCCGCTCAGCTTGCGGCAGATCCGGATTCTAGGTCCAGGCGCTTGACCTACCGCCGTAGCTCCATGTGGATCGGCCCTTCGCGCCGCCCGTGCGTGAACTGGTCCACGAGCGGGTTGTCGGTGTGGAGCAGGTCGGCGGCCGGGCCTTCCCAGACGATCTTGCCGCCGTAGAGCATCGCCGCACGGTCGCCGATCCGGGTCGCACTTGCCATGTCGTGCGTGATGGCGACCGCCGTGCTGCCGAGGCGCTTCACGCAGTCCACGATCAGCCCGTCAATCACCGCGCCCATGATGGGGTCGAGGCCCGTCGTCGGCTCGTCGAAGAACAGGATCTCCGGCTGTGCGGCGATGGCGCGGGCGAGGCCGACGCGCTTCTGCATCCCGCCGGACAGCTCCGCGGGCCAGCACTCGCCCACGTCGGGGTCGAGGCCCACCTGCGCGAGCACCGCGGTCGCGTGCCGCTTCGCCTCGGCACGGGTAGTCTTGTGCCGGGCGAGCAGGCCGAAGGCCACGTTCTCCCAGACGGGCAGGCTGTCGAAGAGGGCCGCCGCCTGGAACAGCATGCCGATCTTCGCGATCACCGCCTCGCGCTCCGCGGCGGGCAGGCGCAGAACGTCCTGGCCGTCGATCTCGATCACGCCCGCGTCAGGCTCGATCAGGCCGAGCACGCACTTGAGCAGCACGCTCTTGCCGCTGCCTGAGCCGCCGATGACGACCATGCTGGTGCCGGGCATGACGTCGAGGTTCACGCCGTCCAGCACTTGCTTGTCACCGAAGCTCTTGCGCAGGTTGCGGATGCGTATCTTGGGGTAGGCGCCGTTCGTCGTCATCGGGCGAAGAACAGCTCGGTCATGACGTAGTCGAAGGCCAGGATGAGGATGCTCGCCGCGACGACGGCGCTGGTCGTGGCCGAGCCTACGCCTTGCGCGCCACCCTGGCTGCGGTAGCCGTTGAAGCAGCCCATGAGCGCAATGATGAAGCCGAACACCGCCGCTTTCGCGAGGCCCGCGACCATGTCGTTCACCGTTAGGATATTCGCCGTGCTCGCGAGGTAGCTGGACGGGTTGAAGCCGAGCTTGACGGTCGCGACGAGGAATCCGCCCGCGACGCCGATGATGTCGGCCGCGACGACGAGGAGCGGCAGCGCGAGCGTGCCAGCGAGCAAGCGGGGTGCGACCAGGTATTTCATGGGGTTGGTTGAGAGCGTGCCGAGCGCGTCGATCTGGTCCGTGACGCGCATGGTGCCCAGTTCCGCGGCCATGGCAGCGCCTACCCGGCCTGCCACGATCAGGCCGGCCAGGACCGGCCCCAGCTCGCGCACCACGCTGAGCGCGACCACGCCCGCGATGGCGCTCTCGGCGTTGAAGCGGGCGAACCCGGTGTAGCTCTGAAGCGCTATGACCATGCCGCTGAACACCGCCGTGAGCGCCACGACGGGCAGGCTGAAATACGCGAACTCGAGGAAGGAGCGGCCCAACATGCGTAGGTAGAACGGCGGCCGCAGCAGATGCAGCACGCCGTCCGCTCCGAACAAGGCAACGGCGCCCGCGCTGCGGACGGCGCCGAGCGCGCCGCGCCCGACCGCGGCGACCGCGTCCAGCAGCCCGTTCATGCGCCGCGGTAGCTCTGCCGGTAGCGTCGGCCGAGGGCGGTGAGGATCTCGTAGCCGTTCGTGCCGGCGTGCTCGGCCACGGCGTCGGGCGGCAGGTCGGGGCCGATCAGGTCGAGCCATGCGCCGGGCAGCGCGCCGGGTGCATCGGTCACGTCGAAGGTGGTCAGGTCCATGGACACACGCCCTACCAGCGGGACGGGGGCGCCGTCAAAGCGGGCCTCCCCGCGGTTGCTCAGGGCGCGCAGGAAGCCGTCGGCGTAGCCAACGGAGCACGTCGCGATCCGTGCCGGGCGCGGTGCCGCCCAGGTGCCGCCGTAGCCGACGCGCTCGCTCGGCGCCACGTCGCGCACCTGCAGGATGCGCGCCCGCAGCCGCACGCAGCCGTGCATCGGGTTGGCCGCGCCCGGCGTCGGGTTGAGGCCGTAGAGCGCGGCGCCGGGCCGGGCGAGGTCCGAGGCGAAGGACGGGCCGAGGAAGATGCCGCTGGAGTTGGCGATGCTTCGAGGTGCTGCGGGCAGGCGCGCGCACGCTTGTGCGAACCGCTCGCGCTGCACCTCGTTGATCGGGTCGTCCGGCGTCTCGGCGCTCACGAGGTGGGTCATCACGTAGTGCAGCGCGATGCCCGTGAGCCGCTCCGGCTCCGCCGCTAGCTGGTCCAGTTCCGCCGCGGGCAGGCCGAGCCGGTTCATGCCCGTGTCCACGTGAAGCAGGGCAGGAAGAGTTCGGCCGAGCTGGCGCGCGTGTGCCGACCAGGCCTCGACCTCGCCCAACGACCCCAGCACGGGCAGGATGCCGTGCGCCACGTAGTCTGCCGCGTCGCCGGGCCAGAGGCCGTTGAGCGCCGCGACAAGGGCGCCCGGCACGCTGGGCCGGATCGCCACCGCCTCGGCGAGGTGCGCCGCGAAAAAGTGGCGGCAGCCCTCGCGGTGCAGCCGCCGCGCGACGGGTTCCGCGCCGAGGCCATACCCGTCCGCCTTGACCACGGCCGCGACGGCGCCGCCCGGATGCCATGCGCGGAGCAGCCGCCAGTTCGTCGCCACGGCGTCGAGGTCCACCTCCAGCACGGCCGCGTCCTGCATCTACTCTCCTCGCCTTGGGCGCCGAAGCGAGGTATCATCGCGGAAGGCGTGGAGGAAGGTTGTGGCGGAATACACGTTCGAAGGCCCGAAATGGGCCAGCAACACGGTCACTTGGAGCTTCGCTTCCGGTTCACCCTTCAGCAGCGCGATCACCGCCCCTTACCAAGCCACGGTCGAGTCCGCCCTTGTGGCGTGGGGCGAGGCGGCGAACGTCGATTTCCAGCAGGTTGCCGCCGGCACGCAAGCGGACATCGAGATCGGCTGGGGCGCGCTCGAAGGCAGCGGCGGCGGCGATACCATCGGCCTCACAAACTACTACGCGACGACCTCCAACCAGTTCGTGCCCGGCACTACCGTGGAGCTCGAGGATCCGGCCCAGCTCCCCCTCATCAGCACCGATGGCGGCTATACGTGGGAGGGCACCGTCTCGACGCTGTATCAGGTTTCCCTGCACGAGCTGGGCCACGCGCTGGGCCTCAATCACTCGACCGATCCCACGGCCGTCATGTATCCCACGGCACAGACGACAAACCCTGGCCTGAGCATCGCCGACATCGCCGGGATGCAGGTCCTCTATGGTGCCCCTACGGCCGCCGATATCGGCCTCACCGACACAACGGACAGCCTCAGCGTCAAGCTGATCGCGAATCCCTACACGGGGCCGGCCGCGGGCTTGCAGCAGCAGTATATCTACTCGGGATCGGACGGCGTGAACCTGAGCGGCAGCGTGCCCGGACTCTTCCTCAAGGGCGGCAGCGGCGACGATGCGCTGGCTGTCAGCTCCGGGCGCAACGTGCTCGACGGCGGCGGCGGCAGCAACTTCCTCGTGGGCGGCACCGGCACGGGCAGCGAGGACACCTTCTTCGTGGACGGCCGCGGCGCGGCGGACGTTTGGAGCACGGTCGCCAACGTCCATGCCGGTGACACCGTGACGCTCTGGGGCTACGTGCCCGGCGTGACGAACCTCACCTGGACGGACGGGCAAGGTGCCTCGGGCTACACGGGCGCCACGCTGCACGCGGACATGCTGGGCAATGGCAGCTCGGAAGCGGCGCTGACGTTCGCCGGGCTGTCGGTCGCGCAGGCGCAGGCGATGATCGCCGGGTCGGGCACCGCTGGCGGGATCCCCTACCTGCAATTCGCGGCTTAGAGCGCGCTGACCGTATCCGGTCAGCGCGCTCTAATACGCCCGGTGTTGATGGCTGACTCTGGGGGGATTTCCTGATCGGTCTGGGCGTGATTCGCTCTGGAGAGCGATTCGCGGAGGGCACGATGGGAGCGGCGGTTCAGATTACTCGGCTCGATTTGGACGCGGCTGGCTTGCGGCGGCAGGCGGGACGCACGCGGGATGCGGCGGCGTCTCGGCGTATGCTGGCTCTGGCGCTGGTGCTGGAAGGCGCGGCTCGCACCGATGCCGCCCGGGCTAGCGGCATGGACCGGCAGACGCTGCGTGATTGGGTGCATCGCTATAACGAGCAGGGCCTGGCCGGGCTGTCGGACAAAGCGGGAAAGGTCGGTCCCAAGCCGTTCCTCTCGCCCGAGCAAGAGGCCGCGGTCGCCGCATGGGTCCGGCGCGGGCCGGACCTGACCACGCACGGGGTGGTGCGCTGGCGCCGGGCCGATCTGGCGCAGGCGATCGAGGCGCGCTTCGGCGTGGTGCTGGCCGAACGCAGCATGAGCGATGTGTTGCGGCGGCTCGGGTTCCGCCGCTTGGTCGCGCGGCCCCGCCATCCGGGCCAGGACGTCGCGGCGCAGGCGTCTTTCAGGCCGACTACGCCGCCCTCATAGACGCTGCCCTGCCCGAGCACGCGCGTGGCAAGCCGCTCGAACTCTGGTGGCAGGACGAAGCGCGCATCGGCCAACAGGGCACGCTCACCCGGGTCTGGGCGGAACGCGGCTCACGCCCGTCTGCGCCACGCGATCAACGTTACGCCTGGGCGTATTTGTTTGGGGCCGTGTGTCCGGCCCGAGGCACAGGAGCAGGGTTGGTGCTGCCCTACGCGAATGCCGCGATGATGAACCTGCACCTGGCCGAAATCAGCCGACATGTCGCGCCGGATGCCCATGCCATCCTCAACATCGACGGCGCCGGGTGGCACAAGCTCGGCGGACAACTCCGCGTGCCACAGAACATCACCCTGCTCCACTTGCCCCCCTATAGCCCCGAGCTGAACCCGGTCGAAAACATCTGGGCCTAGCTGCGGAGCAACAAGTTGAGCAACCGCGTCTACGACAG
Source organism: uncultured Alphaproteobacteria bacterium (assembly GCA_963848595.1). Lineage (GTDB taxonomy): Bacteria > Pseudomonadota > Alphaproteobacteria > Acetobacterales > Acetobacteraceae > CAWKEH01. Next base: position 100,822 of record CAWKEH010000003.1, on the reverse strand, counting down.
CTACTCCGCCATTGTTGACGCCTGCTGCGACGCCTGGAACTGGCTGCTCTCTCAACCCGAGCGCATCACCTCAATCGCGTCACGAGACTGGGCATATGTCACTCAATGACGCCGGGCGTATAAATCTCTGTTTTCCGAGCATCTTCACGCGCCTGACCGACACGGTCAGGCGCGATCTGCTCTAGTTGAGCTGTGCCCTTAGCATCGCCACGGCCTCCTGCGCCTGAGTCGCCAACTCGCCTTCCGGGACGAGAACGAGGAAGCGCTTCCACGCGTTGAGCGCCGCCGTGACCTGGCCCAGGCGCTCGTGCATCAGCGCCGCCTCGCGCCAGAGCGTCGCCGCCTCGGGGGCGAGGCGCAGCATCCGCGCCGTGCACTCCAGCGCGCCCTCCAGGTCGCCCGCGCGCAAGCGGCGCAGCTTGATGTTGTTCTGCAGCCTGAGCAGGACCAGCCGGCTGCCGATCGGGCGGAGCGAGGACGGCCGCAGCTCGGCATCCGGCCCCTCGATCCGCTTGAAGAGGGCCTGCAGCGTCGGAGGGGCGAGCAGGCCGCCGCCGTTGAACGGGTCCACCACCGCTTGCTCATTCTCCACGGCGAGGCCCACGAGGAAGTGCCCTGGGAAGTCGAGGCCGTGGGCCTCCCACCCGGCGGCGCGGGCAGCGTGTATCCAGAGGATGCCGAGTGCTACGGGCAGGCCGCGGCGCCGCTCGATCACCTGGATCAGGTTGGCGTTGGCGAGATCGTCGTAGCTCTCGGCATCGCCCTGGTAGCCGTGATGACCGGCGAGAAGGCGCGCGAGCGCCACGGCGCGGTTCACGGGATCGGCGGCGGAGAGGGAAGCCGCCTCGCGCGCCAGCTCCGACAGGTGCGCCCGAGCAGCCTGCCAATCAGCGTCGGGCAGGTCGGCGCGGGCGAATTGCAGGGCCGCGTCCGCCAGATCCAGCTCCGCGTCCGGGAGCTGGCCCATGGCGTCGAGCGCGGCGAGCGGGTCCGCCACTACTCGGCCGCTTCCTCCGGGACATAGAGCGACTTGCCCCGCTCGGCGAACTCGGCGCTCTTGGCCTCCATCGCCTGCTGCCGCTCCGCCTCGGCGCGGATGTCCTGGCTGATCTTCATGGAGCAGAACTTGGGACCGCACATGGAGCAGAAATGGGCGACCTTATGTGCTTCCTTGGGCAGGGTCTCGTCGTGGAAGGCGCGCGCCGTGTCCGGGTCGAGGCCGAGGTTGAACTGGTCCTCCCAGCGGAACTCGAACCGCGCCCGGCTGATCGCGTCGTCGCGCAGCTTCGCGGCCGGGTGTCCCTTGGCGAGGTCGGCGGCGTGGGCGGCGACGCGGTAGGTGATGACGCCGGTCTTCACGTCGTCGCGGTTCGGAAGGCCGAGATGCTCCTTGGGCGTCACGTAGCAGAGCATCGCCGTGCCGAACCAGCCGATCATGGCAGCACCTATGGCGCTCGTGATGTGGTCGTAGCCCGGTGCGATGTCGGTCGTGAGCGGGCCGAGCGTGTAGAACGGCGCCTCGTGGCAGACCTCGAGCTGCCGCTCCATGTTCTCCTTGATCTTGTGCATCGGCACGTGGCCGGGGCCCTCGATCATCACCTGGCAGCCGGCGTCCCAGGCGATCTTGGTGAGCTCGCCGAGCGTGTCCAGCTCGGCGAACTGCGCCGCGTCGTTGGCGTCCGCGATGCTGCCGGGGCGTAGCCCGTCGCCGAGCGAGAACGAGACGTCATACTTCTGCATGATCTCGCAGATCTCGCCGAAGCGCTCGTAGAGGAAGCTCTCCCGGTGGTGGGCGAGGCACCAGCGCGCCATGATGGAGCCGCCGCGCGAGACGATGCCGGTCACGCGCCGGGCGGTGAGCGGCACGTAGGCAAGGCGGACGCCCGCGTGGATCGTGAAGTAGTCCACACCCTGCTCGGCCTGCTCGATCAGCGTGTCCTTGAACACCTCCCAGTCGAGCTTGTCGGCGTCGCCGCCCACCTTCTCCAGCGCCTGATAGATCGGCACCGTGCCGATGGGCACGGGCGAGTTGCGGAGGATCCAGCCGCGGATGTTGTGGATGTTGCGGCCCGTCGAGAGGTCCATGACCGTGTCCGCGCCCCAGCGGATCGCCCAGACCAGCTTCTCGACCTCCTCGGCGGCGCCCAGAGGTGACGGCCGAGTTGCCGATGTTGGCGTTGACCTTGACCAGGAAGTTGCGGCCGATGGCCATCGGCTCCAGCTCGGGATGGTTGACGTTGGCCGGGATGATCGCCCGGCCCGCGGCCACCTCGTCGCGGACGAACTCGGGGGTGACGAAGGCGGGGATGCGCGCGCCGAAATCATCGCCGTCCGCCCGGCGCGCCTCGGCGCCCTCGGCCATGCGCTGCCGCCCGAGGTTCTCGCGGTGCGCGACGTAGCGCATCTCCTCGGTGACGATGCCAGCGCGGGCGAACTCCAGCTGCGTCACGGGCCGGCCGGGCTGGCCCACGAGCACGGCGCGCTCGGCGGGGCAGGGCGGCACGAGACGGTCCGCGGCGGCGAAGCCGTTGTCCTCGGGCCGCACGGCGCGAGGCATCGCGGGGGCTAGGCTGCGGCCGGCGAGCCAGGGCGCCCTGAGCTGCGGCAGCCCGGCGGCCAGGTCCACCTGCGCACCCTCCTCGGTATAGGGGCCGCTGGTGTCGTAGAGGCGAACGGGCTCCTCGCGCGCCGAGGGATGGAGCACGATCTCGCGGAACGGCACGGATAGGTCCAGCCGCCCCTCAGGCGCTGCATAGACCTTGCGGGAGCCCATGATCGGGCCGGTCGTGACTGCGCTGGGCTTCTGCTGGACGGTCATGGCGCCGCTCCTCTTAGCCGGGGGGAGGGGGCGATGGCCGAATCCCGTCCCTACGCCGGCACGATCCGGGTCAGGTTCAAAGGGTTGCCGCGCGCGGGATGCCGCCCGCCATCGGCGTCTCAGCCCCTTGCCGGGGCGCCCCTCGGATCGTCGCAAGGTCGGCGCAATGGAGGGGGGGAGTCGAAGGGGGCTGCACGGCGCACGTTGTTGCGAGGCTCGGGAAACGAGGGCGCCGACGCCCGTCGCCCCGTGGACGCGGTGCCCCAAGACGAGTTGTCGGAGGAGAGTCGCCGTTCGCTTAGAACTCGTTGTCGCTTCGAAATAGCATAATCACATCAACCAGCGCCAGATTCCCGCCGGCCAGCCGGCGAGCGGGATGTGCGCCCACGTCGCGAGCAGCCAGACGACGATGCCACCGCCGAGCGCGTGGGCGCCAAAACCGCCGAACGTCGCGCGACCTTGAGCGATCGCCAAGAATGGCAGATAGCTCGTGCGACTTTGCCATGTCGTCCAGCCCTGTGGGTCAAGCCTAGCCTTCTTGCGATCCTGCAGCGCGGCGCCGAGCAGCGCGAGCACGATGATTGCGCCCGACAGGATGATGTTCTTGGCGATCGGATAGATCAGGATGTGTGACGCTCCCCAGATCGCGAACGCCCACATCATTGGGTGACGGGTTACGACGTACACACCGCGCGCCGTGGCCGTGGCTGCGCCACCCCCAGCGCCGGGCAACGCCGGGTTCCGGACGAGCGATCCAAGAAGCAGAACGGACGCGATCAGCATCGCAACGGTCGAAAGCGCCCAGAGGCCGTCTCCAACATCCCAAAGCGGTGTCGTGATCGGCGCCGCCCAGTACGCCCAAATGGTTGCGCCGAGAGTGACGAAGGCGACGGCCGAGTAGAGCACCAGGAACGCGTTCTCTCCCATAGCGCCGACCAGTGGGCGGCGTAGGGGGTGCGACAAGGCGAAGTGTGTACCCAGAAACGAGCCGGCCGTCGCCAGCACCATAATCGATCCGGTCATCTTCGAGCTGCCTTTCTCAACCTGGTTTCCTTCGCAATTGGGCGCAGACGCGACCGACCCCACGATGATGCTCGCGAACAACTCTGCCCGCACCCTGCGCCGTTCCGGCGCCTCAATGCTGCCTCGTTGCAAAGCGTCGCGTCACTACGGACTATGCACCAAGGGGATAGGCTCACGTCCTCGATGCGCTCCGGCCGGGCAGAGTGCCGCCCCTACTGAGACCGAGACCGAGACCGTGTATGCGTCGGCTGCGGCCGCTTCCGAAAACTTCGAGTTGTCGACGATCTCGCGCTCCGAAGTCAGAAGGAAGCTTTGTTTGTCCATTTCCGTAGGCGTGTCATCGCATTACGGTCGATAGTCTTGCCATGGCCGAACCCGACAGCATCGAAAGAAAGACCAGCGAGTTTGCGCTGGCTCGCGCGACCTTCTTCTATATTCTCGAAGCCGAGGGGATCACCAAATCCCGTGATGTTCATGAACACATCGGCCGCGAACAGCATGCGTCCCGGACGCCAAAGCAGCGCAACCTGCCCCGCGCAATGCCCAGGAACATGGATGATGTTGATGCCTCCGGCGATGGGCAAAGTCTCCCCATCGGTCAAAGGCTGGTCGATGGCGACCGGCGCCACGCGCTCGTTGTGGTCGTAGATCACCCGACACATCACCTGCCGCAGCAAACCCGGTGCCGGGGTCATGGGCCGGAACGGCCCGCCGGTTTCAGCGAGGGGGATATCGAGCGGATGCATATACGTCCTCGCACCGCTACTCCGCACGATCGCAGCGGCGCTGCCGATATGATCGGAATGACTGTGAGTAAGAATCAGGTGCTTGAGCTGATCCGGCGAACGGCCGAGTTCGCGGAGCGCCGCGAAGACGGCGGCCTCCTTACCCGGGAAGCCGGCGTCGACCAGCGTCAGCCCATCGTCCCCTTCAATCAGGAAGCCGTTTGCCCTCCCCATGGCGACGACATGAACGCCTTCGATCACGCCCTTCAGGCTCATAAGCCGAAATCCCCATCTGGTTTACGCTGCATCCAGGCTATGCTGCTTACACTGTAAATGGAGCCATGCCAAGTGGGCACGCAAGTCGGGCTTCGGGAGACGTTGATTGCGGCAGCACTCGATATCCTGGAAGCTAAAAGGGAGGAACCCAGCCTGCGGGCCGTGGCGCGGGCGGCGGGGGTATCGGCCATGACTCCCTATCGGCACTTCTCGGACAAAGCCGGCTTGCTGGCCGCTGTCGCCGATCATGGCTTTGAGATCTTGAGAAACGCCCTGATCGTCGCCGACGATCAGCCCGATCCCCGCGAAGCCCTGTTTGCCCAAGGCATGGCTTACATTGACTTCGCCCGGACAAATCCGGCCCTATTCCGGCTGATGTATAGCCATCAGTATGGCAGCGCAGGCACGGACGCAGTACAGGGTACCTATGAGGTTCTGGCAAAGCGCGTAGCCGGGATACTGCCCACGCATGCTGCCGCCGCGACACTGGCCTGTCGGTCGTTGGTACAAGGTATGGCGATGATAGAACTCAGTGGCAGGCTAGGGCCGTCGCAGCCGGAAGACATTGCCACCGCCGTACGACTATTCGTCGCCGGGTTGGGGGCAGGTACGGAGTAGGCGTTTGAGAATAGAGTGAGCCAGCACGTTTCGTCAAAGCAGCGACCTACGGTCCCTGTATGTCGCTTCATCATGATGCGTCCTCGCGACCATGAAGTTCGCAGCCTGCCCCACCATCGCCGATCATCATCGCGCGGGGTGATCGTGAAGACGTTCGGGATCGGATGGTGCAGCATTGCCGTAGTTTGACCGTCATCGGGTCACAAACTGTCGCCGAGCGGATTGGCCAGCGAACGACAGCAATCCTGGGTCCCACACCCGAAGCCTGCCCGTCCGAAAACGGTCAGCTTCAGCCGGATCACCTGGCCAACTCGACGCAAATCATCTTCTCGCCGGGTTCGGCCCCGCGCTCGCGCAGCACCCGCATCGCCTCCCCCTCCTCGCCCAGCCCGCGCGCTGACCCGATCAGCGCCGCCCGCCGGCCCCGCAGTTCGGCGGCGGTGTTTCATGCGTGGTGAGGTCACGTGGGGCTGGCCGAGGTGCCCCGCCCGTCGTCGCGCGTTCAGGCCCGCTTGCGCCGGGCGATCCTCTTAAGCTGGGTCTCTTCGAGCCGAGGCGGGAGGCAGGCCAGGGCTTCCAAGCCTCGGGCGTGCTGGGCCGGGTCAGCATCCCCTAGGATGGCCGCTTGGGCGACGAACCCCAAGCCGAGCGACATGATTGACGCGGCCAGGTCGTCGGAGAGGGCGCTCTCTGGAACGAAGCCGGCGGCCTTCCACCGGTCCGCGACCAGCACGAGCTGTACATACAGTCCGCGATAGATCTGCTGCATGGTGGAGCGCAGCGCGTCGTTGTGCTGGATCTCGCTCCACCCGTGCATCGCAATGCGCATCCGGTTGACGCTGCCTTGCTGGGCGAAGTCCTTGATCGTGCGGGTCAGCTCTTCGACGAAGTCGGCCGGGGGCAGCGGCGGCGCGCGACCGAAGATCGGCGCGAGCACCGCCCCGAGATCGGCCATGGACGTCGTGAGTGCGGCGAAGATGAGCTGCTCCTTGCTCGTGAAGTAGCCGTAGACGGCACCGGCGGACAGTCCGGACTGCCTGATGATGTCGTCCATGGTGGTGGTGTGCAGCCCCTTGCGCTGGAAGCATTCACGGGCGGCCTGGATGATGCTGTTGCGCCGCTCCGCGCGGCGCTCCTCGGAGATCTTAGGCATCTCCCCTTATAAACCGGACGATCGCTCTAGATAACCCGCGCGCGCGGTGCTAAGACACCGAACTACCGTTCTTCAAGGCATCAGCTGTCGGCGCCTGGGGACAGGGGAGGAGGCGCATGAGCACGTCGGTGCGAGGCGTCGCGCCGGTCAAGCCGGCCGGTCGAGCCAGAGCGGCGTCGCGCACCGGCTCGCGACACGGGCGGCAGTCCGCCTCGCGCCGCCGTCGTGGTCGCCTGTCCTCGGGCTCGAGGTTCGCACCCACTGAGGGAGGGACGCCGCCATGCATCCACCACGGCTGGAGATCGTGAAGAAGGACCGGCCCAAGTCCACGCCTGTGACGCTGGCGGGCCAACAGCGAGGGGCGCGCCGCAGGTCGGTCACCGGAAGGGCATCGCTCGCCGTGGCCGCGCTCGCTCCGATGCTGGCGGCCGGAGGCTCGGCTCGCGCCGCCGACGATGCGGCCGATCCGCTCGCGGGCCTCTTGGCTCAGGACACGCCCGTGATCTGCCGGGACCAGACCTACGCGCTGTGCGCCGGCGCCAGCTGCTTCGTCTACAACGACGTCGCCTACTGTACCTGCGACGTGCTGAACGGCGACAGCATTAGCGCGCCGTTCAAGTACGACAACAGCAACGTTTGCTCTGTCAATGCCCAAGGCCCCAGCAACGGCTACGTGGTGAGCACTTTCAGCCTACCCGAGTCGATTGTTGCACCGTCTGGGAATCAGGCGCTCTACATATGCCCACGCACCTCCCTTGCTGCTTATGCTAAGTGCGATGGCGGCATCTGCTTCACGAGCACGACGGGAAACTCCTTCCCAGGTTCCAATACTCCGCTTGGCAACAACCAGATTGTGTGCTCCTGCCCGGTCAAAAGGGCTAATCCGATTCAGGGCCTTGAGATCATTGGACCCTATCCGTGTCAAGAATCCTTCTTTCGGTATTGTGACCGCACGGTCGCCAACAATGACAACGGGTCAACCCTCTACGACGGTACGTCAATCGGCTCGACGGTAACTGGTACACGTCTGCTCTATGGCAGCGTTCCGCCCTTGAACACCTGCCTGCCGCCATGACCGTGGCGTCGTCAACCTGTTCAGTGAGGCCGCAGCGGTGCGCGCGACGAGGTCAAGCCGGGTCACCCGTGCAGGAGGTTGCTATGCGTGCGTTCCGCCTGATGTCCCTACTGGCCGCCTGCTTGGCGCTGCCGCTGTCCTCGCGGGCGCAACCCGCTGGCCAGACTGACCCGCAGACAACGGGTGCTTTCACCCCGGAGCAGCGCACGGAGATCGTGCGCGTCGTGCGCGAGGCGCTGAAGTCCGACCCGAGCATTCTCCGCGACGCGGTGGCGGCGCTGCGGGAGGAGATGAGCCGCAAGTCGGCATGAGAACCGCTCCGAGGTCGGCCATGGATGTCGTGAGCGCGGCGAAGATGAGCTGCTCCTTGCTGGGGAAGTAGCTGTACACGGCGCCGGCGGACAGCCCGGACTGGCGGATGATGTCGTCCATGGTGGTCGTGTGCGGCCCCTTGCGCTGGAAGCACTCACGGACGGCCTGGATGATGCTGTTGCGCCGCTCCGCGCGGCGCTCCTCGGAGATCTTAGGCATCTCCCTTTTAAACCGAACGAACGCTCTTGATAACCCGCGTGTGGGATGCTAAGAAACCGGATCACCGTTCTTCGAGGTGCCTCGTTGGCGCTAGAGGATGAGGAGGAGACGGATGAGCGCGCTCGTGCAAGGCGCCGCGTCGGCCAAGCCAAAGCGGCATCACGCGTCGGATCGCGCCGCCATGGTTACCCATCGTCGGGATTGAAGGTCGCGCCTAGCAAGGGAGTACGCCGTCATGCGTCCATGGCTGGAGATCGCGAAGCAAGGACTGCCCGTGTTCGTGACGTGGGTGCATGACCTGCGAGGAACGCGCCGTCGGCCGGTCGCGGAAAGGGCATTGCTCGCCCTTGCGGCGCTCACGGTGGCGCTGATGTTGACGGCTGGAGGCTCGGCCCGCGCCGCGGATGATGGAGCTGACCCTCTCGCGGGCCTCTTGGCTCAGAACACGCCCGTGATCTGCCGGAACCAGACGTATGCGCTGTGCGCCGGTGCGAGCTGCTTTGTTTACAACAATGTCGCCTATTGCGGCTGCGACGTGCTGTCCGGCGACAGTCTCAGCCGGCCGTTGTCATACGACAACAGCAACGTCTGCACCGTCAATGCCCAGGGCCCCAGCAACGGCTTCGTGGTGAGCACCTTCAGCCTGCCGGCGTCAATCATCGCGCCCTCCGGAAACCAGGCGCTCTACACTTGCCCCCCGAGCGCCTCCACCGGCGCCTACGCCACGTGCGACGGCGGCATCTGCTTCACGAGCACGCAGGGGCAGTCGTTCCCGGGCCTCGGCCAGCTCGGCAAGAACCAGATCGTGTGCTCCTGCCCGATCACGACGGCCGACTCGGCTGCGGCGCCGCTGGGCCACCAAATCTTCGGCCCCTACCCGTGCCAGGCATCCTTCTTCCAGAACTGCACCAGCGCTGTCGCCAACACGAACAACGGCACGACCCTCTACGCCGGCGCGCCGACCGGCTCGGTGCGGCTCAACACCTTGCTGCTGACCGGCACGGCTCCGCGCTTCAACACCTGCCTGCCGCCATGATCGTGGCGTCATCAGCCTGTTCAGTGGGGCCGCAACGGTGTGCGCGACGAGGTCAAGCCGGGTCATCCCTGCAGGAGGTTGCTATGCGTGCGTTCCGCCTGATGTCCCTACTGGTCGCCTGCTTGACGCTGCCGCTGTCGTCGCGGGCGCAACCCGCTGGCCAGACTGACCCGCAGACAACGGGTGCTTTCACCCCGGAGCAGCGCACGGAGATCGTGCGCGTCGTGCGCGAGGCGCTGAAGTCCGATCCGAGCATTCTCCGCGACGCGGTGGCGGCGCTGCGGGAGGACATGAGCCGCAAGCAGGCAGAGACGGCACGTGCTGCGATCGCGAAGGCCGGACCGGCGCTGGCGGGCACGTCCGATGATCCGGTCGCTGGCAATCCGCAAGGCGAGGTGACGCTGGTGGAGTTCTACGACCTGCACTGCCCTTACTGCCGGCGCATGCTGCCGGTAATGCAAGCGCTGGTCACCGCCGAACCGAGGTTGCGGATCGTCTTCAAGGACATCCCGATGCTGGGTCCGGGCAGCATGCTCGGCGCGCGCGCGGTGCTGGCGGCGCAGAGGCAGGGCGGCTACCAGAAGCTGCAGGACGCAATCATGACAGGTCCGTCGCAGATCACCGAGGAGTTGGTGCACGCGGCCGCCGACCAGGCCGGGTTGGACTGGACGCGCCTGCGCCGTGACATGGACGACCCGTCTATTCAGGCGCACATCGCCACCAATCTGGCGTTGGCACAGTCGCTCGGCATCCAAGGCACGCCAACTTACGTCGTGGGCAGCACGATGTTCTCGGGGGCGATGCCGCTTGATCAGCTTGAGGCTGCGATAGCTGCCGCCCGCGCGCGCGGATGACTTTCCGTGGCCGGACCTCGGGTCTTTGCCGAGCCGCTCCGCTGGGCTGACGCAGTAAGGGGCGTTCCTGGCGGTCGTGAGCGCGGCTTCGCGCTGCTGCTGGTGCTGTGGACGATGGTGCCGCTCTCCTTGATCGGGACCCGCATCGCGGCGAGCGGGCGCGCTCAGGCGCAGCTCGCGGCGAACGTGCGCGACGCCGCCGTGACTGAGGCGGCGGCGGACGGCGCAGTCCAAGAGGCCGCCTTCCACCTGCTCGACGCGCCCCCGCGACGCTGGGCGGCGGACGGGGTCAAGCATCTCGTGGCAATGCCGGGCGGCGTCTCGGTCGAGGTCTGCGCCGAGAGCGAGGAGGGCAAGGTCAATCCCAACCTCGCCTCCGCGGAGTTGCTGGTGGCGCTACTGCGCGAGGCCGCCGGTGCTGACCCGCGCACGGCCGGCCTGGTCTCCGACAATATCCTGTTGTGGCGCTTCCCTTGGGCGCGGCCCGGCGTGAACGATCCCGCACTGGCCGCCTACAAGGCCGCGGGCCTCACCTACGGACCCGCCGGCGCGCCGTTCCGCAGCCTCGACGAGCTGGGTGCTGTGCTCGGCATGACGCCGGAGCTGCTCGCCCGGCTCCGGCCCTATCTCTCCCTCTACGTGGTGAGCGACCCGGACCCGACGAGCGCGAGCCCGCCCGTGCTCGCCGCGATGCGCGCGGCCCGCGGTGGCTCGGCCCTGCCGCGCTCCGCCTTCGAGCGGAGCGAGGCACCGGCCGTGGTCGGGATCACCGCGGTCGCTGCCGGGCCGAACGGAACGCGCTCCGCTCGTCACGCGGTCCTGCGGCTCGGCCGCAAGCGCGGCGCGGACCCTGTGCAGATCCTAGCATGGGACACGCCCGCCGTCGCTGGATAGGCGCCGCCGCAGGGCCAGAGAGACGAACGATAATCGTTGCCGATGCTGCCTTTCACCTTGCCGTCACGGGCCTGGCCACGGCGTCCGCCGCCGCTGCGGCCGTGACGGCGCTCCGTGCGCTTCCCCAAGCCGCTCCATCCGCCCCGCTCTTGACGCGCCGCACCGATGTTGGGGGTCATGCATAAACCTTGCCCGCCGCGAGCCGGGCCGGGCTGCCAGGGTCGTGCGACGGGAGCACGATCGTCGGCTCCTGCGCGGCGAACGCCTTGATGGCGCGGAGCGTTCGGAGGGAGACCGCCGGATCGTATGTGACGCCGTCCACCTGTTCGGTGCGGAGGTTGGCTTCGTTATACGTCGCGTCCCCCGCCAGGAAATACGTCACGCCCTCGCCGCGCACGACTACCGAGGCGTGGCCGTAGAAGTGCCCAGGCGTGGGAACCAAGAAGATGCGGTCATCGCGCGTGAGGCTGTAGGACGACGAGAACGGCCCGACCGCCGGGCCATCGAGCACGACCAGGTCCGGCCGAAACCAAACCGGCCAGCGCTGCGGCAGGCAGCCCATCAGCATACCCTTCCTGCCGGACGCGATGGTCCACCCCTCCTTGGGTGCGATAATCCGGTTGTGGGGGAAGTGGTCCAGGCCTCCCGTATGGTCGTGATGCAAATGAGTTAGCACGACCGCGCTCACGTCGCGCGCGGGATCGATCTCCATGCGTTGGAGCTGCGGGCCGATCTCCTTCACGGGCGCGACCTTGATCACGACCTCACGCGTGAAGAACGGATTACAGCGCGGCAGGTAGCCCGGCATTGAGTTCAGCGCCGTATCGCCGGTGTCGATGATGAACCGCCCCTCCGGATGCTCGACCAACCAGGCGAGGATGGGCACAGGACCCACCCACGCCTTGTCGCGGAAGATGTCGATCTTGCGCCCTAACGGCGAGCGTCCTTCGCGCCCGCGCTCCTGGGCCTGCTTCAGCCGCGCGGTCCCGGTCTGGATGGGGGTGACCTTGATCATCGGCTGGCTCCTCGCGTCGTAGCTGGAGTATTTTAAAAAACGGTTGCCCGTTTTAAAAGCTCGCGATCGCTACATCAAGAGAGAATACCCGTTTTATAAGACGATGTGCCTCGCATCACCGACGCCCAGCGAGACGCGCGTTGCGCGCCGATCCTCGACGCCGCCTGGCGCTGCTTCGCCGTGGACCGGGCCGGCCGACAGGGATCGCCGTAGCTGGTTCGATCCTGGCCCGAGTCGATATTGGCCGCGCCGCCGTTCAACCGCGCGCGACGCGAGCTGAAACGAACCCGCATGACTTCAGCGCCCGCGCGCGCGGGCGCTGGCGCTCGCGCTCTCGGCTTGTGCAGAATGCCGGCCTCCCAGCGGTCTTGACGGTTTCGCCAACGCCTGGTCATCTCGGCCCAGGGCTTGGCCGAAGCCTCCGCGTCCGCGGGAAGGGCTGCGCCCAGGCCCAAGGCGTGGTGCGATAGCTCATCCACCCTTTCCTGTCTGGCTGGCGGACACAGACGCGAGGAAAGGGCTTCTTGTGGCAGAGCATTCAGTCGGCGCGCGTGCAGCACATACCCACCGCGGGGCATCACCGTTTCGCTTGCAACTCGAACAACAGCGGAAGCGCGCCAAGGACCTGCTGAAGGACCTACGTGCGGGCGACGCCGACGCTGTGCGCCGCTTCCGCCGGTATCATCCCCATGCAACGACCCAAGGCGGCGCAACGCCGCCACCTCAGTTCGCGCGCCTGAGCGAGGCGCAACTCGTCGTCGCGCGCGAACTCGGCTTGCCAAGCTGGCCAAGGCTTAGGGCGCACGTGCAGGCCATGGACCGGGCATGGGACCGCATCGCGCGCGGCGGCGTCGCTCCGGACCGGGGCGTTGCGACTCTGCACATCCGCTGTGGGTCTGACATTAGACCCGTCTTGCAGGAAGCCGGCTTCGTAGGCGACTTCCTCGAATACGCCGATCCATTCTGCCAGGGGCCAGTTGTCGCGGAGCCAGAATGGCTGGACCGGCGCGCGGCGTTCCTGGCTGAGAGCTACGGGGTTGCCACGGGGCGGAGCCGTCAGCAGATCGCCGACACGTTGGCCCTCGCCGAGGAGCGGCTGCAAGCGGCGGCGGCACGCTACCAGCGTATCGTACTTTGGTTCGAGCACGACACCTACGACCAGCTGATTCTGGCGCGCTGCCTTGCGCAGTTCGCCGAGACGCCGCCAGCGCGGCTCGAACTGATCTCGCCGGGCCGCTACCCGGGCGGCACGCGCTTCATCGGCCTCGGGCAGCTGCCGCCGGAAGCGCTGCGCTTGCTTTGGGACGAGCGTGAGTTGGTGTCGGCGGAGGACCTACGGGCTGGACGCGACGTCTGGACTCTGTTGCGCTCACCCGACCCGAGATCGCTCGCCGATCTGGCCGCGGCGGGAACGCCCGGTCTTCCGCAGCTCGCTAGGGCGGTGCGGCGGCATTGCCAGGAGCTGCCCTGGACGAAGGACGGGCTGAGCCTGACCGAGCGCCTGATCCTGCAGCTCTTGGCCGAGAGGTCTCGGACTGTTGGTCAAGCTTTCCGTCACCTCGTGATGGAGCGCGAGCCGCTGCCCTGGCTGGGCGACCTGATGTTCTCATTCATCGTCCAAAGTATGAAGCGCGTGAGCCGGCCGGTTATTGAGGGCAGCTTCGACGGGGAGGACCGGAGCTGGCCGAAGGAGCGGCTCACGATAACCGAGCTGGGTCGAGCCGTGTTAACCGGGGATGTGGACTGGCTGTCGCTGCGTCCGCCGGCCCGATGGGTTGGCGGGGTGTGGATTCCGGATACCGCACCGTGCTGGCGTTGGGACGAGGGCGCGGCCGCGGTCGTGAGAGGCTGAACCGCCGGGGCTGTCGGCTACTCGAACAGGGTGCTCACGCTGGTCTCATCGGAGATGCGCTGCATGGCGTCGGCGAGGATGGGCGCGATGGTGAAAACGCGGATGTTGGACGCGGCCAGCACCGCCTCGGTCGGCTCGATGCTGTCGGTGATGGTCATGCTCTCGATGGGGCTCGCCGCGATGCGCTCGACGGCGCCGCTCGACAGCACGCCGTGGGTCGCATAGACGCTGATCGCGGCTGCCCCGTTGTCGCGCAGGGCGACGGCCGCGTTGACGAGCGTGCCGCCCGAGTCGCAGATATCGTCCACCAGGATGCAGTGCTTGGCCCGCACGTCGCCGATCACGTTCATCACCTCGGACACGCCGGCGCGCTCGCGCCGCTTGTCGATGATCGCGAGGTCGCAGTTGACCCGCTTGGCCAAGGCCCGCGCGCGCACCACGCCGCCGACGTCGGGGCTGACGATCATGAGCGACTGATTCTGGAAGCGCGCTTGGATGTCGCGCGCGAAGAGGGGTGCGGCGTAGAGGTTGTCCACGGGAATGTCGAAGAAGCCCTGGATCTGCCCGGCGTGCAGGTCGAGCGTCAGCACGCGGTTCGCGCCGGCCTCGGTGATCAGGTTGGCAACGAGCTTGGCGCTGATCGGCGTGCGGCTGCCGGTCTTGCGGTCCTGCCGGGCGTAGCCGAAGTAGGGCATCACGGCGGTGACGCGCCTTGCGCTCGCCCGGCGCAGCGCATCCAGCGTAATGAGCAGCTCCATCAGGTGGTCGTTCGCCGGGAAGCTCGTGCTCTGGACGACGAACACGTCCTCGCCGCGGACGTTGTCGTGGATCTCGACGAAGATTTCCATGTCCGCGAAGCGGCGGACGGAGGCTTGGGTGAGTTCCAAGTCCAGCGCCGCTGCGATCGCCTCGGCGAGCGGGCGGTTGCTGTTGCAGGAGACGATCTTCATCAGGCCTCTTCGGGAGCGTTCGGCGCCGGGCCAAAGGAGCCGGCCGGAATGGGCGGCCCCTTAGCACCGGGGGACGGGATTGTCATGGTTGTGTCTTCGGGCCGTGTCCCAGGAGCTGCGCGAGGCGGCTTGCATCAGGCGCCGCCGCTGGATCGTTGACCGGCGGCGCGGCCCGGCGCGGCGGCATGCGCCGGCCCGGGATGCGTTGCCCCAGCCTTGACCAGGACCTCCTTGACGCCGCCCGCTGCCTGCTCGGCTACCGCCACCGCAACGTCGCCCCAATAATGGGCGATGGACTCGGTCGGAACGTCGTTGAGCTGGGCGACTCGGCCGCGCTCGCGCCCTTGCGCGTCCTGCACGATCCACTGGATCTCGATCCGCTCCTGACCGCCCGCGCCCGCCGCGGTCGCGACCTTGCCGTCGAGCCGGAAATCCGCGCCCGCCGGCGTGTCCTGCACGACGATGCCTTGATCGGCGAGCTTCCTGCGCATCTGCGCGGCGAGAGCGCGGTTCCCGTCGCCCGGCGCGCCGGTGACGCCGGTGAAGTAGAGGCGCGCCGAGCGGTTGTAGAGGCTGTTGGGGTCGGCCTTGAGCCGCGCGGCCTGAATCCGGTTCAGCAGGTCCGCGAGCTGCGGCGCAGCCGTCTCGGCGCTCGTCTGAAACGTGGCCGGGTCGCTGCGTGCCCAGGCGGCGAGCGGCACCGGCGTGCCCTCGACGCTGCCCTGTCCCTTGCCTTGCGGATCGAGCACCTCATAGCCGGGCACCACCGTTCGGCCGCGCACCTGTGCCGAGAGGACCAGCGACCAGTCGCCGCGCGAGGTCTTGCCCTGTATCGCGGGGACCTCCTTGACCTGCAGCGCCTTGGCAACGTCGGTGGCCCAGACGGCGGCGGCATCGTCGCCGAGCAGTGCCGATCCCGGCGTGGGCACGGCGAGGCGCGCGGGCGGCGGCTGGTTGGCGAGGCGCATCGCGGTCGCGCCCGGCCGCCCGAGGAACGGCTGCGGCAAGTCGCCGCACGCCCAGAGCGGGAGAGCGAGGAGCAGGGGCAACAGGACGAGGAGGTGCCGCATCACACCGTCACCACGCTGAGTTGATGGCCGAGCGGGCCGCCGCCGGCGAGGGTGCGGCGGCGGTGGCTGAAGAAGCGGGTCTCGTCCGCCAGGGTGTCCGCCGAGCCATCTGCCGACCCGTCCACCCAGGGGCGCTCGACCCGGCAGGCCCGCGCGAGCCGCAGCGCGCAGTAGCCGGCGAGGTCGAACATCCAGCGGTCCGGCCTTGCCCCGGCGGCGAACAGTGCTTCGCCGTCTCCTGCCGCCAGCACGGCGTCGCGCAGGTCCGGCCCGACCTCGTAGGAGCGGGCGCCGATGCACGGGCCGATGGCGGCGACGATCCGCCCCCGCTCCGCGCCGAGCGCTTCCATCGCGCATACGGTCGCTTCGAGGACGCCCGCGACGGCGCCTCGCCAGCCCGCATGGGCGGCGCCGACGATTCCGGCCGCCCGATCCGCGAACAGCACGGGCGCGCAGTCGGCGGTGACGACCCCGAGCGCCAGGCCCGGCACCCGCGTGACCATGGCGTCCGCCCGCGGACGCTCGTCGTCCGCCCAAGGCTCGTGCACGGTCACGACCTCGGCGCCGTGGATTTGGTAGAGGCTCACGAGGCGGGCTGGGTCGGCACCGGCCGCGCGGGCCGCGCGGGCACGGTTCTCGCGCACGCGCTCGGGCCGGTCCTCACCGGAGAGGCCGCAGTTCAGCGTCGAGTAGGCGCCGTCCGACACGCCGCCGCGTCGGGTGCAGAAGGCGTGCCGCCCGGCGAGGCCGGGGGCGAAGAGGGTTTCAGCCGTCATTTCTCAAATCCTGGGGGCGCGGGAAGCGCCGAGTGCGCGATGCAGAGCGCCTTGAACAAGCGCCCCATGCGGTCTGGCTCGGCGAGGCGCTGGGCGGCCTGGATCAGCGCCGCGGCGCGCGCGGGGGGCTGGCCGCAGGCGAGGCGGTCCGTCCGCTGGAACAGGCCGAGGTGGGCGAGAAAGGGGCCTTGCGGCATGGGTCCCCATGACGCGGCGCCGGCCTCGGTAGCGGCGCGGGCGAGGGCGGCGAAATCCACGTGCGCCGTGAGGTCCGCCTCGCCGGGTGTGGCCAGGGGGTCGGCGAAGCGCCCGGCGCGGATGGCTTGCAGGCTCTCGCCGGGGGCGCTCTGCTCGGGACCGTAGTCGAGGAACAGCGCGGTGCCTCCGTCTCGGGCGAGCCGCATCGCGAGCGCGGCGACGATCTCGCGCGCAGCGTCAGCCAGCTCGACGACGACTCCCTCGGGGGCATTGTTTCCGTCGAAGGCGGCAGGCTGCTCCACGAATCGCCCGTCCGCGACGAACCGTTCCATCCAGGACCCGTTCCGGCGGACAAGTTGCCGGATGGGAAGGGCGTCGAGGAACTCGTTCGCGAGCAGGATTATCGGGCCAGCCGGCAGGTCGCCGAGCAAGTCATGCCAGGTCGCGTCCGTCACCCGTCTCGCTTGCTCAGCGCGCAGCCGGGGCGAGGACTCGACCAGGTGGACCTGAAGCGCCGCGCGGAAGCCGGGTGCCGCCTTCGCTGCCGCCCGGAGCGCGTCGCTCATCAGCGTGCCTCGGCCCGGTCCCAGCTCGGCGAGCAGCACGGGCGCCGGGCGGCCCATGCTCTCCCAGACGATCGCGGCCCACAGGCCGAGGATCTCGCCGAAGGCCTGCGTGATCTCGGGAGCCGTCGTGAAGTCCTCGAACGGGTCGTGCGTCGCGTAGTAGGTCGCGTTTGCTCGCGCCATGAATTGGTCGAGCCGCTCCATCACGCCCCTCCGCGGGCCACCGCCGGGCGTCGCCGCGCCCAGAGGATCAGAGCGGCGCCCACGACGATCAGCGGCAGGGAGAGAAGCTGGCCCATCGTGGCACCTTCCCACAGATAGCCCAGGAAGGCGTCCGGCTGGCGGAAGAACTCGCAGATACTTCGCGCGACGCCGTAGCCGACGAGGAAGCAGCCCGTGAGCGTGCCGAAATGGGCGCGGAGGAACTCGCGACGGGAGAGCGCCCACATGACCGTGAACAGCACCACGCCTTCGAGCAGGGCCTCGTAGAGCTGGCTCGGGTGGCGCGGCACCATGTCCACGCGCGGGAAGACCATGGCCCAGGGCAGCCACTCTGGCGCCGGGCGGCCCCAGAGTTCGCCGTTTATGAAGTTGGCCACGCGCCCGAAGAACAGGCCAACGGGCGTGACCACGGCCATGCGGTCGGCGAAGCCGAGGATTGGGATGCGGTGGCGCGCGCAGAACAGGATGATCGCGACCGTGACCCCGAGCGCGCCGCCGTGGAAGCTCATGCCGCCCTGCCAGACCGCGAAGGCGTCGAGTGGGTGCGCGGCGTAGAGCGCGGGCTGGTAGAACAGGACGTAGCCGAGCCGCCCGCCGAGCACGACGCCGAGCGTCGCCCAGGTCAGGAAGTCGTCCGTCTGCTCCACCGTGGCGACCGCGGGGGCGAGGCGCACGAGGCCGCGCATGAGCCGCCAGCCGACGACGAGGCCGACGATGTAGGCGAGCGCATACCAGCGGATGCCGAGCGGCCCGAGGTGTATCAGAACGGGATCGAACTGGGGGAAGAGCAGGACAGGGATCATGCGTATTGGTCCGGGCGAGCCAGGTAGTCCTGCACGTAGCGCCGCACGCCGTCCTCCAAGGGGGTGAACTGGCCCGGATAGCCGGCCGCGCGCAGCCGGTCCATGCGGGCTTCGGTAAAGCTCTGATACTGGCCCTGCAGCGCCGCGGGCATGGGTGTGAACTCGACCCGGCGGGGAATGCCCATCGCGTCGCAGACGGCGTGGGCGAGATCGAGATAGGTCCGCGCCCGCCCGGTGCCGAGATTGTAGAGGCCCGACGGGGCGGGCTGGTCCAGCAGCCAGAGGAGCGCGTCCACCACATCGCCGACCCAGATGAAGTCCCGCGCCTGATTGCCGTCCGGAAGGCCGGGCACGTCAGAGGCGAAGAGCCGCGCCGGGCCACCTGCTTGCAGCTCGTCAAACTTGCGCTTGACCACCGAGATCATCGCGCCCTTGTGGTATTCGTTCGGCCCATAGACGTTGAAGAACTTGAGCCCGGCCCAGCGCGGGGGTGCAGTCTCTCCGCGGGCGAGGCTCGCGGCCACGCGCAGGTCGAAGGCGTGCTTGCTCCAGCCGTAGAGGTTGAGGGGGCGCAGGAGGGCGAGACGCTCCGGCGCATCGTCGAATCCCTGCTCGCCGGCGCCGTAGGTCGCGGCGGAGCTGGCGTAGAGGAAGGGCACGCCTCGCGCCCCGCACCACTGCCACAGGCGCCAGGACAGGTCCACGTTGGTTCGCCAAACCAGGTCGCCGTCCGTGGCCGTCGTCTCGCTGATCGCGCCGAGATGGACCAGGGCGGCGAGGTTCGGCACCGTGTCGAGCCAGGCACCGAGCGCGTCGGGGGCGAGCAGCGTCTCGGGCGGGTGCTTGCCGAGGTTGCGCCACTTGCCGTCGCTGCCGAGCCAGTCCGCGACGGCGACGCGCTTGCCGCGCTCGGCGAGGGCAGCGACGAGGTTCGACCCGATGAAACCTGCGCCGCCCGTGACCAATATCATGGCTGCGCTTTATAGCCGGCGTACCGCAGGAGGATAGCCCATGCCTGACCGTCCCCGCTTCTTCGACGACTTCGCCGGCATGGCCGGCGGCGCGCTCTCGGCCTTGCAGGGGATGCGCGAGGAGATGGAGAGCCAGATGCGCGCGCGCGTGGACGACGCGATCCGCAGGCTCGACCTGGTGCGGCGCGACGAGTTGGACGCCGTCGCCGAGATGGCCGCGAATGCGCGCGCCGGGCAAGAGGCGGCGGAGGCTCGGCTCAGTGCGCTGGAGGCGCGGCTCGCTGCGATGAGCGGTGGTCCGGCACCGCAGGACGGCAAACCTGGTGCCTCCGAGGGCGATGCTGCGAGCGCGCCTCCGGCCGGTGGCGAGCCGAGCCCTCCGCCGCAGGATGGCAGGCCGGGCGCGTCCGAGGGTGACACGGCGACCCGGCCGCCTGGGTCCGCGCCCGGCAGCTAGGGGTGGCAGCCTCCTAGCTTGCGGGACGGGATCACCGCGACAGCGCGATCGGCTGGTTCACCGCCTGCGGTCCGTCGAACGCCAGTGCCGGGGCGGAGAGCGCTCGCCCTTCGATGCTCGCTGGGTAGCCGCGCGGGTGGGCCGAGTGATTGGCTCGCACGCCGCGCATGGCCGCTCCGCCCTTCATCGACCGTAGAACTGCTAGCAGCTCGGCAACCTCCTGACTCATGCGTTCTGCCTCGGCGGAGAGGGCTTCTGCCGCCGCGCCAACCTCGTGCGCTTGCGCTCCGCCGTTATCCGTCAGCCGGCGTGCCTCGGCGACGCTGGCGCGCACTGTCTCCACACTGGCCGAAACCTTCCCGACCGCGGCATCGATCCGCGCGGACACCGTATCCTGGGCGGTGACGGCGCGCGCGATGGCGGCGCTGATCCCGTGCATCTCGGCGACTGTCGCGCGGATCGCGCCGATATCGGTCGCGGTCTGGCTCGTGGCATCCTGGATTCGGGCGATCCGGTGCTTCACATCCTCTGCGGCAGCGCCCGAGCGCTGCGCGAGCCGCTTCACCTCCGCCGCCACCACGGCGAAGCCGCGTCCCGCGGCACCGGCGCGTGAGGCCTCGATCGTGGCGTTGAGCGCGAGCAGATTGGTCTGGTCCGCGATCTCACCGATCAACCCGGCAACGGAGCCGATCTCATCGGCGGCATCGCGCAGCCGGGTCATGCGCTGGGCAGCCTCCTCCGCGTCCCGCGAGGCGCCGGCGGCGCACTCCTCTGACCGCGCCGCCTCGTTCCGGATACCGTGGATGGCGCGGGTCAAATTCTGGGAGGAGGCGATCAGCTCGCTGAGGCAAGCACCTGTGCGCCGCATCTCGTCGTCCACGATTCGGCCCTGGCCGTCTATCTCGCTCGCCGCCATGCCGAGATCGCCGGCGACCGCGGACATGCGGCCGGCGAAGTCTGAGACTCCGCGGAATACGCCGCCCAGATCGGTCGCGAACTGGTCCACTAAGGCGTCCATCTCGGCCTGGCGGGCGCCCTCCTCGCTATGATCCCGCGCTTGCTCGCTGAGCAGCGCCTGGATGCGCCCGATTTGGCCGCGGATCGAGTCCTGCATGGTGGAGAGCGCGCGCAGGAGGTCCGCGGTCTCGCCGCGGCCGGATGCCAGGATGGGGTTGTCGAGCTTCCCCGCAGCGATCGCTTGGGCGACGCGCACGGCCCGGCGCACGGGCGGCGCGATCAGGCGATTGATCAGGGCCGTGATGATCAGCGCGAAGAGCAGTGACGCACCGACCGCGATCGACGTTCGGCGCACTTGCGCGGCAATCATCTCGCCGACGCGGCTGCGATACCGGAACCCGTCGTCGGCGAAGGTCTCCACCGCCCGCTCGAACTCGGCCTGGACGGCGGTGATCGCAGCAGCGTTGGGCGGCAATCCAGCAGCCGGCGCCAGCACGGCTGCGACGTGCTCCTGGAGCGCTTCCACCTGTACCCGCCCGGCCTGCGACATCGCGCGCTCCCGCGCCACGTCCAGGTCGTCAAGCACTGCTTGCACTGCATCGGTGGCGGGGCGTGCCGATGGCAGCCGCGCAGCCAACCCAGCGAATTCGATCTGCGCCGAGCGCAAGTAGCTGACGGCCATGAACGCATCGTCGTAGATGCGCAGCGCGAGCGCTCCCAGCTCCCGCTCGGCGATTTGGGCGAAGCCGCCCAGCAGCCCAGTCAGCGCCGTGAGCGCCAGGAATCCGGCCAGGATCTTCGAGCGTATAGACATTCCGCGACGTAATCCTGACCCGATCTCGCCGACGTCGCCGCGGTCAGCGCACGTCCACGCGCAGCAGCATCTTCGGGTGGATATGGCATCGCACCTCGAACAGCCCGGCGCTGGGGAAGCGCAGATCGACCACTTCGCCGGGGTTCTGCTCGGCAAACTCGTAGCTGAAGGACGGCGAGCTGACGTAGATCTGGTGGGTGAAATCGTCGTCGTTCGTGAAGTGGACGGTGTCGCCGCGGGCGATGTGCACCTCGTGCACGGCGAAAGCGCGCCCGTGCTGGGAAACCGTCACGGCCTCGGTGGCAAGAGCGAGCGCCGCGGGCAGGAGGATCGCAGGGACCAGAGCAGTAGGCGAGAAGCGCATTGCGGCGGACTCCGGATCTATCGCGTGACGATGTCGCGCTCCATCGGAGCGAGCCGGGCCATGAGCCGGTTCTGCGTCCAATAGGGAATGCCGACCTGCTCCATCGCGGTCTGCAAATCTTCGGCGACGGCGTTGAACTCGGCCTGGCTCAGGTGGAGTCCCTTGTGCGAGGCGGCCATGGAGCGGCCCTTATACTCGCACGGTCCGCCCGCGAGCTGACAGATGAAGCTGGTGATACGGGTCCTGAGGTGGTTGAGGTTGATATTGTCGAAGTCGTTCTTGATGCGGGGATCGCTCAAATACAGGGCGATCGCCCCATCCACGATGCGCGCGACGCCCGCCTGTTCGCCGAGCTGAGCGTAGAGGGTGTCTGCCGCCCGCGCCGGGGTGGCGAGTGCGATGCCGAGCAGCGCCGCGGGCAGCGCGATCCAGGGCGCACGCATGAGGTTCGGCCTTTCCATCAGAAGCCAGCCTGCAAGGAGAAATAGACGCCGTTCTGGTCTTTCTGCCGCGCGATCGGGCCGAGGCTGACGAAGGCCAGCGTCGCGGAGAGGTGCTTGTTCAGGAAGTAGGCGGCGAAGGCGTCGAACGCCGGGCCTTCGTGCGCGAAGCGCAGGTTGTCGGGCTTCGTGCGGAATTCGGCGCCGATGGCGAGCTTGCGGGTCAGCAATAGGGCGGCCGACCCTTCGAACTGCAGGCTGTAGCCCTGGTTGCGGTCGCCGCCGAAGCCGAGCAGGCCGAACTGGTTGGCCTCCGTCGCGCGCAGCGTCGCATTCACCAGCAGGCTCTGCGCGAGGAACAGCTTGGTCGCGGAGGCGTAGAAATCCACGCCATCGGGACTGCGCGCGCCGATGGCGCGAAGCACGGCATGGCTGTCCGCCGCCTTGAACTGCGCGCCCACTGCGATTTGCGGCAGCCAGCTATCCTGGTCATACACGGCGTTGCCGAGCAGGCGCACCTTGATCCCGGCCACGTCCAAGTTGAACTGGTAGCCGGTCCCCAAGCCGAGCTTCGCGCCCGTGGCGCCCGTGTCGAACCACTCATGGTCGTAGGACAGCTCGACCCGGTCAAACAGCCCGACGCTGGCGCCCGCGGAGTGCAGCATGTAGTCAGGCAGGTAAACGAAGGTGTAGTGGGCGTTGGCGCCGACCGCATCTCGCGTGCCGTAGCCCGTGATCAGCGCCCAGGGCGTCAGTCCGCCGCCGCCCGAGCCCTCGATCTCGGTGACGCCGGAGGTCGCTAGCAGGCGCCCGCTGTCCTGCGCGTGCACCGGCGTTCCGCCGAACAGCGCTCCTAGCAGCAGCGCCGCCTGAGCCGCCTTCCTATACCAAGCTATCCATCGCATTGTGCCCTGCCGTGCGTTTTGCTTCGGCCAGCGTGCACGGCAATGGTTAAGATTGCGTTTCGAGCGGAGCGCCTCTCGCTCGATCTGTCGCCGGCGCGCCGCTCCACCGCACTTTTCGCTTGACGCACTCCCGAGGTGAATGAAAGATTTCACACGAGAACGCGAAAAAAATCGGGACGGGAAGAACCGGACGATGCCTTCAGAGGGAGGAGACAAGGGCGCTGGCGACGATCTTGCGCTCGCGGCGCGGGCGGCCTGGCTCTACCACGCGGGCGGGCTGACGCAGTCGCAGGTGGCGCAGCGGCTCGGCGTGCCGAGCAGCAAGGCGCACCGCCTGATCACGCGCGCCACGCGCGCGGGCGTTGTGCGCGTGCTCATCGAGGGACCGATTGCGGGCTGCATTGAGGCGGAAGCGGAACTCACCCGGCGCTTCGGGCTGCGCCTGTGCCGGGTGGTGCCGGGCTTGGGCGAGAAAGATCTACCGTTGCGGGCGCTCGGCGCGGCGGCTGCATCCTTCCTCCACGATGTCCTGGCTCGCGAGGAGCACCGGGTCATCGGCGTCGGTCATGGACGCACGCTGGGCGCGGCCGTGGACAAGCTGCCCGCGGTGCCAGCTCCCAACACCTGCTTCGTCTCGCTGCTCGGTGGCCTCACGCGCCGGACCGGGACCAGTCCCTTCGACGTGATTCACCGGCTTGCCGAGAAGACGGGCGGCGAAGCGTGGCTCATGCCCGTGCCGTTCATCGCCAACGCGGCTGCGGACCGCGCCGTGCTGCTCGCGCAGCGCGGCATCGGCGAGGCGGTCGCGCTCGCGGCGCAGGCAACGCTCTGCCTGGTCGGCATCGGCGAGGTTGCTGGCGGTGCCTTCCTGCCTGCGAGCGGCGTCGTCAGCCCCGGCGAGGTCGAGGCGCTGCTCGCGGCAGGCGCCGCGGGCGAGATGCTCGGCCACTACTTCGACGCTCGCGGCCGTCACATCGAGACCTCCCTCCACGACCGCGTGATCTCCGTCTTGCCCCAGGGCGCGGGGCGGGACGGGAAGGGGTGCCTCTTCGTCGGCGTCGCGGGCGGCGAGATGAAAGTCGCCGCGATCCGGGCTGTCCTGCGCAGCGGCTTGCTGGATGGCCTTATCACCGACGAGCCGACCGCGCAGCGGCTCCTCGCGGACGAGAATGCGCGAGAGACGCAACAGGGAGAACCAGCGGATGCACGATAGAGCCAAGGATGCCGTAGAGGGGTTCGTCGCCGGACGGGTCAGCCGCCGGGAATTGGTCCGCCGCCTCGCCGTGCTCGGCGTCGGTGTGGGCGTGGCGGACATGCTCGTGAACGCGGCGCAGACGCAGGCGCTGGCGGCGGATTTCGACTGGATGGCGCACAAGGGCACCAACCTCAAGCTGCTGCTCAACAAGCACCCTTACGCCGACGCGATGATCGCGGACCTCGACAATTTCAAGAAGATGACGGGGATGAACGTCACCTACGACATCTTCCCGGAGGATGTGTATTTCGACAAGGTCACGGCCGCGCTGTCGTCGCGCTCGACCGAGTATGACGCGTTCATGACCGGCGCCTACCAGACGTGGCAATACGGCCCGGCCGGCTGGCTCGTGGACCTCAACGACTACATCAAGTCGGCGAAGACCAATCCGAAGTATGACTGGGACGACGTGCTGCCTAACCTGCGCGCGTCCGACTCCTGGTCGGGGAAGACGGGCGACCCGCTCGGCGGGCCCGGCGCGCATCAGTGGGCGCTGCCGTGGGGCTACGAGATGTATACCATCTCCTACAACAAGGGCGTGTTCGACCGGCTGAAGCTGCAGCCGCCCAAGAACATGCAGGAGCTGATGGAGTTCGGCCGCCAAGATCACCAAGGATGGCGGCAACGGCATGTATGGCGTCGGCGTTCGCGGCAGCCGCTCCTGGGCGACGATTCATCCAGGGTTCCTCTCCGGCTACACCAATTACGGCGCCCACGACTTCACGTTGAACAACGGCAAGCTGAAGAGTGCCGTGAACAGCAAGGAGAGCAAGGAGTTCACGGAGCAGTTCGTGAAGATGGTGCAGGAGAGCGGGCCGAAGAACTGGGCCACCTATACCTGGTATCAGGTCGGCGCGGATCTCGGCGCCGGCGCCTCGGGCATGATCTACGACGCCGACATCCTGGGCTACTTCACGAACTCGGGCGACACCAAGATGAAGGGGCAGATCGCGTACGCCCCGATCGCGCCCAACCCGGCGATGAGCAGCCCCACGTCCAACGTGTGGATCTGGTCGCTAGCGATGAGCAGTTTCTCGCGCAACAAGGACGCGGCCTGGTATTTCCTGCAGTGGGCGACGGGCACCGAGCACCTGCTGTTCGGCGCGCGCTCGAAGGACATGGTTGACCCGGTGCGGGCGAGCGTGTGGAAGGACGAGCAGGTTCAGTCGCGGATCAAGCAGAACTTCCCCGGCTACCTCGACGCCTACAACGCGACGGTGACGAATGCGAAGATCTACTTCACGCCGCAGCCCTTGTTCTTCAACGTGACGACCGACTGGGCGGCGGCGCTGCAGCGCATGGTCGCGAAGCAGGTGCCGGTGGACG
Source organism: uncultured Alphaproteobacteria bacterium (assembly GCA_963848595.1). Lineage (GTDB taxonomy): Bacteria > Pseudomonadota > Alphaproteobacteria > Acetobacterales > Acetobacteraceae > CAWKEH01. The sequence continues at coordinate 74,878 of CAWKEH010000003.1, read as the reverse complement.
AGGGCCTGGACCAGCTCGCGCAAGCGACCGACCGCCAGATGCACTCGGCTGGCCTCGGCTAGCGTCAATGGGGCGGCGCTCCCGCGCGCCGCCCCGTCTCCTCCCCGCTCGTCTCAGAGGGGAACGCCATGTCAGTGACTTCCGCGCCGATCGTCTCCGACTTGCCGGCCGCGAGCGCCAAGCGCCCGTTCCTGTCGCGCGCGCTGCCTTACCTGCTGAGCCTGCCGGCGCTTCTGGTCTGCATCGGCATCCTGATCCCGTTCGGCACGGCGATCTGGTATAGCTTGCTGCGCTACAACCTCGCGATGCCGTTCCTCCGCGGGTTCAACGGCATCGGCAACTACGTGGACTTGTTCTCGGACCCTGATTTCTGGAACACCGTCCGCGTCTCGATGATCTACACGGCGGCGACCGTAGGCGTGGAGCTGCTGCTCGGCCTCGGGATCGCGCTGCTGCTGCGCGAGCGGTCGCGGCTCAACAACGTGGTCTCGATCGCGCTGCTGATGCCGCTGATGACGGCGCCTGCCATCGCGTCGCTGATGTGGAAGCTGATGACCAATCCCGGGTTCGGCGTGCTCAGCTGGGCGCTGTCCACGGTCGGGATCACCAACTTCAAGTGGGCCTCTGATCCGTCGTCGGCGATGTTCACCGTCGTGCTCGTGGACGTGTGGGTCTATACGCCGTTCATGATGATCCTGCTGCTCGCGGGCCTGCGCAGCCTGCCGCAGCAGCCGTTCGAGGCGGCGCGGCTGGACGGCGTGCCGCCCTGGTTCGTGTTCTTCCGCATCACGCTGCCGATGCTGACGCCGTTCCTGTTCACGGCCGTCCTGTTCCGGCTGCTCGACAGCATCCAGCAGTTCGACATCATCTACGCCATGACCCAGGGCGGGCCGGGCAATTCCTTGCTCGTGTTCCAGGTGCGCGCCTACCTCGAATTCTTCCAATACACGAACGTGGGCCGCTCGGCCGCGATCCTGATGGTGCTGTGGGCGATCACCTACGTGCTCAGCATGATCTTCGTGAAGCAGTGGACCAAGCTCAAGGAGCGTTCCCATGGAAGGGCGTGACCTGATCTGGCGCGTGCTGCGCGGGATCGCGCTGCTGCTCGTCGTCGTGTTCTTCCTGTTCCCGATCGCCTGGATCGTGCTGATGTCGTTCGAGACGAATGACCAGGTCCTGCAGATCCCGCCGACGCTGACGCCGCATCCGACGCTTGCGAACTACGGCGCGCTCCTGTCGGGCAAGCTGCAGACGGCGACGGGCGCCATGGACATCACGTTCCTGCACAATCTTTGGAACTCGCTGCTGCTCTCGGGCGCGTCCGTGGCGCTGTCGCTGATCCTCGGCGTGCCAGCGGCCTACGCGTTTGCGCGCTACCGTTTCCGCGGCGGCGAGGACATGGCGTTCACGCTGCTCTCGTTCCGCTTCGCGCCCCCCTTGCTCGTGCTGCTGCCGCTCTCGCTCTACTTCCAGGATATCGGGCTCAACAACACCTATGTCGGGCTGATCTGGGTGTATCAACTCATCTGCCTGCCTTTGATCCTGTGGATCGTGCGCGGCTACTTCGAGGATGCCAGCCCAGACGTGGAATACGCCTACCGGCTCGATGGGCATTCCTGGTGGAGCGCCTTCACCAAGATTGCGCTGCCGCTCGCAGGGCCGGGGATCGCGTCCGCCGGGCTGCTCTCGTTCATCTTCGCGTGGAACAACTTCGTGTTCGCGCTGATCCTGGCCTCTGCCGACAAGCAGCCGGTGACGGTGGGCGCGCTCGCCTTCGTCACAGCGTCCGGCATCCAATACGGGATCATCGCGGCGGCCATCGTGCTCTCGATCCTGCCGACGCTGGCGCTGGCACTCTACGCGCAGCGGTGGCTGGTCGAGGGCCTCAGCCTGGGAGCCGTAAAGGGATGACCCAAGGGATCGCTCAAGAGACGGATGGCCTGATCGTCCGCGGCATGCGGGTCGCTTTCGGCAAGAACCAGGTGCTCGACGGTGTCTCGCTCGCCGTGGAACCGGGCGAGACGCTCGTGCTCTTCGGCCCCTCGGGCGCGGGCAAGACGGTGTTGCTGCGCGCGATCGCGGGCGTCGAGCCGGCGGCAACCGGGCAGGTCTGCGTTGCCGGGCGCGACGTGTCCGTACTCGGGCCGGAGCGGCGGGACGTGGGCGTGGCGTTCCAGAACTTCGCGCTCTACCCGCACCTTGCCGCGCGGGACAACATCGCGAGCCCGTTGCGGGCGCGGAAGCTGCCCAAGGCCGAGGTCGAGGGGCAAGTTGGGCGGATCGCCTCGCTGCTCAAGATCGGGCACGTGCTGGGTCACCAGCCGCGCCAGCTCTCCAACGGCCAGAAGCAGCGCACGGCGCTCGCGCGGGCGCTCGTCGGCGAGCCGAAGGTGCTGCTCCTCGACGACCCGCTGCGCAACGTAGACGCGAAGCTGCGCTACGAGATGCGGCTCGAGTTGCCGCGGCTGCTGCGCCGGGCGGGCGCGGCGACGATCTACGTGAGCCAGGACTACCGCGAGGCGATGGCGCTCGGCGACCGCATCGCCGTGCTCGCGGGTGGGCGGATCATGCAGGACGCTCCACCAGAGGCGATCTACGACGCACCCGCGACGGTGTCCGTCGCGCGGCTGTTCGGCGATCCGCCGGTCAACCTCGTGCCGTGCCGCCCGGCGGCCACGCCCGCGGGGCTGCGCGTCGAGGCGCTGGGTCTCGCTCTCACCCTCGACCGCGACCGGGCGGCGGCGGGGCAGGACTGCCTGGTCGGGCTGCGGCCCGAGAACATCCTCGTCCACACCGAGGCGCGGCCGGGCGCCGCGCAGGCGGAACTGGTCGCCGTGACGCCGCTGCACGAGCGCTTCGTGCTGCTCCTGCGCACGCAGGCGGGCGTCGAAGTGCTCGCGAGCACGGCTTGGGAGGGAGCTACGGCCCCAGGCTCGGCCGTGTGGATCACCGCTGACCCGCGGCGCGCCCTGCTCTACGACGCCGCGTCCGGCGAGCAGGTCGCGCGCGTGGCGCCGGCTCCCGTTCCAGCGGAGGCTGTAGCGTGAGCCTTATCCTCAACCATGTGAGCAAGACCTACGGCGGCCGGCGCGCGGCCGTGCGCGCGGTCAAGGACCTCGAACTCGACGTGCCCTCGGGCGAGATCGTTGCCCTGCTCGGCTCGTCGGGCTGCGGCAAGACCTCGACCTTGCGCATGATCGCGGGATTCGAGAGCGTCACCGAGGGCGCGATCACGCTCGCGGGCAAGCGGATCGACCAGCTGCCGCCGGCGCGGCGCGGGGTGGCGATGGCGTTCGAGGGCTACGCGCTTTACCCGCCGCTGACGGTCGCGCAGAACATCGGCTTCGGCCTGCCGCGCGGCCCCGCGGCGCAGAAGCGGGTCGCGGACGTGGCGGAGATGCTGGAGATCGGCCCGATCCTCGGCCGGCGGCCGGCCGGGCTCTCCGGCGGCCAGCAGCAGCGCGCCTCACTCGCCCGCGCTCTCGCGCGCGATGCCAACCTGCACCTGCTCGACGAGCCGATGGGCCAGCTCGAGCCGCAGCTCCGCGCCGTGCTGCGCGGGCGCGTCAAGGCGATGTGCAAGGAGCGGGGCTACACCGCCGTGCTCGTCACCCACGACCAGACCGAGGCCAATGCCATGGCCGACCGCATCGCGGTGATGGAGGCGGGCGTACTGCAGCAATACGGCACGCCGGACGAGCTGCGCGACCGCCCGGCCAACCTGTTCGTCGGAACCTTCCTGGGGGAGCCGCCGATGAACGTGCTCCCGGCCACCGTGGAGCCGGGCGGCCTGCGGCTCAAGGACGATCCCGCCCTCGCGCTCGCCGTGCCTGGCCTCGATCTCCAGCCCGGCACCGAGGTCACGCTGGGCGTTCGTCCGCACCGGCTGCAAGTGGGACCCGAGGCGAGGGGCGGGACGTGGCGTGCGCAGGTCGTCTCGAACCACTGGCTCGGCGATCAGGCGCACGTCGCGCTCGAGATGGCGGGGCGGCTGCTGGTCGCCGTGTCGAACGAGCGCGTGGCGGCGACGGTTGGCACCGAGGTGTCGGTCCTGGTCGAGCCGGACGCCATTCACCTGTTCAGCGCGGACGACGGGCGTGCCCTCGTCCATGGTGGTTTCCCGGCGTGACGGACGGGCCGCTCCTGATCGCGCTCGATTCCGGTACCTCGATGGTGAAGGCCGTCGCGTTCACGGCTGGCGGCGAGAGCGTCGGCGTCGCGTCGCGTCCGAACCGGGTGGCGCTCGGGCCGGGCGGCGCCGCCGAGCAGGACATGGCGCGCATCTGGGACGATGCCGCCGCCGTGCTCGCGGAGCTGACGGCGCGGCTGGACGGGGCCGAGATCGCGGCGCTCGCCGTGACCGGCCAGGGCGACGGGACCTGGCTCGTGGACGGGAACGACGAGCCGGTCGCGCCCGCCTGGCTGTGGCTCGACAGCCGTGCGGGCGCCATCGTCGAGCACCTGCGCGAGAGCGGCGCCGGGCAGGCGGCCTTCGCCTACACGGGGACGGGACTCACGGCCTGCGCGCAGTCGGCGCAGCTCCTCTGCATGAAGCAGCGCTGCCCCGGCCTCCTCGACCGCGCCCAGGCTGCGATGCACTGCAAGGACTGGCTCTATCTCAAGCTCACCGGCGTGCGCGCGACCGACCCGTCCGAGGCCGGCTTCACCTTCGGCGACTACCGCACCCGGGATTACCGCGACGAGGTCCTGCAGGCGCTCGACCTGGAGGACCAGCGCCGGCTGCTGCCGCCGGTCGTGGACGGCACGCGGCAGGCGCACCCGCTCACCGCGCGGGCCGCCGCGCGCACCGGGCTGCCCGAGGGACTTCCGGTCGTGCTCGGCTACGTGGACATGGTCTGCACCGCGCTCGGGGCAGGCATCTATGGGGAGGACATCAAGGCCGGCGTCTCGATCCTCGGCAGCACGGGGATGCACATCCGCCTCGTCGAGGACGTGAATCACGTCGCCCCCAGCCCGGCGATGACCGGCTACTCCATGCCATTCCCGGTGCCGGGCCACACGGTACAGGCGCAGACCAACATGGCGGCGACGCTGAACATGGACTGGCTCGCCGATCTGGTGGCGCAAGCGGCGCGGCTCGGCGGCCTGAACGCGGATCCGGTGCGGCGTGACGTGCTGCGCCGGCTCGACGACGCGGCGGCGGCGGCGCGGCCGGGCGCGGTGCTCTACCACCCGTTCATCTCGTCCGCCGGCGAGCGCGGCCCGTTCACGGACAGCTTTGCGCGCGCGAGCCTGATCGGTCTCGACCAGGAGGTCGGCCTGCCGGAGCTGGCCCGCGGCATCTACGAGGGCATGGCGCTCGCGGCGCGCGATTGCTACGCGGCGCTCGGCGGCGCGCCCGCGGAGGTTCGGATCACCGGTGGCGCATCCCGCTCCGCGCCGATGCGCACGATCCTTGCCTCATGCCTCGATCGCCCGGTGAGCGCAGGGGCGCAGGAAGAGGCGGGGGCAGCCGGGGCGGCGATGACGGCCGCGGTCTGCATCGGCCTCTACCCGGACATGGCGGCCTGCGCCGCGCGCTGGACCGCGCCGCGGCACGACGCTTCCGAGCAGCCTCATCCCGCGCTGGCCCGCACCTACGAGACGCTCTATCCCATTTACCGCGACAGCTACGCCGCGATGCCGGGCCTGTGGCGCCGGCTCGAAGCGGCGCGTGAGGAGCGCCGTGCGGCCTGACGGGATCACGCGAGGCGTCGCGATCATCGGCGACAATTTCATGCTGCCCGAGCGGTTCGAGCAAGCGATCCACGCTCGCTGTGACGGCCATGTCGCGACGCGCACGATGCGCCTGCCCTGGCCGGACACGCCGATGGAGCACGGCTACGCGACCGCCGGGCTAGAGGGCCTGAAGGAATACCAGGGCGACCCGGAGGAGGTCGTCCGCTTCGTGAGCGACGCCGAGGTGCTGGTGACGCAGCTGGCACCCGTGTCTGCCTCGATGCTGGAGCGGATGCCGGGCCTCAAGCTCGTCGCCGTCTCACGCGGCGGCCCGGTGAATGTGGACGTCGCGGCAGCGCGCGCGAGAGGGATACGCGTGGTGAACACGCCGGGGCGCAACGCGAGCGCGGTAGCCGAGTTCACGGTCGGCGCCATCCTGAGCCAGACCCGGCTCATCACGGCGGGCCACGAGGGCCTGCGCGCGGGAGCGTGGCGCGGGGATCTCTATCGCGCGGACCTCACGGGGCGCGAGCTGTCGGAGATGGTCGTGGCCGTGATCGGCTACGGTCAGATCGGGACGCGCCTCGTCAAGCTGCTGAAGCCGTTCGGCTGCCGCATCCTGGTCTGTGATCCCTACGCCCAGGTCTCGGCGGCGGACCTGGCGGACGGGGTGGAGCAGGTCGGGCTGGAGCAGGCGCTGCGCCGGGCCGACGTGGTGACGCTGCACGCGCGCGTGACGGCGGAGACGACCGGGTTCATCGGCGCCGAGCAGCTCGCGCAGATGAAGCCCGGCGCGCTCCTCGTCAACGCCGCGCGCGGGCCGCTCGTGGATTACGGGGCGCTCTACGACGCGCTCGCCTCGGGGCATCTGGCCGGCGCCGTGCTGGAGACCTTCGCCGTGGAGCCGGTGCCGCCGGACTCGCCGCTGCTTAGCCTGCCGAACGTGACGCTCACGCCGCACATCGCTGGCGCCTCGGTACGGACCGTGACGGTCGCCGCCGAAGCCGCGGCCGAGGAAGTGCGGCGCTACATCGAGGGCGAGCCGCCCCTCAACCCTTGTTAGATTTGGCCTTGCTAAACTCGGAGGAGATGCCGCCATGGCCGACAAGACACCGACCGCGCTGAAGACCAGGTCCAAAGCTTCCGGTGCAGGCAAAGGCGAGAAGGCGCTGCGCGCGGCGCTCGTCGAGGCGTGCCGGGACCTGAACCGCCTCGGCATCAACCAGGGCACCGGGCAACATCAGCGTCCGCCACGGCGATATCATGCTGATCTCGCCGTCGGCGACGCCCTACGACGCGATGACGCACGAGGACGTGGCCGCCATGCCTATCGAGGGCGAATATGGCGCTTGGTCCGGGCGGCTGCGGCCCTCGACCGAGTGGCGCTTCCACCTCGACATCATGCGTGCCCGGCCCGACGCCGGCGCCGTCGTGCACAGCCATCCTACCTTCTGCACCTCGCTCGCCATCGCGCGGAAGCCGATCCCGGCCGTCCACTACATGATGGCGGCGTTCGGCGGCATGGACGTGCGCTGCGCGCCCTATGCCACGTATGGCACCAAGGAACTGTCCGAGCACGCGATCGAGGCGCTGCGCGACCGCAACGCCTGCCTGCTCGCCAACCACGGCATGATCGTGGTCGGTTCGTCGCTCGCCAAGGCGATGTGGCTCGCGGTGGAGCTGGAGACCATCGCCAAGCAATACTGGCACAGCCTGCTGATCGGCGGCCCCGTCCTGCTCAACCAGGCGGAGATCGCGGACACGATGAACAGCTTCAGCGGCTACGGCTTGCAGGACGAGGAGGCGGCGCCGGAGCTGAAGCGCCGGGCGTCGTGAGCGGGACTGCGGGGCAGCCGCCGTTCGACCTCGTCGTCATCGGCGGCGGCATCAACGGCGCCGGGATCGCGCGCGACGCCGCGGGCCGCGGCCTGCGCGTGCTCCTCTGCGAGAAGGGCGATCTCGGCGAGGGCACGTCGTCGCGCTCGGGCAAGCTGATCCACGGGGGCCTGCGCTATCTCGAGTATTATGAGTTCCGCCTCGTGCGAGAGGCGCTGATCGAGCGCGAGGTGCTGCTGCGGCTGGCCCCCCACATCGTCTGGCCGTTGCGCTTCGTGCTGCCGCACAGCGCCGAGCAGCGCCCGGCGTGGATGATCCGGCTCGGTTTGTTCCTCTACGACCACCTCGGCGGCCGGGAGAAGCTGCCCGGCACCCGCAAGCTCGACCTCCGGCGCGACCCCGAGGGCAAGCCGATCCGCGACGAGTATCACACCGCGTTCGAGTATTCCGACTGCTGGGTAGAGGATTTGCGCCTCGTCGTGCTCAACGCGCTCGGGGCCCAGGAGCGAGGGGCGGAAGTGCTGGTCCGCACCGAGGCCGTATCCGCCCGGCGCGACGGTGAGACCTGGCGCGTCACACTGCGCCGCGAGGACAGCAGCGAGCGCGAGGTGCGCGCCCGCACCCTCGTGAATGCGGCCGGGCCGTGGGTGCAGCGCGTCATACACGGCGTCGTCGGGTCGAACGCGCCGAGCAAGGTCCGCCTCGTCAAGGGCAGCCACCTGATCGCGCGCAAGTTCTGGGAGGGGCCGCAGTCCTACCTGCTGCAGAACGACGACAAGCGCGTGATCTTCGTCAACGCCTACGAGGGCGATCTCTGTTTGATCGGCACCACCGACGTGCCCTACGACGACCCGGCCGAGAGCGTCGCCGTCACCCCGGCCGAGCGCGACTACCTGCTGCGCGTGGTCAACCGCTACATGCGCCACCAGCTCACGCCAGAGGAGATCCTGCATGAGTTCTCGGGTGTTCGCCCGCTCTACGACGACAGCGCGGCCAAGAGCGCGTCCGCCGTGACCCGCGACTACGTCTTCGATGTAGATGCGCCGGATCGCCAGCCAGCGTTGCTTTCCGTGTTCGGCGGCAAGATCACGACCTACCGCAAGCTCGCCGAGCACGCGCTGGAGAAGCTCAAGCCGCATCTCCCCGGCATGGGCAAAGCGTGGACTGAGAAGGCGCCGCTGCCGGGCGGGGACATGCCGGGCGCCGACTTTGACGCGTTCCTCGCCGGGCTGCGCCGCCGGCACCCCTGGCTGCCGCAGCCGCTCGCTACCCACTACGCGCGCCTCTACGGGACGCGGGCGGACGCGCTCCTCGGCCCGGCGCGGAGTGTGGCCGACCTTGGCCGTCACTTCGGGGCGCTGCTCTACGAACGGGAAGCCGAGTTCCTGTGCGAGACGGAGTGGGCGCGGACCGCCGAGGACGTGACCGAGCGCCGCACCAAGCACTACCTGCACATGACTCAGGCGGAGCGGGACGCCTTCGCGGCGTGGATGGGCCGGGCGGCAGCGCCCAGGGCGGCGTGAGGAGGGCGGCGTGACGAGGGCCGCTTGAGCGGGGAAGGGCGACAGGCCGCCGCGCTCGGGATTGACCTCGGCACGTCCGGGGTGCGCGCCGCCCTCGCCACGGCCGCGGGCGAGCCGGCCGGCAGCGCTGCCGCGCCGCTCGCGGCCGAGGCGCGGCGCGATCCCGCCCGCCTCTGGGCCGCCGTGGAAGCCGCGCTCGACGGCGTGCGGGACAGGCTCGCAACGGTTCGTGCCGTCGCCGTGGATGGAACGAGCGGCACGATCCTGCCTGTGGATGCGGGCGGCGAGCCGACCGGGACGCTGCTCCTCTACAACGACCCCGCCGAGCCGCGGGACGTGGTGGCGGTCGCGCGCGTTATGCCGGCGGACAGTGCGGCGGGCGGGGCGACCTCGCCGCTCGCCCGTGCGCTCCGGCTGCACCGGGAGGGCGCATCGCGCTTGCTGCACGAGGCGGACTGGGTGGCAGGCCGTCTTCTCGGCCGCTTCGACGCCTCGGACGCGAACAACGCGCTCAAGACCGGCTACGACCCGCGTGCCGGCGCCTGGCCAGACTGGATCGAGGCGGCCGGCCTGCCGCTCGCCATGCTGCCGGGCCGCGTGGCGGAGCCGGGGGAGGCGCTCGGCACCGTGGCGCCGGGGATGGCGGCTCGGGTCGGCCTGCCGCCCGACGCGGTCGTGGCCGCGGGCACGACGGACGGCTGCGCCTCGTTCCTCGCGACCGGCGCGGCGGAAATTGGCGACGGCGTGACCGCGCTGGGCTCGACGCTCGCGATCAAGCTGCTCTGCGACGCGCCCGTCTTCGCGCCCGAGTATGGCATCTACAGCCATCGCCTGCTCGGGTGCTGGCTCGCGGGCGGCGCGAGCAACACGGGAAGTGCTGCCCTCGCCCGGTTCTTCACGCCGGGCCGGCTCGCTGCCCTGTCCGAGCGCATCAACCCTGAGCGGCCGAGCGGTCTCGACTATTACCCGCTGCCCAACCACGGCGAGCGCTTCCCGGTGAACGACCATGATCTGCCGTCGCGCACCGAGCCGCGCCCGGCGGACGACGTGCTGTTCCTACATGGCCTGCTGGAGGGCATCGCGCAGGTCGAGGCGCTGGGCTACCGGCGGCTGCGCGAGCTGGGCGGCCCGCCGCTGCGCCGGGTGCTGAGCGTGGGCGGGGGTGCGGCGAACCCGGTCTGGACGCAGCTGCGCACGAAGGCGCTCGGCGTTCCCGTCGCGGCGGTGCCGGGGCGCGAGGCAGCGTTCGGTACGGCGTTGCTCGCGCTTCGCGCGCTCCGGTGACGCCGCCGCACTCACATCGTGTCCCTTCCGAGTGCCTGGCTGATCGCAGTGCCGTTCTGCTAGAGAGGGAAACCCTCAGACTGAGCCGCCCCAATCTCACGTGAGTCACCGCATGAGTAGCAGACCCAATCCGTCGCCCATCCGAGGCCCGAACGCTCGCGCCTCCAATCGAGGTCTCGCCGTGCGAACAGGCGCGCAGGAAAGGCCGTCGCGCGCATGACGAAGCCGCCGGATACGAGCCAGGCGGCGTTGGCCGGCGAAGGTGTCCTCGCCTCGAAGACCGTCATCGGTGCTGCCTGGCTGCTGACGTGGCGCATGTTCTCCCGTTCGATGGGACTCGTGAGCACGTTGATCCTCGCCCGGGTGCTGGTGCCGGGCGATTTCGGCATCGTGGCCATGGCCACGACCTTCGCGGCCGCCGTGGACGCGCTCTCCCAGATCGGGGTGCAGGACGCGCTGGTCCGCCATCTCCGCGACGACCGCACGCTGTTCGACACCGGGTTCACGCTTCAGCTCGGGCGCGCCGTGATCACGAGCGCCATCATCGCGTGCGCCGCTCCGGCCGCGAGCCTGTGGTTCAACGAACCAAGGCTCATCCCTCTGCTGCTCGTTCTGGCCGCCGCCTCGCTGGTGTCCGGGTTCGAGAACATCGGCATCGTCGAGTTCAGCCGTGCCATGCGGTTCGACGTCCAGTTCCAGCTCAACTCGCTGCCGCGCCTGCTGCAGGTCGGCGTCACGATCGCGATGGCGCTGCTGCTGAAGAGCTACTGGGCGCTCCTGGCCGGTATGGTGGTCGCGAAGGTCGCGCGCACCGTGATGAGCTACTGGGTGCATCCCTACCGGCCCCGCCTGAAGATCGCCGGCTGGCGGGAGCTCGCAGGGTTCTCCTTCTGGACCTGGGCGGCGTGCATCGCCAGCCTCGTGTGGGACCGCATCGACCCGTTCGTCCTGGGTCCGCTGCTCGGCCCGGCTCGGCTGGGGCTCTACCTGCTCGCCCTGGAGTTGGCCGTCCTTCCCGTCTCCGAATTCGTCGAGCCCGCGACCTACGCGCTGTTCGCCGGGTTCGCGAAGGCGCAGAAGCAGGGCGGCAGTTCGATCCATCACGCGCCCCTGGTCACGGCCATGCTGGTGATGTGCATCGCGCCGTTCACGATCACGATCTCCTGTGCGTCGGGATACGTCGTGGCGTCGCTGCTCGGGCCGAAATGGGCCGCTGCGAGCCCACTGGTCGCGATCATGGCGTGGCTCTGCTTGTTCTCGCCGCTGAGCTACGTGTGCAACGCCGTCCTGGTCGCCAATGGCTACGTCCGGCGGAACTTCGTCGGAAAGGTCATCGCGTCGGTCGTGAAGCTCGTGGTCCTGCTGGTCGCAGTGTCAGTGACTCGGCGCCTCGATTTCATTGCGGCAGCGATCGTGGTGTGCGTCACGATCGAGTCCTGCGCCTTCATGCTGCTCCTGAGGGGGACAGACCGGGTTCACTTCGGCCCCATGATCGGCGCGATCGGGCGGAGCCTGCTGGCCGGCTCGGTGGTGGTCCTTGTCCTGTATCAGGCCGGCCTCGCCTGGAACGACGTCTCCTTGCCGACTTTCCAGGCCTTCGTGCATGGCAGCCTGATCGGCGCGCTGGTGATCGTGCTCTACGGCGCGCTCGTCCTCGCGCTCTGGCTTCTGACCGGTCGTCCAGCTGGCGCGGAGACCCGGCTGCTCGATCTCGCGTCCCGCTTCATGCGTCGATTTCGGCCTACGGGTCCCGAAGGTGACCTCGGCTCCACCCTAGGAAGGTAGCCATACTCGATCAGGCGCGGGTCGCCTGCATGAGCTGGGCTATCCGGGCGATGGCGCTGGCCGCGCTGTAGCGGGCCTTCATTTTGGCCCGTGCAGCGTCGCCGAGCCGGGCGCACATCGCTGGGTCGCGGAGCAGCACGACGCAGGCTTCGGCGAACTCCGCGTCGCCGTCGCGCAGCAGGATCTCTTGACCGTCCACGAAATCGAGGCCCTCAGCGCCGACTTGCGTCGAGACCATCGGCCGGCCGTAGGAGGCCGCTTCCACGAGCTTCAATCGCGTGCCGCCGCCGACCGTGATCGGGCAGGCGACGACGCGAGACCCGGCATAAAGCTGGTCGAGGTCGTCCACGAACCCGGTGAACGTGACCCCCGGGGGCGCCGATCTGAAGCTCGCGATCTGCTCCGGGCCCTTGCCGGCGATGAGCAGCCGGGCCTCGGGGATTTTGGCGCGGACCAAGGGCCAGATCTGCCGGATCAGCCGCTCCGCCGCGTCGTAGTTGGGCTGATAGCCATAGGTCCCGAGGAACAGCACGGTCGGGTCCGGGGCCGGCGGGGCCGGTTCTGGCGGAACGGGCAGGCTATTCGGCACGACCTCGACGTTGCGACCCATGCCGAGGCGCTGGAGATAGCGGCGGTCCAGCTCGGAGCAGACGAACGCTGCCTCGGCCATCCTGACCGCGCGGCGCTCGGCCAGGATGATGGAGGGGATGTGCGTCGTGTAGAGCGCCTTGCCCGGCCAGAACGGCGGCGCCAGCGCGGCGCGCAGACGCGCCTTGTGCTCGATGTCGTCGAGGTCGAGGAACAGCCTCGGCGGTCGTATCCCGGTGCGCATGAAGGCACGCATCGCGAGCAGGCGCGACGCCAGCACGAGGTCTGGCCCGCGCGCCAGGCTCTCAGCAACGCGAGCAAGCTGCTCTGGTCCCGTGTAATAGTAGTATTCGTCTTGCTGCCAGACGGACAGCGCGCCGGCCCCGTAGTGATTCCACGCCGTTTTTGCACGCCGGCGGGTTGCAACGGGATTGAGACGCACAGGCAGGCCCCACGCGGCGGCGAGCGCCGCCTCGTGATGAGCAAGCGGGCCAAGCGCGTCGATCTCATCCTGCCGCGCGAAATATGCCACCTCGATCTCGCGGCTGAAGGAGCGGATCGCGGAAAGGAACAGATCCAACCGCTTGCCGGCACCAAAAGTTGTATCGAGCGAGGGAATTGGAGAGACCTTCGTGATCACAAGACTCTTCATCGGGCTCACTATACTCATCAGAAATTTTGGCTGCCCCGGCGAGCGCCGTCCTATCCTCATCGCTGCCCCGGACCGATGATCAGCACGCCCGCGCGATGAAGTGCTGCGAACGTGCGGCTGCCGCCCGTGCCGGGGCGCGCGGACACGCTGGCGAGCTGCCCAGTGTGAAGGTCCAGCCACTCGGCTTGCGGGCTTCCGCCGCTCGCGTCGGGCGGGTTGACGGTGACGGTGCCGCCGTTCTCGGCGAAGACGAGGTATTCGCCCTTGGCCGGGTTCGCGAGACGGTAGCCGGTCGAGGACGTGGAACCGGACGGAACCATGCCGGTGAGATCCACCCGCGAGGCGACGCGCCGGGCGCGGCTCATGGCGGTGCGGGCTGACTGCTCGGTGGCCTGGAATTTGGTCGGACCGGGAATGAGCAGGCCGGCGATGCCGGTGCCGGACAGATCGTCCATATACAGGGTCGAGTAGCCCTGCATGACGCTGGTCCAGACCCATGTCCGGTCGCCGCCGACGCCGTAGATATGATCCGTGTCCAAGAGCACGGGCTTGACGCCGGGCGCCAGCGGTTGCCTGCCCGCATAGTAAGTGCCGTCCGTCCCGGACAGGCTCACCCAGTCCGCGTGGCTCGACAGCAGCTTCTGGTTGACCTCGGCGCAAGATATCGCCGGCGGATAAACGGCCGTGATTCCGACCGGATGCTCGATTCCGCCGCCTGCGGCTTCCTGCTGCTTCACGTAGTCCACGACGGCGTTCTGCCATGCCCAGCAATCACTGCTGTCGTCGAACTCGTTGCCGACCTCCCACAGCACATTGGGCAGATCGGACACCGTCGCGATGATCTTCCGCATATAGGCCCGCTGAAGCGTCCAGATCGCCGGGATGTTGAGCGTGTGGACCTGCAAGCCGCTGCCGGTCTCATGCGGGTCGCCGTTGATGCCGTTGACGTTGTTAGCGCGGTTGAACGGGTGGCTGAGCCACGGATTGTTGGCCGAGCCGCCAGACGCCACGCTGGTCCCGTTGAACAGCATGACGCTGACGTAAATTCCCCGCGCGCCAGCCGCGATGACGCGCGCCCGGATGCGGTCGAAATACGCTCGGTTGAGGCGTTTCAGGTCGAACTTGCCGTGACTGGTCCGGACATAGCGCAGCGGGTTGACCGCACCGTAGGAGCCGCCGCCGTCCGTCGCTGCCTCCCACTCCCAGAGACGGATCAGGTTCATGTTCTTGCCGGCAAGGAAGTTCAAGTAGGCCGCGAAGTCGAACGGCGTGCTGCCGATGTCTTGCCCGTTCGTCCAGGTATGCGAGCCGGCGAGATAGACCGCCTTGCCGTCCGGCGTCGCAAGATAGCGGCCCGCCGCATGGAGCGACGGAGGTGCATTCGTGCCGGCCGATGCCGCGGCCGGTGCGCTCGCTACGGCGGCTGTCGCGAGCAGAAGGTTGCGGCGGGTGGTGAGCAGCGTGTGGGTGGAACGGATACGGTTGGCAGCCATGGATCAGTCTTTACTCTTCCCGACGGGCGCCATCTCCAGCGAACGCTGCTCGGGTCCTCGCGGTTGAGCTGAGGGTCTGATGGGAACGAAGACTGCGCCGCGAGGCTTGTCAAGCGAAGCGAGCCGATGGTAGTGCCCCGTCCGAGATCCAGACTTGAGTGGTCCGGCGCCGGGCTCGCGCGGAGGTAGGTTCCGGCTGGGCGTCGGCGTCTTCTTCGCCGCTCCCGAGAGGCACAGATGGGCGCGTGAGACATCACCGGACCGCTCGTGACACGATCGCGAGACACGTGATAACGCGGATAGATGACAGGCTTGCGCACCGCGCATGTTGCCAGCCGTATTGGTTGCGTTCTGGCTCGATGCGGTTACGGAACTCGGTCGCATAGGAGAGATCTTGGACCTCTCGGTCATCTGCCCGGTGTTCAACACTGATCCCGTGCTGATCAATGGGGCGATTCGGTCCGTCCTCGAGCAGGCCGGGCCGCACGCGGCTGAGCTGATTTTGGTTGACGACTGCTCGACCAGTCGCGAGACACACGCCGCGCTACGCGATGCAGCGGCGAGCGACAGGCGCATACAGGTGGTATTCCAGGCCAGGAACACGGGTCCGGGACAGGCGCGTACTGCCGGGATCGCCCATGCCGCGCATGACTGGATCGGGTTCATCGACTCCGACGATTCCTGGCCCAAGAACAAGCTTAACCACGCGCAGGCCGTCTTGGACGAGGTGCCGGATACGCGGTGGATCGGCGGCAACTATACGACGCTCCTTCCCACGGGGGAGAAGCGCTCGAGCCGGCGTCTCACGCCGCCGCGTTCAGGGGCGGAGGCCGGCCGTTCGGCGCATCGCTTCGCAACGCCGGAGCTGACCCGGCTGCTGGTCGGGGACTGGCTTCCGCTCGGCGCCAGCCTGGTTCGCAAGGATCTGATCGCGGCGGCAGGAGGCTTCAACCCGCGCCTGATCTACGGGGAGGACTGGCTGCTCAACCTCCGCATGTCCAGGCTCGCGCCGATGGATTTCCTGGAAACCGAGACATACGTGCTGAACCGGAAGGGCGAGAGCATGATGCACTCGCTCGGGCGCTTGTCGGCGGAACTCGCGCGCAGCGCGCATTTCGCGCGCCGCGATCCCTTGCTGCGCCCCGCCCGCCGGGAGCTGCGTTGGTTCTGCTACAATACCTACAAAGATGCGGCAATGAACAACGCCCTGAACAACCGGAAGCTTCGAGGATTATACTTTGCCTTGCTGGCGCTGTCCGTTGATCCCCGTGAGATTGGAGAGATTCTTCTGTTCCTTCGCTTGCTGCCTGTGAGCGGCCCGGCGCTCGCCGACGGCTTGCGGCGTTACAGCACGGCGGAGCAGGTCATTCTCGCCGATCTCACCAGGGACGCAGGCATCGCGTCGCCCCAGGCGAGCATCTAGAGCGCTCTGACCGTAAACGGTCAGAGCGCTCTAGCCCGTTGTTTTGAGAGCATCTTCACGTGCCTGACCGGAGACGGTCAGGCACGATCTGCTCTAAGGCGGCGCGAACCTCGTCCGCCTCTCAGGGACTGCTCCTTCACAGCGTCTTGAGGAAGGCGACGAGGTCGGACTTCTCCTGGTCGGTGAAGCCGATGCCGAACCGCGTATCGTAGAATCCCACCGCATCCTCAAGGGTCGCCGCCGAGCCGTTGTGGAAATAGGGCGCCCGGGCGGCGAGGCCGCGGAGGATCGCTCCCTTCATCTTCCCGATATCGGCGCACTGGCCGCTGATCAGCGCCTTGCCGGGGTCCGTGACCGTGAACACCTGGCCAGCGAGCGGGCCAGAGTTCGCAGCGGAGCGTGAACACGGGCAGGCCGGAGGTGTCGAGGCCTGCCGCGAGCGGGGCGACCAGGCCGATGTTGATCGGCAGCTTGACGCTGTGGTTCCCGACGTTGGGCGTGTCGTGACAGGTCGTGCAGTTGCCGGCGATGACGGGCATCCCGAGCTTGTCGTTCAGCCCGGCGACTCCGGTGATGCTGATCGGCTTCTCGTTGAACAGCTTCTCCCCCCGCGCGACCGCCGCCCTCGCGGCGCCGGTCGGGCCGGGCCCACCCTGGGCCGGATCAGTCCATGCCGCGTAGAGCGTCATAGCGTTCGGGTTGAAGGCCGCGCCCGTGGGGTTCTGGCCGAGCGGGTCGTTGATACCGACGTAGAAGGGCAGCTGGGAGAGGGCGAACGGGCCACCCGTCGCGTTGGCGTCGTTGAGGTAACCCGCGCCGAAATCCCCGGCCTGCGCGGAGTAGAGGCCCTGCTCGAAGGTAACGGCTGCCGCGACCTGGTCCGCGGTGGGCACCGTCGTCCCCTGCGCGTGGATCGCCACTGCATCCAGCACCTGTGACTCCAGCGTGGGCTCGCGCCCGTCCCACATGATAGCGGTCAGGAAGGGGAGGTTTGTGGCGGGCAGCGGGCGGCGATAGACCGAGACGATGCCCACGCTCGGCTGCGTCGGACCGTAGCTCGTCAGACCGTAGGCTGGATTGGTGGTGCAGTTGTAGGGATCCTGGACGCTGACGACGCTGAACTGCAGAGTTGGCGGGCTCGGCAGCGGCAGGAAGACGCGGATCAGGCCCTTGCTTAGCACGAGAGAGTAGGCGCTGAGTTGGCTCTGGAATGTGGAGACGTCGGCGCTGGGGCACACCGCGCCGTCCACGAGGCGGAACAGCGGTGCGGTTCCCAGGCTGGCCAGGAATGCGGCCTGTATCTGGGGCGGCGTGATCGTCCACGCTGCCGCGGGCTGGTGGCACGTCTGGCAGGTGCGGCCATTAGTGCCGAGCGGCTGGAAGAACGGTTGGCCCGCGGTGCGGGTCGCGCCGCTTGGCTGGACGGTCGCGAAGTAGCCGCTCGCGTCGAGGAAGCCTTGGGTCTGCGGGATGACAGGCGGCGCAGGCTCGACAGAATTCCCTGATCTCGCGAGCCCGAGCGCCTGCAAGATGGAGGTCAGGGCCCATTGCGGCTGGCCAGTTGCCGTGAGCGGCACCGCGTCCGGGTCTGCCGCTGCGGGCCGAGCCGCTGGCCCGCACAGGATCGCAGCGCCCAACACCAAGGCGATCAACGATTTTCGCACGGCAGTCCGCGGCGTGGCGATCACCGCAGATGCTTTCTTCTGGTCTCGGATATGCCGATGGCGGATAGCGTTCATGGCTGAAGCATTCGCGATTTTGGTTAAGAAAGTGTAAACGCCGGGGCATCGCTCGCGCCGCGGTTAACCCGCGACATACGATTTGCAGACGAAATTATAACGAATTATCATCGAGAGTGGCAAGCACATTCTCGAGAGCGCGGTGGCGGCTCGGTCGCATTGAAGGTCGCGTTCGCCGCTTCCGTGGCGCCCCCGCTCGGCTTATGGTGGACCATCGCGACACCCGCCCGAGGGATTCTTACAGCTCGCCCTGCGATGACCTATCCCGAGTTCTGGCACCGCTACCTTCGCGCGCACGCCCGGCCGCAGACTCGCGGGCTGCATTATGTGGGCAGCCTGCTCGCGCTGGCCTGCCTCGGCACGGCCGCGGCCCGGCGCGACTGGCGCTTCCTGCTCGCGGCGCCTGCCGTCGGCTACGGGTTCGCCTGGGCGGCCCATCTCGGCGTCGAGGGCAACCGCCCCGAGACATTCGGGCATCCGGCATGGTCGCTGGCCAGCGACGCCCGGATGGTCGGCCTGTTCCTCGCCGGCCGCCTCGGCCCGCACTTGGAGCAGGCGGGCGTCCGCAGCAACGGGCGCTGAGCCGTCTCGAAGTTGCCTACTCGCCCAGCAGGTGAAGCGCGACCTCGCGCCGATGCGGACGGTCGCGGTGTTCCCAGAGATAGAGGCCCTGCCAGGTTCCGAGCAGGGGGGAACCGTCCGCGACCGGCACAGTCAGCCCTGTCTGGGTGAGCGCTGCACGCAAATGGGCCGGCATGTCGTCCGCGCCCTCGGCGCCGTGGCGATACAAGGCGGGGTCGTGTGGGGCGAGGCGGGCGATCCAGTCTCGCAGGTCGGCCAGCACGTCTGGATCGGCGTTCTCCTGGACGAGCAGGCTCGCCGAGGTATGCCGGCACCACAGCGTGAGCAGCCCGGCCTGGATGCCTTGCTGCCGCGTCCACCGCGCGACGGGCTGGGTGATGGGCACGAGGGCGGGGCCGGGTGTCGGGACAACGAGGATGTGGGTCGCCTGGCGCATGGGTTCACCCTGGGTATGATGTTGGTGCTGACGCGACGGCGTGTCCGGAGGTACAGCCATTCCCTGCAGCATCCCTCTATCTCCCGCTCACGAAAGCGTCGGGGAACGCTGCTACGCACCCGGCGTTCGACCCGTGTCAACCAAACGCGGGACGAATAGCCATGGCGCAGAACGTCAGTGACTTCTTCTGGCAGCGGCTCCATGCATGGGGCGTGCGCCGAATCTTCGGCTACCCTGGGGACGGTATCATCGGACTCATGGGCGGGCTGGACCGAGCGCGCGAGAAGTTTGAGTTCGTCCAGGCGCGGCACGAGGAGATGGCCGCCTTCATGGCCTGCGCCCACGCGAAGTTCACGGGCGAGGTTGGCGTCTGCATGGCCACGAGCGGGCCGGGCGCCACGCATCTCCTCACCGGCATGTATGACGCAGCGAGGACCACATGCCGATGCTCGCGATCGTCGGCCAGGCGGCGCGCACCGCGATCGGCGGCCACTACCAGCAGGAGCTCGACCTGCACACCACCTTCAAGGACGTGGCCAGCGCCTTCGTAGAGACGGCCATGGCGCCGGCGCAGGTGCGTCACCTGGTGGACCGGGCCATGCGGATCGCCTTGGGCGAGCGCCGGGTGACGGCGCTCATCCTGCCGAAGGACGTGCAGGAGCTGGAATACGAGAGCCCGCCGAACAAGCACAACACGATCCACTCCGGCATCGGTTACACGCGGCCGAAGATGGTGCCCTACGAGGCGGACCTGCAACGCGCGGCGGAGGTGCTGAACGCGGGCAAGAAGGTGGCCATGCTGGTCGGCGCCGGCGCCTTCGGCGCGACGGACGAGGTGATCGCGGTGGCGGACCGGCTCGGCGCCGGGTGCGCGACGGCGCTGCTCGGCAAGATGGTGCTGCCCAGCGACCTGCCCTGGAACACGGAGTGCATCGGCCTGATCGGCACCAAGCCCAGCATCAACTTGATGGATGAGTGCGACACGCTGTTCATGATCGGCTCCGGGTTTCCCTGGGCGGAGTTCCTGCCCAAGCAGGGCAAGGCGCGCGGCGTGCAGATCGACACCAAGCCCGCGATGCTGAGCATCCGCTTCCCGATGGAGGTCAACCTTAACGGCGACAGCAAGGACACGCTGAAGGCGCTCCTGCCGATGCTACGCAGAAGTCCGACACGTCCTGGCGCGGGAGCATCGCGAAGTGGAAAAAGGCCTGGGAGGAGACCATCGAGGACCGGGCGCTCACGTCGGCCAACCCGGTCAACCCGCAACGCCCGTTCCATGAGGCCTCCAAGCGCCTGCCGCACAACGCCATCATCACCGCCGATTCCGGCACGACCGCAGACTGGTATGCGCGCGACATCAAGGTGAATCGCGGCATGATGGGGTCGCTCTCCGGAAGCCTGGCCAGCATGGGCGCCGCTGTTCCTTACGCCATCGGCGCCAAGTTCGCCCACCCCGACCGCCCAGTGATCACCTTCGTCGGCGACGGCGCCATGCAGATGAACAACATGGCGGAGTTGATCACGGTCTCGAAGTATTGGCGCAATTGGTCGAACCCGACCTGGATCTGCCTGGTGCTGAACAACGCGGACCTCAACCAGGTCACGTGGGAGGAGCGCACCGAGGTGGGCGACGTCAGGTTCCCGGAGACGCAGTCCATCCCGAGCGTCCCCTATCACAAGTTCGCGGAGCTGATCGGCCTCAAGGGCATCTACGTGGACACGGCCGAAGGGTGCGGCCCGGCGTGCGACGCGGCGCTTGCCGCGGACCGTCCTTGCGTGATCGAGGTCAAGACCGACCCCGACGTGCCGCCGCTTTCGCCGGCCATCACGCTGGAGCAGGCGCGCAACTTCATGGCCGTCCTGCTGAAGGGCGACCCGGAGGAAGGCGGCGTCATCCTGGAGACCGCCAAGCAGATGCTCAGCTCCGTCCTGCCCCACCACAAGGAGTTAGGGGCGTGGCTGACAGGCCTACCCGGGGCCCAACCTGGGCAAAGTGCGCGCGCACGCCTACACGGTGCCGACCGACAAGCCGGAGTCGGACGGCACCTTCGCCTGGGACAAGACCACCATCGTCGTCGTCGAGGTGGACGCCGGTGACCGAACGGGCCTCGGCTACACCTACGCCGACAAGGGCGTGGTGGACGTGATCCATGGCACGCTCGCCCAGACGCTGGAGGGCCGGGACGCTATGGACATCCCGGGGGCGTGGCAGGAGATGCGCCGGGCGGTGCGCAACCTCGGCTCATCGGGGATCGCGGCTTGCGCGATCTCGGCGCTCGATGCCTGCCTGTGGGACCTGAAAGCGAAGCTGCTCGGCCTGCCGCTCGCCTTGCTGCTCGGGCGGATGCGCGACAAGGTCACGATCTACGGCAGCGGCGGGTTCTGTAGCTACACGAATGCCGAGCTGCAGGAGCAGCTCGGCGGCTGGGTCGAGCAGGACGGTTGCACCTGCGTCAAGATGAAGGTGGGGCGCGACCCTGCGCGCGACCCGGAGCGGGTCCGCGCCGCCCGCGCCGCGATCGCGGATGCCGAGCTGTTCGTGGACGCGAACGGCGCGCTCTCGCCGCGGCAGGCAATCCGCTTCGCCGACCTGATCGCGGAACAGGGCATCTTCTGGTTCGAGGAGCCGGTCTCCTCGGCCGATCTCGCGGGGATGCGCTTCGTGCGGGAGCACATGCCCGACACGGTGGATGTGGCAGCTGGGGAATACGTCTTCGTGCCGGACGACGTGCGCGACATGCTCGCCGCGGGCGCCGTTGACGTGCAGCAGGCGGATGCGACGCGCTGTCTCGGGATCACCGGTTTCCTGCGGGCGGCCGCCCTCTGCGACGCGTATCACACCGATTTCTCGGGTCACTGCGCGCCCGCGCTGCACCTGCATCCGGCCTGTGCTGCCTCGCGGCTGCGGAATCTGGAGTGGTTCCACGACCACGTTCGGATCGAGCACATGCTGTTCGACGGCGCTCCCAAGCCCCAAGGCGGCGCGATCCGTCCGGACCTCACGCGGCCCGGCATGGGGCTGGAGTTCAAGCGGAAGGATGCGGAACGTTATGCGGCATAGCAAGTCGGTGGCGAAGCTGGGCGATTTGGTTCCTGACCGCGTCGTGCTGGAGCGTGCCGCAGGGAGAGCAGCGGAGAGCCTGCCGACGTCTCCCAGTCCGGCAACGATGCTGCGCAAGCCGCGCATTGGGGCGGTTCGCGCAGCCCGGCGCCTCAATCGCGCGTCCGGAATGCTTGCGCTATCCGTGCTCGCCGACAGCGCGATGGAGCACTACCGCGGCCGATTCCAGAACCCGGCGATGTATACGCCGCTCGCGGTCTCGTCGCTCGCCCTGCTCGCGAGCGCGCACGGCGTGGCGGATAAGCGGCGCGGCGCGCACGCGGCACGGGACACCATCTACGCGCTGGGCGCCGTGACGAGCCTCGTCGGCTTCGGGTTCCATCTCTATAATGTCGGCAAGCGCCCCGGCGGCTACGGCACCATCGGCAACTTCTTCTACGGGGCGCCGATCGGAGCGCCGTGGGCGCTCGCGCTCTCCGGGCTGTTCGGCTTCGCGGCCGAGCGCGTCCGCGACAATGCGCCGGGAAAAAGGGTCACGATCTTCGGCCTGCCTGCCGGGCGCGTGCTCTCGCTCCTCGGCAGCGGCGGGTTGATGGGCACGGTGGGCGAGGTCGGGCTGCTGCACTTCCGCGGCGCCTTCCACGACCCGTTCATGTATGTCCCCGTCACTTTGCCGCCGGCAGCGGCGGCGGCGCTGGCGGGCGCCGTGGCCGCGCCGCGCTCGCCGCGGATGCGGTTCCTCACGCGGCTCTCGCTGCGGCTCACCGCGCTGATGGGGTTCCTGGGCGTGGGATTCCACGCTTACGGGGTCGGCCGCGAGATGGGCGGCTGGCGCAACTGGAGCCAGAACGTGTTGAGCGGGCCGCCCTTGCCGGCGCCCCCGAGCTTCACCGGCGTCGCGCTCGCAGCGCTCGCCGGCCTGCGCCTGCTGGAGGACCACGACCTTGGCTGAGACGCGCTACCCCGGCTACGACGTGCTCGATAAGCGCGACACGCCGTCGTGGAACGAGAAGACGCGGGAAGTCATCGGCGCATCGCCTCGCGACGCCCGAGCGAGCCACGCTTCTTCGACCGCGCCGAATGGGCGATGGTGCAGGCCCTCGCCGACCGGATCGTGCCGCAGCCGCGCCAGCGCGACGACAACGGCGGGGCGATCCCGGTCGCGGGCCTGCTGGATACCAAGCTCCTGGAGAACCACCAGGACGGCTGGCGCCGGCGAAGCTGCCGCAGCAGCAGGAAGCCTGGCGGCGCGGCCTGCGCGCGCTCGACGCGGAGGCGCAGGCCGCCCACCAGGCGCCGTTCGCCATGCTCGACGGCGAGCAGCAGGACGCGCTGCTCAAGAAGATGGAGTCCGGCGACCTGCACGATCCCGCCTGGGAGGGGATGCCGCCCAAGGAGTTCTGGGAGCACAACATGCTGCGCGACATCGTGCATGCCTACTACTCGCACCCGACGGCGTGGAGCGAGATCGGCTGGGGCGGGCCGGCCAGCCCGCGCGGCTACGTGCGCCTGCAGGCCAACCTGCGCGACCCTTGGGAGGCCGTCGAGGCGCGGCCTGGCGAGGACCGCGGGCCCGTGCGGGAGGAGAACAAGCGTGTCGGCTAGCACGTTCGCGAAAGACAGCGGCCTTTATCCCGAGTTCGAGGCACCGCGCGCGAAGGATGGGCGCGCGCCCAACGTGTTCCGCCCCGGCGCCTGGGTGCCGATGCGGCAGTATCCCGAGAGCGAGGCGGTCGACTTCGCTATCGTCGGCACGGGCGCGGGCGGCGGCACGCTGGCGTGCAGACTGGCGGAGATGGGGTTCAGCGTGGTGGCGCTGGACGCCGGGCCGTATTTCCGCCCGCTGGAGGATTTCGCGTCCGACGAGGCCTACCAGAGCAAGCTCTACTGGACGGACGCGCGCCTCGTGGACGGCGAGAATCCGCTGCAGCTCGGCAGCAACAACAGCGGCAAGGCGGTGGGTGGCAGCACGGTCCACTTCGCCATGATCTCGCTGCGCTTCCGCCCGGAGTGGTTCAAGGCGCGCACGAAGCTAGGCTACGGCGCTGACTGGCCGGTGGATTGGCGGGAGATGTGGGGCTATTACCGCCAGGTCGAGGAGACGCTGAAGATCGCGGGGCCGGTCACGTATCCCTGGGGTCCGCCTCGGCCGCGCTATCCGTATCGGGCGCACGAGGTCAACGCCGCCGGACAGGTGCTGGCCAGGGGCTGCGAGGCCATGGGCATTGAGTGGACGCCCTCGCCGATCGCGACGCTCTCGGCGCCGCGCGGCGAGGCGCCCTCGTGCGTCTATCGCGGCTTCTGCGTGACTGGGTGCTCGACGAACGCGAAGCAGAGCGTCCTCGTCACCTGGCTGCCGCGGGCGCTCAAGGCGGGCGCCGAAATCCGCGACCTGGCGATGGTCGGGCAAGTCGAGACCGGCGACGACGGGAGGGTCACGGGCGTCCGCTACCATCGCGAGGGCGAGTGGCGGTTCCAGAAGGCGCGCAACGTGGTGGTGGCGGGCTACGCCATCGAGACGCCGCGACTGCTGCTCAACTCGGCGAACGCGCGCTATCCGGATGGGCTGGCGAACAGCTCGGGGCTGGTTGGAAAGTATCTCACGGTGCAGACCAACCAGGCGGTCTGGGGCGTTATGGAGGAGGAGATACGCTCCTACAAGGCGCCGCCGTCGCTGACCCTGACCGAGCATTGGAACTACGACGACAACAAGGATTTCTTCGGCGGCTACTGCTACATGAGCCAAGGACCGCTGCCCCAGCTGTGGGGCGACACGGTGTCGGGCGGCCGCAAGCTGTGGGGCGAGGCGCTCATGGCCGAGATGCAGCGCTACAACCACGTCGCCGGGCTGAAGCTCGTCGGCGAGATGATGCCGCAGGAGCGCAACACGGTGACGCTCGCCGACGAGGTGGACCAGTATGGGCTGCGCATCCCGCGCGTGACCTACTCGTGGTGCGACAACGACAAGGCGAGCATCCGGCACGGCCTCAATTTCATGCACCAGGCGCTCGAGGCTGGCCGGCGGGCGCGAGATCTGGGAGCAGGACGACGACACCTGCCACATGAACGGCACGGCACGCATGGGCGACGACCCGGCAACGAGCGTCGTCAATGCGGACTGCCGAAGCTGGGATATTCCGAACCTGTGGATCTGCGACGGCTGCGTGTTCCCGACCGTGGGCGGGGTGAACCCGTCGCTGACGATCCAGGCGATCGCGCTGCGCACCGCGGACCGCATCAAGGCGCTGGCGGCGCGGGGGGAGCTGTAGAACGCGGGCGTATCACCCGGCGGCCCTGCATCCTTCGAGCAGGGCCGCTGCGCGGTCGGCCAGCTCAGTGCCCGAGATGGGCTTGCGAAGTAGGGTGAACGACCCGCTCAGCGCCCCATTCATCGCGAGCAAGGTTGTCTCGCCGGCGTAGCCAGTGAGCAGGATGGCGCGCAGCCTCGGCCGTTGCTGCTGCGCCTCGCGGATCAGCTTCACCCCGTCCATGCCGGGCATTGAGAGATCGGTCACGAGCAGCGCCACGGTGTCGTCCGTGTCGAGCTGGGCTAGGGCGGCGGCGCCGCTCTCTGCCTGGATAACGTCGTAGCCCTGTTCCTCCATCTCTGCGGCGAGCACGCCGCGGACCAGCGGCTCGTCGTCCACGAGCAGGATGCGGGGCTGGGTCTCGGGGACCCGGACCGAGCCAGGCAGGTTCGGGGCGCCGCGGCGCGGCGCAGGCAGCCGAGCGCCGGCTCGCCCGCCTGGGGCAGCCAGAGTGTCACGGCCGTTCCCCGGCCCGGCGTGCTGGCGATCATGAGACCGCCGCCTGACTGCTGCGCGAAGCCGCGCGTCATGGCGAGGCCGAGGCCGGTGCCTTTGTTGACCGGCTTGGTCGTGAAGAACGGCTCGGTCGCGTGCGCAAGAGTCGCGGCGTCCATGCCGATCCCGGTGTCAGTCGCCGTGACGCGGATGTAGTCGCCCGGCGCGAGGCTAGCGGGATGCTCCTGGTCGGCCGTGACACTCTCGGCGGCAGCGGAAAGCGTCAGCGTGCCGCCGTCGGGCATCGCGTCGCGGGCGTTGGTGGCGAGATTCACCAGCACGGTCTCCAGCTCGCCGCGGTCCGCCAGGAGCGGCGGGAGGGTCTCAGGCGCCTCGACGCGGACGCTCGACGCCGGCGCCCAGCGTGTGCGCGAGGATCTCGCGGAAGTTGGTGAGCAGGGCCGCCGCGGCGAGTGGCGCGGCCTGGAGCTCGTTGCGCCGGGCGAAGGCGAGAAGGCGGCGGGTCGTCGCACTCCCGCGCGCGGCCGCCTCGGTCACCATGCGGGCGAGGCGGCGCACCATGGCCGGGTCCTCGGCGCGGCGCTCGACCAGGGAGATGCCGCCGGAGACCGCCTGGAGAACGTTGTTGAAGTCGTGCGCGATGCCGCCGGCGAGCTGCCCGAGCGCCTCCAGCTTCTGGGTCTGGCGCAGCCGCTCCTCGCTGGCCCGCAGCGCCGCCTCGGCACGCTTGCGGGCGGTGACGTCCACGAGAGCGCCCAGGATGCGCGCCGTGCTCTCGCCGGGCGCCCGCTCGACCTGTGCCGAGACGAGCACGTCGAGCACCTCGCCGTCGCAGCGGACGAGGCGGCGCTCCATGTCGCGCACAGTGCCCTCCGCGAGCAGTTGCTTCCAGTCAGCGGCGTAGGTCGCCGAGCCGGGTTCGAGGAAATCGGCGATATGGCGTCCGATCACCTCATCCTGGGCATAGCCGAGCAGGTCCAGCCAACGGTCGGAGACGCCGGTGATCGTGCCGTCCGTGTCGAGGATGTGCAGCGGCATGGGCGACCGCAGGAAGCCGGCGCGATGGCGGCGCTCGCTCTCGCGCATGGCCTCGTTCGCGGCCCGCATTTGCTCGAGCGACGGAAGCGCAAGCGCGAGGGGGACCAGCCGCCACAAGGCCATTGCCGTCGCCGCCGAGACGAGCGCGATGGCCACTTTCAGGATCGCCTCCAAGCTGTAGATCGGCAGCCAGACGGTAAGCCCATTCACCCAGTGACCGGCGCCGCACAGCAGGATGAAGGCAGCGAACAGCCAGAGCAGGGGCTTGAACGCGAGGTCGCGCCGGGCCTGCACGATACGGACGAGCGCGAGCGGGATCGCGAAGTAAGCCAAGCCGATCGCCGCGTCGGCGAGCGTCTGTGACCAGATCAGCCAAGGGTCCCAGAGCAGGCAGAAGCCGTGCGGGGTCAATCCCGATGGGTTGAGGAGTCGGCTTACGAGGATCTGAGACAAGCGCGCTCTCCCGAGTTGCCGCCGCCGGCGCTCTCCGCGGGGTTCGCGGCGCGGCGTGCTTCACGTGCCCGTGTGCCCGGAGTCAGGGATTTCGCAGGACCGACGTCAAGTAGCGACACGTCCCAAGATCTCCGCGCGGCCTCGGCGCGTGAGGCCGCATGGACAGCATCTTCGGCTGGTGTCACGGGACTACATTCAGTGCTCACGCCGCGAGCCAAATAGTTGCGCGACCTGAGCGGCTGTGCGTAACCTTCCCGCTAAGAGACGATCAGACGTGCTCTGGAGCGTGCGGACATGTGATGGCCACTTCGACGAGCGCGTTCCAAAAACCGGTGCCGGATTATCGTCGTATCTCTATCGGCGCAGCGGCGGTGCTGACTCTCGCGCTAGCGACGCGGGGCGTGCGTGCCCAGTCGCCGCCGCCGAGCGAGGCCAACCGCACCGTCAACGTGAACTACGTCTATGCGGCGCAACTCGGATTCGGCGGCTACTCGCTCGCCGGGCTCACGGCCGACGTCTTCGCGCTTCCCTTGGGCTACACCGTCCCGCTCGGCGCCGGAACCGGCTGGAGTCTCCGGCTGACGCTGCCCGTGCAGCTCGGCCTTTACAGTTTCCGTGCCACCGACACGGACGGCACGCCCATCAAGATCAGCCAGCAATCGCTCGCCGCGGTGCCTGGGGTCGAGCTCCAGATGCCGGTCGCTCGGAACGTCGTGCTGAAGCCGTTCGCGGATGTCGGCTTCGCCCACGCGTTCGGGGCGACGTCGGGGGCGGATGCCCTGATCTACGCGGTCGGCGCCCGGTCTGTCGCACAGTGGCACGCGGGCGCCTACACGCTGTCGCTGGGCAACGCGCTTCTGTATGCCGGGGACGAGGCGAGCAATTTCAGGGAATCCTACGTCTCCCTGCAAGCGGGCTTCGAGATTCGCCGTTCCCTCGGCTTTGTCATCCATGGAATCGAACCCGATCTAGGGGCCTTCGTCTCCGAGTATTACTACCCGAAGCCGCTGCGGTTCTCCCGCTTCCTCCGCGATCCGCTCAAGATCAGCGAGCAAACCGAGATCGGCGTCACGGTCGGCTCGGCGAAGCCGTTCGACACGGTCCTGCTCGGGAATGCGCGGATCGGCGTGGGGTACGTGTTCGGCGGCGGCCTGCAGGTCTGGCACGTCGCGTTCGGATTCCCGTTCTGACGTACCAGCCTCACGGACGGTGCCCGTGCCATGATGCGAAACAGAAGAGAGCTGAAAGGTGGTATGATGAGACTAGTCCTCGCGGTCTTTCTTCCGGTGATCCTGGTGATGGGGTGTACGGCGGATACGATGCGCGGCTATGTCGGGCAGGATATCCGCGCCGCGGTCGTGGCGTATGGTCCTCCCGTGAACGTGGTGGATCTCGGCAACGGCACCCGCGCCTTCCAATGGAGCAAGACCTCCGTCGATACCACGCCGGCCTCCGTGGTCACGACCACGGACAAGGACAAGAAAGGGCGCAAGACGACGCAGACGCAGTTCATTGGCGGCACCCAGACCGTCACCAACTGCCTCTACACGTTCTACACGGCATGGAATCCGCAGAGCGGCGGCTGGATCGTGACCGGTTTCCGGCAACCGTCATTCGACTGCGCGTTCGGCGGCCTCAGCTGACCTGATCTCGCTGCGTCATCGCGAGCAAGCCGCGCCGCCCAGCACGCAGAAGCGCGCGCAGTGCGGGTGGTTGAGGGACACGGGCCGGCTCGCCTCTGCCAGCGTCGCGCCTAGCTCGAACTGCGGGTCGTAGGGCAGCAGCGTGCAGGCCAGCACCGCCGGGCGCTCGGCTCCCTTGCGCTTCACCACCATGCGCGAGGAGGCGCACATCACACTGTCCGGCGACTTGCCCAGGATGCCCCAGCACGCCTCGGTGATCTCGGGCACGTCGGCCGTCGGGTCCATCTCCGGGAACAGCATCAGCGCGACCGGATCGGCGACGTCCAGCGCGACGCCGCGGGCGGCGAACAGGCGGGCGTAGCCGGCGCGGAGCGCGTCCTCGCTCTCGCGCGAGAAGCCGGCTCGCCCGGCGACGTGCACGCGGAAGCCTTCCCGCGCGAGCCAGGCGAGGCCATCCACCGTCTTCTCGAAGGTGCCGCGCCCGCGTTCCAGCTCGTGCAGGGCGGGGCCGTAGTGGTCCAAGCTGACGCGTATCGTGAGCAGGCCGGGATGTGCCCGGTTCAGCGCGGCCAGCGCCGCCTTGCGCCGGGTCATCGGGCGCATGGCGTTGGTGAGCACCATGGCACGCAGGCCGCGGCCGAGCACGTCGCCCAGCATCGCGAGGAAGTGCGGGTTCATGAATGGCTCGCCGCCGGTGAAGCCGATCTCGTCGACGGGCAGGTTCCGCTCGGCGATCTCGTCGAGGTAGGCGGCCACCTCGGCGGCCGAGATGTAGGATAGCGCATCGTTGCGCGGGCTGCTCTCGATGTAGCAGTGCTTGCAGGTCAGGTTGCAGAGCGTGCCCGTGTTGATCCAGAGGGTCCGCAGCGCGGCGAGGCCGACGGCTGCCCGGCGCTCGCCCTTGGCCGTGACGAACGGGTCGCGGAACTTCGCGGGGTGGAGGGGCGCGGGATTCGGCGATGCGGACATGAGGACCTCAGGTGATTGCGGAAGGATCGTCTTGACAGTGCAGATTTCAAGCTGGATCGCGGCCTGCTAGCCTCACCTCGGAACAGGAAGGAGGCTCCCATGCCGGTGAGCGGACTCGGCCCGTATGACGAAGCCAACGTGTTCGCCAAGATCCTGCGCGGCGAGATCCCGTCGCGCCGGGTCTATGAGGATGAGTGGGCCGTCGCCTTCCACGACATCGCTCCGCAGGCGGCGATCCACGTGCTCGTCATCCCACGCAGCAACTACGTCTCGCTGGCCGACTTCGCGACGAAGGCGCCGCCCGACGAGGTCGCGGGCTTCTTCCGGGCCGTGGCGACCGTGGCCAAGCAGCTCGGACTGGAAGAGCCGGGCTACCGCGTCCTCGTCAACATGGGCCGGCACGCCGGGCAGGAGGTGCCGCACTTCCACGCCCACCTCTTCGGCGGCGGGCCGCTCGGGCCGATGCTGACCCGAACCTAGGCGGGGGTCCGCGGCTTCGGCTTCGGCACGAAGCTGAACGGGCTGTCCGCCGCGCGGGTCGGGTCGGTGATGAGGCGGTGCTCCAGCGCCGGGTGGGCGCGCGAGCGGCAGCTCTCGCGGTCGCACAGGCGGCAGGTGAGGCCGATGCCAACGGCGGCGCGCTCTAGGTTGATCCCGTCCGCGTAAGCGATGGCGTCCGCGTGTGCCACGTCGCAGCCCATGGCGACGACGTTGGTCGGCGTCGGCTCGCCCCACTGTCCCGGCGCTCCCAGGATGCTGCGCGCGAAGCAGAGAAAGGTGGCACCATCCGGGAGCTGCGCCACCTGAACGGAGACCTCGCCCGGCGCGCGGAACGCCTGGTGCACGATCCACTTCGGGCAGGAGCCGCCGTAGCGCGCGAACGGGAAGCCGGCCGCCGTGAAGCGCTTGCTGACGTTGCCGGCGGGATCCACCCGCAGGAAGAAGAACGGCACCCCGCGCGCCTCTGGCCGCTGCAGGGTCGAGAGGCGGTGGCACGCTTGCTCCCAGCTCACGCCGAACCGGGCCGAGAGCAGGTCAACGTCGTGCCGCAGCGACGCCGCCGCCTCGCGGAACGGCTCGTAGGGCATGACGAGCGCGCCGGCCGCGTAGTTGAGGAGGCCCAGGCGGAGGAGGCCCGCGGCTTCAGCGGAGCTGGGCTCGATCTGGGCAAGCTGCGCCTCCACGATGTCGCGCAGCTCGAGGAGCGCCACCTGCACCGCGAGGTGGAATGCCCTGCTCTCCCGCGGCAGCCGCTCGCTGATCCGCAGGAGGCGCGCGTCCGGCTCCCAGGCCCGCAGCGCTCCCTCCAGCGGGCCGACGCGGATGGCGATCCCGTGCTTGTCGTGCAGCCGCGCGGCCAGCACCGAGTCCATGCCCTCCGGTCCCGCCGGCAGGCCCAGCGACTCGGTTGCTTCCTCCAGCGCGGGGAAATGGTTCTGCCGCTCGCTGAACAGGTCGCGCGCCTCCTCGTGCGGCAGCAGCAGGCGCCGCCCGGACGGCAGCGCGATGCCGCTCGCGTCCTCCCGCGCGACGCGCCACGCCCGGTAGAGCGCGAGCACGGCACGCGCGGCGCCCGGCGCCTGCGCGAGCGACTCGATCTCCGTCTCCGGCACGTCCTGGTCGAGCAGCGGATCGGCGAACACCTCGCGCAAGCCCGCGAGCGATCGCCGCTCCTCCGCGCCCGAGAGCGCAGCCAGGTCCACGCGGAGGATCTCGGCGAGCTTGATGAGCAAGGACGCCGTGACGGCGCGCTGG
The DNA here is from genome assembly GCA_963848595.1 of uncultured Alphaproteobacteria bacterium. Classification (GTDB taxonomy): domain Bacteria; phylum Pseudomonadota; class Alphaproteobacteria; order Acetobacterales; family Acetobacteraceae; genus CAWKEH01. Next base: position 43,175 of record CAWKEH010000003.1, on the reverse strand, counting down.
TCGTGCTCGATCAGGTTGAGGTAGCTCGCCGAGATGCCAAGCCGCAGCGCGAGCGCCTGCTGCGTCATGGTCTGCTCCTGGCGGAGCCGCCGGACCGTGCGGCCGATAAGGGGCTTGCTCAACTTCACAACCTTTACCGATTTTCAGTCTTTCAGGTGAATCTTATAACCGCTTCGCGCAGTGCTCGCTAGTTCGTGGGGTAGATTTCGCAGGTGCAGTGTGAAATCTTAACGCATCGCCAAGCGTTGGTGCATGACAGGCGACTGAGGACAGAAATTGATGAGCCAGGACCAGTTTTACGCCCCGGACGGTATGAGCCGAGGTTCCGACACAGAGCGCTTCGCCGGCATCCGGCGCGACTACACGCAGGCCGAGGTTGACCGCCTCTCGGGCAGCTTCCGCATCCGCCACACGCTCGCCGAGATGGGCGCCGCGCGCCTCTGGCACCTGCTCAAGACCGAGCCGTTCGTACCAACACTCGGGGCGCTCACGGGCAACCAGGCGCTGCAGCAGGTCAAGGCCGGCTTGCAGGCGATCTATCTCTCCGGCTGGCAGGTTGCGGCCGACGCGAACACGGCCGGGCAGATGTATCCCGACCAGTCGCTCTATCCCGTGGACTCCGTGCCGAACGTGGTGCGCCGGATCAACGCGGCGCTGCGCCGGGCGGACCAGGTGGCGAAGCTGGAGGGCGGCACCGACAAGACCTACTACATGGCGCCGATCGTGGCCGATGCGGAGGCTGGATTCGGCGGCGCACTCAACGCCTTCGAGCTGATGCGCGCCATGATCGACGCGGGTGCTGCCGGCGTCCACTTCGAGGACCAGCTGGCCAGCGAGAAGAAGTGCGGCCATCTCGGCGGCAAGGTGCTCGTCCCCATCAGCCAGCATATCCGCACCTTGAACGCAGCCCGCCTCGCCGCGGACGTGGAAGGCGTGCCGACCGTGCTGTTCTGCCGCACCGACGCGCACTCGGCGCAGCTCCTGACCGCGGACGTTGACGAGCGCGACCGTCCGTTCCTCTCCGGTGAGCGCACGTCCGAGGGCTTCCATCGCATCAAGCCGGGCATAGGAGTCGAGTATTCCATCGCCCGCAGCCTCGCTTACGCGCCCTATGCGGATCTGCTGTGGTGGGAGACGAGCGAGCCCGACCTCGGCGAGGCCGAGCAGTTCGCGAACGCGATCCACAAGCAGTTCCCCGGCAAGATGCTCGCCTACAACTGCTCGCCCAGCTTCAATTGGAAGCGCAAGATGTCCGACCAGGACGCCGAGCAGTATCAGCGTCGGATCGGCGCAATGGGCTACAAGTTCCAGTTCGTGACACTTGCCGGGTTCCACACGCTGAACCACAGCATGTTCCAGCTCGCCCACGCCTATAAGGGTCGCGGCATGGGCGCCTATTCCGAGCTGCAGCAGGCCGAGTTCGCCGCGGAGCAAGCAGGCTACACGGCGACCCGGCACCAGCGCGAGGTCGGCGTCCCCTGGTTCGACGCAGTGGCGACGGCGGCAAGCGGCGGCAAGAGCAGCACGACCGCGATGGGCGGCAGCACCGAGACCGAGCAGTTTGTCTCGTCGGAGACGAGCAACGTCAATCATGGCCACGCCACCGCGCAGCCAGTGCGGCAGGCAGCCGAGTAAGGAGGGAAACCCGATGTCCCATGACGATTTCGACGACGGCCTCGTCCACAGCCATGGCTGGGCCACCGAGCCGCCTGCGCCAGCGCAGCGCCGCGAGCGGGTGATCCGGACCCACGTCGCCGAGGACCACGACGACGGCCTGGTTCACGGCCACGCCTGGGCCATGGGCACGCCACTGGACTGATCCCTGGGCGGGACGGTCCATCACTGGGCCGTCTCCTGCTTCTCCGCGGGCTGGCGCCGCCGCGCCGGGCGCGCTACATGCCGCGCCCGTGCTCACGCTCTACCCGGCGATAGACCTCAAGGACGGCGCCTGCGTGCGCCTGCGCCGCGGCGACATGGCGCAGGCGACCGTGTATTCGGACGACCCGGCGGCGCAGGCCTGTGCCTGGCAGGATGCCGGTTTCGCGTGGCTGCACGTGGTGGACCTCAACGGTGCCTTCGCTGGCCGTAGCGTGAATGGCGCGGCGGTTGCGGCAATTCTAGCGAGGTCCAAGGTGCCCGTGCAGCTCGGCGGCGGCATCCGGGACCGTGCGGCGATTGAGGAATGGCTGCAGGCGGGCGTCCGCCGCGTGATCCTCGGCAGCGCGGCTGTCACGAATCCGGCTCTCGTACCATGAAGCCTGCCGAGCGCATCCCGGCCGAGTCGCGGTCGGGCTCGACGCGCGCGACGGCATGGTGGCGACAGAGGGCTGGGCGAGCACGAGTCGCCTTAGCGCGCTCGACCTGGCGCTCCGCTTCGAGGATGCGGGTGCCGTCGCCGTGATCTACACCGACATTGGGCGCGACGGCATGCTTGAGGGCCTCAACGTTGAGGCAACCGCGGCGCTCGCCGAGCGGCTCCGGACTCCCGTGATCGCGAGCGGCGGCTTGGAAGGGATGGACGATCTGCGCGCGTTGCGCCGAGCGGCCGAGGGATTGTCCGCCGGCGCCATCGAGGGCGTGATCGTGGGCCGCGCCTTGTATGACGGCCGCCTCACGCCAGCGGATGCGCTCGCAGACTTGACGTAAGCGCTTGCAAGCAGCGCCGATAAAGCCCCTCTTAGGCGTTATGTTAAAGCTGCGTGTCATTCCCTGCCTGGATGTGAAGGACGGCCGCGTCGTCAAGGGTGTGAACTTCGTCCAGCTCCGCGATGCTGGCGATCCCGTCGAGCAGGCCGCGCTCTACGACCGGATGGGCGCGGACGAGCTGACCTTCCTCGACATCACCGCGAGCCACGAGGACCGCGGCACCCTGCTCGACGTGGTGGCGCGCACGGCAGCGCGCGTGTTCCTGCCGCTCACCGTCGGCGGCGGCGTGCGCTCGGTGGACGACATGCGCGCGCTCCTGCTCGCGGGCGCGGACAAGTGCAGCATCAACTCGGCCGCGGTTGCCCGCCCCGGTCTCGTGCGCGAGGCCGCCGAGCGGTTCGGCAGCCAGTGCGTCGTCGTCGCCGTGGACGCAAGGCGCGCGGCGCAGGGCAAGTGGGAGGTGTTCACCCATGGCGGCCGGAAGGGCACCGGGCGCGACGCGGTCGAATGGTGCCGGCAAGTGGTGGCGCTCGGCGCGGGCGAGATCCTGCTCACGAGCATGGACCGGGACGGAACGGGCGAGGGCTTCGATCTCGATCTCCTGCGCGCGGTCTGCGGCGCGGTGCGCGTGCCCGTCGTCGCCTCGGGCGGGGTCGGCACGCTCGCCCATTTCGTGGACGGCGCCCGCACAGGTGCTACGGGGCTGCTGGCTGCGAGCGTCTTCCACTTCGGGCAGTTCACGGTCGCGGACGTCAAGCACGCACTGGCGAGCGCCGGGCTGCCTGTGCGGATCGTACGAGAGGCGGCGTGAAGGCAGTGGCGAAGAAGGTAGCTCCCAAGAAGAACGGCTCCAGGAAGGAGCCGCGCAAGCTCAAGGCGCCCGCTCCCGCACCCTTCCTCGACGAAACCGGCGAAGTCCTGGATCGGCTCTACGCCGTGGTCGCGAGCCGACGCGGCGCCGACCCGGCAGTGAGCCATTCCGCCCGGCTCCTCTCGCGCGGCCCCGCCAAGGTCGCGCAGAAGTTCGGCGAGGAAGCGGTCGAGGCGCTGATCGAGGCGGTCGCCGGCAACCGCACGGCCCTGATCGCCGAGAGCGCGGACCTGCTATATCACTTGATGGTGCTGTGGGTCTCAGCCGGGATCGAGCCGGTGGATGTGTGGGCGGAGCTGCGGCGGCGCGAAGGCGTCTCCGGCCTCGCCGAGAAGGCCGCGCGGCGCTTGCTGCCGGTCCTGGGAACGCGCAAGATTCCCTGATCGTGCTGTGCTAGGGTCCGCAGATGGTCGCGCTTCCGAAGTTGCCCGATCCGCCCGCCTCGCTCTCGGTTGAGAATTTCCTGGCTTGGAACCCGCAAGACGGGAATTTGTGGCGGCTCGTGGATGGCCAGCCGCAAGCGATGGCGCCTGCGAACCGCACGCACGGCGCGATCCAGGGTGAGTTAGGCCGTCTGCTGCGCAACCATCTCCTCCAGCGCGGCAGCCCGTGCAGCGTGGTAGTGACGCCCGGCATCGTGCCCCCCGTGAACGCCGGGCATAACGTCCGCGTCCCGGACCTGGCCGTGACCTGCTCCGGCTACGACACCGAGGAAAGGGTGCTCGAAGACCCTGTGCTGCTGATCGAAATACTTTCGCCGAGCAACCAGGCCGAGACCTGGTCCAACGTCTGGACCTACGCGGCCATGCCGAGTGTGCGGGACATCCTGGTCGTGCGGTCCGACTCGATCGGCGCGCAGCTACTGCGCCGCAACGCAGACGGGACGTGGCCCGACCAGCCCATCCCCATCCAGGACGGCAACGAGTTGACGCTGGAGAGCCTGGGGTTCAGCGTATTCCTCAGCGCGCTCTACAGGACGACCCGCCTGGCGCGGCGCTGACCCCCAGGAACAATCCTTCCGTGATCGACTTCTCCCTTCCGCCCGACATCGCCGAGCTGCAGGAGCGCACCCGCGCCTTCGTCCGCGAGCGCTGCATCCCTGCCGAGTCCGATCCCCGTCAGGACCGGCATGGCCCCTCCGACGAGCTCCGCCGGGAGCTGAATGCCGCGGCCCGCGCTGCCGGGCTGCTCGCCCCGCATGTCGGCCGCGATTGGGGCGGTCTCGGCCTCTCGCACGTCGGCAAGGCGGTCGTCTTCGAGGAAGCCGGCTACAGCCTGCTCGGCGGCCTCGCCCTGAACATCGCCGCGCCGGACGAGGGCAACATGCACCTGCTGGAGCAGGTCGCGACGGACGAGCAGAAGGAGCGCTTCCTCCGTCCCCTCGCCGCGGGCGAGGTGCGCTCCTGCTTCTGCATGACCGAGCCGCCGCCGGGCGCCGGCTCCGACCCTGCGGCGCTCGCCACCCGCGCGACCCGTGACGGCGACGCCTACCGCATCACTGGCGACAAATGGTTCACCACGGGCGGCTACGGCGCCGCCTTCGCCATCATCATGGCCAGCGACGACGACGGCCGGGCGACCATGTTCCTCGCCGACATGGACCAGCCCGGCATCCACCTCGTCCGCCAGATGAACAGCCTCGACCAGGGCTTCGCCGGCGGCCACGCCGTGGTCCGCTTCGACGGCCTGCGCCTTCCGGCCTCTTCCATCCTCGGCGAGCCGGGTAAGGGACTCCGCTACGCCCAAGTCCGCCTCGCCCCCGCGCGCCTCACCCATTGCATGAGATGGCTGGGCGCCGCCCGGCGTGCCCACGATATCGCGTGCGCCTACGCCCGGGAGCGCCACGCCTTCGGCAAGCCACTCGTGGAGCATGAAGGCGTCGGCTTCATGCTCGCCGACAACGAGATGGATCTGCGCACGAGCCGCCTCATGATCTGGCACACCGCGTGGCTGCTCGACCAGGGCGAGCGCGCCGGCGCGGACAGCAGCATGGCGAAGGTGGTCTGCTCCGAGGCGATCTGGCGCATCGCCGACCGCTGCGTTCAGGTCCTCGGCGGCCAGGGCACGACGGATGACACCGTGGTCGAGCGCATCTTCCGCGAGGTCCGCGGCTTCCGCATCTATGACGGTCCGAGCGAGGTGCACCGCTGGAGCCTCGCCCAGAAGATCGCCCGGCACGGCGCCAATCGGTAGGGGGGTGACTCGATAAAGGCCAAGTTCGACCTCGATGGCCGCGTCGCCGTCGTCACGGGCGGGGGCAGGGGGCTGGGCCGCGCCATCGCCGCTGGGTTGGCCGCGCATGGCGCGCGCCTGGTGCTCGCAGGGCGCACGCGCGAGACCCTGGAAGCGACGGCAGCCGAGCTGGGCGCCGAGACCGAGTGCGTCGCCGCCGATGTCTCGCGCGAGGCGGACGTGATGGCGCTCCGCGACGCCGCGCTCGCGCGCTTCGGCCGGGTGGACGTGCTCGTGAACAACGCCGGCGTGAACCGGGATCGAGCTGCTGACCAAGGCGCTCGCCCTCGATTGGGCGACGAAGGGCGTGCGCGTGAACTGCCTGGCGCCGGGCTACTTCGAGACGGACCTCACGGCTGGGCTGCGCGAGAACGACGCGCTGAGCGCCGCACTTCTCGCCCAGGTTCCCCAGGGCCGATACGGCACGGACCGCGACGTGGTCGGCGCCGCCGTGTTCCTCGCCTCGCCCGCGAGCACCTACGTCACTGGCCAGAGCCTGCTCGTGGACGGCGGCTGGACGGTACAGTAGGCGCTGCGGCGCGATCCCTCCCTCACCGCTGGGGCACGATGTTCAGAGCCTCGGCGATTTCGGGTCGCAGCGTGACCTGCCCATCGATGACGGAGAGCTGGCTCGCGGGTACCCTGACCTCGTGGCTGCCCGGCCGGAAGTAGGAGCCGATCAGCAGCACCGCAGTCCGGCCGCCATCGGTCAGGCGGCGAACGCTGCCGATGATGTTGCCCTGCGAGTCATGCAGCCAGTGCCCGGCCACGTTAGCGTCGGCGGGCGCGATGGATGGTTCGACGACAGCCTGGGCCATCGATCCACCGCTGGCCGCAAGGCCGATACCCGTGAGCGCGAGCAGGGCTGCGGCGGGCAGCAGCACCTTGGCGCGGATCGTCTCGATCGTGATCATGGGATCTCCCCTCTCCTGTGCTTCCCCTTGGAGCGTAGGAGAACCATGCGCCGCCGCGCCCGTCTCGCGCTGTGACCTGCGGCACTTGGACCGGAAACTCGTTCCCAAAAAGGAGGAGGGCGCTGAGGAACCCGCGGCGCCTCGGCGCGCTCCCTCCTCACGTCACGACGGGGGAGGGCAGGGCAGATGGCGACGGCGCGCAAGGTGGAGGGCCGCAAGGTCCGCTACGGTGTCGTGGGCCTGGGCTGGATCAGCCAGGCCGCGTTCATGCCGGGCGTCGCGCACACCGGCAACTCGGAGATGACCGCCTTCGTGAGCGCCGACCCGAAGAAGGCGCAGTCTCTCGGCAAGCACTACGGCGTTGGCAAGGCTTATCACTACGACGCATACCAAGGCCTCCTCGCCAGCGGCGAGGTAGATGCGGTCTACCTGGCGCTCCCCAACTTTCAGCACTGCGAGTTCGCCGTCCCCGCGCTGGAGGCCGGCATCCATGTCCTGCTGGAGAAGCCAATGGCGACCAGCGAGGAGGACTGCCGGGCGATCGAGCAGGCCGCGGCGCGCACCGGCGCCAAGCTCATGATTGCCTACCGCCTGCACTTCGAGCCGGCGACCTTGGAAGCGCTCCGCCTCATCCGCAGCGGCACGCTCGGCGAGGTCCGGCTCTTCACCTCGACCTTCTGCCAGAAGGTCGCCGCCCGCAATCACCGTGCCAAGCACGGCTACTGGGCCGGGCCAGTCCCCGACATGGGCGCCTATCCCATCAACGCCGTGCGGATGCTGTTCGGCGCCGAGCCGGTCGAGGTCAGCGCCTGGGGCACGCGCAACACCAGCCTGCCGTATGACTTCCACGACATCGTCGCCGTTACCCTTCGCTTCCCCGGTGAGCGCCTCGCGCAGTTCACGGTGAGTTACGGCCTCGACCACATGGACGAATACACGGTCGTCGGCGACAAGGGCGCGATCCACATGTCGCCGGGCTTCGGCTTCCCCGGCCCGCTCGCCTTCATCCTCCGCCACGGCGAGTCCGCGAAGGAGCGCAGCTTCCCCGCCGTGGACCAGTTCGGCGGCGAGACGCAGTATTTCAGCGACTGCATCCTCAAGGATGAGCGCCCGGAGCCGGACGGCGAGGAGGGTCGGCTTGACGTGCGCGTCATCGCCGCGATCGAGCAGGCCCTGACCACGGGCCGCCCGGTGATGCTCGACCCGGTGGAGCGTCATCGCCGCCCCGAGCTGGCGCAGGTGCGGGGCTTGCCCGTGCCGCATAAGCCGAGCCTGGTCAACGCGGCGGAGCCGCAGGAAGGGTAGGGTCCATTCCCGCGTCGGGCGTGCCCTGGTGGCGAAGCGCCGTCTTCTACCACCTCTACCCGGCCAGCTTCGCGGACAGCGACGGCGACGGCTTCGGCGACCTCGCGGGCATCACCTCTCGTCTGGACTACCTCGCCGGCGCCTCGCACAGCCTGGGCGTGGACGCTATTTGGCTGTCGCCGTTCTACCGCTCCCCCATGGTGGATTTCGGCTACGACGTGGCCGACCACTGCGCCGTTGATCCCCGCTTCGGCACGCTCGCCGACTTCGACGCCCTCCTCGCCGCCGCGCACGCAAGGCACCTGCGCGTGATCGTGGACTTCGTGCCCAACCACACCTCCGACCAGCACCCTTGGTTCGAGGAGTCCCGGAGCAGCCGCACCAATCCCCGGCGCGACTGGTACGTGTGGGCCGACCCTCGGCCGGACGGCTCGCCTCCGAACAACTGGCTCTCCGCGTTCCCGCGCAGCGGTGCCGCCTGGATGCTCGACCCAGCCACCGGCCAGTGTTACCTCCACTCTTACACGCCGCAGCAGCCCGACCTGAACTGGCGCAATCCGGCGGTCCAGGACGCCATGCGCGGCGTGCTGCGCTTCTGGCTCGACCGCGGCGTGAACGGCTTCCGGGTGGACGCGGCGCACCGCCTGATGAAGGACCCCGAGCTGCGCGACAATCCGCCGGACGTGGCGAGCCTGCGCCTCGACGAGTCCCTGCTCGACACCGCCCGGCACCGCAACATAGACCACCCCGACATCCACGGCATCGTCCGCTCGCTGCGCGCGACGGTGGACGCCTACCCGGATCGCGTCCTGCTCGGCGAGATCGGCATTCGCCACCCCGAGCGCTGGGCGCGCTACTACGGCCTCGCCGATCACGACGGAATGCAGCTCGCCTTCAACTTCGCCTTCTGGGGCTGTCCCTGGTCCGCGCGCGCGTTCCGCGAGGTCGTGGAGCGGACGGAGCGGATCGTGCCGCCCTGGGCGTGGCCGACCTACGCGCTCTCCAACCACGACATCCCGCGCGCCGCCACCCGCTACGGCGAGGCGCGCATGAGGCTCGCGGCCATGATGCTGCTGACGCTCCGCGGCACGCCGTTCCTCTACTACGGCGAGGAGATCGGGATGCGGGACGTGCCCGTCCCGCCGGCGCAGGCGCGCGACCCGGACGGCCGCGACCCGTGCCGCACCCCCATGCAGTGGGACGGAGGCCCGGCGGCGGCCTTCACGAGGGCGAAGCCCTGGCTGCCCGTGGCCAGCCCGCCCGTGCCGAACGTCCGCGCCGAGTGCTGCGACCCGGCGTCGCTGCTGAGTCTCTACCGCGCGCTACTCCGCCTTCGCACCAGCTGCCGTCCGCTCCGGGAGGGCAGCTATCACCCGCTCGAAGCCGACGACCCTGTGTTCGCCTTCGAGCGGCGCGCGGGCGACGAGCGCGTCCTCGTCGCGCTCAACTTCGGCGCCGAGCCGGCCAGTGTCGAGTTCCTCGTGCGGGACGCCAAGGTTCGCCTGCTCTCCACCGTGCAGGAGGCAGGCGTCTCAGCTTGGCTCGCGCCCTGCCAAGGGGCAATCTTCCGGCTCTAGCCGTAGGAGTCCCGCCGACGGCTCTCTGGGACGCCACGATTCGGAACCGAGGAGCGCGCGTGTTGAGAGGTCTCCTGAGCCGCCGACGTTTGTTCGGCCGGTCGGCGCTTGCCGGCGGTGCGGCACTCGCGATGACAACAGGCGTCGCCAGCGCGCCTGCGTCCGCGCAACCGGCCGGGTTTCGGCTGTTCGACGCGGCGGACATGAATTTCGAAGCCTTGTTCGCGCTCGGTGAGGCGGCCTATGGCGCGGGCGAGGCCGGCGAGATCCTCGCGACGGTGAACGCGATCAATGCAGCCGGTGCGAGCTACCAAGTCTTCTATGATGGCTTCGTCGGTGCGGCGCAGACCGTGGGCAAGATCGCGGCCGACGCGCTGGCAGCCGGGCATCGAGTCAGCGCGCGATCCGCCTACCTGCGATCGGCGCAGTATTACGATCAGGCGCTGTTCTTCGTGCTGGGAACGAGCACACCGCACGCCGAGGAAGCCGCCTATCAGCGCATGCAGCAGCAATGGAACGCAGCGACGCAGCTGTTCGACCCGCCGTTCCAGTCCGTGCAGATTCCGTATGAGCACACCACCATGCCGGGTTACTTCCTCGCGTCGAAGCGGCCGGGCCGCCGCCCCACCGTGATCGTCATGAACGGCAGCGATGCCCAGAACATCGACGTGTATGCCTTCGGCGCCGCCGCCGCGATCGAGCGCGGCTGGAACGCCCTGATCTTCGAGGGGCCGGGCCAGGGCTCGATGCTGTTCGAGCGGAAGATCCCGTTCCGGCCGGACTGGGAGAAGGTCATCACCCCGATCGTTGCCTTCCTGTCCGCCCGTCCGGACGTGGACGCGGCCCGCATAGCCCTGACCGGGTGGAGCCTCGGCGGCGCGCTCGTGACGCGCGCGGCCGCGTTCGAGAAGCGGCTCGCCGCGGTCTGTGCCGACCCCGGCTTCGTCTCCACCTGGGATGCGTACCCCATGTCGATCCGGGACCTGTTCGCGAACGGCGCGACCGGGGCGCAGGTGAACGGCATCTGGCAGCACGACGTGATCCCGGCGCTGTCGCCGCAGGACCGCTTCACCCTGGCGAAGCGGTCGGAAATTTACGGGCCGCAGTATCTGGACGCCGCCCGCGCCGGCCAGGTGTTCACCGATCTCTGGAGCTTTGGCCAGACGGTCATGCAGTTCCAGGTCGCCGACGTCGCGGCGCGGGTCACTGCCCCGATGCTGGTGACGCAATACGAGCACGACCAGTTCTTCCCGAATGGCGGGAAGCACCTCTACGACCTGCTGACCTGTCCGAAGACGCTGGCCACCTTCACCGCTGCCGAAGGCGCCGCCGAGCACGATGCGCCGCTCGCGCCGCAGCGGCGCAACCAGGTCGTGTTCGATTGGCTCGACGCCACGCTAAGCATTCGAGACTGAGCTTCTCACCTAGATCGGCAATAGAACGCCGCGCCCGTGCGGCGACGACTTCGCCCGAACGTGTGCTCTTCTCGCTGAATGTCGGCGTTGAGACGGCCAGCGTGAGAAGTCTCGTGCCGGATGCCGCTTTTGCGTTAAGGTCGAAACACCATGGCCAAGACGCTGCAAGATGACCCTGTGTTGACGCGCTTTCGCGCCGCCGTAGCGGAAATCTATGGCGATCGCGTGGAGCGTATCGTGCTGTTCGGCTCGCGCGCTCGCGGCGACGCGAAGCCGGACTCTGACTACGATATTGCGGTCTTCATCAAGGATGCTGGAAGCTTCACAGACGAGAGCACGCGCCTTGCTATCGTTGAAACGGATATTCTTTTTGACACGGGTGCGGTCATCTCCGCTATGCCCTTCCCGGCCGGAACCTATCGCGAGCGCACGGGATTCATGCATGAGCTGCGCAAGGACGGTCTCGATCTGTGAAGGAGGAGACAGCCGATTATTTGAAGGCTCGTGCTACGCTCTCCGATGCCCGGCAGATCGCAACCTTGCCCCTGCCGCACATCGCCGCCCGCGAAGCATACCTTGCGGTCCTCCGCGCGGCGGAGGCTTACATCTTCGAGCAGACCAGCAGGATCGCGAAGACACATCGCGGCGTGCGCAGCGAGTTTGCCCGGCTGGCGCAGACCGAGCCGCGCATCGGGCGCGACGTCGTCGTCTTCCTTGGCACCGCCTATCGATTCAAGGCGCGGGCCGATTACGCTGTCGGTGTCGCTGCTGTGCCGATTTCGGCCGCCGAGGCGGCGAATGCTATCAATGAGGCGGGACGCTTCATCGAGACGATCGCGAGCTTGCTGCCGCCGGGACGCATGTCCTGACTGCGTAATCGCCTCGCGCAGTCCAGGAATTGCGGCCCCGTCCGTGTGTACATGGGCGCGAATTGCGTGCTTCGCGAACCGCCGAGCAAGCTAACCCTACACTAACGCCAGCGCCGCCCGCACCTCCGCCGGCGTCGCCGGCTCGCCGCCGGCCGCGCGCACGGCCTGCACCGCGGCCTCGACCCACGCCCGGTTCGACAGCGCCGATCCCCACGGCGCGTCCTCCAGCCCGACCCGCACGTGCCCGCCCCGCGCCACCGCCGCTTCGATGAGCGGCGTCACGTCCACCCCCAGCCCGGCCACCATCCAGGGCGCGCCCGGCGCCGCCTCGGCCAGCAGCGCCAGGTGCGCCTCCAGGTATCGCTCGCGCGGCGGGAATCCCCAGGCGAACTCGTCCGAGAACATGAAGCGATAGAGCGGCGTCGGCACGCCGGGCGGCGCTATGGCTTGCGCCAGCGCCGCGCCTAGCCGCGTGAAGCCGGGCTCGTAGATCGCATAGCCCGGCCGGACGCGGTGGCGCGCGCAGACCTGCAACCCCGCCCGCACCTCCTCCGGCTCGTTGCGATAGACGAAGCCGGTGCCGGGCCGGGCTGCCTCGGCGAAGCGCAGGAAGTTCACGGAGCCTGGGTCCACGACGGCGATCTCGATCAGCCCGCGCCGTGCCAGCTCCTCGGTGTGGGCGAAGCGCGCGCCCGGCCCGCCCGCCTTGTCCGCGTAGGCCGAACCCGCGAGCGGGATCGTCGGATAGACGAGGGCGTCGCTGCGGGCGCGGATGCCCTCGATGATGCGGGCGTAGATCTCCCAGTCGTCCCGCTGTCGCCCTGTCGCCGGGTCATACGCGTGCAGGTGCAAGATGGCCGCGCCCGTTTCCGCCGCGGCGAGGCCGTCCGCCACGATCTCCTCGACGGTTATCGGGATGCCGGGCTGGCGATCCCGTCCCCAGGGACCGTTCAGGGCGGCCTCGATCCACGTTGCTCCGGCCGCCATCGCGTCCTCCCCACGGCACAGGGCCGCGGGGCGAGTATGGCACTGGCGCGGCGGCGGCGTGAGTCCTGCGGTATGCTCGCCTGCGACCAAGTCAGGGAGGGCCGCACGGTGAAGATCAACGCCATCGAGACGATCCGGCTGGGCGAGTTCCCGAACCTGCTCTGGCTGCACGTCCACACCGACCAGGGCCTGACCGGCCTCGGCGAGACGTTCTTCGGCCCCGGCGCGGTCGAGGCCCACATCCACGAGACGGTGGCCCCGCTCCTGCTCGGCAAGCCGGCGCTGCAGATCGACCGGCACGCCCACACGCTGCAGAACGGCTATCTCGGCTTCTCGGGCAGCGGGGTGGAGATGCGCGCCGCCTCAGCCGTGGACATCGCGCTGTGGGACCTGCTCGGCCAAGCGACGGGCCAGCCGGTGTGGCAGTGCTTGGGCGGCCTGTCGCACGACCGCGTCCGCATCTACAACACCTGCGCCGGCTACCGTTACATACGCGCTGGCGGCGGGCAGAGGACGGCGAACTGGGGCGTCGATCCCGCGGCGGCCGGCGGTCCTTACGAGGACCTGGACGCCTTCCTCAACCGTGCCGACGAGCTCGCCCACTCCCTGCTGGACCAGGGGATCACGGCGATGAAGATCTGGCCCTTCGACCATGCGGCCGAGGCGACCGGGGGCCGCTCGATCTCCGCCGCCGAGCTGGACAAGGCGATGGCGCCGTTCCGCAAGATCCGCGCCGCGGTCGGCGGCGGGATGGACATCATGGCGGAGCTGCACTCGCTATGGACCCCGCTCGCCGCCGAGCGGGTCATGCGCGTCCTGGCCGAGGTCGAGCCGTTCTGGGTCGAGGACCCGATCAAGATGGTGAACGCCGACCTGCTCCGCGATCTGCGCGCCCGCACGTGCGTGCCCGTTTGCGCCAGCGAGACGCTCGCCACACGGCGTGCCTTCCGCGAGTTCCTGCAGGCGGATGCGCTGGACGTCGTGATGCTGGACCTGTCCTGGTGCGGCGGCCTCGGCGAGGCCAAGAAGATCGCGACCCTCGCAGAGGCATGGGCGCGGCCAGTGGCGCCCCACGATTGCACGGGGCCGGTGGTGCTGACCGCCTCGGTCCACCTAGCGCTGAATTGTCCGAACACGCTGGTTCAGGAAACGGTTCGCGCCTTCACGAGCGGCTGGTATCGGGAGGTGGTGACCGACCTTCCCCCGATCCGGGACGGCTTCGTCTATCCTCCGGGCGGGCCGGGGCTCGGCACCCGTCTTCAGCCAGAGCGGCTGGCGGCGGCCGATTGCGAGCGGCGCACCACGCGCGCGTGAACGCTCGCCAGTGCGTGCATTGCCGGGGCGCTCGGCTCGACCCTAACCTCGGCTGAACACCGGCGCACGGCCGGGGATCACGGGGAGGAGGTGCTGCCTTGGTGTCCCAGTCGCAGCAGGCGGTCATGGACCGCGCAGTGCGCTACCTCGTCACCACCTACAACCCCAAGGGTAACCGGGTCGGCTGGCTGATGATCGCCTCGATCCTGGTCGAGGCATGGGATCTCTACTCGATCGCCTTCGTGCTGGTGTTCATCCGCGACCTGTATCACCCGTCGCCGGCGCTGCTGGGGCTGGCTGCGGCGGGCACCCAGGGCGGAGCGCTCGTCGGCGCGCTGCTCGGCGGATGGCTGTCCGACAAGATCGGCCGCCGGGTCATGTTCCTGTCCACGATGATCATGTTCATCATCCTCGCTCTGGTGCAGGCCTTCGTGCCGAACGTGGTCTGGCTGGTGGTCGTCCGCCTCATCCTGGGCATCCCGCTCGGGAGCGACATCTCCAACGGCTACACCTACATCATGGAGTCGATGCCCGCCGGCGAGCGCGAGGTCATGGGCAACCGCTGGCAGTTCATGTTCGCGGTGGGCGAGGTGGTCACGCTGGCCATCATTGCCGTGTTCATCGTCTCCGAGCTGCCGCCCCACCTGATCTGGCGCGTGACGCTGGGCTTGGGCGCGCTGCCGGCCGCGGTCATCCTGGCGATGCGACACGACCTGCCGGAGACGGCGGTCTGGCTGATCCGCCACGGCCGCTTCCGCGAGGCCAAGGCGGTCGCGACGAGCATGTATGACGACAGGCTGGACATGCTGCCCGACGAGGACATCGTCATCCCCAAGCCGCGCCCGACCGCTTTCCTGGCCGATATCAGCCGCGACCCGATCCGCTGGCGCGCCACGCTGTTCGGCTGGATCGCTTGCTTCGCGCAGGCGGCGGAGTTCTCGACCTTCGCCTTCTACATCCCGGTGCTGTTCGTGATGGTGGGCGTCTCAGGCATCCTCGGCACCAACCTCGTGACGCTCGCGCTCTACATCATCGCTGCCATCTCGGGCTGGGTCGGGCCGCTGATCACGCCGAGGATCGGCCAGCGCGGCCTGAGCATCGCCGGGTTCGCGATCGTGTTCGTGGCGCTGCTGGTCGCCGCCGCCGCGCTCTACACCGGGCACGTCGCGATCCTGCCGTTTGCCGCCGCGGCGATGCTGTGGGGGCACTACTGGGACGCGGAGAACTGCGTCACCATCCCGGCCATGGTGGCCAAGCCCGAGTATCGCGGCACCGCGACCGGCTTCGCTTACGTGTTCGTCAAGCTGCCGTCGTTCCTGGCGATCTTCCTGTTTCCCGTGCTGTTCGGCGCCATCGGCCAGGCGAACGCGACGCTCTTCACCGCGGTCTTCCCGTTGATCGGCCTGCTGGCAGCGATCTTCATCCTGCCGGAGGTCTATGGATTCGAGCACGACTGAGCTCCGGGCCCGCTTGCAGCCCGGATAGGCGGTCGGGAATCGGCGTGGTCGGGACCGGCTCGCCGGGCGGCGGCTCCTCGACCGGCGGTGTCGAATCCGGCTCCTCCACGGGAGGGGGCTCGGGTTCCGGGACTGGCTCGGGCATCTGCGCGTGCAACACGGTTCGGTCTCTCCATCGCGGGTCTGTCATCACCCAACGGGCGAGACGCGCGCGCGTTGCGCCGCGCAGACGGCCCGGCGGCTTCTCAGCGCGCCGAACACGTTGCTAGCATGGCTCCATGCAAATAGGCGCCAAGCTGATTCTCGGAATGCTCCTCGGCCTTGCCCCGCTCGGCGCGGCGAGCGCCCGCGTCGTGCCCGTGAACAGCACGGCCGGGCTGATCGCCGCGATCAGCGCCGCGCGGCCCGGCGACGAGATCGTGCTGGCCAACGGCCTCTACCAGCTTAACGGCGGCCACGGGGTCAACTGCGCGAGCGCCGGTACCGCGGCGGCACCTATCGTGGTCCGCGCCGCGCGGCCGCTCGGCGCACGGATCGAGTCGTCAGCGGTCGAGGCGTTCTCGGTCAGTGCCCCGAACTGGCAGTTCGTAGGGCTCGATATCAGGGGCGTCTGCCCAGACGACGCCGCCTGCGAGCACGCCTTCCACGTCGTGGGCCAGGCGACAGGCTTCCAGCTCCTCCGGAACCGCATCGCCGACTTCAATGCCCATCTCAAGGTCAACGCGGACACGGAGCATAACCAGCCCAACGGCGGGCTGGTCGCCGGGAACGAGATGATCGAGACGCACCCTCGCCGGACGCCGAGTTCCGTGACGCCGGTCGATATCGACGTCGCCGACGACTGGATCGTTCGCGGCAACCTGATCCGCGACTTCCACAAGACCCTGGGCAATCAGGTCAGCTACGGCGCGTTCGCGAAGGGCGGCTCGCGGCGGCCGATCTTCGAACGCAACGTCGTCCTCTGCGCCGACCGGGACACGACCGGCGGCGCGCGGGTCGGCCTCTCGTTCGGCGGCGGCGGCATGGATCCGGCGCTGTGCGCGCCCGCCTGGAATGCAGCAGTCGCGTGCGATCCCGAGGCCGAGGGTGGGATCATGCGGTACAACCTCGTCGCGAATTGCTCGGACGACGGCATCTACCTCAACCGCGCCAGGGACACGAAGCTCCTCTACAACACGCTGATCGCCACCCAGGGGATCGCCTTCCGCTTCACGAGTTCGACCGGCGAGGCCAAGGGCAACGTACTCTCGTCCAGGATCCGGGCACGCGACGGCGGCAGCTTCGTGGGCAAGGACAACATGACCGACGTGTCGCTGGCGCAGTTCGCCGCCCGGTATCAGGACCCGATCCACGGCGATCTGCGCCCGAAGGGCGGCCTCGGCCAGCTCACTGGCAAAGGAGAGAAGCCGGTCCCCTGACGCGAGCGCAGCGGGTCAGCCTTCGCGAAGCAGCGGCAGCAGCGACGCGACCAGCAAGGCCGCCATCGCGAGATTGAACGCCCGCAACCCGCGCCCGGTGCGCAGAATGCGGGCAGCGCCGACCCCTGTCATGGTCCAGAACACGAGGGTGGGCACCGTCACGGCCGTGAAGATGGCGGCTAGCACCGCGGCTTGAACGGCAAGGTTGTTGCTGCTCGTGTAGGTCGCGATCGCGCCGAGGGCGATGATCCAGGCCTTGGGATTGACCCATTGGAACAGGGCGGCTTGCAGGAAGGTGAGCGGTCTCGCCCGGGTGCCGCCGGGCGCCGGGTCATCCGCACCATCGGGCCCAGCGGCAGAGGGCCGTGCCGTCGCGATCTTGAAGGCCAGCCAGAGCAGGTAGGCGGCACCGACCCACTTCAGGACTTCGTGCAGGGAGGGGACGGCGCGCATAACATCGCCCGCCCCGAGCGCCACGACGAGCAGCATGGCCGGGAAGCCGATCGCGACGCCGAACAGGTGCGGCACCGTGCGCGCAAAGCCGAACGTAGCACCTGAGGCCGCCACCATGGCGTTGTTCGGCCCCGGCGTGCCCGACATCGAGAGGGCGAACGCGAAGACGGAGAACAGCCATCCGGGTGCGTCAGCGTTCACGTCCTCTCCAAAGCGAGCCGGTCAGCGGTCTGGGCCGACCACGGCGAACATCGCGCCCTGGGGATCCAGGCAGTGCACGATCCAGCTTCCGCCTGGGACCTGGTGTGGACCATTCACGACTTGACCACCTGCGTCCCGGACGCGGGTTGCGGCCCTCTCGGCGCCGTCCACGTTGAAATAGTAGAGCCAGGATGGCGGGGGCATCGAGTCGCTCCGGGTCATCATGCCGCCTACGGGAGCGCCGCCGGTGGCGAAGAGCTGGTACGTCCCCATCGGGCCCATGTCTATCGCGTCCGCCTTCGTCCAGCCGAACAGCCCGGCGTAGAACGCGAACGCCGTCTCTTGGTCGGCGGCGCGCAACTCGTGCCAGCCGACGCGGCCCGGCGTGCTGCCCGCTTCCGGCGGCGCCTCCGCTGTATCCGGCCCCCGGAACAGCGTGAAGACGGCGCCCTGCGGGTCGCTCACGACGGCGAAGCGGCCGACGCCTGGTATATCATCGGCAGCGCGATGGACGGTGCCGCCGGCATCCCTCACGCGCGCGGCGGCGGCATCCAGGTCGTCGGCCCAGATGTAGCCGGTCCAGCCCGGCCGCATGCCTTCATCGCGCACGTGCTTGGGCAACTCCATCAGCCCACCCACTGGCACCTCGCCAGCGCTGAGGATGGTGTATTGCTTGTCGGGCTGCCCGGCGTCCGCCGCGTTCCAGCCGATGACGGCGCGATAGAATTGCGTCGCGGCTGCCGGGTCGGTGGTCATCAGCTCGCACCAGACGAACTTGCCGTGAAAGACGGACATGCTGCTCCTCCTGGTTGTCGTCAGAGTGTCCTCAGGCTTCGAAGGCCTCGTAGGCTAAAGCCTGGAATTCCTCAGTGATCGCCGTGTCGTCGGCGCTGCGCATCAGCCGCTGCGTCAGCAAGATCGTCGTCAACTGCGCTCTTGGATCGACCAGGACGCTCGTGCCGAACCCGCCCATCCAGCCATAGCTGCCGAGATCTCCGGCGCCTCCGTCTCGGGCAGTCGTCACGGCACCGCCGAATCCCCAGCCGTGATGAGCCCAGAAACCAGGAAAGAAGGGCGAGGCGGCTTTCTGCTCTGGCGTGATGTGGTCGCTCATCATGAGCCGCACGCTCTCCGGCGCCAGCACGCGCCCGTGCTCGTGCCGCCCGTAGTTGCGCAGCATGTGCGCGAAGGCGAGATAGTCGTCCGCGGTCGAGACCAGCGCGTTGGGGAACGCAGGCCGTTGCGCATAGAGGCCGCCCCGCGCAGCATCCCACACCACTAGCCCGCCGCTCCGTTCGTCCCAGGCGTAGCAGGTCGCGAGCCGGTCGAGCGAGCCGCCCGGCACGCTGAACCCGGTATCCCGCATCCCGAGCGGCGCGAAGATGCGCTCGTGCAGGAAGTCCTCTAGCGGCATGGCCGCGAGCCGGGCGATGAGAACTGCCAGCACGTCGATGCCGGTGTGATACATCCAGCGCTCGCCCGGCTGGTAAATGAGCGGCAGGTGGCCGATGCGCGCCATGAATTCGTCCGCGTCGAAGGGCAGTTGCTGAGGGCCGGGAGCGACGCCGAGCTCCGCCATCGCGGACTGGATGGGGTAGCGGCCCGGCGGCGCCATGACCGCGCCGAGGCCGAGCCGGAACGTGAGCAGGTCGTCGAGGGTGATCGCCCGGCGCGCGGGCACGGTATCGTCGAGCGCGCTGTTGATCGAGCGCAGCACGCGACGATCCGCCAGCTCCGGCAGCCATCTCTCCACCGGGTCGTCCAGCGCGATCCGCCCCTCCTCGACGAGGATCGTCGCCGCTGCCGCAGTGATCGGCTTGGTCATCGACGCAATGCGGAAGAGGGTGTCGCGCCGCATCGGCGTGCGAGTGTCAAGATCCTGCACGCCAACCGCGTCCACGTGCACCGCGTCCCGCGTCGCCACGAGCGCGACGGCGCCCGCGACCTCGCCCCGTTCCACCCGGCCGCGCAGGGCGTCGCCGATGCGATTGCGTTGCATGACCTGCGTCTCCTGTCTTCGATACGAAGGCCAGCTCGCCGGGCTTCCCTTGACGGACGAGTTGATATCAACATATCTGCCTCATGTCAAACCGGCCTGAGATTCCTTTCGAAACGACGCTGCGGGTGCGCGACACGTGCCTGTGCCTGCACATTCAGCGCGCCGCGCGGACCGTGGTGCGGCGCTTCGACGAGGCTCTGCGGCCCGTCGGCCTGACGAATGGCCAGTTCTCGCTGATGATGTCGCTGAATTGGCCGGATCCGCCGACGATGGGCGCGGTGGCGTCGCTGCTGGCGATGGATCGCACGACGCTCACCGCCGCGCTCAAGCCGCTGGAGCGCCGCGGCCTGGTGGCGGTGTCGATCGACCCGGCGGACCGGCGCGGCCGACTGCTGACGCTGACGCCGGCCGGGACGGCGTTGCTGGCGCGGGCCGTCCCGGTCTGGGAAAGGACGCACGAGGCGGTGGAAGGCCAGCTCGGCAGCGCCGATCCCGCCCGCCTCCGCGAGGACTTGCGTTCGATCTCGTGATCGGATGCGCAGCGGACGGGGCCGGGATCGCGGGAGGCGCCGGCCCCGATTGCTGCTCGCTCAGGGCGGGGAGGGGTAGCTGATCGCGAGCACCTCGGCGGTCTCGGCACCGCGAGGCGTGCGCACGCGCCGCTCCTCGCCGACCCTTGCGCCGAGCAGCGCCTGGGCGATGGGCGACGCGAGGCTGACCTTGGCTTCCTTCATGTCCGCCTCGTCCGCGCCCACGATGGTGACCGTGATCTGCCGGTCCTGCTCGTCGGCGTAGGTCACGGTGGCGCCGAAGAAGGCATGGTCGCGGCGCTGCTGCCGCGCCGGGTCCATGACTTCGGCGTGTTCCAGCTGGCGGCCGAGGTAGCGCAGCCTGCGGTCGATCTCGCGCAGGCGCTTCTTGCCGTATTGGTAGTCGCCGTTCTCCGAGCGGTCGCCGTTGCCCGCCGCCCAGCTCACGATCTCGACGATCCGGGGGCGCTCCAGCCGGAGCAGGGCCGTGTATTCGTCGCGCAAGCGGCGATGCCCTTCAGGCGTCATCAAGACCCGCCCTGCCCCCCGAAGCGCCGGGGCTTCGTCGTCCGCTTCGGTGTCGCGCTTGTCGGTCATCGGCCGTGGTCCATGCGGAGGTTTGCCCACCTGAGCCTGCCGATGCGCGGCGTCGCGGGCAACCCGGCACCGCGCGAGGGGAGCTGCGCGCGCACTGATGCAGGCCTGCAACACGGCGCGTCTTGCGTGATCCGGACCTCGACGTGGTGCTTGCCCTCGCTTCGGCTACGAGCGCAAGCTTCAGGGACCGGCAAGACTTCCTGGCCGGTAGCGCGACCGGGCGGGACCTCGGTCGCATTGAGCCATAGTCGCATTAAGCCACAGCGGAACAACCAGACGGAACCCCGGCCCCTAACCCCGGCCGGGGTTCCTGCCGTTGCGGTCTCCATCTGGCCCTACAAGCGAACCCTGCCGCATACCGACGCTGAGATCGCACCAGCTCTTATCTACTCGAGAGCGAGGAGCCTCTGCTCGGATGAACGCATCCAGCGCCATCCGTGCTCACCGCCGAGCCGCGCCGTCACTACGATCTCCGACGCTTGCCGGCCAGTGGTTTCCTGGCGCAAGCTGCCGACGGCGCCTTAGCGCAGACCTGAGGCCGGGAGGGAAGTGTCCGAGGCATGTCCGGGAACTCGGAAGCTGCTCGCCAAGACCGCGCCTTGCTGGAAGCACGCGGCGTCGTCGTCCGCTTCGGCGGACTGGTAGCACTCGACGGCGTGTCGTTCCAGGTCGGGCACGGCCAGATTTGCGGCCTCATCGGGCCGAACGGCTCCGGCAAGACGACACTCTTCAACTGCATCAGCAACATCTATCGCTGCACGGCGGGCGAGATCCTGTTCCAGGGGCGGCGGATCTCGGGTGCGCGCCGGCACCGCATGGCCGCCATGGGCATCGGCCGAACCTTCCAGAACCTCGCTCTGTTCACCCGCATGACGGTGCGGGACAACATCCTCGTTGGCGCGCACCCCCTAGCCCGGGCCGGGTTCGTCGCCGGCGCGCTGCGCCTGCCTTTCGCCCGGCGCGAGGAGGAGCAGGCGCAGGCGCGCCTCGATGGACTCCTCGACCTGCTCGGCCTGCACGACATCGCGGACGTCGTCGTGAGCGGGCTGCCATTCGCTACCCAGAAGCGCGTGGAGCTCGCGCGCGCGCTCATCGGGAAGCCCAGCCTGCTCCTGCTCGATGAACCGGCGGGCGGGCTGAACCACGCCGAGGTGGATGACCTGCAACGCCTTCTCCGCACCATCCGCGAGCGCTTCCAGCTCAGCATCCTGCTCGTCGAGCACCACATGAACCTCGTCATGCGCGTCTCCGACCGGGTCGTGGCACTCGAGTTCGGCCGCAAGATCGCCGACGGGTCGCCGGCAGAGGTGCAGCGCGAGCCGGAGGTGATCCGCGCCTATCTCGGCGAAGCGGACGAAGCCGCATGACGGCGCTCTTGCAGGCGACGGATCTGCGTGCCGGCTATGGCGCGACCGCGGTGCTGCACGGGTTCGATCTCGCCGTTGCCGAGGGCGGCATCACCGCGCTGCTCGGCGCCAACGGTGCGGGCAAGACCACGACCTTGCGCGCGATCTGCGGCATGGTGCGCACCCAGGGCGAGATTCGCCTCGGGGCCGAGCGGATAGACGGGCGCCGCACCGAGGACATCGCGCGCCGCGGCGTCGCCCACGTGCCCGACGGGCGCGGCACCTTCCGCGAGCTGACTGTCGAGGAGAACCTGCGTCTCGGCGCCTATACCCGCCCGGCGCGCGAGACCGCGCCGGCCTTCGAGCGCGTGTTCGGCTACTTTCCCAAGCTGCGGGAGCGCCTCCGCCAGCAGGCCGGCACGCTCTCCGGCGGCGAGCAGCAGATGCTCGCCATCGCGCGCGCTCTGCTGCTGCGTCCGCGCCTGCTCCTGCTGGACGAGCCGTCCTTCGAACTCGCCCCCCTCATCGTGCGCGAGATCTTCGGCATCATGCGCCAGGTCCGGGACGCGGAGGGCATGGGCATCCTGCTCGTCGAGCAGAACGCGACGTTGGCACTCGACATCGCCGACCAGGCATACCTGCTGGAAACCGGGCGCGTCGTCATCGCCGGCTCCGCCGCGGAGCTTCGGGCGGACGAGGCAATCCGCCGGTCCTATCTCGGGTATTGAAGGGAGCGCGATGGTCAGCTTCTGGCACCAGATCCTCTCCGGCATCGCGACTGGCGGCATCTACGCGAGCCTCGCGCTCGCGCTCGTGATGATCTACCAATCAACCCACCACGTGAACTTCGCCCAGGGCGAGATGGCGACGTTCTCGACCTTCATCGCCTACACGCTCGTCACCGCGGGCGTGCCCTACTGGGCCGCATTCCTCATCACGGTCGCCGTGTCCTTCGTCCTCGGCGTGCTCATCGAGCGCGTGCTGCTGCGTCCCGTTGCCGGCGCGCCGGAGCTGACCTTGGTCGGCGTGTTCATCGGCCTGCTGCTGATCTTCAACGCGCTGTCCGGCTGGATCTGGGACTACACGATTAAGCCCTTCCCCTCGCCCTTCGGCGACCGGGCGCTGTTCGGGGGCGTCATCTCCAGCCACGAGCTGGGCACGATTGCGGTGACGCTCGCGGTGCTGGCGCTGATCTACGTCTTCTTCCGGCACACTCGGCTCGGCCTCGCGATGCGCGCCGTCGCCTACAACCCGGCGTCGAGCCGCCTGGTCGGCATCCGGGTCGGCTGGATGCTGGCGCTCGGCTGGGGCTTGGCGGCGGCGATCGGCGCGGTCGCGGGCATGATGATCGCGCCGATCGTGTTCCTCGACCCGAACATGATGGGCGGCATCCTGCTCTACGCCTTCGCCGGTGCCTTGCTGGGCGGGCTGGACAGCCCGCTAGGGGCGGTCATCGGCGGATTCCTGGTCGGCGTGATCGAGAACCTGGGCGGCGCTTACGTGGTGGGCACGGAGCTGAAGCTCACCCTCGCACTCATCATCATCGCCGGCGTGCTGGTGGTGAAGCCGTCCGGGCTGCTGGGCCGCGCCGTCGCGGGCCGGGTGTAGGTCGGTGAGCGATACCGGCATCGTGACGAGCGTCGGTGCCCGCCGCCGGGCGCTTCCGGGCCGCCGCGCCTTGGCCGCGCTGTGCATCGCCGCGGTGCTGCTCGCGCCGGAGGCGATGTTCAGCGACTACCAGCTCTTCCAGCTCACCCAGGTCGCCGCCTACGCGCTGGCCCTGCTCGGGCTGAACCTGGTGATGGGCTACGGCGGCCAGATCTCGCTCGGGCACGGTGCCTTCTACGCCGTCGGCGCTTACGTCACCGCGATCCTGATGACCACCTGGGGCGTGCCGTACTGGGCGACGCTGCCCTTCTCGGCGGCGGTCTGCGCGGTGCTCGGCTTCCTGGTCGGCTGGCCGGCGCTGCGCCTCTCCGGCCCCTACCTCGCGCTCGTGACGCTCGCCCTCGCCACGGCAGTGCCGCAGATCCTGAAGAACAAGGCGCTGGAGCCGTGGACCGGCGGCGTTCAGGGCGTCGTCATCAGCAAGCCGGACGCGCCGTTCGGTCTGCCGCTGAGCCAGGACCAGTGGCTCTACCTGTTCGCCCTCGCGGTCACGGCCTGCGGCTTCCTCGTGGTCGCGAACGTGATGCGCGGCCGGACTGGCCGGGCCATCACCGCGGTGCGCGATCACACGCTCGCGGCGGAGGCGATGGGCGTCGATGTGGCGCTCCTCAAGACCCGTACCTTCGCGCTCAGCGCGATGCTTACGGGCGTCGCCGGCTCGCTCGGCGCGCTCGCGGTGGAGTTCGTCTCGCCCGACAGCTTCTCAGCGTTCCTCTCGATCGCGCTGTTCGTCGGCTCCGTAGTGGGGGGTGCTGCCTCCATCGGCGGCGCGGTCGCGGGCGCGGCGTTCGTGGTGTTCGTGCCCACGCTCGCGAACTCCGTGTCGAAGGCAGCGCCCGGCGTCGCCTACGGCGCCATCCTCGTCCTCTGCCTCTACCTGATGCCCTCGGGCGTCGCCGGGCTGCTGCGCCGGGTCCTGGCCCGGCGCAGGGGTGGGCGCGCGGCGGCGCCGGCCGAGGCGGATGCATCCCTGGACCAGAAGGAGACCGAAGATGCTGCGTAGAAGGCATGTGCTCACCCTCGCGGCGGGCGGGCTTGCGGCCCCGTGGGTCGCGCGCGCCGCGGCGATGCCGGGCGTGACCAAGACCTCGATCAAGATCGGCCAGACCATGCCCTACAGCGGCCCAGCCTCGGCCTACGGCGTCATCGGCCGCACCGAGGTGGCGTTCTGCAAGATGCTGAACGCAGACGGGGGCATCCACGGCCGCACCATAGACCTCATCTCCGCGGACGACGGCTACAGCCCGCCCCGCACCGTCCAGGAGACGCGCCGGCTCGTGGAGTCGGAGGGCGTCGCCTTTCTGTTCAACGGCCTCGGCACGCCCTGCCAGTCCGCCGTTCGCCAGTATCTCAACGCCAAGAAGGTGCCGCAGCTCTTCGTCTCGACCGGCGCCGAGAAGTGGGCGGACCCGGCGCACTTCCCCTGGACCATCGGCCTGAACCCGAGCTACCGCACCGAGGCCCAGATCTACGCCAAGCATCTGCTGCAGACGGCGCCGAACGCCAAGCTCGCGGTCCTCTACCAAGACGACGACTTCGGCAAGGACTACCTGACCGGGCTGAAGGATGGGCTCGGATCCAAGTTCGATCAGATCGTGGTCAAGACGGTCTCCTACGAGACGACCGATCCCACCGTGGACAGCCAGGTCGTGAGCTTGCAGAGCTCGGGCGCCGAAGCGCTGCTGATCGCGGCGACGCCGAAGTTCGCCGCGCAGGCGATCAAGAAGGTGGCCGGGATCAACTGGCACCCGGCGCCCTACTACCTCACCAACGTTTCCGCCTCAGCCGGGGCCGTGATGATCCCGGCTGGCGGCGAGACCGGCAAGGGCATCATCACCGGCGCCTACATTAAGGACCAGACCAGCCCGCAATTTGCGGACGACAAGGGCATGAATGAGTGGCGGGCCTTCATGAAGCAGTGGATGCCGGACGCCGACCTCAAGGACGTCAACATCCCCTACGGATACA
The DNA here is from genome assembly GCA_963848595.1 of uncultured Alphaproteobacteria bacterium. GTDB lineage: Bacteria > Pseudomonadota > Alphaproteobacteria > Acetobacterales > Acetobacteraceae > CAWKEH01. The sequence continues at coordinate 17,408 of CAWKEH010000003.1, read as the reverse complement.
TGGCCGGGCAGGTGCTCAAGCAGATGCTGGAGCAGTGCGGGGACGACCTCTCACGTGAGAACATCATGAAGCAGGCGACGAACCTGCACGACCTGGAGCCGGCGACGCTGTTGCCGGGCATCAAGGTGAATACGTCGCCGACCAACTATCACACGATTCGGCAGCTTCAGCTCGGGCGGTGGACCGGGACGCAGTGGGACCTGTTCGGCGACGTCTTGCAGGGGGCGTAAGCGCGGGGGCGGTGGCCTCTCCCACGGCCACCGCCCGCTCCGTTCAAGCCTGCGGCGCGCTCTCGCTCCAGCGGCGCATGAGGGTGTTGGACGGGAGCGACTTGTCCAGCAGCTTGCGCGCCGTCTCGACGCCGGCGACGGGCAGAAGCTTCGGGTCGAGCAGCCCGGCCTGCACCAGCACCGTGGCCTGATCCCAGTAGATGTGCTCGTTGTAGAGCTTGTCGCCGCGGAAGCGGACGACGGCGAGCATCGGGATCTCGATGCGTTTGTTCGTGGGCGGGACGCCGGGCAGCAGCCAGTCCACCTGCCTGTCGTGGGTGAGGGTGAAGACGAACTCGTCCACGAGCCGGTCAACGCCGACGGTCCGGCTGACCGGGACCAGCCTGGCGTCCGGCGGGGTCGTCGGAATGAAGTGATACTTGTAGAAGCGCAGCAGCTCCGTATAGCCGACGCCGCCAGTCATGGTGGGGATGTGGTTGACGTAGGGCTCGGCGACCATCGTCGTCATGGTGGCCTCCGCGTCGCGCGCCGCGAACTCCAGCGCGGTATGCCGCTCCCACAGCGCTTCGAGATCGTAGCGCGGCCCCATGGTGCGGCGGAACAAGGTGAGCGAGCGCGTGTGCGCGATGAGCGAGGCGGACTTGTCGAAGGCGGCGCTGCCGGGGGTGGCGAAGCCGGGACGGCAGCCGGGATACGTGAACACGTCCGTGTCCGGGACGGCAGCCAGTGCCCGGCGGGTCGCCTCGGGCGCTGCGTCGTGCTCCGCCAAGTGGATAAAGACCGGCCGGCTCGGGCCCGCCGGGTCGTTCAGCGGCGCGCCGATATCCACCGGATCGTAGGCGACGGCGCAATCGGCGTCCGCGCTTGCGGCGGCGAGGCACGCGAGGGTGCCGCCGTCGCCGAACCCGAGGAGCCCGACCTGTCCGGTGCACTCCGGCCGGGCGCGCAAGGCGGCCACGGCGTCGGCGACTGCGTCGAGCGCCCGGGACGCACCTGCCTGGATGGGTTCCGGCGCGAGGACGACATACCCCTCCTCGGCGTAGAGATCGGCGATCAGATTGACAGGGGCTTGCGGAGTTGACGAGCCCTGAAGCAACAGGATGCCTGGACCCGAACCGCTGCCCGGCAAGGCAAGATAGCCCACGGGCCGATCCTGGCCAATGGTGCTGCTCTCGTTCCGATCACGTTGCATGTCCGTCCTCCGTCGCAGCAGTCACAGGCTCCTCGCGGCAAGCTACTCGCGCGCCCGCGGAAGAGTGTATCCCTTCGGGGCTGGTGCATAGACCGGAGGCGCGCAGCATTCGGCCCCCCTACGCGCCGCGCCAGGCCGGCTGTCGCTTCGTGAGGAAGGCGTCCATGCCCTCGCGGAAATCCGCGCTCATGTAGCAGAGGAGCACGAGATCGTTCGCCTCCTCGGGCAGCAGCCGCTCCTTGATCCGGCGAACCGCCTCCTTGGTGGCGCGCAAGGTCAGCGGAGCGTTCGAGGCGACGATACGCGCAAGTTCCTCGGCGCGACTAAGCAGCGCCGGGTGGTCGGGCAAGATCTCGCTGACTAGCCCGGCGGCCTTGGCCTCCTCCGCCTCGATCAGCCGGGCGGTGAAGACGATCTCTTTAACCCGCGCCGGGCCGAGCAAGGCGACGAGGCGGGTGTAGTTCGCGATGGAGAGACAGTTGCCGAGCGTGCGCGCGATCGGGAAGCCGAAGCGGATGGTCGCGGCGGCGATGCGCAGGTCGCAGCAAGCGGCGATGGCCGCACCCCCACCCGTGCAGGCGCCCGCGATGGCGGCGAGCGTCGGCTTCGGGCAGGCTTCGAGCACGCCGAGTACCCGGTCCAGCCGCGCCTCGTAGCCTAGCGCGTCCTCGGGCGAGCTGAACGCGCGAAACTGTGAGATGTCGGTGCCCGCGGCGAATGCCTTGTCGCCCGCGCCGGTCAGGAGCAGGGCGCGGACAGCTGGATCGTCCGCCGCCTCGCGGCAAATCTGGGCGAGGCGCTCATACATGGCGAAGGTAAGCGCGTTGCGCGCCTGCGGACGGTTGAAGGTCACGCGGCCGATGCCGTCCTTCACCGTCGTAGAGCAGCTCATCTGTCATGCCCATCTCATTACGCGGGGAAGGGTGGCGCTCCGCCCGGCGTTCCGTCAACGTGTCCCCCTCGGGAGAAGGAAGCCGCCATGCCGCACGCCTCCTCGGCGCTCGCACAATTCACCGTCCTCGATCTGTCGCGGGTGCGCGCCGGGCCGACCTGCACGCGGCAGCTCGCCGACTGGGGCGCGGACGTGATCGAGATCGAGATGCCGGCCGCCCTGGCGTCGAGCGATCCGATGGGCGGCCCGCGCGAGGGGCCGGACTTCCAGAACCTGCACCGCAACAAGCGCAGCATGACGCTCGACCTCAAGCAGCCCGAAGGGCTCGCGATCCTGAAGCGGCTCGTCGAGCGCGCGGACGTGCTGGTCGAGAACTTCCGCCCCGACGTGAAGGACCGGCTCGGGATCGGCTACGAGGCGCTCGCCGCGGTCAACCCGAGGCTGGTCTATGCCTCGATCTCCGGCTTCGGGCAGGACGGGCCTTATGCCGAGCGGCCAGGCTTCGACCAGATCGCGCAGGGCATGGGCGGGCTGATGAGCATCACCGGGCTGCCGGGCCAGGGGCCGGTGCGGGTCGGCATCCCGGTCGCCGATCTGTGCGCCGGGCTGCTCGCGGCGCAAGGCGTGCTCGTGGCGCTCCTGGAGCGCGAGGTGAGCGGGCGCGGGCAGTGGGTGCAGACCTCGCTGCTGCAGGCGCAGGTCTTCATGCTGGACTTCCAGGCCGCACGCTGGCTGATGGCGGGCGAGGTCCGCAGCAGGCGGGCAACAACCACCCGACCAGCATCCCGACCGGCGTGTTCCGCACGCGCGACGGCCACGTCAACATCGCCGCCATCGGGCAGCGCATCTGGGAGCGCTTCGCCCACGCGCTCGGCGCGGCGCAGTGGCTGGACGACCCTCGGTTCGCCACGGGGGCCGCGCGCAGCGAGAACCGGGACGCGCTGACCGAGGAGATCGAGGCGCGGACGGCGCAGGAGAGCAGCGCGGCCCTGGTCGCCCGGCTGAACGAGGCCGGCGTGCCCAGCGGGCCGATCAACAGCATTGACCAGGTCTTCGCCGACCCGCAGGTGCAGCATCTCGGCATCGCCCGCACCCTCGATGACGGCGAGCAGCGCGCGACGTATGTCGGCCAGCCGGTGACGCTCAGCCGCACGCCGAGCAAGATCGTCTCCCACCCGGCGGCACCCGGCGCCGACACGGACGCGATCCTGGGCGAGCTGGGGTTCGACCGCGCGGCGATCAGCGATCTTCGGGCGCGGCAAGTGGCCTAGGCGTCGACTCGGCGCAGCGCCGCGCGCCGCTTACCCGCCCTTGCGGCGACGCCGCACAGTCAGGCCGAGGCCCGCTAGCCCGGCGCCGAGCAGGGCAAAGCTGGCCGGCTCGGGCACGCCGGTCGCCTCGGGCGTGGCGATGAACCCGTGCGAGACGTCGCTGCTGTCGAAGTAGTATCCCACGATCTGCCCGGCGTCGTTGATGCCCTGGGCGAAGGTGCCATCCGCTCCGGCCGGGTCGCTCAGCGTGGTGTAGGTGCCGCTCACCGGGTCACGCACGAAGCCCTGGGGAGAGACGCCAGGAGTGGTGCCGGTATAGAATCCCACGATCTGCCCGGCGTCATTGATGCCGAAGGCGAAGGTGTCGCCCGTCGTGGCCGGGTCCGCCAGGGTAGTGTAGGCGCCGCTGACTGGCTCGCGCAGGAAACCTTCTTGGGTGACAGAGTTGGGGTTGGGATTGTAGAATCCCACGATCTGCCCGGCGTTGTTGATGTCCTGGGCGATGGTGTTACCCGCTCCGGCCGGGCCGCTCAGGGTGGTGTAGGCACCGCTCACCGGGTCGCGCAGGAAGCCCTGGGCGGTACTGCCGACGCCGCTGATGTAGAATCCCACGATCTGCCCGGCGTTGTTGATGCCTTGGGCGACGGTTTCGCCTGTCGCGGCCGGGACGCTCAGCGTGGTGTAGGCGCCGTTCACCGGGTCGCGCAGGAAGCCCAGAGCAGAGCTGTCGGGGCTAGGATTGTAAACCCCTACGATCTGCCCGGCATCGTTGATGCCCCAGGCGCGGGTCTCGCCCGTTGCGGCCGGGACGGTCAGGGTGGTGTAAGCTGCCGCTCGCCGGGTCGCGCAGGTAACCTCGGTCGGGGGTGTCGGGACTGGGAGTAGAGCTTCCCACGATCTGCCCAGCGTTGTTGATGCCGAAGGCGAACGTGTTGGTGCTCGTCGGCACGTCGAAGTTGACGAAGCTGTAGGTCGGGGCGGCGCTGGCGCGGCCTGGCGCGAGCGCGGCAAGGCCGGCGGCGAGGGCTGCCGTCGCGATGACTGGTGCAGCGCGCATAGGAGCCTCCTTGATAGCCGGACGCGAGGGCCGCGCCGGATATTCGTCACCGCGCCGGATCGTCGCGGTGCTGGATTGGAGACTACTGTGCTCCAAGCTGCGGCTACAAGGTCCCTGAGGGGATCGAGGCGCCTGCAACCGCACCGTCGAGGCTTTCCCCTCCGGTCCGACCTGGCCCAATTAGCTCTCCGCGCGCCAGCGCTGGGCGAAGTCGGCCAGCTCCTTAGCATTCACGTCGGAGACCGCCCAGAACACCATCCCGTCCTGGTGCCAGCGCACGAAGTTGTAGCCGTTGCGGCTGCCCTCTGCGGTGCTGCGGGCGAGGGGACCACTGCTGTCCGGCCACACGAACAGGTCGATCACGTGCTTTCGGCGCTGATACACCAAGGCTGCGACGGGGCGGCCGGCGAGATAGTCGAGCCGCCCGCCCGACGAGCGGGAAACCTTCGGCCTTGAGGTCCTTCACCGGCGGCGCGAAGTCGATGCGCCCGTCGAACCACGGCTTGACCGTGTGCTGATCGGTGGACGCCACGTCCTCCAGGTGCCCCGGCTGCAGCGCGCGGATGTGGTCGGCAACCACCACGTCCGCGAGCGTGTCGCCGCCGCGCGGCAGCACGAGCGCCAGCGCTAGGCAGGCTGCCAACGCGAAGCCGCCGCCGAACGCGACGCCCTGACCCACGCGCAAGCGGGGCAAGCGGCGCCACCACGGCGTGCTGGCGGCGGAGTCTGTGGACCGCGTCTGGCGGCGTCGCGGCGGCGATGTGGGCGCGGACGGCGGCGCGGAGCGCGTCCGACGCCGGGTAATACGGCACTTCGCTGCGCAGCCGCTGTGACAACGCGAGCAAGCGCGCCTGCGCCTCAGCACAGGCGGCGCATTGGGCGGTGTGCGCAGCGACGCGGGCTGCCTCTGCCGGCGCCAGCTCCCCGTCCATGTCGGCCTGCAGCAGCAGCCGCATCTCGTCGCACCCGGCATCCGTCATGGTCCCGCCTCCGCCTGCCCGCCCATCAACGCCTGGCGTGCGCGCCAGAGCCGCGACATCACGGTGCCGATCGGGATGCCAGCGACGTTCCCGATCTCCTTGTAGGAGAGTCCTTCCAGCTCGCGCAGCACGAGGCACTCCCGCAGCTCGACCGGCAGGGCCTCGAGCGACGCGATCCAGCCGCTCCAGACCTTCGCGACGCGCGAGCGCCGCCTCCGGATCGTCGGCGGGGTCCGGCACTTGGAGCGCGGGAGGGTCGTCGTCCGAGCCTGGCCCACTGTCGTCCAGGCGCAGATCCCTGTCCCGCCGCGCGGCGAGCGCGCTCGTACGCTCTGTTGCGCACGATCCGCAGTAGCCAGGCCCGTGGGTCGCCGCCTCTGTAGGACGCGAACGCGCTGAACGCGCGCAGCACAGCGTCCTGCACCACGTCCTCGGCGAGGCTCGCGTCGCGCACCAGCCAGCGGGCCAGGTTGTGCGCGGGGTCGAGATGCGGCAGCACGACCTGCTCGAACCTTCCCGCGTCCGGCAGGGCCATCGCGTGCTCTCCGCCGGGCAGAGGCCGCCACCTCACGCAGAACGTTCCCTCATAGCCCGACCCGGCCCGTTATCATCGCACAACGACCTTTCCTTGCATATGCGGGTGCAGGGAGCAGAAGTAGCGGTAGATGCCGGGCCTCATGAAGGTGAAGCCGAAGCTCTCCCCGGTGTCCAGCGGCTGCGACCGCATCTCGCGCGGCTCGTCCGCCCCCGTGACCGTGTGCGGAATGTCGTCCTGGTTCGTCCAGACCACGCGCGTGCCGGGCGAGACGGTGATTTCGGCGGGCGCGAAGGTGAAGTTGTCTATCGTGACCTGGGTGTCGGCCCATGCCGTGCTGGATAGCCCGGCGACGAAGAGGAAGCCGCCCATCAGGGCGGCGAGGCGAATTCCTGCACCATGGGTCAGGCTCCAAGCGGGGTGTCGATGATGGCCAGCCGCGACTGGGACTGAACGCGCGCCACTTGGGTCACGCCCAGTGTGGAGCGCAGGCGGCCGGCGGGCAGGTCCTTGATCGGACCCGGCGAGGCCGCCGTGCCCGGCGCAGGCTGCGGGAAGGCGGTCGAGCGGGCCGTGTGGAACGCGACGTTGCCCTCCACCTTCTGCATGATCTGATGGATGTGGCCGTTGAGCACGGTCACGGAGCCGAAGGGCTTGAACAGGGAGAGCGCCTGCGCGGCATCGTCCGTGCCCCAGCCCCAGTCCTTGCTCACGATCCAGAGCGGGACGTGGGCGAACACCACGATGGGCTGGCTAGCCGAGCGGCCCGCGAGGTCGCGCTGCAGCCACGCGAGCTGGTCGGCGCCGAGGCTGCCCATGCCGCCCGCCTTGAGGTTCTGCACGTTGTTGAGGGCGACGAAGTGGACGCCCTGCTGGTCGAAGCTATACCAGCCGCGCGGCGCGCCCTTGGTGAATCGCTCGAAGAAGGACTTGCCATCGTCCACGAGGACGTCGTGCTCGCCCGGCACGTAGTGCACGTCGAGCCGCGCGCCGCGGATGATCTGCTCGGCGGTGTCGAACTGAGCGTCGCGGGAGAGCTGGCTCACGTCGCCGGTGTGGATCATCAGGGCGGCTTCGCCCTTCTGCTGGTTCACGAGGTCGATGGCCTCGCGCAGGGTGCCCGGCGTGTCCATGTTGGGCGCGTTGTGGAAGCCGATGTGGCTGTCGCTGATCTGCACGAAGCTGAGCGCGCCGGCGTCGCGCGGCGCCTCGCCGTCGCCGAGCGGCTGCGAGCGCGGCACGCCGCCGCTCACGGTCCAGAGCACGCCGGTTCCCGCCCAGACCATGCATTTGAGCAGGCCGCGGCGGTGCATTCCGTCCTCACGGTTCACCGGGTTCATCGTTCAACTCCATCAGTGATGATCTCGATGCGCAGACCACTCGACCCGGCCGTTTATTCGCGGCAGGCGTAACTTTTTCATCCGGATGCCCGCAGCGCCTAGCCAAGCGCCCGAAGCTGCCGTAACCGCGGACCGGGGAGGACGGCATGGCTAAGATCGCTCGGATCGAGAGCGGCCTCTATCGCGTCCCGCTGCCGCAGGTGCTGACCGACAGCACCCACGGCGAGATGCGCGCTTTCGAGCTCGTGACCGCGCGCGTGTGCGACGGCGATGGGGCGGAGGGGGTCGGCTACACCTTTACCGTGGGGCGCAATGGCGGCGCGGTGCTGAGCGTAATGCGGCAGGAGATCGCCCAGATCGCCGCGGACGAGGACGCCGACCGCATCGAGTTCCTTTGGAACAAGGTTTGGTGGGAGACGCATTACGGCGGACGCGGCGGGCCGACAGTGCTCGCGCTCTCCGCCTTCGACATGGCGCTCTGGGATCTCAAGGCGAAGCGCGCGGCGCTGCCTCTGTGGAAGCTCCTCGGTGGCCACGACCCGCGCGTGCCCTGCTACGCGGGCGGCATAGACCTCGACCTGCCGCTCGACGCCCTGCTCCGTCAGACGGACGACAATTTCGGCCGCGGCTTCCGCGCCATCAAGATGAAGGTGGGGCGCGCCCGGCTCGCTGAGGATGTGGAGCGCGTCCGGGCCATGCGCGGACACCTCGGGGACGGATTTCCCCTCATGCTCGACGCCAACATGCGCTGGACGGTGGCGGAGGCGGTGCGCGCCGCCCGCGCCTTCGCGCCCTACGACCCGGTGTGGCTGGAGGAGCCGATCCCGCCCGACGACGTGGCCGGGCACGCCCGCGTGCTCGCCGAGGGCGGGCTGCCGGTCGCGGCGGGCGAGAACCTGCGGACCCTCTGGGATTTCCGCCACCTCATCGCCTCGGGCGGCGTGTCCTATCCGGAGCCGGACGTGACCAATTGCGGCGGTATCACCGCGTTCATGAAGGTGGCGCACCTGGCAGAGGCGTTCGGCTTGCCCGTGACCTCACACGGGGCGCATGACGTCACGATCCACCTGTTCGCCGCTGTGCCGAACCGATCGTATCTTGAGGCGCACGGGTTCGGCCTCGACCACTACATCGCCGAGCCGTTGCGCATCGAGGAGGGATTCGCGCTGGCGCCCGACGACCGGCCGGGCCACGGCATCCAATTCGATTGGGAGGCGCTGGCCGCGCTTCCCGCCTGACTCTGGAGGGAATGAGATGAAGCTCAAGGACAAGGTCGCCATCGTGACGGGCGGTGCGAGCGGCATTGGCCGCGCCATCGCCGTGCGCTACGCCGAGGAGGGCGCCAGGGTCTGCGTCGCCGACCTGAAGCCCGAGGCGAGCACCGCAGCCGCGGCCGAGATCGGGCACGGCGCGTTCGGGGTGGCGTTCGACTGCACGCGCCAGGAGTTGATAGACGCGCTCGTGGCCGAGGTGGTGCGGGTCGCCGGGCGGATCGACATCCTGGTGAACAATGCCGGCGTGTTCGCGATGGCACCCATCGAGGACGTGACGCGCGAGCAGATGGCGCAGATGTTCGCGGTGAACGTCGAGGGCACGGTGTTCACCATGCAGGCGGTCGCCAAGCGGATGATCGAGCAGGGCGGGGGCGGCAAGATCATCAACCTCGCGAGCCAGGCCGGGCGCCGGGGCGAGGCGCTGGTCCTGGCGTACTGCGCGTCGAAGGCGGCGGTCATAAGCATCACCCAGTCCGCCGGGCTGCGGCTCATCGAGCACCGCATCAACGTCAACGCCATCGCGCCCGGCGTCGTCGAGACCCCGATGTGGGAGTTCGTGGACCGCGAGTTCGGCCGCTACACGGGCCGCGCGCCCGGCGAGACGAAGCGCATGGTCGGCGCTAGCGTGCCGTTCGGCCGCTTCGGCAAGCCGGAGGAATACGGCGGCATTGCGGTCTTCCTCGCGTCCAGCGATTCCGACTATGTGGTGGCGCAGACCTACGGCGTGGATGGGGGAAACTGGCTGGCGTGAGGCGGCGCCTCGTAGATACATCTTGCGTGAGCGGCGACTTTCGCGCTTAATCCCCGAGGGCGCGGGAGCGGAACGATGCCGCTGGATGAGAAGCAGCAGTGGATCGAGCGGGTGCTTGGCTACACCTTCGCCAAGCACGAGGCCGACGACCCGTTCGAGGAGATGTATCGCGACCTCGCGGCGACGGTCACCGCGGATCTGCAGCTTCTGCGCGCCAGCGATCCCGAGGCCGCCAAGAGCATCGAGGCGCTCGTCAAGGGCGTCGAGCCGCTGGCAGCGAAGGGCCAGTTCGAGAAGGCGTTCGGCTATCTCGACCGCGCCTCCGCGGCACTGGCGCAGCGCGCTAGAGAATTGCGGGCTGCCATGGCGAAGCAGGCCATCCCGGAGGGAAAAGTCGCGGCGATGGTGAAGGCCCTGTCCCAGGCGCAGGCGCGCTGGGACGCAGCCCTGGCTGCCGCGCTCTCCGGGGCCAAGTCGTTCCGAGCTGAGATCGAGGCGAGCTTCCCGGACGAGGCGGCCGGGTTCGAGCGGATCCTGGAGAGCTACTGGCAGGACCTCGCGGACGCGCTGCGTGCGGCGCAGGGCGGGAGCGGGAACGAGGCGGAGCGCGTCGGCGGGGTGATGCAGACGATGCAGGCGCTGCGCGCCGAGATGATGGGCGACGAGCTGTTCACGCTGCTCGACAGGAGCGGAGTTCTCGGTGCGTCCCACCTTCGTCCGCACCTTCGGCGAGATCGAGGCGATGCTGAGCGCCTGAGCGGCGGATTGGCGCGTCAGGCTTGGGGAGTAGGCGGCGATGGGCGAGCATGTGGAGCAGGACGCACCGGGCGCGCTGTCGCCTGCCGTCGCTGAGGCGCTGGCGGCGATCCGGCAGCACCCGCGCAACTCCGGATCCGGCGGGGCGCCCAGGGCGCAGCCCGTCAGGCGCGCGAAACTGAAGCCGGACAAGCCGGTCAAGGAGGAGACGCTCGCCGCGTTCCGCGACGGCTTCAGGGCGACGTTCGGCGACGCCGTGGGCAGCGAGGTGTTCAGCGCCATGGACCGGCGCGTGCGGGGAGGGAAGGAGATCCTCGGCGCGGAGGTGCAGTCCGCCGGACTGGCGGCGATGGAGATGGTCTCGCCGCTGATCCGCTTCGCCAAGCAGAAGGAGAAGGCGGACGCCGAGCTGGCGCAGGCGAGGAAGAGGAGCGCCAGGGCCGAAGAGGACCTCGCTGCCGCGGCGGAGGACCACGCGGACAAGCGCAGGACCTACGACGACATCGACGACGTCTCGAAGTCGGTCTCGACGCTGCGCGTCGAGGTGGATGCCGCGAAGCAGAAAGTGGACGAGGCCGCCGCTGCCAGCACGGCGGCGCGCAAGGCCGTGGCGGAGGCCGAAGCGAAGACTGCCCGGGCCGCAGAGCTGCTGGCCACGTGCCAGAAGTCGCTCAGCCGCTCATTCGAGCCTGGCGAGGATGCGGTGCGGCTGGAGCACGAGCGCGACGCGGCGAGGGCGCTTATCGAGCGGGCGACCAACACGCTGGCGCAGGCGGAGCGAGGCCTGGCCGACGCGGATGAGGATTTGAAGGAGCGGCAGAAATCCTACGACGACGTCGAAGGGCCCTTCAAGGAGATCACGGCGCCGGGGCTGACGCGGGAGCTGGCGGAGTTGAAGGAAAGACGGAAGAAGGCGCAGGAGACGCTCGACGCCGCTAGGGTGTCGCTTCAGGAGGCGCAGGCGGAGCTGCAGGAGAAGGAGGACGGCCTCGCCGCGCTTCGCGACGGCCCGGCGCTGCGCCGCACGCAGACGCTGCTCGACAATGTCGGCGGCGACCCCGACCTCGCCGCGCTGATCGAGCGGAACAAGCCCTCCGACTTCAGCGGCAAGGCGAAGGCGTTCTTCGCGCCCAAGAACCTGCTGCGGAAGGGCGTCGGCTTCGTTCCGCTGGTCGGCCTCGCCGTGACCTACAAGGAGGCGGTCGATTGCGAGGACCAGGAGCGCAGCCTGAACGGCGCCACCAAGCTGCTCGATGACTCGCCGATGGCGAAGGGGCTGGCGGAGAGCTTGTCCCGGAGCAAGGAGATCGAGAAGTGGAAGAAGGGCTTCGAGTTTACCGCCGGGTTCGTCACCACGGCCGTGACTTTGCCCTTCGCGGGAGCTCTCGGCCCTGCGATGGAGCCAATCACAGCGCCGATCAGCGGTGCGATTGGGCAGGCGGCGACGCATGTTGGCGGCCAGATGATGGGCGGGCTCGCGGCACAGGGCGCCACGATGGCGGTAAACAAGGCGGTCGTGAAGGGAGCCGAGCACGGCGGCAGCGCGCTGTTCGAGCAGGCGCTGCCCGAGGAGCTGGCAACCGAGCGCGGCGGCACGCTGCAGCGGCCTGAGGATCTTGGGTTGCAGGAGGTGGAAGAAGGTACCGCCGCTCCCACCATCCCCGGCAAGGACGGCGAGGGCTTCCCACTGAGCGACCCGCCGGTCGCGGAGGCGCTGCTGGAGTTCCTCGGTCCGAAAGCTGACCCGGCCAAGCTCGCCAACCCGAGGCAGCACGACACGGAAGAGCGGCGCATGAGATTGCGCCAGGAGATGTTCGGCACCGGGCCTGAGGTGCACCTGACGAAGCCCATGAAGGCGACCAAGGACGATCAGGCGCTCATCGAGGAGCTGAACCAGGGCGGGAGCGGGACGAAATTCCCCCTGGCTGCAAAGGCCGACAAGCTGCGGCTGTTCTACATCGCGCTCGGCTGGATCTCCTGAGGGCGCCGTTCGAGAAGGGGGCAGAGACCTTGACAGACCAGACTGACGTGCTCCGTGATTTTGCCGCCCGGCTCGGCATCCCGGTGCCGGAACCCGACGAGTTCGGCCTCTATACCTTGTTCGTCGGCGACGTCCCCGTGTTCCTGCAACTGGCTGAGGATGGCGGCGAGGCACTGCTGTTCGCCGGGATAGGCGCGATTCCCGAAGCCCAGGCAGGGGCGACGTGCCGCGCGCTGCTACAAGCGAACCATTTCTGGGTCGAGACGGGCGGCTTCACCCTGGCCCTGGTCCCGAATACGCTGAACGTCATGCTCATCGCCCGGCAGGCACTGGGCGCCGGCGGTGGCGCCGCGCTCTACGCCGTGTTCGACCGGTTCGCCAGCGCCGCCGAGCTCTGGCACAGGAAGCTGCCGACGGTCGCCGAGGAGCAAGCAGCACGGGCGGCGGAGATCGCGGCAGCCACGGCTTAAGCCTCACCGCAGCCCGAGCCGGTCCATCCGGTTGTAGGGGGTCCCGCCATGGACCCAGCCTACTCGCCGAACATGTAGGCCTGAACGTGCAGGATGTGCTGCCGCAGCCTCGCGCGGGCGTCCGCCGTGTCGCGGCGGCGGAACGCGGCGACGATCGCCCGGTGCTCCACCTGCAGCGCCGCCTTGCGCTCGGCGGTCATGCTGCGCGCCTTGAGCTGCCCCCACTCGGCTTGCAGCCTGACCCTGGCCAGAACGCGAGCCATGGCGATCATGGCCTGGTTGCGGGTCGCGACCGCGATCGCGTCGTGCAGGGCCGCATCCCAGGTCTCGAAGCCGGCGACGCCCTCCGCGGCGTCGGCGTTCCGCAGGCACTCCTCCATGCGGTCCAGGTCCGCCTGGCTGGCGCGGGCGACCACGAGGGGTGCCAACTCGGGCTCGAACAGCAGCCGGCACTCGAGGACGTCGGCCGGGCTGGCGCCCTCGATCTCCCTGAACTCCGTCGCTGCCGGCGCCGGCGCGGCTCCGGCCGCCTTGAACGTGCCGCGGCCGACGTGGCGGATGATGAGTTCCTCGTCCTCCAGGGCCTGGAGCGCGCGACGCACGGTGTTGCGGGCAAGACCGTGGCGTTCGCCAAGCTCGCGCTCCGTCGGCAGCCGGTCGCCGCCCTGCCAGCGGCTCGACAGCAGCTCGCGCCTGAGCGCGGCGCGCAGGCTTCCGGCGTCGCCGCGCTCGCGCGCCGACGCCGGGGAGGCCAGCCCGATCACCGATCCGTCATCCATGCCGGCCACGATACCCCACTTGACTCAATGAACCAATACCCGTTTTCTTGGTCCACAATTTAGCCGATCTCGCCTAGATTGGTATAGAATTGGTTTGGGGAAACGGAGCACGATGAAGCTGGCCACGATCCTTCACGAGGGCCGTCCCGCGGTCGCCATCGTCGATCCAGACAAGAAGCTGGCGTGGCCGCTCGCCGAGGCGATGCCTGGGCTGCCCGAGCGGATCGCCTCGGACATGGTGGCCACCATCGCGCACCTGGCCAATGTCGGCCGCGTCGCGGCCCCCAGCGCCTCGGGCCTGCCGCTCGAGACCGTGACGCTGCTGGCGCCGATCCCGGCGCCGCCGCACAACGTCATGTGCGTGGGCAAGAACTACCACGCGCACGCGCACGAGTTCACGAAGAGCGGCTTCGATGCGGGCACGGCAGCGGCGGACGCCGTGCCGCAGCACCCCATCGTCTTCACCAAACCGTCCAGCGCCATCTCCGGCCCTTACGACGACATCCCGCTGTGGCCGGGCCTGGACGAGGCCGTGGATTACGAGGCGGAGCTGGCCGTTGTGATCGGCAAGGGCGGGCGCTTCATCCCGCGCGACCAGGCCATGGCGCACGTGTTCGGCTACACGATCCTGAACGACGTGACGGCGCGAGACCTGCAGCGCGTCCACAAGCAGTGGTTCCTGGGCAAGGGCATCGACGGCTTCGCCCCGATGGGACCGTGGATCGTCACCGCCGACGAGGTCGGCGAGGCCGCCCTGCGCGTCATCTGCCGGGTCAACGGCGAGGTGCGCCAGGACAGCACCACGGCGGACCTGATCTTCGACGTGCCGACCCTGATCGAGACGATCTCGCGCAGCGTGACGCTCTCGCCCGGCGACGTGATCGCGACCGGCACGCCGGAGGGCGTGGGGATCGGCTTCGACCCGCCGCGCTTCCTCAAGGACGGCGACGTGGTCGAGGTCGAGATCTCCGGCATCGGCGCGATCCGGAACACGGTCCGGCGCATGGCGGCGGAGCGGCGGCACGATGCGGCCCGGGAAGCGGCTGCGCAGTAGGGAGTGGCAATGGTGGCGAAAGCGAGCAAGGGCGGCCTGTTCGTCGAGGAGCTGGGCGGCAAGGGAGAGGTGCTCGTCCTGGTGCACGGCCTCGGCGGCAGCACGAACACTTGGTATCCGCAGGCGCAGGTGCTCAAGCGCGACCTGCGGCTCGTCGCCTACGACCTCGCCGGCTCCGGGCGCACGCCGGTCCGGGACGGCATCTCGCTCGCGAGCCACGTCGAGGACTTGCTCGGCGTGGTGCGCGGGGCGGCCGAGGGCGGCCGGGTCCACCTGGCCGGGCACTCGCTCGGCACGATCATCTGCCAGCACTTCGCCGCCTCGCACCCGGACCAGGTCGCGAGCCTGGCCCTGATCGGGGCGTTTCCGGAGCCGCCGGAAGCCGCGCGCGCGGCGCTCCGCGACCGGGCGGCGAAGGCGCGGGCGGAGGGAATGCGCGGCATCGCCGACGCGATCGTGGCCGCCGGCACGGCGGACGACACCAAAGTGAACCAGCCCGCGGCGACCGCCTTCGTGCGGGAGAGCCTGATGGCGCAGCCGCCCGAGGGATATGCGCGCAACTGCGAGGCGCTGGCCGAGGCTCGGAGCGCCGACCTCGCGCGCATCGCCTGCCCGACCCTGCTGATCACCGGCGACCAGGACCGCACGGCGCCGCCCGACGTCGGCCGGGCGATGGCGAGCGCCATCAAGGGCGCGGACATGCAGGTGCTCACGGCGTGCGGGCACTGGGCGACGATCGAGCGCGCCAAGCAGGTCAACTACGCGATGACCGTGTTCTACGCCCGGCTGAACCGGCCGCACCACGAGGTTCCCACCCGCCCTGCGGTCGAGCTGCCGGGGTTCGCGCCGTGAGCGGCGGCCGCATCTTCGTCTGCACCACCTGCAACCGCTACGACCCGGCGCCGGCGGGCCAGGCGACGCCGGGCCAGCGCCTCGCCTTCGCGATGAAGCAGCACGCGGCACGGTGCGGCAGCACGGTCGCGGTCCGCACCGTCGAGTGCCTGAACGGCTGCCCGCACCCCTGCACAGCGGCGCTGCGCATGCCCGGCAAGGTGGTCATCCGCTTCTCCGAGCTGACGGCGGAGGACGCGCCCGCCCTGCTCGAGGCCGCGCCGCGCTACGCCGAGAGCCCTGACGGCGACGTGCCGTCCGAGGCGCTGCCGGCGTCGCTCCGCGGCAAGGTCGCGGACCGGGTGAGCGTGCGGGCCGCCTGAGCCGCGAAGGATCGAGAGACAACGAGAGGCAACGGAGGAAACGATGCCGAGGACGCTATTCACCAACGTGATGATCTTCGAGGGCACGGGCAAGGACGTCACCCCAGGCGAGGTCCTGGTGCAGGGCAACCGCATCAACGCCGTCGCAGGTCCCGGCGAGACCCTGCCGCGGGAAGGCGCCGAGGTGATCGACGCGGGCGGCGCCACGCTGATGCCGGGCATGGTCAACACCCACTGCCACCTCACCTACAACAACGGCACCACGGTCGCGGAACTCACGGCGCTGCCCGTCGAGGAGCACGTGCTGCTGACCATGCACAACGCGAAGCAGGCGCTGGACATGGGCTTCACCGCGGCGGTCGGGGCGGCGTCGGCCAAGCCGCGGCTCGACATCGTGATCCGCAACGAGATCAACAAGGGCAAGATTCCCGGCCCCCGGCTGCTGGCGGGCTCGCCGGAGCTGACGGTCACGGGCGGGCTGGCCGACGACAACCAGCTCGACGCCAAGCACCCGTCCGTCTCGATCATCTGCGACGGGCCGGACGAGTTCCGCAAGGTCGTGCGCACGATGATCCGCGAGGGCGTGGACCTCATCAAGTTCAACAACTCGGGCGACAGCTTCTGCTACCCGCGCATGGCCGCCTACGACAACCCGATGACGGACGCCGAGGTCGCCGCGATCTGCGACACGGCCAACAACATCGGCAAGCGGCTCGCGGCCCATGCCCACGCCGACAGCTCGGTGCGGCAGTGCATGAAGCATGGCGTCGAGTTCATCTTCCATGCGAGCTTCGCCACCGACGAGACCATCGAGCAGCTGGAGCGCGTCAAGGACAAGCACTAGATCTCGCCCGCGATCGCCGCCCGCTACAACACGACCTACGAGGCGAAGGACTGGGGCATCACCACCGATGTCGCCGAGATGATCGGCAACAAGCGCGAGCTCGAGGCGGGCATCGAGGTGATGACCAAGATGCATAAGGCCGGGATCAAGGTGCTGCCGTTCGGCGACTACGGCTTCGCGTGGCTGCCCCAGGGCACGGAGGCGCGCGACCTGGAGCACTTCGTCAACCTGTTCGGCTTCGAGCCGTGGGAGGTGCTGCGGGCGGCGACTGCCTACGGCGGCGAGGCCTGGGTCGGCAAGTCAGGCGAGAAGATGGGCCGCGTGGCGCCTGGCTATCTCGCGGACGTGCTGCTGGTGGACGGCAACCCGCTGCTCGACCTCAGCCTGCTGCAGGACCGCAGCGCGCTGCTCGCGATCATGAAGGACGGCCAGTTCGACAAGCCGTTCCAGGGCCGCGTCGCGCAGAGCAGCTGATCGCAGCCGAGTGAGGACAGGCCGCGAGCAGGGCCGGCCCGGCGCCTACCGGGCCGACCCTGCCGCATCGAGCGCCATCGAACGGACAGCTCTAATCCCAACGTATGGATGACACGAGAATGCACCGCAGAGAGTTGATGATCGCCGCGGCCATGGCTGCGGCGGCAGGCGTGACCAGCACGCGCCCGGCGCGCGCCGCCGAGAGCAACGCCGTGATCGGCCTGTCGAACGGCTATTTCGGCACCGAGTGGCGCGATCAGATGGTCGCCGGCGCCCAGGACCAGTTCAATGAATACAAGGCGAAGGGCATGGCC
>CAWKEH010000002.1:0-335865 GCA_963848595.1 uncultured Alphaproteobacteria bacterium | reverse complement strand
GGTCAGGTGAAGATTTCCGATGGTCGTATCTTCATTGGCAGTCACAGCGGGCGCGGGCCAGCAGGTCTTTCCGGCATTACGGTCGAGCGAGGACGTAATGGCATCGCCGGGGCATGTCGGCAGCACATCGCGGGTGTTGTAGAAATGTACAACCTCCTTGAGGCTCCTAAGGACGCCGTTGTTCATGTAGACTTTCACGAAGTCAGGGCGTGGGCGCTTATCGACATTGCGCAAGGTCGGCGTCTGGAACGTGCCCATAAACTGCGGGGCATACTGAGCCCAGTCTTTGTTCGGGTTCGGTGCTGCGGCGTTGCCCGCGAGGAAGGCGCCAAAGCCGTAGTCAACATAGTCCTTTCCCAGCGGATTGGCGACGTAGCCGTACTGGTCTGGAATGTCCTCGCAGTAATAGGGTAGCGCATAATTGGCCGGGAGCCCGAGATTATGGGGCTGGAAATCTGTAAACAGGGGGTTTGAGTTCGGATTTTGAGCGAAAATGTTTGTCTTCAACGAAGGCTGCCGAGGTGTCTTTCCGCCCGCCGTGTTCTGTGTCCCGTCCAGATGACACGTATTGCACAGCCCCTTGCCCCGGAACAGCTGGTACCCGGTCAATTCCTCCGGGGTAAACACGCTCTGCTGCGGGTGCGCGAGGGCGTAGTCGAACTTCGACGAGTAAGGGCTTACGTCGGGCGAGGCTTCATAGGCAGCCATGGATAACACCAAATGCTGGAACGTCGAGGTCGACGTGCCGCGGTCGACGGCGCTGAGGTGGACCGGGAGTGGGTCATTACTAGGCGGGGGGCCAGGTATGGCGCATACTTGCTGGACGTCGGCCGGCCAAGTGATCGCGAATGACTGCGCACCCCAGACCTGCTCGAACAGTGCTCTGTAACCGCTTTGCGACACGCGGTACACCGCGCACGCCGTGTCGGGGAAGCCCATCTCGACAGGGTTAACAGGGGGACCTTCTGCTTGCTCCGCGGCCGGGTTGCCCAGCTGGAGTCCCGTCGCCCGCATGTCCCAGAAGTTACCGCCGGTGAATAGCTGCTGCGTCGCATCAAACTGGAGCACCGGCGAGAACGGTGCATATCCGTAGCTCTGCGGTTTACGCGATGATAGCCGCGTGTTCGGATGGGGCGGCGTGGCGTTAGTGATGGCCACCGTTCCTGGTTGGGCCACAATCGTTTGATTGAGAAGCGAGGAAGCACCGGTAAAGCCGGCGTAGGGGATGTGACATGACGTGCACGCCAGGTTCTGGTTGACAGACAGGTTCTTGTCGTAGAGGCCAAGAGTCCCGAGCAGTGTCACCTGATGATACAAATCGAGCGCTGTCGGATTCTGTGCTTCCTGCAATGCCTTGGCAAAAGTTTGGTCGATGTATGCATTAGCTGCTACCACGTCCGGATCCACGTTCGCGCCGCCTGGAAGATACGATGCGATATTTATCTGCGCCGAACAAAACTGCGGGGTGGTAAGGGACAGATCCTGTGCTACCGCGACAGTCGTTACGGCCACCGTCCCTGCCAGGGCCGACGCGAGAACTGGCTTGTTTCTCATAGAGACCCTCCCTTCTATGTGGAGGCCCGACGGTTCCTTACGAAATCCGCAGGTGAAGGCTGTCTCTGTTCGTTGAATTCTCGACGCGGATATAGGCTCTCCGCCTGCGCGGAAACCGCTGCCCACTTATTTGTAAGTACTTTAAGTTAGGACGGTCCCTTATTGATGCCGAAATCAACAACTCGTGACTCCTTGCCCGTTACTCTTGCCCGTTACTACGGATTGCAAATTATCCCGTACTGGCCGGCGCTGGGGCCGGGGCCGGGGCCGGGGGACAAGGGCCGGCGGCCAAAAGAACCCTCTCGCTAAGGATGTTCCCGGCGTAGCCGCGTTGTACGGAGGATCCCGGCTCCAAGTGTCGCCGGAGAGGACCCGCAAAGCGCCCGCCGGGGTTCCGCACGCTGGAAGGCCCGGGGTAGGCAGTCATAACAACGGGCAACGATGCGCCGAGCTTTGAAATGAATCTTTTTGACCCTGGAGGGTCACAGCACCACTGGGACCGTATCAACGGCGCGTGCCGCGTGACAAGCAACAAACGTCCACCACGACCAGCAAACACGGCAGTAGAGAACAACGCGAAGCAGGACAGCCACAACCCCCTCTGAGGATAGCAACCGCAGTCGCGGACCGTCACGGCGGCCCAGCTGAGGGCAACAAAGCGAACCCCACGCTAGAGACCCCCGAATGCCATCCTGGATATCGGGGACCTACGCGGCAGCAACAGCAGAGTCAGAGGGGGCAGTAGGCCGTGCAACTCGTGAAGGCGCCGAGCCGGCTGCAGCACCGAGGCGGCTCGAATGGCCTGACTTCCGTCAGTTTGTCGCCAGATCAGCCGCTTATTGTTGCGATGGTGGAGGGGGTTGGATTCGAACCAACGAAGGCATTCGCCGGCGGATTTACAGTCCGCTCCCATAGGCCGCTCGGGCACCCCTCCGGTGGAGGGCGAGATGCCCGGACCGGTCACGTTTGTCAACGTGGCCCATGGCTCTCGCGCAGGTCGCCCGCTATACCAGCCCCATGCCCCAGCCACCTCGCCGTCCCGGCCCGCCGGGCAAGCCTGCGTCCAAGGCTCCCCACGGCGGGCGCGATAAGCCCTTCCGCCGCGACAACGCGCCCGGCGGCACGGCGCCTCCTAGCCAGCGGTTCCGTCCCTGGGACGAGCGCCGCCAGGCCGGCGAGGCGCCGCCCAGGGACGTGCGGCCCAAGGACGCTCGGTGGGAGGTTCGGCCAGGCGAGGCGCCGCCGGCCGTTCGCAACGGCTTCTGGCTCTACGGCCTCCATCCCGTCGCCGCCGCGCTGGCCAACCCGGCCCGGCGCCTGCGCCGCCTCATGCTCACCACGGAGGCCGAGGCAGCCCTCACTGCGCGCCTGCCGCCGCCCTGGCCGCTGCAGCCCGAGCGCGTGGATCGCATCCGCGTGGATCAGCTCCTCGGGCGCGAGACGGTCCACCAGGGCGCGGCGCTGCTCGCCGACCCCTTGCCGCAACCCGGCCTCGCCACGGTGCTGGAGCGGCCCGGCCCGGTGCTCGTGCTCGACCAGGTGAGCGACCCGCGCAACGTCGGCGCCGTGCTGCGCTCGGCCGCCGCGTTCGGCGCCGCCTGCGTCATCACGCAGGAGCGCAACGCCCCTGACGAGACCGGCGCGCTCGCCAAGGCCGCTTCCGGCGCGCTGGAGACCGTGCCCGTGCTGCGCGCCGTCAACATCGCGCGCACGCTCGCGGCGCTGAAGGCGGCGGGACTCTGGTGCGTGGGCCTCGACGCCGGAGCACCGCCCTTGCGAGGGGCATCGCTCGCCGGGCGGCGGGTCGCGCTCGTGCTCGGCGCGGAAGGAAGCGGGCTGCGCCGCCTCGTGCGCGAGACCTGCGACGAGGTCGCGGGCCTCGCCATGCAGGGCAGCATGGAGAGCCTCAACGTCGCCGCCGCGGCGACCGTGGCGCTCTACGAGCTGGGCCGCGCACCGTGAGCGGCTTCGATCCTGACGCCCTAGCCACCCACCTCTTCGCCGCCCGGCGCGCCCGGCGCGTCCTCGCCGTGCCGCCGCCGCATCTCCGGCCACCCGGCCACGCGGACGGCGTCGCTGCCCAGCGTGCCCTTGCCCGGAGCATCGGCGCTGACCCGCCAGCGGGCTTCAAGGTCGGCGCGACCGCCCGGACCATGCAGGACTATCTCGGTCTGCCCGGTCCGCTGGCGGGCTTCATGCCTGAGGCCGGGCTTCACGGCAGCTCCTCCACGCTCGCCTACGCCGGATTCGTGGCGCCCGGCGTCGAGTGCGAGATTGCGGTTCACCTCGGGCGCGACCTGCCGCCCGGCCCTTGCACGACGGCGCAGGCGGCCGAGGCCGTGGACGGCGTCATGGCGGCGATCGAGCTGGTCGAGCTGCGCTACCCGGACCTCGCGGCCTTCGGCGCATCCCTGCTCGTGGCGGATCAGGTCTTCCACGCCGCCGCCGTGCTCGGCGCGCCCGAGGCGAACTGGCGGGCGCTCGACCTCGACGCGCTGCCAGGCCGCATCCTGGTGGACGGCGAGGAGCGCGGGCATGGCCTCGGGCGCGATCTGCTGGGCGGTCCGCTGCGCGTCCTGGCCTGGCTCGCGGCGAGCGAGGAAGCGGCCGCGTTCGGCGGCTTGCGCGCCGGCCAGGTGATCATGCTCGGGAGCGTGACGCCGCCGATCTGGCTCGGCGGCCCGTGCCACGTCGAAGTGGCGTTCCCGCCGCTCAAGCCGGCCGTCGTCACGTTGACCTGAACCGGTCACGCTCACGTGATACGAACGCAGTAGCGGAGCGTTAACGCCTGTCGGGCAGGATTAATCCATGACCGCCTGCTGCGGCACCACCGATGCCAGAAAGGCCTATTTTGGGGAAATCCCGATGGTCGCTGATTGGAACCTTCTCTCGGACGACCTGCAGCTCGTCCTGTCGCGCGAGGCGCTCCGCCGCGCCGTGGAGACGATTGCGGGCCAGGCCGAGATCCTTGCCTCCGAGATGGAGGTCGGCACGCTCGCCGACCGCGGCGGGGTAGACGCACTTCGCCTGCTGGCCGCCGTCGTCCGCGTTACGGGTCAGGACGGTCTCGGTGCCGTAGGTCACGCCTGACGCGACGCCAAGCTGACCGGCACAGCGCGGCGGTGCCGGTCAGGTTGAACGTCCGTGAGAACGAGATCAGGGCGTGTCCCGTCGAGCAGGACACGCCCAGGCCGGATCAGCCCTGCTGGTTGCTCGGCGCCTCGCCCTGGCTAGGCGTGACGGCGACGAACCGTGCCTTCCCGTCGCGTACGATCCGCAGCGCCACGGCCTTGCCATGGCTCAGCGCGCCATGGATGTCGCGGACCGCTTGCTCGGGCGAGGACACGGCATCCGGGCCGACGCCGACCACGAGGTCACCCTGCTGCAAGCCGGCCTGATCCGCGGGGGATCCCGGCTGCACCTCGGCGATCACGGCTCCTCGCGCGTTCGCCGGCAGGTTGAGCTGGTCGCGCAGCTCCGGTCCGAGCGGCGCGAGCGCGACGCCGATCCTGGGCTGCTGGGAGGACGCCTCCTGCTCCGCCTGCGGACCGGCGGTCTGATCGCCCGGCAGCGACGTGAGCTGCACGCTCACGCTCTTGCTCGTGCCGTCGTGCAGCACGTCGAGCGTCGCCGTCTTGCCGGGCTGAATGGCCGCCACGTCGCGGGCGAGGTCGCCCGGCGTCTTCACCGCGGCGCCGTTGACGGAGCGGACGACGTCGCCGGGCTGCAGGCCGGCCTTCGACGCCGGGCTGTCAGGCGTCACGGACGCAACTAGGGCACCCTCGTCTGTCTTGAGGTGGAGCGCCGGCGCGAGACCCTCGGTGACCGGCTGCGCCTCAACGCCGAGGAAGCCGCGCGTCACGTGCCCGGCGGTGAGCAGCTGGTCCACCACGCTGTGCACGAGGTCGGACGGGATCGCGAAGCCGATGCCGACGCTCCCGCCCGTGGGCGAGAGGATGGCGGTGTTGACGCCGACGACCTTGCCGTCCTGCGTGATGAGCGGGCCGCCGGAGTTGCCCCGGTTGATGGGCGCGTCCACCTGGATGAACTGATCATACGGCCCCTCGCCGATGTCGCGGCCGAGGGCGCTGACGATGCCGGCCGTGATGGTGCCGCCGAGGCCGAACGGGTTGCCGACTGCGACCACCCACTCGCCGGGCCGGACCTTTGCAGAGTCGCCGAGTTGGATGAAGGGCAGGGTGTGCCCGGCGCTCACCTTAAGCACGGCGAGGTCGGTCCGCGCGTCGCGGCCGACGACCTTGGCGGGCAGCGTCGTGCCGTCGTCGAGCGTGACGCTGACCTTGGTCGCGCCTCGGACGACGTGGTTGTTGGTGACGATGGTGCCGTCGGGCTGGATGATGAACCCGGAGCCGCGCGCTTCGACGTGGCCGCTTTCCATGCCGGGCGGCGCGCCTTCCTCGTCCGGGCGGATATCCGACGTGACGGACACGACCGCCGGGCGAACCTGCGCGGCGAGGTTGGCGAAGTCGGGCAGCGGATGCGCGACGGGAGCGGGCTGGATTGGGGCGGGGGCGTTTGCCGCAGGCGCCTGGGCCGTGGACGCTGGATCAGCCAGGCTGGCGTGGCCGAGCGCGTAGCCGCCGAGCGCGGTGCCGGCGAGCAAGACGGCGGCGGTTGCCGTCCTGGCGCGGCGGGAAAGGTTGGGCATGGATGCGGGTCTCCTCGCAATGGCTGCCGTGCGAAGGGCGCGGCGGACGACGAGGCAAGTGGGTGGCGCGGAATACGGGAGTGTGGCGGCGGGATGAAAACGGTGTCACGGAGACTTGCGCGAATGGGGCGTGTTGCGGGACAAGGCGGCGGCGCCGGGTTAGCACAGCGGTAGTGCAGCGGTTTTGTAAACCGAAGGTCGGGGGTTCAAATCCCTCACCCGGCAGTTTTTTTGGCACTGGCGCGTCAGGGGGCTTCTAGCGGACTCTCTGCGGAAGTAGGCGCGCCCTCGCCGAGCAGGAACACCTGGTCGAGTGCGCGATAGTACACGCCGGGTTCAGCGAGGAGCAGGCCCGGCTTGTCGCCGGGCACTTCGGCGCGGCGGCGCGGGAGGAGTGGCGGCGGATCGTGGACGCCAGCGACGGGTTCCCGTGGGAGGACGGCGTGAGATGACACGCGCTGCTCAGCGCACCGTCGAGAACGCCGTGGGTGCTAGGAACTCGTTGCGGACGTTGGCGACGATGGGTCCGTCCTGCTCGCTCTCTGCGCGCTTCCGTATCCACTCCGGGTCGGCCATGAACGCCGACCACACCCGCTCGCGCTCGGCCATGCTCTCCCAAGCCAGCAGGTAGAGCAACTCGTGGTTGCTCTCGCCGACCAGCGTGGTCCAGAACCCGGCGGGGCGGATGCCATGGCGCTGCCAGATGGCGAGCGTGGTATGCTCGAACCTGGCGAGCAAAGCAGGCAGGCGGCCGGGCACGCAGCGGTAGGCGCGCAGCTCATAGATCATGTCAGGTAAGCTCCTCTCGACCAGGACAGCTTGGCCAGGCTCGTCTCTACGCGCAACCCGCAGCGTGCACTACGACGGTGGCCGTTGCCGTGCTGGCGACGGGCGGCCGTCTCTGACTGCTCCCAGACGGTTACGGCATGCCGCCCGTGCTGCCCGTGATGCTGCTGCTCGATGACAGTGGCGGGTGGGCGTGAGCGGCACTGGCAGGCCGCGGAACCTCGCCCAGGCCGCGGCGTGGAACCTGGGCAACGCGATGACGTTGAGGTTCGGCAACATCGCCACTCGGAGGAGCTATGCCCGCAGGCAACCTACTGTATTGGGCCATTGTCGCCCTGGTCATCGCGCTCGTCGCGGGCTTCCTCGGCTTCGGCGGCATCGCAGGCACGGCGGCGGGCATCGCGCAGATCCTGTTCTACATCTTCGTGGTGATCTTCATCGTCGTTCTGATCATGAACTTCCTAGGCCGGGGTAGGGGACCCACCGTCTGACGCTGCGATCTCTGATGTGATCTAGGGCGGCTTCGGCATGATGCTGCCTCGCTCCTCGCCCGGCTTCAACGGGACGAGCATCGACAGCACATATCCCACCACCGCTGCTACCCATGCTTATCCTCACCCGCGCCGACGCCGCCGGATCAGGCCGAGGCCGGCCAGCCCGGTGCCGAACAGGGCGAGGCTGGCCGGTTCGGGAACGGAGGGGGCTGGGATGTCGAGCGTGAAGCTGTCCGCGGTCGCCCCGCTGCCCCATGTCCAGGTGTAGGTGCCGGGCGTCGCGCCGAGGCTGCTCAACGTCTGATTGTCATAGGTTGCGCTGTCCGTCAGGGCGCTGCCGGAGACGTAGCCCGCGGGCACGGTAAGGTCGGAGAAAATGCCGCTGATGCCGACGAGGTCTCCGCTGCCGCTGCTGGCAAAGTTAAAGTTCCGGCTCCCGAAATTCCTTGGTCCTGTAACGGAGCCGTAGGTGTGAACTGGTGTCGCAGTTGCCGGCCCCGTATAGATCTCTCCGAAAGCCGGATCTAGTTCCGCTGGGATGCTGCCGGAACTGACGGAACTCAGACCAGCCGTGTCGAGTGTCCCGCTTCCTTCCGCGACGACGTTGCCCCCCTCTTGCGTGAGCGTCACGGTGTAGGCTGCCTGCGCGCTGGGTGTGGCAACGCAGACGGCGAGGCCCAGCAGCGTGCTGCCGGCGAACAGGAGCGTGCGCATAGGATCGTTCCTCCGAGTTCAGCCAGGCGTAGCTCCGCGCACTCTGGATCGTATCGATCCGGTGGGCAAGCCGAGTCTCCGGCCGCTCTAGCTCGACGCTGCGGCGACGGTGGTCTGGTTGGCCGGCCCGCGCCCGTCGGCGTTGATCGCGGTCATGAGCGGGAAGAACGTGTCGCCGGCCGCTAGCCCCGTGAACGTGTAGCTCGTGCCGCGGCCGTGTCGTCTAACCTGGTCCGCCCGCTCAACCGTCCTCTCCCCGTCCAGTCCCGTCCGATCTTACCTTGCTGGCGGACTTCTCATCGGGCTAGGTGTATCGAGGCCGTGGGATCATTCGCGGACCCTCGGCCGCTCATCTTGGCAGCTAACCGCGACAGGCGTTCGACGCTTCGGCCGGAGACGCACCGCAGGATGCGCCCCGTCGTTTGCGGCCCGATGCTGCCGTCACCCGCGCCTTTGCCGCCGGACGAGGCCGAGGCCGAGCAAACCGGGGCCGAGCAGGGCGAGGCTGGCCGGCTTGGGGACGGGTGCCAGTGCGGGCGAGCCAAGGCCGCTCAGCTCCGTGATGATGACCCAGCCGTCGAGCAGGAGCGTGCGCACGGATCGTTCCTCCTTGTCGCACGCTGCGAGCCGATTTCACGCGGCGAATGTCGGCGCACTTTGTGCCGTTTCGTTTATGTGAGCAAGAGGAGCTGCAGGCCTTCCTCGCTCGACGCCAGAACCCCAGCGCAGGAGATCCCCGTAGTATGCTTTCAAGGATCCGATCCAAAGCGGACGGCACCATCCATCAGGTAGCGAGATGGACCAACGAATTAGCGGGGCATCGAGCTTGGCGGCTTCCGTGTGCGAACCGTAGCGTGGTTCTACTCGGTTTGTTCGTGCTGGCCGGTTGCGGTGTGATCCAGCCCGGCACTCCTGGTCATGAACCATCCTCGGGCGGACGCTACAACCCGGTCAGCAGGCAGGAGAACTCGGCAAGGTAAGCGACGCCCACCGGTCTCGCTCGGCGCCGTGACGGCGACGTTCAGGACCGCCAGCCCGCGCCCGTTGTCATTGATCGCGCTGACGTAGAACTGCACCTCGCCACCCGCTGTCAGGCCGGTGAAGCTATAGCTTGGGCCGCTGGTCGTGGTGTTCACCAAATCGACCGCCTGCCGCTTGGAAAAGGGTGGCATCGCCCGTGTGCCCCGTGCACAATCGCGGCCGAGGTTCGGTAACCTTCAGCAAGGGAAAGCCGGTATGGCACCTGGCGTCCAGGCCCTTCTCAGCGGCGCGTTGACCTTCGGGGTGCCGCTTCTGCTTGCCGCGCGCGAGTTGGTCGCGCTCCGGCGTGCGGACCGTAGCCCTGGCGGTTCCGACCGTCCCCGCGATCCCTCGCCAGCACCGCGGCCGCCGGGTCACGAGCCATACTCGCGGCCGTTGCCGGCCTGCCTCATCGCGGCGGCGCAAGTGGACGCCATCGCTCAGCCGGCGGACCGGAGACGCGTTCTCGAACCGGTCTGATACGCGGTTCCTGCGGCCTTCAGCGGCACCTGGTCTTGATCGCGACGCGCCGTGTCGCGTCGTGGCCGGGGAGCCGGGTCAGGGCCGCGGCGGGCCGGTGCCGGGGCGCGGGGTGCCAGGGGTTGGTTGCGTGATCCTGGGCGGCGCGCTCGTTAGCCCTGCGGCGCGGGGGCAGAGGCCGCACATCTCGCTCGGGACGCCCTCTTGCGCGCTTCCTTGCGCGCTTTGGGGCGTGCGGTGCTGGCGGAGCTGGGCGTCGGTCAGGTGGGCGAGACCGGTGTCGTGGCGCAGGCTCGCGATGAGGTCGGCGAACGATTGCTCGTCGAGGTCGTCGTCGAGGTCTTCGTCGGCGTCGCAATCGGGTGCCTCGGGGCGCTCGCACGGCTCGGCCCACGGCTTGGCATGGAGGGCGGCTGTCTCGGCGCGGTCCGGGCGGCGCTGCTTCGGGCACTCCCCTAGCGGGCACTCGTTCAGGCGCAGCTTCGGGCCGGGTGCCTCGCGGGCGGGCTCTGCGAGCTTGCGGGCAAGCGCGATGGTGCGGCGGACGGTGCGGGCGAGGCGGTCGAAGCTGGTCGCTTGGCTCGGGCTGGGGCTGGGTGCTGCGGGCTGGTCCTCAGTGGTGGGCTTTGGGGCAGCAGGTTCTGCGAGGGCCTGGCGGTGGACGGCCTCGGCGAGGTCGGTGCCCATGGCGATGAACTTGTGCAGGACCTGGCGGTAGTATTGCGCGTCCTCGTCGCGCTGGCGGGCGCGGTCGGTTGGGTCGAGGAGGGCGGGGGCGGAGGACATCGGGGAGCTTAAACGGTTTCTCGGCCAGCGGGGTCAAGCGTTGAATGTGTTGGCCGACGGGCGGGGCGGCAGTCGTCGCCGGGGCCGGTCAGCAACCCGCTATCATAGACCTTCTGGCGGCTCCGCATATGATGTAAGAGCGCTTACGGAACATTGATGTCACGGCTGCAAAAGCTTACTAGCGAGATATCTGACCACCGCGCAAGCGTTGTGTTTGTTCATGGTCTTGGCGGCCATGTCCATCATACGTGGCGGCAGCTGGGGACCAATAGCCTTTTGTGGCCCCTCTGGCTCGCAGCCGATGTGCCAGGTCTGGCCGTGTTTTCGATCGGCTATGATGCGCCCGTTTCCCGGTGGAGCGGGAGAGCAATGCATTTAACCCAAACAGGGATCAAGCGACTAACCTACTTGAGCGCTTATTGGTTGAACCTGACCTTCAGGATAGCCCCCTAATCCTGATCGGACATAGCTTAGGTGGCCTCCTCATTAAGCAGCTTTTGCGAACTGCCGAAAGCGAAGCCAAGACGAGGGTAGGGGCAGCTGATCTACTTAGGCGGGTGAAGAAGGTGGCGTTCTTAGCCACGCCACATACCGGGTCAGGCTTGGCCGTTCTGGCCGACCGGCTTCGTATCCTCATACGTCTCCTTCCATTGCAACTGCTAGCCTCGTACGAAACGATCCCAACTTGCGAGACCTTAACCTTTGGTATCGTGATTGGGCAAGCTCCTCAGGGATAGCTCATCTAATTTTAGTCGAGACAAAATCCACGAAGTTTCTCGGTATGATTGTGAGACCGGACAGTTCCGATCCAGGTATCCCAGGATCGCGGCCGATCCCCGTCGATGCTGATCACGTGGAAATCTGTAAGCCCAAAGACAAGTTAAGTGATACCGTACATCCACATTCGTTCGTTTGTCGAACGTCCACTTATACTGACAACTGCTACGTCAGAACAGAATGTAAACAAGCCAGAGAGCTTGCGGCGCACTAGCGTTGATTTAGGTTGTGCAAGCAACACCACGTATAACATTACGATAAATTTGGGAAGCAGCACGGAGGATGTCAGTAGATTAGCGGATATCCTACGAGCTATTGTCGCAAATGGCGAGCTGAAGATATCCGACTTAGATAGGGAGCAGAACAGATGATGGGGTCGACCTCTCAGGCCGCTGAAGCTTTTCGCAGGGAGGCCGCACTTAGGAAAGTGGTCAATGAGTATCGCATCGCACTCCAGGAAATGCCCCACGAGGAGGTGCCGACCATACCGGTGATAACGTTCAACGATCTCGGCAGTGCGCTTCAAGCCCTCGGTGAGCGCGAGAGCGGCACGGCGCGGCTGGAGGAGGCGGTCGCGGCATATCGCGCGGCACTGGAGGAACGCACCCGCGAGCGGGCGCCGCTGGACTGGGCGGGGACGCAGAACAATCTCGGCAACGCGCTT
Organism: uncultured Alphaproteobacteria bacterium; assembly: GCA_963848595.1. Lineage (GTDB taxonomy): Bacteria > Pseudomonadota > Alphaproteobacteria > Acetobacterales > Acetobacteraceae > CAWKEH01. The sequence continues at coordinate 323,921 of CAWKEH010000002.1, read as the reverse complement.
CAGGACCCTCGGCAGCGCGAGAGCGGCACGGCGCGGCTGGAGGAGGCGGTCGCGGCATATCGCGCGGCGCTGGAGGAGCTAACCCGCGAGCGGGCGCCGCTCGATTGGGCCGAAACGCTCAGACAATCTCGGCAGTGCGCTTCGAAGCCCTCGGCGAGCGCGAGAGCGGCACGGCGCGGCTGGAGGAGGCGGTCGCGGCCTATCGCGCGGCGCTGGAGGAACGCACCCGCGAGCGGGTGCCGCTGGACTGGGCGACGACGCAGAACAATCTCGGCAACGCGCTTCAGGCCCTCGGCAGCGCGAGAGCGGCACGGCGCGGCTGGAGGAGGCGGTCGCGGCATATCGCGCGGCGCTGGAGGAGCTAACCCGCGAGCGGGCGCCGCTCGATTGGGCCAAAACGCACAACAATCTCGGCAGTGCGCTTCAAGCCCTCGGCGAGCGCGAGAGCGGCACGGCGCGGCTGGAGGAGGCGGTCGCGGCATATCGCGCGGCGCTGGAGGAACGCACCCGCGAGCGGGTGCCGCTGGACTGGGCGGGGACGCAGAACAATCTCGGCAACGCGCTCGCGCGGCTTGGCGAGCGCGAGAGCGGCACGGCGCGGCTGGAGGAGGCGGTCGCGACCTTCCGGGCGGCGCTGGAGGAGTGGACGCGCGAGCGAGTGCCGCTCCAGTGGGCAATGGCGCAGAACAACGCTCGGCAACGCGCTGCGGATACTCGGCGAGCGCGAGAGCTGGCACGGCGCGGCTCGAGGAGGCGGTCGCGGCCTACCGTGCGGCGCTGGAAGAGCGCACCCGCGAGCGGGTGCCGCTCGACTGGGCGATGACACAGAACAACCTCGGCAACGCGCTCGCGACGACTCGGCGAGCGCGAGGGCGGGACGGCGCGGCTGGAGGAGGCGGTGGCGGCCTTCCGGGCAGCGCTGGAGGAGAAGACGCGCGAGCGGGTGCCGCTCGACTGGGCGGGGACGCAGAACAACCTCGGCCTCGCACTGCGGATACTCGGCGAGCGCGAGAGCGGCACGGCGCGGCTGGAGGAGGCAGTGGCGGCCCTCCGGGCAGCGCTGGAGGAGAGGACGCGCGAGCGGGTGCCGCTCGACTGGGCGGCAGCGCAGAATGGCCTCGGCAACGCGCTCGCTACGCTTGGCGAGCGCGAGAGCGGCACGGCGCGGCTGGAGGAGGCGGTCGCGGCCTACCGTGCGGCGCTGGAGGAACGCACCCGCGAGCGGGTACCGCTCGACTGGGCGATGACACAGAACAACCTCGGCCTTGCGCTCGCGACGCTCGGTGAGTGCGAGAGCGGCACGGCGCGGCTACAGGAGGCGATCGCGGCCTTCGACGCCTGCCTTACGGTCGCCGCATCTGTCTGGCCGCCTGAGTGGGTCAGTCGGGTGCGCGCCTATCATGACGCGGTCCGGGCCGAGACCGGACGGCGGATGGCGGGATAGCCGTTCGGTGCGTCAGTCGAAGCCTCCGCGCCTTCAAACCGTAGCACGCGTGCCGCAACCGCAGGGAACGGCCCGGCCGCTCATATCACGCAGCCGCGAGGCCCGGCGCGAGGTCGTCGTGGAACCCGTTGCTGGCGAGCGTCGGCCGGATATGGCCGGTGCGGATCACGAAGTCGGAGAAGCGCTCGCCCGGCGTGCGCTCCGCGGCGTAGGCGGCGATCAGCGGTGACAGGGACGCGATGATCTCGTCGTGCTTGAGGTCGCGGGCGTAGAGCTTGTTCATCCGCGTGCCGTCGAAGGCGCCGCCGAGATAGAGGTTGTAGGTGCCCTGGTTGCGCCCGACGAGGCCGATCTCGGCGAGGTAGGGCCGCGCGCAGCCGTTCGGGCAGCCGGTCATGCGGATGGTGATCTCGTCCTCGGTGAGGCCGTGCTGGGCGAGCACGTCCTCCAGCGCGGTGACGAGGTCGGGCAGGTAGCGCTCGCTCTCGGCCAGCGCCAGGCCGCAGGTCGGCAGCGCCACGCAGGCCATGGCGTTGCGGCGCAGCCCGCCCGGCGGGTTGGCGAGGCCGTGCTCGGCGAGCAGGGCGTCCATCGCCCGCTTCCGCCCCTTGGGCACGGCGGTGATGATCAGGTTCTGGTTGGCGGTGATGATGAACCCGCCCTTGTGCACCTCTGCGATCCGGCGCAGCCCGGTCATCAGGCGCCGCTCCGGCGTGTCGTGAATGCGGCCGTTCTCGACAAACAGAGAAAAATGCCAGGCGCCGTCGTCGCCTTGCAGCCAACCCAGGGGATCGCCCGACCGCTCGAACCGGTAGGGGCGCGCCGGCTCCAGGTCCCAGCCGAGGCGCGCGTTCAGCTCGTCGCGGACGCGGTCGAGGCCGTAGGTCTCGATCGTGTATTTGAACCGCGCGTGCTGGCGGTCGGAGCGGTCGCCCCAGTCGCGCTGGATGGTCACGACCTTCTCCGCCACGTCCACGGCCCGGTCCGCCGGGCAGTAGCCGATGACGTCGCCGGTGCGCGGGAAGGTCTCGGGCACGCCGTGGGTCATGCCCATGCCGCCGCCGACGGAGACGTTGTAGCCGGCGATGCGGCCGTCCTCCTCGACGGCGATGAGGCCGAGGTCGTGCGCGAACACGTCCACGTCGTTGTGCGGCGGCACGGCGATGGCGACCTTGAACTTGCGCGGCATGTAGGTGCGGCCGTAGATCGGCTCGGCCTCGTCCTCGCCGCCGACCACTTTCTCGCCGTCGATCCAGATCTCGTGCCAGGCGCGGCTCTTCGGCAGCAGGTGGCCGCTGATGCGCCGGGCCAGGTCCAGGATCTCGGCGCGGAGCTGGGTCTGGTAGGGGTTGGTGGTCGCGATCACGTTGCGGTTCACGTCGCCGCAGGCGGCGATGGTGTCGAGCATCGCGCCGTGGATCGCCTGGATCGCGGGCTTGAGATTGCTCTTGATGATGCCGTGGAACTGGATCGTCTCGCGGGTCGTCAGACGGATCGTGCCGTTGGCCCGCTCCCGCGCGAGCTTGTCCATGGCGAGCCACTGGGCCGAGGTGATGGCGCCGCCGACGATGCGCAGCCGCGCCATGAACATGAACGCCTTCTCCATGCGCTTCTTGCCGCGCTCGGGGCGGAGGTCGCGGTCGTCCTGCTGGTAGATGCCGTGGAACTTGGTGAGCTGCGTGTCGTCCTCGGACAGCGCGCCGGTCTCGACCCGGCCCAGCCCCTCCGCGATGGTGCCGCGCAGGTAGCGGCTCGCTTCCTTCAGCGCCTCGTTGCGCGACGGCGGCCCCGCCTTGACCTTAGTCGTCGTGATGTCCGTCATGGCCCCGATCCTAATACACGTCCCGCAGGTAGCGTCCGCCGCGGCGAAGCCCGTCCAGCCAGGCTTGCGCGCCTCCCTCGTCCAGCCCGCCCTGGTCGGCGCCGATGCGGAGCAGCATGGCGTTCACGTCCCGCGCCATGGCGTTCGCATCGCCGCAGACGTAGAGGGCGGCACCGTCCTGCAGCCAGGCGAAGAGGTCGCGGCGCTTCTCCCACATCCGGTCCTGGACGTAGATCTTCTCGGGCTGGTCGCGGGAGAACGCCACGTCCAGCCGGCTCAGCACGCCGCGCTTGAGCAGGTCCTGCCACTCGAGCTGGTAGAGGAAGTCGTGCGTGTAGTGGCGGCTGCCGAAGAACAGCCAGCTCTGGCCGTTGGCGCCGGTCGCGTCACGCTCCTGCATGAAGGCGCGGAACGGCGCCACCCCGGTGCCAGGGCCGACCATGATGATCCGCTGCGCCGGGTCAGCCGGCAGGCGGAAATGCGGGTTGGGCTTGAGATAGACGCGAAGCCGGTCGCCGACGTGGCGGCGCTCGGCGACGTCCATGGACGCGACACCCTTGCGCGCCCGGCCGTGCGCCGCATACGCGACGGCGCTGATGAGCACGTGCGCCTCGTCCTCCGCCTGCTTGCGGCTCGACGCGATGGAGTAGAGCCGCGGCGGCAGCGGGCGCAGCAGGCCGGTAAGCTGGTCGGCGGTGAGCTTATGGGGCGCCGCCGCCAGCAGGTCGATCAGGTGGCGGCCGCGCACGAACTCGGCCGTGCGCTCCGCGTCGGCTGCGATGTCGGAGAGCGCCTTGTCCCCGGTCAGCCCGGCGTAGGCCGTAACCTGCGGCCGCGTCAGCGTGGTCACGTCGTAGCGCTCCCGGAGCGCCGGGTGGAGGGTTGCATCACCCCCCAGGCCGGCCGCGTCCAGCACGTCCTCGACCAGCGCGGGATCGTTCTCGGGCAGGATGCCGAGCGCGTCGCCGGGTTCGTAGAGGATACCCGAGCCTGCGAGCGCCAGCTCCACGTGAAACGTCTGGCCGGTGGAGCGGCTGCCGTTGAGGTTGACCTTCTCGGTGATCTCCGCCTCGAACGGGTGGGTGCGGCTCGCCGCCTCGCCACCGGGCCGGGCGAAGTCCACGTGGATCACGGAGGAGGCGGCGGGCGCCTGTGCGTCCTCGGGGGCCTCCTCGGGTTCGAGCGCCTTGAGCGCCGTCCCGATCCAACCTTCGGCCGCCGCCTCGTAGTCCACGTCGCAGTCGATGCGCTCCGCCGCCCGCGTGCCGCCCAGCTCGGCGAGGCGCTCGTCAATGCGCCGCCCGACCTCGCAGAACTTCGCGTAAGCCTGGTCGCCGAGCGCGAGCACCGCGAAGCGCACGCCGTCGAAGCGCGGCGCGTCGGGCGCCATCAAGGCGGCGTAGAAGTCGGTCGCGCGCTGCGGCGGATCGCCCTCGCCCCAGGTGCTGGCGATCACGACGAGGTTCTGCGCCTTCGCGGCCTCGGCGGGCGTGGTATCCGCCATGTCCACGGCGCGCGGCGCGAAGCCCAGGCGCGTGGCCGCTTTGCGTGCGTTGCCCGCGAGCGCCTCCGTGTTGCCGGACTCCGTGCCGTATAGGATGGTGAGCGGCGTCTTGCGTGCCGGCGCCACGGCGGCTGGCTGCGCGCCGGACGTGGCAGCCTGGTAGCCGGCCAGGAAGCCGCTCAGCCAGGTCCGCTGCTCGGCGCTGGTTCCCGGCAGGATACGGTTCAGCGCGGCGATCTGCTCAGGCGGGAAGGGAGCCGTCTCCGGAAGAAGGGGTAAGCTCGACATCCATTCCGCTCCACGCTGCCGATCAGCCTGACGCCATGATCTGAGCGCCGTCGGACGATCAATCCATGGCTTATTCCAGATCAGATCAATCGAAACGACAGATTGGTATCGCCTGCGTGCCGTGCCAGGTCGCCTGTCGTCCCGCTCGTCCGGGCCTGGATTCAGCCCCCAGGACTCAGTCCAGCGTGTCGCGACCGTTACCCTGCCGCCCGAGCTCCGCCCGCACGGCGAGCCGCACGGCCTCCGCGAGGCTGCCCACGTCGAGCCGCGTCATCAGCCTCGCCCGGTGAATCTCGACGGTGCGCGGGCTGAGACCGAGGTCGCGCGCGATGGCCTTGTTCGGCTTGCCCATGATCAGCAGGTCCAGAACCTCGCGCTCGCGCGGCGAGAGCGCCGCGACGCGTGCGACCGCCTCCGCCGTCGCGCCGGACATGCCGGACATGTCGAGCGCTGCGCTGATCGTGGCCAGCAGCACGTCGTCGTCGAACGGCTTCTCGATGAAATCGACCGCGCCCGCTTTCATGGCCCGAACCGCCGTCGAGACATCGCCGTGGGCTGTCATGACAACGATTGGTCCCCTGAAACCGGACGCCCTGAGACGTTGCATCAGTTCGAGCCCGTCCATGCCCGGCATTCGAACGTCCGTGATGACGCACCCGGTTTGAGCGCCGCCGAGGGAGGAGAGCGCGTCGAGGAAGGCGAGACCCGAAGGGTAGGCCTCGACGCGGAGACGAGCGGAGCGGAGCAGCATCGCTATGGCCCGGCGCACCGCCTCGTCATCGTCGATGACATGCACTGTCAGGCGCCGCCGCTCGTCCTCGGTGGCCATAACGTTTCCTGTATTGTCCCTACGGCGCGATCGCTTCGGGCGGAACTGTCGGCAGCGTGAAGCGGAACACGGCGCCGCCGCCAAGGTTTGGCTCGGCCCAGAGCCGCCCGCCATGGGCCTCCACGATGGAGCGGCAGATCGTGAGACCCATGCCCATGCCGCCCGGCTTCGTCGAGACGAAGGAGCTGAAGAGGCGGCCGGCAATCTCTGGCGCAATGCCTGGGCCGGTATCGAAGACGCCAACCTCGACTTTGTCGGACCCGGCAGAGGCCGCCGTCACGAGGAGCTCGCGCCGGCGCGGCGGCGCTATGTCCTCTTCCATCTCATCCTGCGTCATAGCCTCGACAGCGTTGCGGATCAGGTTGAGCAGCACGTGCTGGATCTGGATACGGTCCACGAGGACGTGAGGCAGCTCCTGGTCGAAGTGAAATCCGACGTGGATTTCGCGCTCTCTCGCGCCCACCAGTGCCAGCGCGCCAGCCTCCTCCGTCAGCTTGGTGAAATCCTCCAGCCGCGTATCCGCTTCCCCGTCCCTGGCGACGAACTCGCGCAGGCGCCGAACGATCTGCCCAGCCCGCAGCGCTTGCTCGGCGGCCAGCGTCAAGGCCTCACGGACCTCCTCCTGAGGCGCCGCGTCGCCGGGCAGGCCCGCCAGCATACGCTGGGCTGCCCTGACCGCGCTCGCCGTCGCGGTCAGCGGCTGGTTCAGCTCATGAGCCAGCGCCGAGGCCATCGTACCCGCCGCGCTGAGGCGTGAGACGTGCAGCAGCTCGGACTGCAGCTCCTGCAGCCGCGCCTGGGTATCGCGCAGCGCCGCCGCAGCTTGCTTCCGGTCGGTGATGTCCACCAGGACGTTCACGGCGCCGACGCACGTTCCCGCCTCGTCGCGCAGCGTCGTCGGATAGGCGATGAACGGAACCCGGATGCCGTCGGGCCGCTCGGCAACGGCTTCCTTGCCGCGGATAGGCTGGTTCTCCCGCAGTGCTTTCGCCATGGGGCACTCGTCATGCCGCATAGGCGTGCCATCCGGCCAGGAGAGTCGCCAAGAGCCGCACCAGCGCGTGTCGCCCAGTGGTGGACGCCAGCCCCAGAGGGCAACGGCGGCTTCGTTGTAGAAGGTCAGTCGCCCAGCGGCGTCCGTCGTGTAGATCGCAACGCCCAAGGCCTCGATCAGCTCCCGCAGCGCTTCCTCGGTTCGCTTGCGGTCGTGAATATCGGTCGCGACGCCGATCCAGCGCTCGATGCGCCCGTCCTTGCCCCGCAGCGGCGCGCCCTGGGTCAGGAGCCAGCGGTAGCTTCCATCGGCGTTGTGACGCCTCCGGGACTCGATCTTGTAGTCCTTCCCGGACGCCACCGACGCGGCCCAGGTCCTGAGCACGCGCTCGCGGTCCTCTGGATGCACCGCTGCGACCCAGCCATCGCCTAGGGCCTGTTCGGCCGCGACGCCGGTAAAGTCAGTGTAGTATTGGTTGACGTAGGTGGCGCGCCCGGCAGCGTCGGTGAACCACACGATCTGCGGCGAGATCTCGAAAAGCGCGCGGTAGCAGGCCTCGCTCTCGCGCAGCGCGGCACTCGTCTCGTTCAGCTCGCGCAGCCGCAGGCCGGCGGCGAATTCGGCCATGACGGCGCCCGCCAGGTCCGTGAGCGCCTGCACGTCTTCCGCGGGCCAGTGACGCGGCTCGCCGTCAACCACGCAGAGTGCCCCGACCACGCGTCCGCTGGGCAGCGCGAGGGGCACGCCGAGGTATGCGGCGACGCCGAGGGTCTTGATGATTGGGTTGCCATGTACGCGCGGGTCGCGCGGCGCGTCCTCCACGATCAGCGGCAGCTTGGCCTCGACGACCAAGCGGCAGAAGGACTGCGACAGCGGCATCTCGCGCAGGCTGGCCCAGGGCTCGGGCAGGCCCTGGGCGCTGAGGAAGAACTGCCGGTCGGCGTCCAGGAGCGAGATCAACGCGACCGGCGCACGCAGCAGGCGCTGGGCCAGTCGGGTGAGCCGGTCGAACCGGTCCTCGGCCGGCGCATCGAGCAATCCAGTCGCGGCGACCTCAGCGAGATGCCGCGCGCACTCGTCGCCCGTGCCTGCCCACGGCGCAGAGTCGTCGCTGTTATTTCCTTGCCGCCAATGCAAAGAGTGCTTCTGCACGAGCCTCCTCCTCGGATGCACACGTCTCAGGCCAGTGTATTCTCAGGCCAGGGTATTCGACCCGGCGCTCGGCGCCGGATAGGCCTGGACAAGCGCGGCTCGGTCCGCCGCTCGAAGCGCGTGAACCTAGACGCTCATCACGGGACTGTCATCTCCTCAACGCTACGCTCTCGCCTGCGCCTAGGTTTCAGACTCCCTTCGTCTCGCCGCACGCAACGTGCTTATACGTATTTCTCCGTAATTGCACCGATTGCGCAACACGTCAGATACGTCTCCTGCCAGGCTCCTCGGGAGGAGGGAATGACGAGACGATCCGGCCGAGCTGAGCCCGTTGCTGCCTGCGCGGGTTGGCGCGGAGACGCAGGCGTGCCGTGGGCGCTCGTGACAGCCTGCCCCGACGGACACGCTGCCCTCCTGAGTTGCAAGTTGCGCCGAGCCCCGCTGAGCGGCTCGCCCGCTTCGTCATGGCCCGCTTTGTCGTGGATTGTCCTCAAGTAAGGACGGCTTGTGACACTCAGCAGGCAGACAGAGATACGGGCCACAGTATTGCCACCTGCGCGTGCACCCTCGCGGCCCGGCGCCGCTGATGCGCGGGGTCGGACGCTGGGCGGTCCGGTTGACGAGAGAGCACCGATCCAGGCGTGAGGAGGAAAGGATGGGGATAGTGGTGCAGTTTCCGAGTCACGTAGGCGGGCGGTTCACCCCGGAGATGCGGGAGATCCTCGCCCGCTTCGCCGACGAGACTCCTGGCACTTTGCCCCTCGTGTTCGGCAAGGATGGCGACGAGACCGAGTTCTGCTGCCTGGCCAACGGCCTGATGATCGGCTGGGATCGCGGGCGCTCCCTGATCCTGACCGATACGAACAGCGGCTACGTTGATCGCGGTCCGTTCCGAAGCCTGGCGGAGGTTTGCCTTCTCATCACCTATCTGACCGTCTGAGCGGCGCTGCCTGCGGTCACGCAGGAGCAGCCGGTCCGGACCGATCTGGGCCGCCTGCCGGCTGCATCACAGCCAGTGCCCCGGCACCCAGGCATACTGTCCGCTCGTGCCTTCCCAGTGGCCTGGCAGCCAGGCGTTGCTGCGAGTGGTGATCGGCTCGTAGGCGCCGGGCCGCCAGGCATAGCCGCTGCCGGTCCATTCCCAGTCGCCGGGGCGCCAGATCAGCGCCTGGTTCGAGACGGGCGGGATCGGCCGCATCTCAGCCTGCGGCGGCGGCACGGGCGGGAAGGGCAGGGTCTGCGTCGCGCACCCCCCAAGGCCGAGCGCGATCACGAGTGCGGACGTGGCTGCAAACGGTCTGGTCATGCTGGTCCTCCTGCCCGAACCGTGCCACGCCGAATCGCGCTTCTACAAGCGCGCTCTTAGCCCGGCAGCAGCACCGTCGCCGCCGCCTGCGCGGCAATACCCTCGCCGCGCCCGGCGAAGCCCAGCCGCTCCGTCGTCGTCGCCTTGACCGAAACCCGCCCGGGATCGACGCCCATGATCCCGGCCAGCCGCGCCTGCATCGCGCTCGCGTGCGGCGTGATCTTGGGGCGCTCGCAGATCAAGGTCACATCCGCATGGGCGAGCACGCCGCCCCGCGCCCGCACCCGCTCGGCCGCATGGCGCAGGAAGCGCGCGCTGTCCGCGTCCTTCCACGTGGCCTCGCTCGGCGGGAAGTGCCGGCCGATGTCACCCTCGGCCAGCGCCCCGTAGATTGCGTCGCAGAGCGCGTGGATGCCCACATCGGCATCCGAGTGCCCGGCAAGACCGCGCTCGTGCGGAATACTGACGCCGCAAAGGATCAGAGGCCGACCCTCCTGCAGGATATGAACGTCGAAGCCGGTGCCGACGCGCGGCAGCATGGGCGGCGTCAGGGCCTGCTCGATCCGCGTCAGGTCCTCGGGGTAGGTGAGCTTGATGTTGCGCTCGTCGCCGGGCACGATTCCGACGGCGAACCCGGCAGCTTCGAGCAGGGCCGCGTCGTCCGTCGCGCCGGGGCGCGCCGCGTCGTTTGTCCCGCCGTTCGCGGCGGCGCGGTGCAGATTGAGCAGGACCGCGAAGCGGAAAGCCTGCGGCGTCTGCGCACGGTAAAGTCCATCGCGCGGCACAGTCTCCTCGATGATGCGGCCTCCGGACGCGCGCTTGAGCGTGTCCGCGACCGGAACAGCGGGGATGGCGCCGGGCAGTTCGGCGAGTGCCGCGATCAGGGCGGGAACGGTGCCGGGCGGCACGAACGGGCGGGCCGCATCGTGCACTAGCACGATGTCGGGACCATGGGGCGCGAGCGCCTCCAGCCCGGCACGGACGCTATCCTGGCGTGCCACGCCGCCCGGCACTGGCGGCAGGTGATGAAGCCCTCCCAGGGCCTCGCCGAGCAGCCCGGCATCCCCGACGGGCAGCAGGAGCTCCGTGTGGCCGGCCAGCGCCTCCGCCGCCCACCGCACGCATGGGCGCCCGGCAACCGGCACGTATTGCTTAGGTTGCCCGGCCCGGAATCTCTCCCCAGTGCCGGCGGCGACGAGGAGGGCGGCGACGCGCATGACCCGTCTCCATGCGCGGGCCGGGTGGGGCCGTCAAGTCAGCAAGGGTCACGAGGAGCATGAGCAATTCCGCACCGCACGATTCCCGACCTCACCCTCAACATCGCCTCGTTGCAACGCATATGAGGCCGGCGCACGGTCGTGAGTAGCAGTCTCATGGGAGCTAGGAACATGGCACGCAGGCCAGTGTTGATCGCTGCCGTCGTCGTTCTTCTCGGCGCCGGCGCGGCTGGACTGCATTTCGCTGGCGCGGGCAACCAGGCGCGGGCGGCGGATCCTCAGCCGCAGCATCCGCCTCCCGTTCCCGTCACGACGGCGGCGGCGAAGACCGAGGATTTCCCGGTCTATCTGCGCGGCATCGGCACCGTGCAGGCGTTCTACGCCGTCGAGGTGAAGGCGCAGGTGAGTGGCGTCCTGATCGACGTGCCCGTGCGCGAAGGGCAGGAGGTCAAGAAGGGCACCGTGCTGGCCGTCATTGATCCACGTCCCTACAAGGCAGCGCTCGACCAAGCCACGGCGACCCGCCAGCAGGATCAGGCGCAGCTGGAGAATGCCCAGCTCGACCTGAAGCGCTACGCCAACCTCGCCCGTACGGACTTCGCGTCGCGGCAGCAAGTGGATACCCAGCAGGCGGCCGTGGACAAGCTGCAAGCCGCAGTCGCGGGCGACACCGCCGCGATCGAGACGGCGTCCCTCAACCTGAGCTTCTGCTACATCGTCGCTCCCATAGACGGCCGCGTCAGCCTGCGCCGGGTCGATCCTGGAAACCTGGTCCAGGCGGCCAGCCAGGCGACCGGCATCGTCTCCGTCACCCAGGACCACCCGATCTCCGTCGTCTTCACGCTGCCCGAGCAGGAGCTGCCGCAGGTGCAGGAGGCCATGACCCACGGTTCGCTCGCCGTGCTCGCCGATACGTCGGATGGTCAGACCCAGCTCGCCAAGGGCACCCTGCTGACGCCCAACAACGCGGTGGACATCAACACCGGCACCATCCAGCTGAAGGCGAATTTCGGCAACGAGGACAACAAGCTCTGGCCGGGCGAGTTCGTGAACGCTCGCCTTCTCGTCAACACGATCCGCGGCGTCGTCACGGTCCCGCATATCGCCATCCAGCATGGACAGGACGGGCTGTTCGTCTTCATCGTCAAGCCGGACAACACGGTCGAGCAGCAGGCGGTGACGGTGTCCTACGACGACGGGACGAGGGCTGTGGTGGGCAAGGGCGTATCATCGGGAGAGAAGATCGTGACCTCCGGGCAGTCCCGGCTTGGCCAGGGCACGCGCGTGACTGCGGCCCCGCCGGACCAGGAAGGCTGACGTTACCCCCCTGATGGCGCCCCTGGCGGCCGCCGAGTGAGCAGCAGAGGAACAGACGGCGCGACATGAGCATCTCGACCCCTTTCATCCGCCGGCCGATCGCGACCTCGCTGCTCATGGCCGCGATCTTCCTGGTGGGCGCGGCGGCGTTCCCGTTCCTGCCGGTGGCGCCGCTTCCCGAGGTCGAGTTCCCGACGATCTCCGTGACCGCGCAGTATCCCGGCGCCAGTCCGGACACCATGGCGGCGACCGTCGCGACGCCGCTGGAGACGCAGTTCGGCCAGATCCCGTCGCTCGCGCAGATGACGAGCGTCAACGTGCTCGGCACGAGCACGATCACCCTGCAGTTCAACCTCAACCGCAACATCGACGCCGCCGCGACCGACGTGCTGGAGGCGATCAACGCGGCGCAGGGTCAGCTGCCCAAGGACATGCCGAGCCCGCCCACCTTCCGCAAGACCAACCCCTCGGACGCGCCGATCCTGATCATCTCCGTGCGCTCGGACACGCTGCCGCTGCCCGAGGTGGACTCCTACGCCGAGAATATCCTCGCGCAGCAGCTCTCCCAGACGACCGGCGTCTCGCAGGTGCTCGTCGGTGGCCAGCAAACTCCGGCGATCCGCGTGCAGGTGGACCCGGCAAAACTGGCCTCGCTGGGAATGACGCTTGAGGACGTCCGGACCGTCCTCAGCCAAGCCACGTCGGACGAGCCGAAAGGCTCGATTGACGGCCCGAAGCAGTCCTACACGATCTTCGCCAACGACCAGCGCACGGCGGCCAGCGACTTCGAGAACGCGATCATCGGCTACCGCGGCGGCGGCGCGATCCGGGTGCGCGATGTGGGGCGGGCCATCAGCGGGCCGCAGAACCGCGAGCAGCTCGCGTGGCAGGACAACAAGCCCGCCGTCCTGCTCATCGTCTTCAAGCAGCCCGGCGCCAACGTCATCACCACCGTGAACAGCATCAAGGCCAAGCTGCCGCAGCTCGTGGCGGACATCCCACCCGGCGTTCAGGTCAAGGTCGTCTCGGACCGCACGCTCACGATCCGCGCCTCGGTCAGCGACGTCGAGTTCACCCTGATGCTGTCCGTGGCGCTCGTCGTCATGGTGATCTTCCTGTTCCTGCGCAACGCTTGGGCCACCATCATCCCGAGCGTCACGATCCCGGTCGCCTTGGTCGGAACGTTCGGCGTCATGTATGTCTGCGGCTTCAGCCTGGACAACCTCTCCCTCATGGCGCTCACGATCTCGGTCGGGTTCGTCGTGGACGACGCCGTCGTCATGCTGGAGAACATCTTCCGCCACATCGAGGACGGCGAAAGCCCGATGGAGGCGGCGGTCAAGGGCGCCGGCGAGATCGGCTTCACCATCATCTCCATCAGCGTCTCGCTCATCGCCGTGTTCATCCCCTTGCTGCTGATGACCGGCATCGTTGGGCGCCTGTTCCGCGAGTTCGCGATCGTCGTCTCCATCACCATCGTCGTGTCGGCCATTGTCTCGCTGACGCTGACCCCGATGATGGCGTCCCGCTTTCTCTCCCACGAGACGGGCAAGCACGGCTGGTTCTACCGGGTCGTCGAGCGGATGTTCGACGCGATGGTCCGCTTCTACGAGCGCACGCTGGACGTGGCCCTGCGGTTCCGCTTCATCACGCTGATGGTCTTCATAGCGACCGTGGCGACCAGCGTCGGGCTCTTCATGGTGATCCCGAAGGGCTTCTTCCCGACGCAGGACACCGGACTGTTCATCGGCATCAGCGACGCGGCGCAGGACATCTCCTTCGACGAGATGACGCGGCTGCAGGAGCGGCTGAACAAGATCGTCATGGCCGATCCGGCCGTTCAGGGCGTCACGTCCGCGATCGGCGCCGGCGGCGGCGGGGAGACCGCCAACAACGGGCGCCTGTATGTCACGCTCAAACCTTGGAGCAAGCGCAAGGACGACGTGATGAAGGTGATCGCCCGGCTTGATCAGAAGACGCAGTCGCTCAAGGGCATCAAGCTCTACATGCAGCCGGCGCAGGACGTCCGTGTGGGCGGGCGGCTGTCGCGGACGCTCTATCAATACACGCTGCAGGATGTGGACATTGACGAGCTGAACCACTGGGCGCCGAAGCTCCTGGACAAGATACGCGCCCTGCCGCAGCTCAGCGGCGTCACCTCCGACCAGGAAACGAACGGCACGACCGCGACCCTGACCTACGACAAGGACGAGGCGGCCCGCTTCGGCATCCAGCCAAGCGCGATAGACAACACGCTCTATGACGCGTTCGGCCAGCGCGAGATCACGCAGTATTTCACGCCGCTGAAGGCATACTACGTGGTGCTGGAGGTCCCGCCGCTGGAGCAGGGAGACCTGGACACGCTCGGCAAGCTCTACGTCAAGTCGTCCAGCGGGGCGGTCGTGCCTTTATCTACCTTCGTCCATCTCGACACGAAGCCGGTCCAGCCGCTGGCCGTGAACCACCAGAGCCAGTTCCCGGCGGTGACGATCTCCTTCAATCTCAAGCCCGGCGCCTCCCTCGGCGACGCCGTCGCGGCGATCCAGAAGGTCGAGTCCCAGATCGGCCTGCCGCCGACGGTACAGGGCACCTTCCAAGGCACGGCGCAGGCGTTCCAGTCCTCGCTGACCAGCGAGCCCTACCTGATCGCGGCGGCGCTGATCGCCGTCTATATCATCCTGGGCATCCTTTACGAGAGCTACATCCTGCCCTTGACCATCCTCTCCACCCTGCCGTCCGCGGGCGTGGGCGCGCTGCTGATCCTGCTGGCGGCGGGCTACGAGCTGACCGTGATCGCCCTCATCGGCATCATCCTGCTCATCGGCATCGTGAAGAAGAACGGCATCATGATGGTGGACTTCGCGATCAGCGCCGAGCGCGAGGAGGGGAAGACGCCGCTAGAGGCTATCCGGCAGGCGTGCCTGCTGCGCTTCCGTCCCATCCTGATGACGACGATGGCGGCCCTCCTGAGCGGGCTTCCGCTGATGATCGAGAGCGGCGCCGGGTCGGAGCTGCGCAAGCCGCTCGGCTTCGCCATGGTCGGCGGCCTCGCGCTCAGCCAGGTCCTCACCCTCTACACGACCCCCGTGATCTACCTCTACCTCGACCGCCTGCAGCACTGGCTCGCCCCGCAGCGCCGCTCGCGGATGCCGGCCTTGGCCGCGAAGATGGGTGCGGCTGCTGGGGAATCCGGGGATTAAACCCGGATTCCCCAGATGAGAGCAGATTTCCTTGTACAGGTCTGACCGAATCTGGCACGAACATCAGAGTGTTGTCGTCGGATTGGACGCGTGCGCATGGAACACCCAGCAGGTGAATCGGACGACGAGTTCGGGTTGACCGATCTGGCTGGCAGCGTGCGGTCGGGATGCCGCCGCGGCAACAACATCCGCCACAGCTGACCGGATTGTTGCGCTAATCAGTGTTCGGCCGCCTCGCCGGGTATGAGGACGTCAGCGACGCCGATTGTTTCGCTCAGGATCAAAGAGGGCGAGAATGCCGTGACCTGGACGCGGCTGTCCTGCCACCGCTTCGCCGCCAATGCCGTGAGGCTGCAACCGCACGCGCTGGCCTACAACCTCGCCAGCTTCCTGCGCACCTTGGTGCTGCCCGACGCGGTGAAGCAGTGGTCGCTCACGACCCTGCGCGACCGGTTGGTCAAGATCGGCGCCCGGATCGTGCGGCACGACCGGTTGATCGTGTTCCAGATGGCCGAGGTCGCGGTGCCGCGCAGCCTGTTCCAGGAAATCCTCTCCACTATCGCAACGCTGCGTCCATCACCGCCGCCAGCCCGATGTTGAGCGCCGTCGTTGGTCTTGGCCGCGCAGGCTGTCGATAGGAGAACCGCGTCCAGATGGCGCCGGAGCGGGCCGGGCATTCGAGCAGACCGGGTTTCTATCAACCAGCCGGCCGACAGAAGACATCAGCCCGGCGCTGCCGCCGTTGCAGAACGCCTCAGAGAACGGTTACGATCCCGGTCGGATGGCCAGATGGCTTGGCTATCCGGGGGAATCTCGGTCAAGGAGAACCAAGATGAGTGGCGCAACAACGAGCCCTGGTCAAGAACCTTCCCTTGAGACCTGCACGATCAAGCTTTTACCAGAAGATCAATGGATTGACGCCGCCGACCGGGCGATCGCGATCAACCCCGCGAATGCTCCCGATACACGCATACTGAAGCGAGCTTTCCCGCACGCCGTCATTACTAATCTGCACCTTGCTTTGCTGACCGACAAGCGTTGGCCCAAGTCTGGTGTCACACTCACTGTCGGATTTCTTGATAATCCAGATGCGGGGCTACAGGCCAAAATACTTTATTATATGAATGCCTGGAACAACACGGCAAATGTTCGATTCGTCGAGACCAAAGGAACTGCCCAGGTTCGTATCACGCGGATGCAGGGAAAAGGCAGCTATTCCTTGCTCGGGACCGATATCCTGTCGGCAGACCGTAACAAGGAAACAATGAACCTTGACTATTCAGGGTTGACGACCGAAGCTGAGTTCCAACGGATTGTTTGTCACGAAACGGGACATACGCTTGGCTTTCCTCATGAACATCTCCGCCGAGAGATTGTTGATCGAAATCGACATCGATAAAGCGATCGCCTATTATGAGAAGCATTATGGCTGGGAGATAGACGAAACCGTAAGGAATGTGCTTACCCCTCTTGACACCTCCGCCCTGATCGCAACCGCAATGCCCGATACCAAGTCGATCATGTGCTACAACCTTCCCGCAGAAATTATGAAAGACGGCAAAGAGGTTCCCGGCGGGACGGAAATCGATGAGACGGATGGGAAATTTGCTGCGTCAGTTTACCCTAGAGAGGCTGTGTCCGTGGGTGCGGCGATTGGCGGCAGTCAGGATCAGCACGTAATTTACCGCGCCCACGCGCCAGGCACGGCAAACGCGGACGGAGATATCCACGAACTAACCTGTGTTTGGGGCCGCTGGTCGCACCGCGACGTGACCGCCGATGCCAGTGGCGTCGCTGCCGTGGAGGGGAGCTCGATCGCGGCGCTTCGTGGCGCCCCCTACGATGCGCGCATCTATTACCTGAGCTCGGACAACCACGTTCAGGAAGTGGGCTGGATCGTGAGGTCCCGAGACCCCTGGGGAGATGGCTTCAGCTGGCACCGCGATGTGACCGCCGATGCCAGTGGCATCGTCGCCGTGAAGGGGAGCCCACTCGCGGCGATCCGTGGTGCTTCTTCGTGGCCGCGCGTCTATCACCTGAGCGCGGACGGACATGTCCACGAACTGGCCTGGTTAGGTAGCAACTGGTCGCACCGCGATGTGACCGCCGATGCCGGTGCGGTCGCCGCTACGACGGGGAGCCCGATCGCGGCGATCATAGGCGCCAGTATGGATCCGCGCGTCTATTACCTGAGCACGGACGGACATATCCACGAGCTGGCCTGGTTAGGTAGCAACTGGTCGCACCGCGATGTGACCGCCGATGCCGGTGCGGTCGCCGCCATGACGGGGAGCCCGATCGCGGCGATCCAGATCGAGCATGGTCTTTTCAGTTGGGAGCCGCACATCTATTACCTGAGCACGGACGGACATATCCACGAGCTGGCCTGGTCGGGCGGCAAGTGGTCGCACCGCGATGTGACCGTCGATGCCGGTGCGGTCGCCGCCATGGAGAAGAGCCCGATCGCGGCGATGTGCCAGGGCTACGGTTCGGAGCCACGCGTCTATTACCTAAGTGCGGACGGTCTGGTGCAAGAACTCGCTTGGGTCGGCCACTGGGCGCAGGGACCAGCGCTTGGCGCATAGCCGAAACTCAATACGCTCTCGCGCTTATCGCACGGCCCTAAGGAGAAATTAGGGCTAAATCGCGTCCAGTTTGAGAGGCGTGGTTTTTGCGAGGTGTGGTCCCCATTTGTGATGGACGATGACACTGAGCCTTGACCTACCTCTGCCGTGCTGCGCGTTGACCATGCCCGGTGTGTCGGGCAACTTCGGGGAGCAGGCGGCCGGCGACACGAGTGACCCAGCCGTCCCAGAGCACGGACGGGTCAAGGCAGCAAAATCGCTGAATGGTTTACGTGGAAACCGATCCAAGTCGGTGGAGGGGTCCGTGATGTCGCCGGCGGCCTGCTCCCCGAAGTTGGATGACACCCGGTGGGGTCAGACCCCGGAGGACCTGCGCCAGCTCGCAACGAGCGCTGCCCGTCAGCGCACCCGCGAGCGCTTCCTCGCCCTCTACGAGATCACACAAGCGCGGTGCGCGACGCAGGTTGCCGAACGCACCAGCTGCAATGCTCGGCTCCATCCCCGTTGAATGAGATTCTGTGCCGGTATTGAGATCAGGAAGGCGGTCAGAGGATCGAGCCAAGGCTGTCCTTCGCTCCGCACGGCACAGCGTCTCGATTGCGCGCTGCCAAGCGTCGGCGTAGTTTGCCCAAACTATGGGCAATTGGTCTTACCCTGTTCCGGGCCGCACACTCGGCCCGATCACACTCGGCACCGGCGCCGCGCGCGTCGTCCTGCCCGACCCGGTGGTGCTGGCGCCGATGTCGGGCGTGACGGACCTGCCGTTCCGCCGGCTCGTACGCGAGCAGGGCGGCGCCATGGTCGTGTCCGAGATGATCGCCTCCTGGGCGATGGTGCGGGAGAACCGCAACACGCTGCGCATGGCCGAGGTGTGCGGCAGCGGCGGCCCGAATGCCGTGCAGCTTGCCGGGTGCGATCCGCAGGCGATGGCGGAGGCGGCACGCATCGCGGTGGGGCTGGGGGCCGACCTCGTGGACATCAACTTCGGCTGCCCGGTGAAGAAGGTCGCCGTCGGCCAGAGCGCCGGCTCGGCGCTGATGCGCGACGAGGTGGCCGCCGCGCGCATCCTGGAGGCGACGGTCCGCGCCGTCCCCGTGCCCGTGACCTTGAAGATGCGCATGGGCTGGGACCACGCGAGCCTCAACGCCCCGCGCCTCGCCCGCATCGCGGAGGCGTGCGGCATCCAGATGATCACCGTCCACGGCCGCACCCGGCAGCAGCTCTATACCGGCACGGCGGACTGGGCATTCGTCGCCTCGGTCAAGGCCGAGGTCGGGATTCCCGTGCTGGTCAACGGCGACATCGAGGACGAGGCCGGCGCCGCGGAGGCGCTGCGCCTGTCGGGAGCGGACGGGATCATGGTCGGACGCGGCTGCTACGGGCGGCCATGGCTGCCGGCCCAGCTCGCACACTTCTTGCGCACGGGGACGAAGCTCGCGCCGCCGTCGCTGGCGGGGCAGAAGACGGTGCTGCTGCGGCACTTCCGGGCGATGCTCTCTTGGTTCGGGGAGGCGGCGGGCGTTCGGGTCGCGCGCAAGCACGTGGCCTGGTATTCGCGCGGCCTGCCGGGTTCGGCGGAGTTCCGGGCCGCGCTCATGCGCCTTGATGAGGCCGCGTCCGTCGAGCGGCTGGTAGGCCAATTCTACGATCCCCTGATCGCCGGGCCCCTCATGACAGGGTCGGGAGCCCTCGCCGCGTGAGAGGTCCTATCGCGCGCGGCACGCTCGCACTCGTCGAGCGATTCGGCGCCAGGCCGAACCAGGCCGCCGTGCCCGATGCCGCGGCGATGCTCGGCGCGCTGCCGGTTCCCGTCATCATGCTCGATGCGGACAACCAGATCCGCTACGCCAACCAGGCTGCCGAGCAAGCGCTAGGCCTGTCGCTGCAGCAGCTCGCCCAGCTCTCCATCAGCGATGTGGTCGCGGCGGACAGCCCGTTGCTCCTGCTCGTGAGTCACGCGCGGGCGCACGGGATGACGATCTCGGACCACGACCTGATGCTGGAGGGGCCGCGCCTGCGTGCCCGCCCGGTGTCGGCTCAGGTCGCGCCTGTGTCGGAGGAGCCGGGCAGCGTCGTCGTCACGCTGCAGGACAACTCGGCGGCGCGCGCGCTCGACCGGCAGCGCACGCTCCGCAACGCGGCGCGCAGCGTGATCGGCATGGCGGCGATCCTCGCCCACGAGGTCAAGAACCCGCTCTCCGGCATCCGCGGCGCCGCGCAGCTGCTGGAAGGCAGCGTCGCGCCGAGCGACCGCGAACTCACCGTGCTGATCCGCGACGAGGCGGATCGCATCCGCTCACTCGTCGAGCGCATGGAGGTGTTCAGCGAGAAGCCGATCGAGCGCCGGGCGCTGAACATCCACCGCGTGCTGGAGCACGTCCGCCGCCTCGCGCAGAGCGGGTTCGCGGCGCACCTGCGGTTCACCGAGGCGTATGACCCCTCGCTGCCGCCCGTCTGGGGCAACCGTGACCAGCTCGTGCAGGTGCTGCTCAACGTCGTCAAGAACGCGGCCGAGGCGCTCACGATCGAGGGCGGGGAGGGCGAGATCACGCTCAGCACCGCCTACCAGCACGGGCTGCGCGTCGCCGTGCCGGGCACGGACCAGCGGCGCGACCTGCCGCTCATCGTCACCGTGCGCGACAACGGACCCGGCATCCCCGAGGATCTCCAGCCGCACCTGTTCGAGCCGTTCGTGACCAGCAAGCCGACCGGCAGCGGTCTAGGCTTGGCACTCGTCGCCAAGATCGTGGGCGACCACGGCGGCGCGATCGAGGTCGAGAGCCGGCCCGGCCGCACCGAGTTCCGCCTCTGCCTTCCTGTCGCGCCCGAGGCGGACGGGGAGTAGGCTGGAGGCCGCGCCATGCACGTTCCGACCGTCCTCATCGCCGACGACGACCGCTCGATCCGCACCGTGCTGACGCAGGCGCTGGGCCGGTCGGGCTATCAGGTGCGCTGCACGGGCAACGCGGCGACGCTGTGGCGCTGGGTTGAGGACGGCGAAGGGGACCTCGTTATCACCGACGTGGTGATGCCGGACGAGAACGGCCTCGACCTGATCCCGCGCATCCGCCGCGTCCGGCCCGACCTGCGCGTCATCGTCATGAGCGCGCAGAGCACTCTGATGACCGCGGTGAAGGCGACGCAGCGGGGCGCCTTCGAATACCTGCCCAAGCCGTTCGACCTCCGCGAGCTCCTGTCGGTCATCGGCCGGGCGCTGGCCTCGCCCCCGCTGGAGGCGCCTGCGCCCGCGCCCGACGCGCGCGACGCCGAGGAGCAGCAGCTCCCGCTCATCGGCCGCTCCACGGCGATGCAGGAGATCTACCGCAGCATCGCCCGGCTCACGACCACCGACCTCACCGTGATGATCACCGGCGAGAGCGGGACCGGCAAGGAGCTGGTAGCGCGCGCACTGCACGACCACGGGCGGCGCCGGGCGGGACCGTTCGTGGCCATCAACATGGCCGCGATCCCGCGCGAGCTGATCGAGAGCGAGCTGTTCGGCCACGAGCGCGGCGCCTTCACGGGGGCGCTGAACCGCGCCCAGGGCCGCTTCGAGCAGGCGAACGGCGGCACGCTGTTCCTCGACGAGATCGGCGACATGCCGCCCGAGGCGCAGACGCGGCTGCTGCGCGTGCTGCAGGAGGGGGAATTCACGCTGGTCGGCGGGCGGCAGGCGATCAAGGCGAACGTGCGCATCGTCGCGGCGACGCATCGCGACCTGCGCCAGGCGATCCGCGCCGGGCAGTTCCGCGAGGATTTGTTCTACCGGCTCAACGTCGTGCCGATCCGCCTGCCGCCGCTGCGTGAGCGGACCGAGGACATCCCGGTGCTCGCCCGGCACTTCTTGGACAAGGCCGCGGAGGCGGGCCTTCCCGCGAAACGGCTGGAGATGGAGGCGTTCGACCTGCTGCGGCGGCATCGCTGGCCGGGAAACGTGCGGGAGCTGGAGAACCTCATGCGGCGGCTCGCGGCCCTCTACCCGCAGGAGGGCATCTCCGCCGAGATCGTCGCCGCGGAGCTTGCCGAGGCTGCGGGAGGCGGCGGCGACGGGCTGGACGCGCCGTCCGGCCCCGAGCCGCTGGCGCAGGCGGTGGAGCGGCACATCCGCCAGTATCTCGCCGCGGCCCGCGACGGGCTGCCGATGCGCGACGTTTATGACCAGGTGATCGCCGAGGTCGAGCGCCCCCTCATCGCCATGACCTTGTCCGCGACCCGCGGCAACCAGATCAAGGCCGCGGCCATGCTGGGCCTCAACCGGAACACCCTGCGCAAGAAGATCCGCGACCTCAGCATCCCGGTCGTGCGCGGGGTGGGATAGCGGTCATGGACGCGGCGCTGGTCCACGTGGACGCGGCACCGCGCCGCTCGCGCGTGCGGCGGGTCGCGGACGCCCTGCTCGGCAAGGTGGCGACGCTGGTGCTCGCGGCCGTGGCGCTCGCGCTCGCGTTCGCGACCTTCGTGCTGCTCTCGCGCGGCAGCGCACCGTCGCTCGGGCCGAACCCCTTGTTCGGGCTGGTGCTCGCCAACCTGGTCGTGCTGCTCTTGCTGGGCGCCGCGCTCGCGGGCCGGCTCACGCGCGTCTGGGTCGAGCGCCGCCAGGGATCGGCCGGCGCCCGGCTGCACGTCCGGCTCGTGATGCTGTTCGGCCTCGTCGCGGTGACGCCCGCCATCGTCGTGGCCTTGTTCGCGACAGCGTTCTTCCACCTCGGCATCCAGGCCTGGTTCAACGACCCTGTCCGCAACGTGCTCAACGAGAGCCTGGAGGTGTCGCGCGGCTACCTCGAGGAGCACCGCAGCAACATCCGCGTGGACGCACTGGCCATGGCCAACGACATCATGCGTGCCGGCCAGGTCTTCGCCGACAACCCGACGGCGTTCGGCCAGTTCCTCGCCGAGCAGACGACGTTGCGCGGCCTGACCGAGGCCATGATCTACGAGCCGGTGACGGGGCAGGTGCTCGTCAGCTCCGGGCTAATGGGCGGACTCGGCGCCGTGCCGCCGCCGCGCCAGGCGACCGAGTTCGCCCGCACGGGCGACGTCGCAATCCTCGGCAGCCCGGACGACGACCAGGTGCGCGCGGTCGTCCGGCTGGACACGAAGCCGGAGCTGATGCTGCTGGTCAGCCGGCCCGTTGACCCGCAAATCCTCGACCACATGCGCCGCACCGAGCAGTCCGTCGCCGACTACAAGCGGCTCGACGCGCATCGCTCAAGCCTGCAGGTCACGTTCGTGCTGATCTTCGGGCTGGTGGCCTTGCTCGTGCTCTCGGCGGCGGTGCTGATCGGGCTGCTGCTCGCGAACCAGATCGCCCGGCCCATCGGCGGCCTGATCCGCGCCGCCGAGCGCGTGCGCGCTGGCGACCTGGCCGTGCGCGTGCCGGAGGAGCCGAGCGCGGACGAGATTGCTGGCCTGTCCCGCGCCTTCAACCGCATGACGGGTCAGCTCTCGGCGCAGCGGGCCGAGCTGATGGACGCCTACGCCCAGCTCGACGAGCGGCGGCGCTTCACGGAGACGGTGCTTTCCGGCGTCTCCGCGGGCGTGATCGGGCTTGACGGCGACGGCCAGGTCGAGCTGCCCAACCGCGCCGCGAGCGAGCTGCTCGGTCTCGACCTGATGACCCTCGTCGGTCATCCGCTCGCCGAGGTGGTGCCGGAGTTTGCCCCGCTGCTGGAGGCGGCCGCCCACCACGCGCTGGGCAGCGGCGGCGGCGCGCGGACGGCCGAGCTTGCCATCGGCCCGGCAAGCCGCCGCCGCACCCTGCTCGCCCGCATCAACGCCGAGCTGCACGACGGCCGGCTCGACGGCTACGTCGTCACCTTCGACGACATCACCGAGCTGCAATCCGCCCAGCGCAAGGCCGCCTGGGCCGACGTCGCCCGGCGCATCGCCCACGAGATCAAGAACCCGCTCACCCCGATCCAGCTCTCCGCCGAGCGTCTCAAGCGGCGCTTCACCAAGGAGATCCAGTCCGACCCGGACACGTTCGCGCAGTGCGCCGACACCATCGTGCGGCACGTCGGCGACATCGGGCGCATGGTGGACGAGTTCTCCGCCTTCGCCAGGATGCCGCAGCCCGTGCTCAAGCCCGAGGACGTCGGCCGCATCGCGCGCGAGGCGCTGATCCTGCAGCGCAGCGCCCGGCCCGAGATTGCGTGGGAGACGCGCATCCCCGATGCCGGGCCGCTCGCTCGCTGCGACCGCCGCTTGCTCGGCCAGGCCCTCACGAACCTGCTGCAGAACGCGGCTGACGCCATTGCCATGCAGCCGCGAGCGCCCGGCAAGCCGGTGGGCCACATCGTGCTCGCGGTGGAGGAGCGGGGCAGCCAAGTCGAGGTGCGCGTCGAGGACGACGGCGTTGGATTGCCGGAGCAGGACCGCGAGCGGCTTGCGGAACCCTACGTCACGCACAAGGCCAAGGGCACCGGCCTCGGCCTCGCCATCGTGAAGAAGATCATGGAGGATCACGGCGGCACGCTGGTGCTCGATGACCGCGCGGACGGTCCCGGCGCCGTGGCGACGCTGGTGCTGCCGTCGCTGGCATCGAGCGCGGCGGCGGCCTGACCGCGGCCGGCGCGAGCCTGCGTCCCTTTATGGTTCTAGCAAGCTCCCCTTGGAGAACAGTCCGTGGGTGATGCCGAACACTGATGCGATGATGAAGACGCCAACAACTACCCAGAATCCGACGAAAAAGACGGGCAGTGACCAAGAGAGCCATTGCCCTCTTATTCCACTTTTTGGATGACCTCCTCCGACAATCGGAGGCAACAGCTTGGCTAGATCACCGTTGTCCTGAAAGGTCCTGTTCCAATGGCCGTTTATAGAGGATATACTCTCTGTAGCCGCGATCACTGAGTAGAGTGTTACGAGAGCGACTACAAAACCAACAACTGTCAGGAAAAGAAGGAATATGTCGAATTCCAAAATCTCCGGCTGAAGCTTCGCTATCTTTTGAGTATCAGAGGCTATATTGACAGCAATCTCAAACTTCTTATGGATGGAAAGGCCGAATGTCGCTATCACGAACGACTGGATAGTGATGCACCATGACACCCGATGGTTGATCAGATGGTTCTCGTGTTCAGCATAAGCGCGATGTAGGTTATACAACGCCACGACGTCTTGCGGTCCCATCTGCAAGGGCATCGTACGCCTCCTCGTCGGATCGTCGTCGGTCGCATTGGTCGTGACATGCCTGGGCGCACTCAGCGCGTCCGCACTAAGCGGCAACGCGCTCGGTCTCAAGCGCCGCGCCACAGGATCGCCGGCACGTGGGCGAGCCGCGGCTGCGGCTTGCGCCAGAAGCTGTCGTTGGCGAACCGCTCGAACAAGTCGGGCGGCAGCACGCTCGGGCGCGGCCGCCACTCCACCCGGCCGCGCACCCGGTGCAGGCCCGGCGTCCCCAGGCCCGCGTCGAACACGTCCGCTTCGTAGGCGACGTGCTCGAAGTCGTGGCTGAACAAAGGCTCGCCCAGGAGCCGATACAGCTCCTTGATCGTCGGCCCCGGCGCCCGCGCCAGTGCCTCGTAGTCGAGCAGGATCAGCCGGTCCGCGTGCGCCCCGAAGCAGGCCTCCCTGAGCGCGTCGAGCGCGTAGCCGACCATGCCGTCGCTGCCTGCCACGCGCGACACGCGGGTATAGACGGTGCTCCCCGCCTCGTAGCCGAACAAGCCAGAGAGCTCGAACGGGTTGGCTTGGGCCTGCCGCTCGATGCTGTCCACGATCCAGGAAATTTCCCGCACGCAGCAGATCACACGCGATGTCGGGAACAGCTCGGCCAGCGCGCTCAGGCGCGCGCACCAGAGGCGGTTGGTGTCGAAGATCACGGTCGCCGGGTCGGTCTGGTGGTAATATCCGGCAAAGACGCCCCGCAGCAGCGCCCGGCGCTGGGCAGCATCGAGGAACACCGCGGTCTCGTTGCGCCGGCTCATCGCCGTCTCCAGCGCCATGTAGAACGAGCCCACCGGGCTGGTCATGGCAGCGTGGAACGCCGGGTTCTGGCGCAGGATGGCCGAGAGCAAGGTGGACCCCGCGCGCGGCAGGCCTGAGATGAAGTGGACCGTGTTTTCCATGCCGCTCCCTGGCGTCATCGTGCGTCGTGCGCTGCGCGACCGCGCCGGATCGGGACAGCAAGGGTGAGCGGCGAGGCCTGTGCTGCCCCTCAGCCGCGCCGGCGCCGCCGGATCAGGCGGAGCCCGGCCAAGCCGCTGCCGAACAGGGCGAGGCTCGCCGGCTCGGGAACCACCCTTCGCGGGTTCAGGTAGTCGTTGCCGCC
This sequence comes from uncultured Alphaproteobacteria bacterium, assembly GCA_963848595.1. Lineage (GTDB taxonomy): Bacteria > Pseudomonadota > Alphaproteobacteria > Acetobacterales > Acetobacteraceae > CAWKEH01. The sequence goes on along the minus strand of CAWKEH010000002.1, from coordinate 297,991 downwards.
GCTGGGGCCGTAATAGCCGATGTAGACCGAGCCGTTGCCGCCGCTGGTGGCCGTTGCGAAATCCTGGAATGTGCCGACATTGAATGAGCCACCGGCCCCGCCGCCAAGGCCCGCGGTCGCCGAACCGCCGCCACCGCCACTGTAGCCGCCCCCGCCGCCGCCGGCACCGGCGCCAGAGCCGACCATGATCTCGTAACGGCCGCACCCCCCGCCGCCACCGCCGCCGAACCCACCATTCCCGCCGAAGCTGTCAATGCCGCAGTAAGGTACCGTTGTAGTCGTCGCCGGTGCCGCCGACGAGTCCATAGGCAAAGGAGCTGCCGCCGGTGGCGGCGCTGCCGTGGGCGTTATAGCCGCCGAAGCTGCCAGCTCCGCGGAAACCGGCGCCGCCGCCGCCGCCGCTATAGTTCGTGCCTCCGTTGCTGCCGCCGCCGCCACCGGCGCCGTCGTAGCCCGGGGCACCGCCGCCGGTGGTGGTGGTGGCGGTCGATGAGGTGGCACTTACACCATCAGCGTTGGCAGTTGCGCCGCCGCCACCGCCGCCGCCTGCAATCAAGAGCGGGGTGTTGTTCGGCCCGATCACGAAGCTGCCGCCACCCCCACCGCCGGCACCATACTCATCGAACCCCGACGGGCCATTGCCGCCTTGCCCTCCCACGGCGACGCTCAGCGCCTCGCCCCCAGTCAGGGTGAAGTAGCCCTCGACCCGAGCGCCATAGCCGCCGGTGGCGTCGTCGCGGCTGAGGAGATATGGCTCGGTGCCGCCTTGGCCGCCAATAGCCACGATGTCGTAGATGCCGTCGGCCGGCACCGTGTAGGGTACGATGCTCCCGGTGTAGCCGAAGGTCACACCGGTGGGATTTGCAGATGCTGTCATCGCCGAGGCGGACAGCGCCAGCAACGAAGTGCCGGCGAGGAGCAGGGTTCGCATCAACGTTCTCTCCTGGATTGGCTGGGGTGAAGCTCAGCGTCGACGGCACCCGGCCATGCCCTTGCAGGCGCGGACGGCTTGCATCAGCGTACCGCCCAATGGCCGGGGAACCATCGGCCGCCCGGGCCATAATGCGCGGGCACTCAGACACGTCGCGCGGGTGCGACGGCGGGCAGCGGACCATAGTAGCCGCCGCGATACGGGGCGTAGTGGCAATGGCCGTAAGGGCCGCGCCAGCCACCGGGGCCACACCCTTGGGCCACCAACGTCACGGACGGCGACAGAACTGGGACAGGCAGGATCGGCGCGGCGTGGGCTGACACCGAAGCGGCGCGCGCAACAGCGGTGCCAAAAATCAGGAATGGTGGGATAGGCTGGCGCATGGACGTCCTTCTCTCTCCTTGGCTATAGGCGCGGCGCCGGATGCATGTGCGTAGCAGAACCCCGGCGCGGCGCCGCCGATGTGTAGGTTTCCGAACTGATTCCACGATAGTGAGATAATGTCCAGCATGGTTGTTGATGGGACGGGAAAACAACTCGCTTCACGTCTGCGTGAGGAGCGTGAGGCGCGAGGGTGGACGCTGGCGGATCTGGCGGATCACTCTGGGGTCAGCCGCGCCATGATCAGCAAGATCGAGCGCGAGGAGGCGAGTCCGACCGCCGCCCTGCTTGGGCGCATGTCGGCGGCGTTCGGCTTAACGCTGGCACAGCTGTTCGCGCGCGCCGAGGGCGTCTCCGGGCAAGTCACCAGGCGGGCGGAGCAGGCGGCATGGCGGGACCCGGAGACGGGCTTCGCACGCCGGGCGCTCTCGCCCGCGGGTGCGGCGCCACTCGACCTCGTCTGGTGCGAGCTGCCACCGGGGGCGGAGGTCCGCTATCCGGCAGCGGCGTTCCTGCCGATGGAGGATCAGCAGGTCGTCATGGTCGAGGGCCACCTGAGGATCGAGCAGGAGCGCGTCACGCTGGAGCTCGAGGCAGGCGATTGCATGCGGTTCGGCTCGCCTGAGGACACCGCGTTCAGGAATACGGGAAAGGTGCTGGCGCGGTACGTCGTTGTCACATTACGACGGCGCTGACCGAGGCGCCCGGGGTGCCTGGCGCAGAAGATGTTGCCGCTGCACAGAACAACGTGGGCAGTCGGTCGTGCTAGGGTTAAGTGCTCCGGGCTGCGGTCGCCGTTCATTCCTTTGCTGAGAGCCAGCCATGCACCGTCGCGACCTGCTTTGCTCCACGCTCGGCGCCGGCGTTGGTCTCGCCCTGCCCGGTGTCGCGAGGGCGCAAGCGTCGCGGACGCTGCGCTTCGTTCCGCAAGCGGCGCCGGGTATCCTCGATCCCGTCATCACCACGGGCCTGGTGAACCGGAACCACGGGTTCCTCGTCTTCGACACGCTGTATGGGGTGGACGAGGCGCTTCGTGCGCAGCCGCAGATGGTCGAGGGACACGCGGTCGAGGACGACGGCAAGACCTGGGGCATGACCTTGCGCCCTGAGCTGAAATTCCACGACAACGAGCCGGTCCGCGCGCGGGACGTCGTGGCGAGCCTGCGCCGCTGGGCCTCGCGGGACACCTTCGGCGGCTCCCTGTTCAGCATCGTGGACGAGCTGGCAGCGCCGGACGACCGCACGGTGCGGTGGCGGTTGAAGCATCCCTTCCCCCGGCTCCCGGAAGCGCTCGGCAAGGTCGGCTCCATCGTCGCCTTCATCATGCCGGAGCGCCTCGCGGCGACCAGCAGCGCTGTGCCGGTCCCGGAACTGGTCGGCAGCGGCCCGTTCCGGTTCCTGGCCGATCAATACCTGCCGGGCGGGAGTATGGTTTACGAGCGGTTCGAGGGCTACGCGCCGCGGCCCGGGGGGACGCCGAGCCTGATCGCCGGGCCGAAGCGCGTGCACTTCGACCGTGTCGAGTGGCAGATCATCCCCGACCCGGCGACCGCGGCTGCGGCCTTGCAGGAGGGTGAGATCGACTGGTGGGACCAGCCGCTCTTCGACCTGCTGCCGATGCTGCGGCGCGACCGCGACCTTGCGATCGAGGTCCTCGACCGGTTCGGCAGCGTTGGCGTGCTCCGGTTCAACCACACGCTCCCGCCGTTCGACAACCCGGCCATCCGCCGTGCCGTGCTGGGCGCCGTCAGCCAACGCGACACCATGACGGCGGTCGCGGGAGAGAACCGGAGCCTGTGGCGCGACGGGGTCGGCTTCTTCGCCCCAGGCTCCGTAATGGCGAGCACGGTGGGGATGGAGGCGCTGGAGGAGCCGCGCGACCTGGCCGCGTCCCGCCGCGAGCTGCAGCAGGCTGGATACAAGGGAGAGACGGTGCTGCTGATGGCGCCGACTGACTTCCCGGTGATCACCGCCATGAGCGAGATCACCGCCGATCTGTTCCGCAAGCTGGGCATGAACCTCGACTATGTGACGATGGACTGGGGCTCGATGCTGCGCCGCGCAGCGAACCGCGACGCGCCGGAGCGCGGCGGATACAACGCCTTCTGCGCCTACGCGGCCGGCGTGTCGCAACTCGATCCGTCCGCCCACAACTTCCTGCGCGGCAGCGGCGACAAGGCGACGTTCGGCTGGCCAAGCAGCCCCAGGCTGGAGGAGCTGCGGGAGAGCTGGTTCGCCGCCTCCGATGCTGCGGCACAGAAGCGCCTCGGCGAGCAGATGCAGGCGCAAGCCTTCGTTGACGTGCCGTATGTCCCGCTCGGCGTCTTCTATCAGCCGACCGCCTACAAGAGAGAGCTGACCGGCGTGCTGACGGGCCTTCCCTTGTTCTGGAACGTGCGCCGGACCTGACACGCTGCCGAGGGCAGGGCATCGTCCTGCTGATTGCGCACGCATCGGCAAGACGCCGCACAGCGCGTTGCGGCGGACATCCCGCACGAGTTCGCGATCCTGCTTGCCAGGGCTCGCTGATCGTCGTTATGTTCGATCGTGAATAACGATGCCTGGGAGGCATGATCATGGACGTCTCGGTCACGCATGGAAAGCTCGGCGCTGCCGCTGCGGAGTTCATCGCTAAGCCACGCCGCCTGCTTATAGATGGTGAGTGGAAGGACGCGAAGTCGGGCAAGACGTTCGCCGTCTTCGACCCTGCAACCGGCCAGCAGATCACGCAGGTTGCCGAAGCGGATGCCGCCGACGTGGATCTCGCCGTCGCGGCTGCGCGCCGGGCGTTCGAGGCAGGCGCATGGGCGCGCATGAAGCCCTCCGAGCGTGGCCAGCTTCTCTTGCGCATTGCCGCGCTCATGGAGGCGAACGCCGATGAGCTGGCTGAGCTCGAGAGCCTGGACAACGGCAAGCCGGTCACGGTCGCCCGCGCCGCCGACATCCCGCTCGCCGTTGACATGTTCCGCTACATGGCGGGCTGGGCGACTAAGATCGAAGGCCGGACGCTGAGCCTGTCCACGCCGGGCGACTATCACAGCTATGTCCTGCGCGAGCCGATCGGCGTCGTGGGCCAGATCATCCCCTGGAACTTCCCGCTGCTGATGGCGGCCTGGAAGCTCGCCCCGGCGCTCACGGTCGGCTGCACGGTCGTGCTCAAACCCGCCGAGCAGACCCCGCTCACGGCGCTGCGGCTGGGCGAGCTGATGCAGGAGGCCGGCCTGCCGCCCGGCGTAGTCAACATCCTGCCAGGCTTCGGCGAGACCGCGGGTGCTGCGATCGCGAACCACCCAGACGTGGACAAGGTCGCGTTCACGGGCAGCACCGAGGTTGGCAAGCTGATCGCGCAGGCGGCTACCGGCAACCTCAAGAAGGTCACGCTGGAGCTGGGCGGCAAGTCGCCCCTGATCATCTTCCCCGACGCCGACCTGGAGCGCGCCATCCCGGGTGCTGCCAGCGCCATCTTCTTCAACCAGGGCCAGACCTGCTGCGCCGGCTCGCGCCTCTTCGCGCACGAGAAGGTTTTCGACAAGGTGCTGGAGGGCGTCTCCGACATCGCCGGCCGCATCAAGGTCGGGCCAGGCCTCGATCCCTCGACCGAGATGGGGCCGCTGGTGTCGGACGAGCAGTTCGGCAAGGTGCGGGGCTACATCGAGAGCGGCCGCTCCGCGGGCGCCAAGGTCGCTACAGGCGGCGGCACGGGCGGCAACGGCGGGGGCTACTTCGTGCAGCCGACCGTCCTGACCGACACCAAGCCCGACATGCAGGTGGTGCGCGAGGAGATCTTCGGCCCGGTGCTGGTCGCCGAGCGCTACAACGACGACGATCTCGACCGCATCGCCAAGCAGGCCAATGACACGATCTACGGCTTGGCCGGGTCCGTCTGGACGCGCGACATCAGCACCGCGCACAAGATGGCGCGCCGCATCCGCGCGGGCACGATCTGGATGAACTGCCACAACGTGTTCGATGCCTCCCTGCCCTTCGGCGGCTACAAGCAGTCGGGCTTGGGGCGCGAGATGGGCGAGGACGTGCTGCGCAACTACCTCGAAGTGAAGGCGGTCACGGTCGCGCTGTAGCGGACGGACGCACGCGGCGGCGGGCCTGCCCAACTGGCCCGCCGTCCCAGCGCGAGGAAGCGGCATGGCAGATGGTGGCGACCTGCTCGGGGGCGACCTGCTCGGGGAAGCCCCAAGGGGCGAGGTAGGGGATGAGGTGGTGGGCGAGGGGCTGACGGCCTGGTCCGTCTTGCCCGGCGGCCGCCGGGTGCATCTGGGCTTCGAGGACGCGAGTGGGCGGCGCTGCCGTCTCAACCTGCCGTTCGATGCCCTCAGCGCGCTGCTGCTGACGATCCCGCGCATCATGGGCGCGGCCTTGCGGGCGCGCGGCGATCCTAGCGCCCGCGTCATCCAGCCGCTCGGCTCGTGGCATCTGGAGCGCGCCGCGGGCACGGGCTGCCTGATCCTGACGCTCTCGACGCCCAACGGCTTCGACGTCGCCTTCACGGTGGCTCCGGACCAGCTCGCCGCCATGGGCGAGGCGGCGGGAGCGGATCGCCCGCGGACCTTGCTCAACTGAACCTGCCCAGCTCCGGGGGAAACCAGAGATGACCGACGACATCGCGACCCTGGCCGTGCGGGTCCGAAGGCCGCTCCTCGGTTCCGCGGCTTGTGCCGTAGCGCTCTGCATCGCCGTGCCGGCATGCGCGGCGCCGCTTACCCTCTCGCTTACCCTCTGGGGTGCCGGCAGCCTGAGCGGCGCGCTCGGCACCATCGCAACCGATTTCACCGCGGCGACGGGCGTCTCCGTCAGCACGATGTTCGGCCCGTCGGGTACGCTGCGCGGAGAGATCGAGGGCGGCGCCCGGCCCGACCTTTTCGCCTCCGCCGACACCGCGAGCCCGATCGCGCTCCAGCAGGAGGGTCTCGCCGGGCCTGTGACAAGCTTCGCTACCAACCCAGTCGTCGCGGTCGCGGCACCCGGCCTCGCGATCACGTCAGGGAACCTGCTCTCCACACTGCTCAACCCGGCCGTGACGCTCGGCACCTCGACGCCCGTGGCCGACCCGCTCGGCGACTACACCGAGCAGATCTTCGCCAAGGCCGATGCACTCGTGCCGGGCGCACAGCAGGCGCTCGACGCCAAGGCGCAGCGCCTCGTCGCGAGTCCGACGTCGCCGCCCGTGCCAGCCGGGCAGAACAGCCTCGTGTACTTCATCGAGGGCACGCATCAGGCAGACGTCTTTCTCGCTTATCAGAGCAGCGCCGCCGCTGCTCTGGCCATCGCACCCGACCTGCAAGTGATAGACCTGCCGAGCGACCTTGCCGTAACAGGCGATTACGGGCTGACCGTTCTGAACGGCACCGACCCGGGCACCGGGGCTTTGGAGCAGTATCTCCTGTCGCCTGCGGGACAGGCGGTGCTGGCAAGCTACGGGTTCGGTCCGGCGATGCCCGCCACCGTGCCGGAGCCGGCGAGCGTGGCCGTACTCGGGATCGCGCTTGCGGCTCTCGCCATGTCGGGACGGCGGCGTTGGCGTGAGCCGACCTGAGCGAATCTCCCTGTGAGTTGAAGGAGCTGCCATGACGTGCGACGTCGCCCTAGCCCGCACTCGAGCCTGGCCTGCAGTCTTGGCCTGCTCGGGTCTAGCGCTCGCCCTTGCAGCGCCCGCCGCTGCCGCGCCAGCCACGACCAGTTTCGACCTGACCGGGGCGGTGGATCGGCCCGGCACGTACGGGCTGGCCGACCTGCAAGCCTTCCCACCCGTGACCGAGAGCGTGACCTACGGCACGGGCAGCGGCCCGGTGTCGGCGACCTACACCGGCGCGTCGCTCTACACGCTGCTGTCCGCGGCTGGATTGCAAGCTCCTGCAGGCGCCAAGAACGGCACGCTCCGCGACGTGGTCGTTGCCACGGGCAGCGACGGCTACGCGGTGGCCTTCTCCGAGGGCGAGCTTGACCCGCGCTTCGGGGGAAAAATGGCCACCCCGAACCTGGTCGCCTATCAGGCGAACGGTGCCCCTCTCGGCGCGGACGGCTTCGCACGCATCACTGCGCCGGGCGACAGCCTCGGCGGACGTTACGTGTCGAACGTTGCTTCGCTGAACGTCGTGCAGGCGCCCAGCAACCCGGCGCAGGGCGGTGGACCGTCCACGAGTTTCACGCTCTCCGGCCTGGTCAGCCATCCCGCAAGCTACGACGAGGCGGCCCTCGCGGCCCTTCCCTCCACCACCGAGAGCGTGACCTACACGGCAGGCGGCAGCCCGGTGTCGGCCAGCTTCACCGGCGTCTCGCTCTGGACGCTGCTGACCACGGCCGGACTGGTCACCGATCCCGCAATCAAGAACGACGAGCTACGCGACTACGTGCTGGCGACCGGCAGCGACGGCTACGAGGCCACGTTCTCCCTCGGCGAGCTGGACCCGAGATTCGGCGGCAGTACGACGGCGCCGGACCTCGTCGCCTACGACGAGAACGGGCAGCCGCTCGGCGCAGACGGCTTCGCCCGCCTCGTCGTGCCGGGCGATGCGGCGGGCGGCCGCTACGTGTCCAACCTGGTCAGCCTGCAGGTGATCGACGCGACGACGGCCGCGCCCGTGCCGGAGCCGGGCACCTTCGCGCTGCTGCTCGCGGGGCTGGTGGGCCTGGCCACACGGCGACGTCAGCGGGTCATAACCAACTCGCCGATGCCCTAGTGGTCTGATGCCGACGCTTGGTTCCCAAGCATCGGTTGAATCAGACCACCAGGGGAGTCGCTGATGGTGCGATTCAGCCGACAGATGGTTCCCACCATCTATCGGCATCGCACGACTGGGCAGCGCAACTTCCTGCTCTGCATCGCTCCGCGCTTCCCCGCGAGCCGAAGCCGCTTTAGAGAAGCGCCTATGGCGCACGAAATCCTCATCGTGGACGACGAGCCGGACATCCGGCTCCTCATAGACGGCGTGTTGCGCGACGAAGGCTACGAGGTGCGGCAGGCGGGCGACTCCAACTCGGCCCTGGCTGCATTCCGCGTCCGCCGCCCAGGCCTCGTCGTGCTCGACGTCTGGCTGCAAGGGTCGAAGCTCGACGGCTTGGGCATCCTCAATGCCCTCCATGGGGAGGAGCCGCAGGTTCCCGTCGTGATGATCTCAGGGCACGGCACGATCGAGACGGCCGTGACCGCGATCCAGCACGGCGCCTACGACTTCATCGAGAAGCCGTTCAAGTCGGATCGCTTGCTGCTCGTGGTGCGCCGCGCGCTTGAGGCGGCGCGGCTCGCTCGCGAGAACGCGGAGTTGCGCCTGCGCGCCGGGGCCGAGAGCGCGATCCTCGGCCACAGCCACGCCGCGAACCAGCTCCGCGCGGGCATTGAGCGCGTGGCGCCCACCGGATCGCGCGTGCTGATCCAGGGCCTTGCCGGCGCCGGCAAGGAGGTGGCGGCGCGCATGGTTCACACCCGTTCGCGCCGGTCGGACGGACCGTTCGTGGTGCTCAACTGCGCGACGCTGAACCCGGCACGCTTCGAGGAGGAGCTGTTCGGCGTCGAGGCTGGCCCCGACCCGGCGGCGCAGCCCCGCCGCGCGGGCGTGCTGGAGCGCGCCCACGGCGGCACGCTGCTGCTCGACGAGGTGAGCGACATGCCCTTGGAGACGCAGGGCAAGATCGTGAGAGCCCTTCAGGACCAAACCTTCGAGCGCATCGGCGGTAACTCGCGGGTCAAGGTGGACGTGCGCGTCATCGCCACCACCAACCGCGACCTGCAAGCCGAGATCGCGGCCGGGCGCTTCCGCGAGGACCTGTATTACCGGCTCGCCGTCGTACCGATCCGCGTGCCGTCCTTGCGTGAGCGGCGGGAGGACGTGCCGGAGCTGGCGCGCCACTTCCTCGTTCGGTCCGCCGAGACCAGCGGCATCCCAGGGCGCGAGCTATCGGCGGACGCGCTCGCCGCCCTCCAAGCCTACGATTGGCCCGGCAACGTGCGCCAGCTTCGCAACCTGATGGATTGGCTGCTGATCATGGCGCCGGGCGGGCCGCAGGAACTCCATCCGCGCCGAGATGCTGCCGCCCGAGATCGGCCAGAACGCGCCGGCCTTCCTCAACTTCGACCCCTCCGCGGACGTTATGGCGCTCCCGCTGCGCGAGGCGCGAGACCTGTTCGAGACGCAGTATCTCCAAGCGCAGCTCCTGCGCTTCGGCGGCAACATCAGCCGCACGGCCGCGTTCGTCGGGATGGAGCGCAGCGCGCTGCACCGCAAGCTGAAGCAGCTCGGCGTCAACTCGGACGACAAGGGCGCGGCCTAGGTGCATTCGCCGGCGATTGCCGAGCGCTTCCAGGCAGGTCCTGCGCTGCACGCGCTCGTCCTCCCGGGCGACGCGGTCGCGCGGTTCAAAGGCAGCGCCTGCCAGGTCTGGATCGCGACACCCGATGGCGGGGACTGGCGTTGCGGGCGCGTCGCCGTGACCGTGCCGGGCGCCGAAATAACGCTCGCCTTCCCGGCCTTCGCCAACCCGGACGAGGCCGTGTTCCACCTGTTCGTCACCGACGATACGGGGAGCGAGACGCTGCCCACGGCACTGATGGCCTTGCTTGGTTCGGTGCGCCCGCCGATCGCGCTGCGGACTTGGCTCGATGCCGTGCCGCCGCTGCCGCCCGTGCCGCGCCGAGCGGCCTGGCTCGTGGAAAACGGGCACGTCGTGCCCGAAGGACGACTGGCCGGAGCCGCGCGCCTCGCCGCCGACCTCGGCACCTACTGGCGGGACCATCACGGCGCGCAGGCCGCCGGCTGGGTTCACCTCCACGGCACGCCGATCCGCTCGCTGGCGCTTGCGATCGGCGGCAGCGTGGCGCCGCTCGCGCTCCATCCCCGCGCGGACGTATTGAAGCACTACCCGGAGTGCGGGGCGGTGCTGCCAGTGGGATTCAAGGGCTACGTGCCGGGCGAGCCCGGCCTGCCCCTGGAGTTCGAGGTCGAGACGGAAGAGGGCACGACGCGCCATCCCGTGCCGATCCCGGAGCGGCTTCGGCGCCTGCCGGAGCCGGCAGACCCGGTCACGCCGGCCTTTCGCCAATTCATGAACCTCGTAAACGAGAGCCGGCTGCATGTGCTGGAGATCGGCGGGCGGGTCGTCGGGCCGGACGCGCGGGACTGGCGCGCTTCGATGCCGCGCGCTGCGTCCTACACCGGATTCGACATCCATCCCTCGCCGCACATCCAGCTTCTCGGCGATGCGCACCATCTCACGCGCTACGTCGAGCCGGGCAGCCAGGACGCCATCTGGTCCGCCGAAGTCTTGGAGCACCTTGCCCAGCCGTGGCTCGTCGCCGCCGAGATCAATCGCGCGCTCAAGCCCGGCGGAATCACCTACCACGGCGCGCCCCACACCTGGCCGCTGCATGAGGCACCGGCCGATTACTGGCGCTTCTCGGACGAAGGCTTGAAAATCTTGTTCGGCCCGGCGTTCGGCTTCGAGGTGCTCGTCGCGGACCTGGTCGAGCCAGTCCACGTCTATCCGCCGCGGCGTGACGGCGCGTGGTCCGAGATGCCCGTCTTCCCCGGCTACGGCCACGCCGGCGTTCTCGCCCGCAAAATCGCCGACCTCCCGCCGCCCGGCGCCTTCGAGGCCCGCTTGTGCGAGCACCTGCCGGACGCGGCCCAGCTCTACACCCCGACCGACCGCGCCGAGCGCGAGCAGGCGGAGCGCGAGCGCATCGCCGCCGCCGGAGCCTCCGCGCCGTGAGCCGCGTCGCACCGGAGGTGCGCCAATGAGTCGCATTGCCTACGTCAACGGCCGCTACGTCGCGCACCGCAGCGCGCGCGTCCACGTCGAGGATCGCGGCCTGCAGTTCGCGGACGGGGTCTATGAGGTCATCCACGTCCACGGTGGCCGCTTCGTGGATGAGGATCGTCACCTCACCCGCCTGGAGCGGTCCCTGGGCGAGATCCGCATCGCCCCGCCCATGTCCCGCCCGGCGCTCACCCGGATCCTGCGCGAGGTCGTCAGGCGCAACCGCGTCGGCGAGGGCCTGCTCTACATCCAGGTCACGCGCGGCGCGGCGCGGCGCGACTTCGCCTTCCCGCCGCCCGGCACGCCGCCAACCCTCGTCGTCACCGCCCGCCACATCCCCGCCTTCCCGCACGACGTGGCGCGTTGGACGGCGACCGTGATCACCCACCCCGACCAGCGCTGGGCGCGGCGCGACATCAAGAGCACGGCACTCCTCCCCAACGTGCTCGCCAAGCAGGCGGCACGCGAGCGCGGCGCCTTCGAGGCGATCCTCCTCGACGCGGACGGCATGGTCACCGAAGGCGCGTCCAGCACCGCCTGGATCGTGGACGGGCAGGGGCGGCTGCGTACGCGGCGGCTCAGCCAGGAGATCCTGCCGGGCTGCACCCGCGCGGCGCTGATCGCGGAGATGCAGGCGGCGGGCGTCCCCTTCGAAGAGCGCGCCTTCAGCGCGGCCGAGCTGCGGGACGCGCGGGAGGCCTTCCTGACCAGCGCTACCAGCTTCGTGAAGCCGATCCTGGCCGTGGACGGCAAGCCCGTCGGCGATGGGCAGGTCGGCCCTGTGACGCGCGGTCTGTTCACGCTCTTCGGCGCACACGTCGCCGAACCTTGCCGAATGCGCGAACGCTGCTAATCTCTTCGCAGGCGCACAATGACAAGAAAGGACCCGTGACGTGGCCAACGAAAAGGCGTCGAACAACGTTCAGGACGTGTTCCTGAACCACGTCCGCAAGAGCAAGACCCCGGTGACGGTGTTCCTCGTGAACGGGGTCAAGCTTCAGGGCATCATCACCTGGTTCGACAATTTCTCCGTCCTGCTGCGGCGCGACGGCCACACCCAGCTGGTGTATAAGCACGCCATCAGCACCGTGATGCCGGGCGCTGCGATCCAGCTTTTCGACCCCGCGAAGGCCGAGGAAGCTGCCGTGGCAGGCACGCAAGCCAGCGAAGCGGCGGCGGTTGCCCCCGTCGAGTAGCGTTCCCAGGGGCGCCCCGGTGCTGGACGGGATCGCGGCCCCGACGCGCGCGGCCGTCGTGCTGCCCTGGGAGCGGCCGGACCGCCACGATGCGGGCCGGGCGGCCGAGGCGCGGCTCGCCGAGGCGGTCGGGCTGGCGGCGAGCATCAGCCTCGTCGTCGTCCACACCGCGATCGTCCCGCTCCGCGCGCGGCGCCCCTCGACCTTGCTCGGCGAAGGCCAGGTCGCGAGCCTCAAGACGGCGCTGCGCGAGGCCGAGGTCGCCGTCGTCGTCGTGGACGCGCAGCTCAACCCGGTGCAGCAGCGCAACCTGGAGCGTGCCTGGGAGTGCAAGGTCATCGACCGCACCGGCCTGATCCTCGACATCTTCGGCGAGCGGGCGCGCACGCGCGAGGGCGCGCTGCAGGTGGAGCTAGCCCACCTCGACTACCAGCGCTCGCGCCTCGTCCGCTCCTGGACGCACCTGGAGCGCCAGCGCGGCGGCTTCGGCTTCCTGGGCGGACCCGGCGAGACGCAGATCGAGGCGGACCGGCGGCTGATCGGCGAGCGCATCGTGCGGCTCAAGCGCGAGCTGGAGCAGGTGCGGCGCACGCGCGGGCTGCACCGCAGCGCGCGCAAGCGGGTGCCGTTCCCGGTCGTCGCCCTCGTCGGCTACACGAACGCGGGCAAGAGCACCTTGTTCAACGCGCTGACGGGCGCGGGCGTCCACGCCGAGGACCAGCTCTTCGCCACGCTCGACCCGACGATGCGCTCGCTGCGCCTGCCGTCGGGGCGCCGGGTGATCTTGTCGGACACGGTGGGCTTCATCAGCGAGCTGCCGACCGAGCTGGTCGAGGCGTTCCGCGCGACCTTGGAGGAGGTATCCGAGGCCGACGTGATCCTGCACGTTCGCGACGCGGCGCACCCCGACAGTGCTGCGCAGCGGGTGGACGTGCTCGCCGTGCTCGACGGCATGGTTCGGGACGGCGTGCTCGACCCGGAATGGCCGGCGCGCACGATCGAGGTGCTGAACAAGGCGGACCTGCTGGGCGGCATCGAGCACGTGCCGGCGCGAGACGACGCGGTCGCGGTCTCGGCGCTGACGGGGGAAGGCCTGCCCGCGCTGCTCGCTGCCGTGGACGAGCGGATCGCCGCGGGAATGGAGGAGCGGGAATACCTGCTCCCGGCGGCGGACGGCGCGCGGATCGCCTGGCTCTACGAACATGGGGAGGTTTTGCGCCGGGCGGACGAGGACGAGCAGGTGCGCGTCGCCGTGCGCCTCCTGCCAGCCGACCGAGCACGGTTCGAGCGCAGCGCGTGACATCAACGATATCGTTCCCGGCGCGACCTCACCCGCTTCCTCGCCGTCATGGCCGTCCCCGGACCCGATCCGGGGATCAGCCCGGCCATCCACGTCTTGCCCGCGCGCACGGCGGAACTCGTAGATGTCCGGCCCTCGGCGGTGCCCCACTTTGGCCTCCAACCCTCCCCACCCCGTCATGGCCGGACTTGATCCACTGGTGTCCGGAATGGATTGGGCTGGACAGAGTGCATGGCTCTGATTCGAATGGGTTTTGCGACGACCTGTCCGAATCGAAGCTCGTGGAGCCTGAGCCATGCCGTTCCAACCTACCGTATTTGGCCAATTGATGAAGTCCCTTCCGCGCCGGGTGTTCCAGGCGGCCGTCGAGGGGCGGGTCAAATGGGGCCTGACGGAGTGGGCGCATCTGGTGACGCTGATTTCGGCGCAGCTCGCCGGCGCCCGGTCGATGCGTGACTTGGCTCGGCTGCTCGAGCGCCACCAACCGGCGCTGGCGCATTTGGGGGTTGGGGCGGTGCGGCGCTCGACGCTGAGTGATGCCAACGCAGTCCGGCCAACGGCGCCGTTCGAAGCCGTGGCCGCTGCGCTCTGCGGCGAGGTGGGCCAACTGGCCCCTGGGCTGGGACGCGAGGCCCTGCGCCTGATCGACGCCACCCGCCTCCACGCCGGCAAAGCCGTGCAGCACTGGGCGGTCGATGGCGCGGTCAAGCTGCACGTCGTGTTCGACCCGCTCGCCAGCCGGACCACCTGCTTTGCCGTCACCTCGTCGCGGGTCAACGACGTGACCGCCGCCAAGCGCTTCCCGATCGAGCCCGGCGCGACTTACGTGTTCGACAAAGGCTATTACTGCTTCACGTTCTGGGCGAGCCTGGCCGCCGCGGGCTGCCACTTCGTCACCCGGCTGAAGTCCAACACGCCGGTGCGCATTACCCGCAGCCGCCGGGTGCCCAAGGCCGCACCCCACATCCTCAAGGACCAGATCGGGCATCTGCCAAAGCGTCTCGCCGCCAGCCGCCAGAACCCGTTCGATCAGCCGATCCGGCTGGTGACGGTGCAGATCAGCACAGGTCGGGTGCTGACGCTCGTGACCAACGACCTGCAGTCTCCAGCCGACGCGATCGCCGACCTCTACAAGAGCCGCTGGGAGGTCGAGCTGTTCTTCAAGTGGATCAAGCAGAACCTCAGATTGCACCATTTCATCGGCAAGAACCGCAATGCCGTGACCTTGCAGATCATAGCTGCCATCATCGCACACCTGCTGGTCAGGCTGGCGCAACTCCAAGGCCGCTCCTGCCTCCCAGCCCAAGCCCTCTTCCGACTGTCCAGCCTCACCCTCTTCCAACGCAGACCGCTGCGCGACCTGCTCAGCACACCACCGCTCAAGGACGACACGCCGTGCCCGCAACTCTCCCTCGCTATCCATCATGCGTAATCCGGACACCAGTGGATTAGTTCCGGGCATCCACGCGCCGCCCGCGGCTGCTGGCCGACCACGCTGGGCCGCGGTGCCGCCATCCACAAGCGCCGGGCCGGGGCCAACTGCACTGCATAGGTGTCCGGTGAGCTTTGGTCCCCGCGAACTGGCCGAGGTCGCCGTACTCGTGCGCGCCGTCGCGCAGGCGGAGATCATGCCCCGCTTCCGCGATCTCGGCGCGGGCGCCGTGCGCACCAAGACCGGGCCGCTCGACCTCGTGACGGACGCGGACGAGGCGGCGGAAGCACGGCTCACGGAGGGCCTGACGCGCCTGTTCCCCAGCTGCGCCGTAGTGGGCGAGGAAGCGGCCGCGGCGGACGAGTCCGTGCTGGACCGGCTCGGGACGGCCGGCCTCGCCTTCACCGTGGACCCGGTGGACGGAACGGCCAATTTCGCCGCCGGCCTGCCGCTGTTCGGCACGATGGTGGCGGCCGTCGCGGCGGGCGAGGTGGTCGGCGCCGTGATCTACGATCCAGTCGGCGACGAATTCCGCGCTGGCACTCCCAGGGCAGGGGGCCTGGATCGAGCGGCCGGACGGCAGCCGCGTCCCGCTGCGCGTGTCGGAGCCGGCGCCGGTGGCGGCGATGACGGCCATGGTCTCCTGGCGCTTCATGCCCCAGCCGCGGCGCGGGCGGGTATGCTGCAACATGCCGCGGTTGGCGGCGGTGTGGGACATGCGCTGCGCCGCGCACCAGTATCGCATGGCGGCGGGCGGGCACGTGCACGCGTTGGTGTATGAGAAGCTGATGCCCTGGGATCACGCGGCGGGATGGCTGCTGCACCGAGAGGCAGGGGGATTCGCGGCGCGGTTCGATGGGTCGGAGTATCGGCCGGTGCTCACGCAAGGCGGGCTGATTTGCGCGCCGGACGAAGCTGGGTGGCAGGCGGTGCGGGCGGCGCTGCTGGAGGAGTGATGTCAGCCGTCCTTCTTGCAGATTGTCTTTGGTTGAGAATGATTGTTTCACAACTGTCGTGGCTTTCCGGAGAACGGTGCAGCACTTCGGCGGGGCAATCACAATGCCACGAAGAGAAGCCGCGAGTGACGCTGAGTGCAATCGGCGGCGCTCCCCTCGCTCTTGAGAGGCGTTCAACAACGGATAAGATAGTTTCCTGAGAATGGCCAATGCGGATCACCTCGCCCTACTCCAGGAAGGGGTTAACGAGTGGAACGAGTGGAGGGCAACCAATCCCTCGGTCGAACTGGACCTCTCCGAAGCGACTCTCACCGAGGCAGATCTTCGCGGCGCGAATCTCACCGGGGTGAATCTCTGCGGCGCAAACCTTGTCCGGGCGAACCTTGCTGAGGCGAAGCTCGCGGGGGCTCGCCTCGTCATGACCGACCTCAGCGGAGCGAACCTCTATTACGTGAACCTCGCTCGGGAGAACCTCACTGCGGCGAAGCTCGTGGGGGCGCGCCTCGTTTTGACCGACCTCCGCGATGCAGAGCTTCGCGGGGCAAATCTCGTTGGGGCGAACCTTTATGGGGCAAACCTAGCCAGGGCGAATCTAGTCGGAGCACACCTTCACAGGGCGGACCTTTGCGCAGCAAATCTCTCAGAGGCGAACCTGTCTAGGGCGAACCTCTCGGAGGCGGTTCTCTCAGCGTTTGGTAACCGTCCCGCGACGAATCTCCACGGGGCGAACCTCTCTGGAGCGAACCTTGGCGCAAACCTCGCTAGGGCGGGCCTCTTTGGGGCGGACCTGTCGGGAGCGGACTTCTACGGCGCCAACCTCTCTCGTACGAGCCTCAACGGTGCGAACCTGTCGGGAGCGGACCTGACGTGCGCTTCCTTAGTAGAAACAAATCTGACCGATGCCGATCTCACGGGCTGTCGCACCTACGGCATATCGGCGTGGGCAATAAGATTAAGCGAAAAGACAGTGCAACGGGATTTGATTGTCACTCCGTCTTATCAACCAAAAATAACAGTCGATAATATTGAGGTCGCGCAATTTGTTTATCTTCTCCTCTACAATGAGAAGACTCGTGGAGTCATTGATACTGTTGGCAGGAAATTAGTCCTGATCCTCGGTCGATTTGGAGAACGAAAGCCGATCCTCGATGCCCTCCGAGACGAGTTGCGTCGCCACGACTACTTGCCGATCCTGTTCGACTTCGATCAACCAGCAGGACGGGACATCACCGAAACGGTTTCGCTGCTCGCCCACATGGCTCGCTTCACAATCGCCGACCTCACCGACCCAAGCAGCATACCGAAAGAACTGGAAGCCGTAGTGCCGAGTCTCCGCGGTGCCGGTCCAGCCGTTGATTGAGGGCGAGGCGCGCCCCTACTCGATGTTTAAGGACAACTGGAAATACCACTGGGTACTTCCAATCTACCGCTACGAAGGGATCGAAACTCTACTCACAGCGCTCGCGGATAAGGTCATCGCCCCTGCGGAAGACAAGGCGAGAGCCCTTGAAGAACAGCGGCGCGCGAGCTTCCGCAGCGATTGATGGCCCGATGTTCTTCAGAGATCACGTGCTTCGTTTAATGCCGGCCTCTTTTTCGCTAACGCGCAGAGGCAAGCGGACCCGCACGTGCGGCTGCTCAATCGGTAGAGGCGCCACGGTCTCGCCTCCGCGTTTGTAGAGGGGGCGTGCACTAGCATTGCGCCCTTTTCGCCGCAATGGATAGTGAGTTGCGGCACGATTAGGCGCTGGCTGCCCACATAGAACGGACCACCGAACAGCGCCGTTGGTGTAAAACAGCCTATGGACATCGTTGACCTGCACCACTCGCGCATTGTCGCCGTCGCGCGCGCGGCGTTCGCGCGGCCCGATACGCTCTTCCTCTGCTTCGGCGAGAGCGATCACGCCAGCCCCCCTTCGGCAACCGCGGCGCTGAACCGTGCGCTCTCGCGCGGCGAGACGCACTACCCTGACGTGCGCGGCTTGCCGCCGCTGCGCGACGCCATCGCGGCCCATCTCACCGCCCTGCACGCGAGGCCCGTCGAGGAGACCCGCATCCAAGTCACGGCGTCCGGCATGACCGCCATCGCCGTGGCCTTCGCCGCGCTCCTCCGGCCCGGCGACCGGGTGGTGCTGCACGAGCCGCTGTGGCCGAACATGGCGAATGCCGCCCTGCTGCGCGGCGCCGAACTGGACCGCGTGCCGCTCGACGCCGGGCCGGACGGCAGCTTCCGCCTCGACCTCGACCGCCTGCTCGCGCGCCTGCCCGGTGCGCGCGTCCTCGTCCTCAACAGTCCCAACAACCCGACCGGCTGGACCGCCACGGCCGAGGAGATCGCGGCGATCCTCGCCGCCTGCCGCGCGCACGGCGTCTGGCTCGTCTCGGACGAGGTATATTCCCAATTCGTCTATGACGGCGCGCCCGCGGCGCCCTCGCTCCTCGACGTGGCCGAGACGGAGGACCGGGTCATCGTCGTCAACAGCTTCAGCAAGGGCTGGGCGATGACGGGCTGGCGTCTTGGCTGGATGGTGCTGCCGCTCGGCGCGCGGGACCGGGTCTCCGAGATCGTGGAAGTGACGCACAGCGGCGTCGCGCCCTTCGTGCAGCGGGGCGGCGTCGCGGCCCTCGCTGACACCGTCTTCGTCGAGCGATTCCGGGCGTCCTGCGCCGAGGGAAGGGCGATGGTCGCGGACGCGCTGCGGGACCTCAACGGCATCCGCTACGCCTCGCCGCCCGGCGCCTTCTACGCGTTCCTCGGTGTGGACGGGCTACAGGACAGCCTCGCCTTCGCCCTCGACCTCGTGGAGCGCCACGGCGTCGCCCTCGCGCCCGGTGTCGCCTTCGGGGCGCCGGGCGAGGGTTACCTACGCCTCTGCTTCGCGCAGAGCCCGGCCCTGCTGTCCCGCGCGCTGGACCGCCTACACGCGGGACTGCGCGAGCGCCTGTGACTGCTTGGGGTGGCGTTCGTGCGTCAATGTGGAAGGCCAATCGCCCTGAACGCTGACCGGCCCGGGCCACGACTGGCGCCGCTCCCGTCACGCACCCCAGTCAGCGCTTGACCCCGCAGGCGACAAACTCCCCTATCCTCCCCGATATCCTCCAGCCCCGCCCTCACCGACCCGGCCGACCGCGCCAGCCAGCGTGACGAGGACGCCCACTACTACCGCCAGGTCCTGCACGAGCTGGTCGAGCTCGGCACCGACCTCGCCCGCGCCCTCCACCGCCAGGCCGCCCCAGCAACGGCAGCCCAGCCCCCCTCAGCCCAGGCCCGGCGACCCGCGCCCGATCCCTACGCTGGCCCCGCGCGCCCGAACCGCCAGAACCCTGACCCGCCTCCCCGACCACGACGGTGAGAGGCCGAACCAAGCAGCGTTCAAAGCGGCTGGTATGACTACGCCGGGATCGTGACGACTGCCCGTAACCCGCCCTCCGGCCGGTTGGCGAGCGCAACCTCCCCGCCGTGGGCGCGCAGGATGTTGCGGGTGATGGCAAGGCCCAGGCCAGTGCCGCCCGTCTCCCGCGAGCGGCTGCGCTCGCCGCGGCGGAACGGCTCGAACACGCGCTCAAGCTCCTCCGCCGGCAGCCCGGGACCATCGTCCTCGACGACGACCGTCGCGGTCCCGTCGCGCAGAGGATCGAGCCGGGCGCGGGCGGCGCCGCCGTAAGCGAGCGCGTTGCCGACCAGGTTCGCGAGCGCCCGCTTGAGCGCCACGGGGCGGCCCTGGATGGTGAGGTGCTCCGGCCCCTGGTAGCCGATGCGGTCCGCGAGCGCCGGGCGCGCGTCGGCGGCCTCGTCGAGCACGGTGCGGACCAGCGCCGCCAGGTCGAGCCGTGCCGCCGGCTCGCTCGTGGCCACGTCGCGGCTGAAGGCGAGCGTCGCGGTCACCATGGCTTCCAGCTCGTCAAGGTCGGCGAGCCACTTGCGGCGCTGCTCGTCGTCGTCGAGCAGCTCCGCGCGCAGCTTGAGGCGCGTGATGGGCGTGCGCAGATCGTGGCCGATGGCGGCGAGCAGGAACGTGCGGTCGTCCACGAAGCGGCGGATGCGCGCGGCCATGCGGTTGAAGGCGGCCGCGGCGAGCGCGACCTCGGACGGCCCGTCCTCGGGCAAGGCCGGCGCGTTCACGTCGCGGCCCAGGCGCTCGGCCGCGGCAGCGAGGGCGCGCACGGGCGCCGTCAGCCGCTGCACTGCCCAGACGGCGAGGAGTGCTGCGGCCAGCGTCATGCCCAGGAACAGGGCAAGGAACCCGGCGCTGTCCCAAGGGCGCGGCTCGGGCAGCGCCGTGCGCGCGACGAGCCAGCGCCCATCCGGCAGGTGGAAGGCGGCGAGCAGCGCATCCGGGGTGCCGCGCAGCAGCACCTCGCGCGGGCGCAGGCTCGGAGGCATCGGTCCGAGGGCCAGGAACGGACGGACCAGGCGCTGCACCTCGGGCGGCGACGGCGCGGGCAGCGGCTCAGGCAGGGCGCCGAGGGTGGCGCTCAGCCCGGGTCCGACATTGGGCAGCAAGCCGGGCGCCGAATCCAAAGGAGCGGTGGCGACGGCGCGGTACAGCGTCTTCAGCCTGGTCCCGAGGTCGCGCGCCTCGGCGATCCGCTGCAGCCCGGCGCTGTCAAGCGCGTGCAGCAGCAGGCCGCCGCCTTGGACGGACGCCAGGCCCGCGAGCAGCACGAGCGCCGTGCGCGCGGCAAGGCTGCGGGGCCAGAGCGTCACCGGCGCTCGACGTCGGCGGCGAGCACGTAGCCGCCGCCGCGCACCGTCTTGATGAGCTGGGCATCGCGCCCGCCGTCCTCGAGCTTTCGGCGAAGCCGGCTGATGGCGACGTCGATGGCCCGATCGAACGGCCCGGCCTGGCGTCCGCGCAGCAGGTCGAGGAGCTGGTCGCGCGTCAGCACGCGATTCGAACGCTCGACGAGGGCGGCGAGCAAGTCATACTCACCGCCGGTTAGCGCGACCTCCGTGCCCTCGGGGTTGAGCAGGCGGCGCCGGGCAGGCTCGAGCCGCCAGCCGGCAAAGACGAAGGCCTGAGGCGCGGATTGCACCCCGTCGCGCTCGCCCGTGCGGCGCAGGACGGCGCGGATGCGGGCGAGCAGCTCGCGCGGATTGAACGGCTTGGCCACGTAGTCGTCCGCGCCCAGTTCCAGCCCGATGATGCGATCCGCCTCCTCGCCCATGGCTGTCAGCATCACGATGGGCACCGGCCCCTGCTCGCGCAGCCAGCGCGCGAGGTCGAACCCGCTCTCGCCCGGCAGCATCAAGTCCAGCACGACAAGATGGTAATGGCCGGCGCTCCAGGCCCGCCGCAGCTCCCGCCCGTCGCGCACGGCCGTGACGCGCAGCCCGTGCCGCTCGAGGAAGCGAGCGAGCAGGTCGCGGATTTCGCGGTCGTCGTCCACGACCAGGATGTGCGGCGCAGTCGGCATGGGAAAGCAGCATAATGGTCCGGGCCTGCCGTTGCAGCGAGAGGCCCTCTTGCCCATACGGAGCCCGTGCCGTTCCCCCATCCGCCGCCCGCCGCGCGCGCGCACCTCGACGAGCTCTGCCGTGCCGACCCGCGGCTCGCTTCCATCGAGCGGACCGCCGGCCCGCTGCCATGGCGGGCGCGGCCACGCGGGTTCCCAGGGCTGCTCCAGGCCATCGTCGCGCAGCAGATCAGCACCGCCGCCGCCGCCGCGATCTGGCGCCGGCTGCGCGTGCTCGACGGCGCACTCGATCCCGCGGGACTCCTCTCCCTCGACGAGACGACGCTTCGCTGCGCCGGCCTGTCCCGCCCGAAGGTCGCGCACGCGCGGTCGGTCGCGAGCGCCTTCGCCGCGGGGCAACTCTCCGACGATGCCTTGGAGCGTCTCGACGACGACGCCGCCGTCGCTGCGATCACCGCGGTGCGCGGCCTCGGCCGATGGAGCGCCGAGGTGTTTCTCTTGTTCGCCCATGCCCGCGCAGACGTGTTCCCAGCCGGGGATCTCGCGCTGCAGGCCGCGGCGCAGGACCTGCTCGATCTGCCTGCGCGGCCAGACGCCGCCAGCCTGCGCGCCCTTGCTGAAGCCTGGCGCCCGGCGCGGGCGCTCGCGGCGCGCTTGCTCTGGCACCACTGGCGGTTCGCGACGGGTCGTCCCACCATGGACGATCCGCTCTAACCTTCGTGGATGCTCGCGGAACGGCGAATTGCTTCTCCGGTCAGCCGATCTGTGCGCCCTGCACGGCCTGCTCAAGGTCCTGGAAGCTCGGCATGTGCTGATTGGGCACCATCTTGCGCCCGGTCTCGACGCTGATCTGGGGCGGGTTGCCGTGCAAATGCGCGACCAGGACGGCACGGATCACCTCGAAGAACTTGGCCTCCTCCTCCACGACCGCGCGCAGGCGCGACGCACAGGGACCGGCGAACCCATACGCCAGCAGCACGCCCAGGAACGTGCCCACGAGCGCGCCGCCGATCATCTCGCCGAGCACGGCCGGAGGCTCGTTGATGTGGCTCATGGTCTTCACCACGCCGAGCACGGCCGCGACGATGCCGAGCGCAGGCAAGGCATCCGCCATCGTCTGCATGGCGTGCGCACCGTGCAGCTCCTCGTGCAGCGTCTTCTTCAGCTCGCGCGCCATCACGTCCTCGATCTGATGCGGATCGTCGGCGTTCATGCCGACCATGCGCAGATAGTCGCAGATCAGATCGGTTGCATGATGGTTTGCGAGAATGCGCGGGAACTTCTGAAACGCCGTGCTCTCGGTCGGCCGCTCGATATGCGGTTCCAGAGCCATCGCGCCCTTGGTGCTGGCCAGGCGCACGAACCAGTAGAGAAGGGAGAGCAGGTCCACGTAGTCGCTTTTCTTGAAGCTTGCGCCGCCGAGAACCTTTTTGAAGCCGGCGAGCGTGTGCTTCACGTCGTGCATGCTGTTGGACATGACGAACGTCCCGATCGCAGCACCGCCGATGGAGAGCATCTCGAACGGCAGCGACTCGACTAGCGGCCGCACGCTGCCGCCCGAGACGAGGTAGCTGCCGAACACGCAGGCGAGGAGGAAGCCGAAGCCGCCGAGAGTCAGCACGGCGTGGCCTCAACGGGCAGGAGCGTTGGCTGCATCATGCGCGTCGCCGCGAGGCGCCGCGACCGGCGGTGCGGCGGCTTGTGGCGCAGCTGGTCGTGGCGCCGTGTCCTTCGGCGCGGGCGGAGCCTGGCGCAATACCACGATCGCGATGCGGCGGTTTGCTGCGGCGAGCGGGTCGGCCGGCAGCAGAGGCTCGCGGTCGGCATGGCCGGTCACGCTCTGCAGCCGCGAGTTGGGCAGCCCGGCCTCGGCGAGCAGCCGCCGGGTCGCGTTGGCGCGGTCGGCGGAGAGGTCCCAGTTCGTGCGCTCGCCGCCGCGATACGGCTGCGCGTCGGTGTAGCCAGCGATGCTGACCGGCTCCGGCAGACGGAGCAGCGCGGGCGTTATCTTGGCGAGAACGGCGCGCGCCCAGTCGTTCGGCGCCGCGGAGCCGGTCGTGAACATCGGCCGGTTCTCAGCGTCGAGGATCTGCACGCGCAAGCCCTGCGGCGTGATGTCCACGGCGAGCTGATGCCCGAGGTCGGCCAGCGCCGGGTCGGCCCGCACCTGGTCGCGAATCTGCTGCGCGGCCTGCTCGAAGGCGGCGCGCTCCTGGGCGGCTTGCGCAGCCGCGAGCTGGGCCTTCTGCTCAGCATCGGCGGGGTTCGCCCGGTGCTGCGCCGTAGCCTGTAGCTCCGGGAGCTGACCGCCCGCCGACGAGCCTGGGCGGTTCGCCGAGCGATACGGGCGGGCAGCCTCACCCTTGCCCGCACCGGCGCCCAGCTCCTCCGTCGTTCCCGCCGTCCGTTCCGACGCGGCCGGACCGTCGCCTTCGTCCGCTGCATCAATGTAGGGCCGTGGGTGAACCTTGATGACCCGCATCGCTCCCTTGTCGGAGGCCAGCGAGCCGTCCACGTTCGGCGTGGTGCCGCCGAACGGCTTGCCGAAACCGGACCGGTTGCTGGAGATCACGCTGTTCGGGCTGAAATAGTCGGCGAGGCCGTCCCGCTGCGCCTGAGTTGTCGCGTTGATCAGCCACATCAGCAGGAAGAAGGCCATCATCGCCGTCACGAAATCGGCATACGCGACCTTCCAGGCGCCGCCATGATGGCCGCCCTCGACCGTCTCCTCGCGCCGGATAACGATGGGTCTCTTCTCACGTCGTCTGGCCGCGGCCATGCCTATTGCCCTGGGTTGCCAAGGCGCAAGCTACGCACCCAGCGTTAACGGGCAGCTAAGATCGACCGTTCGTGCTCGACGCGAGGGCCTGCATGAAGCCTGCCGGGTCCACGTTGCCGCCGCTCAGCGTTGCGCCGACAACCCGGCCCTCGGCCCGGAAGCGCCCGGACAAGAGCGCCGCGAGGCAAACGGCGCCGCCCGGTTCGACGACGATCTTGAGGTGTGTGAACGCGAATTCCATCGCGGCGAGCACCTCCGCGTCGCTCACCGTAAGGCCGCCCGCGAGCCGTGGCTGGTTCACCGCGAAGGTCAGCGCGCCCGGCGTCGGCGCGAGCAGCGCGTCGCACAGCGTCGAGCCGCCCGGCGCTCGCTCGCGATGCCCGGCGCGTAGGCTGCGGCCCGTGTCGTCCCAGCCTTCCGGTTCCACGGCATAGACCTGCGTGCCGGGCGAGAGGGCCTCCATGGCGAGCGCGGAACCGCCAATCAGCCCGCCGCCGCCGGTGCAGACCAAGAGAGCGTCCATGCGCAGGCCGGCCGCTTCCGCATCTTGAGCCAGCTCCAACGCCGCCGTGCCCTGGCCGGCGATGATGTGCGGGTGCTCATAGGGTGGGATCAGCGCGGCGCCTGTCTCGGCCGCGATGTCCGCCGAGATCGCCTCGCGGTCGTCGCGGGCGCGATCATAGGGAACGATCCGGGCGCCCCAGCGAACAGTGCTCTCCCTCTTGATGCGCGGCGCGTCGGACGGCATCACGATGGTCGCTGCCGCACCGACGGCCGAAGCGGCGCAGGCGAGCGCCTGGCCGTGGTTGCCGGAGGAATGGGTGACGACGCCCGCCCGCCGCTCGGCCTCGCCGAGCTGGAGGACGGCGTTCGTGGCGCCGCGCAGCTTGAAGCTGCCTGTGCGCTGCAACGGCTCGGCCTTGAGCAGCACGGTGCCGCCGGCCAGCTCGTCGAGCAGCTTATGGCGCAGCATGGGCGTGCGGACCACGTGCCCGGCAATGCGGCGGCTCGCGGAGAGGACGTCGTCGGGGGTCGGGATCTGCATCTAGGGAATCTCCGGGCGGGGCAGCAGAACCGGGACGCTGCCAGGGCGCAGGCGAACCCGGTAGAGGCGATACGACTCGGCCACCTCCCCGTGGCGGACCCGGTCGAGGGTTCCGACCGGCTCGACGCTTGCCCAGAGCGCCGGGTCAGGCGGTTCGCGGCGATGAGCTGTCTCGATGAGGAGACCGCGTCCGGTCGCCGGGGCACGCTGCAGGCGGAGCAGCGACCAGCGCGGACCGGCAGCGAGCACGGGCATGGCAAGCGGCAGATCGCGGGCCAGCTCAGCAGTCACACCGTAAGGCTCGGCTGCGACGAAGGCAGCGCCGAGTTGCTGCCCCTGCTCCGCGACTGAGCGAGCAAAGGCCGGCCAGCCGGCGAGCTGGATCAGCGTAGGATCGAGCCGGCGCGGCAGGGGAAACGGCGCTGCGGCGGCCTGCGCATACACGATAGCCGTCATCACGAGGCCGAGCGCCACGGCCGGGCGCCAGAAGCGCGACCCTAGCGCCGCGCCGGCGATGCACGCGGACGGGTAGATCACCGCGGGCCAGTTGCCCTGCACCCGGTCGCCGAGCGCGTGCTCCACGAACACGGCCGCCGGCAGGAGCGTGAGACAGGCGAGCAGCGACGCGGCCCCGTACCGGCGCGCCAAACGCACGGCAAACCAGGCGCCCCAGCAGCAGAGCACGAAGACGAGCGGCGTCGCGAGCGCGACCTGACTGCCGATCAACTCACCGAGGTAGCCGAGAGCGTGGGCGGGCCGCCAGTCGCCCGTCCGCCCGCCCTGCTTGGTGAAGCTCGCCCAGCCATGGGCCGCGTTCCACGCCAACACGGGCGCGAAGACCAGGAGCGCGAGCGCCGCTCCCGCCCAAGGTTGCGGACGCCGCAGCCACGCCCGGCCCTCGCGCGTCGCGACCAGCCACAGCAGCAGCCCGGCCCCGAGCAGCGCTCCCGTGTATTTGCTCGCGAGCGCGCAGCCGCCGAACACCCCGGCGGCAAGCCACCAGCCGCCGCGTCCCGCGTACCTTGCCCGCGCGACGGCCCAAAGCGCGGCGGTCCAGAAGAAGAGCAGCGGCGTGTCTGGGGTCATGGTCACGGCGCCGACGCCGAGCATGAGCGTCGCGTTCATCAGCGCCGCGGCCGGAATGCCCGCGCACCGGCCTGGGAACAGGCACTCGGCAGCGTCCCAGAGCAGGACGGAGCCGGCGAGCGCCGACAGCGGCGCGAGCAGCCGGACACCGAGGCTTCCGTCGCCGACGACATCCGTGCCGAGCCGCATCCAGAGTGCGACCATGGGCGGGTGGTCGAGATAGCCCGGCGCGAGCGCCCGCGACCACAGCCAGTAGTAGGCCTCGTCCGGCGATAGCGGCGCGGCAGCGGCGACCACGACGCGCAGGAGGGTTAGCGCGAGGAGGGCCGCGAGCCAGGGTGCCCAGACGGCGATGCAGGTCGGCATCCCGGCTCGATCCGCTGCGCGAGGAGCGGCGTCAAGACTGCTCACGGGAACGCTGGACGCCGGTGCATGTTCAAGGGTCAACTTGCTCCGGAGTCCTTACCATGTCGCGCCGCGTCTCACTGGCTGGCCTTCTATTGCCGCTCCTGCTCGCCGGGTGCGGCGAGCCGGGCGGCCCGCCGCTCGTCTCCGCGCAGTCGCCGGCGGGCGTGGGCCTGGTCGGCCCCGGCGAGCCGCAGCCCATTAACAGCCTACCGCCCGGCGCCGAGGGCCTGTCGGCGGGAAGCCCGTTCGCGACCGCGCCGGACTATTTGTCCTACACGTTCGGGCGCTGAGGCCGTGCTCCCGATAGCCTTCCAAGGCGCCTCGCGCCTCGGCGACGCCGGCGTATTTCGGATCCGATGGCCTAGGCGCCCGCGGCAGCATCCAGACCTACACCGTTCCAACAACCGACCTCTACGACGTCCTGGCCACCGGTGGCGGCGCCTGTGCCGGAACCGGCCTCGCTCGCCGTGCTAGGCGTCGGTCTCACCGGGCTTCTCGCCACGCGCCATCGCAAGCGCTAAGCCCGGGTCTCCCGCCGGCGCAACGGCCGTGCGGAGGTCGCGGAGGCGTAGCGCATGGCGGACTCGGTGAGGCTCGACGGTAAGGTTGCCGTGGTCACGGGCGCGGGCGGCGGGATCGGGCGGGAGATCGCACTCGCGATGGCGCTCGCGGGGGCTGCCGTTCTGGTCAATGATGTCGGCGCCTCGCTCGAAGGGGAGGGCGGCTCGGCGACGCCGGCCGAGCAGACCAAGGCGATCATCGAGCAGCGCGGCGGGCGCGCGGCGGTCAGCACCGACAGCGTGGCCGACTGGGTCTCGGCACAGCGCATTGTCGCGGCCGCATTGGACCAGCTCGGGGGCCTCGACATCGTCGTGAACAACGCCGGCATCCTGCGGGACGCGATCTTCCACAAGATGCAGCCCGAGGACTGGCTCGCGGTCATCAACGTCCACCTGAACGGCAGCTTCTTCGTCAGCCGCGCCGCCGCCGAGCACTTCCGTCGCAAGGAGGGCGGCGCCTACGTGCACATGACCAGCACCTCTGGCCTGATCGGCAATCTCGGCCAGGCGAACTATGCGGCGGCGAAGCTCGGCGTCACGGCGCTGTCCAAGAGCATCGCGCTCGACATGCAGCGCTACGGCGTCCGCTCCAACTGCATCGCCCCCTTCGCGTGGAGCCGGATGACGAGCTCCATCCCGGCGCAGACGCCGGAGCAGCAGGCACGCGTCGCCAAGCTGCGCGAGATGACGCCGGACAAGAACGCGCCGCTCGCCGTGTTCCTTGCGTCCGATGTGGCGACGGACGTGACCGGTCAGGTATTCGCCACGCGGCACAACGAGATCGTGCTCATGGGCCAGAGCCGGCCGCTGCGTTCGGTGCACCGCGGCGAGGGCTGGACGCCGGAGCTCATCGCCGAGCACGCCTACCCGGCGCTGCGCCCGTCCTTCCTGCCGCTCGACCGCAGCCAGGACGTGTTCGGCTGGGATCCGGTGTGACCCCGGCTTTGGCCTCGCCGGGACCTCTGCTACGCTGAGTCCTCCCGCCGGAGTGCCCCAAATGCCCGAGCAGAACCTGCAAGTCCTTCTTGCGCACCGCCCCGAGGGTGAGCCGACAGCCGACTGCTTCGAGTTGCGCGAATCTCCTGTGCCCCAGCCCGGCGCAGGCGAGGTCCTGATACGCCATGAATGGCTCTCGCTGGACCCCTACATGCGCGGGCGCATGTCGGCGGCGAAGAGCTACGCCAAGCCGGTCGAGATCGGCGCTGTCATGGAAGGCCAGTGCGTCGGCACGGTCGAGCGGTCCGAGCATCCCGGCTTCGCGCCTGGCGACCGGGTGGTGGGCGGCTACGGCTGGCAGCAATGGAGCGCGATGCCGGGCGAGCGCCTGCGCAAGCTTCCACCCGATCTCGACCGGCCGAGCCTCGCGCTCGGAATCCTCGGGATGCCGGGGCTGACGGCCTACGTGGGCATGAGCGACATCGGCCAGCCCAAGGCAGGCGAGACCGTGGTCGTCTCGGCTGCGACCGGCGCCGTCGGCGGCGTCGTGGGGCAGCTTGCCAAGCTCGCCGGGGCGCGGGCAGTCGGCATCGCGGGCGGGGCGGAGAAGTGCCGCTTCGCCGAGCAGGACCTGGGCTACGATTCATGCCTCGATCACCGCGGCCCGGACCTCAAGGCCGCGCTCGATGCGGCTTGCCCGGACGGCATTGACGTGTATTTCGAGAACGTGGGCGGCGCCGTGCAGCGCGCCGTGTTTCCCCGGCTGCGCGATTTCGGGCGCATGCCGATGTGCGGAATGGTCGCGGAATACAACGCGCGCGAGCTGCAGCCCGGCCCCAACCTGATGGACTGCGTGCGCAAGCGTCTGCGCATCCAGGGATTCATCGTCAGCGACAGTTGGAACCGGATCGGCGAGTGGCAGGCGAAGGCGTTGCCGCTGGTGAAGGAAGGCAAGCTACGCTACCGCGAGGACGTCGTGCATGGTTTGAAGAAGGCGCCCGCCGCGTTCATCGGCCTGCTGCGCGGCGAGAACTTCGGCAAGCTCGTGGTCGAGGTGTAGAGGCCTGGGTGGTTCAGGCCAGGATGCCGCCCGCCAGCGTCGCGAGCGAGGCCAGGTCGGACGAGCTATTTGTTCCCTGCGACGACTGCGCCTTGTTAAGCAGGTATTGCTGCATGAGCGTCTGAACGAAGTGTGGGTTCTGTAGCTGCGAGACGTTCAGCCGACTGGAGACCGCTTTCTCCTGAGCTTCGAGAGGCTGGTAGGCGATCTGCAGCGGGATGCTCAGGGCAGTCAGCACCACGTCGCGGCTCACCGGATCGCCCAGGATCTGGTCCACGCTCGTGATGGAGGCGGCGTTGGTCTCGAACTGCATGGCGCTCGAGAGACCCGGCGTCTGCTGATCCAGCGACTGCTCCCAGAGGGTCTGCGCATAGCCGTTGGTGATCGCCGCCTGCACCTTCGGGTTCTGCAGCTCGGCCAGACCGTTCTTCGCGAAATTGTAGGTTTGCGCCGCGGTTAGCCAGGCGTTGTTGCTTGTGCTGAGCTGGTTCGCCAGGCTTTTCGGATCGCTCGGGTCCGACATGAGCGCCTTCTGCGCCAGCGCCGGGAATCCGACTTGGTCGCCGAGGCCATTGGCCGTCAGTAGGACTTTGAGCACGTTCGGATTCTGCAACGCTGCTGTGATGCTCTTCGCGTTGGCGATGCCTTTCTGGAAGGCTGCGATGTCGCGCGCAACTGTCGCGCTCTTCGCCTCGGTCTTGACGTCTGCCGTCTCGTTCTTCTGCGCCAGCGTGAACGCCGTCAGCGGGTCCGTTCCCGACGAGATGCCGCTCGCGGCCGACGGGCTGCCGTAGAGCGCGCCGAGCAAGCTCGAAGTCGCGTTGCTATCACCGCCGAACAGCAGGCTGTAGTCCATTCCGCTGACGATGCCGCTCATGGGGTGAGCATCGCAGGTGCTGCTTAAGAAAGGGTTACGCGCCCTCGAAGGCGACTCCAGGCCGGCCGTAACCCGCGCCTAGCCCTCACGTCGCACGAACTTGAAGAACCGGCTCTCCTCACCGCTCGCCGTCTTGTCCTGGTGCAGGAACGCGAGCTTGCGGTCCTCGAAGGTCTTGAAGAACGTGTCCCAGTCCACGTCCTCCAGCTCGTCCGGATGGCGGAACTCTACGCGCAGCAGGCCCTCGCCGTCCCGACCCTCGGTGTCCTTGACCACGCTCGGACGGCCGCCGCGCGCCTCGATCCAGCGGCGGATTTCCTTGTGGTCCGTGGTCGTCTTTGCCTCGCTCATGCGCTCTCCTCCGGCTTGGCGGGCCGTCAACGTTCGCGTGTGCGCCGGGTTGCCAACCCGGAGGCAGCGCCGACGTTCGGCGCGTCTATCATCCAGCAGGAGGGCGGCCATGAGCGCCACAACGATGAGCAGCAACGCGGCTCAGGAGTATTACGTGCAGGGCCTCCGCAACGCGCACGCTCTGGAGGCCCAAGCGATCGAGATCATGCAGCGCCAGGTGGACCGGCTGGAGAACTACCCCGAGATGAAGGCCGGGCTGCAGCGCCACATTCAGGAGAGCGAGGGGCAGCAGCAGCGCCTCGAGCAGATCATGGGGCGGCACGGCACCAGCCACAGCAGCCTCAAGGACGCTGTCGTGGGCATGATGGGCAACCTCGCCGCCGTCACGCACGCGATGACGACCGACGAGGTGGTCAAGAACAGCTTCGCCAACTTCGCCTTCGAGCACTTCGAGCAGGCGGCCTACGTCTCGCTCATCGCCCTGGCCGAGACTGCGGGCGACCAGCAGGCCATCCCGCTGCTGCAGCAGAACCTCGACCAGGAGATCGCGTTCGGCAAGTTCTGCGGCGAGCAGATCGTGCCGACGACGCAGAGATACGTGCAGCTCTC
This sequence comes from uncultured Alphaproteobacteria bacterium, assembly GCA_963848595.1. Taxonomy (GTDB): domain Bacteria; phylum Pseudomonadota; class Alphaproteobacteria; order Acetobacterales; family Acetobacteraceae; genus CAWKEH01. Next base: position 266,898 of record CAWKEH010000002.1, on the reverse strand, counting down.
AGCATCCGGTCAGACCGCGAAGAAGTAGCTGGGAGTCGCTAGCCTGGCTGGCCTCTCGCGGGGCCAGCTCGCACGTCTCGGCGAGCAACCGGTCCACCCGCTCCGCTGAGCACGCCTGCCGCACCCAGGCGAGCCCGGCCTCAGCTGCTGTTCGGTTGCGCGCCGGGTCCTCGTGCAGGGCGACGATCACCCCCGCCAGCGCCTCGGCCGTGTCGCCGATGCAGCGTGCAGCCGCCTTCGGCAGGGCCATGCCCTCCGCCGCCGTCGCCGTCATGGCGCAGGGCACGCCGGCCGCCAGGCTCGACAGCACCTTGCCTTTCAGCCCGGCACCGTAGCGCAGCGGCGCTACGGTCAGCCTCACCTGCCTGAACACATCACCGAGGTCGGCGACCTGGCCCACGGCCCGCACCCGCGGTCCGGCAAGGCGCCTGACGGTGCCGGGCATGTTGCTGCCCACGAGCAGCACCTCGATAGCTGGGACGCGTTCCCAAACGAGCGGCATGACAATCTCGACGAGGAACTGCGCCGCATCCGTGTTCGGCGGGTGGCGATAGCTGCCGACGAAAGCCAAGCCTGAGCGCGACGCGAACGGCTCCTGGATGGGACGCGCTGGCACCGTCCAGGGCACGACCGTGATCGCCAGGCCTGGGGCTGCGTCGCGCAGCAGCGCGGCTTCGTGCGTGGAGTGAACGATCACCGCGTCCGCCGCCCGCACGGCCGCGATCTCCTCGGCCCGTAAGCGCGCTGCCAGCGCCCGCAGCTCGGTGCTGCCCTCCAACTCGGCCTGACGCTGGACACGGAGGTGGTGCAGGTCCGCCACGCCATAGAGGATGCGCGCAGCGGGCAGGAGCTTCCGCACGAGCGGCGCGAACTGGGCGGCGTTGCCAAGACGGTGCAGATAGACGAGATCGAACCGGGCTTCCTCGCCGCGCAGCACCTCCTCAACGGACCGGTGCGACGGCGCGTCGAAGCACTGCACGCCCTCCTGCTCGAGCGGCGGCGTGTAGCGCCGCGAGTGCTCCAAGCGGTCGGACGCGACGAAGCTCACCTTATATCCGAGGCGCTGCAGGGCGCGCATGTGCTCGACCGCGGCGTTGCTGCCAGCGTCCTGATCCGGCGTCGGCACGCAATCGTCCACGAAGAGCGCGCGGCGCGTGACGCCCCGCTCGGGACGCGCGCCCTCGCCGGGCATCGGATGGTGCCGCAGCTCGGCTTCCCAGCGTCGCTGGAAGCGCCGCTGGTTGATCGGCTGGAACCGCTTCATGCCTGCCCCGGTCACGTCCCGGCCCGCGGTCGTGCCCTCGTCGTGGGTCACCGTGGAGGCAGGCTGCACGACCACGCGCCGCCCGGCCGCCCGTGCCCGGAAGCACAGGTCCGTGTCCTCGTAGTAGCCCGGAGCGAACAAGGGATCGAACCCGCCAAGCGCGTCCCATAGCGCCTTGGGCACCAGCATCGCTGCCGCCGAGACGTAGTCTACCTCGCGCATGTAGCGGAACTGAGGATGATCCGCGTCGGCGCCCCGGCCGCAGTTCCAGGCGCTGCCGTCGCGCCAGACCAGCCCGCCGCACTCCTGCAAGCGGCCGTCGACTCCGAGCAGCCGTGATCCCGCGATGCCGATTCGAGGGTTGCGCGCGAACGTCGCGATCAGGGCGTCCAGCCAACCCTCTCCCACGGCGGTGTCGTTGTTCAGCATCATCACGTAGCTTCCGCGCGCGAGCGACGCCCCCGCATTCGCCGCGGCGACGAAGCCATCGTTGCGCGCGAGCCGATGAATCCGCACCCCGCCCGTGAACATCGCGCCCGCGAACACGGTCTCGTCGCGCGAGCCGTCATCCACGAGCACGATCTCGATCGTGGCCCGCGGCAGGTGCCGAAGGATGCTCTCCACGCAGCGATACGTGGCGGCGAAGTGCCCACAGGCAGGGATGACGATGCTGCACTCCGGCTGCGCCTCGGGCGGCAGGTGCAGCGGCTTGAAGCGGTCGAGGCAGAGCTGCGCCGCGTCGCCCAGCAGGGCTGCGAGTGAACGCCCCTGCACTAGCGTGGCAAATGCCGCCCGCCTCTCGGCCGCATCCCGGGCCAGCGCCGCACGCCGGGCATAGAGCCGGTCGAATTGCTGCAGCAGGAACGCCGCCGCGTCGTCGAGCTGGCCGGGATCGTGCGCCGCCGTCTCGCCTTCCACGAGAGCCGCCACGAGGTCGCGCGCCTCGGCGTCCAGGCCCGGCGAGGCGCTGCCGAGCGCGATGGGCGAGTTGACCAGCTCGCGCCCGGTGATTGCCTCGTGGACCGCGACCCGCGCTCCCGGAAGGCGCATGAGTTCGTCCGGCAGAGTGATCCGGAAGCCCGGCTGGCCGGTGCCCTGCCCGGCGGCGATCACGTCCTCCCGCTCCAGCGCCGTCACGCCCTCCGCGACAACCTGACCACGGTGGACGACGACGAGCCGAACCGCCTCGCCCGGCCGCGCCCTGTCCACCGCCCACCCGAACACGCCCTCCGGCCCAGCCCCGTCCACGTGTCCATGAGGATCAGTCGGCCGCACGTCCGGCGGCCACGCGTGCCCATGAGGCTCATCCTGGGTCGCTGCCTGCGCCGGGAGTCCCGCTCCGCCCGCTATGCCTGCGTCCACCCATCCTCCCGTCAGCGCGTGAACACGGTCAGCGTCACCCAGCGCCCGCGCGAATAGTTGTATCCACGTATCACGCCGGTTTCGCGCGCGTCGAGGCCGAGATGGGCCGCCTCCGCCCGGAACTGGGCAAGGTCCTGATCGCCCACCAGCAAGCGTTCGACGTCTCCCGAAGCCAGCGCCCGCGCGCCCGCGCCGCCCGGCAGGAACCGGGTGTCCGTCCCCGCGAGGAAGCGCAGGCTCGGCTCCGCGTCGCCGACCGACCCGAGCACGCCCGGGCCCGAAGCTGCCGCCACGGCGCGCGGCGACAGCCACAACGCGGGCAGGCCGGGCAGCTCAAATCCCAGCGCGGCTCCGTAGAGGAGCGGCATGGCAACCAGCGCCGCCGCCACGCTCCGGCGCCAGAGCAGCCACGCTGCTAGGAGCGCCGCGGCCAGGCCAGGTATCCCGAGCCATGAACTCGAGTGCAGGAAGATCGGCAGTGCGACTGCGGCCGCCGCGAGCAACGTGGCGGCTGCGAGGGCGAGTCCTCGGCCCAGCTGTGCCAACCAGCGCGGCGCGGCTCCCCTGTCCACGGCCCAGCGGGCCCCGAGCAGACAGAGCGCCGGGTAGAGCGGGAGCGGGTAGTGCGGCAGCTTGGTCGGCACCAACTCGAACACCAGCCAGGCCGGCACGAGCCAGGCGAGCAGGAGGCGGGAGGCCGGCTCCGCGCGACTCCGCCACGCCGCCGCGATGCCGGGGAACACGAGCGCGCTGCCGGGGAACAGAAGCAGCGGCATGAGCACGAGATGCAGCCCAGGCGGCCCCCAATGGCTCTCCACGCCGCCCGCGAGCTTGTTTCCGAGATCGCCTCCTACGGCCTCTTGGAAGAACTGCCCGTGCGTCGCCACCCCGATGGCCACGAACCAGGGCAGCACGGCGGCGAGCAGGAGCGGAACTCCCCAGCCCGGCCGCAGTGCCCGCAGCCACCTCGCCTGCCGGTCCCACAGCGCGAGCGCGCCCGCGGCCAGCCCGGCGACGAGCGGCGTGATCGGCCCCTTGATCAGCACCCCCGCACCGACCGCGAGCCAGAACCCGGCGGCGAGGCGCGGCGGGACCCTGCCTGGATCGAGGTAGGCTCGCACGAGCACGAGCATCGCCGCCGTCGTCGCCGCGAGCAGCGCGGCATCGGTCTTGGCCATATGCGCCTCGACCGTCAGCAGCACCGACCCGCCCAGCATCGCCCCCGCGAGCAGCGCCGCCCGGTGCGACGCGATGCGCAGCCCTATGGCATGGGTCAGCAGCACCGCCGCGAGCGCGCCGAGGAGCGAGGGCATCCGATACGCCCATATACGCTCCCGCCCGATGGCGGCGGCGAACGGCGCCTGGAGCCAATAGATCCCGACCGGCTTCTTGTTGCGCGCGACATCGCCCTCGCGGATGCGCACGAAGTCACCCGTCTCCAGCATCTGCTTCGTGGCCTGCGCGAACCGGCTCTCGTCCCGGTCGGACGGCGGCAGCGTGAAGAACCCGGGCAGCCAGCACAGCAGGCAGAGCAGGACGAGGCAGGCCCGCGGGCGGGTCCAAGGGCGGATGTCGGAGAGGCGCATGGGGCGCCGGGTAGCACGCGATCGCCGCGCGGTGCCACGGCGCCCCAGGGTGAGGCGGAAGCCGAGAGGCTAGCTGCCGTGCAGCGTCGGGGTGACGCCGACGGTTGCCGGGTTGGTAAGCTGGATGGGGCTTGCCGCACCGGCTGCAGCGCCGCTCGCCGTGGCAACAAGGGCAGCGCCGCTTCCGGAAGCGCTGGACAGCATACTCTCGGCAGGGTTGTAGGACACCGGGAGCGCGGTGCCCTGGTTGGGCGTGGCGCCGGTGCTTTGGGACGTTTCCGCCACCGAGGTTCCATTCGCACCGGACGCGCTGGCTCCGCTCGCGCCATCGGCGCCGCTCGTGCCGTTGGTCCCGTTCACGGAGCTGCCATTCGCGCCGCTCGAGCTGGTGACGGTGGTGCCGCTTGTGGTCGTCGAGGTGCTGACGGTGGTGCCGCTCGGGGTATTCGAGCTGCTGACGGTTGTACCGCTGGCGCCGGCGACCTGCCTGTCGAGGGCGACCGTGAGATTGGCGAACGTGTCACCGCTGACGATCTGCTCCCGCAGGAAGGTGAGCACAGACGCAGTCGGCGCTGTGGTCGTGTGGAGGGCGCTCTCGTACATGTGGGTGAGGTTGGCCGCGAGCTCCGGAGAAGCCTCGGCGCTGGTAACGATCTGAGCGAGCGTCGCGCCGTTCGTGAGCGCGGTCACGGCGTTCGTGACCTCGGTGCTGGACGCGGCGCGGCCGAGGACGTTCTGGTATATCGCCTTGATGTCCGCCTGCGCCTCGGCGGAATTGGCCATGCTCGCGCGCAGGCTGGCCAGCCCGTTCGCCTTGTTCTGGGCAAGATACGCCTGGCCCGCGGCGATCTCGCTGCTGCTGACGCTGTTGAGGCCGCGGCCGAGGATCTGCTGGTAGAGGGCACTGACGTTCGCGGCACCCTCGGCCGAGCCAGCGAGCACCGCGGCGAGCTGCACGGCCGCGGCACCGCTATCGAGCTGGAACGCCCAGGCCGTCGATTCCTGGCTGGTAGGCGCGCGGCCGAAGACGTTGTGGAAGACCGTCGCGACGGCGTTGATGCTGGCTTGGCTGGGCATGGTGACGTCCCCCCCTTCGTTGCCGTAATGATACCGTCGCGCGCAGCGCGACGCCACTCATAAAGTTTGATTTAAGGAATGTTTTGCCAACGCCGACAATGTTTCCGACCGAGGTGAGGGCGAAGGTTTGTCAGCCGGGAACTGGAGTGGCGGCGAGCGTGGCTCTGGCCGGCGTCAGGACAGGGTGTCGAAGGCTGCTCGGCTCAGCGCCTGAACGCCCAGCGCGATGCAGCGCTCGTCGGGCTGGTAATCGCTGTTGTGCAGCTTATCGCTCCGGCCGGGTGCGCCGGAGCCGATGCGAAGCTGGAAGCCCGGCACCAGCGCCGCCATCAGCGCGAAATCCTCCCCGCCCAGGCTCGGCGCCCCTTCCGTGACCGCTTCGGCTCCGAACTGCGCGCGCACGCTCGCCACGGTCGCGTCCAGCACCGCGTATCTCCTTGAAGCCGAGCTCCGGGTGCTGGTGCAGGTCGCGCCGGATCGCGATCAGCCGCGGCTCGGCTTCAGCCGCGAGGCGGCCGACGGCGGATTGGGGGTCGTTGGGCAGCTTCTCGAGCAGTGCGCTTATTATCACCGTCGGGGAGTGGCAGAAGAGAACAGAGCGAGGGTGTCTCCGATACGCGGCGGCAGAGGCTGGCGCGGTCGCCGGACGAGGCTCCTGCCATCACTCCGCCGCCGTCTCCCGCTCCTTGGTTCGCGAGAACGCCCGGTGCGTGCGCTCGCGCACCCCCTGGAACACGGTGTAGAGCATCGGGATTACGAAGATGCCGACCGTGCTCGCCAGGATCATGCCAGCGAACACGGGCGTGCCGACATCGTGCCGGCTCACCGCCGCGGCGCCGCTGGCCGTGACCAGCGGCACCAGGCCGAGGATGAAAGCGATGCTCGTCATCATGACCGCGCGGAACCGTGTCTTCGCCCCGAGCACCGCCGCCTCGCGGATCGGCATGCCCTCCTCCCGCCGGTCCTTCGCGAACTCGACGATGAGGATGGCGTTCTTCGCAGCCAAAGCGATCAGCACCACGAGGCCGATCTGCGCGTAGAGGTCGAGCGAGAGGCCGAACAGGAGCAGCCCCGCGAATGACCCCAGGATGCCGATGATGACCGACAGGAGCACCGGGACCGGGATCACCCAGCTCTCGTAGAGGGCGACCAGGAACAAGTAGGCGAACAGGATCGCGAGGCCGAGCAGGATGCCGGTCTGCCCTGACGCCTGCTTCTCCTGATAGGCCGTCCCCGTCCACTCGTAGGAGAAGCCCGGCGGCAGCGTGCGCGCGCTCACCGCCTGCATGGCCGCGAGCGCCGTGCCCGACGATACGCCGGGCCGCGGCCCGCCGTCCACGGTGACCGAGCGCACGTTGTTGTAGCGGCTGATCGTCTGCGGCCCGAGCACGAAGCGCGCCGTCGCGAGCGAGCGCAGCGGCACCTCCTGGCCGCGATTGTTACGGACGTAGATCTTCCATAGCGCGGAAGGGTCGAGCCGGTCGCGCGTCTCGCCCTCGATGTTCACCTGCCAGACGCGGCCGAACAGGTTGAAGTCGTTGACGTAGATGCCGCCGAGCGTGGCCTGCAAGGTGGTGAACAGGTCGCTGATCGGGACACCCAGCGCCTGCGCCTTGTCGCGGTCTATGTCGAGGTAGATGCTCGGCGTCGTTGGGCTATAGGTGGTGAAGACGCGGGTCAGGCTCGGGTCCTGGTTGGCCGCGGCGAGCAGCCCGTTGAGCACGCCGCCAATCTGCTCCGGACCCTGGCCCTCCAGCGCCTGCAGCTGATACTCGAAGCCGCCGCCGGTGCTGAGGCCGATGATGGGCGGCAAGTTCAGCGGGAAGACGGTCGCCGAGCGAACCGTCTGCGAGGCGCCGAACACGCGGCCGATCACCGCCTGCACGTTGTCCGCCGCCGCGCGCCGGTCCGCGAAGGGCTTGAGGCGCACGACGACGAAGGCCGCGTTGCTCTGCGCGCCGCCGTCCAGGAACGAGAAGCCAATGATGGCGAGCACGTTCGACACCTGCGGATTCTGCCGCACGAGCTGGTCCACGCGCTGCACCACCTCGCGCGTGCGCGACACGCTCGCGGCGACCGGAAGCTGGACGATGACGAAGAACGCGCCCTGGTCCTCCTCGGGCAGGAACCCGGTCGGCGTGCGCGCGGATAGCGCATAGATGCCGCCCGCCGCCACGGCGACGACCAGCAGCCCAACGATGCCGACCCGGATCAGCCGCGCCACGACCCACGCGTAGCCGTCCCGCGCTCCGTCGATGCCGCGCATCACGCGGCCCATGATCCCGCGCCTCGGCCCCGCGTGGGGGCGCAGGAACACGCCGCAGAGCGCGGGCGAGAGCGTGAGGGCGTTCGTCGCCGAGATGAGCATGGCGACGCTGACGGTCATGGCGAACTGCCGGAACAAGATGCCCGATAGGCCGGGGATGAACCCGATGGGCACGAACACCGAGAGCAGCACCAGCGAGATCGCGATGATCGGCGCCGTGATCTGCGACATCGCCTTCTTCGTCGCCTCGCGGGGCGTGAGGTTCGGCTCCTCCTCCATCACGCGCTCGACGTTCTCGACGACGACGATGGCGTCGTCCACCACGATGCCGATGGCGAGCACGAGGGCGAGCAGCGAGATCGTGTTCGCCGAGTAGCCGACGGCGAGCAGCACGGCGAAGGTGCCGATCAGGCTCACCGGCACGGCGATGGTCGGGATGATGGTCGCGCGCAGGTTGCCGAGGAACAGGAACACCACGATCACGACGAGGATGAACGCCTCGCCAAGCGTCTTCAGCACCTCCCGATCGTGTCCGAGACGAAGGTGGTGCTGTCATAGAAGACGAGGCTCTTGAGGCCTTGCGGGTAGCGCTGCGAGAGGTTGGCGAGCGCCTGGTTCACGCGCTGCGCGGTCGCCACGGCGTTGGCGCCCGGCGCCAGATAGACGCCGACCGTGACCGCCGGGTTGCCGTTGAGCTGGCTCAGCGTGTCCTGCGTCGCGGCCCCGAGGTCGATGCGCGCCACGTCGCGCAGCCGCAGGAGCGAGCCGTCCGGGTTGGCGCGGATGAGGATGTCGCCGAACTCCGCGGGCGTGGTCAGCCGCCCCTTGGTCTGGACGTTGATCTGAAACTGCGTATCGCTCGGCGTCGGGCGTGCCCCGACGCGGCCCACGGGCGCCTGCACGTTCTGGCTCTGGATCGCCGCCATGATGTCGCTCGGCGCCAGGTTGAGCTGGATGAGGCGGTTGGTGTCGAACCAGATGCGCATCGAGTAGTCGAGCGCGCCGAACAGGGTCGCCTGACCGACGCCGGGCACGCGCGAGAGCGTGTCGAGCACGTTGATGGTGACGTAGTTGCTGATGAATAGCGGGTCCTGCTTGGCGCCCTCGCTGTAGAAGGCGAGGAACTCCAGGATGGCGGAGCTGCGCTTCTGCACCGTGATACCCTGGCGCTGGACCTCCTGCGGCAAGCGGGAGAGCGCGGCCTGGACGCGGTTGTTGACGTTGACGGTGTTGATATCCGGGTTCGTGCCGAGCTCGAACGACACGGTCAGGCCGTAGGAGCCGTCATTGCCGCTGTTGCTCTTCATGTAGATCATGCGGTCGGCGCCGTTGACCTGCGCCTCCAGCGGCTGCGCGACAGTCGCCTCGACGACGGTGGCCGAGGCGCCGGGGTAGCGCGTCGTCACCTGCACCTGGGGCGGCACGATGTCCGGGAACTGCGCGACCGGGATGCGCAGCAGGGCGAGCAAGCCCGCCAGCGTGGTCAAGATCGCGATGACGATCGCGAGCCTGGGACGGTCAACGAAGACGGCGGAGATCACGTCTTTGATCCCTGCGACGCCAGGCTCGGCTGCGGGCTGGCCGGGCCGGGATTGACGACGAGACCTGGCCGCGCGCGCTGGACGCCGTCCACGATCACCGTCTCGCCCGCCTTCAGCCCGGCGCTGATCACTGCCTCACCCGGCGTGCTCTGCCCCAGCGACACGCGCCGCTGTTCGACCTTGTTGCCCGGACCCACCACCCAGACATAGCTGCCCTGCTGGTCGGAGAGGATCGACACGCGCGGGATCGCGAGGGCTTGGACGGGCTGCACGCCTTGCAGCAGCACCGTGACGAACTCGCCGTCGGCGAGGTCGCGGTCGCCGGGCGTGCCGGGTTCGCTGCCGGATCGTACCGGGTTCGGGATCGCGCCGCGCACCAGGATCGTGTCGGTGCCTTGCGCGACCGTGGGATCCACGTAGTCCAGGCGCCCGACCTGGTCGTAGGCGTCCCCGTTCGGCAGGCGGACCCTGATGATGACGGCGCTGAAGCCGCCCTTGCTCGCGTAGCGGTCGCGCAAGTCTATCGCGATCCGCACCGAGATGGGGAACACCACATACATGGGGTCCTGACTTACGATGGTCGCCAGCGTTCCCGTCGTGGGACCGACGACGTTGCCCACGTTGACCGCTGTTCGGCTGATCTTGCCGTCTATGGGCGCCCTGATCTCGGTGTAGTCCAGGTTGATCTGGGCGAGCCGGAGCTGCGCCTGCGCCGAGGCGAGCTGGGCCGCGGCGCTGCGCTGCTGGGCGAGCGCGCTGTCCACCAGACTTTGCTGCCCGGCCGGGGTGTGAATCAGCGCCTGGGCGCGCTCCAATGTCTGCGTGTTGTTCACCAGCGTCGCGTTTGCTGCCGCTACCGCCGCCTGCTGCTGCGCGACCTGCGCCTGGTATTGCGCCTGCTCGATGACGTAGAGCAGGTCGCCCTCGTGGACCTCGGCGCCCTCGACGAAATCGCGCTTGTCGAGGAAGCCGACGACGCGTGCGACGAGGTTCACCCGCTTCTCCGACTCGATCCGGCCCACGAACTCGTTGCTCTCGATGACTGCCGTCTCCTTCACCTGGACGACGCCAACGGCCGGCGGCCCGCCCGGCCCCGGCTGGGCGAGAGCAGGCGCCGCGGCGAGCAGCAGCGCGAGGGTGGCAAAGCGAGGCGACATGGATGCTACCCCTCTGGTTCGCTCTTCCTATACCCGACCGTCCTCCCGGCGTCAGTCCGGATCGTGCGGCCATGCTTGGCTGCGGCCTCGCGGTCGCGGGTAGCCTCGGCCGGGAAGGGCGGCGGGCCTGGCGCGCCCGCGGCGGCGGTCTTACCCGAACGCCCCGACCTCGTGCGTGATCGCGACGCAGATCTCGCGCATCAGCCCGTGAAGCTGGGCGAGGGGTCCGAAGATGGTCTCGTGCTCGCGCGCGTACGAGGTCGCAGCGCCCCGCCCGCCTGCTCCCGGCTCGCCGTAGTCCTCGGCGGCGGCCGGGTCGGGCGCGCGGGGGAAGACCTGGGTCAGCACCTCGACCGCCCCAGGCACATCGAGGCGCAGCAGCCGCGCCTGCACGCCCTCGGGCGTGACGCCGTGGCGCGGCGAGAACTCCGGGATCTCCGTGCCGAGCAGCCAGATGCGCTGGATCGTCGCGATCCGCAGCGCGTGCAGCAGCACGGCGCGGTCCGACATGCCGGGCAGGTCCGGCCAGGCCGTGCGCAGGCCGACCTGGTCCGCCTGCACCCGGCGCACGGTGGCCAGCGTCGCCGCCCAGAGGTCGAGCCGGGTCAGCGCGCGCGCCACCGAGGCGAGCGCCTGCGCCCGGCCCGGCAGATGCGCGTGCGCCGCCCGGTCAAGCCACGAACCGGGATCGAGCAGGGACACGCTCGCGCGCAGCACGTCGAGGTCGGAATTCGCGGCGGCGAAGCGAACGAGGTCCAGCGCCCGGCGGAAGCGCGGGCTCGTCCCGCGCAGCTCGTTGAACAGCTCGGGCTGGCGCGAGCACGCCGCCCCCAGCCCGTGCAGTACGTTCGCGCACCAGCCGAGCTGCTGCAGGATGGCGTTGTTCGGGATCGCCCGCAGCTCGCGGGGGTGACGGATCAGCGCCGGGCCGCCAGCGTCTCCCTGCCGCGCAGCCGGGCGCGATCCCGTGGGGTCGAGCAGCGCCGGGCCGAACGCGCCCAGAAGTGCTGCGTAGCCTCGGTCCTCCACCAGCTCGCGCATCCCTGCCGCGGCAGTCGCGAAGAAGTCCGCCGCGAAGTCCGGCTCGGCGTAGATCGCGTCTGGTTCCGCCGGGGGCGGCAGCAGTGCGTGCTCGGCGAGCCGCGCCACGGTCGCCTGCGCCAGCTCGGGCGTGGCGAACAGGAGGTAACCGTCGCCGCCCTGGATCGCGCTCTCCTCGCGCACGCGCAGTCCGGCCGCGGCGAGGGCTGCCCGCGCCGCCGGGGGTGAGAGGTAGTCCAGCCGGTCCGCGAGCGACCCCGGATGCGCGCCGCGGCCGATGCTCTCGCCGTGCGTGTCGAACAGCACGACCTCGATGTCGGCCAGCCCGTGCCGCGCGAGCGCGTCGGCGACGCGCAGCTTGAGCCGCTCGATCAGGTAGCTCGCCGGGAGCTGGCCGAGGTAGCGCCCGCTGTCCGAGTAGCCGAACTGCAGGCAGAGCCGCCCCATGCCGCGCACGTAGTCGCGGAAGCAGCGGCTGCGCAGCGCCTCTTCCAGCACGCGCCCGCCCGTCTCAAGGGCGTCCGCTGTCTCGAACAAGGGGCTGATCTCGACGTGCCGCTCGACGCCGAAGCGGCGCGCGAGCCAAAGAGCGGCGAGCAGCGTGTAGCCGCTCTCGGTCTCGGCGATGAGGAAGCGGACGGGTGCGAAGGTGTCCACGTGCTTCGTGATCTGGGCGACGAGCATCATCAGGCGCACGGCGCTGGCCCGCTCCTGCAGCAGTCCGCCGAAGTCCACGGGGACGGGCGCCACCTTCTCCAGCGCCTCGCCCATGGCCGCCAGCAGGACCCGGCGGCGCGACGGGTCCTCGGCCGGCGCGTCGAGGCCGAGCCGGAGCCGGGTCGAGTTGTGGATCTGCGTCGCGTTGAGGCGGACGTGGGTGTGGGCGAGGGAGAGGCCGTGGGCGAGCAGCCCGGCGCGCGCGACCACGAGCCGCCGCTGCGTCGCCTCGTCCCCAAGGGAGATGGCTCCGGCGATGGCGGCGGCGAAGAGCGGCAGCAGCGGCTCCGGCGACAGCAGCGCCCGTTCCCTGCCTCCGACCAGGGCGCGCGCGAAGGTCGCCACGTCCGCCGGGTCCGGCTGCGTCGGGACCAGGGCGATCTGCGCGCTCACCTCCTCCAGCGCATCCTGCACGCGCCCGGCGAGCGTCCCCGTTCCAGCAACCTGCTCGGCGAGGCGCGCGAGCTGAAGCTGCTTCATGCGCAGCCGCAGGCGCATCGTGTCCCACCAGCCGATGTCAGTGCGCCCGTCCGTGTCGTAGCCGACCCAGCTCGCGAGGATCACGGGACAGGGATTGAGCGAGTGCCAGACCGTTGGCCAGACAGGGCGGGCGGCGTCCAGGATCGAGGCCCCGAGGGTGTCGAGCGCGTCGCGCCCGTGCGTGATGGCGCGCGCGGCGGCCTCGAACTCCTCATCGAGCGTCGGGCGCGGGGGCCGGTGGCTGACGAGGCAGCTATCCGCGGCACGCCCGCTCGCGGTCTCAGCGAGCATCGCGTAGGCGTCCGGCGCGAGCGCGAAGGTGGGATGGGCTGTGAACACGGCGGCGTAGCGCGGCTGCTCAACGAGGGCGCGCACGTCTCGGAGCGGCAGCGGGCTGTCCGCCGGGTCCGGCCGGATCAGCCGCTCCGCGAGCCGGGCCAGGGCGGCGCCGGTCGCCTCCGGCTCGGTCGCATTAACGTAGGCGGCGAGCCGGCGCGCGCGATCCGCTGCCGCCTGGTCGCGCAGGCTGGAGACGAGCGCGTGCAGCGCGCTCTCGTCCAGCGTTCCGTCGTCAAGGTGGCGGGAGATCACGAGAGCTGTGGTGAGCACCGGATTACCGAACGGGTCTCGATCCGCCCGCAGGCGAGCGTCGGCGACGCAGGCTATCAGGTCTGCGATGGAAGGCGGATTGGCGGGAAGCACGTCCAGCATGGCGCATCCTGCCAGGCTGGGGCGCTGAACTTCAAGTGGTGCGTTGCAGCATACGGGCTGCGATCCGCTATTCCGCGGCTTCTGGCAGTCCCGAAACCTTCGGTGGCTGACAGCCGGCGGTGCAGCAGCGGCCGGGCTGGCGCGATGTCCGCCGCCCCCCTTCTTGCGCACGATCATCCAGCACGCCGCGGTCGAGCAGACGCTCGACCAGGTCGGCCTTCTCCGCTACGGGGTAGTTGCGCCAGATCTCGCGTTTCATGGCTTCCGGGCTGCCGCCGCCGTGGAGCGAGATAACGGAATACCAGCCGGCCTGGTTCGACGCGGTCAGGTCCTCGATGAAGCGGGCAACTTCCAAGCGGTGCGCCGCCGAGATGTCGTCGCGGCCGGCAAGCACGGCGGAGAGCTGCGCCGCCGTTGCCGGGTTGTGATCCTCGTCGGGGCCGGGAAGGGCGACGACGAGGCCCCCCGAGACGTAGTGGGCGATGCGATGCATGTCGTAGATCTGCGTCGCGAGCAGCAGCTTGCCGATGTTGGCGTAGACCGGGTCGGGCATCATCGCGCCGGCAGGATCCTGCTTGCCGTAGACGGAGGCGGCGACGCCGCAGGCGTAGAAGCCCTCCACGATCTTGATGAGGTCCACCATCTGCTCGCGCATGTGGCCGTGGCGCTCGAAGTCGAGGCCGTTCGCCTCCGCCATCAGCGCGCCCGCGCCGATCAGGAGGTCGCCGAAGCCGGCGCGCGCGCCGATGCACGAGTGGCGGTGGTGGGTCGCGTAGGTGGCGGTGAGGAATCCGCCCTCCTCGTGCTCGCCGTCCAGGAACACGCGCTCGCGGGGGACGAACACGTCGTCGAACATGACGACGCCGACGGACTGGCCATACCTGGCGGAGAACTTGGCAGCCGGCTCGCCGGGCCGGCCCGCCGGGCGCGCGACGATGGTGACGCCCGGCGCGTCCACGGGGACGGCGCAGCACACCGCGAAGTCTCGGTCCTCGGCCGTGTGGGTGCGGCACGGCATGACCAGGAACTCGTGAACGTAGGGCGCGCCGGTGACGATGGCCTTGGTACCGCGGATCACGATGCCGTTCGCCCGGCGCTCGGCCACATGAACATACACGTCCGGGTTGGACTGGGCGCCGGGCCGCTTCGAGCGGTCGCCCTTGGCGTCGGTCATGGCGATGCCCAGCGTCAGGTCCTCGTCCTGGAAGCGGTGCAGGTAGGCGAGGAGGTGCTGGTGATATTCGGTGCCGTGCGCCTCGTCGGTGCGCCGGGTCGCCTGGAAAAGGGCGTTGAGCGCATCGTGGCAGAGATAGCGCTGGGCGCAGCCGCTCTCGCGGCACACGAGGCGTACTGCCTCCAGCTTCGCCAGCAGGTCGTCGCCGCCGGTGTTGATGTGCAGCATCCGGTTCACGACGGCACCGGACGTGTGCTGCCGGGCAGTCATCAGCGCCGCGGTCTCGGGGGCGAGCGCCGCGTCATAGGTGACGCCGATGGCGTTGATGCCGGGCGCGAGCGAGGGTTCGTTGGCGACGCTCTCGACCTGGCGCCCATTCACGAACACGCGCGGACGATAGCGGCGAAGGCTGTCCCGGTAGTCCGCGGCCGACATCAGCATAGCATCGCTCCCGTCCTGCTGGGGAACGGTTTGGGCAGCGCCGGATGCTCCGTCAAGCACCGCCCTGACGATGCTGTCCTCAGAGGAGCGACTGGATCAGCTGCGCACCCCACTCGTCGAGGCGCTCGCCGAGAGGGCGGTGGCGCCAGGCTTCCGGGTCTATGGTGCGGGACGCGGCGACGTCGTCGGCGAACATCGCCTCCATCTTGGTGCCGAATGCCGGGTCGAGGATGACGGCGTCGATCTCGTTGTTCCAGACGACGCTGCGCCAGTCGAGGTTCGAGGAGCCGACGGCGGACCAGGCACCGTCGATCACCGCGGTCTTGGCGTGGAGGATACGGTGCTGGCGCTCGTGGATCCTCACCCCGGCCCGCATCAGCTCCCCATAATCGGCACGGCCGGCAGCAAGGGCGGCGTCGCTGTCGCTACGGCCAGGAACGACGATCTGCACGTCCACCCCACGGCGGGCTGCGGCTTCCAGCACGCGCGCCAGGTCCGGCGTTGGCACGAAGTAGCCGGTCGTGAGATGGACTGACTTCCGGGCGAGCTCGATCGCGGCGACCAGGGTGCGGTAGATCAGGGGACGCCCGTTGTCGGGTGCGCCGTCGATCGCCTGCACGAGCGCCGGGCCTTGGGGCGTGCCGGGCGTCGGCGGCGGGGAGAGCGGCGCGCCATGCTGGTCGCGCCACGTCTCCATGAAGTAGTGCTCGAATTGCGCGACGACGGGACCCTCGATGCGCACGTCTGTATCGCGCCAGGCCTCGTTGTTCGGGTCGGCGGCGTAGTGGCCCGGTCGGTTCTCATAAACGCGAGTGATGTTCACGCCGCCGGTGATCGCAATCCGGCCGTCCACGCAGAGCAGCTTGCGGTGATCGCGTTTGTTGGGCTCGACGGGCACGCGGCTGTTAGGCAGGAGCGGGTTGTATTCGAGCGTGCGCACGCCGCCCTGCCGCAGGCGCTCGAACAGGGCGGGCGGCGTGTCGAGCGTTCCCCAGGCGTCGTAGATCAGGTTCACCTCGACGCCGCGGGCGCGGGCGGCGAGCAAGAGGTCCGCGAAGGCGCCGCCCGCCTGCGCGTCGAACTCGTAGCTCTCCATGTCCACGCGAGTAGTGGCCGAGTTGATGGCGGCGGCTAGAGCGGCGAAGGAGGCCGGCCCGTTGACCAGCAGGTCCACGCGGTTGCCGGGAAGGAACGGCTTGTGCGCGACGCGCTTCTCTTCCTGGCGCATGAGGTCGAGACTCCGCCCCGGGTCTCGCCTGGCCGCTGCGACGAGCTGGGGATCGGCGCCGAGCGTGGGAGCACTGACGCACCCGGCGAGTGGCAGCGCCGCAGCCAGGAGAGCAGCGAGAAGGCAGGCGAGTCTTCCCATTGCCAGACATAAACCCCGGAGTTATGGCGGCCTTGGGGCCGAACAGCTCCTTGAGTTTCGCCCAGCATCATGAAGAAAATATGAACTCGCGCTCGCGTCCTGCGTGCGCCCGGCGGCGCGCTACCCCAGCTCGCGCGCGCTTCGGATGATCCGCGTCACCATCCCGTAGGCGATCGCCTCCTCGGCGCTCATCCAGTAGTTGCGGTCGGTGTCCTTCGCGACCTTCGCGTAATCCTGGCCGGTTTCGCGCGCAAAGAGCCGGTTGAGGCGCTCGCGCATCTTGATGATCTCGCGCGCCTCGATGTCGATGTCCACCGCAGGTCCCCGGACGCCGCCCATTGGCTGGTGCAGCAGGAAGCGCGTGTTCGGCAGGCAGAAGCGCCTGTCCTTGTGCCCGGCGATGAAGATCAGCGCGCCCGCGCTCGCGACCCAGCCTGTGCCGATCATGCGCACCGGCGCCTCGCTGTCCACGAAGCGGATCATGTCGTGGATAGTGTCGCCACTCTCGACGTGGCCGCCAGGCGAGTTGACATAGACGTCGATAGGATCGGACGACGCGCTGGCCAGCGCCAGCAGCCGGCCTGTTATGTCCCGCGCAACGCGGTCATTGATCGCGCCGAACACGAGCACTTTCCGCTGCTTGAGAAGCCGGCTCTCCAGCTCGTTGATCGGCGAGGCAAGCGTCTTGTTGTCGTCCGGCTCCTTCGGCTCCGGGCCGATCGGCTCGGGCACGTCGGGACCGTGCGGGTCGGGCTGGTCCGGGGTCTCCGGCTCGTCGTCGTCCATGTGCCGGAAATGGGGTGTCATGCTCGGGAAGCTCCTTGCTCGCATCGCGCGCGGTGTCGCGTAGGTGCGCATGGCGCGCAACGTGGGGTAGGCACGCGGCCTTGTCGAGGGTTGCTAGTCCTGCCCAACCATGCGCCGGGCAACGGCGGCGATGTCGGAAGGCGTGTAGGGCTTCTGCACGAAGGCGTCGTAGGGCGACGGACGGCGCTCGGCCGGCGGATATGCGCCGCCGGTCACAAACACCACGGGCAAGTCCGCCCGGTGCACGCGCGCCGCGTCGGCCACTGCCCAGCCACTCACCGTCCCGGGCAGGTTCACGTCCGTCATGAGAAGGTCGAACGCCCCGTTGCTGCCCAGGAGTGCTACCGCCTGCTCGCCGTCCGCCGCTTCCGTAACATCGAATCCCTCGTCGCCCAGCACCTCGGTCAGGGTCAAGCGGATCAGGAACTCGTCCTCAACGACCAGGATGCGCGGCATGCTTCCCCCATGCCGTTCCGCGCCAATCGCGCACATCAGAACCCCGTGAGTACTATCCGTCATAGGCGAGCGGCAGGCCCGGCACGGGCCAGGGAATTGCGGCCAGCTCGCCTCGCCCGGAGAGCGTGAGGTATGCCGTGCGGCGATCCCGGCCGCCGAAGCAGATGTTGGTCACGTATGGATCGCCGGTCTGCACCTGGCGCCGAACCTCGCCCGTGGGGGCGATGCAGGTGATGCAGCCCGCGATCAGCGTCGCGACGCAGACCGTGCCCTCGCTGTCCACGGCGAGGCTGTCGAAGCGCTGATAGCCGCCAAGCCCGCAGACGAGCCGGCCACCGTGCGGCGAGGGCCAGGGATGCTTGCGGGCGACGCCTGGCGCCTCCAGGTCGAAAGCCCAGAGCCGCGCGCTCTCTGTCTCGGCGACATACAGGGTGCGCCCGTCCGGCGAGAGGCCGCAGCCGTTGGGGGTCAGCACCGGGTAGGCGACCGTGCGGATCGCGGAGCCGTCGGTTCGGGCGTAATACACGCCGCCCCAGTCGCGGTCGCGCGGCCGCACCTTGCCGAGATCGGTGAAGTAGAAGCCGCCGTGCGCGTCGAGCACGAGGTCGTTCGGGCCGCGCAGGCCGTGGCCGTCGCACTCGTCATAGAGGCGCTCGATCTGGCCAGTGTTCGGATCGACGCGCTCGATGCGCCCGCCCAAGTAGTCATGCGGCTGCGCGGTCGGTAGGGTCATGCCGCCCAGCTCGCGCCAGGCGAAGCCGCCGTTGTTGCAGACGTAGAGCGCGCCGCCGGGCCCTCGCGCGAGGCCGTTCGGGCCGCCGCCCGGCGCCGCGATGCGGCTCACCGTCCCGTCCGCGGCGACGCGCGTCACGGTGCCGCGCCGAATCTCGACGAGCGCAACGCTGCCGTCCGAGAAAGCAACAGGTCCCTCCGGAAACTGCAACCCAGCCGCGAGTACGTGCATGTCCATCTCCCCCGCCAAGCCTCGCTCATGCTATACGCTCCACGGCTCCCGCGTGAGGTGCTGTATGCCGCGTATGTCCCTGATCCTGCTCGCCGCGCTTGCCTGGGCAGCGGCGCCCCCCGCGCACGCCGCCGGCACCGCCCCCGATGTCGCAATCGTTCTCAACTCCGGCAGTGCCTCACTGAGCCTCGTGGACATGGGAACGCAAACGGAGGTCAGGCGCATCCCCGTGCTGCGCGAGCCGCACCATCTCGCGCTCTCGCCGGACCGGCGCTCGCTGCTCGTCGGCGATTCGGGCGGCAACGAGATGCTGTTCCTCGACCCGGCGACCGGCGCGATCCAGCGGCGGATGCCGCTCGCCGACCCCTACCAGCTCGGCTTCAGCCCGAACGGCAAGTGGCTCACCGTCACCGGCCTGGCCCGCAACCAGGTGGACGTCTACAACGCCGCGACGATGCAGCTCGCTAAGCGCTTCCCCATCCGGTCCATGCCGAGCCACCTCGCCTACGCGCCCGACAGCAGCGTGGTCTATGTCACGCTTCAGGGCAGCAACCAGCTCGCCGCCTTCGACCTCGAGCACATGACCCCCCTGTGGACCCACCCGGTCGGCGAGACGCCAGCCGGCGTGATCTGGCTCGACGGCAAGCTGCTCGTCGCCGACATGGGCACGGATTACGTCGCCGTCGTGGACCCGGCGGACGGGCACGTGCTGCGCAAGGTCGTGACCGGAAAGGGGGCGCACCAGCTCTTCCTCTCGCCCGACCGCCGCGTGCTCTACGTCAACAACCGCGTGGCCGGCACAACGACGGCGCTCGACCCGGCGACGCTTGCCATCCAGCGGGTGTATCACGTGCCAGGCGGGCCGGACTGCATCGACTTCGCGCCTGACGGCAAGCTCTGGATCACCCAGCGCTTCGCCCAGAAGGTCGCCGTGCTCGACCCCAGGACGGGCGAGATCCAATCGCTTCCCGTAGGCCGCTCGCCGCACGGCATCTTCCTGACCACTGACCTGCGCGCGCCTGCCGGCGCGACGGATCTGCGACAGCCATGACCGATCCCTTCAGCCTCGCCGGGGGCTGGCTGTTCGAGCACCTCACGCTTCCGGCCCTCTACAGGCTCGGCCTGATGGAGTGGGAGGAGATGGCACAGGGCTGGACCCTGTTCGCGGTCTACGGCGCGCTGCAGGTGCTCGTGACGTTCGCAGTCTGCCTGCCCTTGGAGCGGTGGCGCCCGGTGGAGCGCTGGCCGGACCAGAAGGCGGTTGCCGTGGACGTGCTCTACACCGTTCTCTCGCGCGTCGGCCTGCTGCCCATCCTCACCTTCGTGGTGTTCTACCAGGTGCAGGTGGCTGCCACGGGCTGGCTCGTGGACCACGGCTGGACGCCGCCGACCTTGGAGCGGCTCTTTCCCTTCCTGCTCGGCCAGGGCGTGCTCACCTTCTTCTGCTACGCCGCGATCCTCGACTTCTCGGAATACTGGCGCCACCGGCTGTCACACCGGTTCGCGTGGTGGTGGGGGCTGCACTCGCTGCACCACGCCCAGCGGCAGATGACGTTCTGGTCCGACGACCGCAACCACCTGCTCGATGAGGTTATCGGATTCGTCTGGTTCATGGGCGTGGCGCTCCTGATCGGGGTGCCGCCGATGCAGTTCCCGCTGCTCGTCCTTCTGCTCCGGTTCCTGGAAAGCCTGAGCCACGCCAACACCCGCGTGAGCTTCGGCTGGCTCGGAGACCGGCTGCTGGTCTCGCCGCGCTTTCACCGTGCCCATCATGGAGTGCTGGCGGCCGGGCAGCGGAGCTGCAACTACGGCGCGGTGCTGCCCTGGTGGGACATGCTGCTCGGCACGGCGGATTTCGGTCGCGCCTACGCGCGCACGGGCGACCCGGGCGGGCCGGAGGCGATGGCGACAGGCGGCTACGTCGCGCAGCAATGGGCCGGGCTGCGGCGAGCGGCGCGGCTGGCGGGGTTGGTGCCGCGGTGAGGCGCGGCGCGTAACGGGCGGTCCTACAGCCCGGCGTGCGCGGTCGCCAGTCGGTCCGCCTCAGCCAGGTCGTCCGGCGTGTTCACGTTCAGGAACGGGTCCACAGGCGTAGATGGCCACTCCACCGCCGTGCTGGGATGGCGCCCCGTGAACGCGTCGATCTTGCGGACATTCTCCACCGCGACGGCGCGGCGCAGCTCTTCCCTGACGGACACCGGCCACAGTCCGACGACGGGGTGAGTCCACCCGTTCGACGCGGCACAGGCGAAGGTCGCCTTGCTGCGGCTACGCTCGGCATGGAGCCGTGCGACCAGGTCGTGCGGCAGGAACGGGGCATCGCCCGGCACCGTCACCACCCACTCGGTCGCCGGCTCGGACGAGACCGCCCAGTCCAGCACTGCGAGCACGCCCGCGAGCGGCCCAGGATGATCCGGCAGGCCGTCTGCGACGACGGGCAAGCTCGCGGCCTCGAAGCGCGCCGGATCGTCGTTCGCGTTCAGGATCAGCCGTGTCACCTGAGGCGTCATGCGCTCGATCAGGCGAGCCAGGACGGTGCGGCCTCCCACAGTGCGCAGCGCCTTGTCGCCGCCGCCGAGCCGGCGCGCGAGGCCGCCCGCGAGGATGGCGCCGAGCGTCGGTGGGGTAGCCTGCTCAGGACTCATCGTCCGCTGCCTTGCGGCGGTGCCGGGCGCTTTCCTCCGGGACGAAGTCGAGGCTCTGGTCGAAGACGATGCGCTCGGCGCCCGACAGCGCCAGGAAGCGCTTGCCGCGCGCTCGCCCGATCAAGGTCAGCCCGGCATTGCGCGCCAGCTCCACGCCCCAAGCCGTGAAGCCGGAGCGGGACACGAGGACCGGGATGCCCATGCGCACGGTCTTGATGACCATCTCCGAGGTCAGCCGTCCCGTCGTGTAGAAGATCTTGTCGGCCCCCGTGATCCCGTTGCGGTGCATGTGGCCCGCGATCTTGTCCACCGCGTTGTGCCGGCCGACATCCTCCATGTAGATCAGCGGCTCGTCCCGCCAGCACAGCACCGCACCGTGGATCGCGCCCGCCTCCAAGTAGAGCGACGGCATGGTGTTGATCGCGCTGGTAAGGCGATAGAGCCAGGACGTGCGCAGCTCGGCCGCGGGCAGGCGAACGCCCTCGATCACGTCCATGAGGTCCCCGAACGCCGTGCCCTGGGCGCAGCCGGAGGTCTGGGTTTTCTTCCTCAGCTTCTCCTCGTAGTTCGTCTTGCGCTCGGTGCGCACGATCACGACGGCGATTTCCTCGTCGTAGTCGATGCCCGTGATGACGTCGTCCGGTCGCAACATGCCTTGGTTGAGGAAGTAGCCGACGGCGAGGTCCTCGGGATAATCACCGACCGTCATGGCGGTGACGATCTCCTGGCCGTTCAGGAAAAGCGTCAGCGACCGCTCCACGGGCACTCTCGTCTCGACGGCAGCACCCGTGTGGTCGGTTCCGACGAGGCTCACGGTGAGACGCGGGTCGGCGGGATTGGGCCGGACCCGGCCGGGCAGGTCCATAGCGGATGACTCTTGCATCTAACTCACATGGCGTCGGCGCTGCTGACAGCGAAGCCCCTCGCGCGCAGCGCTTCGCGCGTCGTCGGGCTGCGGAGCAGGGCGATGAAGCGCTGCACCGCCGGGCGGTCGAGCCGCGCTTTAGGCACGACGAAGTCGTAGTGCTCAGCCTGCAGCGGGAGGAAGCCGAGGCCATACTCGCGCGCGACCGTCTCGATGGCGACGCCCCAATCCGCCCGGCCCTGCGTAACGGCAACCGCTACGGCGTTGTGCGACTTCGTCTGGGCCGTGTAGCCGGCCGGCCGCGCCCCATTCAGGAGGCGGTCGATCAGGATGCGCGTGCCGCTGCCCGCGTTGCGGTTCACCATGAGCAGGTCGCGGTCAACGATCGCCGCCCTGACCGCATCCTCCGCCGACCGGCAGCCGCGGAATCCTTCGGCGTCGGGTCGGAAGACGATGCCCTGGAGGCGGCCGTAGCCAGGCACCAGGGTCAGCGCATCCGTTAGGTAGGGCGTATTATACTCGCCGCTCACCGGGTCCATCAGGTGAATGCCGGCCAGGTCGCACTCGCCGCGCTTCGCTGCCGCGAGGCCGCCCGAGCTGCCGACGGCGAGCGACTTCACCATCACGCCGTCCCGCTCAAGCAGGCCGATGAGCATGTCGAGCCCGACGCACTGGCTCCCGATTACGACCAGGTCCGCCGACCGCAGCCCGGCGCCGATGAGCTGAACGTCCACTTGCGTGCCAGCGGGAACCGCTTCCGTCAGGGCAGGGACGGCGAAGAAGCCATCCGCCTGGGCGAAGCTGGTCACCGCGCCCGACCCTTTCGCCGTCGGGTAGGCCGCCAGCCCGCCATCTTGTGCCTGCATCAACGAGGCGAGCACGTATTCGGTCCGGCCGCGCTCGGAGCCGATGCGGAGCGGCAAGATTGCTTGCACCGTCGCGCGCGGCGCGCGCGGCTGGCCGGCGAGGGCGCGGATCACGGGAGCCACGAACTCGTGGAAGGTGAAGATGGCGGAGGTCGGAAAGCCGGGCAGGACCGCAACCGGCTTTTTCCCGGTCACGGCGAGACAGAGCGGCTTGCCGGGCTTCAGGGCGACGCCGTGCACCACGATTCCAGGGTCGGTCAAGCGCGCCACCACCTGGTAGGCGAGGTCGCCCGCGCCCTTGGACGTGCCGCCGGAGAGCAGAACCATGTCGCCCTCTGCGAGCGCCCGGTCCAGGGCGGTTGCGAGCGCCTCCGGGTCGTCCGGGACGATCCCGAGCGGCACCGGCTCGCCGCCCAGCTCCTCGACGGCCGCGGCGAGGATCGGGGCGTTGCTGTCGAACACCTGGCCGGGACGGATCGAGCCGCCGGGCGCCACGATCTCGTTCCCGGTCGAGAAAATGGCGACCCGCGGACGCCGCCAGACCGGCACCTCGCCGAGCCCGATCGCGGCAAGCATGCCGATCTCGCGCGAGGTGAGCATGTGCCCTTGGCGCAGCACCGTCTCGCCGCGGGCGATGTCGGAGCCGGCGGTCGCGATGAACTGCCCAGGTGTCGCCGGGCGGTGCACTTCGATGCGCGGAGCGGCGCCCGGCATCGCCTCGCGAAGCTCGGTGTGCTCGACCATGACGACGGCGTCGGCGCCGCGGGGGACCATGCCGCCGGTCGCGATGACGCTCGCGCGGCCGTCCGCGACCGCGGCTTCCGGCTGGACGCCAGGCGTCAGCACCTCCGCATTCAGCTCCAGCACGCACGGCGCATCATCGGAAGCGCCCGCCGTGTCCTCGGCGCGCACCGCGAAGCCGTCCACGCTCGCCCGGTCGAAGCCGGGCACGTCCACGGCGGCGATCACGTCGCGCGCGAGGACGCGGTCGCGCGCCCGCGCGAGCGGAACCACCTCCTCACCCAGCGGCTCCAGCCGGAGGTGGCGGCGGAACCGCGCCTCGGCCTCATCGCGACTGACAACCTCGAGGAATTGGTCCTGTCGCGCCGCGTGCTGCAGGACGGCCAGAGATGGTGAGTCGGTCATGCATCAGCCTCTCTGCACGGATCGCCGTAGAGGTGAACGCGGACGGCGCTGCCTAGTGCGTGGCCCTCGCTAGCCGCAGGCACGACGACGAATCCGTCCGCTCGCACCGCACTGGCGAGGCCGCCGCTCTCGGCCGATCCCAGCGGCGTCGCGCGCCCGCCGCCCACGCGCACGCGAACCAAGTCGGTGAAGCCGATCGCCGAGACGATCTTGCGGTCGAGAACCGCGTCCGCCACGGGGTAGGGCAGGGGCCCTGGAAAACCAGCGAGGCGCCGGACCGCGCGCGCGGCCAGCATGTCATAGCAAGCAAGGCAGGCGAGCGGTGCGCCCGGCAGAAGCACGACCGGGACGCCGCCGACGTAGCCAAGCCCCGCGGTGTCTCCGGGACGCATCGCGATCCCGTGCACGTCAAGCGTGCCGCCGGCGTCGGCGATCGCGAGCGGGGCGTCATCGTCCATCCCGACCCCGCTTCGCCCGGCGAACAGCACCAGGTCGGCGCCGACGGCAGCACGCGCCGCCGCTTGCACCAGCGCCGCCCGGCCGCTCTCGGCCGGGGAGGAGGTTTCCGCGATCCCGCCGTCCCGGGCGATCAGCGCGCGCAGCATCGGCGTCAGCGCATCGCCTCCGCCCTTCGGTCCGGGTATGACCACGTGCACCTTCGGCTGGCGCACAACGGCGAGCTGTCCTATGCCTAAGCTGGCAAGGAGCGCCACATCCTGCGGCCGCAAGCGTCTCGATCCGGCGACGATCTCCGTTCCAGCGCGCAGTTCGCTCCCCCGACGATCCACACCCGTGCCGCGGGCAACAGGCGCCATGACATCAAGTATCGTTCCACTGCACTGCGCCGCGTCGAGAGGCAGGATCGCGTCCGCGCCGGAGGAGAGCGGCATCCCGGCCACGGTGACCGACGCGGAGCCGGGCGGCAAGGCGCTTGCGGAAGCGTCCAGCAAAGCGAGCGGCAGCGGGTTATAATCGCCAGCTCCCTCGCTCTCGGCCGCGCGCAGCGCATACCCGTCCACGGCGGCGCAGTCAGCGCTAGGCCAATCGATGGGGCTGATCAACGGCGCGGCCGACGTCCTGCCGGCAGCGCCGCCGACGTCGATCGTCTCAGGCCCGAGTATGCCGACGTGCCGGTCGATCCATGCCTGTGCCTCGGCTAGCGGAATGCGGTTGGTCAAGCCCACGAGGCGAATGTCGGTCGTGGGACGGCCTGTTTCGAGTCCTGTCACGGCCGACGAACGCGCCGCCGACTGATACGTTGGCCGTCAGCAGCGTCCCCACCGCCAGCACTCCGAGCGGCGATACCGCCAGTATCTATAAGGATAAGGATAGGGAGGGGGCGGTCCATAGGCGTAGAAGCGAGGCGGCCCGTAGGGATAGTAGTAACCGTAGTAGGGTGGATGCCAGCGGCCCCAACGATCATACCAGACCGGTTGAAGCGCAGGATCGCTCACCTGCGGGACGAAAATGGGGGCGGCCGGTGCTCCAGTCGGCAGCAAGGCCGTCAGACCTGCGACACCGCCGACCAGGAGAGCGAGAGCTGTTTTGCGCATGCATATACCCTCCGCTTTACGGGCTGACAAAGGTATCAATACCTGAAAACGTATCCGTCGCGTGAGGTTTTGTGATCGCACCGTCCCCGGCTTGAGAGGCTGAGGATCGGAGGAGGGCAGTGCGGCCGCCGTTACTCGGCCCGAAGTCGGCGCGACGTAACCGCTCTTCGGTCCTATGGCACGTCCCAGCGTTCTGCGCCGCCATCAGCGGTTTGACTCAGCAGGAAGCTTAGCATCGCGCGCAGCTTCGCCGGGCTGGCCGGCTTGGCCAGGAAGCCGCATCCCAGCGCCTGCGCCTCGGCCTTAAGGGCGAGTGAGCGGTCACTGGACATGATCAGGGTCGGAACAGGACCGAACTGTGCCCGCAGCATCGCGATCACCTCGGTGCCGTAGCGGCCGTCATCCAGGAAATAGTCCGCGATGATCAGATCCGGGCGCTGCGCAGCCTCTTCCAGCGCATCGAGTATGCCCTCGGCCGAGGCGGACGCCACCAGGCGGCATCCCCAGGTGCCGAGCAGCGTCGCCATCGCCTGCACAACCTGGGCATCGTTGTCCACCACGGCCACGAAGCGCCCGGCGAGCCCGGCGTTGAGCATCGGCGGCGCGATCGGGCTCTCCGCCGCGGCCTCTGGGAAGCTGCCAAGAGGCAACGTGACGCCGAAGCAGGAGCCGTGCCCGAGACGGGACCGGACCGTGATGCGGACGCCGAGCAGCCGGGCGATGCGGTCCACGATCGCGAGGCCCAGGCCGACGCCCTTGTCGCCGCGGCGCGGGTTGTTGCCGAGCTGGCGGAACTCCTCGAAGATGTGGGCGAGCTTGTCGCCGGGAATGCCGATGCCGGTGTCCCACACCTCGATCCGGATCGCGTCGGCGCAGCGCCGGCAGCCGATCAGGATGCGTCCGCGCTCGGTGTAGCGGATCGCGTTGCTGACGAAGTTGCGCACAACTCGCTCCAGCAGGCAGCGGTCGGTATGGGCAATGAAACTCGTCGGCACCACGCGCACGGACAGGCCCGCGGCGGCGGCCTGCGGCGTGTATTCCCGGGCCAGGCGCGCCAGCAGCGGCCCTACCGGAACCCCGGCCGGCTCGGCGACCCAGACGCCGGCATCGAGCTTGGAGATGTCGAGCAGGGCGTTCAGCAGGTCGTCGAACGCCTCCAGCGCGTCCTCCACGTTATCCACTAGGCCGCGCACGCGCTCGCCCTCCACCTCCTCGGCGAGGACGCCCACGAACAGCTTGGCGGCGTTCAGCGGCTGCTTCAGGTCGTGGCTGGCTGCGGCCAGGAACTTCGTCTTGCTCAGGTTCGCCTGCTCGGCCTCGGCCTTGGCCAGGTGCAGCGCCGCTTCCGCCTCGCGGCGCTCGGAGATTTCCTGGCGCAGCTGCCGGGTCAGGCCGGTCAGCTCGGCGGTGCGCTCCCTCACCCTGCTCTCGAGCGTGACGGCCGTCTGGAACAAGGAGAAGGCATTGCCGCCCTGGGTGTCCATGTCGCGCTCGACCCGGTCCATCAAGACCTTGTTGATCTTGCGCAGCTTTCGGTTCTCGGCTTCCAACTCGGCCAGCCGGTCGTCCAGGGGTGTTGCGAGGCGGCTGGTCATGGGCCGTCGCCGATCGCGACCCCGGTGAAGGTCTGGTTGAAGTGCATCCCGGCGAACTGCTCGCCGTAGGTGCCGAAGCCGATCACGTTGTTGTCGGCCAGGATGGAGCTGACGACCCGCTTGAGCTGACGCTCGCCGAGTTCCAGGCCGCGCAGGACGCAGTCGAAGCCGATGACGAGCTGCGGCGGCCCGATCTCCTGACGCAATCCCCGGAACAGGCCGCGCAGCTCATCCACGATGTCGCGGCGCCGGGCGAGGGTGAGCACGACGCCGACGTCGATGGCGCAGAAGAAGGTCAGGCTGCCGTCGGCGTCGGCCTTCTGGATCGAGCGGACGTAGTAGTCGCCGCCGACCCGGACCATCAGCGGGTTCTCCGCGAAGACGAGGGGCGTCAAGTCCCGCAGGTCCGCGCCGATGATCCGCGCGTATTCCGGCGCGGCGGGCTCGGCGTTGATCTCGGTGACCACTTGGCGCGCCGGATCGGCCTCCGTCACGACCATCTTGGTGTCGGACCCCTCGTAGTGCTGGCAGCGGAACGCCTTGAAGGCGTGGCGCGTCCGGACCAGGGTCAGCAGCGCCGAGTCCGGCCAGAAGCGGCCGCCGTGATACACGTGGGCCTGCTGCAGCCGCATGTCGTCGCCGGCCGAGCCGCCGAAGAGGGGAATCGGGTCTAGGCTGCGGTTGATGGAGCTGAGGATCGCCTCCTGGTTGGTGGACAGGCCATCCACGAGCAGCATCGCGAAATGCGTCTTCGGATCGAGCGGCTGCCCGTGCCGGGCGAGTTTCTCGGTCAGGGCGTCGGCAATGGCGCGGCCGCGCGACACCTGAAACGCGGAGATGTCCGGGATCAGCTTCGTCACGGCTTGGCAGCTCTCCGCGGCGATGCTGAATCCGGTGATGGCGCCTTCGAGGTAGCCGGCCGGACCGATCTCCCCGGCGGTTGTGCAGCCGATGATGTTCGCTTCGCCGAAGCGCTGGTGAATCTCGGCGCCCAGCGCGTCGAGGTCGTAGCACGGCGAGCAGAAGAAGACGGCCAGCCCGGTGCCGGGCTGGTGGATCGCGTCATGCAGCTCCTGGGCAGCAGTGGCAGGATCCCGCGCCTGCGAGCAGCCCCGCCTCACGGCCTGGCGCGATACCATGGACCTCCCCTCCCTGGGGCTTACAGCGCGACTTCGCGCCGCGCCGTCATGCGTTCCTGGCTCCCTCTTACCTGAAGCAATGGCGCCGACGTCAAGGAATCCGCACGACCGTCCTATCGTCTCGCGGTTCCACGCGCCGACCGGGCCTCATCCGATCTCGATGCAGATCTTGCCGAAGTGAGCGCCTGACTCTTCATGGCGGAACGCGTCCGCCATGTCCTGGAGCGCGAACGTGCTGTCGATCACCGGCTTGAGTCCCGTGACCTCGATCGCGCGGACCATGTCCATCTGGTCCCGGCGGCTGCCGACGATCAGGCCCTGGAGCCGCTGCTGCTTGGCCATCATGGCCGCGGTCGGGACCGGGCCGGCTCGGCCGGTCAGCACGCCGATCAGCGCGATGTGGCCGCCGATCCGGCAGGCGGCGATGGACTGCGGCAGCGTGCCCGGACCGCCGACCTCGATCACGTGGTCCACGCCCCGCCCGCCCGTGACATCGAGGACCTCTCTGCCCCAGTCCTCATGACGCTTGTAGTTGATGACGTGGTCCGCTCCGAGGGCGCGGGCGCGCTCGAGCTTCGCGTCGGACGAGGACGTCGCGACCACGCTCGCCCCCATCGCCTTGGCGAACTGCAGCGCGAAGATGGACACGCCGCCAGTGCCGAGCACCAGCACGCTATTGCCCGCCTTCAGCCCGCCGTTCACGACCAGGGCGCGCCACGCGGTCAGCCCAGCGGTGGTGAGCGTCGCCGCCTCGGCGTGGCTGTAGCCCTTCGGAGCGCGCGTGAACCAGTTCGCAGGGCAGACGACCTTCTCCCGCGCGTACCCATCAATCCCGTCGCCCGGCGTCGTCGAGAAATCAGCGATGGTCGGCGGACCGTCCTCCCAGAGCGGGAAGAAGCAGGAGACAACATGGTCGCCCGCGGCGAACTCGGCCACCCCGGCGCCCACGGCTTCAACTACGCCGCCGCCGTCCGACATGGGGATGCGATCCTCCCCGATCGCCTTCCTGCCCGAGACCACGCCGTAATCGTGGTAGTTGAGTGAGCTCGCGTGCAGCCGCACGAGGATCTCGCCGGCACCCGGCGCGGGCGGCTCGTCCACATCGACCAGATGCAGGCAGTCGAGCCCGCCGGGCTTGCTGAGCGTAACGGCCTTCATCGAAGCTCTCCCTTGTGCGTGTGAGTGGCAGGTCGCGAGGAGAGGGTCAACGCCACACGGGGGTGCCGCGCGGCGTCAGGACACGCGCTGGCCACCGCGCATCGCCGCGATCGCCTGGGCGCGGCTGCTGACCCCGAGCTTGCGCAGGACCGCCGTCACGTGCGCCTTTACCGTCGCGTCGCTGATGGCGAGGTTGCGGGCGATGTGCTTGTTCGACATGCCCCGCACCAGCAGGTCGAGCACCGCGGATTGCCGCAGGGTCAGCGCGTCGCCGCCATCCTCGCACGGCGCGCTCGCGGCGTCGGTCCTGCGCTCCACCTTGTCCAGCAGCTCGCGCGGCATATAGACGCCGCCGGCGAACACCACCTGCAGCGCCATCGCGATCAGGTCCTTCGACGAGGACTTCGGAATGAACCCAGCCGCACCGCAGGCCATGGCCTGCCGCACGGTCGCCGGGTCATCGAGCGAGGAGATGACGATGACCGGTGTCGCCGGCACCTTGGAGCGGAGCGCTACCAGCATCGAGAGGCCCTGCGCGCCCGGCATCGAGAGATCGAGCAGGATGAGTTCCAGCTCCTCCTCCCGTTCGACGACCGCGGCGACCTCGCTGCACCGCGTCGCCTCCAGGCAGACGAAATCCCAACCCTGGGCCAGGAACAGCCTCCCGACCACGTCCTTGATGGCGTCCCGGAACAGGGGATGGTCGTCGGCGATTAGAACCCGGGGCATGTCCTTCATCCGCAGCACGGACCAGTGATGTAGCCGATCTCGACTCGGGCGGCTGCATCAATCCGCGCCTCGCGACGAAGGTCGCAGCCCGTGCCGGGCGGCGTTCGACCTTTGGGGCATATGAATTTGATCCGGCCCCAACTATCGCTTCCGATGATGAGTGACGAAAGCAGGCGACGGATTGGTCCGGCCCGATCCGGACGGTGCAATACCGCGCTTGAGTCGGTCTTTGGTAAGAGGAAACGGATAATGAAACAATATCGAACGCATCTGCTCGGCGGGGTGTTTCTGACACTCGGCCTCCTCGCGGGCCCCTTGGCCAGCGGACAGGCCGCCGAACCCGCCGCAGGGCAGGGGATGGCGCAGGCGGGGCAGGAGTTCGAGCGGTGGCTGGGCCATGTATGGCCACGGCTACGACAACACGCGTTTCAGCCCGCTGACCCAGATCAACACGAAGAACGCGAGTCACCTGAAGCTCGCCTACTCCTTCCAGCTCGGCTCGCTCCGCTCCAACGAATCCACCCCGCTGGTCATCGGCGACACGATGTATGTGTCCACGTCCTGGGGTCCGAAGTATGTCTATGCGCTCGACGCCAAGACCGGCCAGCAGCACTGGAAATACGAGCCGGACATGCCGGACGACGTGCTGCAATACGCATGCTGCGATGTGAACAACCGCGGCGTCACCTACTCCGACGGCAAGATCTTTGTCGGCCGCCTGGACGGCATGCTGGTAGCGCTCGACGCCAAGACCGGCAAGGAGCTTTGGAAGACCCAGGTGGTTGACTATAAGCAGGGCTCGGTCATCACGTCGCCACCGCTCGTGGTCAAGAACATGGTGGTCACCGGCTTCGGCGGCGGCGAGTATGGCGCGCGCGGGAGCCTGCAAGCCTACGACGCGCAGACCGGCAAGCAGGTCTGGAAGACATGGACCGTGCCGGGTCCCGGCGAACCCGGCAACGAGACCTGGAAGGGCGACAGCTGGCAGCACGGTGGCGGCGCGGCCTGGCTGGTCGGCTCCTACGACCCCAAGACCAACCTCATCTTCTACGGCACCAGCAATCCCAGCCCGTGGAACTCCGTCGTGCGCAGCACGGGCAACGACGATTACGGCAAGCTCACCAACCTTTACACGTCCAGCACCGTCGCCTTCGACGCGGACACCGGCAAGATCAAGTGGCACTACCAGGCAACCCCGGAAGACGCCTGGGACTATGACGGCGTGAACGAGTTGGTGCTTGCCGACCTGAAGATCGACGGCAAGACCGTGCCGGCGATGATGCAGGCGAACCGCAATGGCTTCTTCTACGTGCTCAACCGCGAGAATGGGGATCTCATCTCCGCCCAGAAGTTCGTGCCGACCAACTGGGCCCAGCGGATCGATCCCGAGACCGGGGCGCCCATCGACGACCCGGCGAAGCGTCCTGGGCCGAACCACCCCGTGAAGGACGTGTGCCCGAACCTGCTCGGCGGCAAGAACTGGCAGCCGATGTCCTACAATCCCGGGACCGGCCTCGTGTATATCCCGTCCAACAACATCTGCATGGACTGGTCTGTGAGCGAGGTGAACTACCGCCGCGGCGTATTCTATCTCGGCGCCGAGTTCCCGACCCATCCCGGCCCTGGCGGCAACATGGGCGAGATGATGGCGTGGGATCCTGTCAACCAGAAGAAGGTGTGGGGGATAAAGGAGGACCTGCCGTTCAACGGCGGGACGCTGACCACCGCGGGCGGGCTGACCTTCTACGGAAACCTGCACGGGACGTTCAAGGCGCTCGACGCCAAGACCGGCGCGCCGCTGTGGCAGATGAACCTAGGCAGCGGCATCGGTGCCGGGCCGATCACCTACTCGCTCGGCGGCAAGCAGTATGTCGCCATCGTCGTGGGCCGCACGGAATCCATCCCCGCGTTCCTGGGCGACGTCGGCAAGAAGATGGTCGCGGCCACGCCGGAAGGCGGCGCCCTGTTCGTCTTCACCGAGTAAGAACTCGATCAGCAGCCTGGCCAGGAGATCATCACGATGCCGCATCACGCGACGCCGGCGCACCGCGACCTTGCCGGACGCCCGCTCCGGGCATCGCGCTGGCTCCTGGCTGGGCTGCTGCTCTCGCTCGCTCCCGGTGCGGTATGGGCGGCCGAGCCGGCGCCGCCGCTGCGGGTCTGCATGGACCCGGACAATCCGCCGTTCAGCAGCACCAAGGCCGAGGCGCCCGGCCTCTACGTCGAGCTGAGCCAGCACATCGCGGAGGAGCTCGGCCGCTCCTTCGAGCCAGTCTGGACGCTCAGCTACTTCGGCAAGCGCAGCGTGCGGACGACGCTGCTCGACCGCAAGTGCGACGCTTACATCGGACTGCCGGAAACAAAGGACTTTATGGGGCCGCGGGTGGTGTTTTCCCATCCGATCCTGCAGCTCGGCTACGCGCTGGTGCTGCCAAAGACCCGGACCGTGTCGGCGCTGTCCGACCTGAGAGGACTGCGGGTCGCCGTGCAATTCGGCTCGCCGCCGCAGAGCCTGATCGCCGAGCACGACGACATCCAGGCCGTCACCGTGCTTGAGACGGTGAAGGCGGTGCAGGACTTGACCTCCGGCGCGGCCGACGTTGCCTTCGTCTGGGGGCCAGCGGCCGGCTACATCAATGCAACTGATCTGCACGACACCTACCGGGTCGTGCCGGTGGCCGGCCCAGGCATGCAGTGGGAGGCCGCGATCGGCTTCCCCGCCGGGCAGGCGGGCCTGCGCAACCAGGTGGATGCGGTGATCGACGCCTCGGCCGGCTTCATCGCGGCACTCAAGACGAAATACGGCTTCCCGTCCGCGTCGGCGGGCATGGTGACCCTGTCGAGCGCCGCGACCGAGCGGCAGACGATGCAGGCGATACCCGCTGCGGCAACCGCGGATGTCAGCCCTGATGCTCAGCCGTCCCAGGCCGCGGCCGCCTCGGCGAGCGTGGCATCCGCAGCCGGTCTGGCAACCGCGGGAGAGAAGATCTTCAACGATACCTGCTCGCACTGCCACGGCCCCGATGCGGTGCAGGCGGAGCATCACATCGACCTCCGCCGGCTGCAGCTCCGCTACGGCGACAGAATGGACGAGGTGTTCACCTACACCGTGCATCACGGCCGGCCCGACAAGGGCATGCCAAACTGGAGCGGGATCCTGAGCGAGGACGATTTCGCCAAGATCAAGGCGTTCCTGCACACCGTCCAGACCCCTTCCTCCTGAGCGCGACGCCGGACGGCCTCGTCCGCCACGCGACATCCTTGCCCGCCGCGCGCCCCCGCGGCAAACCGGCGGCGCTACGGCGGAGGCGGGGACCATGCCGGATACAGGGGTGGACAGCGGTCCGCGGCTCGCGCGGCTCCTCGCCGACCGGCTATTCTCGCGCGTAGCCGGAGCAGCGCCGGTCGAGGGCAACGAGGTGCGCCTGCTGCGCAACGGCCCCGAGAACTATCCGGCCTGGCTCGCTGCCATCGCGGCCGCACGCCGCACCGTGCATCTCGAGAACTACATCATCCGTGCCGACGGTGTCGGCCTGCACTTCGCGGCCGCGCTGGCCGCCAAGGCTCGCGACGGCGTCGCGGTCCGATTGCTTTACGACTGGATGGGCTGCCTTTCCACGCCGCGCCGCTTCTGGCGGACGCTGCGTGAGGCCGGGGTGGAGGTGCGCTGCTTCAATCCGCCGCGGCTTGACAGCCCATTCGGGTGGCTCAGCCGCAATCACCGCAAGGTGGTGTGCGTGGACGGTGAGGTCGGATTCGTCGCCGGCCTGTGCATCGGCCAGGCCTGGGCCGGCGATCCCATCCGGCGCATCGAACCCTGGCGTGACACGGGCATCGAGCTGCGCGGCCCGGCCGTGGCGGACCTCGAGCACGCCTTCGGGCAGAGCTGGGCGCGGGCTGGGCCGCCTCACGCGTCCTCTGATGCGCCGTCTGAGCCGCAATCGGCCATCCCGGCGGTCGCGGGCCAGGTTCCCGTGCGGGTGATCGGCAGCCGCCCCAATACTATGGGCCTGTATCGCTTCGACCAGCTCATCGCGGCCCTGGCCCGCCGCCGGCTGTGGCTGACCGACGCCTACTTCGTCGGCACGACGGCGTATGTGCGAGCGCTCTGCGATGCGGCGCGCGACGGGGTGGACGTCCGCCTGCTGGTACCGGGGTCGAGCGATATCCCACTCGCGCAGGCGCTGTCGCGCGCCGGCTACCGCGCGCTGCTGGAGGCGGGCATCCGTGTCTATGAGTGGAACGGCCCGATGCTGCACGCGAAGACCGCCGTCGCGGACGGCCGATGGGCGCGGATCGGATCGAGCAACCTCAACCTGGCGAGCTGGATCGGCAACTGGGAGCTGGACGTCGCCATCGAGGACGCAGGCTTCGCGGCGGAGATGGAGGCTATGTTCCTCCGCGACCTGGAGAACGCGGCCGAAATCGTGCTCGACCTAGGCCGCGTGCAGCCGGCAGAGCTGCCTGACGCGCGCGTGCTGCGCCGGGGCAGCCCAGGGCGCCTCGCGGCCGGCGCGGTGGGCCTGGGCAGCGCGGTCAGTGCCGCCATCACCAATCACCGGGCGCTGGGACCGGCGGAGGCGAAGGTCATGGCCGCGGGCGGCAGCGTCCTGCTGCTGCTCGCCGCCGCTGCCGTCGCCCTCCCGCGCCTGATCACGCTCCCCTTGGCACTGCTCAGCGCGTGGGTGGCTGCAACGCTGCTGGTGCGGGCGTGGCGGCTGCGGACCGGCGGAGGATCGGGGACGAGCCCGCGACCAGGCCCGCCGGAGCCTTAACGCCGTATTCAGCCTTCGCGTGTCATAATGCGCTTGCGTCCCGGCCGTCCGAACCTTATCTCGGTGTGCACCAGACCCATGAAGATCATCAGCTGGAACCTCTTGCGGCTCGTCGGCGCTTCGCTGGACGACGTCGCTAGCCTCGTCCGCCGCGAGCGGCCCGATCTCCTGCTCATGCAGGAGGCTACGCAGCGCATTGACGGGCTCGCGGCCCGTATCGGCGGCCATTACGCGCGGGTGCCTTTGCCTGGACGCATACACGGGTTGGCGATGTGGAGCCCCGACCCTTTTCCGGTAGCGCCGCGAGTGCTGCCTTTGCCGGCGGGCGCTCTCTATCATCGGGTCGTTCAGGTTCTGGACCTCGACGGGTTCGCGGTCGCCAATGTCACACCTCTCGCACGGGCAGGTGCTGAACCGGAGGCAGCTCCGCTGCGTGGCTGAGGCGCTGCCGCTGCGGGCCGCCGTGCTCGGCGACTACAACTTGGTCGGTCCGGCGCTGCTGCCGGGCTTCCACGACGTTGGCCCGCGCGAGCCCACGCACGTGGCTGCCGATGTGATGCCGGTTCGGTTGGATCGCTGTCTTGTGCGCGGCCTGACCTGCCTGCGTGCCGAGGCGCTCGCGCGCCGGGCCTCGGATCATAGACCGATCCTCGTGCGGCTAGTGCCGGGCGAGCAGCGTCAGCGCCTCCGCGCATCTGCATACCTTCGCGCAGCCGCATAGCGAGAAGCTGCGGGGCGGTCTACTACCGCCCGGAGTTCCGATCCTATCGCTGGTAGGGAACAGGCAGCAGATCCCGGACCGGAACCCGGCGCAGCCCGGCAGGGGTAGGGACGATCACGTCCGCTGCAGCGTCGTAGTCGAGCAGGTTCTCGCGGCAGGCTCCGCAGGGAGCGACCACGCGCAGACTTTGATCCGGCTCGTCCGGCTTGGGGTGGCGGACGGCGACGGCGCACTCCACCGTGCCGTTGCCGTCCATCACGGCGCGGCCGAGGGCGATGGCCTCGGCGCAGATGCTGAGGCGGCCGACGGTGGCGCCCAAGTGAACCCCGGTCCAGACCCGGCCGTCGCGCCCGCGGATAGCCGCTCCGACCGTATGCCAGAACGGGCGGTAGTGGTGCAGGAGCACGCCGCGGGCGGCCTCGATCAGGTCGAGGTCCGCCGCGCTGAGTGCCGTGCTGCCCGGATCGTCGAGCACCGAAATCCTACTCAGCGGCCTCGGCATCCTCGGCGGCCTCGGCCGCAGGCTCGACGGTCATCAGGTTCATGACCACGCCGGATTGGCCACGGACGCGGCGTTCGATCTCGTCGGCCACGTCCTTGTGGTCGCGCAGGAACTGCTTGGCATTCTCGCGGCCCTGGCCGATGCGCTGGCTGTCGAAGCTGAACCAAGCGCCTGACTTCTCGACGATGCCGGCCTTGACGCCGAGGTCTATCAACTCGCCGGCCTTGCTGATGCCCTCGCCGTAAATGATGTCGAACTCGACCTGCCGGAATGGCGGGGCCAGCTTGTTCTTGACGACTTTGACCCGAGTTCTGATTGCCGACGACCTCGTCGCGGTCCTTGATCTGGCCGATGCGGCGGATATCCATACGGATCGAGGCATAGAACTTCAGCGCATTGCCGCCCGTCGTCGTCTCCGGACTGCCGAACATCACGCCGATCTTGAGACGGATCTGGTTCAGGAAGATCAGCATCGTATTGGAGCGGGCGACCGTGCTGGTGAGCTTGCGCAGCGCCTGGCTCATCAGCCGGGCGTGCAGGCCCACGTGGCTGTCGCCCATCTCGCCCTCCAGCTCGGCGCGGGGCACGAGCGCGGCGACGCTGTCGATCACGATCACGTCCATAGCGCCAGAGCGCACGAGCGTGTCCGCGATCTCCAGCCCCTGTTCGCCGCCGTCGGGCTGGCTGAGAAGGAGATCATCGAGGTTCACGCCGAGCTTGCGGGCGTATGTCGGGTCGAGCGCGTGCTCGGCGTCAATGAAGGCGCAGGTGCCGCCGCGCTTCTGGGCCTCCGCGATCGCATGCAGCGCGAGCGTCGTCTTGCCGGAACTCTCGGGGCCGTAAATCTCGACGATGCGACCACGCGGTAAGCCGCCGATGCCGAGTGCCAAATCCAGCCCGAGGGAGCCAGAGGAGATGGTCTCGATCTGCTGGTCGCCGGACTTTGCGCCCATGCGCATGATGCTGCCCTTGCCGAATGCGCGCTCGATTTGCGTGAGCGCCG
The DNA here is from genome assembly GCA_963848595.1 of uncultured Alphaproteobacteria bacterium. Classification (GTDB taxonomy): domain Bacteria; phylum Pseudomonadota; class Alphaproteobacteria; order Acetobacterales; family Acetobacteraceae; genus CAWKEH01. The sequence continues at coordinate 229,788 of CAWKEH010000002.1, read as the reverse complement.
CTTCCAGGGCCTTTGCCTTATCCATGTGCTGTTCCTTCCGCGCATCTCCCCGGCAGACCGGCGCGGCGTCCGGGGCGGCACCATCCCACACGGGAGCAAGGGCCGCAACGGTGCGCTGGGAGCCGTTAAGGAAGAGTTCTTTATATGTTCCCAGTGGGCGCGCTTGCAAGAACATTTCAGGACACTCCGTCCGCCTCCGCGACGGCTGCGGCGCACGCGCGCACGAGGCTCTCCAGGCTGTATGGCTTGGCCAGGATGCGCAGGTCGGACTCGCCCAACGCGATGGTATTGGCGGGATATCCGCTAGTGAGCACTGCGGGCAAGCCGGGACGCCGGGTGCGCAGCGTCTGGATCAGTGCTCGGCCATCCCCATCGGGTAGCGAGAGATCGGCCACGATGAGCGCGATGTCGGCGAGGTGTGGTTCGGCCGCGGCCAGGGCTGATGCAACTGCATCGGCCGAGATCACTCTCCAACCGCGCCGAGCCAGGATCTTGGCGGCGAGGCTGCGGACAAGCGCTTCGTCCTCGACGAGGAGCACGACGCCCGGCGTGGCGGTCAGTGCAGGTTCAATGGGGAGGTGGAGGCGCACGACAGTGCCCTTACCCGGTTCGCTCTCGATCACCAGGCCGCCACGGCTCTGCTGCAGGATCTCGAAGACCGAGGCGAGTCCGAGGCCCTGGCCGCCTCCGCAGTGCTTGGTGGTGACGCCTGGTCGTAGCACCGTCGGCAGCAGGTCGGGCGGGATGCCCTCGCCCGTATCGGCGACCTCCAGTGTCACATCGCTGTCCAGGCATCCTGTGCTGAGAGTGAGACAGCCGCCGGCAGGCATCGCGTCACGGGCATTCACGGCGAGGTTGAGGATGACCTGATCGAGCCCGACTGGATCCAGCCACGCTGGCCGCGGTGTTCCGGCGACGACATGCAGCGCGACTGGGGAGCCCAAAAGACGACGTAGCAGGGGAGAGAGCGCCTGGACCGCTGCATTCAGGTCCACCGCCTGCGGTATAGGCCTCCCTTCTGCGTCACCGTCGAAGGCGATCAGCTTGCGCAGAAGCGCCGCGCCACGCTGAGCGGCCGCGGCTATAGCGTCGAGATCCTGCAGCAGCGCCGGGTCATTGGCAGCGCGCTCTCGCCCCGAACTCGACACTGGCGGCAATGATGCCGAGAAGGTTGTTGAAATCGTGGACGACCGTCGCGAGCCGCCCGTCTGATCGCTGCACAGTGTTGCGCCGCGTGTGCGTGCTCGCACTCGAGCGCGCTCCGGCAGCCTCGGCGTGCACCAGGAAGCGGGTGCACTTCCCTGGTGCCAGCCTCGGGACGAAACGCACGACGACGATGAGAGGCTCGGCGGTTCGGGTGGTGAACAGCCGAGGCTTGCGGTCGGTGAGCGTCGCCCGGATTGCTGCGGCCCCATAGCCCTGCGGCGGCGTCGCGAACAGATCCTCGGCAGCCTCTCCCTCGAGCGGCTCGGCCCGTTGCACCAGAACTTGGAGTGTTTTGTTGGCGCGGATGATTCGACCCGCGTGATCGAGAATACCGACGCCGACCGACATCTGACGATCGCGCCGCGGTCGGCCGGGCCCGGTCACGTTGCCGCCCGGCGCACCCGGCCGCGCAGCCGCCAGACGTAGGCGATCACCTCGGCCACTGCCTGGAAATGCTCGGCCGGTATCTCGCGGTCCAGCTCGACCGTGTAGAGGGCGCGTGCCAGCGGTGGGTTCGCGACGAGCGGCACCCGGTGCTCCTCGGCCACGGCGCGGATGCGCGCCGCGATCTCGTCCGCGCCTTTCGCGACCACGCGCGGTGCCCCTCCTTTGCCCTGGTCGTAGCGAAGGGCGACAGCGTAGTGCGTCGGGTTGGTGATGACCACGGTCGCCGTGGGCACGGCAGTCATCATGCGGCGGCGGGCGCGGGCAGCGCGCAGCCGGCGCAGCCGCGCCTTCACGCGCGGGTCACCCTCGGACTCCTTCGTCTCCTCGCGCTGCTCCTCGCGGCTCATGCGCATGCGCCGGGCGTAGCGCAGCCGAACGAGCACCAGATCGAGCACCGCGAAGGCCGCCTGCGCCCCGAGAACCAAGAAGGCAAGGTGCAGCAAGCCGCGAGCGATGCGGTCCAGAAGGCTATCGGGAAGTTCCAGCAGTGTTTGCCCCGTGTCCGGCACGATGCCGCCCAGTGCGTGCCAGGCTGCCCAACCCAGGATGCCGAGCTTGAGGATTGCGCGGCTGGCTTGCACCAGCGTCTCGCGCCCGCCGATCCTTCGCAGCCCACGCCGGGGATCGAGCCGCGCGAGATCGGGGCGCAGGGCGCCCAGGTGGAACAGGAATCGGGTCTGCGCGAGCGTGGACGCGGCGCTCGCGGCGACGACCGCGGCGACGAATGGCAGCAGCAAAGCAAGTGCGGTCCAGACGGCGCCACGAAGCGCGACGTCCGTGCTTTCTGGTTCCGTTAGCATCCGCGCGAGACGTGCGCCAAAGCTGTGCAGGCCCGTGGAGGCGCCTAGCATGAAGACGAGAATAGCGGCGCCGAGGCCAGCGACCCCTGGCAACTCGCTCGACAGCGGCACATCACCTTGCGCGCGCGCCTGCTCAAGCCGCCGAGCGGAGGCGGCGTGTGTGCGATCCTCGGCGTCCGCCTCTGCCACCCGCTACAGCCCAAGCAGCATGGTGCGCCAAGCTGCCTGCACGCCGTCCTGCCAGGTCTCCAAGAGAGGCACGCTCAGAGCGGCCAGCAGCGCGAGGCCGGCTAGGACCTGTCCGGGGACGGCCAGTGCATAGACTTGCATCTGCGGCACGAACCGCGCCATGAGCGCCAGCCCGGCCTGCACGAGGACGCCGGAAAGCACGAACGGTGCCGCGAGACGGAGCGACAGCGCGAAGCCCTGGGTGACGGCAGCCGTCACGCTCTCGGCCGCTCCGCCGGTTGGCACCCACGTGCCGGGCGCGATCAATTCGTAGCTCCCGGCTAGAGCTTGCAACGGCAGGGCGTAGAGCCCGGTCGAGAGCACGAGAACCGGAACGGCGAGGCTGAACAGCCGTGTCAGCGCAGTGCTCTGGCCACCGAGGTTCGGGTCGGGCTGCAGCACGCTCGCTAACCCGATGAGCAACGAGACGATCCCGCCCGCGATGGGCAGGGAGAGCGCCATCAGCCGCGCGAGCCAGCCGAGCAACCCGCCGCAGAGCAGCTCCGCCGCGACCATGCTGCCGAGCCGCCACATGCTGGGCGGGACGGGCGGCATCTGCGGCAGCACGACTGGCAGGAGCAAGCCGGTCAATCCCACGGCGAGACCGGCGCGCACCGTCGCAGGCGGCTCCGCCTCGCCGAGGCCGGGCAGGAGCATCACTGCGGCGCTGCAACGGGCCAGAACGAGCGCGAAGGCGAAGGCCCAGCCTGGAAGCCCGGCAAGCAGGGCATCCGTGCCCATGCTAGCGGCCGCCCACGGCCACGACCTGATCCATGAGCGAGCGCGAGTAATCGGTGAGCGAGGCGGCCATGAACGGGCCGAGTACGGCGAGCACGCCGGCGACCAATATCAGCTTGGGCAGGAAGGCGAGAGTCGCCTCGTGGATCTGGGTGACAGCCTGAAGCAGCGACACCGCGAGGCCGATCGCGGAGACTTCGCGAGAAGGGGTGGACCGCTGAGTTTCAGCGACACGACGAGCGCCTCCCGCAGCGCGGCGGCAACCTGCAAGGCGTCCATCAAATCGCCATCCGCATGATGTCCTGGTATGCCGACACGACCTTGTCCCGCACCGCGGTCGCGGCCTGCAGGCCCAACTCGGCCTTCGAGACTGCTGTCACGACGTGCGTGAGGTCGCCGCCTCCTGCCAGAGCCTGCATGGCCTGTCCCTCTGCACCGTGCCCGGCATCCACGACACCCTGCATGGCACGCTCAAGCGCTCCTCCGAAGCTCTGATCTGCCAGCGAAGGTCCAGCCTGGACGCGCTGATACGCGCCGACGGCTGCCGCTGGCGTTATGGCCGCGATCGCCATCGCTAGCGCAGCATCTCAATGGTGCAAGTCAGCATCGATCGGCTCGCCTCCAAGACGTTAAGGTTGGCACTGTAGGTCCGCTGCGCCTCGCGCATGTCCATCACCTCCACGAAGCTGTTGACGTTCGGCACCTTCACGTAGCCCTGCGCGTCCGCGGCCGGATGCGATGGGTCGTAGCGGAGCGCGAAATCGCCCGGCACCGGCTCGATCCGGCGCACGTGCACCGCTTCGGCGCCAAGACCGCGATCCATGCGGTCCTCGAACTCGACAACCTTGCGCCGATATGGGTCCGCACCGGGACTTGATCCCGTAGTGTCTTGGTTGGCGAGGTTTTCCGCGATGACGCGCAGCCGGGTGCTTTGCACGTCCATCCCGTAGGCGGAGATCGCGAGAGCCTTCGTGATGTCCACGGCCGCTAGCTCCCTTTCCCGAGTGCCAAGCGGAACATGCCCAGGTATTTCGTGTAGAGATTGGTCGCGAGCTCGTGCATGCCGTCCGTGTCCGCCAGCTTCGTGAGCTCGGTGTCGAGCGAAACGGCGTTGCCATCCGGCGCCCGCTCGGTGACGATCTCGGCCCGGTCCTGCTCCGCCGGGTCGGAGGTCGCCGCGAGGTGCAGCGGGCTCGTTGCGGCGAGCGATACGACCTTGCTCTGGAGCAGTGACTCGAAGGGTTTGAGATCGCGCGCCTCGTAGCCAGGCGTGTTCGCGTTTGCGACGTTCTGAGCAAGCAGCTCCTGCCGCCGGCTCACCCAATCAAGTCGCTGCTCGGCAAGGCTGAATAGGTCCATGCTCGTCAGGTCCATCACACGGCTCCTCTCGATCTTTCGAGCTTCACACCGAAGTATTAAGGATCGGTTAGCGCCCGCCTCGGAAACCAGCCATTAACTTTTCCCTGCGCTAATCGCTGCCATGGAGCCGTGCACGAACCCTGCCTTCTCAACCGATCTCGTCGCCATCTTCGCAATGGCGGAGGGCTTGCTGCACTCTCTGCGCCTCGCCCGTGCCTTGGCAGGGCAGGATCGCCCAGTCGAGCTCGACGGCATGCAGGACAGCGTCGGCCTGCTCTGCGCCAAGGCACTCGACCTGAAGCCGGACGAGGGCCGCACCCTGCGCGTCGCCTTGGTCGCGCTTCGGGATGAGGTGGACCAACTCTCCACCACGCTGCGCGGCTCGGTTCCCGAGTAATGCTTCCCCCCCGGCAAAAGGCCGAACCATGCCCCTGCCTCTCTCGAACGTCCTTATTGGACTGGCGGCCCTGGCGGCCGTCCTCGTTCTTGTCTTGCTCAGCGGTCGCGCCGCACGCACTGTCCTCGCTCGGCGGCCTCAAGCGAGCCGGCGGCTTGCGCTGCTAGAGACAATCGCGCTCGACCCGCGTCGTCGGCTCCTGCTTGTCGCGTGTGACGGGCGCGAGGCGCTGCTGCTCACCGGCGGACCGACCGACCTCGTTGTTGGCGGGCTGGCATCGCGCAGCGAGCTACAGTCGTGAACGTCCAGCGGCTGCTTCTGCTGCTCGCCTGCGCGGCGCTGATCCCGCTCATGCTGCTGCTATCGGGGAGCTATGCCCATGCGCAGTCGGTGAGCATAGATCTCGGTGCTGGCGGGCAGGCCGGAGCGACCAGCCGGCTCGTCGAGATCACGGCGCTCTTCACCATTCTTTCCCTGGCGCCGAGCCTTCTCGTCATGGTCACGGCGTTCACGCGCATCGTGATCGTGCTGTCACTCCTGCGCAGCGCAATCGGCGCCCAGGGGACGCCGCCGAAATCCGGTCATCATCGGGCTTGCCTTGTTCCTGACGTTCTTCGTGATGCAACCGGTGCTGGAGCAGGCTTGGAACGCCGGACTGCTGCCGATGGCGCAAGGGCACGTGGCGGAGCTGGACGGCCTGAAGCTCGCCGCGGAGCCGTTCCGCCAATTTCATGGCAGCGAACCTGCGGGGCAGCGATGTCCAGCTCTTCCTAGATATCGGGAATCTCGCGCCGCCTGCCACGCCCGATCAGACGCCGTGGCGAGCGCTCATCCCGGCCTTCATGGTCGGCGAGCTGCGCCGGGCCTTCGAGATCGGGTTCCTGCTCTACCTGCCGTTCCTGGTGATCGACATGGTCGTCGGCAGTGTGCTGATGAGCCTGGGCATGATGATGCTGCCGCCGAGCGCGGTCTCGCTGCCGTTCAAGCTGATCTTCTTTGTCATGGTGGACGGCTGGCGCTTGGTGGCGGGCAGCCTCGTGCAAGGCTTCGCTTCTGGGTGAACGGAAACCGGGGCGCGGCGGTGCGTTGAGGAGCGCAGAAGCACGGAGGCAAGCCATGAAGCAGCCGCACACCGAGACGGGCATCAAGCACACGGACGGCCAGCAGGACACGGGCAATCACAAGAAGCCCGGCACGGAAGGCGCGGGCGGGGCGGATCGCTTCGGCGGCACGCGCGCGGGTGCCGAGAACGTCGAGCGACCCTCGTCGGATAAGGCCGAGTCGGTCGAGACCGGGACCGACGTGAGCAAGGTCTCGGGCCTCGACGAGGTCAATGCGAGCGAGAAGAGCCTCGGCGACGTTGGAAACCGCGAGCGTGCGCCGGAGCGCGACGAGCGCGGACGGCTGTAGCGCGCCTACGACCCCGGCGCAGGCAAGTGCCGAGCGATGTAGGGCGGGAGCTTGAATGCAGCTTCCTGGACCTCGGGAGTCCAATATTGGGTTGAGCCCAGAATGCCGGCGGCCTCCGCACGGGCACGCAGCGCTCCCGCCGGGACCGCTCCTGGATCTTTGGCGTTAGCCGCTATTCCGAGCGTCATGAAGCCGCCGACATAAGTGGGCACGGCGACGGCGTAGGCTGAGACGTAGCGAAAAAATTTCGCCCGCTGGGCGCTCGTCTCGCGCAACTCGTCCGCTTGCATAAATGGCACGCCGCACTGGTTCACGATCACGCCCTGCGCCGTGAGGACGCGGGCGCAGTCCGCGTAGAAGGCATCGGTGAACAGCACCTCGCCGGGACCTGCCGGGTCCGTGCTGTCCACGATGATCACGTCGAAGGACTGAGATTGGGCGGCGGCGACATAGGCGATGCCGTCCGCGACGAGAACCTCGGCGCGCGGATCGTGCCAACAGTCGCCCCCGATGCCGGGAAGGTGCTCACGGCTCAGACGGATGACCTCGCTGTCGATCTCGACCATGACCGCACGCTCGACGTTGCGATGCTGCAATACTCGCCGCAGCACACCGCCGTCGCCGGCGCCGATGATTAGCACCCGGCGAGCGCCCTCCATCGCCAACAGGGGGACATGCGCGATCATCTCCTGGTAGATGAACTCGTCGGCCTCGGTGATCTGCACGACGCCGTCCAGCATCAGCACGCGTCCATAACTCGCGCTCTCGAACAGCCAGATGTCCTGGAATGCGCTGCGGACACGCGCAATGGTCCGCGAAACGCGGAAGCGCTGGCCCCAATCAGGATAGAGGCTCTCGTCGGCCCACTCGCCGTCCATGGTCGCTCCTCCGCGCGCAAGGGCCGCGGGAACACTCTCCCGCGGCCCGTGCAGCGATATGAAGGCTGGTCCGGTTACGACGTGCGGCCCCGGCGCTGCTCCTCGACATCGAGCCGCTCCGGACAGAACGCCTGCTGCAAGGTGGGCACCGCATCGCGAGGGTCGCACGCGCCGCACATGAAGACATCCACGGCCGCGAAGCTGCGCTCCGGCCAAGTGTGAATGCTGATGTGGCTCTCCGCGAGTACAACTACTCCCGACACACCGCCGTTCGGCGTGAAGTGATGGAAGTGGCTGTGAAGGATCGTAGCACCTGCGCGCAGCGCGGCCGCGCGTAGGGAACGGTCGATGTGCTCGGGATCATCCAGGTTGCGCGCCCCCCAAAGGTCAACCAGCAGGTGAGTGCCGGCAAAGCACTGACCATCGCGCGTAACGAAGTAGTCTTTCCGCTCCTGGCCCTCTAGGCTCGGAACATCGATTGTCGTCTGGTTCTCGCTCGGAAGCTCCGAGACCATCCCCAGTTGAGCAAGTGCGTTCATCACGTACCCCCAAACCAGCAGACAGCCTGTTGGGCGTTGTCGCCCCCTTGGGCCAAGGAGCGCGGGACATAGGGCTTAGGGGGGGGTGTTGCAAGCGAAAATCCCTCGGCAACACAGATATCTGCGCCCCACTGTCAGCATGGCGGCGGGCCCTCAGCCGGCAAGCCTACTGTGCCGAGAGGCTTTGCAAATTCTCAGACACTCCGCGTGCGAGCGCGAGGTCACGCTCCGCTCTCGGCAGGTCGGCAGGCGACTGCACGGGACGGTCCGTGAGTAGCCGGAAGAGATCCGAACGGGGCCCAACTCCCATCCGCGGACCGACGGTCTGTTGCAGGGTAAGTAAGGCACCGTCGTCACCGGCTTGCAGGGCGGCGCTCGCCTCGCGCAGCACGATTTCCTGCTGTTCCGAGGCCAAGGGACCGGTCGTCGCGACGCGCTTGGTGGCGAGATCGCGCAAGGCAGCCAGGGCACCAGGCCAGTCCTTCGCGTTTTCCAGCAGGGAGGCACGAGCGTCGTCCGCAGCTGCCGTGCCGAGCGCCGACAGAGTGGCGACAGCGCCAGAAAGATTCCCCGACCGAGCTTGCGCACGGGCCTGCATCAGTCCTCGCTCCTCCGTAAGGGCAGCAGGAAGGGCCGATGCTTCAGAGGCTTGCAAGGCTGCAAGAGCTCCCGCAGCGTGGCCGCTCTCCAGTCGCATACCCGCAAGTCGGAGGCCGAACCGCGCGCGCGGAGCACCGGCCGGCGCCGCTTTCATCAGTCGCTCCAGCACAGGGGCGGCCCGGTCGGGGAGGTCGAGCGAGACGAGCCGATCTGCGAGCAAGGTGGCGAGACGCTCGCCGGAAGCGCCGTCCGGTACGAAGTCCGCGAAGCCTTCGGCGAGCGCAATGAACTCAAGCGGCTTCAGCGCGCTAGATTGGTCCCCCGTGAGCAAAGCGCCCATCACTTGGCCTATGCGCACCTTGATGCGCTCGCGATCGCCAGGGAACAGCGCTTGCGTGTCTCGCAGCAGCTCGAGTGCCAGGCCGAACTGGCGGCCCTCGGTGCGCAACTCCGCGATGCGCAGCCGTAAGGCGAGCTCACGTTCGTCGCCGCGCCAGACGACGAGCAAGCGATCGAGCGCGTCCGCAGTGCCCACCGCGTCGAGCATGCCCGAGCGGTGCCGCAGCTCCGCCGCGTGAGTCCCGGCGCGTACGCGCACGAGGCGGTCGCGGTCCGTCGCCAACTGGTCGTAAGCCGCGAGCGCCTTATCCGTCTTACCTTCAGCGTCGAGGCATAGCGCCTGCGCGAGGGCGAGCGTCGGATCCTGAGGGAATCGAGCCACGAGAGCTTCGGCCACCTTCTCTTGGCCGCTAAGAGCCAGCGTCTCCGCAGCAAGCGGGAGAAGCCTTTCGCGCAAAGGTTCAGGGTAGGCGAAGACGAGTGGCAGCGTCGCCGCGAACGCCGTGGCTGCGGCAGGCGAATGCTCGCTTCTCGAGGCCGAGCTAACAGCGCGCCAGAGTGTGATCTCGTCGGAGCTGCTGAGGCGAGGATTGTCCAGGGCAGCTGAGTCGTCCAAACGGCCGTCCAGCAGCGCGGCTATCGCCTGAAGCGCCGCAGCATGACCGTCCTCGTCCGCCCCAGGGTCTTCCGCACGCGCCATCGCGAGCAGGCCTTCTGCTTCGGCACCGAGGCCGAGTGCGATCATCGCTTGTGCCGCGGCGAGACGAGCAGGCAGGCGCACACGGGGTGGCGTGATCGCTGCAGCGGCAACCGAGGCCTCCATCCTGCGCTCGAGTGCAGCCGTGGGCAGATCGGGAAAGTCGAAGGTGCGGGTCACTGCAGCAGCGTAGGCCGAGGTGGAACTCGCTGTAGCCTCGGGGGCAAGCAATGGACCAGGAACGCGAAGCGCGAAGCCGTCGGCGCGGGTGCTGAGCTGCACACGGTCGGAGAGAGCTTCGACGGCCATGCCGAGCCAAGCCGGCAGAACCTCGAAGGAGGGTGTGCGTCGAGACACCGGCATCGCCGCTCCTGGGCCCGCGTTGGGCCGCACGGTCCCAACCAGCAATGGAGTCCCGCTCTCCGGATCAGGAACCACGACGACCTGAGAGGCATCCGCGATGCCGAACACGACTTCCCCCGCCGCTTGCTGGATTTCTGGCAGAGGTGGGCTTGCGCCTCCCCCGAGCCGAACGCACCAGCCATTGGGGACGCGCTCCAGGTGCAGCGAAGCGTTGGTCGCGAGCGGTAAAATTACGAGAGTCGCTGCCGGAAGCAGTTCGACTGTCGCAGACCCCAGGACCGGATCGCTCGCAACCTGTCCGAGATCGAGGGGTTGGCGCGTGTCGAAGACCAGGAGCGCCTGACCACCTCGTCGGAACGCCGCGGCTCCAACCTTCGAGGGGAAGGGCAGCACGGCACCAGGCTCACCGGATGGCAGTGGTGCGACCGCGATCGAGATCGGTCCAGCTTCGGAGGTGCTCGCCCCGAACGGAGCCGAAAGTTGCTGCTCGGCACCGTTACGCGACGGCGCTGGAGCTGCAGGCTTTTCTGGGGGCGATACCGCAAGCGAAGGAGGTGCAGGCTGCTCGACAGAGATGGTGGGACGTGGCGGCGGGGAGGGGGATTGGGCCGCGAACGCTTGACCCGCTGCGGAGGATGTGGCCGGCAGAGGTGGTGGATCCGACACGGCCAGACGCCGTTTGGCGGTTTTCGCGGTCGTTGGCGAAACGTGGCCGGCGCGCTGCCGCTCTCGATGGGCAGGCTGCGCCCGGGGTGGATCCAGCAGGTCCACGACTACGCGTCCGCCGACCTGCGTAGCCGTCGCCTGCGTTCCCTGAACGAGGTCCAGCTGGACCGCGCTGCCCAGTTGACGGATCGCGCGTACGTTCCGGGGCAGTCGCTCCGGCGTCGGAAGAATCGTCCCCTGGATCTCGATCGTCACCCGGCCCGGCTCCGAGTTCAGCACATAGGGCATCGGGGCGGCTAACCCGAAAGCGATCGAGCTATAACCGCGGTGATCGCCGACCCGGACGGTCACAGGTGCGTCACGGACGGGCTGCGCCTCGGAGGCGCTGACCACGCCTCCGACAATCAGAACCGCGGCCGCAATGTGAGCGAGGTTGCTCATACAAGGTCCGCGAGAAGATGGCCCACGTCGGCCTGGCGTATCGCTGCCGTGTTCATGACTTCTATCTTCCCCAGAAACACTGGACTCTATTCACCAGACCTAGAGCAAGACCTGGAAAACGGCCGAGCAGGGATCCGCTTCGCCATTTTCATGACTGTCTAACAACGTTGCAAATCTGCACAGAATTTGCTGACTTCAGTCTGAGTCCTCACTAAATTTTTGACGGTTACTATGTCAGACTAATGATCAGCTTGCGCGGGTTGACTCGCCTTCAGACGCATCTCAGCGAGTTCTATCGTGATAGCGCGGGCGCGGTCGGGAGGCATGGCGGCGAGAACAAGAGCCGCCTTTCGGTCGTCCATGCGGTCGAAGACCTCAAGCAGCACGGGCGTGTTCATGCCGCTCATGATCGCGGCAGCGTCCCGCGCGCGCATCGCTTCATAGGTATGGACGAGCCCTTGCCAGTTGGCCTCCTCGCGCTTTTTGCGAGCATCCTCCATCGTCTGCAGGCGCGCTTGCAGGTCAGACAGCTCCTTCACGCGATCGGCGACCCGCTTCTCAGCCGCGGCGAGCACCAATTCCTTGACGGCGACTTGCTGTTCCCGCGCATCGAGCTGGTCGCGGCGGCTGCGAAGCCCCTGCAGGGCGGAACGCTCGGCGGCGCTGACCGGCGGATCGGCACTTGAGTTCGTCGAGCAGTTCGCGGCGGGCGCGGCGATCACAGGGGCCGGCGGGGACGCAACTGGATGCTGCACGGTCTGGGTTGCGGACGCATGTGCCTCTGGCGCTGCGCTCCAACCGGCGCTGCCAGCCAGGGACGCGGTTTTCGCGGCCGCGAGCGCACCCATGGTGGCGATCGCGAGCGGGAGAGTCCGGATCCTCATCGTGCCACCTGCAAGGCACGAAGCAGATCGCGTTCGGCCTGACTGCGGACTCGGGACGCGATCTCTGGAAGCTCCGTCTCGGGAGCAGCAGGCGGCGCGACGGGGCTGCGGCCCGCCCGCACCAGCGCTTCCAGCCGGTCGGCAAGGCTTTCGCCACGGGAGTGAAGGAAGCGAAGGTCGTCCTGCAGGGCAGCGCCACGCTCGACCTGCCGCGCCAGTTGGCGACCGGCGTTCTCGGCCGCGGTCCGCAACTGCTCGATGCCGCTCTCCGCCTGGCGCGTCCCGCTCTCAAGGGTGGCGACGGCGTCGCCGAGCGCGGCGCGCTCGCCGCGCAGGAGTCCGAGCGCACGCTCGAGCCGGACGGCATGAAGCAGCGTGACGGCCAGCAGTACCGACTAGAACGCATTCCAGGGCAATGTCGAGCATGGTCATGATCTGATCCCTCCTAGTCGCTGGGGCTTTGCGGACGCGTCAGCTCGGCGTCGAGTTCGGACCGCGATGCGGTTCTTGCGCTGGCCGAGACGCCCCTCGAATAGAGGGACGGCGCCGCAGCGCACCTGGACGGGAGCGCCGGGCTGCGCGGCGAGGGTGATCCTGTCGCCAACGCGCAACTGCGCAACGTCCGAGAGACGCATCACCTGCTCGTCGAGCACGACGTCGAGCTCAATGCTTGTGCTCCGCAGTTCCTCGGCGAGATGCGTCTCCCATATCGAGTCACGGCCGAATCTCTCGCCCATGAACTGCTGCAGCAGCAACTCGCGTACGGGTTCCAGCGTGGCGTAAGGCAAGAGCAGCTCGATGCGGCCGCCGCGATCCTCCATATCGACGCGCAAGCGCACGAGGACGACGGCGTTGGCGGAGCGTGAGATGGTCGCGAAGCGTGGGTTCACCTCCATTCGCTCGAAGCGGAAATTCACTGGCGAGAGCGGCTCGAAGCTCGCGGAGAGGTCTTGCAGGACCACGTGGACCAGGCGCTCAACGAGCGAGCGCTCGATGGTCGTGTAAGAGCGGCCCTCGATGCGCATGGCCGCTGTACCCCGGCGACCGCCGAGGAGCACGTCCACCGTAGAGTAGATCATGGCCGAATCCACGACCATCTGTCAATGGCGGAGAGAAACCCGGCCAGGGCGGCGGAGCAAAAACAGGCCGGTCGGCGACGGTGCTTTGGTCGGCCTGGAAAGGTTTGTTGCCGGGCTTCCACTGGGTATGTTTGATCCGCGATCAGGACGGCGGGCTGACTTCGCCCGTTTCCGGATCAGCGTTCTCTTGGCTATCGGTCGCTGCTTGCCGGGCAGCACGCGCACGGCGCTGTCGGGCCTGGGAGGCCTTCAGGCGGTAGCTCTCGCCGTTCAGCTGCAAGATGTGCACGTGGTGCGTGAGGCGATCGAGCAAGGCGCCGGTGAGCCGTTCGGACCCAAAGACGCTCGTCCACTCGTCAAATGGTAAGTTGGTGGTGATGATCGTGCTGCCTTGCTCGTATCGGCGGGAGAACGTCTCAAACAGCAGCTCTGCTCCAGTGGGCGAGAGAGGGACATAGCCCAGCTCGTCCACAATCAGCAGCTTGCAGGCCTGCAGCTGGTTCTGCAGGCGCAGCAGCCGCTTCTCGTCCCTGGCCTCCATCAGCTGATGCACCAGACCGACGGCCGTGGTGAACGCGACGGAGAACCCGCGCTGACACGCCGCCAGACCAAGCGCCAGGGCCGTGTGCGTCTTGCCCGTGCCAGAGTTGCCCAGCGCGATGACGTTCTCGCGCCGCAAGATGTACTCGCAGCGCGCGAGCTCAAGGACCAGCATCTTGTTCAGGCTCGGGATGGCCAGGAAGTCGAAGGTGTCGAAGCTCTTCGTGGCAGGAAACCGCGCCTCGCGAATCCGACGCTCGACGGCCCGCCGCTCCCGGTCGAGCAGCTCCAGCTCGACCAGGCGCAGCAGGTAACGGGGGTGATCAACGCCCTCGCTGGCACAAGCCTGGGCCACCTTGTCGTATTCGCGCAGCATCGTCGGCAGGCGCAGCTGCCGGAGATGGTGCGCGAGCAGCAGCTGCGGTGCCGTGTCGGCAGCCGGGCTCATGCGGCGGCCCCCACCAGCACCGTGTAGTCAGCGGCCGCCGTCGTCCGCACGTCCGGCCGCGGCAGGTGCGGGTAGGCCGCGAGGTCCAGCCGTGCGGGCCGCTTCTCCACTCGGCCGAGGACCAGCTCCTTGACCGCGTCGAAGCTGATCGCCCGCAGCCGCAGCGCATCCAGCACCGCGGCCGCGACGGTCTCCAGCGCGAACACCTCGAGCAGGCGCAGCACCTGGATGAACTCCCGCTTGCCGCGGTTGCCCATCCGCTCCTCCAGCAGGCGCCGCAGCTGGGCGAACTGCGCCGGCAGCGGCCAGCCCTGCAGCGGCGCCGCCTGGTCCAGCGCACCCGGCTTGCGCTCCAGCAGCGCCAGGTAGTGCAGCGGATCGTAGACGAAGGCGCCCCGCTCGTAGCAGCGATCGTGCCGGGCGATCTCCGCCGCGCCGGAGAGGATCACCACCTCGTCCACGAACGCCTTCACCAGCACGCGCTGGAAGCCGTAGCGCGTCGGCACCGAGTAGTCGTTGGCCTTGTAGCGGACCAGCGCCGTCGAGCTGACCCGGGCCGGGCGCGTGTCACATGGCACCAGCGCAACCGCAGGCAGCTCGCGCATCACCGCCAGGTCAGCCACAAGTCGCTCGGCAACGGTCTGGCTGTGCCGCCCCGTCGTCTCTGCCTGACGGGCACGACAGCGCTCCAGCAGCGCCGCGTTCAGCGCTGCCAAGCTTGCTACCTGCGGCACCGGCGTGAGGAAGTTCTGCCGCGCATACTTCACCAGGGCCTCGACCTTGCCCTTGTCGTTGCCCTTCCCCGGGCGCCCGAACCGATCGCGATACAGGTAGTGGCTGACCAGCAGCGCGAACGCCTCCGTCCGCTGCCGCGTCCTATCAGCGTCGATCGCCCGCACCGCGATCCGCGTGTTGTCATACAGCACCGACTGCGGCACTCGCCCGAAGAAGGCGAACGCGCTCACGTGCCCGTCCAGGAACGCCTCGGTCGTCTCCGCCGGATACGCCTTGACGAAGCACGCATCCGAGTGCGGCAGGTCCAGGCAGAAGAAGTGCACCTTGCGCCGCTCGCCGCCGATCACCGCGACCGCCTCGCCGAAATCCACCTGCGCATGCCCAGGCGGATGGACCAGCGGCACGAACGTCTCGCGCGCCTGCACCCGCACCTGGCGCACGTAGTCCTTCACCACCGTGTAGCCGCCCACAAACCCGTGCTCGTCGCGCAGCCGCTCGAAGATCCGCTGGCTCGTGTGCCGCTGCTTCGGCGGCGCCTGCGCATCGGCCGACAGGATGCCGTCGATCACCCCAAGGAAGGCTCCGAGCTTGCGCTTCTCCGGCGGCTTCGTCCGCCGGTAGCCCGGCGGCACCGAGAACGAGCAGATCTTGTCCACCGTCTCCCGCGCCAGCCCGAACACCCGCGCCGCCTCGCGCTTGCTGTTCCCTTCCACAAACACGAACTGCCGAACCGACGCATACACCTCCACCGCGAACATCCCCCTGGCACCGTCCCTTCCGTGAGGAACCAGCACCTACCACTGGCCGGATTTTACGCCGCCAGCAGCGGCACCATGCCGCCGCTCCAGTGGCCGGTTATTGCTCCGCCGCGTACAGGCAGCAGCTCATGGACATTTTGCTACCGTTCTGAACTTGGCTGGGCGCGGTTGAGCGGCTACTCCAGGTCGCGCGCTTCCTTTTTCAGGATCGCTGCGGCCCGGTCGGCCTGCCGGGTCGGCTCCGGCAAGCGATAACCGCCCAGCAGCGCCATCACGTGATGCACCGCACCCTCCAACGAGACGCGGTGCCCGACGGACACGTAGACGGGCTGCACGCGTTGCCGGGTGCGCAGCACCGTGCCGATGGTGCGCCCGCGCCAGACCAGCGGCACTCGGCTGCCCGGCATCTCCCCCAGATCGCCCGCGGCGGCGCCTACCAAGATGGACTTAGCAACACCGATCGTGGGCACGTCGAGCAGCACGCCCACGTGGCTTGCGACGCCGAGGCCGCGCGGGTGGCTGATCCCATGTCCGTCCACGACCACCAGATCCGGCCGCTCCGGCAGCCGCGCGAAGGCGTCGAGCAAGGCAGGCGCCTCGCGGAAGGCGAGCAGGCCCGGCACGTAGGGCAGCGCCGCCGGCCGGCTCGCCCCCACCGTGGCCGTGACGCGCAGGTCCGGCACCGCGACCAGAACGGCAGCGGCGACAACCCGCTCGCCTACTTCCTCCCGAACGTAGCTGCAATCCAATCCGGCGGCGAGGCGCACTATGCCGTCGCCGAGGGGCCGGTCCTCGGCCACAACGCGCGCGGCGAGGAGGCGCTGGACTTGCTTCGCCTCGGTGGGGGAGGCTGGATGCAGCCATGCCTGAGGGATAGGCGCCATGCCCGCGAGCTTGGGGTCGCGCCGCGGCTGCCGCAAGCCGGGCTTGTAATCACGAGGTCACTGGCGACTTCTATCCGAGCCAGGGAAGGAGGGATCACCAATGTTCATTGCCATGAACCGCTTCATGGTTGCCAAGGGTGCCGAGCGGGACTTCGAGGACATGTGGACGTCGCGCGACAGCCACCTGCAAGCGGTGCCGGGCTTCGTCGAGTTCCATCTGCTGCGCGGGCCGGACCGCGAGGATCACGTGCTCTACGCGTCGCACACGATCTGGCGCTCGCACGAGGCATTCGAGGCGTGGACACGGTCGGAGGCGTTCCGCGCGGCGCACAAGGACGCTGGGCAGGACCGTCCGCGCTCGCTCTACCTCGGGCATCCCCAATTCGAGGGGTTCGAGGTGATTCAGACCATCAGCAATGAAAGGACAGCGGCGGACTGAGTGCGGCGCCTCTGGCGCCAGCCGTCGCGGCGGCGCTCGTTCCCGGCATCGTGCCGGGCCCGCTCTACAGCGCCCCGCCCCGCCGACCCGCCATGGCCCCCAGCCGAAGCCGCAGCGCGTTCAGCTTGATGAACCCCTGCGCGTCGAACTGGTCATAGGCTCCCTCGTCCTCCTCGAACGTGACGTGGCGCATCGAGTAGAGGCTGTTCGGGCTCTCCCGCCCCACGCACGACACATTGCCTTTGTAGAGCTTCATACGCACCCTGCCCGAGACGCTGTTCTGGCTCGCGTCAACGGCCGCTTGCAGCATTCTCCGCTCAGGGCTGAACCAGAGGCCATTATACACGATGGCGGCGTAGCGCGGCATCAGCTCGTCTTTGAGGTGCGCAGCCTCACGATCCAGCGTGATGCTCTCCATCGCCCGGTGCGCGGCATAGAGGATCGTGCCGCCCGGCGTCTCATACACGCCCCGGCTCTTCATGCCGACGAACCGGTTCTCCACGAGGTCGAGCCGTCCCACGCCGTTGTCGTGACCGAGCTGGTTCAGACGCGTGAGCAGCGTTCCGGGCGACAGACGCTCGCCGTTCAACGCGACTGGGTCCCCGCGCTCGAAGTCGAGCGCGATGACGGTCGCCTGGTTAGGCGCGTCCTCAGGGCGGATCGTGCGCTGATAAACGCTCTCGTCCGCCTCGATGCCTGGGTCTTCCAGCAGCTTGCCCTCGCTGCTGCTATGCAGGAGGTTCGCGTCCACGCTGAACGGCGCCTCGCCGCGCTTGTCCTTGCGGATCGGGATCTGATGGGCTTCGGCGAACTCGATCAGCTTCTGCCGGCTCGTGAGGTCCCACTCGCGCCAGGGCGCGATCACCGTCACGTCGGGCTTGAGCGCGTAGTAGCTCAGCTCGAAGCGAACCTGGTCGTTGCCCTTGCCCGTGGCGCCATGGGCGACGGCATCGGCGCCGACCTGTTCCGCGATCTCGATCTGCCGCTGCGCGATGAGAGGGCGGGCGATGCTGGTCCCGAGCAGGTATTGGCCCTCGTAGAGCGCGTTGGCGCGGAACATGGGGAAGACGAAGTCGCGAACGAAGGTCTCGCGCAAATCCTCGACGAAGATCTCGCGCACGCCCAGCATCTCCGCCTTGGCGCGCGCCGGCTCCAGCTCCTCGCCTTGGCCGAGGTCGGCCGTGAAGGTGACGACCTCACAGCGGTATTCCGTTTGCAGCCAGCGCAGGATCACGCTGGTGTCCAGCCCGCCGGAGTAGGCAAGCACCACTTTCTTCACATCTTTGGCGCGCATCGCTCATATCCTGATCCAAGTCGGGCCGGATAGCGCGCCGTGGGTAGAGAAGCAAACAAGGCCGCGATATACGATTGCCCTCCATGTTCCTTCGCACCCTGATCCTTCTCCTCCTGCTTCTCGCGGTTCCGGCTGTCGCGCAGCCTGCCGTCCTCGACGCCGCCGCCGTGCCCGGCCTGGATGCCGCCGGGCGCGCAAGCTATCGAAGTTGGCTCGACGCGAATCTGCCGCGCGCGCTCGCTATCGGCACGAACGGCCGCGTCGGCTGGAGCAGCGGCGACGGCTCGATGCAGGCCGTGCAGGAGCGCGCGCTCGCCGCGTGCCAGCAGCAGGGCGGCACGGACTGCACGATCTATGCCGAGAACCTCGCCGTGGTCTGGCCGGAGCACCCGTCGCCGCCGCCGCCGCCGCCGCCAGGTTCCCTCATCAGCACGCCGAGCTACGATTTCACGCCCGATCCGCGCTTCATCTGGTGGGGGCCGAAGCTCGCTCGCGGCGTCGTCGTCTGGGCGCACGGGCGCGGGCCGGACGCGCGCGGCATGCAGCCGCCGCCGGGCCTCCGCCCCTTTAACAATCTCGGCTTCGACGTGGTGCGGTTCGACCGCTACGCCATGTCCGACTACCGCGACAGCGCGGCCGGCTGGCTGCGCTCGGGTCTCGCCGCGCTGCGGCGCTGGGGCTATCGCTTCGTGATCGTCGGCGGCCAGTCCCGCGGCGGCTGGAACGCCCTGCAGATGCTTCAGCAGCCCGGCCTTGCCGATGTCGTGGTCGCGGTCTCGCCCGCGTCGCAAGGTGAGGGCGACAGCTCTGACCTGCTCGCGCAACTCGACGAGCTGCGCTCGCTCATCGCCGAAATCCCGCCCAGCCGCGCCCGCCTCGCTTTCGTGCAGTTCAGCAACGACGCTTACGCCAGCGACGAGAGTGCGCGCGAGCGGATGATCGAGCGCCTGCGCCCGCGCGTCGGCGCGCTGCTCAGCATTGACCGGCCCGAGGGCTTCTCCGGCCACTTCGCCGGCGCGAGTCTCGGCTTCGCCGAGCGCTACGGCGAGTGCTTGCTGCATTTCGCCATCGATCCGCAGCCGGCTGATCGCTGCTGATCGCTTGCCGGTGATGCACGTTCGGCCGCGTTGGGGCATGATGGCGCGGTGCTAGATCCGCTCGCAGATCCCGAAATGCGCGAGCGCGCGGCGAAACTGCTGCGCCTGCTTGCGTCGGACGCTGCGGGCGAGGCGGAGGCAGCGCGCGCGGCGCTCCTGCGCCTTCTCGCCCGGCACGGCGCCTCGCTGGACGACCTCACCCAACGCCTGCTTGGCCCGGCGCCAGACGACTCGCCTGCGCTGCGGGCTGCCCTGGCCGCCGCTGAGCGCCGCACGGCCGTAGCCGAGGCCACGAGCAGCGCCGCGCTCGCGACGGCTGAGCGCCTACGTGCGTCGGTCAAGCTCTTCCGCATCTTCGCTATTGCCGCGAGCGGTGCTGCCACACTGCTGCTGGTCTTCGCGTTGCTGCCCGGCGTCAGCGGCAACGGTGGCGGCTCTGTGCCCGTCACCGTTGCTTCCGTCGCCGCTCCCCCTCTCGCGACGGCGCCGCTGCATTCGCAGCCTTCGCAAGCGGTCCAATCGTCTCCGCCGCCGGCGTCATCGCATGATGACCACGGGATGGGTACCGAGGCAGCTGCCGGGCAGCTCCCGCCAACGTCCGAGGCCGCGCCAGGCCGGCAGCCGGCAACGACCGCGCGGCGCGGCCGCGTCGTGGCACCGGAGGGTGTGCTGCTGCGGCTCGATCCGGTGCCGGGCGTGCCCTCGGTCGCCCTGCTACCCGCGGGAACGAAGGTTGTCATAGACCAGGCCTTCCCCATGCTCGGCACGGACTGGATGCAGGTGCGTACGCCCATGGGCGCCGGCTTCGTGCCGGCTAGCACCATCAAGCCGGAGTAGGCGGGACGGCACACGGCGTGCCCTGAGCCGCGCCCGTGGGATCATAGGACAAAACGCGCAAGACCTGGACAGATCGCGCAGGAAAATCGGTGCCGTCCCGTCACGGGGCTGGCATTTTGGGTGCCGGTCTGCGTCGCTAGGCCGCGAGACGAGGCGCAACGCCGTGAGAGATGGTGCAGTCGATCGAGCGCTGACCTCACTCCATCGCCGCGTGCGCCGGGTCGGGAGCCGCGGCGGCCTGGGGCCGCTTCATCAGGAACAGCAGCAGCACCGTGGGCACCGTCACCATCAGCATGAACTTGAAATCGTCCAGGTAGGCGATGAGCTGCGCCTGCTGGTTGATGAGCATGTCGAGGAACTGCGCCGGCGCGCTCAGCGGGTTGAGCATCTGCCCCATCGGCATGATCCCGCCCGGCACCGCCACCTGTCCGTTCAGCAGCGGGTGGACCGGGTTGAGGATCGGCTGCACGAACCGCCCGACCTGAAGCGCGCGGTTGAACGGCGTCGCCGCGTGCGCCGTCAGCGCGGCGTGCGCAATCTGCGTGTTGCGGGCGAGCAGGGTGAAGGTGATCGAGACGCCGATCGCGCTGCCAATGTTGCGGAACAGGCTGAGCAGCGCCGTGCCGTCCGTGCGCAGCGCCATCGGCAGCGTCGCGAAGGCGATGACCTGCAAGGGGATGAACACGAAGCCTAACCCGGCGCCCTGGATGATCGTGTTGAGGATCAGGGTCCACTTCGATACGTCCGGCGTCCAGCCCGTCTGCGCCCAGAGCGAGTAGGCGAGCAGGCCGATGCCGACCGCCATCAGCTTGCGCGGGTCCACGCGCGAGCTGAGCCGGCCCGCAATCAGCATCGCCCCCATCGTGCCGATGCCGCGCGGCGCCATGATGAGGCCCGCCATCTCCACTGGGTAGTTCGCCAGGTTCTGCAGCCAGGGCGCCAGCAGCGCCGAGGTAGCAAGCAGGATCATGCCCACCGAGAACATCACCAGCAGCGAGGCAGCGAAGTTGCGGTCCTTGAAGATCCTGGGCGTGATGAACGGCTTCTCGGCCGTGAACAGGTGGACCAGGAACAGATAGATTCCGATCCCGGCAAGCACCGCCTCGACGATGATCTCGGTCGAGCCGAACCAGTCCTTGGTCTCGCCGCGGTCGAGCATGAGCTGGAACGCGCCGAGGCCGAGGGCCAGCACGCCGAAGCCGAACCAGTCGAACTTGAGGTCAGACTGGATGCGGCTCTTCGGCAGGAAATACATCATGCCGACCGTCGCGAGGATGCCGAACGGCAGGTTGACGTAGAACACCCAGCGCCAGTTGTAGAGCTCGGTGAGGTAGCCGCCGAGCGTCGGTCCCAGGATCGGGCCGACCATGACGCCCATGCCCCACATCGCCATCGCCGAGCCGCGCTGCTCGGGCGGGTAGATGTCCAGCATCGTGGCCTGGCTGAGCGGCACCAGCGCCGCCCCGAACACGCCTTGCAGCAGCCGGAACAGGACCATCTGCGTCAGCGACTGCGCGACGCCGCACAGCATGGAGGCGATGGTGAAGCCGACGAGGCAGGTGATGAACAGGTTCTTGCGGCCGAACCGCGCCGCCATCCAGCCGACCGGCGCCGTCATGATCGCGGCGGCGACGATGTAGCTGGTCAGCACCCAGGTGATCTGGTCGGAGGTCGCCGCCAAGCTGCCTTGCATGTAGGGGAGTGCTACGTTGGCGATGGTGGAGTCGAGCGCCTGCATCAGCGTCGCGACCATGGCGCAGACGGTGATGATCCCCCGGTTCGCGACCGGCGTGTATGTCGCTTCGGCCATTGGGCACCCCTCCTCAGTAGAGGTCGGCGAGGCTGCGCTTGTGGCCGGTATCCACGTCAACCGTGGCGCTCATGCCGGCGCGCAGAACCGGGTCGCCCGGCTTGATGTCGAGCAGCACGCGCAACGGTATGCGCTGCACCACCTTGACCCAGTTGCCTGAGGCGTTCTGCGAGGGAAGGATCGCGAACTGCGAGCCGCTGGCGGGCGAGATGCTCTCCACCGTTCCGTTCCAGACGTGGCCGGGATAGGTGTCAACGGTGACGGTCGCCGGGTCGCCCGGCTTCACCCACGTCAGCTCCGTCTCCTTCGGCTGGGCATCAACCCAGACGTGGTCGGTCGAGACGAGCCCGAAGGCGGCGGTGCCGGCGGGGAGAAACATGCCGGGCTGCAGGGTGCTGACCTGGGTGACGACGCCGTTGTAGGGCGCGCGGATGCTGGTGCGGTCCAGCTCGCGCTGCGCCTCGGCGACGCGCAACTCGGCCAGCTTGTAGGACGGCAACGTGGTCACGTCCACGTTGGGGTTGCCGTTCAGCTTAGCGAGCTGCTCCTCGGCCTGGACACCCGCGGATTGTAGGGCCGCGGTGTCGAAGTCGAGCTTGAAGCGGGCGTCGTCGTATTGCTGGCGCGGCAGGTCGCCGCGGCCAACGAGCTGGGCGTAGCGGTCGAAGGTCGCCTGGTCGGCCTGGACCTGCGCCTGGCGCGAGCGGATGTCGTGCAGCATGCGCTGGTAGTCATCCTTCGCCGCGAGCAGGGTGAGCCGCGTCTGGTTGAGGTCGGCCTTGGCGCCGTCGAGCGCGATCTGGAACTGGCGCGGGTCGAGCTGGAACAGCACCTGGCCCGCCTTGACCTGCTCGCCCTCGTGGACGGGCACGTCCTTGATGACGCCCGAGATATCGGTCGAGAGCGCGACCTTGTCGCTGTTCACGTAGGCGTCGTCGCTGCTCATCCACTGGCCGCTGCTCAGCCAGTAGTATCCCGCACCGACAGCGACGGCGGCCAAGCCGCCCAGCATGAGCACGGCGCGGATCGTGCGGCGCGAGCGGGGGTGGCTGATGACGCTCGGCTCGCCTACGGCGGCGTCGCGGGAGTGGATCGTGGCGGCTTGGGACATCTCAGGCGACTTCCTTCGCGGCCCGCCGCTCGGCGGTGAGCGCGGCTTTCATGTCCAGGAGAGAGGTGACCAACGTCTCGCGGGCCTCCGGGTCGAGGCCGCTCGTGATCGTGTGAAGGAGATCGGCGCGCTGCGCCGCGATCTCAGTCAGGATCGGCCCGGCTGCCGGCAGCAGGTGCAAGCGCCAAATGCGCCGATCTGCCGGATCCGCCCGGCGCTCGACGAGGCCGCGGGCCTCCAGCCGGTCCACCAGCCGGGCGACGGTGATCGGCTCGACCTCCAGGATATCGGCCAGCTCCTTCTGCGAGAGCCCCGGCTGACGGTCGAGCCAGATCAGGATCGTCCACTGCGCCCGCGTCATGCCGTGCGCTCGCGCCCGGTAGTCGCCCTCGACGCGCAGCAGGCGGCCCATGTCGTTCAGCAGGAACAACAGATCGTAGCGATAGTCTTCCATGGCGCACAACATAATAAGCTGCGTTATGATAAGCGAGCCGTTCGTCGCGGGCGGCTGCCACGTGTGGATTGCATGGCTCGTCGGGGCGCGCCGTTCAGCCGCGCGGACAGATCAAGTCAGTCGCATGTCGCTGAAGGCGCGGATCGGGCTAGGCGTCACTGGCGCAGCTACTCGGTCCTCACCGCGTGGTCGAGGCCGGTCGCGACGCGCGCCATTGTCTGCGCGGTCGGGGCGAAGCGGGCGAGACGCGGAAGGGCGAGGCGGCGGAGCTCTGCCACGGGGGCCGGCCTACCGCGGACGAGCCGGGTCATGAGGGCCACGCGACGCACCACGCCCCGGTGAACTCTGTGGCGCAGGCGGCCGTAGTCGGCGAGGCGCGACGGATCGCCCGAGTCGAGAACGTCCGCGGCGCAGGCGGCGAAAACGTAGGCGTCCTCGATGCCTAGGTTCAGGCCGCGCGCGCCGACGGGCGCGTGGATGTGCGCGGCATCCCCGCCGAGCGCGATGCGCCCGACCGCGGGCCGCGTGACGACGCGGTGGGCGATGTGAAACCGCGACTCCCACAGCACCTCACCGGCCTTCGTGCCCGGCGGCAGCCGCGCCAGCAGGTCGGGAACGTTGCCGAGCACGCGCCAGGCGCCCGGCGCGAGCGCCAGCATGAAGATCAGACCATCCGGGAATGAGCTGATGTGGGCGCCGTCGAGGCTGAGCGGAGTGTCCAGCCGAACGTCTAGCAAGGGCCAGGGCTCGGGAAAGCGGGAGCCGGGGAAGCCGAGGCCGAGGTCGCGGCGTACGGTGCTGCGCGCGCCGTCGGCGGCGAACAGGATGGGGGGCGAGACCTGCTCGACGCGGCCGTCGTTGCCATGGACCAGCCGCGCCTCTACGCGGCCGTCCACCAGCCCGGCATGCTCCAGCGTCACCTCGCGCTCGGCCTGGATGCCGGCTGCAGCGAGCGCCTCGGCCAGCAGCGCCTCGCTGCGCGCCTGGGAGAGAACGGTCAGCGCGTAGCGGCGATGGACGCCGCCGAGGTCGAGGTCTGCAACGAGCATCCAATTCTCGTAGAAGCGGCCGCGATGGACCGCCCGCCCTTCGGCCATCATGCGCGCGCTCACGCCGGTCGGCTCCAGCAGGTCGAGCGTGCGCGGGTTGACCGCGAGCGCCTTCGAGTGCCGGGCCGGCGCCGCGGCTTGATCGATGATGCGGACCGGGACGCCCCGGCGGCTCAAGAACAGGGCGGCGGCCAGGCCGGTGGGGCCGGCGCCGACGATGGCACCTCCTTCGAGGGTGGGGCGGGCATAGACGGAGTCCTCGCACGGGCGTTGCACCTCGCATAGCATCTTGCCGCAGGATCGCATTCTCGAACATCGCAAAACGGAACGGGTCGGTGACGCAGGCAAGACGGCGGCGGATCTGGGATGCTGGTCCCGTGCGGGCCGAGCGCGGGATGGAGGTGCGAATGCCTGACACGATCCTCGACTGTCTCGTCATCGGCGCCGGCCCTGCCGGGCTGACGGCCGCTCTCTACCTGGCCCGGTTTCAGCGGCGCTTCGCCGTGGTGGACGGCGGCGACTCCCGCGCTGTCTGGATTCCGCGAAGCCATAACATTCCCTTCTTCGCTCAAGGCATCCCCGGGCCCGACCTGCTCGCGCGACAGCGGGCGAGCCTCGAGGGTTACGGGGCGGAGATCGTGGCGGGCTCGGTTCGCTATCTTGAGAGGTCCGGACCAGGGTTCGCGGCAGCGATTCGCACAGCGCGCGGGGAGGAGCACCGCATCGAGGCGCGCCGGGTGCTGATGGCCACGGGAGCGGTGGACGTCGATCCCGGGTTGCCGAACATTCCCAATGCCATACAGCGTGGTCTCGTGCGCTACTGCCCGATCTGCGACGGCTACGAAGCCAGAGGGCGCAGGATCGCGGTGATCGGCCACGGCGCCCGCGGTCTGGGCGAGGCCATCTTCATCGCGCGAACTTACTCCTCCGACGTGACGCTCCTGACCCTCGGCCAGGAAATGCGGCTGGACGCCGAGCAGCAGGACAAGGCCGACCGACATCGCGTCAAGGTGATCCAACACTCGATCGTGACCCTGACGGTCGAGGGTGACAAGATCGGCGCCCTGCAAGGCGCGAATGGGGAAGAGCATCGATTCGATGTGCTCTACTCGGCTCTCGGGCTGCGCTATCGCTCGGAATTGGCAGTCGCGCTGGGCGCTGACTGCGATCCCTCGGGCGCGCTGAACGTGGATGAGCACAATCAGACGACTGTGCGCGGCCTATACGCCGCGGGCGATGTGGCTCGCGGCCTGGACCAGATCGCGGTGGCCTTGGGGCAAGCCGCGGTCGCCGCGACCGCTATCCACAACGGCAGCCCACAACGGCAGCGACGTGCCGGGTAGAGACGGAGCAGGCAGCGAGCGCCGGGCCGTCCGGCCATGAGCCGGCGGTGAGCACTTCGCTCCGCCGCTTTCGGACTCACCGGTTCGGCGTGGCGGCTGCACGCGAGAAGGCCGGCGTGCTCCGCTTGCGCGAGCGGCGGGCGGGAGCGATGATGCGCGCTGCAATGTCCGAAGCTGACCCCTACCGCGATGCACCTTGGCCGCTAGAACCTGAAGGAAGGTCGAGCAGCGTGCACTGACCGGTGCGGACGATGGCAGCCGACAGCCGAGGCTGTGCTGCAGGGCAGCACGGCGAACCCATGAACAAGGAGAGAACCATGAGCGATAGCTATGGCAGGCCGATGCACCGAACCCGGGACCCTCGGCTTGGTTATGCCGCCCGTCGGCGCGACGGCCGCATCAGCAGGCGCTCCCTCGCGAGCCTGGCTGGATTCGGAGTCGCCCTGGGCATCGCAGCCGTGGGCCTCTCGCCCACGTCTGCGACGGCCGCTGGGACGGACGGTAGGATTACGCTCCGTGCCAAGTCCGCCGACGTCGGCGTTGGCTGGACCTGGGGGAACGGCGTGCTGCACTGGCATGGCCACAACTATCCCTTCACGGTGAAGGGGCTGAACGTCGCCGCTGTCGGCTACTCCACGGTGGACGCCCATGGCGTGGTGCACAACCTGCAGCATCTGCATGACTTCGATGGCACCTACGCCTCCTCCACCGGATCGGTGACCGTTGACAAGGGCATCGAGGGTGAGGCGCTCGTGAACGGCAACGGCGTGCAGATCGATATCAGCGGCGCGACCAAGGGTGCGCGCTTGTCCGGGTCTGTGGACGGCATCGAACTCAAGCTCGTTCGGTGATGACCGGCCACGCCGGCCCCGTGCTCTGACCTGTACTCTCTGCAGGGCCTTCGATGCCTTAACCTGATGCCGATCAAGGCATCTGCCACGGCGCACTATCCAACCTAGCGGCCCGGGCGTGCTTCCCCGGGC
Organism: uncultured Alphaproteobacteria bacterium; assembly: GCA_963848595.1. Taxonomy (GTDB): domain Bacteria; phylum Pseudomonadota; class Alphaproteobacteria; order Acetobacterales; family Acetobacteraceae; genus CAWKEH01. The sequence goes on along the minus strand of CAWKEH010000002.1, from coordinate 202,935 downwards.
CGCACTCGCCGCGCGGCAGTGACGCTAGCTGCGGAACTTTCCGGCCGGTTCCTGCGTGTGAGCCTCCAGGAACCAGAGTTGCTTGTCGAGGCCGCGTGAAACCTCGGTGAAGATATCGGCGGTGTCCGGATCGCCGGCATCGTCGGCCTCGTCGATGCTCCGACGCACGGTGTTCGCGTGCTGCGCGTAGCGATCGATGAGCGCCTTCAGGTGATCGGCGATGGCGTAGATGTCCAAGGGATAGGGCGGCAGCTTGGTGCGTTGGCCGACAGCCTGGGTGGAACCCTTGGCGGTACCGCCGAGCTGGACGATGCGCTCGGCCATCTTGTCGTTCCAGTCGTCCTGCTGGTCGCGGAAGCCGTCCAGCATAAGATGGATGCCGATGAACTCCGGCCCCTTTAGGTTCCAGTGTGCCTGCTTGGTCATGTTCGCCACGTCGAGGCCGTTCGCGAGGTTCTGCTCTAGGAGCACCATCGAGTTGGCCTTGGCGTTGTCCTGCATGTCGTTGTTGGTCCTGTGCAGGCGGGCATCCTGAACCTGATCCTTCACCTTTGCCGGGGACGAGGGGGTGTCAGCCATCGTTTGCTCCTGTTGCTGGTTCATAGGCGCCGGCACAACGCGGCCTGCCGCGGAGCGTTCCGGCGCGACTTCCGCTCGGCGCGAGGATCGGCGAGAGTGGGAGCAGCATTTCACCCGAAGGGAATGGCGGCATGAGCCTGCGTGGCAAGGTAGCTCTCGTGACAGGCTCGACGAGCGGGATCGGCCTCGGCATCGCGCGCGCGTTCGCGGCCGAGGGCGCAGACCTTATGCTCAACGGCTTAGGTGACGCGGCCGAGATCGCCCGGCTGCGAGATGCCTTAGCGCGTGAGCACGGGGTCCGTGCGGTCCACGACGGCGCCGACCTCGCCGATCCTGCCCAGGTCGCCGCCCTGGTCATCCGGACGCGCGACGCCATGGGAGGCCTCGATATCCTGGTCAACAACGCCGGCATCCAGCACACGGCTCCGATCGAGGAGTTCCCGCGGGAGCGCTGGGATGCGGTGATCGCGATCAATCTCTCGGCGGCCTTCCACGCCATGCAGGCGGCGATCCCGGCCCTGCGCCAGCGCGGCTGGGGGCGGATCATCAACATCGCGAGCGCGCACGGCCTGGTCGCGAGCGCCAACAAGGCCGCCTACGTCGCGGCCAAGCACGGGATCATCGGCCTTACGAAGGTGGCCGCGATTGAGCTGGCCGGCACGGGTGTCACGTGCAACGCGATCGCCCCCGGCTGGGTGAGGACGCCGCTGGTGGAAGCGCAGCTGCGGACGCGCGCGGCGCAGGAAGGCCGCCCGCTGGACGCTGTGACCGACGCCCTGCTCGCCGAGAAGCAGCCGCTGCGCCAGTTCACGACGCCGGAGCAGATCGGGGCGCTGGCCGTGTTCCTCTGCTCCGACGCCGCCTCAACCATGACCGGCAGCGCCGTGAGCATGGATGGGGGCTGGGTCGCGCAGTAGGAAGCACGCATGGAAGTCATCGTGACCGGCGCTGCCGGGTTCGTCGGCATGCACGTCGCCGAGGCGCTGCTGGACCGCGGCGAGACCGTCGTCGGCGTGGACAACCTCAGCAGCTACTATGACGTCCGTCTCAAGGAAGCGCGGCTGGCCCGGCTTGAGGGCCGCCCCGGCTTCACGTTCCTCCGCGCCGACGTGGCCGACCGCGAGGCCATGGAAGCGCTCATCGCCCGGCACCCGGACACTCGGCACGTCATCCATCTCGCCGCCCAGGCCGGCGTGCGCCACTCCATGGTGGACCCCTACGCCTACGTGACGAGCAACGTGATGGGCCACGTCTGCGTGTTGGAGGCGGCGCGCCGCCTGCCGCGGCTTGAGCACCTGGTCTACGCGAGCTCATCCTCCGTCTATGGTGGCAACCGCAAGCTGCCCTTCTCCGAGACGGACGCAGTGGACACGCCGGTGTCGCTCTATGCCGCGACGAAACGAGCCGATGAGCTGATCAGCCATGCTTATTGGCATCTCTACGGCCTGAAGCTGACAGGGCTGCGGTTTTTCACCGTGTATGGCCCGTGGGGACGGCCGGACATGGCCTATTACGGTTTCGCGGAAGCGATGATGGCGGGGCGGCCGATCACGCTCTACGAGGATGGCAGGCTGCGCCGGGATTTCACCTACATCGCGGATATCGTGCAGGGCGTGCTCGCCGTGCTCGGCCACGCGCCCGGCGACGGGCAGCCGCCGCAGCTGTTCAATATCGGCAATAACCGGAGCGAGCGCGTGTCGCGCCTGGTAGCACTGCTGGAGCAGGCTCTAGGGCGCAAGGCCGTGGTGCGCTCGGCCCGGCGGCCCATCGCAGACGTCGAAGAGACCTGGGCGGACGTGGACGCGATCGCGCGCTTCGGCTTCCGCCCGGCGACGACGCTGGAAGACGGTGTGGCGCGATTCGCTGAGTGGTTCCTGGCGTATCACAGTGCTTGACATCGGGGCGCCGGGCAGCTAAGTCGGTGCTTAGCGATGGGGCGGCGCACCCGCGGTGGTGCTCCGTCTCTTATGCATTCCGGCGGGCTAGATGGCTTGACGGGGAGTATACGGTGGCTGGCGGGGGGCGACCTTTGCGGGCGCTGTTCGGCTCATTGAGTGTTGCATCGGGAGAGAAGGGAAACGCGGGCGGCGCCTTGTGGGGGGCTGCTCGGGAGAGCTTGGCCTGGGCTGGGTGCCTGCGCGGGGAGTGTGCGGGTGCGTGGCCTGGGCTGGAGTGGTTATGGGTGGGGCTATGGGTCTGGCGTTCGGTGGCCTGGTCTGGTGCTTGGGGTGGGTCCGATGGGGCTTGGCCTGGGTGGATGGATGGGGCGCTGAACCTGAGAGTTTGATCCTGGCTCAGAGCGAACGCTGGCGGCATGCCTAACACATGCAAGTCTGACGGGCGGGGTCTTTCGGGGCTCTGTCAGTGGCGGACGGGTGAGGAGCGCGTAGGAACGTATCCAGGGGTGGGGGACAACCGCGGGAAACTGCGGCTAAGACCGCATGCGGCCTGAGGGCCAAAGCTTGAGTGATCGAGCGCCTATGGAGCGGCCTGCGTCCGATTAGCTGGTTGGTGGGGTAACGGCCTACCAAGGCGGTGATCGGTAGCTGGTCTGAGAGGATGATCAGCCACACTGGGACTGAGACACGGCCCAAACTCCTACGGGAGGCAGCAGTGGGGAATATTGGACAATGGGCGCAAGCCTGATCCAGCAATGCCGCGTGGGTGAAGAAGGTCTTCGGATTGTAAAGCCCTTTCGGCGGGGACGATGATGACGGTACCCGCAGAAGAAGCCCCGGCTAACTTCGTGCCAGCAGCCGCGGTAATACGAAGGGGGCGAGCGTTGCTCGGAATGACTGGGCGTAAAGGGCGCGTAGGCGGCCGCATTTGTCAGGCGTGAAAGTCCTGGGCTCAACCTGGGGATTGCGCTTGGGACGGTGTGGCTTGAGTGGGGAAGAGGGTCGTGGAATTCCCAGTGTAGAGGTGAAATTCGTAGATATTGGGAAGAACACCGGTGGCGAAGGCGGCGACCTGGTCCTTGACTGACGCTGAGGCGCGAGAGCGTGGGGAGCAAACAGGATTAGATACCCTGGTAGTCCACGCCGTAAACGATGTGCGCTGGATGTTGGGGGGCGTAGCCCCGCAGTGTCGAAGCTAACGCGGTAAGCGCACCGCCTGGGGAGTACGGCCGCAAGGTTGAAACTCAAAGGAATTGACGGGGGCCCGCACAAGCGGTGGAGCATGTGGTTTAATTCGAAGCAACGCGCAGAACCTTACCAGGGCTTGACATGGACAGGACGCGCCGAGAGATCGGCGTTCCCCGCGAGGGGCCTGTTGCACAGGTGCTGCATGGCTGTCGTCAGCTCGTGTCGTGAGATGTTGGGTTAAGTCCCGCAACGAGCGCAACCCTTGTCCTTGGTTGCCAGCAGGTTGGGCTGGGCACTCTGAGGAGACTGCCGGTGACAAGCCGGAGGAAGGTGGGGATGACGTCAAGTCCTCATGGCCCTTATGTCCTGGGCTACACACGTGCTACAATGGCGGTGACAGCGGGAGGCGAGGCGGCGACGCTGAGCAGATCCCGAAAAGCCGTCTCAGTTCGGATTGCACTCTGCAACTCGGGTGCATGAAGGTGGAATCGCTAGTAATCGCGGATCAGCATGCCGCGGTGAATACGTTCCCGGGCCTTGTACACACCGCCCGTCACACCATGGGAGTTGGCTGAGCCGTAAGCCGGTGCGTGAACCTGTCCTCTGCAAGGGGGGCGGGGCACAGCCGACCAGGGCTGGGTCAGCGACTGGGGTGAAGTCGTAACAAGGTAGCCGTAGGGGAACCTGCGGCTGGATCACCTCCTTTCAAGGAGCCTGGCTGAGGCGGACGCTGCGGCGCGCGGCTTGGCCTGGGCATCCATTAAGGACGTCGGCGCGGAGGCGCTGGCGTCTTGGCTCGTGCTGGACCATGGCCTGCCGGCCACTCGGCCCTGCCGGGGTTCCATCGCGCAAGCGCGCTGGGGTCCCGTTGGGGCGCCGCCCACGTATCCCTTCTCCGCAACGTGCCAAAGAACGCGCCGCGGCTAGGGCGCGCTGTCCAGCGCGCTGTGCTCTGGTGCCGTGCGCCTTGGGGCTAGTAGCTCAGTTGGTTAGAGCACACGCTTGATAAGCGTGGGGTCGGAGGTTCAAGTCCTCCCTGGCCCATCGCCACCGGTGCCGCAGAGCGGCACTGATCGCCATCGCTGGCCAGTGGGGCCGATCAGAGGTGGCGATCCCCCGGAGGGCGGCGCCACCTGCTCTGGTCTGGCTTCTGATCTTCGGGGGCGTAGCTCAGCTGGGAGAGCACCTGCTTTGCAAGCAGGGGGTCACCGGTTCGATCCCGGTCGTCTCCAGGCTGCTCGCCGCCGGGCTGATCGTCTCCGGGCTGATCGCGGCCTTGGGGCGGGTGCGTTGCGGTGGGAGTTTAGGGGCTCCCTGCGGCGGTGTGCGCTCCTTCTGCGGAAGGGGTGCTGCGGCTTGCGGGGGTGGTGTGGTCTTTGTGGTGTGAATTGGGGTTGGGGCGCTCGTGGGGCGCGCGGCAGGGCTGGTGTCTGACCAGCATCCTGGGGGAGATCCTGGGATGGAGCTGTGCGGTGCGCGTCAGGAGCGTCGAGTGTGTGTAGCGGCACATCTGTGCAGAGGCACAGTCTCTGTATCTGTGCAGAGACACAGTCTCTGTGCTGCTGATGTGCTGAGGAGAGGCTGGCCGTGGCCGGCTCGCTGGATCGGCGCTCCATCGCCGGTGCGATGGGGTGTGCCCTGAGCGGCGCGTTTTGGCGCTGTGCGGGGGGATCTTTTGCGAGAGGGTTGGGGCGAGCACGAGAAGGGCATCGGGTGGATGCCTTGGCGCTAGGAGGCGATGAAGGACGTGGCACGCTGCGAAAAGCCCTGGGGAGCCGCGAGCAGGCTGTGATCCAGGGATGTCCGAATGGGGCAACCCCCCGCGCAGGCGGGATCATTCCCTGAACACATAGGGGGATGAGGCGAACCCGGGGAACTGAAACATCTCAGTACCTGGAGGAAAGGACATCAACAGGGCGCGCGGGGCGGAGCAATCCTGCTTGGCGCGTCCATGAGGTTCCGCGAGTAGTGGCGAGCGAAAGCGGATCAGGCCAGCGGCCCTGTGCTGCGCCAGCCGAACGACCTGGAAGGGTTGGCCGCAGTGGGTGAGAGCCCCGTAGGCGACGGCAGGCAGAGGGTCCATGAGTAGGGCGGGGCACGGGAAACCCTGTCTGAACTGGGGGGGACCACCCTCCAAGCCTGGATACTCCCTAGCGACCGATAGTGCACCAGGACCCGTGAGGGAAAGGTGAAAAGCACCCCGAGAGGGGAGTGAAACAGACCTGAAACCGGATGCCTACAAGCAGTCGGAGCCGACCCCGGGAGCGATCCCGGGTGGGCGGTGACGGCGTACCTTTTGTATAATGGGTCAGCGAGTTTCTGTTGGCAGCGAGCTTAAGCCGCGAGGCGTAGGCGCAGCGAAAGCGAGTTTGAACAGGGCGAACGGGGAGCGATCCCCGCAGGGGCAACCCTGGCAGTTGCCGGCAGAAGACCCGAAACCGGGTGATCTAGCCATGGCCAGGCTGAAGGCGGGGTAACACCCGCTGGAGGGCCGGACCCACGTCTGTTGAAAAAGACGGGGATGAGCTGTGGCTAGGGGTGAAAGGCCAATCAAACCCGGAGATAGCTGGTTCTCCGCGAAATCTATTGAGGTAGAGCGTCACGTGCTGGCCCTGGGGGGTAGAGCACTGGATGGGCTCGGGGGCCCCAAAGGCTTACCAAACCCAACCAAACTCCGAATACCCAGGAGCCGAGCGTGGCAGACAGACGGCGGGTGCTAAGGTCCGTCGTCGAGAGGGAAACAGCCCAGACCGCCAGCTAAGGCCCCCAAGTCGTGGCTAAGTGGGAAAGGATGTGGGGACCCCAAAACAACCAGGAGGTTGGCTTAGAAGCAGCCATCCTTTAAAGAAAGCGTAATAGCTCACTGGTCTAGTAGGGACCCTGCGCCGAAGATGTAACGGGGCTCAAGCCACGCGCCGAAGCTGCGGGTGCGTAGAGCGATCTACGCGCGGTAGCGGAGCGTTCCGTAGGCCGGCGAAGGAGGACGGGTGACCGCCTCTGGAGGCATCGGAAGCGCGAATGCTGACATGAGTAGCGACCAACAGGGTGAGAAACCCTGTCGCCGAAAGTCCAAGGGTTCCTGCGCAAGGCTAATCCGCGCAGGGTGAGCCGGCCCCTAAGGCGAGGGCGAGAGCCGTAGCCGATGGGAACGGGGTGAATCTTCCCCGGCCTGCTGGACGTGACGGATCCTGAGTTTTGTTCCTGCTTGCTGGAGTGCAGGGGCGGGGTGAGGGGTTCCGGGAAACAGCGCCAGCGGATGGACCGTACCCGAAACCGACACAGGTGGACTGGCAGAGCATGCCAAGGCGCTTGAGAGAACGATGCCGAAGGAACTAGGCAAATTGCTCGCGTAACTTCGGGATAAGCGAGACCCGGCCTGGGCAACCAGGTGCGGGTGGCACAGAGCAGGGGGTAGCGACTGTTTAGTAAAAACACAGGGCTGTGCGAAGCCGCAAGGCGACGTATACGGCCTGACGCCTGCCCGGTGCCGGAAGGTTAAGGGGAGAGGTGCAAGCCTTGAACCGAAGCCCCGGTAAACGGCGGCCGTAACTATAACGGTCCTAAGGTAGCGAAATTCCTTGTCGGGTAAGTTCCGACCTGCACGAATGGCGTAACGACTTCCCCACTGTCTCCGGCATCGGCTCAGCGAAATTGAACTCCCCGTGAAGATGCGGGGTACCCGCGGTCAGACGGAAAGACCCTATGAACCTTTACTGCAGCTTTGCAGTGGTGCCAGGGAGGGGCTGTGTAGGATAGGTGGGAGGCATCGAAGCCGGGGCGCTAGCCTTGGTGGAGCCAGCCTTGAAATACCACCCTGCGCCTCTCTGGCCTCTAACCGCGACCGGTCATCCCGGTCCGGGACCCTGCATGGTGGGCAGTTTGACTGGGGCGGTCGCCTCCCAAACAGTAACGGAGGCGCGCGATGGTGGGCTCAGGCCGGTCGGACATCGGCTGCTGAGTGCAATGGCACAAGCCCGCCTGACTGCGAGGGTGACAGCCCGAGCAGAGACGAAAGTCGGCCATAGTGATCCGGTGGCGCCACGTGGACGGGCCATCGCTCAACGGATAAAAGGTACTCTAGGGATAACAGGCTGATCTCCCCCAAGAGTCCACATCGACGGGGAGGTTTGGCACCTCGATGTCGGCTCATCACATCCTGGGGCTGGAGCAGGTCCCAAGGGTTCGGCTGTTCGCCGATTAAAGTGGTACGTGAGCTGGGTTTAGAACGTCGTGAGACAGTTCGGTCCCTATCTGCCGTGGGTGTGGGAGACTTGAGAGGCGCTGCCCCTAGGACGAGAGGACCGGGGTGGACGCACCTCTGGTGCACCGGTTGTCGCGCCAGCGGCACCGCCGGGTAGCCAAGTGCGGCCAGGATAACCGCTGAAAGCATCTAAGCGGGAACCCTTCCTCAAAACCAGGTCTCCACGAGGGCCGTGATAGACCATCACGTCGATAGGCCGCAGGTGCACGCGCGGCAACGCGCGCAGCTGAGCGGTCCTAATCGCCCGAACGCTCGCCCCTACCCGGGGTCGTGCACGCTGGTCGTGTCAACGATCCCGCCTCCCGCCCAGCGCCCAGACGCGCCCGTGACGCGGCCCTGGGCTCCAGACCCGGTCAGCCGGCCTCTCCCGCGCACGCACACGCGCCGCACACATCCCCCAACCCCGCGCCTGCCCAACGCGCCGTGCCGTCTGCGTGCACGTGCTGCGTCTGCGTGTTGGGGCAGGGCTTGGCCGACCTGGTGGCTTTGGCGGAGTGTGCCCCACCCGATCCCATCCCGAACTCGGCCGTGAAACCCTCCAGCGCCCATGATACTGCGGCCCAAGCCGCGGGACAGTCGGCCGCCGCCAGGTCCGCCAAGCCCTCACCCAGCACACCAACCCACCCGCCGCACCCGCACCACACACCCACACACCACCACACACCCACACCACACACCCACGCGGGGTGGAGCAGCCCGGTAGCTCGTCAGGCTCATAACCTGAAGGTCCCAGGTTCAAATCCTGGCCCCGCAACCATCCCTTCGGCAACGGCGTCACCAACGCATGACCGACGTTCCGGTGATCAACTACGGCACACCGGTGATGCGCGCGGACCGGATCGCGCAAGGTGCTGTCCGCACAGTCCTCCACCACCCGGCAACGCAGGCCGACGTGATCACGCCGGTTGTCGCCGGGTGATGCAGCCCGTCTTCTTTCCCATCGAGCGTCCGGCTTGGCGGCAGGGCCGCTGGGAGAACGGCGTCCGGCAGGTCGCGGAGGAGACGGCCATCGCACTGACCTACAATCGCACGACCTATGCCGTGATGATGGCGACGCCCGCGGATCTCGAGGATTTCGCGATCGGGTTCAGCTTGACCGAGAGTGTGGTCGAGCGCGTCGAGGAGATCGAGGAGATCGAGATCGTAGAGGCTGCGCCCGGCGATGGGATCGAGGCGCGTATGTGGGTCGCGCCCGAGTGCGCCGCCGCAATGGGCGAGCGGCGCCGGGCGATTGCGGGGCCGACCGGGTGCGGGCTGTGCGGTCTGGACAGCCTTGCCCAGGCGCTGCGGCCGCCGCCGCGCGCGGCACCTGGCCTCCACCTCGCTCCCGCCGAGATCGAGGCGGCGGTGGCGGCGCTTGCGCCGGGGCAGGCGCTCGGCCGGGCGACGCGGGCTGTTCACGCCGCAGGGTTTTGGCGTCCGGGACACGGACTGGTGGCCTTGCGCGAGGATGTCGGCCGGCATAACGCGCTCGACAAGCTGGCGGGCGCGCTTGCCCGGGCAGGGGAGGACGCGAGAGCTGGCGTCATCGTGATGACCAGCCGAGTGTCAGTGGAGCTAGTGCAAAAGGCGGCGCGTATGGGAGCGGGTGTGCTCGTCGCAGTTTCTGCCCCGACGGGGACTTGCGCTGCGCATGGCAGAAGCGGCTGGGCTCACGCTGGTCGCCGTCGCGCGGGAGGACGGATTCGAGTTATTCACCTGTCCTGAGCGGATCGCGCGCCGGGCCGTCGCGAAGTTGCCGGCGACGGCATCGCCGGACGGCGAGGATCGTCCCGCCGGAGGATAACCGGCTCATCGGACCGTATCGTTCAAACGCTTGCGCGCCAGGGGCGGAGTAGGGTGCTATAGAGCAGCTAACGCCGGATCAACGGCGAGTGGAAGGGACGTTGGACGTGAGCGGCACCGCACTGACTGGAGGCGCTGGGACGCCAGGGTTACTCGACCGTGAGCGCACGGTGGCGCGGCCGGGCTTCAATCGCTGGCTGGTACCGCCGGCGGCGCTGGCGATCCATCTCTGCATCGGGATGATTTACGGATTCTCGGTGTTCTGGAAGCCGCTCGAAGCGGCGATCGGTGGAACGCCGCCGGCCGAGTGCGCGCGAATGTCGCTGTGGACCGCGGCCGTCACGACGACCTGCAACTGGCGCCAGAGCGACCTAGGCTGGACGTTCACCCTCGCGATCGTGCTTCTCGGCGCGTCCGCGGCCCTGTTCGGCGGCTGGCTGGAGCGCGCCGGGCCGCGCCGGGCCGCCCTCGCCGCGGCGCTGTGCTGGTCCGGCGGCCTGCTCATCTCGGCGTTCGCGATCTCCATCCACCAGCTCTGGCTGCTCTGGGTGGGCGCTGGGGTGGTCGGGGGAATCGGGCTCGGTATCGGCTACATCACGCCCGTCTCAACGCTCATCAAGTGGTTCCCCGACCGGCGCGGCATGGCGACAGGCATGGCGATCATGGGCTTCGGCGGCGGTGCCATGATCGGCAGCCCGCTCGCGGTCATCCTGATGCGTCAGTTCAAGGCGCCGGGTTCGCCCGGCGTCTGGCAGACCTTCGTCGTGCTCGCACTCATCTACGCCGTCTTCATGATCGCGGGCGCGTTCGGCTTCCGGGTGGCGCCTGACGGCTGGACACCTTCTGGCTTCAAGGCCGGCGCGACCAAGCGCTTGGTGACGACGCGCAACGTGGCGCTTCAGGATGCGCACAAGACGCCCCAATTCTGGCTCGTCTGGATCGTGCTGTGCCTCAACGTCTCCGCGGGAATTCGGCGTGATCGATGCCGCGTCGCCAATGCTCCAGGAGATCTTCGGGGGCAGCCTGATCGGGCAGCCCGGCGTCGCTTTCAAAGATCTCAGCAAGCCGCAAGTCGAGCAGATCGCGGCCCTCGCGGGCGGCTTCGTCGCGTTGCTCAGCCTCTTCAACATCGGCGGTCGATTCTTCTGGGCCTCCATCAGCGACTGGATCGGGCGCAAGGGCACGTATGCGGCAATCTTCCTGCTCGGCATCTTCCTCTACGCGATCGCGCCCACGCTCGCGCACAATGACCAGCGCGCGCTATTCGTGCTTGCGTTCTGCGTCATTCTCTCGATGTATGGCGGCGGCTTCGCAACCGTGCCGGCCTACCTCGCGGACCTGTTCGGGACGCGCTACGTGGGCGCGATCCATGGGCGACTGCTCACGGCATGGTCGGCGGCAGGCGTGATCGGTCCGGTGCTCGTCAACTACATCCGGCAAGCTGAACTCAATGCCGGGGTCGCGCATGCCCATGTCTATGACTTCACACTCTACGTGCTCGTCGGGCTGCTCGTGATCGGCTTCCTCGCCAACCTCGCGGTCCGGCCCGTGGCCGAGCGCTGGTTCATGCGTGAGACGGCGCCGACGGCGGCCTTGAGCCAGGCGGTGCCGATGGGCGACCAAGGCATCGGGCGCGGGGCGTTCGGGATCGGAGCGCTGGCGGCGTGGGCCGTGGTCGGGCTTCCGATCCTGTGGGGTGTTTATATCACGCTGAGCAAGGCGGTAGTCTTGTTCAGCTAGCGCAGGAGTTGTCATGGCGGCGATCGGGTTCATCGGGCTTGGCAACATGGGCGGCCCGATGGCGGCCAGGCTCGTCGCTGCCGGCCACAAGACGCGCGGCTTCGACATGCAGCCCGAAGCACTGCAGCGGCTTCGGGACGCAGGCGGCGAGACGGCTGATTCCCTCGCCGAGGCGGTCGCGGACGCCGAGGCCGTCGTGACGATGCTGCCGGCGGGCGACCATGTCCGCGCCGTGCTCGGCGAGGTGCTGCCGCTGCTGCCGCCCGACACGCTGGTGATCGATTCCTCAACGATCGATGTGGCAACCGCCCGTGCGATGCACGCGGCGGCCGCGGAGCGGGGCTGCCCCATGCTGGACGCGCCAGTCTCGGGAGGGACGGCCGGTGCGGCGGCTGGGACACTGACCTTCATGTGCGGCGGCGAGCCGGTGGCCTTTGAGCGGGCAAAGCCGTTGCTCGGCGCCATGGGGAAGGCGGTGGTGCTCGCAGGCGGCCCGGGCGCTGGGCAAGCGGCGAAGGTCTGCAACAACCTAATACTCGGCATCAGCATGATCGCAGTCTCGGAAGCGTTCGCGCTGGCGGAGCGGCTGGGCTTGTCGGCGCAATCCCTGTTCGACGTGGCGTCCACGTCCTCGGGCCAGTGCTGGTCATTGACGAGCTATTGCCCGGTGCCGGGACCGGTGCCGAACGCTCCGAGCAACCGGGACTACGCGCCGGGCTTCGCGGTGGCTCTGATGCTCAAGGACCTGACGCTCGCAAGCGAGGCGGCTGCGCAGGCTGGGGCGCCGCAGGTCCTCGGCGATCATGCGCGCGAAGCCTACGAGCGGTTGGCTGCCGCCGGCCTTGCGAATCGCGATTTCTCCGTCGTTGCAAAGGCCCTCCACGAGGGCGGCCTGCCCTGAGCGAGCTGCCGCTCTACGCCGTGCCAGAGTCGTCGCGCTGGGAGTCACGCGGGATGCGGGACGTGGACCGTGTACGCCGGGCGCTGGGAGCGCTAGCGTTCGCGGTGCACCACGTCGGCGGCACCTCGGTGCCCGACTTGCCGGCCCTGCCCGTGCTCGACCTGCTCGCCGAGGTCGAGAGCCTGGACCGGCTCGCGCAGGCACGGCTGCGACTCCTAGCGCACGGTTTCGAGCCGGCCGGGCCGCATCCCGATGATTGCCGGCTCTACGTCGTGGACGATCTGCTCACGGGAGAGCGCCGGGTCGAGCTGCGCTGCTACCCGGCCGGCCATCCGGAGGCGGAGCGCATTCCCGCCCTGTTCGCGTTGCTGCGTGCGCAGCCGGATCTGGCGCGCGCCTATCAGGCGGCCAAGCTTGCCGCGTGGGCGGCTCATGCCGACGATGTGGCGGCGTATCATGCGTTCAAGCGAGCCTGGCTCGAGCGCGTCGTGGAAGAGGCGTTGATGGCCTGGGCGGGCACGCGCCGCCGCGCCTGATGGCGCGTCACGCCGCGCGCAGTTCCTGCAGGAACCCGGCGCTCTCCCGCATCAGCGCGCTCGTCGTCTCGCCGATCTCCGTCGCCGAACCGTGCAGCGCGTCGATCATCCCTGCCAGGGGCACGACCGTCGCGCGCATGGCCGCGATCTCGGCCATGATCGCCGTCGTGCCCGTGACCGCGCGTTGGGCCGACGCCGCGATCTCCTGCGCCGTAGCACCCTGCTGCGCCACGGCGGAGGCGATAGCGCTGCCCATCCTGGCGAGATCCTCGATCGTGTTCCCGATGCGGCAGATCGTGGACACCGCTTCACCGGTCGCGTCCCGGACGGCGCCGATCTGACCCGCGATCTCCTCGGTCGCGCGCGCAGTCTGGGCGGCGAGCGCCTTCACCTCGCCCGCTACCACCGCGAAGCCGCGGCCGGCGTCGCCCGCGCGGGCGGCCTCGATCGTGGCGTTCAGGGCGAGCAAGCTGGTTCGCGCCGCGATGCTGGTGATGAGCTGCACGACATCGCCGATCCGAGCCGTGGCCTGCGCCGAGCGCTGCACGGTCGCGTCCGTCGCGGCCGCATCGCCCGCCGCGCGCGCTGCCGCCTCTGCGCTCCCCGTCACTTGGCGGTTGATCTCGCTGATGGACGCCGAGAGCTCCTCGGTCGCCGCCGCCACGGTCTGCACCCCTTCGGCTGCGGCGGTTGTCGCGTCGGCGATGGCGGTGACGCGCGCATTCCGCGCGCTCGCGATGGCGCCGTGCTGGCCCGAGAGTTCCTGCAGCCGCACTGCTGTGGCGGCGGAACGGCTGGTAAGTCCGCCTAGGGCACGCTCGAACGCCTCGGCCAGCGCCTGCCGTGTCGAAGCCGCATCGGCCGCCGCCCGGCGCTCGGCGTCGCGCGACGTCTCCTCGACCGCCCGGCCATGCGCGACCCCATCACGCAACGTTTCCAACGCCCGCGCCATCTTGCCGATTTGGTCATGCCGATTTGTACCGACGACCGGCCACGCCAGGGCGCCTCCCGCGATGCGCTGCATCGCGTCGGTGAGCTGGTCGAGTGGCCGCAACGCCCGGGCCACCAACACGCGCCGTATGCTTGCGAACACGACCAGCACGATGAGCGACGCGAGGACGGATTGGCGTATGATGTCCCGCCGTAGAGCGTCGATCTCGGTCAAAGGGATCCCGACAGAGAGCGCGCCGACCACCCGCCCGTCGGCGTCGAGCAGCGGATCATACAGGCTCAGCATTCGCCGGCCGTTCACGCCGGACGCGCCGCGATACCCGTGCCCTCGCAGGATTGCCTGCCGGGCCGCCTCGTCGGCGATGATCCCGGCCGTCCGTGCCCCGTCGGCGCTCTGCATGGTCGTCAGCAATGCCTTACCGCCCACGAATACGGTCGCGGTGCCGCCCGTCGCTGCGGCGACCCGATCCAGCAGGTCCGTCCGCCCGGCGAGCGGCGACCCGCCGAGCCGCAGACTGTCGCCGTCTCTCGTCCATTCCTTCCCCAAAGGTGCCAGGTAAGCCTTCAGCAGGTCGAGGTCAGTGTCCAGGTTGTGCTGCATTCGTGCCTGCACGGCGTCCGTCCCGAGATGGGCTGTCCACGCCTGGACCAGCGCGAACCCGAGGAGCACGCATGTCAGCGAGGGGACGAAGATCCGGGTCTTGAGGCTGATCCGGTCCAGGATCCAGCCCGGAAGCAGCGAGCGACGCATCGAGGCGGCCCAGGCAGTTGCGCCAGCATCATGTCCCGCAGACCTTTCGATCAGGTTAACGTCCGTGACCAAGCCTCATTATCGGCGGCCTTGAGTGCGGATTGGCGTTCCGACGCGGCCGGCGGCGGACGTGGGGCCGTTGCGCTTTGCAGGCCGCCCAGCGCCGTGGCACGCTGCGCCGGGCGGAGGGGGAGACGGGATGCCGCGGGACGGCAGAATCGCCACCATCACGGGCGCGGCCGAACAGGGGCTCACTCGCGCCGACCAGGCTCTCGGCCTTCTCATAGAGATCCCCGCCGCAGCCGCGGTCGCCACGGAGGTGGTTATCCTGCTCATCGGCGTGATCGCGCGCTTCGTCTTCGACAGCCCGCTCGTCTGGTCGGACGAGCTGGCCAGCATCGTGTTCCTCTGGCTCGCCATGCTCGGCTCCGCAGCGTCACTCCGCCGCGACAGCCATATGCGCCTGACCACGGTCGTCGCCCGTCTCAGTCCGTCGGCCCGCGCCCGGCTGGAGGCACTCGCGATCCTGACGCCGCTCCTCTTCCTGATGCTCATGGCCCAGCCTTCGCTGGACTTCGCCCAGGATCAAAGCTTCGTCGAGACGCCCGCCCTCGGCTGGTCGGAGCTGACCCGCGCCGCCGCGATTCCAGTGGGCTTCCTGCTCATGGCGCTGGTCGCGCTCCTCCGCTTGCTTCGCCAAGGGTGGCGCGACCTGCTGATCGTCGCCGGCGTGCTGGCCGTCATCGCAGCGCTGCTCTACGCCGGGCAGGACTGGATCAGGGCGATGGGCAACTGGAACCTCGCCCTTTTCTTCGCCGCCCTTGTCGGAGCGGGCGTGCTGCTCGGCGTGCCGATCGCGTTCTGCTTCGGGCTGGCGACGGTCGCCTATCTGCTGTGCACGTCGGACACGCCGGTCAGCGTCGTCGCCGGGCGGCTCGACGAGGGCATGAGCAGCTTGATCCTTCTCGCCGTTCCGCTCTTCGTGCTGCTCGGCGCGCTGATCGAGGTGACGGGTATGGCGCGCGCCATGGTCGCCTTCCTCGCCAACCTCCTCGGCCACGTCCGCGGCGGCCTGGGCATCGTGCTGCTCGGGGCCATGCTCCTGGTCAGCGGCATCTCCGGGTCGAAGGCCGCCGATATGGCGGCGGTCGCTCCGGTCCTGTTCCCGGAGATGAAGCGGCGCGGCATGAACGAGGGCGAGATGATCAGCCTGCTCGCCGCCGCGGGCGCGATGTCGGAGACGATCCCGCCCTCCCTCGTGCTCATCGCGGTCGGCTCCGTCACCGGCGTCAGCATCGCGGCCCTCTTCACCGGCGGTCTCCTGCCCGGCATCGTGCTCGCCCTCGTGCTCGCCGTCGTCGCCCGGCAGCGCAGCGCCGCCGAGGATCGGCGCGGCGTGCGGCGCCCGCCTGTCCGCATCGTCCTGCGCAGCCTGGCCGTCGCCGTGCCGGCGCTGGTGCTCCCCGTCCTGATCCGTGCCGCCGTCGTCAACGGGGTCGCGACGGCGACGGAAGTAAGCACGATCGGCATCCTCTACGTGCTCGTTGCCGGACCGCTGATCTACCAGCGCCTGCCGCTGCGCCGGGCGTTCCCGATGCTGGTCGAGACGGCGTCGCTCTCGGGCGCCATCCTGTTCATCATCGGCGCCGCCACCGCGATGGCGTGGGCACTGACGCAATCCGGCTTCAGCGGCGCGCTCGTGGCGGCGATGAGCGGCGTGCCGGGTGGCCGCTGGGGTTTCCTCCTCGTCTCCATCGCGGCCTTCGTCGTGCTCGGCAGCGTGCTGGAGGGTATCCCGGCAATGGTCCTGTTCGGGCCACTAACCTTCCCGGCAGCCCGCGCCGTGGGCGTGCACGAGGTCCACTACGCGATCGTCACAATCCTCGCCATGGGCATCGGCTTGTTCGCGCCGCCGTTTGGCCTCGGCTACTACGCCGCCTGCACCATCGGCCGCGTCAGCCCCGATGCGGCACTGCGCCGCATCTGGCCCTACCTCGCCGCGGTTCTGGCCGGCCTCCTGCTCGTCGCTGCCGTGCCCTGGATCAGTGTGGGCTTTCTCTGACCTCGGCCGCGGCCACGCAGACGATGACGATTACGTGAAGATGATGAAATCGCTCACGGCATGTCGCGGATTTCCCACAAGTTTGCTGCAATGCAGCAAAATCACCCTTGCGGGGTAATCTGGATGTGCCCATAGTCCGTCCGGGTGCGCAGAGACCGCCATCCGATCGCCCAGTCAATCGCCATGACTATGGCTGCAAGCAACAATCCAGGAGAGATGCACGATGAGTGCCTCGAATTATCTTGAGCGTTCGGCAGAACATGCCGAGCACGCGGTGAATACCACGCTGAATACAGCCATGAACACCGGCATGGCATGGTTCGACATGATGCTGAACTTCCAGCGCGAGATGCAGCGTGCCTCGTTGCAGTCACTCTCGTCCTACAGCCCGACCAGCGAAACCCGGATCACCGGCCGCCTCCCGCAGGAAGCGAACGGCGTTCAGGTCATCCCGGTCGGCGAGGAGCGCCTGAACGTCGCGACCCGCACCGTGCAGGGCGAGACCACCCGCATCCGCCGCCGCGTCGTCGCCCAGCCCGTCGAGCAGCAGGTGACGCTGCGCGACGAGAAGGTGGTCATCGAGCGTCGCCCGGCGACCAGCACCAATCCGAAGCCCGACGTGCTGACCGAGACCGTCATCGAGATGAGCGACAGCACCCAGGTGCCGACGGTTTGGAAGAGCCTGCACGTTGCCGAGGAAGTGGTGCTGCGCAAGCAGGTCACCGAGCGGACCGAGAAGGTGCGTGAGACCGTCCGCCGCGACGTGGTGGACGTGGAGCACGCCCGCGCCGAGATGTCCGAGGCGCCGATCAGCAAGGTCGAGACGCACGTTGATCACCTGCCGGCGCTTCGCCACGACGCGGAGGAAGGACGCCGCGCCCAGGCGCGCACGGAGCACGCCGCCGAGAAGCACGCGCACGAGCATGTGGGCGACGCCAAGAAGCCGGCGCATCGCGCCACGCCGCTGCGCGTCGTCGCCGCGAGCAGGACCGCGCGCAAGAAGTAATGCACCGGTCGGCACCCGAAGAGTGATGCAGGGGTCATCGCGGCCCCTCTCACGCTTCGGGTATCTTCGCCTTACCTGGCCTCCAGCACATCAAGACGGTAGCGTTCGGCCCGTTCGAGCCGTGCCTCGCGCACCGCGTCCCCGCACGCCGCGATGAAGCGCTCGGCCGCCTCCTCGCCAGTCCCGACCCCGTCCGTCGGCCCGCGCCAGTTCACCAGTAGCACGGCCCCGCCCGGCTCCAGGCACGCGAGCGTTCGCCGGGCCGCCTCCGCGATCCCGTCTAGGCCAAGGTAGTACAGCACCTCCGAGAACAGCACGAGGTCGAACCGTCCCTCGGGCCACTCGCCCGGCACGGCCATCCGCGCGAACACGATGTCGGGCAGGTCGGCGCACCGCGCGCGCGCCTGAGCGAGCGCCGTCTCGGCTACATCGACGGCGAGCAGTTCGGCGCAGCGGGCGGTGAGCTGTCGGGTGAGCACGCCGATGCTGCACCCGACCTCTAACCCGCGCGCGAATCGTGCCCGTGGGAGCGCCGCGATTGTCGCAGCGTATTTCTCCCGCTCGTAGCTGCTGGTCGCGAACCGCCATGGGTCAGGGTCGCTCTGGTAGAGCCGCTCGAAGTAGCCCGGCTGCAGGGTGGCGGGCAGATCCTGGTCCCAGAGACTCGTCCATCAGCGTGAGATCTCCATCCGGTCAGGGCAGCAAGCCCGCTCTTGCCTTCCGGCGCAGGAGGTCCACGAGCAGCTCGTCGCGCCGCCGCTTCACCGTCTCCAGGTCGGCGTCGCCGATCATCTCTCTCACTCCCTCGTCCACCTTGCGGCGGAGTGCCGCGTCCATCGTCGGATGCCCTAAGTCGCGCCACATATCCTCGGTTGCCTGCCAGAGCGGTTTGCCGAACAATTCCGCGACACCGCCCGCGCCACCGGAGAAATGCAGGTTGAGGAACGGCCCCAGCAACGCCCAGCGCAGGCCGGGGCCGTGGGCGATGGCGGTGTCCACGTCGGCCACGGTCGCGACCCCTTCGCTCACGAGGTGGAACGCCTCCTGCCACAATGCCGCCTGCAGGCGGTTCGCGACGTGGCCGCGCATCTCCCGCTTCAGCCGGATCGGGCGCTTGCCGCAGGCAGCGTAGAACGCCATCACCTTCGCCAGCGCCTCCTCGGAGGTCTGCTGCCCGCCCACGACCTCGACCAGCGGGATCAGGTGCGGCGGGTTGAACGGGTGGCCCAGCAGCACGCGGTCCGGGTGAACGCACGCGCCCTGGAACTCGCTGACCATGAGGGTGGACGAGCTGGACGCCAGCGGCACGCCCGGCGCCGCGGCCGCGTCCAGCCGCCGGAACAGCTCGCGCTTGAGGTCGAGCCGCTCGGGTCCGTTCTCCTGTACGAACCCGGCCTCCGCCACGGCGTCCTCCGCCGCGGCGTGAAAGCGCAGCCGGTCCGGCGCGGCGCCGGGAACGAGACCCATTGCTTCCATCGCCGGCCAGTGCGCCTCAACCGCCCGGCGCAGCGCCGCCTCGGCGCCCGACGCCGGGTCCCACGCTGCCACCTCCAGCCCGCGTGCCAGGAAGCACGCCGCCCAGCTCGCCCCGATGACGCCCGTGCCGATGACCGCGACGCGTTCGATCCCTGCTCCACCCATGGCGCCCACGCCTCCCCGCGCCCCTGCTCTCACACGCTGTAGATGCGGATACGCACCGCGTCCGGGTCGCGCTCGCCGACGCCGACGAAGACGGTGCGGTTCAGCCAGGCATGGGCCGGGGCTGCGGTCTCGAACGACGGAGTCGTGCGGAAATAAACCCGCTCGGGCGGGACCTGCTCGCCGCGCAGCAGCCGGGCCATGTCCTCCGGCGCCGCGTGGCGCAGGCCGCGGTTGACCACGTAGACCAGCGCCCCGTCTGCCGCGAGGCGGATGGTGTAGCGCGCTTCGATCTCGGCCACTCCGTCTGCCCGGATAAGCTGATAATCCGCGCCGCCGGGCAGAACCTCGCCCGTGAGACGCGGCCCGGCGACGCGGCCTCCGAGGATCGGGACGACCCGCCTCTCTCCCAGCGCGCACGCGCCGACGATCACCGGCACCGCGACCTCGGCCGAGACCTCGCCCACGAAGTCGAGCCGCGGCGGTTTCAAGCGCGCCTACGCCGCCCGGCTGGCGAGCTGCGGCAGGCCGAGCATCTCGCGCGCCTCGGCCGACGAGGCCGGCTCCAGGTTCAGCTCCTTGATGATCCGCACCGTGCGCTCGACCAGCATCTCGTTCGTCGCGAGCCTGCCGCGCGCGTAGTAGTTGTTGTCCTCCAGCCCCACCCGCACGTGGCCGCCGAGCAGGACGGCCTGAGTCGTCGCCGGGAGCTGCGCCGGGCCGATGGCCGAGACGCAGAAGATGCTCTGCGGCGGCAACGTGCGGATCATGGCGGTCAGGATGTCCACGCTGTAGGGCATGGCACCTTGGAAGCCGCGGTCGGCGCCGAGAACCATGTTGATGTAGTAGGGCGGCGTGTCGTAGCCCTTCTCGATCAGCCGCGTGACATCCTGCAGGATGTGCTGCGGGCCGAACACCTCCCACTCCGGCTTGATGCCCCGTTCCTGGAAGCGCTTGGCCAGCGCCTCGCAGCGGCTCGGCGTGGTCACGACCAGGATCTCGCGCCCGCCGTGCACGTCGGCGAATGTCATGCCGTCGAAGGTCGCCATCTCGGCGCCGGCGTCGAGGCCCTTGAGCCGCTCCTCGAAGCTGCTCTCGAACAGCCCGTCCGCGCGGGGCACCAGCATGTCGCCGTTCGAGCCGCCGCCCGTAGAGTTGTTCAGCACGATGTCGCAGCCGCGCTGGCGGATGCGCTGGTTGATGTCGCGGTAGATGCCGGCATTGCACGTCGCCTCGTCGTCGGGCCGGCGCGCGTGAAGCGCCGCGATGGCCGCACCCGCCTTCCAGGATTTGTGGACGCTGTCGGCGATCTCCTCGGGCTGCGTCGGCAGGTTCGGGTTCTGCGTCTTGCTCGCCATGCCGCCCGTCGGCGCCACCGTCACGATCACCTTGCCCTGCGTCATGCTCTCCTCCCCGAGGCTTGGACCGCCTTATGCGCCTGACGATCAAACGTCACAACGAGAAAGTGATGCGGCATAACAATTCCGCTTGACCCCGCGCCCGCCGCGCGGATACGACGCCGGCCAGGAAGCGCCAACGGGGGTCAGGGCCATGACGCACAACGCTCTGCCGGACAGCCTGGCCGTCGAGCAGCGTGGCGCGGTGACCGTGCTGCGCCTATCCCGCCCGCAGAAGCGCAACGCGCTCGACGACGAAACCGTGGAGGCGATCGGCGCCTTCTTCGCCCACCTGCCGCCCGGCACCCGCGCGGTCGTAGTGCACGGCGAGGGCGAGCATTTCTGCGCCGGGCTCGACCTCAACACGCTGACCGAGATGGACGCCACGGGCGGGATCGCGCACTCGCAGCGCTGGCACCGCGCGTTCGCGCACATCGAGGGCGGGCAGGCGCCCGTCGTCGCGGCGCTGCACGGCGCCGTCGTAGGCGGCGGGCTGGAGCTGGCGATGGCCTGCCACATTCGCGTGGCCGACCGCACCGCCTTCTACGCGCTGCCGGAGGGCCAGCGCGGCATCTTCGTGGGCGGGGGCGCGGCCGTCCGGCTGCCGCGCCTGATCGGCCTGGCACGAATGCAGGACATGATGCTCACGGGACGAACCTACGGCGCCGACGAGGGGGCCGCCGCCGGGTTCTCGCAATACGTCGTCGAGCCCGGCGCGGCCCTGGCGAAGGCGCTGGAGCTGGCCGAGCGCGCGGCGCAGACGGCGCCGCTGACCACCTTCGCGGTGCTGCACGCGCTCCCGCGTATCGCCGAGGCCGACCCGCGCATCGGCGGCCTGATGGAGAGCCTGATGGCCGCCATCGCGAGCGGCGACAAGGACGCCAAGGCCAAGCTGCACGCCTTCCTGGAGGGGCGAGCGGCGAAGGTCGTCCACCGCTGATGGCCATTCCCAGCCTCCCGATGCACGGCGTCGGCGAGGCGCGTCCAGCCCTGGCCACCATCTCCGCGATGTTCGACCACGCCGTCGCCTCCGCCCCGGACGCGGTCGCGCTGCGCCACCTGAACACGGTGCTGACCTACCGCGAGGAGGGGAGGGCGGTCGCGGCGTTCGCCCGGCGCCTCGCAGAGGCCGAGGGCGGGGTAGTGGCGCTCGTCCTGCCCAACTCCGCCGAGTTCCACGTCGCCTACTACGCGGCCCTGAGGGCGCTCGCGACGCCTGCGCTGCTCAACCCAACCTACCCCGCGGCGCAGCTTGAGCCGCTCCTGCGCGCCGCGGCGCCGCGCGCCGTGCTCTGCACGCCTGCGACGCGCGACGTGGTGCGCGGGTTGGCGGGAACGCTCAGCATCCCGCGCGTGATCTGCCTGGGCGAGGACCTGGCCCTGCGCGACCTCGCGGCCGAGCCGGACGCACCGCCAACATCGCGGGAGGCC
Organism: uncultured Alphaproteobacteria bacterium; assembly: GCA_963848595.1. GTDB lineage: Bacteria > Pseudomonadota > Alphaproteobacteria > Acetobacterales > Acetobacteraceae > CAWKEH01. The sequence goes on along the minus strand of CAWKEH010000002.1, from coordinate 180,811 downwards.
GGTCCCGCCGATCCCGCCGCGCTGCTGTTCACGGGCGGCACCACGGGCCTGTCGAAGGCGGTCGAGCACACGCACGAGCGGCTTGTGACCGCGGTGCGCTGCATGGAGTACAACTGGCCGACCCGCATGAGCGGCGAGGTGTGGCTCCCCATCGCGCCCTTCACCCACATCTACGGCTTCCTGCAGGGCGTCCTCGCCCCGGTCTCCGCCCGCGCCGAGGTGGTGATCCCCGAGCGCTTCCAGCCGGAGCGCGTCGTCGAGCTGATGGCCCGGCACCAAGTCACCGTGTTCGGCGGCGGGCCGCCGGCGATCTACGCGGGCGTGCTGGCCGCGAGCAATCTCGGCGGCGCCGACCTCTCGGCGCTCCGGGTCTGCCCCGCCGGCGGCGCGCCGTTCCCAGTCGAGCTCATGGAGCGATGGCGCCACGCGACGGGACTGGAGATCCACGAGGGCTACGGCATGACCGAGATGGCGCCGATCTCCGGCACGACCGCCCTCACCGGCGTCCGGCCTGGCTCGGTCGGCAAGGCAATCCCCTGCAACGACGTGCAGGTCGTGGACCTGGAGAAGGGCACGCGCGTGCTGCCATCGGGCGAGAGGGGCGAGGTGCGCGTCCGCGGCCCGCACATGATGACGGGCTATCGCGACCGCCCGGACGAGACGGCGCATTCCTTCCGCGACGGCTACATCTACACAGGCGACATCGGCCACCTCGACGCGGATGGCTTCCTGTTCATCACCGACCGCCGCAAGGACGTGGTCTTCGTCAAAGGCTACAACGTGTTCCCGCGCGAGGTTGAGGAGGCGCTCTACAGGCATCCGGGCATCGCCGCCGCTGGCGTGATCGGCGTGCCCGACGCGCGCACCGGCGGCGAGCGCCTGATCGCGTTCGTGGTGTCCCGCCACGGCGAGGCGCTCGCGGAGATGGACATCGCCGCGCACTGCGCAGCACAGCTCGCCAGCCACCAATGCCCCTCCGAGATCCGCGTCGTCGAGCGCCTGCCCATGACGGGCGCGCAGAAGCTCGACCGCATGGCGCTCCGCCGCGCCGCGGGTGAGGCCTGATACCAACGGCCCCGGACAGTGCCCTTCCACTGTCCGGGGCCGTTGGTATCGCGCGCAGGGTTGGTGTGGCGGCTGCGCGCCGAACAAAGACTCATATCAGTCGCCCCGGACAGGTCACTGTCCGGGGCGACTGATATGACATCCAGGGAGGTGCAGCATGTTCACCAACACGCGCCGCCTCACGATCGAGTGGGGGCACTGCGACCCCGCCGGCATCGTGTTCTATCCCCGCTACTTCGAGATGTTCGACGCCAGCACGGCGTTCCTGTTCGCCGCGGCGCTCGGCATGTCCAAGCGCGAGATGCTCGCGCGCTTCGACGCGGTCGGCTTCCCGATGGTGGACACCCGCGCCAAGTTCCACCTACCCAACGCCTTCGGCGACGAGGTGCGGATCGAGAGCACGGTCGCGGAACTCCGCCGCAGCTCCTTCGACGTGCAGCACCGCCTGTTCCGCGGCGACGCGCTCTCCGTAGAAGGGTTCGAGACGCGCGTCTGGGTTGGCCGCCACCCAGAGGACCCGGCACGGCTCAAGGCGCAGCCCCTCCCGGACGAGCTGGCCGCCCGCCTCTCCGCCGAGCGGGACAAGCTACGCTGCTGAGCAGCGCCTCACTGCGTCCGCCCCGGTTCGAGAACCGCGATAGGCCGTCAACGCGCCGTAGCTGCGGCGGGCGGCGGCCTCAGCCCGGTCCCGAGCAGCGGCATGCTCTGCCGAGAGTCTTTGCAGACCACCCAGGAGTGTGCTCCTATCCGCCTCGGGACTGTTGTGGCGGGGCCCTGGCTCCGTCGAGCGGGTGAGCGAGCCCATGAGCGACCCGTCCTCCTACAACGCGATCTACGCCTTCGGTGACAGCCTCTCCGACGCGGGCAACGTCTCGATCGCGACCGCGCTCGTCGGCCGCATCCCGGTCTCGCCCCCCTACTACGAGCAGAGCTACGGGGCGCTCACGGCCACGGTCTTCAGCAACGGCCCCACTTGGGTGCAGGACCTCTCCGGCCTCCTCGGGCTCGGCACGCTCAGCCCGAGCCTGTCTGGGGGGACCGACTTCGCCTATGGCGGGGCGGAGACCGGCGCCAACACGGGCTCCTCCTTCACCGGGCTGGAACTCTCGGCGATCTCCCTCCCGTCGCAGCTCACGCAGTTCGAGACGCGCGTGCCCAGCCCGTCCTCAGGCGCGCTCTACACGGTCTCGATCGGCACGAACGACCTCGATGGCATCGTCACGACAGCCGGGCTGAGCCTGTCCCAGATGTTGACACAGGTCTCGGCCGCGGTATCGAGCGAGGTGTCGTTCGTCTCGGACCTGGTCGGGCGCGGGGCACGGAACCTGCTCGTCCTGGACGCGCCGGACCTCGGCAAGGTGCCCGTGGTCACTCAGCGGAACGACCCATCCGGGGACGCGCTCGCCTCGCGCCTGTCGAACCTCTACAACATTGACCTGAACGCCGCCCTCGAGAACCTGGCGCAGGCGCACAGCGTCAACCTGAGCATCCTCCCGACCTACTCGCTGCTGGATCAGGCCGTAGCCGACCCGTCGCGGTTCGGCCTGACGAACGCGACCGACCCGGTCTGGAGCGGCAACTTCACGGCCTCGAACAGCGGCACGCTGGCCACGACCGATCCGACCCAGCAGAACCAATATCTGTTCTGGGACCACTACCACCCGACCGCCCACGTCCACGCGCTCGTGGCGGCCGACGTGCAGTCTCTCGTGACCACGGGCAGCCCGCTCTACCCAGCCCCGACGGTCCGGATGAAGGACACGACGACCGGCGTCAGCTCGACCCAGTTCGGCCAAGTCTATTACGGACCAGTTGCTGGCCTGCAGGGGCAATTCCTCTATCCCGGGCAGGACAACGTCGCGCTCTCTGCCACCATGTCGGGCATGTATCTCGCGGGCGGATCGGGCGAGGACGCGATTGCGGCGTTGTCCGGCAGCAACGTGCTGGACGGCGGCGGAGGCTCCAACTTCCTCGTCGGCGCGACGGGAGCGGACGGGGGCACGGACACCTTCTTCCTCGACGGCCGCGGCGGGCAGACCATCTGGGACACAGTGCTGAACTTCCACCGGGGCGACGCGGTCACGCTCTGGGGCTTCGTCCCCGGGAGTAGCACCGTGTCCTGGGCCGACAACGAGGGCGCAGCCGGCTACACGGGGGCCACCCTCCACGTCGCCTTCGCCGGGGCCGGCACGCCGGTCAACGGCTCCGTCACCTTCGCGGGCATCCCGCTCGCCGACGCCCAGTCCCGATTCAGCATCAGCTCCGGCACGGTGGGCGGCATCCCGTATCTCTACGTTAGTTCTAACGCTTGAGACGACGCGCCGGGTGCTGGAGCGCGGACAATTCTCGAGCCGCTGCGCCTACACGCCGCCCGAGAGCTGCCCGAGCAGCCGAAGCAGGTGCTGGGCGCCGCCCGGCTCCAGGCGCTCCGCGAGCCGGCGCTCGTGCGCGCGCACCCGCTGGGTCGCCCGGCGCAGCAGCGCCTCGCCGTCCGCGGTGAGGCGCAAGGTGAGCGCGCGCCCGTCGCGCGGGTCGCGCCTGCGCTCGGCGAGGCCGCGCCGTTCCAGCTCCTCGATCAGCGGCACGAAGTTGGTGCGCTTGATGCCCAGCGCCTCCGCCACGTGGCTCGGGCGCAGGCCGGGGTTGTGATGGATCACGTGCAGCACGGAATACTGCGCCGGGCGCAGCTCGAGCGCGGCCATGGCGCGGTGGAAATCCTGGAACGCCGCCACCTGCGCCCGGCGCAGCGCGTAGCCCAGCAAGCCGGGCAGGAGGCCGAGGTCAACCCCTCCGGTCGTCGGTCCCGCGGCATCGGGCATGGCGGCTCCACTCTCCAGGATAGTGATGGCAGATGACCAGTAGGCATGCCGGAGCGGAACGTCCATCATGGCGTGGCGCCGGCGCACCGCCAGGGAGAACGACGCGATGCGAACGATCATCCTCGCCGCCCTCGCGGCACTCGCCTGCACCATCGGCGGTGCCGCGGCGCAGCCGGAGAAGCCGATCAAGATCGGCGTGCTCAACGACATGTCGGGCGTCTATGCCGACTACCAGGGCGTCGGCTCCGTGATCGCGGCGCAGATGGCAGTCGAGGATTTCGGGGCCAAGGTCGGCAACCGGCCCGTCGAGGTCGTCTCCGGCGACCACCTGAACAAGCCGGACGTAGGTTCCGCGATCACGCGCCAGTGGCTGGACCAGGGCGGCGTGGATCTCGTCGCCGACCTGCCGAACTCCGCCGTGGCCCTCGCGGTCGCCGACCTCGTGCGGAGCCACAACAAGGTGTTCCTGGGCTCGGGCGCGGGCACGGCGGCGCTGACAGGCGAGAAGTGCTCGCCCAACACCGTGCACTGGACCTACGACACCTGGGAGGCCGCGCACAGCCTGAGCCGGGCGGTGGTCGCCCGCGGCGGCAAGAAATGGTTCCTGCTCGTGGCCGACTACGCCTTCGGCTATGCGCTCGCGAGCAGCACGACGGACGCGGTGAAGCAGGCGGGCGGCCAGGTGCTCGGCGAGGCCCGCCACCCGCTCGGCACCAACGACTTCTCCAACTTCCTGCTTCAGGCGCAGAGCTCCGGCGCCGACGTGCTCGGCCTGGAAGATGCGGGCGGGGACACCACGACGGCGCTGAAGCAGGCGGCCGAGTTCGGCCTGTCGCGGACCATGAAGTTCGCCGGGCCGGTCATCAACATCAACCTAGTGCAGGCGCTCGGGCTGCCGTCCGCGCAAGGGCTGCTGATCGCGACCCCGTTCTACTGGGACATGAACGACGGCACCCGCGCCTTCGCCAAGCGCTTCGCCGAGCGCCATCCGCACCACGCCATGCCCAACGACATGCAGGCCGGCATGTATTCGGGCGTGCTCGCCTACCTGCGCGCGGTGGCATCGCTGGGCGGCAACGCCGAGGACGGCCGCGCGGTGGTGGACGCGATGAAGCAGTCGCCGAGCGACGATCCCGTCTATGGGCGGACGGTGATCCGCGCCGACGGGCGGGCGCTGCACCCTGTCTACGTCTTCGAGACCAAGACGCCCGCCGAGAGCAAGGGTACGTGGGACTACCTCAAGCTCGTCTCGACCATCCCGGCGGACGAGGCATACCGCCCGCTCGCCGAGGGGCATTGCCCGCTAGTCCACTGATGCGCGAGGACAGCTCAGGCAGGCACCGTCTCGTCGAAGTTCCGGTAGTCCAGGAAGCGCTCGCCATCCTCCTCCACGAAGATGTCCAGGTAGCGCCGGTTCCATAGCACCTCCGACGCGGCGTAGGCGCAGCGCGCGTGAACCGTCTGCCCCGTCGCCTCCTCCAGGCCCGTGACCGTGACGAGCAGGTTCGCCCCCTCGGCGGCGAGGCTCTCGGGCGTAGCACCATGGAGCGGGCTGTCCGCGATGATGCGGTGAATCGCCGTGTAGCTCAGGGCGAACACCGGCGTGTGCTCGCGTTCCAGCCGCAGCGTGTGAAAGCGGCGCATCTCGACGCCCTCCGGCGAGACCTCTTCGCGCAGCAGGTAGAGCTTGACGTTGGCTTCCAGGATCTGGCTGACGCGCTTGTTGCCCATGCGCACGAACAGGGTCGGCACCCCGTTCCAGGGGGCGATGGTGGCCACGCGCGCGAACAGTACCCGCGCCGTCGGCCGGCTCACCCGCGCGAAGACGACCCCCGTGGCGACCGCGACTATCACGATGCCCACGATCGTCTCGATCAGCATGAGCACGTTGGCGTAGAGCGTGCCGGGGGAGAGCACGCCGTAGCCGATCGTCGCGATGGTCTCGACACTGAAGAAGAATGCATCCGCGAGGTTGCCGGGCCTCGCGCCCACGATGCTGCCCCGCTGCAGCAGGTAGAGCCCGGCGAAGAGGGCGTTGACGAGCAGGTAGAACGCCGTGCCCAGGCTCACGAGGGCCCACCAGGGCAGGGTAATCATGCGGTGGTAGAGGTCGCCGCGCCACGGCTCGCGCACGCCGACGCGGCGGATTGTGCCCGGCGCGAAGACCGCGAGGCGCGGCTGCTGTGGGGTCGCCATGGGCGGAGCTTACACGCGCCCGCCCGCCGTGGTAGCCCGGCGCCCATGGTTCAGAGCATGGTCCACAGCCCGTTCCTCGCCGAAGCCATCGCCCGCGGCTTCGTCCACCAATGCACCGACGAGTTGGCACTCGACGCGAGGCTCCTGGTCAGCCCCGTCGCCGGCTACATCGGCTTCGACTGCACCGCCGACAGCCTGCACGTCGGCTCTCTCGTGCAGATCATGCTGCTGCGCCTGATGCAGCGCCACGGCCATCGCCCGGTCGTGCTCATGGGCGGCGGCACGACGCGCATCGGCGATCCCTCGGGCAAGGACGAGGCGCGGCAGATGCTCTCGGACGCGCAGATCAGGGCCAACATGGAGGGCATCCGCCGGTGCATCGCGCCGTTCCTGCGCTTCGGCGAAGAACCCGGCAACGCGATCCAGCTCAACAACGCGGATTGGCTCGACCCGCTCTCCTACATCGAGCTGCTGCGCGACGTGGGGCCGCACTTCACGGTCAACCGGATGCTCACCTTCGACAGCGTGCGGCTGCGGCTGGAGCGCGAGCAGCCGCTGACCTTCCTCGAATTCAACTACATGATCCTGCAGAGCTACGATTTCCGCGAGCTGTGGCGGCGCCGCGGCGTCCTGCTGCAGATGGGCGGCTCGGACCAGTGGGGGAACATCGTCTCCGGCATGGAGCTGATCCGGCGGACGGACGGCGTCCAGGCGTTCGGGCTGACGACGCCGCTCATCGCGACAGCGTCGGGCGCCAAGATGGGCAAGACCGCGCGCGGCGCCGTGTGGCTGCGGGCGGATCGGCTGCCGCCCTTCGACTACTGGCAGTTCTGGCGCAACACCGAGGATGCCGACGTGGGCCATTTCCTGCGGCTCTTCACCGAGCTGCCGCTCGATGAGATCACCCGGCTCGAAGCCCTCGAAGGCTCGGAGATCAACACGGCCAAGATCACGCTCGCGACCGAGGCGACGGCGCTACTGCACGGCCGCGCCGCCGCGGAGGAGGCCGCCGCGACCGCCCGGCGCGTGTTCGAGGAGGGCGCGGCCGGGGACGCCATCCCGGTCCACGAGGTCCCGCGTGAGGCGCTCGCCGCCGGCATCCCGGCGTTTCGCCTCGTCGCCGACGCCGGGCTGTGCGCGAGCCTCGCCGAGGCGCGGCGCCTCATCCGCGGCGGCGGGGCGCGGGTGAACGGCGATGCCGTCAGCGACGAAGCCCGGCTGATCACCGCGGACGATCTCCGTGACGGCGCGATCACGCTCGCCGCCGGGCGCAAGCGCTACGTGCTGGTCCGGCCAGCCTGAGCGGGCGCCGCGTCCGCGGGACGCGGGTGCTCCAGGAAGAAGCGCAGCATCTCGCCCGTTGCATCAGGCCCGCGCGGATCGGTGTAGGTTCCGGCGGGACTGCCGCCGAACCAGGCGTGGCCGGCGCCGTGGACCACCCATTGCTCCAGGACAGTCCGGCCGCTCGCGTCCGTATGCAGGGTATGGGTGTAGGCGTGACCGCCGGGCGCGCGGCCTTCCTCCGTCCGCACTCGCAGCGACCCGGCCGGCAACGCCCGGACGACGACCGCGTCGCCGTTGCCGGGATGCACCGTCGTGTCGCGGTCGCCATGGAACACGATGGCCGGGAGGCTCGCAGCACTGCCTGGACCGCGCCGGGCGTGCGCAGGCTTCCCTTGCCGCATGGCGGTGAAGGCCGACGGCATGTCGCTCGCGGCTCCGCAGGCGAGGCCGGAATGCACGCCCACCGCGGCGTAGAGCTCGGGATAAGCCTCGCCCATGATCGCGGCCGCCGCTCCGCCCGCGGACAGGCCGGCAACATACACCTGCCGCGGGTTGACCGCGTAATCGCGCATGACCTGGCGCGTGATGCCGGCGATCAGCGCGGGCTCGCCCTGGCCGCGCCGCTGGTCGGCGGCGTTGAACCAGTTCCAGCATTTCGAGCTGTTGGCCGCTGCTGTCTGCGCCGGGTAGGCGACCAGGCAGATGTGTTCCTCGGCCGCCTCGTTCATGCGCGTGCCGGCGGCGAAGTCGTCGGGCGACTGGGTGCAGCCGTGCAGCATGACGACCAGGGGAACGGGCTGGCCGTGATAGCCGCTCGGCACGTAGAGCTTGTAGGGGCGGCTTCCGGCCGAGCTGCTGAAGGTCGCGGCAAGGAACTTCGCACCGCCCGGCGCGGCGCTCGGCGCCTCGGCCGGGGCTGGACGCGCCGGGCTGCCTGCCGGTGACGGGAATGCGCCGTTCCGGACCTGGTCGAGCAAGCCCTGCAGCGTCTCGTGCAGCGGCGGCTGCACCGTGTCCTCGCCCTTGCGCTGCAGCACGCGCTGCAGGAGCGCGGTGGCTTTGTTGAGCGTGCCGGTGCTGGCGACGTTGACCGCACCAAGGAGGCTGCGAGGTGATGTGATTTTCATGGCTAGTAGCGTCCTGTAGTTGGGATCGAGCCAGACGTCCCCACCCGGAACCGTGGTCGGTTTCCGTCTTGAGCAGACCGGCCGAGGCATTCGTCAGATCAGGGGTGCGGCGATGCGCCGTGCCGGGTCAGTGCATCCGGTCAGCCAAAGCAGCCTTGACCTCGGGGCTAGCATGCAGAGCACCCAACACCGTGATCGCGGCGATGGTTGCGCGCGCCAGCTCGGGTGTTACGTCCTTGGCGATGCTGGCTAGGCCCAGGACGTTGATCCGCAGTCGCTCGCCGGCATCCCGCACCGCTTCGAGATCCTCGCGGCGGTAGTGCCTGAGGCCGAGATCCAGAGTCCTTCGCTCGACCGATCGCCGGACCACGTCGGCGTGCCGGTCAAGCTGGTTGCGAATAGCGGTGCGGATGAAGTCTGTCCGGTTGGAATAGAATCCGTCCTGCACCATGAGATCGATATGGCCGAGGTCAACGTAGCCGAGATTGATCGTGATCTTCTCGCTGTCGGCGACCCTTGGTCGTAGCTCACGCAAATTGTCGCTCATCACCATCCACCCACCATCCATCTGGATGGCAGATGGGGCACCATCGCCCGGTTTGCAAGAGCTGGATGCCGCCAGTCCTGGCTCTCTAACTGCATTCCGCCCGCGACACTATCAATCCGACGCTTGACGCCGCCGAAGCAAAACCCGCTTATCCTCCCCGATGTCCTCCAGCCCCGCCCTCACCGACCCGGCAGACCGCGCCAGCCCCACCCCGGTGAGCCAGCGTGACGAGGACGCCCAGTATTACCGCCAGGTCCTCCACGAGCTGATCGAGCTCGGCGCCGATCTCGCCCGCACCCTCCACCGCCAGGCCGCCGCAACGCCCGCCGCAGCGCCCGAGCCTGCCCCAGCAAGGGCACTCCAGCCCGACCCCAGCATCGCCTTCGAGCGCATCGCCCGCACCATCCGCCGCACCATCGCCCTCGCCCGCAAGCTCTCCGACCCCACCCAGCCCCGCCCGGCCGCGCACGCCGCCGAGCGCCGCACCGCCGCGCGCAAGCAGATCATCCGCGCAGTCGAGGACAGCATCCAGCGCGACGCTGACGGCGCCGAGGCCGACGACCTCCACGCCGAGCTCTACGAGCGCCTGGAGACGATGGACCTCGACGACGATCTCGATACCTTGCCCATCGCCGAGATCATTGCTGCGATCCGCCGCGACCTCGGCATCGCCGCCCATCTCCCCGGCACCCACCCCTGGAAGCGCCGCCGGCCCGCGGACGTGCGCGCGCTCTGCGCCCGCGCAGCAGGGGCCAATGCGGGGGATCGAGCGAGAGAAAGGACCAGGGACCCGCGCCCAATCCCCGCACCACCCCCGCGCGCCCGGCCCGGCACTGGTCCGCCAGGACCCTGACCCGCGGAGCAGGCCGCGACGCGAGATGGCGCGTGGCGGCCAAGGCCCAGGGCCGCTAGTCTTATCCCACTCTGACCCAGGTCTGGCTCCGTCCGAATAGGCTGATGCCCACGTATCCGCGCAGGATCAGCTTCCGGCCGCCGTCCGCGAGGTGCATCGAGCAGCGATAGGTCGTCCCGTTCTCCGGGTCCAGGATCGTTCCTCCGCTCCACCCGTCGCCGTCCGGCACGAGGCCACGGATGATCTGCAGGCCAAGCACCGGCTTGTCCTTGCGGTCGTCCGTGCATTTCACGCACACCGCGCCGCCCTTGTCCGCATCGAGCACGCGCGCGACGTCGCCGTAGAGGCGGCCCTGATTCTCGAAGATGCGCACCAGGCCGCGCGGCTGGCCCGTGTGGTCGTCGAACGTCTGCCAGAGACCGACGGGACTTTGCACGGCTGAGGCCGAGGGAGCCGCGAGCGCCGGCGTGACGGCGGGCAGCAGGAAGAGGAACAACAGGTCGCGTCGCGTCGGCATGGAAGACCTCCATCCATCTTGGAGCAGAGTCTAGGCGGCCCTGTCGCGCAGCACGCGCTGGAGGTCGCGCTCGATCAGGGCGAAATCCGCCGCTGTCGTCGTGCGCGCGACGTCGCGCCAGTCCACGATGTCGAGCACCTCGGACGGGTTCGCGCGCAGTAGCTCGCGCTTGATGAACGGGAACCCGGCCCGCAGCAGCTGTCGCCAAAGATCGCTCGTCGGATTCAGCGGCACGCGATACACGGCGGCGTCGCGCACGCGCCGGGCATGGGCCTTGCGCACGTCTTCCAGCGGGTCCGCCGAGGACCGCCCGTCGGGACGGCCCTCCACGAGCAGCGCCGGCTCAATGTCCTCGATGAGCCGATTGTAGGGCCACAGCGCGCGCACGCTGAATCCTGCGCGGATCAGGATTTGGGAGAGGCCGATCTCGTAGCGCTGGATCACCCAATGCTTGCTCGGGGTAGGCAGCACCTCGGACCAGAACCGCCGCCACGCCGGGCTCGCAAGCACCCGCGGCGAGAAGGCCAGGAAGTAGCTCTGCAGATGGTAGCGGGACTGCCACGTCTCGGTGCAGCCCCAGGCGTCCGCCTGCGTGAAATCCAAGCGCTGCAGCATCTCGCCGACCGGCCGTAGCGGGCCATAGACGCTGTCATTGGCCATCACCGCGAACTCGGTGTCCTCCCGCGGCAGGCCGAGCTGCTCGAACCCCTCGCGCCAGGCGCCGAAATCGTAGCCCACGTTGCGCCGGATCAGCACGCCCGCGCATACCGCCTTCACCGCCGCCAGCGCGTCAGCCCGCAGGAACCCGGCGTTGCTGACGAACAGCACCGAGAGCCCGGCGTCCGCGAGCGCGCGGACGTAGTCGAGCACGTGCGGCCGGACCTCGCCCGCCCCGTCCCAGTGCACGAACACGCACGGCCGCGGGCCGACCGGGATCGGCCCCGACTCCGGCCAGCGATAGACGATCTGCTGCGGGCTGCGGAACCGGCCGAGGACGTAGGCAGCCCGCGGCACGGCCCCGAGAAAGACGAGCTGGTGCGCCCATCGCGCCGGTGTCAGCAGGAGAAGGCGGGTGCGGCTAGGCATGGGACGGTGCAGGCTGAGGCGCGAGCCGCACCGCGATATCGGCCGGCACCGCCTCGCCCGGCACTGCCGCAAGTGCCGCAGCAGCCACGCCCCGCGCCTCCTCCAAGCGCCCAAGCTGATCGAGCGCCTGCAGCTCGCCGCGCAGCGCCGCCCACCACAGCCCGCCGCCCGGCGCCGCCGCAGCCCGCGCCCGAGCGAAGCCTGGCCGAGCGCGTACCGCATCCCCAGACACCTCGCCGCACACGTCCAGCACAGCGAGACAGAACAAGGCATCCCGCTCCAAATCGCCGAGCGGGCCCGCCGCGGTGAGGGTCGCGTCCCACAGCCCTTCCTGCACGGCGACGGTCGCCGCCAGCTCGTATCGCCCGGCATTGACCAGCTCGATGAGCACGCGCAGGGCCGTCGCGGTCCGCCGTGCCGCGCCGTCGGTCGGAGCCGGAGGCAGCCCCGCAAGGCGCGTCGGCACCTTGCCGTCGCCCGCCGCCGCGGCACAGAGCAGCGCTTCGGCGCCCGCCACCCAGCCCAGATCCTCGGCCTGGCCGTCCTCCATGGCGATCTGAGACAGCGCCCGGCGCAGCGCGGTCGCGGCCTGCTGCGCGAGGAGCAGCCGCCGCTCCAGCCCCGGCCGCCCTTCGCCTCCCGCGATGCGCCGCATCGCGTCCGCGTAGAGCAGGCCGCAGAGGTTGAGCGGCATCAGCGTGGCCAGCTCGTCGAGGCTGGTGCTTCCCACCCCGTCCGGAAGCGACTCCAGCGCGTCCAGATCGAGACCGAACCGCGCCCGTGTCGCATCGCGAAGCAGCATCCAAGGCCGCTCGGCGTCGCTGAACGCACCCGCCGCGACCGCCTCCTGGAAGGCGCGCCCGGCAAAGCCGATCTGCGCGTCGCTCGCGGCGGGGCAGAGCTCGGACCGCCGTGCTAGGTAGGCGCGAAACTCGGCGTGCATGGCGGCCCAATCCTCGCCGAGGACGAGCGGCGCGTCCGACGCGTAGGCGACGAGGCCGTGCCCTAGTTCCTCCACCTGGACGTGCGCGAAGCCCGCCCGTTCCAGCAGGGCGCGCAGGCTCGCCTGCGTCTGAATGACGAGGTGCAGCCCTGGCGAGAGCAGCGAGACGAGCGCGCCGAGCGAGGTCTCGGGCAGGATATGGTCGCCGTTGGGCGTCGTGAGCACCAGGACGCCTCCGGGCCGCAGCATCGCGCGCAGCAGCCGCACGAACTCGATCGGCGACGGCAGGTGTTCCAGCACCTCGGAGCCGAGCACGGCATCCATCTGGCCGCGCGCCGGGTCGTCCGGCTTGAGGTAGGCCAGCTCGATCGGCAGGCCGAGCTGCTCGCGTCCCGCCTCGGCGAGTTGCGCCGGGTCCACGCCTCGCCCTTCCCAGCCGCGCGCGTGGATCGCGTAGTCCAGGCTGAACCCGTAGCCGCAGCCGACGTCGAGGAAGCGGCTGCTGGGCGGGAGCGCGAGCGGTGCCAGCGCACGGCAGATCGGCCATACGCCCGCGCCCTGCTGCACGTAGAGGGCGACCGTGCCTTCCTTGCTGAGCCGCCGCCTCTCGTAGCGCGGCGGCCGGGTCAGGTTGAAGGCGTAGGCGCCGCAGCGGCCGCAACGGGCGAGCTGGTAGCGCCGGGCGAGTCGTTCCGGCCGGCGCGCCTCGACCTCCAGGAGAACAGGGCCGAGCCCTTCGGCTACACCGCAGTTGGGGCAGGCCCGCTTCGTCCAGCGCGGCCGAGACGCGGCGTCCCCCATCCAGCGCAGCGCGTAGCCCGGAGCGCGCGGGCGCCCGAGAGCCCGCGCGGTGCGGTCGAGCTGCCGGCCGATGAAGCTCATCCCGTGCAGACGGCCCTACGCCCGGCGGCCCACGCCTTGATAGGCGAGGCCGGCCGCAGCCATTGCTGCCGGATCGAAGACGTTGCGCAGGTCCACCACCACGCGGCCACGCATTGTGTCGCGGACGCGGGCGGGCGAGAGCGCGCGGAACTCGTTCCACTCCGTCACCACCACGACCGCGTCCGCGCCCTGCAGCGCGTCGTAGGCATCCTCGCAGTAGGCGACGCTGTCCGGCAGCAAGGGGCGCGCGTGCTCCATCGCGACGGGATCGAACGCGCGGATCGCAGCGCCCTCCTCGACGAGCCGGCTAATGATCGCGACACTCGGCGCGTCGCGCATGTCGTCCGTCTCCGGCTTGAAGGTGAGGCCGAGCACCGCGAGCGTCTTGCCGTGCACGGAGCCGCCGCAGGCCGTGACGATGCGCGCCGCCATGCCGGCCTTGCGCGCCTCGTTGACGGCGACCGTGGTCTCCACGAGCCGCGACGGCGCTCCCCAGTCCTGGCTGATGCGCATGAGCGCGAGCGTGTCCTTGGGGAAGCACGAGCCGCCGAAGCCTGGCCCGGGGTGCAGGAACTTGCGCCCGATCCGCCCGTCCATGCCGATGCCGCGCGCGACGTCGTGCACGTCCGCGCCGACCTTCTCGCAGAGATCCGCCATCTCGTTGATGAACGTGACCTTCATCGCCAGGAACGAGTTGGCCGCATACTTGATCAGCTCCGCCGTCTCCACCTCAGTGAACAGGATCGGCGCCTCGATCAGGGAGAGCGGCCGATAGAGGCGGCCCAGGACCTCGCGCGCGCGCTCGCCGTGCGTGCCGATCACCACGCGGTCCGGCCGCATGAAGTCGCCGATCGCGCTGCCCTCCCGCAGGAACTCCGGGTTGCTGGCCACGTCCACATCCAGCTCCGGGCGCAGCCGGCGCAGGACCTCCGCGATACGCCGCCCGGTGCCGACGGGGACCGTGCTCTTGGTGACGACCACGGCGTAGCCTGTCAGCGCCCGCGCGACCTGCTCCGCCGCGGCGATCACGTAGCTCACGTCCGCGTGGCCATCGCCGCGCCGGGTCGGGGTGCCGACGGCGATGAAGACCGCCTCCGCTCCCTCGACCGCCTGCGCAAGGTCGTCGCCGAAGCTGAGACGCCCCGCGGCCACGCCTGCGGCCACAAGCCGGTCGAGTCCCGGCTCATAGATCGGCATCCGCCCCTCGCGAAGCATCCCGAGCCGCGTCGGATCCGCTTCAACGACGGCCACCTCCGTCCCCAAGTCCGCGAAGCACGCGGCCGAGACGAGGCCTACGTAGCCGCCGCCGATCATCGCAATGCGCAAAACCCTGCTCCTCTCGTGCTAGCGGCAATAAGCCACAGGGGAACCATCAGGGCCAGGGGCGATCCTGCGCGCTGAGGCTGCAAGCGTCGCTACTTCCGCCGGCGCCGCGTGAGGTCGTCGAGCGCGTGCTGGTCACGGCGGGCCTGTGCCGCCGCTGCGGCGTCCTGGCGGCTGGCCGCGAGAGCCTCGGCGGCTTCCAGCCCGGCGCGCGCGAGGTTCAGCACGGCGCGCGCACGCGCGGTCTCGGCCCCGGCGCGTTCCGCCGCGTTGCGGGCCACCTCCGCCCGCTGGCGCGCGCACGTCAGCCAGGCGCCGAAGGCCTCGACCGCCACATCATCCGCCTCGAGCCTGCACGCCAGCGCCGTCTCGCGCGCGATCTCGTCGTCCACCATGTCCGCTAGCCTCTGCGCGAGGGTCTCCTGCGCCACGGCGTCGCTCACCGCCCGGCGTGCCTCGTCCTTTGCAATGCGGCGCAGGCGCAGCACGGTCTGCAAGGGATCACGGGGCATGGCTATCGTCCAGTGCGTTGCGGAGCAGGGTGAAGGCGTCGCCAATTTCTGCCGGCTCGTCCCGACCCTGGCACAGCACGGTCTCGATCCGAGGCACGAGACGGATTGCTTCGTCCACCGCCGGATCGCTGCCCGCGCGATAGGCGCCGAGCCGTATCATGTCTGCCATCTCGGCATGGAGCGCGAGCACCGTGCGCGCCCGCCGGGCAAGAGCCGCCTCGTCCGCGCCGAGGCAGCCTGGCACCGTGCGCGAGAGCGAGCGCAGCACGTCCACCGCGGGGTAGCGCCCGCCCTCGCCAACTCGCCGGTCTAGGATCACGTGGCCGTCGAGGATGCCGCGCACCGCGTCGGCAACCGGCTCGTTGTGGTCGTCGCCCTCGACGAGCACGGTGAACAGCGCCGTTATGTGCCCGGGACTGACCCCGTCCGCGCCCGGTCCCGCGCGCTCCAGCAAGCGAGGCAGCTCGGCGAACACGCTCGGCGGATAGCCGCGCGTCGCTGGCGGCTCGCCCGCCGCGAGCGCCACTTCGCGCAGGGCGAGGCAGAACCGGGTGACGCTGTCCATCATCAGCAGGACGCTGCGCCCCTGGTCGCGGAAGTGCTCGGCCACCGTCATGGCGGCGTAGGCAGCCTCGCGGCGGAGCAGGGGCGGCGCGTCACCGGTCGCGACCACCACGACCGAGCGCGCCAGTCCTGCGGGACCCAGCTCGTCCTCGATGAACTCGCGCACCTCCCGCCCGCGCTCCCCGACGAGGGCGAGCACCGTGACGTCGCAGGCTGCCTGCCGCGCGAGCATCGCCATCAGCGTGCTCTTCCCCACGCCCGACCCGGCGAACAGCCCGAGTCGCTGGCCGAGCCGGCAGGTCGCGAACAGATCGAGCGCACGCACGCCGAGGCTGATCCTGGGGCCGAGCCGGGCGCGGGCCGTGGCACCCGGCGGCGGCGCGCGCAGCGGGCGCAGCTCGCCTGGCGGCAGCGGGCCGCGCCCATCCAGAGGTCGGCCGAGCGGGTCCATCACGCGGCCGAGCCAGCCGTTGCTGACCGGAAGTCCGCTTCGCCGCGACGCGGTATCGAGCGGCAGGTATGCCGGGCTGCCCGGCCCAAGCCCGTCGAGCGGGCCGAGCGCCATCGCCTGCGCGAGCCCGGCGCGGAAGCCGACGATCTCGGCTGAGAGCAGCCCGTCATCCCGGCCACGGAGCGCGATGCGGTCGCCCACGGCCGCCTGCCCCGCGATGCCGGCGACCTCGACGGCGAGACCCGATACGCTCGTGACCCGGCCTTGCAGCGCAGTGATCGGCCTGGCCGCGAGACTGCTCGGCACGGCTCGGAGTCGCTGCGCCAAGGGAACCCGCCTCATCGTCCGGATACAACCTTAACGTGTTCTATCAGGCCTAAATCACGGCTCATCGGGGCTTTCTCACCTGAACACTAAAACTTCTACAGCTAATAGATGAAAAAAGTGTGGACCTGCACGCCCTGTGATGGCAGTATGCATCTATAGGTAGTGAAGGAAGCAACCAATGCGTGTTCTGCTCGTCGAGGATGACCTGACCGTGGCGCGTGGCCTGAGCCTCATGCTCAAGAGCGGCGGCGCCGTCGTGGACCACTGCGACACCGGCGAAGAAGCCCTCGAACTGGCCCGGCACTACGACTACGATGTGGTGCTGCTCGACCTCATGCTGCCGGACGTGGAGGGCTACGAGGTCGTCCGCCGCATGCGCGCCTCGCGCGTGGAGACGCCGGTGCTCATCCTCTCCGGCCTGTCCCGTCCGCAAGCCAAGGTGAAGGGCTTCGGCGCTGGCGCGGACGACTTCATGACCAAGCCGTTCGACAAGGCCGAGCTGCTCGCGCGCATGCAGGCCGTGCTCCGCCGCAGCAAGGGCTACAGCCAGCCCACATTGCGCATCGGCGACGTGATGCTGAACCTCGACAGCCGCGAGGTCACGGTCGGCGGCACTCAAGTCCACCTCACGGGCAAGGAATACTCGATCCTGGAGCTGCTCGTGCTGCGCAAAGGCATGGTGCTGACCAAGGAGGCGTTCCTCAACCACCTTTACGGCGGCATGGATGAACCGGAGATGAAGATCATTGATGTGTTCATCTGCAAGCTGCGCAAGAAGCTCGCGCAAGCGGGTGCCCCGAACCTGATCAGCACCGTCTGGGGCCGCGGCTACATGGTGCGCGACGCGAGCGGCGATGGCCCGCGCGCCATCCCGACGCCCGCCGCGCCTGCCGCCCCCGTAGCAGTGACCTCCGTTGCCGCGTAAGCGGGCCTACACGGTGAACTGCTCAGCGATGATGCGCTCGGACAGCTCTTGGTCGGGGTTGAAGAGGACCTGGGTCGCGACGCTCCGGTCCTCGCTCACGGCGACCAGGGCAACGTCGCGCACCTCGGTGAAATCCGCCACCGCGGCCACGGGGCGCTTGTCAGCTTCCAGGACCTCGAACACGACCTCCGCGCTGCTCGGCAGCAGCGCGCCGCGCCAGCGCCGCGGCCGGAACGGGCTGATCGGCGTGAGCGGCAGCAAGTTCGCGGACAGGGGCAGGATCGGCCCGTGCGCGGACAGGTTGTAAGCCGTGCTGCCCGCCGGCGTACTCACCAGCACGCCGTCGCAAGCCAGCTCCGTCAACCGCACGCGGCCGTCCACGGTGATGCGCACCTTCGCCGTCTGGCGTCTCTGGCGGAATAAGTTGACTTCGTTGAACGCTAGCGCCTCCTCGACGGCGCCGCCGCGCGTGACCGCGTGCATGCGCAACGGATGCAGCGTCGCGGCCTGAGCGCGCCCAAGCCGCTCCGGCAGCTCCTCCTCCGCGAACGGATTCATCAGGAACCCCACCGAGCCGCAATTCATGCCATACACTGGCACGCTCCGACCCGAGTCCAGCAGGTGGTGCAGCGTCTCAAGCAGAAATCCGTCACCACCGAGCGCGACGATGACGTCTGCTTCCTCGGTCGCGGAGTCACCATAATGCGCCGTCAGCCGCTCACGCGCCTCCTGCGCGGGCTGTGTCGCGGACGCGGCGAATGCGATGCGCCGGACGGGTGCCCCGAATAGCGGCCTTGGCCGCGTCCCGAGGGTAGTGCCGCCCGGCAGCCCACTCATGGATGACCCTCGGGGCACCGGCCCATCATGCCAAGCGCCGGTGGTCCAGCACGGGCATGTCCCGCCGCACGCGAGCTGCAACTGCCGGGTCGAGCCGCGCCGTCGTCCAGCCGATCCCGTCCGACACCTTGGCAACCACGTGCCCCCACGGGTCGCAGACCAGCGAGTGCCCGTATGTGAGGCGCGGCGCGCCCGACCCGTCCAGGTGCCGTCCCCAGGTCGCGGGTGCGGCGATCCAGCACTGCGTCTCGATCGCGCGTGCGCGGATCAGAACCTCCCAGTGATCCTTGCCGGTCTGCAAGGTGAAGGCTGCCGGCAACAGGATCAGCTCCGCACCCTCCCGGCGCAGCTGCAGGAACAGCTCGGGGAAGCGCACATCGTAGCAGATCGCGAGTCCAATGCGCACGCCCGCAGCCTCGAAGGTCACGACCTCGCTGCCGCCGCCGTAGGTCGCGCTCTCCCGATACCCGGTGCCGTCCGGCGTCGTGATGTCGAACAGGTGGATCTTGCGGTAGCGCGCCAGCTCCTGCCCTGCCGGCGAGAACACGACCGTCGTGTTGTAGAGCCGTTCGCCCCCGTTAGCAGCGTCGCGCTCGCCGATGCTGCCGCCGTGCAGGTGAACGCCATGGGCGCGTGCTGCCTCGCGAAGGAACTCGTAAGCGGGCCCGCCCGCCGCGTTGCTGCCTGGCGGCGGCAACGGCTCGGCTTGCGCCATCTTCGTCGCCCGGTCGCCGCCGAGGCAGGTCCAGATCTCCGGCAGGGCGACCATGTCAGGCCGGTCCGCCGCGGCGGCCTCGCCGATCAGGCGCCGTACCTGCTCGATGTTGGCTCTCTTGTCCGAGCCCGGCTCCATCTGCACGACACTTACGCGCATCCCTGATCTCCTCTTGATACCGCCAGCTACGCTACGACAACCGCGGCTCCGAGCGCCGCGGCCGGTCCTCCCCGCGGCCGCGCGCTGCGGGTGGGATCGGCGGCCGTGGCGCAAGCCGTTCAGGCGGCGACCAATCCTGCTGGTAAGGCACCTCCCCAGCTTCTGGCAGGCGCAGGCTCAGGCTGCGGATCTCGCCCTGAATCTCGTCGAGCCTTACCTCGATACCGTCGAGCCGGCCTTTCAGGCCGATCACGCTGAACGGCACGGCGAGGAACAGCAGCGCCGCCAGCAGCAGCACCACCAGGGCGGCAAGCTGCACCCAGGGGGGCAGCCAATCGGGCAAGAGGGCAGGTACGGGCATAGCCCGCTCCTTAGCAAACCGCGCGGCATCCGGCGACATCCCCGTTGATCTCCCGCACCTTGCATCTCTGGCCCCTCGCATCTCGGGCCCTTCGCATCTCGGGCCTTGCGTCTTTCGCCGTTCCGGGCGACGCCTACCATCCCAACTCTATCCAGGCTTCGTCATGCTCCTCCTCATCCCCGGCCCGGTCACAACTCGCCCCGAGATCCGCGCTGCCGCGGCTCGGGACTACGCGCCCTGGGACTTGGAGTTCCGCGCGCTGATGCGCCGGGTCTGCGACGAGGTCCTCGCCATCGCAGGCGGCCGGCCCGGCGAACATGCGGCGCTGCCTCTGCAGGGCTGCGGCCATTTCGCCGTGGAGGCCGCGATTCGCAGCCTTGTCCCGCCGGGCGGCCGGCTGCTCCTGCCCATGAGCGGACAGTATGCCGACCGTCTTGCCCGGATCGCGCGCGAGGCCGGGCGCGAAATCTCGGAGCTGCCGCTGCCTCCTGACCGTCCAGCCGATCCCGGCTACGTCGAGGCTGCGCTGCGTGCCACCCCGACCGCGACCCACCTTGCTGCCGTCTATAGCGAAACCTCGACCGGCGTGATCCATCCCGTTCCGGCACTCGCATCCGCCGCTTCTCGCGTGGGGCGTCGCGTAATCGTGGACGCCGTCTCCGCCTTCGGCGCGCTGCCGCTCGACCTGAGCGCGTTGCCAGCCGTGGACGCGGCCGTCTTCACGGCTAACAAATGCCTGGAAGGCCTCCCCGGTGCCGCCTTCGTGATCGCGCGCACCGATCGGCTCCGCGGCGCGGGCCAGGCAGGGAGCTGGTCCTTCGACCTCGCCGACATCTACGAGACGAGCCTGCACAGTCCTGGCGCGCACCGCTTCACGCCGGCCGCCGGGATCATTGCCGCCCTCGCCGCGGCACTTGCGTTTCACCGCGCCGAGGGCGGCCAGCCCGCGCGGCTCGCCCGCTACCGCGCGAACCAGGCGGCGCTCTGCGACGGCGTGCGCGGCCTTGGTCTCCGCCCGATGCTGCCGTCCGCCTCCCAGGGGCCGATCATCGTCAACATCACCGCGCCCGAAAGCCCGGCATGGGACCTGCAACGCTTTGTGGATTTGCTCAAGGGGAGGGGGGTGCTCATCAGCAACTTCACCAACACGGTCGAACCCAGCTTCCGCGTCGGCTGCATCGGCGCCGTTCAGCCTGCCGACATGCGCCGGGCGGTTGCGGCGATGGGCGAGTCGCTCGCCGAGATGGGCGCGCTGCCCCGGCGAGCCGCGTGATGCCGTCCGATCTGGAGATCGCCCGCGCAGCAAATTTGCGCCCTATCGCCGAGGTCGCGGCGACGGCTGGGATCCCTGAGGACGCGCTCGTCCCCTACGGCCGCCACATGGCCAAGGTTGATCTCCGCTTCGTCGCCGCCCAGGACGACAAGCCGAAAGGCGCGCTCGTCCTCGTCACCGGCACCAACCCGACGGCGGCCGGCGAAGGCAAGACCACGACCGTGATCGGCCTTGGCGACGCGCTGCGCCGGGTCGGCCGGCGCAGCACGGTCTGCTTGCGCGAGCCGTCGCTCGGCCCCTGCTTCGGCCTGAAAGGCGGCGCCACCGGCGGCGGCCGCGCTCAGGTCGCCCCCATGGAGGCGATCAACCTTCATTTCACCGGCGATTTTCACGCTGTCACGAGCGCAAACAACCTACTCGCGGCGCTGGTGGACAACCATCTCTACTGGGGGAACGCGCTCGGCCTCGACCCGCGGCGCATTACCTGGCGCCGCTGCCTCGACATGAACGACCGCGCGCTGCGCAGCATCGTCAACGGCCTCGGCGGCCCGGCCAACGGCAGCCCGCGCGAGGACGGGTTCGACATCACGGCCGCAAGCGAAGTGATGGCGATCCTCTGTCTCGCCCGCGACCTGGCCGAGCTTGAGGCGCGGCTCTCCCGCATCCAGGTCGGCGCCCGGCGCGGCGGCGGCCCAGCAGTGACCGCGGAGGAGATGCAGGCGAGTGGCGCTATGGCGGCGCTGCTGCGCGACGCCTTCGCGCCCAACCTGGTGCAGACGTTGGAGGCTACGCCCGCCCTCGTCCATGGCGGCCCCTTCGCCAACATCGCGCACGGCTGCAACTCCGTCATCGCGACCCGGCTTGCGCTCTCGCTCTCGGACGTGGTCGTGACCGAGGCTGGGTTCGGCGCCGACCTGGGTGGAGAGAAGTTCCTCAACATCAAGTGCCGCGCCGCCGGACTGGCACCCGCGGCCTGCGTCGTGGTCGCGACCGTGCGCGCGCTCAAGATGCACGGGGAACTCGCCAAGACGGACCTCGGCCGCGAGGACCCGGCAGCCGTGACGCGCGGCTTGCCCAACCTGCTGCGCCACGTCGAGAACATGCAAAACTTCGGCCTGCCCGTCGTCGTCGCGCTCAACCACTTCACCACCGATACCGACGGCGAGATCGCGACCGTTCGCGACGCCCTCGCCGGGTGCCGCGTCGAGATGGTGGTCTGCACGCATTGGAGCGACGGGGGCGCCGGCGCCGAGGCGCTCGCGCGCGCGGTGCTGGACCGAATCGCTGCCGGGACCGCCCGATTCCAGTTGCTCTACCCGGACGATATGCCACTCGCTGACAAGATCCGCACGATCGCGAGACGCATCTACCGGGCCGCGGACGTCGCCTTCCCGGCGCCCGCCCTCAAGCGCCTCGCCGCCTTCGAGGCGGCGGGCTTTGGCGGCGTCCCGGTATGTATTGCAAAAACCCAATACAGCTTCAGCGCGGACCCGGCGCTGCTCGGCGCGCCCGAGGGACACGTGCTACCCGTCCGCGAGGTGCGGCTATCCGCAGGTGCGGGCTTCGTGGTCGCGATCTGCGGCGAGATCATGACCATGCCGGGGCTGCCGCGCACTCCGGCCGCCAACGGGATCGGTCTGGACGCCGACGGCGAGATCTTCGGGCTGTTCTAGCGCCCGCGCTCTCGCCCGCGCTCTGGCGCGCCTTGCCAGTCTGCGTCGTCGAGCAGCCGAGCCAGTGCCTCAGGCAGCGGCTCACGCAGGGCGGGCGCGTATCGCTCGCGCAGAGTCGCCCGCATCCAGCGGTCAAGCATCGTCTCCGCCTCGTGTCGGGTCAGCATGGTGCGCTCCCGCTCTGTCATCACACAGCCAATGCGCGAGCATCGCGGGAGTTCCGAGTTTGGCGGCTTACGCATGGGGCTGCCTTTTCAACCCTTGGTGCGCTCCAGGGCGGCGCCTGACGAGGCGCCGCCCCCCGAGTGGCCGCACGGCTTAGCGCGGGGTAGGGTAGGCTTGGCTGCCTACGTCGAAGCCGTGCTGGTAAGCCGGAACCTGCGCGCGGGTGACATGGTTCACGGCTCGGCCGGTCTGCTCGGCGCCGAGCGTCGCCGTGCTCGGGTAAGCCTGGGACCCGAGATCGAGCCGCGGCGCGCCGATCGCGAAGAGCTGCGGGCTACCCGGCCGGAAGCCCGGCTCATTATTGCCGACGCCCTGAGCCAGCGCGGGCACTGCGGCGAACGCGAGCAGGGCGGCGATCAGGAATGGCCTGGCGCTGGGTGAAGTGCGGAACATGGTATCCTCCGTGATCTGCAGCGGCCCTTTCTGGACCGCGCGGACGAACCATGCCGCATCGCGGGCGTGAGGCGCTGTGATCCGCGTCACTCCGGCGTCAAAACGACGGTAAATCCCTACGCAGCCGCATCGCTGGCGGGGCGCGGCGTCAAGCCCGCGGCCCAGGATTTCAGGGCCACGGCCGGGCGTTCGCCAGCGATGGTGGCCGCGACGCCCTCGCCGATCAGCGCGCCGAGCTTGAAGCCGTGGCCGGAGCACGCGCTGACCAGCCAGCCGCGCGCCCCGTGCGGGCGGACGACGAACCGCTCGTCACGCGTGACCGTGTAGTAGCACGCCTTGCGCTCCAGCACGGTGTAGCGGTCAAAATCGCGGTAGGCGAGCCGGGCGGCCGTGTTCACGCGCGCGAGGTCGGCGTCGGTGGCGAGCCGGTCCGCGTCCGGGTCGCCGTGCCGGGTGAAGTAGTGATCGCCGACCTTGAGGCGCGTACCGCGACGCGGCGGCAGGGTATAAGTGCCGCTCGCCTCCCCGAGGTCGAGCAGCACTGGGGCGTTGCGCCAGGCCTCGGCGAGGTCGGGTGGCGGTGCGAGGTAGAGCACGGCCTGCCGCGACGGCACGGCGTCCTCGCGCAGCGCCGGCACCAGCCGATCCGCCCAGGCACCGGCGCAGACGACGACCGCGTCGCTCCTGTGGCGGCGCCCGTCCGCGACGAGGCTTCCCGCTTCGGGATCAACCTCGGTGACGAGGCAGTTCGCGTGGAAGCGGACGCCCCTCGACGCGAGATGCAGGACTAGGTCGGTCAGGATGCGAACAGGAAACAGCATCCCCGCGCCCCCGGTTTCGACCACCCCCGTCAGTCCGGCCGGCTCGACCATCGGGTAACGGTGGGGGACCTCGGCGAGCGGCACCTCGCGGCAGGGAATGTTGTGCCGAGCGAGGGAGCGCAGCGTCGCCGGGTGCCAGGGCGTGTCGCCGCGCATGAAATAGACGACGGGCACCGCCTCGAAGTGCTGCGTGCCGAGGTCGCGCCAGAGCGTCTCCCAGGTGCGGAAGGCGTCCGGCATGAGGTCGGCATAGCCCTCCATCTCGCCGTAGGCGTGCCGGGTGACGCGGTGCTCGTCGTAGGACGAGGCACGCGGGTTGGGCAGCGGCCCCTGCTCGAAGAGGTCAACGGTGAAGCCGCGCCAATTCAGCGCCCAGGCGGTGGAGAGGCCGGCGATGCCGCCGCCGACGATGAGGGCGTTGCCCCCGGCCATTTCGTCCTCCGTGTCAGGCGAGGGCAGGGGTCACCCATCCCTGCCGCTCGCGCCAGTCCGCCGGCAGGTTGGCGAAGCGGTCGAGCCGCAGCTTGTCGAGGTCGGCGAAGGTGCAGCGCCCCTCCAGCACCAGGTCACGAACCGCGCGGCCCGTCGCGGGCGAGAGGCCGAAGCCGACGCTGGACATGGTGGCGAGCGTGACGTTGCCGGGGTCGCTCAGACGCTCGATCACGGGCCGCCCATCCGGCGTGTTCTCGATAATGCCGGCCCAACTCCGGATCACCCGCGCGTGCGCAGCGCGGGGGAAGAGCTGGGCGAGGCGGAGCGCCAGGTTACGCACCAGCGGACTCGCAGGCCGGGCGAGCGGACCGTGCAGCGGCTGATCGTCGAGCCACTCGTGCGGTCCGCCGCCATAGGCCAGGTTGCCGCGCAACGTCTGCCGCCCGTAGAGGCCGTTGCCATCCACGCCGCCGATCGGCATGAGCGGCAGCGGCTCTGTCACGATCATCTCCGCCCGCGCCGGCGCGAGTGGCAGGCGCATGCCGAGCTGCGCCGCGAGCGCGCCCGTCTGCGGCCCGGCGGCGATGACCAGGCTGTCCAGCCCGAAGCGCCCGGCCGTGGTCTCTACCGCCGTCACGCGACCGCCTTCGACTTGGATCCCGGTGACGGCGGTGTGCTGCAGAATGCGCGCCCCGTGATCCTGCGCCGCCCACGCGTAGGCCTGCACCGTGCGCTGCGGGTTAGCGTGGCCGCCGAAGTGCAGGTAGGCGCCGCCGATCACGCCGTCCCCCGCGAGCGGCACGAGCTCGCGAACCTGCTTGGGGTCAAGCTCGGTCCAGGTGAACCCGAACGACTCCCCGATCGCGCCCATGTTCCGGTAGCGTGCGAGCTGCGCCTCATCGAGCGCCAGCACGACGCGCTCGCGCCGATACTCGGTGGCGTAGCCCAGCCTCTCGTCCATCTGCGGCCACAGGCGCTGCTCCTCCAGGAAGAGCGGACTCTGGTAATGCGAGCAGCCACCACCGTTGCGGCCCGACGCCTCCCAGCCGACGACGCCCTTTTCAAGCACGAGCACATCCACGCCCTCGCGCGCCAGCCACCACGCCGCGCTCAGCCCGGTGACGCCGCCGCCGATAATGACGACTTGCGCGCCTTTCGACGCGACGACCGAAGCGCCCGAGGTCACAGGTGCCCCCGGTCGCCGAACCACTCGCGCTCGGTGCCGATGTCGGCGTAGGGCGTCCATTGCTGCCGGATGCCGAACCACACGTCCCAGCCCTCGCGTAGCACCTCCGGCTCCTCAGTGGCAGCGAACAGCCCCAAGGGCAACGGCCGCACCGGGGCGCGATAGCCCGCGAGCGGCACGCTCTCCGGCGCGACGCCCGCCTGCAGTGCCAGCAGCAGCGCGATCTGCTCGCGGCAGCGCCGCCCCTGGCACGGCCCCATGCCCGCACGCGTCAGGCGCTTGATGTGGTCCTGGTTCACCGGCCCATCGTTGAGCAGCGTGGCGAGGCTGCGGGCGTCCGCGGGCGCGGAGCTGTGCGCCAGATACCGCGGCGCCCGCACCCCGAGCAGCTCCTCCCGCGTCACCTCCTCGCACGTGCAGGCATTCACCTGCAGCCCGCCGGTCTCGACCAGTGCGCGCATCCAGTCCATCCGATAGGCGAACGGCTCGACGTCGAACCCGGCGCAGTCGCCAACCGCGGACACGCCCGGCAGCGACGTGCCTCCCTTCTCGCCCAGCACCGGCACCCAGCCGCCGCGCTCCGGCCGCATCTCCAGCGCCGCCCCCGCCGCGTCCAGCAGCTCCACGTTCGGCACCAGCCCGAGCGCGAGGCAGACCGTGTCGCAGGCGATCTCACGCTCGGACTCCCCGCCCACCGGCGCCAGCACCGCCGCCGTCACGCCGTCCACGCCCCCCCGCGCGGCGCGGATCACGTGCCCTGTCACGATCTCGACGCCCGCATCCTCCAGCCGCCCGCGCAGCGCCGCCGGCCCCTGCACCGCCTCCCGCGCCTCCACGACCGCCGCGACCTCCAGCCCGTGCTCCAGCGCGAGCAACGCCGTGGACAACGCGAGCTTGCCCGACCCGAGCACGACCAGCCGCCGCCCGGCGAACGCCGCGTAACGCGTGAGCAGGCTGTGCAGCGCGTTCGCGCCGACGATTCCGGGCAGGTCGGAGCCCTCGAAGGACAGCACCAGGTCCCGCGCCCCCGCCGCGACCACGAGCCGGTCGAAGCCGCAGAGCCAGGACCGCTCTCCGTCCGCGAGGCCCACCACAGGGCCAGGCAGCGAGCGCATCGCGCCGCCGGGCACGTAGAGGCCCCAGGCGCACGTCCCGAGCAGCACCTCGACGCCGAGATCGAACGCCTCCGCAAGCGCCGGCGTGATCGCGACCAGGTGCTCCAGCACCCGCCCGGCGTCCCCCGCGCTCGCGTCCATCCGCCCGCCGAACAGCAAGGGCACATCCATGCCCATCAGCCCCGGCGGAAGCGGGTTCTCGTCCACGAGCACGGTGCGGCGCCCCTCGTGCGCGCCCTCGATGGCGGCGGCAAGCCCGGCCGGCCCGGCGCCGACCACCAGCAGCTCGGCGTGCTGCGCCACGGGCTGGTGCTCGCGGGAGGCGGCGTGCGGGTCGAATCCGGCCATGGCTAGACGGCCTCCAATGCCCGAGCGAGATCGCGCACCAGATCATCCGCGTGCTCCAGCCCGACCGAGACCCGCAGCGTGCCGTCCTGGATGCCCATCGCCTCGCGCCGCTCACACAGGACCGGGTAGTGCGTCGTGCTCGCCGGGTGGCAGATCAACGTCTCCGTGCCGCCCAGGCTGACCGCGAGCCGAAGCACCCGCAGCGCGTCGAGCAGCCGGAACGCCTCCGCCTCGCCACCGCGCAGCGTGAACGAGAACGTGGACCCGGCGCCCGCGCACTGCCGTGCATACACGGCGCGTCCGGCCGAACCTTCGGGCAGGAAGCCGAGATAGGTCACGTCCACCACCTTCGGATGCCCGCGCAGGAAGCCGGCGATGCGCTCGGCATTGGTGCAGGCACGCTCGGTGCGCAGCGCCATCGTCTCGAACGAGCGTAGCAGGAGCCAGCAACCGTGCGCGTCGAGCGGGCTACCGAGCATGGTCCGCAGCCGCTTGAGCGCGCCCACCAGCTCTGCCGCCCCGCTGACACCGCCCGCGAGCAGGTCGCTGTGGCCGCCGGCATACTTGGTGAGCGAGGTGAGACAGAGATCAGCGCCGTGGCGGAGCGGCGCTTGCAGGAACGGGCCGAGGAAGGTGTTGTCCACGACCAACAGGGGGCGGCGTCCCTGGCGCTCGCCGATCCGGTCGGCCGTGCGTGCGAGCATGGCGATGTCGGCGATCCCGGCCGTGGGGTTGGCGGGGGTCTCCGCCATGATGAGCACGACAGGACCTTGCCGCATCGCCGCCTCGGCTGCTGCTGCGGCGCTCCCCTCGCTGAGCGCGTCCTCGATCGGGACGGCGCGGATGTCGAACTCGGCGAGCTGGGTGCCGAGCAGCCAGTCCACGCCCCCATAGATCGGCCGCGTGTGCAGGACGAAGTCGCCGGGCCGAGCGAAGGCGAGCAAGATCGTGCTCACGGCTGCCATGCCGCTCGCGAAGGCGGCGGCGTCCTCGGCGCCGTCGAGGGCGGCGAGGCGCCGCTGCACCATGCCGAGGTTCGGGTGATCGAGCCGAGCGTAGATGTAGCCCGCCTCGTCGCCCGGCGCCGGGCCGCTGCCGCCGAAGAACGCCGCGTGCGCGTCCTTGGCGTGCTGCGCCGAGCGATAGACGAAGGTGGAGGTGGGGATCAGCGGCGGCTTGGCGGCGCCGAAGCAGGCGTGCGGGTCATAGCCGTGGGCGATGGCCAGCGTCTCAAGGTGCAGGGCATCGCTCAGCGCGCCAGTCTTGAAGGAGGGGGCGGGCAGGGGCAGGTCCATGGCGTCCTCTCAGGCGTTCGCGTCGAGGTAGCCCCGCGCCGTGCGGCAATACCAGTTCACGAAACGCTGAGTGAGCACTTCCGCCTCGTTCGAGTAGGGGCCGGGCACGTAGCCGGCGCTGAACACGCCCCGCTGATTCATCTCGACCAGTTCCAAATCCTGCCGGTTGGTGCGGTCCCACAGCTCGGTGAGTTGCGCCACGTCGTAGTCCCGGCCCTCCTCGGCGTCCTTGTGGACGAGCCACTTGGCCGTGACCACGGTCTCGTGCGGGGCGGTGGGCATGGCGCTGAAGCTGAACAGATGGTCGCCGACCGCGTGCGCGAACATGTGCGGCTCCAACGCCCAGCGCATCGAGCCGACATCGCCGCCGCCCGTCTCGCACATCAATCGGGCGCAGGACGGCTTGCCGTCCACGGTCATGGAGGTCGTGCCCTCGTTCAGCGGGAAGCGCGCCGCCTGCCACCAATCGCCCTCGGTCGGGCCGACCGGCAAGCCGAGCGCGTTCATGCGCGCGTTGAACGCCTCGATGCGAGGATCGCCGCCGCTCTCGAAGTGCTTCTTGGCGCGGACCGGGAACGTCATCGCCAGTTCGGGGTGGCGCACGGCGCAGTGGTAGCACTCGCGTGCGTTCTCCATCGCGAGCTTCCAGTTGCCGCGCTCGACCAGCGTGCACTGGTGCGCGACCTTGGCGTTCAATAGGTCGTGCGGCGCGAGCATGGCCTCGATCGTGTCTCGGAACGGCGTGAAATCGGGCGCCATCGCGGCGAGGCACACATAGATGCATCCCGCCGCGGTCCTGACATGCACCGGGCGCAGCCCGTGCTCCGCCGGGTCGAATCCCTCGTGCATCCGCTGGGCAAGGAGCAGGCGGCCGTCGAGGTCATACGCCCACTGGTGATAGGGGCAGACGAGCCGCGCCGAGTGCCGGGCGCCGTCGGCGCAGACCTGGGCGCCTCGGTGTCGGCAGGAATTGTGGAAGCCGCGCAGCACCCCGCCCCGCCCGCGCACGAGCACCACGGGCGAGCGCCCCACCTTGAACGCGAGCGTGCTACCCGGCCGCGGCAGCTCCACCTCGAACCCGGCCATGATCCAGGAGCGGGCGTGGATCGCGGTGAGATCGAACTCGAAGATGTCCGCATCGGTGTAGAACGCCTGCGGCAAGGTGTGGCCGGGCCTGCGCTCGTCGAGCAGCGCCCTGATGCGGCCGAGATCCAACATGCTCTCCCCTCGTTTGTTCAAGCTGCTAAGATCGCACGGGACAGCAGCCTTTGGATAATCGGGAAAGCGCATGGGCTTATCGCATTTCCGCAAAGCCCCTACCGCGCCGGTCCCCGTGCGCGTATCCATGTCGCTGATGCCCTCCTTCGACCGCCGCTGGCTTCCCCTGAACGCGCTCCGCGCCTTCGAGGCGGTGGCGAGCCGCCTCAGCTTCACCGCCGGCGCTCACGCGCTCCGCGTCTCGCAGAGCGCCTTGAGCCGCCACGTCATCGGGCTCGAGGAACTGCTCGGCCGCCGCCTCCTGGAGCGCCGCCCGCACGGCCTCGCGCTGACCGAGGCGGGCGCCGCCTTGCTGCCCGCGGTCGCCCAGGCGTTCGACCGCATTGAGGACGCGCTCAACGGCATCGTGCGCGACGCCTCGCCCGCGCCCCGCACGCTGCGCGTCCACATGCCGCCCTCCTTCCTGCAGCAGCTCGGCCTGCCTATCGTCCAGGATTTCCGGCGCGAGTTCCCTGAGATCCTGGTGGACGTGTCCACCTCCTACGGCACCGGGCTGCCCGCGCGCGACCTCGACGTGGCCGTGATCTATGACCGGCCGCAGGTGGGCGATGCGGTGCGCGACCTGCTGTGGATGGAGCGCGTGACACCGGTCTGCGCGCCCGCGGTCGCGGCCCGCGCCGCAGGGCAGGACCTCGCCGCCTTCCTGCGCGCCAACGAGCTGTTGCACGTGAAGCTGGAGGGCCAGCCGCGCGCCGCCATGTGGGAGGAGTTCGCCCGGCACTGTGGCCTCGATCTCGATACCGGCCGCGGCATCTCCTTCGATACGCTCGTTGTCGCGGTGCAGTGCGCCATATCGGGCACCGGCGTCGTGCTCGCCGACGTGGAGATGTTCGCCCGCGACATCGCCGAGGGCCGTCTCGCCACCCCGTTCTCCGCCGTTCTGGAAGACGGCTACGGCTACTACCTGACCTTGCACCCGGAGAGCCTGGCCGACCCGGCGGTGGCCACGTTCCGGTCCTGGATGATCGCGCGGTTCGGGGGCGGCCGGTAGCGGGTCAAGCGCAACGAGCGCCGGCCCGCTCCGTGGCCTAGAGCAGATCGCAGGACGCTTGGGACAAGCGTTCAGCGTGAAGATGCTCGTCAAAAAGAAGGCTACAGCACTTCGCGTCCCAACCGGGACGCGAAGTGCTGTAGCCGCTCAGGCGTGAGCGAGGATGTTGACCAAGCGCCCGAAGGGATCGCGCACGTAGAAGCGCCTGACGCCCTAGGGTTCGAGGGCTGGACCATACTCGACGGCGTGCCCTGCGCTGACCGCACGCTGGTGAACCTCATCGAGATTGTCCACCTCGACTGAGATGTCGGGCACCGGCGCCCCTGAGCCGCCCTGTGTCGCTACGCTGATCTGCGGCGTGGTTGACTGATCAGCCGCGAAGGTCACGACCCAGCCGAGATCCATGACCACGAGCATGCCGAGGACGTCACCATAGAAGGCTCTCGCCGCCTCGATTTGATCGGCGGCGATATTCGGCACGACGCGCTTCACTGTCATCGTGGTCTCCTTTTCCTGCCATCGAAGCTACCGATCCGAGCGACGACCATCATACCGCGCGCATACCGCGCGCCCCACAACCCATTCAGCGCTTGACCCTGCCCGCGACAAACTCCCCTATCCTCCCCGATGTCCCCCACGCCCTCCCGTCCCGAGCCGGCCGACCACGCTACCCAGCGTGACGAGGACGCCCAGTATTACCGCCAGGTCCTGCACGAGCTGATCGAGATCGGCGCCGACCTCGCCCGCACCCTCCACCGCCAGCCCGCCCCAGAGCGCCACGCCTCGCCCACGACCGAGCCCGCCCCGGTAGCGGCAGCCCAGCCCGACCCCAGCATCGCCTTCGAGCGCGTCGCGTGCACCCTCCGCCGCACCATCGCCCTCGCCCGCAAGATCACCGACCCCGCCCAGCCCGGCCCAGCCCAGGGCACGCACCAGCGCCGCCGTGCCGCGCGCAAGCAGATCATCCGCGCGGTCGAGGACACCATCCAGCGCCGCACCAAGGGCGCCGAGGCCGAGGCACTCCACGCCGAGTTCTACGAGCGCCTGGACGACCCCGACCTCGACGACGACCTCGACCACCTGCCCGTCGCCGACATCATCACGGCGATCTGCCGCGACCTCGGCATCGCCCACCACCAGGGCACCCACCCCTGGACGCGGCGCCGGCCCGCCGACGTGCGCGCGCTCTGCGCCCGCGCCGCCCAACCCAGCACACCCCAGCCCACGCTCGCCCAGCCCAGGACAACGCAACCCAGCACAACGCAGCCCAGGCCCGGGGACCCACGCCCGATCCCTGCACCGCCCCCGCGCACCCTGACCAGTACCGGCCCGCCGGCACCCTGATCCGGCACCCGGCCACGACGGTCAGAGGCCGGACCAAGCAGCGTTCAGCGCGGCTCGTATTAACCCTTCCTACCCCTCTGTCGTCATGCCCGGACTTGATCCACTGGTGTCCGGATTACGCATGATGGATAGCGAGGGAGAGTTGCGGGCACGGCGTGTCGTCCTTGAGCGGTGGTGTGCTGAGCAGGTCGCGCAGCGGTCTGCGTTGGAAGAGGGTGAGGCTGGACAGTCGGAAGAGGGCTTGGGCTGGGAGGCAGGAGCGGCCTTGGAGTTGCGCCAGCCTGACCAGCAGGTGTGCGATGATGGCAGCTATGATCTGCAAGGTCACGGCATTGCGGTTCTTGCCGATGAAATGGTGCAATCTGAGGTTCTGCTTGATCCACTTGAAGAACAGCTCGACCTCCCAGCGGCTCTTGTAGAGGTCGGCGATCGCGTCGGCTGGAGACTGCAGGTCGTTGGTCACGAGCGTCAGCACCCGACCTGTGCTGATCTGCACCGTCACCAGCCGGATCGGCTGATCGAACGGGTTCTGGCGGCTGGCGGCGAGACGCTTTGGCAGATGCCCGATCTGGTCCTTGAGGATGTGGGGTGCGGCCTTGGGCACCCGGCGGCTGCGGGTAATGCGCACCGGCGTGTTGGACTTCAGCCGGGTGACGAAGTGGCAGCCCGCGGCGGCCAGGCTCGCCCAGAACGTGAAGCAGTAATAGCCTTTGTCGAACACGTAAGTCGCGCCGGGCTCGATCGGGAAGCGCTTGGCGGCGGTCACGTCGTTGACCCGCGACGAGGTGACGGCAAAGCAGGTGGTCCGGCTGGCGAGCGGGTCGAACACGACGTGCAGCTTGACCGCGCCATCGACCGCCCAGTGCTGCACGGCTTTGCCGGCGTGGAGGCGGGTGGCGTCGATCAGGCGCAGGGCCTCGCGTCCCAGCCCAGGGGCCAGTTGGCCCACCTCGCCGCAGAGCGCAGCGGCCACGGCTTCGAACGGCGCCGTTGGCCGGACTGCGTTGGCATCACTCAGCGTCGAGCGCCGCACCGCCCCAACCCCCAAATGCGCCAGCGCCGGTTGGTGGCGCTCGAGCAGCCGAGCCAAGTCACGCATCGACCGGGCGCCGGCGAGCTGCGCCGAAATCAGCGTCACCAGATGCGCCCACTCCGTCAGGCCCCATTTGACCCGCCCCTCGACGGCCGCCTGGAACACCCGGCGCGGAAGGGACTTCATCAATTGGCCAAATACGGTAGGTTGGAACGGCATGGCTCAGGCTCCACGAGCTTCGATTCGGACAGGTCGTCGCAAAACCCATTCGAATCAGAGCCATGCACTCTGTCCAGCCCAATCCATTCCGGACACCAGTGGACTTGATCCGGGCATCCACGGGTCGCCCACGGCCACAGGCGAAGCACGGCTCACCCGCCGGCTCTCCGTCCGAAGCTGTCCGCACGCGGCGAGGATGTCCCTCTCTCGCGGCGC
The DNA here is from genome assembly GCA_963848595.1 of uncultured Alphaproteobacteria bacterium. Lineage (GTDB taxonomy): Bacteria > Pseudomonadota > Alphaproteobacteria > Acetobacterales > Acetobacteraceae > CAWKEH01. Next base: position 147,476 of record CAWKEH010000002.1, on the reverse strand, counting down.
ACGGACGGGCGCGGTGAAGCCTGCGCCGGCCCGCTGTCTCGCCGCCAGCGTCAAGCCGCGAAAGAGAACCCTTCGTAGCCCTTGGCCGCGATCTCAGTGCATCGCTGCCGATAAGGCCCGACCCCGCCCAGATAAGGCATGAACACCCGCGGCTTGCCAGGAATGTTCATGCCGGTGTACCAGGTGTCGGAGGCGGGCATGAGCGTCGCGTTGGCGACCTCGGCGGCGTGCGCTGTCCACTCCGCTTCCGCTTGCGGCGTCGCCTCGACGACCGCGACGTGTTTCTCGCGCATGTGCTCGATGCAGTCCGAGATCCACTCGACGTGCTGCTCGATGGAGACCGGCATGTTGCTCAGCACCGACGGGCTGCCCGGGCCGGTGATGGTGAACATGTTGGGAAAGCCAGCAACCGCCACGCCCAGGTAGGAATGCGGGCCGTCCGCCCACTTCTGTGCGAGGAGCTGGCCGCCGCGTCCGCTGATCTTGATCCTCGCCAGCGGACCGGTCATCGCGTCGAACCCGGTGGCAACGACGAGGATGTCGAGCTCATACTCCTTGTCGCTGGTGCGGACCCCCTTCGGCGTGATCTCCTCGATGGGCGTCTCGTTAACATCCACGAGCACGACGTTGTCCTTGTTGAACGTCTCGTAGTAGTTGGTGTCCAGCGGCTGGCGCTTGGTGCCGTAGGCGTACGTCTTAGGGATCAGCTTCTCGGCGACGGCCGCGTCCTTCACCGTCGCGCGTATCTTGTTCTTGATGAAGTCGGCGCAGATATCGTTGGCCTGCCTCACGAAGAACATATCCTGGTAGTTGGCGAGCCAGAAGCGGAACCCGCCCTCGTCCCACATGCGCTCGAACTCCGCCTCGCGTTCCTCGGGAGATACCTCAAGAACAGACTTCGGGATGAAGTCCAGCTCGAAGCCGAAATATGAACTGCGGATTCGGTTGATGATGCCATCGTAGTCCGCCTTGCGGCTCTTCCAAACCTCTGGATCAACTTTCCCGTTCCTGGCGGGGACGCAGAAATTGGGCGTCCGCTGGAACACGGTGAGGCGCTTCGCCTGCTGCGCGATGACCGGAATGGCCTGCACCGCCGTAGCACCTGTGCCGATGACGCCGACCCGCTTCGCGGTGAAGTCAACGCCGCCCTGCGGCCATTGGCTTGTATGATACCACTTGCCTTGGAAGGTCTCCAAACCCTTGAACTTGGGGATGTTCGTCGCCGACAAGCTGCCGACGGCGGCGATCAGGAACTGCGCGCTGACGGCATCGCCCTTGTCGGTCCGGACCGTCCATCGGTTCGCAGCCTCGTCATAGCTTGCCTCCGTCACCCGTGTGCCGAACTGGATGTCGCGCTTCAGGTCCAGGCGGTCGGCGACGTGCTCGAGGTAGCGCAGGATCTCGGGCTGCTCCGGATAGCGCTCCGACCAATGCCAATCCTGGAGAAGCTGCTTGTCGAACGTGTAGCAGTAGATATAGCTGTCGGAGTCGCAGCGCGCCCCTGGATAACGGTTCCAATACCAAGTGCCGCCGACGCCGTCGCCGGCCTCGAACACCTTCACCGAGAGGCCCATCTGGTCGCGCAGCCGGTGCAGCATATACATCCCGGAGAATCCGGCGCCGATGACGACGGCATCGAGTTCCGTGACGCCGCCGGACTCGATCTCTCCGGGCCTTCTTGACCGTTTTAGCCATGGATTTCCTCCTTCTTGATCCGTGTCCGCGCCCGACACGCCGGTCGCCGCGCACCGGCGGAGTCACGGGCGGTAGCGGTTACGGCGGTGGAGGAAACGAGCATTCCGCGAGACGATCAAGCGCCTTGTGCGCCGCCGCCGCGAACCGTGCATTGCCAGCCCTGTCAACCCGCCCCGCGCGGCAGCTCCTGCCTCGGGATATGGCATCGCACGGCGTTGCCGTCCTCTACGTAGAGCGGCGGCTCCTCGGTCTCGCACACGGCGCCGATCTTGCGCGGGCAGCGCGTCTGGAAGACGCAGCCGCGGGGCGGGTTCATCGGGCTTGGGATGTCGCCGTGCAGGCGGATGCGCTCATTGCTGCCCGCGCCGGGTGCGGCGGCGAGCAGCGCCTCCGTGTAAGGGTGCTGCGGCCCGGCGAACACCGCCTCTGCCGGGCCAAGTTGCATCAACCGCCCGAGGTAGAGCACGGCGACGCGGTCGGCCAGGTAGCGCACCACACCGAGATCGTGCGAGATGAACACGTAGCCGACCCGCTGCGCCGCCTGCAGGTCCGTGAGCAGGTTGAGGATCGCTGCCTGCACCGAGACGTCGAGCGCCGACGTCGGCTCGTCGCACACCACGAGACGCGGGTCGCCGGCGAAGGCGCGGGCAATGGCGACGCGCTGCTTGAGGCCGCCCGAGAGCTGACGCGGGCGCGCCGCGAGATGGCGGTCCGCCAGCCGCACGCCGCGCACGAGCGCGAGCAGCCGCTCCTGGCGCGCCGCCCCCCGCAGCCCCGCCAGCCGCCCGATCGCCCGGCCAATCAGGTGCTGGACCGTGTGCGAGCGGTTCAGCGCTGAATCCGGGTTCTGGAACACGATCTGCAGGGCCTTGACCTGCTCGGTGCTGCGGCCGCGCGTGAGCGGCGGCAGGTTCGCGCCGTCGAGCGCCAGCTTACCACCCTCATCCGGCGCCGTGAGGCCGAGCAGCAGCCGCGCGAGCGTGGTCTTGCCGCTTCCCGACTCGCCCACCAAACCGAGCGTCTCCCCCGGCCAGAGCTGCAGCGATATGTCCCGTAGCGCCTGCAGTTGCCGCCCGCCCACGGTGTAGGTCTTGGAAACGCTGGCAGCCTCCAGCACCGGCGCGCCCTGCCGGTCGGGTCCGGTCGCCGCCGCACCGTCGGACGCCTCCGCTCGCGGTAGGTTCGGCACCTCGTCGTGGTAGTGGCAGCGGCTGCCGTGCCCGCCACCCAGATCGTAGAGCGGCGGCGGCTCGACCCGGCAGCGCGGCCGGGCCAGCAGGCAGCGATCGGCGAAGGCGCAGCCGGGGAGCGGAGCGCCAGGCGCGGGCAGCAGGCCGGGGATGGCGTCGAGCCGGTCCCGCCCCTTGCGCAGCCCCGGCCTTGGCAAACATCGCAGCAGCCCGGCGGTGTAGGGGTGGCGCGGGTCGCCGAACACCTCCCGGGCCGGCCCCTCCTCCACGAGCAGCCCGGCGTAGAGCACGCCCACCCGGTCGCACAGCCGCCCGACCACGGCCAGGTTGTGGCTGATGAGCAGGATGCCGCTCGCCAGCTCCTCGCGCAGCTTCGCCACGAGGTCGAGCACCTCGGCCTCAACCGTCGCATCGAGCCCGGTCGTCGGCTCGTCGAGCACCAGCAGCGCCGGGTCCTTGGCCAGCGCCATGGCGATGACCGCCCGCTGCTGCATGCCGCCCGAGAGCTGGTGCGGATAGCTCGCCATGACGCGCGCCGGGCCGGAGATCTGCACTCGCGCCAGCGCCGCCTCGGCCTCCGCGGCTGCCTTGGCGCGGGGATGGCCGAGCAGCTCGAAGCTCTCGGCGACCTGGCGGCCGACCGTGAGCGCAGGGTTCAGCGCCCGGCCGGGGTCCTGGAACACCATCGAGACGGTGCGGGCGCGGAGCTGGCGCAGCGCCTCCGGGCTGAGCTGGCCGAGATCCTCCCCGGCTACCCGGACCTGCCCGGCGCGTATCCGCCCGTTGGCCGGCAGGCCCCCGAGTGCCGCCAGCGCCGCCGTGGACTTGCCGCAGCCAGACTTGCCCACGAGTCCGTAGGCCTCGCCGCGCCCCACCCGGAAGCTCACGTCGCGCAGCACCGCCATGTCGCGCCCGCGCACGCGGTAGGCCACGTCCAGCCCGTCCAGGAGGAGCGCGGACTCGCTCACGCTTCCAGCGCTCCCTGCAACCCCTCGGCGAGCAGGTTGACGCCGACGACCAGCGAGGCGGTCGCGGCGGCGCTGAACACGACCGTCCACCAGTAGCCGCCGCCGATCACGCCGTAGTTCTCCGCGACCGCCAGGCCCCAGTCGGGCGAAGGCGGCTGGATGCCGAAGCCCAGGAACGAGAGCGAGGCGATGGCGAAGATCGCGTAGCCGAGCCGCACCGTCGCCTCCACCACGATGGGCGGCACGACGTTGGGCAGGATCTCGACGAACATGATGTGAAACGCGTTTTCGCCGCGCAGCTCCGCCGCCGAGACGTAGTCCAGCCCGCGCTCCTGCAGCACGGCGGCGCGCACCGTCCGCGCGACCAGCGGCGCGAACACGATGCCCACCACCGCCACGACCGTCCACGTGCTCGGCCCGAGCGCCGTCAGCGCGAGAAGTGCTACGATGATGAGCGGCAGCGCCACCAGCACCTCCACCACCCGGCCCACGAGCACGTCCGCGATCCCCCGGAAATAGCCCGTGAACAGGCCGAGCACGGTGCCGGCGGCGATGCCGAGCGCGGTCGCGAGCGGCGCCACGGTGAGGATGCCGCGCGCGCCCAGGATCACCCGCGAGAGAATGTCGCGGCCGAGCTGGTCGGTGCCGAACGGGTGCGCCCAGGACGGCGCATCCAGCTCGTTCATCAGGTCAGTGGCGAAGGGGTCGTATGGCGTGATCGCTGTGCCGAGGATGGCGCAGGCTGCCCAGAAGAGGAGGATCGCCAACCCGGTCCAGAACAAGGCCGAGCGGGCGAGCACGTGCAGCCGCCCCCGCATGGGCGGCGCGGGGGCGACGACCGGCTCCGGTTCGGCCGGCCCATCTGCCGGCCCCGCGATCAGAACGTCACTCATCCCGCACCTTGGCGCGTGCGCGGGTCGAGCGCGAGGGTGAGCGCGTCGGCAATGAGGGTCGCGGCCACGTAGAGCGCGCCCACGGTGAGAACGCCTGCCTCCAGCATGGGGAAGTCCTTGCCCTTCGCGGCCGTCAGGATCAGGCTGCCGATGCCCTGGTAGCGGAACAACGTCTCCACGACGACGAGGCCGCCGACCAAGTATCCGGTCTGCGCCGCGACGACCGCGATCGTCGGCAGCAGCGCGTTGCGCAGCACGTGCCGGAAGAGCACCACCCGGCGCGGCAGGCCCTTGAGGATCGCCGTCCGGGTGTAGTCGGCCTCCAGCGCGCCGAGCGTCCCCGCGCGCGCCATGCGGGCGATGTAGCCGAACAGCACCAGGACCAAGGGCAGCGCCGGCAGGATCAGGTGCTGCAACTGCACCAGCGCACCGCTTCCCCGCCGCCAGCTCGCGGACAGCGGCAGCCAGCGCAGCCAGACCCCGAAGACCAGGATCAGCACGATGGACGAGACGAACTCCGGGATGACCGTGAGCGACAGCCCGCCGATCGTCACGAGCCGGTCCGGCCATCGCCCGGCCCGCAGTGCCGCGAACACCCCGGCGCCGATCCCGAGCGGCACGACGATGATGAAGGCGAGGCCCGCCAGCTTGAGCGAGTTGAGCAGTGCCGAGCCGAGCAGCGGGGCGACGGGGCTGCGATAGACGAGCGAGCGGCCCATGTCGCCCTGGAGCATGCCGCCGATCCAGCTCGCGTAGAGCAGGGGCGCCGGGCGATCCATGCCGAGCTGGTGGTTGAGCGCCGCCACCGCGCGCGCGTCGGCGAGCGGGCCGAGGATGGCGCGGCCCACGTCGCCCGGCAGCACCTGCCCGCCCGCGAACACCACCAGGCTGAGCAGCCACAGCGTGAGCAGCCCGAGTCCCAGGCGGCGCAGCGCGAAGCGGCCCAGCCCGGCGTTCATCCCGCGACAGTCCTACCCGCCGCCTGCGCTGCCGCCGGTCGCGTTCTGCAGATAGACTTGCGACATCGCCGTCACCGTGACGCCGTTGACGTTGGCGCCCGTCGCCGCGAGATAGTCGTAGAAATAGGCGAAGATGATCGGCGTCTCGTCCAGCAGCAGCTGCTCAATCTTGCCGGCCGCGTCGCGCTGGGCTTGCAAGTCCACGGCGGCGATGTATTGCGCCGCCAACCGGTCATACTCCGGGTTCTTGAAGTGCGCGGCGTTCCATGAGCCGTCGCTTGAGAGTGGCGCGCCGAGGAACACGTCCGGCACGCCGCGGTGGCCGTATTCGGTGATGCCCATCTCGGAGTCGAGCCAGTCCGACTTGCCGAAGACGGCCGACCCGTAATAGGCGGCCTGCGGCTCGATCTTGAGATTGATCTTGATGCCGATCTCCGCCGCGGCGTTCTGGATCAGAACGGCGTAGTCCGGCAGCTCCTGCAGGTATTCCGTGGTCAGCGTGACCGCGACGCCGCCGCCCGGCTTGGCCGCCTGCATCAGCGCCTTCGCCTTCTGGATGTCCATGGCGCGCTGCGGCACCGAGCGGTCCGTGGACGGGTAGATCGGGGCGAACGGGCTGTCGTTGCCGAGGTCGGCGTTGCCGCGGAGCAGCCCCTTGACCAGCGCCGGGCGGTTGAGCGTCAACGCTATGGCCTGGCGCACGCGCTTGTCGGTGAACGGCCCCTGATCGCAGCGCATGTGGACCTCGCGGTGCGCGCTCGATTTGAGCTTGATCAGGTTGACGTCGGGATTGTTCAGCAGCGCCTGTGCGCCCTGGACGACGACCTGCTGGACCACGTCCACCTGCCCGCCCTGGATCGCAAGCACCTGGGGCTGCTGGTCTGTGTAGAAGGAGAACTCGGTACGGTCCGGCATCACGGCGCCGCCCCACCAGTTCGGATTGCGCATGAAGCTGGCGCCGACCTTGGCTTGGTAGCGGTCCAGCTTGAACGGGCCGGTGCCGTTGAAGTGGCTCTCGAAATCGCCCTTGTAGTCCGCGGGCAGGATGACCGCGTTATAGTTGTCGGACGACACGTAGTAGGGAAATTTGCCGACCGGCTTGTCGAGGTGGAACTCGACGGTGTGATCGTCCACCTTGCGCGTGCCGCCCTTCGACAGCACGCCGCGGAACACCGAGAGCGCGTTCGAGCCGTTCGCAGGATCGGCGAGCCGATCCATGGTGGCGACCACGTCGTCGGCGACGAACGGATGGCCGTCGTGGAACTTGACGCCTTGGCGCAGCGTGAAGGTCCAGACGTCGGCTTTGTCGTTAGGCTTCCACGACAGGGCCAGCACTGGGTGCAGGGTGAGGTCCGGCGCGTCGAACACCAGGAACTCGGCGGTTTGCTGCAGTATCGCGAGTCCGCCCAGGTCGTCCACCGTGAGCGGGTCTATGGCGCCGGCAGGCACCGTCTGCGCCACGCGGATGGTGCCTCCGGGCTTGGCCCCCCCTTGCTGAGCCTTACCTTGCGCGCGGGCGCCGGGCGCGAGCCCGATCAGCCCGGCGAGCGGCCCCATCGCCATGCCGAGGATACTGGCGTGGCGCAGGAGATCGCGGCGGGACAGGTGCCCGGCGAGCCACTCGTCGAGGAGATGGTTCTCCAGCTCGGAAGACTGGCGGCGCAGCCGGGTCAAGCTGTCTGATCGCATGATCGCCTCCGTTACCTGGTAACGAGACTGATCCCAACAGGTGCGCGCGAGGAACACAAGACCGTAATCGGGCGGACGTGATCCCGGCGGTTCTAGACTCCGGAACCTGCCCTCCCGCGCGCGAGTTGGGTGACCGCAGGACGCGGGACGTGCCGCATTCCGCGAGACGAGGGGAGAGGAGTCATGGAGTCAGTGACCGGCAACCTGCCGCAGCCGGTGCGCGGCAGCAAGGGTGCGGATGATCCTGGTCCGCGCGACTCCGTGCGCGACCGCGAGAACCCGGACATACTCGTGCCGCCAGAGACCGACCACGGCACCCTTCCCAACCTCAAGTTCTCCTTCGCCGACGCGCACAACCGGTTGGAGGACGGCGGCTGGGCGCGCCAGGTCACGGAGCGGGAGCTGCCGGTCGCGAAGACGCTGGCTGGCGTGAACATGCGCCTCAAGGCGGGCGCTGTGCGCGAGCTGCACTGGCACAAGGAAGGCGAGTGGTCCTACATGCTCTACGGCCGCGCCCGCATCACCGCCGTGGACACCGAGGGGCGCCAGTTCGTGGACGACGTGGCGAAGGGCGACCTCTGGTTCTTCCCGCCCGGCATCCCGCACTCCATCCAGGGCCTCGATCCCGACGGCTGCGAGTTCCTGCTCGTCTTCGACAGCGGCAGCTTCTCCGAGGACAGCACGTTCCTCATCTCCGACTGGTTCGCGCATACGCCGAAGAGCGTGCTCGCGAAGAAGTTCGGCTGTTCCCGAGAGCGTCTTCGACGACATCCCGCAGCAGGAGCTCTACATCTTCCAGGCCGAGGTGCCCGGCCCGATCGAGGCCAGCCGTACGGGCCGAGCCCGTGCCCCAGAGCTTCAGCTACCGCCTGCTCGCGCAGGAGCCGAAGCGGACGCCGGGCGGCACGGTGCGGATCGTGGACGGCAGCAACTTCCCGGCGAACCAGTCCATCGCCGCGGCGCTGGTTGAGGTCGAGCCAGGGGGCATGCGCGAGCTGCACTGGCACCCGAACGTGGATGAGTGGCAGTACTACATCGAGGGCAGCGCGCGCATGACCGTCTTCGCCTCCGAGGGCAAGGCGCGCACCTTCGACTACCGGGCCGGCGATGTCGGCTACGTGCCGTTCGCGATGGGCCACTACATCGAGAACACCGGCAGCACGACGTTGCGCTTCCTCGAGATGTTCAAGAGCGCCCGGTTCATGGACATGTCGCTCAAGCAGTGGATGGCGCTCACGCCGCACGAGCTGGTTCAGGCGCACTTCCGGCTCGGCCGTGGGATGCTTAATGCGCTGCCGAAGGAGAAGATCCCGGTGATGCCGGGTCGGGAGGGCGTGCGATGAGCGGGACTGGACAGCGGCAAGGGCGGCTCGCGGGCAAGGTCGCCGTCATCACGGGAGCGGCGCGCGGCATCGGCCGGGCGACGGCCGTCGCCTTCGCGCGCGAGGGCGCGGATGTGGCGGGCGTGGACCTCGCCGCCCGCGCGAGCGCGACCACGGATTTCGAGCAGCCGACGGCTGACGAGCTGGAGGAGACGGGCCGCCTCGTGCAAGAGAAAGGCGGGCGCTGGCTCTCCATCCGGCTCGACCAGCGCGACCTCGGCGCGCTCAGGCGCGCGGCCGAGCAGGTCAAGACGGAATTCGGCGGTCTCGACGTGCTCTTCGCCAACGCTGGCATCCAGGCGTTCAAGCCCATCCTCGAGATGGAGGACGCGGACTGGCACGACCAGATCGACGTGAATCTCACGGGCACAGCCAATGCGATCCGCGCCTTCGCGCCGCACCTTGTTAAGCGCGGCGGCGGGCGCATCATCGTGACGTCCTCGACCCAGGGGCGTCACGGCACGCTGGACGGCGCCGCCTACTCGGCGTCGAAGTGGGGCATCATCGGCCTGATGAAGTCTGCCGCCTTGGAATTGGGCAAGCACAAGATCACGGTGAATGCGGTCATCCCCGGCCTGATAGACACGGCGCTGACCCGGCACGAATCGCGCTATGCGGAGGCCATCGAGACCGGCGGCAAGAAGCCGACCGGCGATGAGGCCAAGGACGAGAAGGTGACGATAGAAGCGCAGATCAAGAAGACGCCGCTCGGCGTGCCCTGGATCGAGCCGGAGGACGTGGCGCCCGTCGTCGTGTTCCTGGCCTCCGACGAGGCCAAGATGGTCAGCGGCGCCACCTACGATGTGACCGGCGGCGACAGCGCGCACTACTCCGCCTGACGCGTGGTCAGCGAGCCGCGGGCGGCTCCTTCTACAGTTCCCCGCGGCCCGCCATTACCTTAATCCGGTCCGCCGTGCGGCAGGCGATCGCCTGGATCGTCTCCGACGGGTTCACGCCGCCGACGGTCGGGAACACCGAGCCGTCGCAAACCCATAGGTTGGAGATGTCCCAGGCGCGGCAATCCGCGTTCACCACGCTGGTGCGGGGATCGTCGCCCATCCGAGCAGTCCCGTTCAGGTGGTTGGTGTCGTCCTCCTGGCGGAAGATCTCCTTCGCCCCCGCGGCGCGCAGGTGCTGCTCCATCTGGTCCATGCCGTGCTCGATCAGCTTCTTGTCGTTGTCGCTGTAGGTGTAGGTGACGCGCGGGATCTTCAGGCCGTATTGGTCCTCGTCGTCGGCCAGCGTCACTTGGTTGTGCTCATAAGGCAGCAATTCGCCCACCATCCTGAGGCCGGCCTGGTGATTGTATTTCTCCATCTCCGTCCGCAGCGCCTCGCCCCATAGCCCGCGGGCGCCGGTCTGCACCGCGACCCACTCCAGCGGCAGCGGACCTTGGCTGTAGAAGAGATAATAGCCCTTGAAATCCTTGGTCGGGTGCTCGTCCACGTAGTTCCAGTGCTCGTTGATCGCGAGCGACGGCGGCCCCTTGTAGCAGCGTATCTCCTCGTCCATCACGCCCCAGACGGACTGGTTGGACTGCGTCGTGAGATACTTGCCGACCAAGCCGGAGCTGTTGGCGAGGCCGTCGGGGAAGCGGTTGCTCGCCGAGAGCAGCAGCAGGCGCGGCGTCTCGATCGAGTAGCCCGCCACGACGACGTTGCGCGCCTTCTGGAAGCGCCATTGCCCCTCGCGGTGGTAGTGCACGCCCGTCGCGCGCCCGGCGTTGTTGGTCTCGACGCGCCCGGCCATCGCGAGGTCGCGGATCTCCGCCCCCGCCGCGATCGCCCGCGGGATCCAGACAGTCAGCACGCTCTGCTTCGCGTTCGTCGAGCAGCCGATCCGGCAGAAGCCGCGATAGACGCACGGCGGCGACAGGCCGCGCGGGGCGGACACGGTAGCCAGCGGGCACGCCGCCCACTTGGTGCCCATCGCCTCCGCGCCCCGCGCCAGCACCAGCCCGGCGGCGTTGACCTCGTGCGGGCGATACGGATAGCGCTTGCGCTTCGGTCCCCACGGATAGCTCACAGGACCCGAGATCGCCAGCGCGTCCTCAACGTAGTCGTAGTAGCGCCACATCTCGCGCCAATCGAGCGGCCAGTCCACGGCGTAACCGAGCTTGCTGCGCGACTTGAACCATTCGGGGCGGAAGCGCAGCGACACCATCTGGAAGTGCACGGTGCTGCCGCCCACCGACTTGCCGCTGTTGTTGGTCCCCATCTTGATCGGGTTCTCGCCGTCGATGAGACGGTCGTCGGTCCAGAACACCTTGTTCTGCTCTGTCTCGTCCGAGGCGAAATCCTCCAGCGGGCGCCAGAACGGCCCGGCGTCGAGCGCCACGACGGATAAGCCGTGCTCGGCCAGCCGGCACGCCAGCGTGCCGCCCCCGGCGCCCGTGCCAACGATGCAGAAATCCACCTCCTCGGTCTCCGGATACTCCCGCATCGGCACCCAGGCGCCGGGACGGAACACGTCCGGCGCCCGTCCATCCTTCGCGCGCGGCGAATCGAACGGGTCGGTCGCGGCGGTGACGTAGCCCTCGTATCCCTTGCCGTCAGCCCCCGACATGCTTGTTCTCCCGCCGTGCCTTCTCTTCCTGCCCTGGCTTGGCCTCGGTCGCTTCCCAGGGATCGCGCTTGTCGAAGCCCATGCGAACGTAGCCGCGCGGGCTAGCCGGGCCGCCCCACCCGATCTCGTTCCACGCCGTCGGGTGCGCGTAGTAGGCGTTGGCGACATCGTGGATGACGCGATCCGAGAAGAAGAGCTCGCTCGGCATCCCGCCCCATGCCGGCCCGGTCAGCGCGCCGCCTTGCGCCTTCTTCAGCAGCTCATCCTGTTCCGCCGCGCCGATCTCGTGGAAGCGGCGGCCGTATCTCTGCCTCGCCTCTTCGTCGAGCGCGGCGAGGCCGCGCTTCCATGCCTCGCCCTGGCGTGGCATCGACGCGTGGCGAAAGCCATCCTCGTGGCCTTCAAACATCTTCTGATCCACGTAGGAGGGGAGCGGAACGGGCGAGCGGTCCTGCGGCTGCGGCACGATCCGCTTGCACACCGCCTCCAGCGTCTGCCACTCGGCCGCCGTGAAGAAGCGCGGCCCGTAGGGCACGGCGAGGCGCTTGTTGATTGCGCGCCGGGTCTGCTCGTTCCAGGACGGCGTGTATTGCTTTGAAAGCACGTTGTAGCCGGGATAGCGTTCCTTACCCATCGGACCGGTCCTCCAGGAGGTCGAGCGCGGCAAGCCCGGCGATCGCCAGGCCGGTGAAGCTTGGCGGCGCTGGGATGGGCGGGCCGTTGAGCACGTTCTGGCTCCAGTTGCGCCACCCGCCCATCGCGCGGCCAACGCCATAGACGTGGAACCCGACACCCGCGAAGCCGAGCAGGGCCGTGAGCCGCAATCCCCAGCGCGCGACCTGCCGAAGCAAACGCGACGGGTGCAGCGCAGTGCTAGCCACCAGCGCCGAGGCGACCGGCGGCAGCGTGACGGGGAGATACATGAACGGGTTTTGGAAGGCGCCGCGGAAGTGCAGCAGCCCGACCTCGCCGACGGTCCCGGCGATCCCCGCGCTGGTCACGGCGGCCACCGCGCGGCCGGCCGGCAATCCGAGCAGGCGAGGCGCCGTGCCCGGCGTATTGCCGCGCAGACGTTCGGCGACGAAGCCGAGCAGCCCCGAGAGCGAGAGCGCCGCGGGCGCGCCAACCGGGGCCGCGTAGAACAAATTCACCCAGGAGAACCCGCCCTCGCGCTTGCCGATATTGTACAGGTGGAACCCGAGGCCGACCACGCCGACTGCGGCGGCGAGCCCGTAGATCGTGTCCCGGGCGACGTGCGCCGCGCCGCGCTGGTCGGCGGTGCCATGTGCGCTAGCCGCGAGGCTCAGCGTCGCGACGACCAGGGGCGTATACATCGCCTTGTTCTCGAATGAGCCGCGGTAGTGCTCGACCGCGCTGTCGGCGAGCACTGAGAGCGCGAGTGTGCCGGCCGCGCGGTTCAGCCGTCTGGCCGCTCTCACGGCTGTGCTCTTGCCAGCCGGCGTCACCGTGAGCGCAGGCAGCGACGAGGCCCTGTCCGTGACGAACCTGGCAATCTCGGCGGGCTGCGGCACGGATGAGACAACGCCCTCACTAACCTCGCGGCCAGAGGCGGCGACCTGCGATACCATCTTCAGTCCTCGGTCCCTGACCTGGGCCGCTGCCGCGGCAGATCCGTGCGCCGCACCCTCCGCCGCGCCGGTCAGCGTCTCGCGTGACAAGGGGCGCGAGGCGAGAGCGCCAAGGGTGCCAAGAGCGGCGGCGCCGAGTACGCCTATCGCAGCCTGCCTACCGATGGTCGTCATGCGCGCTGCGTCCTCCTCCGCCGAGCCACCAAGTCCACCACATGGACCGGCACAGTTCTTTCGACACCATTACGATAATAACCAGCCACGGCAAGGACACCAGATTCAAGTATTCGCCCGTGACGGACACTGACAAGTGCCTCGGTCATGCCGCAACCTCTAGCTCACGGCCGCGAGATGCTGAGAGACGACTACGTATCCGTTCGACAACACAGGAACGCCCTGGCTCTCAGGGCGTTCCGGACCTCGGCAGGAATGACGCAGGGCCATTCAGTTCTGCCGTAGCGGGCTTGGCGTGAGCGGGGCGGGGTAACGTGACAGCTGTATGGAGGCGGCCTTCCCGCTTTGTGAGGTCGCCCTGTGCCATTCGCCTTCCTGCTCGCCGCACTCGCCGAAGTGCCCGACCCGCGCCGTGCCCAAGGCCAGCGCTACAGCATGCGGCACCTGCTGCTGTTCTCGGTCCTCGCCACGCTTGCGGGCGCGACCTCCTACCAGAAGATCGTCGCCTTCATCGCCCTGCAGCGGGAGCACCTGAACGCCGCCTTCGGTGCCGGCTTCCGGCGCGCCCCGGCCCTGAACACGCTGCGCCACCTGTTCCTGGCGCTCGGCCGTGACGATCTCGAAGCCGCGTTCCGCCACCATGCCCGCGGCTTGAACGCACGCCCCGCCCCAGAAGCGCTGCGCACGGTCGCGCTCGATGGCAAGACGCTGCGCGGCAGTTTCGACCACCTGACCGACCGCCAGGCGGTCCACGTGCTCAGCGCCTTCGCCAGCGACGCCGCCCTGGTCCTGGCCCATCAGGAACTGGCCGGTGCGCCGGACGAGGTCGCAGCCGTGCCAAAGCTGATGGCCGAGTTGGGCCTCACGGGCGTGCTGTTCACCGCCGACGCGCTGCATTGTCACAAGGACGGGTTTGCCCAAGCGGCGGCAACCGGCAACGCCCTGCTGGTCCGCGTCAAGGACAACCAGCCGACCCTGCACGCGACCCTGGCTGGGCTGTGCGCCGAGCAACACCCCATCGACAGCCATGAAACCGTGGATCGCGGCCGCCATGGACGCCAGGAGCATCGCCGTGTCGAGGTGTTCGACACCACTGGCCAGCTGGACGCGCCCTGGCAGTCCCTGGTCAGCTGCGTCGCCCGGGTCTCGCGCCTGACCTACGTCAAAGATACCCGCACCGGCCTGTGGGCCACGCGCGAGGAGGTCGGATACTACCCCTGCCAGACCCGCCACCGCGCCAAGGTCCTGGGCGGCGCCATCCGCGCGCACTGGGGCATCGAGAACCGCGCCCATTACGTCCGGGACGTGACCCTGGGCGAGGACGCCAGTCGCATCCGCACCAGGCCCGGCGTCATGGCCCGCATCCGTTCGGTCGCGCTCAACATCATGCGCGCTAACGGCATCCAGAATATCAGCCTGGCGCTCTACGCCAACGCTGTTAGCTTCGATCACCTGCTGGCTCTCGGCACGGCCTAATCAGAACTGAATGGCCCTGAGGAATGACGAGACTTTGAGCGTGCGTCCAGGCGCGTGCGAACACGGGAACGTCGCGGGCGAGGGCGGCCGGCCACTCGGCGCGACGCCGCCGCTTAAGGATGATGCCGCAGGATCACGTCACGGCGAGCAGAACGCAATCGTCATGACCTCGCGCCCGTCAGGACCATGCGTGCGAGATAAGCGCCGAGGCATTTGTGCAGGAGATCGAGGATCGGTCGCCGCTCTGCCTCGTCAGTGTGCTCCAGGTCGATCTGGCCGCCATCGGCCCAGCGATGCATCAGGTCGAAGCGATGGAGCAGCTCGACGTTCGGCATGGCCGCGACTTGCTCCAGTGCGCGCTCATACGGCTCAACGTCGGCGTGCGCCTGAAGAAAGCGGCTGTATTGCGGATCCACTAGGACCACGTCCGCGCCTTTCTCAGTCGCCGTATCCACGCCCTCCATGAGAGCCTCCGTGAAATCGTCCGGTGGCAGGTTCTTCACGGCCTCGACGGTGCCCGTTTGCCAGAGGAGCAACGTGTAGCGCTTCGCCGCGAGCGCGTCGCGGATCATGTCCGCCATCTCGCCAGCGGTCGCACCGTGGCCGCCACGGACCGTGATGTTCACCGTCAGCTTCGGCACGGCCGCCTGGAGCGCCTCAGCCATACGCCAAGGGAACGCGGCCACGCCCGGCGTGCGCAGCGCCGGCGGCGAGCGGCCGAACATCGGTGCCGATCCCACGACGAGGACGTCCAGAGACTCCGCCCGGCCGAAGCGACGCCGCGACGCGAGGCATCGGCGCGGTCGTGGCCACCGCCTCGTCCGGCGCCGCGCATTGTGCCGGGACGGCAACCGGGTCCGCGGCCAGCACCGGCCCGGCCAGCGCCATCCAGAGGAGAAGCAGCCGGCCGATGCCCGCGATCATCATCTCACGCCTGCGCTACCAGAGGCTTGGCGCGCGGGCAATGCCTGGCGACCCTTCTCGCGATACCACGCCGACAAGGCGCCTACGCCCAGCAGCGCCAGCGATCCGGCGACGTTGACCGCGAGCTGCATCACCCAGCCTTCCCGCCACTCCATCGCGAGCCGGCCGAGGAATGAGAGGAAGATCCCGCTGCAGAACACCGGCAAGCTATGCTGCCCGCACAGCACGAACGGTGCGGCCCAGCGCGACCGTAGCCAGGCAGCATCTTTCGGAACGAGCCGGGCGGCGAGCCAGGCGAGCGCCAGCATGTTCAGCAGCCTGAACGGATGCAAGTTCGTCTTGTCCACTTGGAGCAAGGTGCGCCCGACGAGAGCAGGCAGCCGCTCCATGGTCTCAGGGTAGGGCCAGAGCAGCCACTGCACGACGATTCCCGCGAGCACGATGAGGATCGCCGCCGCATCGAGGGCGCGCTTCCCGTGCTTCGGCCACGGCCGGTGGTAGGACGTGATCGCGCCCAGCATGAAGAGGATCTGCCAGGTAAGCGGGTTGAAATACCAGCCGCCCGCGTTCCAGGAAGGGAAATTGGCGTTGGTGACGCGCGCCGCGACGTAGACGGCGAGGGAGAGGCTCGCCAGCACCGCGGGCCAGCGCAGCAAGGGGAGCCCGACGAACGCGAACATGACGAGCATCGCGACATACATGGGTAGGATGTCGAGATAGGCTGGCTGGAAGCGCAGGATCAACGCCTCGAACATGGCCCGGTAGGGTGCGTCCGCCAGCACGTCGAGATGAATCTCGTCCAGGTAATCCGCTCGGTCGAGTGCTGCGGCCGAGTAGCTGACCTGGGCGCTGAACACGACAAACAGGAAGATGTGCGCGATGTAGAGCGTCCAGGCCCGCTTGAGCGTGTCCGCCCCAGCGTAGACCCAGCCTTGGCGATCCATGGCGCCGCCGTAGGCGATCCCGGCGCCGTAGCCCGCCAGGAACACGAACATCTCCGCCGAATCACAGAGCGCGAAGTTGTGGATGGTGATTGTCGCGAAGATATTCCCTGGGATGTGATCCATGAAGATCCACCACAGGGCAAGGCCACGGAAGAAGTCCACCCGGCTGTCGCGGTTGAAGCGAATCAGGTTCACGCGCGCTCGGTCCCCTCGGTTGCCGGGCCTCTCCCGGCCTGACGCAAGTGGCTAAGCCTAGCATCACATCAACCGTGCCGCGATCTGCTCCACGTCCTCGCCCGCGGGTGAGGCTGGATGCCGGGTGAGCAGGAGCACCTGGCGCCGGATCGCTTCCGGCACTCGCCCGTCCCGCCGCACGATACCGGCGAGCGGCGGCGTGCGCCTGAGGAATATCTGGCAGGCACGCGCGAGCGTCGCGTAGGTGCGCTGCCCCGCAGCTGCGCCCGTGGCTTGATTGATGACGATCCGCGCCGCACCCTCCGGCCGATCTGCCGCGTGCAGCTTGATCGTGGCATAGGCGTCCGTCGTGCTGGACGGCTCGTCCGTCGCGATCACGAGCAGCAGGTCGGCCCAGGCGGACATACGCCGCACCACGCGGTCTACCCCGGCGCCGAGGTCGAGCAGCACGTGATCGTAGTGTTCGGAGGCCGTCCCGAGAGCGTCCAGGACCCGGCCGAGCGATGCGGCGTCCAGCCCAGCGAGTGCTCCCGATCCTGACTGCCCGGCCAGCACGTCGAATCCGCCCGGCGCGAACCGCCGACATGCATCGCACATTGAGACCTGTCCCGCGATCACGCTCCCGATGTCATGCTCCGGGTGCAGACCGAGCTGGATATTCACGTTGGCAAGGCCGAGATCCCCGTCGAACAGGAGCACGCGCCGGCCTCGCCGGGCGAGCGCGTGGGCGAGTGTCACCGAGAACCAGGTCTTGCCTACGCCGCCCTTGCCGGAGGCGATTGCGATAGCGCGGTTCACCGCCGCGATGGCCGCCGAGCTAAGGTGAGAGAGGGGGGCTGTGTCTGGCATCAGGCGGCATCCCGCTGCGGCTGAGGGCGGCGCGCCGTGGCAGCGGCCAAGAGGCGCTCGGCGAGGCTTTCAGGGGTCATGGCAACGAGTCCGTCGGTGACGCCGGCGCCGGTTCCGCCTTCGGTCAGGGTGAGGCTGCCAGCGTCCGCGGCCGCGAGCACACCCCCGAGCCGGCGGGTGGCGTCGAGCCGGGTCGCGACCAGAAACGAGGCACCCATCCCGGCATAGGACCCCGCCACATCGCCCGCCTCGGCCGGGCAGAGCCCGGCGGGCAGGACCAGCGCGGTACGGGCATTTGCCGACGCTGCGATCGCGGCGAGCTCGTCGCGCTGCGCCGGGTCGAACGGGTCGGTTCCAGGGCCGTCAAGGATGACGGGCGCGCTACCCTGACGCCTGGTGAGTGCGCGAGCGACCGTCAGGGGGTTGTGAGCGACCACGAGCTGCAGGCCGAGCAGGCGCGTGAAGGCCGCGAGCTGCTCCGTGGCGCCGGCGCGCTTGCCGTCAGCCGTGATGACGAGGGGCATCTGCCCGGCGAGCACCAGCCGCGTCGCGAGCTTTGCCGCGGTCAGCGTCTTGCCGCTGCCGGGCGGTCCGGCCAGCAGCAGCGGCGGCTCGCCGGGCGCGAGGGGAAGCGGTGCGAAGCTGAAGCTGTTCCGCAGTGCGTCGGCGAGCGCGCCCTGCAGAAGCGCTTGCGTGAGTGATGCCGGCACGCCGTGCCAGGCGAGGGCCGCCTCGCGCGCCAGGTCGGCGGGGACGGAAGCCGGTGGCGGCGGGCTCTCCAGCGCGGCCGTAACTTCAATGCCATCACCGACCCGGCGCGTGGACAGGATGAGCGCCTCCGCGCCCAGCTCGGCGCGTACCTGCGCCATCGCCCCGGCAACGTCCTGCGCACGATAGAGCTTCAGCCGCATGGGGGCGAATGTGCCTAGGAAACCTTGCCAGCAGGTTAAGATCGGCGGCGTCCGCTGTCGGGCCGGCGTTTCGGCGACACGGAGATCAACAGATTGTGATAACACGGGACCGGCATTGAAATGACCCGGCTGCAAACTTATGCTGCCGCTCCAATATACGCGGTGCAGCTCTGCCGTGAGATTCCGGTCTGACCAATGCTCTTCGCGAGCGAAAAGTCGTGTAATTCGCAGTCGCAGCTGTTTGACTTAAATCTTACTGAGTTTTACGAGTGATGTGGGCCGCTCGCTCGCATTGCATCGCGATCTCGTCATGCCCTTGACTACAGTCAAAATAACAATGAGCATGGGAGGAACGGACATGGATCGCAGAGACTTTATCAAGTCGGCAGGGATCGCCGCGGCAGGAGGCGCTCTCGCCGGCGCGGGTCTCGCCGCTCGGCCGAGCCACGCCCAGGTCTCGGCCCCGGTTCCGGGGCCGCAGCCGAACATCCTGTTCATCCTGGTGGACGAGCTCAGGTTCCCGACCGTGTTTCCCTCCAGCGTCACCGCCACGGACCCGAATCAGGCTGTGGGCCAGTTTCTCGCGCAGTTCATGCCGAACGTGTATTCGCTGTGGCAGAGCGGCGTAAAATTCGGCAGTCACTACACCGCCGCGACGGCCTGCTCACCGGCCCGGGGCGTCCTGATCTCGGGCCTCTACAGCCAGCAGAGCTGGCTGCTGCAGACCATCAAGGGGAAAGGACTCGGCGTTAGAGCCTCCCCGACGCCGCCGCTGAACCCGATCTTCCCGACCTACGGCAAGCTGCTGCGCGCGGCTGGGTACACGACGCCGTACATCGGCAAGTGGCACGTCTCCATCCCGCAGAAGAATCCTCCGCCCAGCTTCGAGGATCCTACGGCTGATCCCAGGCTGTACGAGATCTACGGCTTCGACGGCCGCTCCTACCCGGACCCGGACGGCGCCAACCTGCAAGGGACTGTCGGCGACGACACCAGCGATCCCCCGTACCTCAACGACCAGGATATCGCCAACCAAGCCGTGCCGTACCTGAGCGCGCGGCAGTCCGGCGACCGTCCCTGGTGCCTGACGGTCTCCTTCGTCAACCCGCACGACCAGCAGTTCTTCTGGGCTGGCACAGAGTTCCAGACCTACAACAACCTGTTCCAGAGCCCGGACGTGCCGCTCCTGACGTATTCGACTAGCCCGCCGATCGTGCCCTGGGACGACGACCCGCTCAAGGACCCGCCGCCGCTCGGCTACCCGACGCTGCCGCCGAACTGGGAGTCCTCGGCCTCGCTCCAGGCGAACAAGCCCACGCTCCAGTCCTTCGCCCAGCTATTCTCGGAAGCGATCTGGGGCGGCGTGACCGACGACTCCACTCAGTCCGGGTTCACGGTCCAGCCCTACCCGAACCCGAATAACGTCCCGAAGCTGCAAAACGCAGCTGTCGGCTACGCCCCGTACAGCTACTGGCAGCGCTGCCTCAACTCCTACACGAACGTCATGGGCATCGTGGACCAGCGGATCGGGGAGGTGCTTGCGGCCCTGCCCAAGGACGTGGCCCAGAACACGATCATCGTCTTCTGCGCGGACCACGGCGAGTACGCCGGCGCCCATGGCTTCGTCGCCGGCAAGATCGGCAGCTGCTACGAGGAGCCGTTCCACATCCCGCTGATCGTCGTAGACCCGAGCGGCCGCTTCACGGGCGATATCGACACGGTCCGGACGGGGCTGACCTCCTCCGTGGACATGCTCACCTTCCTGGTCAGCCTTGGCTACAAAGGAAGCCGCGCCTGGATGACGGGCCAACTCGCCGAGATCTATGGCCAGCGCCACGACATGGTGTCCATGCTCCGGTCCGCGTCCGCGCCGGGCCGGCCCTACGTCCTGCTGGCGACGGACGAGATCGTGCCGGGCTACTTCTTCTACAACGGCGTGCCGCCGCTGGACGTCGCCGCGGTCCGGACACAGGATGCAAAGCTGGGGACGTACTCGATGTGGAACCCCGTCACCGGGCAGATCGAGCCCGGGAGCACGCAGGTGGAGTTCTACAACTACAACACCCCGCAGGGCATGTTGGAGCTGGCCAACACCCCGCAGGACCCGCGCGCCCAGCCGCTGCTCGACCTGCTCCTCAACGACCTCATCCCCAACGAGCTCCGGGCGCCCCTGCCCGGCCTGTATGGCGCCGCCCAGGCCGTCTCCAAGACCGCTTACCTGCTGTTCCGGGCGCTGCTCCTGAATCTCCCGGGGACCGGGAACACGGCGGAGGATGACCTGCGCAACCTGCTTGGCATCGGACAGGAGTTCTGATCGGGAGGGGAACCATGGCGGGCATAGCGCGCGCGTTCTTCGCGCGAGCAGGTCATCGCCGTTCGTTGCCGGGCGAAGTGTCCGCTTCGTCCGCCCGTGAGGACACTCGCAACGCAAGATGAACCTTCGAGGAGTGCGTCCGATGCCACCGCTTGTTACCCGGTTGCGACACCTGCGCCTACGCCTCCTTCTCGCCGCTCTCGGTCTCTCCGCGCTGGCCCTCGGCGGCGCACCGCGAGGACACGCCCAGACATCGGCGAGCCCGGGGCCGGCAACCGCCGCGCCGGCCCCGGCCTGCTCATCCACCGGGCAGTCATCGCCCCAGAGCGCGCAAGACATCCTCAACATCTTCGCTCAACAAGATCCCGCCTCGGCCGGCGCGTACGCGACGACGGCGGCGTACGTCGCGACATTCTACCCCCTTTGGTTCACGTATTACCAAGCCCAGGTTATCAACCAGCTGGTAGGCCCTGATCGGGTCACACCGATCTACAATGCCGTGGTCCTGATCAACGACGACACGGTCTATGCCAGCGCCTTCCTCGACCTCACGGCCGGACCGTTGATCCTCACGATCCCCTCAACGCCCGTCCATTACTCGATCCTGCTGCTGGATCCCTACGGCGACATCTTCCAGACGGAGCTCCAGCCGAACACTCCGGGTGTGTACGCCCTCATCGGACCCGGCGGGTTCTCTGGCACGCTTCCCACAAACGTCACCCAGAAGGTCACGCTGCCCCTCAACGCCATGACCCTGATCTTCAGGGCCGATCGGTACCTCTCGCAGGACCCTTCCGCGCCGCAGCCGATCTACATGGACTTGACCGAAGAGGCCACCACGTTCCGGGCGCAGCTCCAGCTGCAGACGCTCAGCGACTACCTCAGCAACCCCTCCGGCGGCGCCACCAACGTCCAGCCAGAGGTGGTCTTCGCCTTCCCGTTCAAGCTGACGGCCGACGAACTCGTCGCGCGAGACCCAATCCTCTTCCTCAGGACGCTCCAGCTGGCGGTCGCGAGCCGCCGCACACCGCCGTTAACGCCGTTCGACCAGGCCCTCTCGAGCCGCTTCGACGCCCTGTTCGGCTTCGGGGTCGCGCAGAGGCCCGAGTTCGCCGCCGGCGCCCAACTGGCCCACGAGCTGATCGTGGATCGCTACCTGACGCACACGAGCCCGACCAACTGGGTCCATTTCAACAACATCGGCTGCTGGGACGGGGGCACGCAGGTCATCGATCGCTCGGCGATCACCGAGTTCTGTCAATACTGCAACGACATCAGCACAGCGGCGTACTACCACGCGTTCAAGGACGCCGCCGGCCAACCGCTCGTCGGCAGCAACCCACGCGGCTACGTGCTCACGTTCCCCGCAGGGCAGCTGCCCCAGGCCACTCGCTTCTGGTCCCTCACCGCGTACACGCCGGACACAGTCGAGCTGATCCCTAACCCCGCGCAGAAGTATTTGGTCGCCGGCTACACGCCAGGGCTGCAATACAACCCGGACGGCTCGCTGTCGATCTATATGAGCACGATCCGCTCGCCCGACGTGCCGAGCGCCAATTGGCTGCCGGTCTCCCCCCGGCCGTTCAACGTAGCGCTCCGCATCTACGGCACTGAGCCCGGCGTGGAGACCTACGTCCCGCCAGGCATCCAGAGCCGCGAGTTCCCCGAGTAGCTCGGCCGTGTCGTGGTGTCGCGGCCGAGCTTCTGCTCGTCGTTCGTCATCCCGGTCAGAAGCTGGACGCCCTTGTTTTGGGCGAGATGCTGGAGCGCTGCGCTCGCCTGCTCGTGATCCAAGATGATCCGCTGCGTATAGGCTTTGATGTCCTCGCGAGTCGCCTTTCGCGCGGCGAGTTGGGCGATCGCCAGCTCGTAGAAGCCGCTCCGCGCCTCGTGCTTCAGGAACAAGCGGTCGGCGGCGGATACGGCCGCGTGGGTCGCGGGTGGAGCGAGAACCAGCAGGGCAGCAAGCACAGCAAAGCGTATGGCGACGGCCCTTCTCAAGGTCCCGCCGCCGACGTCTGCTCGGTACCGCCGGATGCCACCCGGATGGCTAGTCCGCCGCGAGCTTCGCCGCCCGCTGCGCCAGCTTGTGACCGACGTGGTCCTCGACCGCGGCTGCGACTTCGTGAGCATAACTCGCGAAGACGTGATCCGCACCAGGGATGAACTCGATAGTCCACCGAGACGCCCTTCTGAGTGTTTAGCTTGTCCACGAGCTTGCGTACGGCCGGCTCAGGGACAAGCTCGTCGGCGTCCCCATGCAGCATCAGCCCGCCACATGGACACGGTGCAAGGAAGCCGAAGTCGTAGTGATTGGCGGGAGGCGCCACTGACACCCAGCCCGAAACCTCCGGCCGGCGCATCAGCAGCTGCATGCCCACGAAGGCGCCAAACTGGTAGCCCGCGATCCAAATGCCGCCGTGGCTGGGATTGACCATCTGCATCCAGTCGAGCGCGCCCGCCGCGTCCGAGATCTCGCCGTAGCCGCCGTCGTAGTGACCCTGGCTGCGGCCGACGCCACGGTAGTTGAACCGCATCACCGAGAAGCCCAGGCCCTGAAACGCCTGATACATCGTGTAGGCGACACGGTTGTTCATCGTGCCGCCGTGCAGCGGATGCGGGTGCAGGACGAGCGCAATCGGCGCTCCAAGCTGCTTCGAGTGGTGGTAACGGCCTTCCAACCGCCCGTCAGGGCCGGCGAACATCACCTCAGGCATAGCGATCCCAATACATCTCTGCGGCGCGGCCCAGGGACCGCGACCCATTCACGACAGAGGCACCTGCCGTTTGACCCTCGACCGGCGGCACCCTAAGTTCGTCCCGCAACCCAGGACAACCCCCATCCCAAGCGCGAGCGCCGAGACTATATGTGTCTTCCTGCGCCAATGCATAATGGATTTGTCGCATGGCATTCATGTTTCTGCGAGAGGCCGTCAATGCCTACAGAGAGCGCGATCCAGCTGCGCGCTCGCGTATTGAAGTCCTCCTCTGCTATCCAGGGTTGCATGCGCAGCTCTGGCACCGCCTCGCGCACTGGTTATGGCATCACCGGGCGAAGCTTCTCGCCCGCATGGTCTCGCATCTATCCCGATTCCTGACGGGCATTGATATCCATCCTGCCGCCAAGCTCGGCCGGCGCATCGTGCTCGACCACGGCATGGGCATCGTCGTCGGCGAAACGGCGGAGATCGGCGACGACTGCTACCTCTACCACCAGGTCACGCTCGGCGTCGCGCGCACCATGCCCAACAAGCGCCACCCAACGGTGGGCCGCAACGTGATCATCGGCGCCGGCGCGAAGGTGTTGGGGGCAATCACCGTGGGCGACGGCGCCCAAATCGGCGCCAACGCCGTGGTCGTCGAGGACGTGCCGGCCGATGTCACGGTCGTCGGCATCCCGGCGCGCCAGGTCGAGCGCCGGCGCCGCCCGGCGTTCGAGCCTTACGGCACGCCTTGCGACGGCACATTGGAGCCGATCGCCCGCGACATTGAGGCGCTGCGCGCGGAGATTCTCGCGCTGGAGGCGCGCGTCGCGGCGCTGAACCGCTCGCCCGCCGCCGAGTAGGCGTCGAAACGGGGGCTATGGCCTATCTCGACGCCAACGCGACCGAGCCGCTCCGTCCGGAGGCGCGCGCCGCGGTGCTCGCTGCGCTCGATCTCGTGGGCAATCCGGCAAGCGTCCACGGCGCAGGGCGCGCTGCCCGGCGCGTGCTGGAGCAGGCGCGCGAATCTCTGGCCGCTCGCTTCGGCACTCCTGCGGGTGGTGTCGTGTTCACCTCGGGAGGCACGGAGGCCGATGCACTCGCGATCCACGGGCTCGGCCGCGGCCGCCGCATCATCGTTGGGGCAACCGAGCACGACGCCATACGCGCCGCGGCGCCGAGCGCGGTCGTGCTGCCTGTGGATCGGGACGGCGTCGCCCGGCTCGACCTCCTGCCCGCGCTGCTCGCGGAAGGCCCGGCGCTGGTCTGCCTCATGCTCGCCAACAACGAGACGGGCACGGTTCAGCCTGTTGCCGAGGCCGCGGTGCTGTGCCGGGCGACCGGGGCGCTGCTGCACGTGGACGCTGTACAGGCCGCCGGGCGCTGCCGTGTGAGCCTCACAGCGCTGGGCGCGCACAGCCTCGCGGTCTCATCGCACAAGCTCGGCGGCCCGCCCGGCGCCGGAGCACTGCTGCTCGCGCCGGGCATGGAGATCGACGCGCTGGTCCGCGGCGGCGGCCAGGAGCGCGGGCGGCGCGGCGGCACGCCGAACCTACCCGCCATCGCCGGGTTCGCCGCGGCGGCCAGCGCCGGGCCGTCCGGCCATCTCGCCGTCCTGCGTGACCGGATCGAGGCTGGCGCTGCGGCGCTCGGCGCCGTCCCGCTCGGCGGTCCGGACCGGCTGTCCAACACGAGCTGCCTCGCGCTTCCCGGCGTGCGCGCCGAGAGCCAGGTGATCGCGCTCGACCTCGCGGGCGTACAGGTCTCGGCGGGGGCGGCGTGCAGCTCCGGCAAGGTCGCGCGCAGCCACGTGCTCGATGCCATGGGGCTGGGTATGCTCGCGGGCGAGGCGATCCGCGTGAGCCTGCCCTGGAACGCCACGGACGCGGACGCGGACGCATTCCTGGCAGCCTACGCGGACATGGCCGCCCGCCTCGCCCGGCGCGCCGCCTGACCCCACATCGGCCTTATCATGAGTTTCTGGGCGCCCCAACCGACCCGTCTATCTCGATAACCAGAGCACCACGCCGTGCGACGAGCGCGTGGTGAGCGCGATGCTGCCCTGGTTCACCGAGCGGTTCGGCAATCCGCACAGCAGCGAGCATGCCCTCGGCCGCGAGGCTTCGAGCGTGATCGAGGTCGCGCGCGCCGAGATCGCGGCCCTGATCGGGGCCGAGACGCGCGAGGTAGTCCTCGTCTCCGGGGCGACCGAGGCCAACAATCTCGCGATCAAGGGCGCGGCCCGCTTCGCCGCACAGCAGGGCGACCCGCGCCGCCGGGTGATCACGGTCGCGACGGAGCATCCCTGCGTGCTAGAGGCCGTGCGCGACCTCGGGCAGGAGGATTTCGAGCCGGTCGTCCTCCCCGTCGAGCCGGATGGGCGGCTCGATCCCGCCCGGCTGCGCGAGGCGCTCGCCGTGCCGACGCTGCTCGTCAGCGTCATGGCGGCGAACAACGAGACGGGCGTGCTACAGGATGTAGGCGCGCTCGCCGGCATCGCGCACGAGGCCGGCGCCCTGTTCCACACCGACGCTGCCCAGGCCGCTGGCAAGATCCCGCTCGACGTGCGCGCTCTCGGCCTCGACCTGCTCTCGCTCTCCGGCCACAAGCTCTACGGTCCCAAGGGCGTCGGCGCGCTCTGGGTACGGCGGCGGCCACGCGTTCGGCTCGCGCCGCTCTTCTCCGGGGGCGGCCAGGAGCGCGGCCTGCGCTCTGGGACGCTGCCGACGCCGCTGGTCGTGGGTCTCGGGGAGGCGTGCCGGCTCGCGCGCGCGGAGATGGCGGAGGAGGCGGGGCGGATCGGCGCGCTGCGGGACCGGCTGCTTGCCGGGCTGCGCCGTAGTGTGCCGGGGCTGCGCAGCAACGGCACCATGGCGCACCGGCTCGCGGGCAACCTGAACCTCGTCTTCCCCGGCGCCGACGCCCAGGCGCTGATGGCGGCCGTGCCGGATCTGTGCGTCTCGACGGGATCGGCATGCAGCTCGGCCGAGGTCGAGACGAGTCACGTGCTGCGTGCCATGGGCGTGCCGGAGGCGGACGCCCGGTGCAGCTTGCGCCTTGGACTGGGACGCTTTACGAGCGCCGCCGACGTGGATTTCGCGGTCGCTTCCCTCTCCGCCGCCTATCGAGCCGAGACCAGCTATGCCCAAGATGACCTTCGTCGAGCGTGACGGGAACCGCCGCGAGGTGGACGCGCCGCTCGGCCTCTCCGTGCTCGAGATCGCGCACCGCCACGGCGTGGATATCGAAGGCGCCTGCGAGGGCAGCCTCGCCTGCTCCACGTGCCACGTGATCGTGGACCCGGCCTGGTTCGGCAAGTTGGCCAAGCCCACCGAGGACGAGGAGGATATGCTCGACCTGGCCTTCGGCTTGCAGCAGACGAGCCGGCTCGGCTGCCAGATCGTGATGACGCCCGCGCTGGACGGGCTCGTGGTGCGGTTGCCCGAGGGCGTCCGCAACGCGCTGGGATAGTTTAGGCACGCCATGCGCATCCTGGCCGCCATGTCGGGCGGCGTGGACAGCAGCGTCGTCGCGGCGCTGCTAGCGGCCGAGGGGCACGAGGTCGTCGGCGTCACCTTGCAGCTCTACGATCACGGCGCCACCAGCGGCCGCAAGGGCGCCTGCTGCGCCGGGCAGGACATCCACGACGCGCGGCGCGTGGCCGACCATCTCGGCATCCCGCACTACGTCGTGGACCGCGAGGCGCGGTTCCGCGCCGCCGTCGTTGACGATTTCGCCCGGAGCTACGCCGAGGGGCGCACGCCGGTACCCTGCGTGCGCTGCAACCAGACCGTGAAGTTCCAGGACCTTGTGGCGCTCGCCGATGATCTCGGCGCCGAGGCGGTCGCGACCGGGCACTACGTGAGGCGCGTCGAGGGCGCCGGCGGCCCCGAGCTGCACCGGGCCGCGGACCCGGCGCGCGACCAGAGCTGGTTCTTGTTCGCCACGACGCGGGCCCAGCTCGCTCGCGTGCGGTTTCCGTTAGGCGAATGGCCGGACAAGAGTGCCGTCCGCGCCGAGGCCGAGCGGCTCGGGCTGCCCGTCGCTGCCAAGGCGGACAGCCAGGATCTCTGCTTCGTGCCCGCCGGGCGCTACGCCGAGCTGGTGATGCGGCTGCGGCCGGATACGGCGGCACCGGGCGAGATCGTCGCCGAGGACGGTCGCGTGCTCGGCATGCACGGCGGGATCGCGAGCTACACGGTCGGGCAGCGGCGCGGTCTGGGGAGCGCGGCCTGGGACGGGGGCGCCCGGCAGCAGGTGGTCGCACTCGATGCGGGGCGGCGCCGGGTGGTCGTCGGGCCGCAGGATGCAGGAACGCGCCGAGTGGTGCTCGGCGAGGTGAACTGGCTCGTGCCGCCGCCCGCAGAGGGGCTTCGCTGCACGGCGAAGCTACGCGCGCGAGAGGCGCCGCAGCCGGCGTCGGTTTGGGCGACGGAGAGAGGCGCCGAGGTGGAGCTAGACGCGCCAGCCTTACCTGCGCCAGGGCAGGCTTGCGTGCTCTACGACGGATCGCGCGTACTGGGCGGCGGCGTTATCCAGGTATAGACAAGATAGACAAGTTTGTATCCGAAGCGGAACGCGGGGCAGCAATCCTGGAACGGCGTTGACAAACCCCTGTCTGATAACCAGCTTGCTATGCAAGGGGGGCATAGTAGATCTGCGCGTTTGATGCTGCTTCCTTGATCCGGTCAGGAGCGCACTGCGCGCGAGGAGGGGGTCATGGAATGCACTCGCAAGCACGCCACGACGTCCGAGCCATGGCGCGTGGGGGTCCTGTTCTCGAATAGCGGCTTCATGGCCGTGATCGAGGAGACCCAGCTTCGCGGTACCTTGCTCGCGATAGACGAGATCAACGCGGCAGGCGGCGTGAATGGGCGCGAGATCGTTCCGGTCTGTTATAATCCAGCCTCGGAGGCGTCGGCCTTCGGGCATTACGCCAAGTGCCTGATGGTCGCGGACGACGTGACGACCATCTTCGGCTGCTACACGTCGAGCAGCCGCAAGGCCGTGCTGCCGGTCGTCGAGCGGCTGAACGGGCTGCTCTGGTATCCCACGCTCTACGAGGGCTTCGAGCTGTCGCCGAACATCATCTACACGGGGGCGGCGCCGAACCAGAACAGCGTCGCGCTCTGCCGGTTCCTGATGGCCAATTACGGCCGCCGCTTCTACTTCGTGGGGTCCGACTACATTTATCCGCGGGAGTCCAACCGCATCATGCGGGGGATCGTCCGGAATAATGGGGGAGAGGTCGTGGGCGAGACCTACCTCGGCCTTCGGGCGAGGCCCGCCGACTTCCTCCCCGTCGTCCGCGAGATCCGCGAGCTTCGGCCGGACATCATCTTCTCGACCGTGGTCGGCGACGCGACCGTCCATCTCTACCAGGCTTACGCCGACGCCGGGTTCGATCCCAAGACCATGCCCATCGCGAGCCTGACGACGACGGAGGCCGAGATCCGCGCCATGGGCTTCGATGTCGGCGCCGGGCACATCACCGCGGCACCTTATTTCCAGGGCATCGGGGGCGATCACGACGAGTTCTTCGTCAGCCGCTACAAGAGGCGATACGGCGACGACGAGCCGACGAACATGTGCGTCGAGGCCGCCTATTTCCAGGTGCACATCTTCGCCAAGGCGCTGGAGGCCGCGAACTCGATGGAGACCGATATCCTGCGGCCGATGGTGCTCGGCTCCGCGCTCGATGCGCCGCAGGGCAGGGTCTCGATCGACGCCAGCAGCAACCACGCGAACCTGTGGACGCGGATCGGCCGCGCGAACCGCCGCGGCCAGTTCGACGTGATGCAGCAATCGCGGTCGGCGGTGCTGGCCGACCCGTTCATGGTGAGCTACGGCTGACGGCCGGGCGCTGTGAAGGATCATCATCCTCGCCCCGCGCCCGCGCCGGGCCGGCTGCCGACCGAGGCGTCCAACCTCGACATTGCGGTTGTTACGGCGCGGGATGAGGCCGGGGAGGTGCTGATCCGCGAGCTGCAGCGCACACGTAGCCGGGTGCGCCATGTCTGGCCAGCGCCCGATCCGCTGCCTGCGGATACCGACGTGCTCTTCTGCGATCTCTTGCCCGCGATGCCGGCGCGGCTGCCGTGGCTGCCGGGAGAGCCGAAGACGGCGCTCGTGGCGCTCATCCCGCCCGGCGTGCCGCTCGACCTCGACCTGCTGCGCAAGGCCACGCCGGAGGCCGTGCTTCACCGTCCTTTCGCGGCTCCCGCGATACTGGCGAGCCTGGTTCTCGCGCGCTCCCGCTTCGCGTATGAGCGTCGGCTCCGCGGACGGATCGAGCGGCTGGACGGAACCCTCCGCGCGACCCGCAGCGTGGAGCGCGCGAAGACGATCCTGATGAGCGCGCGCAGCATGGCGGAAGATCAAGCCTATCATTTCCTCCGCAGCCAGGCGATGGAGCGCCGCGTCTCGGTCGGCACGATCGCCGCCGCAATCGTTGACGCCCACGACCTGCTCGGCTAGCGTCCAAGTCGAGATGCGCCGCTGAGGCGCATCGCGGCAACAGGGCCGCGTAACAATCGAAATCAGGGCAGTGCAGCCCCCCGTAACGACCATTCGTAGTGGTCGCGGCGGGGGTTTTTCGTGTTGGGGGAGGGGAAGAGCATGGGCTTCGGACGGAGAGACTGGCTGAAGGGCGCGGCCGTGGCGGGTGCTGCGGGCGCTGCCGGATTCCCGCAGATCTGGATCAAGAACGCCTCGGTCGCCTACGCCGCCGGCGGCGAGATCAAGGTTGGCGTGCTCTACTCGCTGACCGGGACCACGGCGATCATCGAGACGTCGCTGAACCAAGCGACCCTGCTCGCGATCGAGGAGATCAACGCGGCGGGCGGCGTCAACGGCATGAAGCTCGTTCCGGTCGTCGAGGACCCGGCGTCCGACCCCGCGACCTTCGCCGAGAAGGCGCGCAAGCTGGTGCTGAGCGACCGCTGCGTCAGCGTGTTCGGCTCCTACACGTCCGCGAGCCGGAAGGCGGTGCTGCCGGTGTTCGAGAAATACAAGAATCTTTACTGGTATCCGACGCTCTACGAGGGCCGGGAGTGCTCGCTCAACGTGATCTACACGGGGGCGGTTCCGAACCAGCAGCAGCGGGACTTCGTCCCGTGGCTCGTCAAGAACTTTGGCAAGAAATTCTACCTGATCGGGTCGAACTACATCTACCCGAAGGAAGAGAACAACGTCTGCAAGATCCTCCTCAAGCGGCTCGGTGGCGAGGTGGTCGGCGAGGAATACGTGCCGCTCGGGCACTCCGAGTTCAGCTCCGTGATCCAGAAGTTCAAGGACACGCAGCCGAACGTCATCTTCTCGACCGTCGTCGGCGACTTCGTCGTAGCACTTCATCGGCAGTACAAGGCGGCAGGCCTCGACCCGGCGAAGATGCCGATGGCGAGCCTCACGACCTCGGAGGAGGAGATCGCCGCGATGGGCGGCGAGTTCGCGGCCGGGCACTTCACCTCGGCGCCCTATTTCATGTCCTACGACTCCCCGGAGAACCACAAGTTCGTGGAAGCCTTCAAGAAGCGCTGGGGCGCGGACAAGGTCACGAATTTCGTCTCCGAGCCGGCTTACTTCCAGGTCTATCTCTTCAAGGAGGCGGCGCAGAAGGCGGGTGCGAGCGATATGCACCCGGAGGCGCTGCGCAAGGCGGCGTGGAACCAGGAGTTCAAGGCGCCCGAGGGCCTGGTGAAGATCGATGCCCAGAACTCGCACACCTATCTGTGGCCGAAGATCGGGGAGGCGCAGTCGGACGGGCAGTTCAAGATCATCCAGCAGTCGCCCGAGTGGGTCGAGCCGCTGCCCTACTGGGCCTACGAGGGCGAGGTCTGCACGCCGACCGGGCTCAAGCAAAAGCAGGCATGACCAGCGACGCGCTCAACCAGCTCTTCACCGGGCTGAGCATCGCCTCGATCCTGCTGCTCGTCTCGCTAGGACTCGCGATCATCTACGGCGTCATGGGCGTGATCAACCTCGCCCACGGCGACTTCCTCATGCTCGGCGCCTACTCGGTCTGGTTCCTGCAGAGCCATCTCGGGATCGGGCTGCTGCCCTGCCTCGTGCTGGCATTCCTGATCGTCGGCGCGGTCGGCTGGATCGTGGAGCGGACCTTGATCCGCTACCTCTACGGCCGGCCGCTCGACACCATCCTCGCCACCTGGGGCGTGGGGATCATCCTGCAGCAGGCGATCCGCCTCGGGGCGGGTGCTGAGCTGCGCTACGTGAAGATGCCGGAATACCTGGTCAGCCCCATAAGCATCCTGGGGGTCGATGTCTCGGCTTACCGGGTGCTCATCTTCGGGGTGACAGTGGCGCTCGTGGCCGCGACCTACGTGCTCATCTTCCACACGCGGTTCGGCACGCGGTTGCGGGCGGTGATGCAGAATGCCGAGATCGCGCGCTGCTTCGGCATCAACAACGCCCAGGTCTATGCGATGACCTTCGCCTACGGCGCCGGTCTGGCGGGCCTCGCGGGGGCGCTGGTCGCACCGTTGAAGAGCGTGACCCCGGACATGGGCACGAACTACGTCGTGGACGCGTTCATGGTGGTCGTGGTGGGCGGGGTGCAGAGCCTGTTCGGGACGGTCGCGAGCGCCGGGCTGCTCGGGGAGCTGTCCGGCTGGCTCGCCTACGTCAGCGACGATACCTTGGCGCGGGCACTCGTGTTCTTCCTGGTGATCGTGCTGATCCGGTTCCGGCCGCAGGGGCTGTTCGCCATGCAGATGCGGCGAGGCTAGGCGATGCGAGCGCGCCTCCTCTCCCGCGCCTGGATCGTGGGCTACGCCGTGTTCGCGCTCGCGCTGCTGGCCGTGCCGCTCGCGATCGACGACCCTTATCTGCTGAACAAGCTCGCCCGCTACCTGGTCTTCGCCACGCTCGCGGTGGCGCTCTGCCTGTCCTGGGGATACGCGGGCATCCTCAACCTGGGGCAGGCGGTCAGCTTCGGCCTCGGCTCCTACTGCATGGCGATGGCGCTCAAGCTGCGCACCATCCCGATCCAGACGGGGGCGGAGGGGCTGCCCGACTTCATGGTGTGGAACAACGTCCATGCCTTGCCCCTGTTCTGGCAGCCGTTCCACTCGGTCGCCTTCGCGATCCTGGCAGGGATCGCCGTGCCGGTGCTGCTTGCCCTCCTGGTGGGGTGGTTCGTGTTCAGCGCGCGGGTGACGGGCGTCTATGTCTCGATCATCACGCTCGCCCTGCTCGTGGTCGTGAACCTGCTCATCATCGACCAGCAGCGCTTCACCGGCGGCTTCAACGGCCTCACCGACCTCGCCGATCTGCAGGTCCTCGGGGTGGATTTCGATCCCTACAGCGTCGCGACATATTACCTGGTGGCCGGCGCGCTCATCCTGGCGCTGGTCGTCGGCCTCGTGGTCACGGCGAGCAAGACCGGGCTGATCCTGCAGGCGGTGCGCGACGACGAGCAGCGGGTCCGCTATTTCGGCTACAACGTCGCCGCCTACCAGATCGCAGCACTCTGCCTCTCGGCCGGCCTCTCGGGCCTCGCGGGGATGCTCTACACGGTGGTGATGGCGTTCGCGTCCCCGACGTTCATCTCCGTCCAGCTCTCGCTCTCCATCGTGATCTGGTGCGCGGTTGGCGGGCGCGCGTCGCTCATCGGCGCAGCACTCGGGGCGCTGCTGGTGACGGGGGTGCAGGGCAGCCTGTCGGAGACGCCGGCCTTCCTCGACACCTGGATGCTCATCATGGGGGCGCTGTTCATCGCGGTCGTGCTGTTCCTGCCGGGCGGGCTGATCAGCTTGCTGCACATGGGGATGGCCCGGCTCGGGGCGCGGGGCGAGCGGGCAGGGGGCACGGAACTCGCCGCGGCCCCGGCGCGCAAGATGGGGCTGAGTTGAGCGATGGCGCTGCTGGAGATGCGGGGCGTCGAGGTCGAGTTCAGCGGGTTCAAGGCGCTGCGCGGGCTGGAGTTCTCGGTCGAGCCGGGCGAGCTGCGCTGCCTGATCGGACCGAACGGTGCGGGCAAGACGACGGCGCTCGACGTGATCTGTGGCAAGGCGCGGGCGCGGTCGGGGGAAATCCGGTTCCGCGGCCGGGCGACGCAGAGGCTTGAGGAGCATCGCATCGCCCGGCTCGGCATCGGCCGCAAGTTCCAGGTGCCGAGCGTGTTCCGCGAGCTGACCGTCTGGGACAACCTCTGGGCGGCGCACGCCCGGCGCACCGGGGTGTTCGCCAACCTGCGCGCCTTCGGCAGCCGGGCGGCGCGGGCCGACCTCGCCAAGCTCGCCGAGTTCGTGGGTTTGGGCGAAACGGTTCACGAGCGGGCCGGCATCCTCTCCCACGGCCAGACGCAATGGCTGGAGATCGCGATGCTGATGGCGCAGGACGCGCAGCTCCTCCTACTCGACGAGCCGACCGCGGGCATGACGGCGCAGGAGACGCGGAAGACGGCGGAACTGCTGAACCGGCTGAAGGGCCGCCACACCTTGGTCGTGGTGGAGCACGACATGGGGTTCATTCGCGAGATCGCCGACGTGATCTCGGTGATGCACCAGGGGCGGCTGCTCGCGGAAGGAACGATGGGCGAGATCGAGGCCGATCCCGAGGTGCGGCGCGCGTATCTCGGGTCCGGAGGGATCAGCGGTGCTTGAGCTGTCCGGGGTCAACGCCTTCTACGGATATAGCCGGGCGTTGCAGGACGTCAGCCTGAGCGTCGGCCGGGGCGAGATGCTCAGCGTGCTGGGGCGCAACGGCGTCGGCAAGACCACGCTGCTGCGGGCCATCCTGGGCCTCATGGACCGCACGACCGGCAGCATCCGCCTGGACAACGCGGAGATCGGCGCGGCACGGACGGATGTTCGCGCAAAGGCGGGGATCGGCGTCGTGCCGCAGGGGCGCGGCATCCTGCCAAGGTTCACTGTCCTGGAGAACCTCCGCCTCGGCCTGTTCGCCGACCCGCAGGGCCGCGGCACGATCGACGAGCGCGTGTTCGAGCTGTTCCCCGCGCTGCGCGAGCATCTCGGGCGGATGGGGGGCAACCTCTCCGGCGGCCAGCAGCAGCAGCTCGCCTTGGCGCGGGCCTTGCTCACGAACCCCAAGGTGATCCTGCTGGACGAGCCGACCGAGGGAATCCAGCCTAACCTTGTCGAGGAGATCGAAGCGATCATCATCCGGCTCAATCGGGAGCGGGGGATCACGGTCGTCCTCGTCGAGCAGAACGTGGCGTTCGCGCGTCGCGCGTCGCAGCGGTTCATCATCATGGAGAAGGGGAGGATCGCGGCCGCAGGGAGCACCGCAGAGCTGAGCGACGATCTGGTTCACCGTCACATGGCCGTCTAGCGGCCGAGACTTAACGCTGGAGGAGCAGCCCATGTCCAAGTCCATCGTCAGCGTTGACCTGCAGAAGAAGGGGCGCGAGCAGAACCCGCTGCCGCACAACAGGTGGCACCCGGACATCCCGCCCGTCGCGAGCGTCAAGCCCGGCGACGAGTTCCGCATCGAGACGCTCGACTGGACCGGCGGCCAGATCAAGAACGACGACAGCGCCAACGACGTCCGCGACTGCGACCTGACGCCCTGCCACCACCTGTTCGGCCCGATCGAGGTGCAGGGCGCGGAGCCGGGCGATATGCTGGTCGTGGACGTGCTCGACATCGGCCCGCACCGCGGCAACGAGTGGGGCTACACGGGCATCTTCACGACCCAGAACGGCGGCGGCTTCCTGACCGACATTTTCGAGGGGCCGCGCAAGGCGATCTGGGACTTCCACGGCATCTACGCCACCTCGCGCCACATCCCCGGCGTGCGCTTCGCAGGCTGTACGCATCCGGGCCTGATCGGCACCGCGCCGAGCCATGACCTGCTAGCGAAGTGGAACAAGCGGGAGCGTGCGCTGATCGCCACCGACCCGGACCGCGTGCCGCCGTTAGCCCTTCCGCCCTTGGAGGAGAACTGCATCCTCGGCTCGCTGCAGGGCGAAGCGCTTAAGGCGGCGGCGAAGGAGGCGGCCCGCACCATCCCGCCGCGCGAGCACGGCGGCAACTGCGACATCAAGAACATCAGCCGCGGCTCGCGCATTTACTTCCCGGTCTATGTGAAGGGCGCCAAGCTCTCGATGGGCGACTACCACTTCAGCCAGGGCGACGGCGAGATTACCTTCTGCGGCGCCATTGAGATGGCGGGCTGGATGGACCTCCACGTTGACCTGATCAAGGGCGGCTGCACGAAATACGGCGTCGAGCAGGCGATGTTCAAAGTAAGCCCGGTTGATCCGCATTACTCCGACTACCTGGTGTTCGAAGGCATCAGCGTGAGCGACGACGGCAACACGCAGCACTACAACGACGCCACCCTGGCGTATCGCCGCGCCTGCCTGAACGCGATCAACTACCTGGCCAAGTTCGGATACTCGCGGGAGCAGGCCTACGTGATCCTGTCCTGCGCGCCGGTCGAGGGTCGCGTCGGTGGGGTCGTGGACATCCCGAACGCCTGTGTATCGGTCGCTATCCCCTGCGAGATGTTCGACTTCGACATCAAGCCGAACGCGCAGGGGCCGCAGAAGCACGTGGATTCGAGCAAGGCCGACCTCGCGCGCGCCACCTGAACGGGCGCCGGCCAGCCGACCAACCGGGCGGGGCGTCTCCGGGCGCCCCGCCGCTGCCATCACTTGAGCCGTTTCCGTATCAACCGGCTCAAGACCATCAAGCGCCAGATGCATGGCCCCGCCGGCTTCGGCCTGCTCGAACGCCGCTGCCTGCTCGCCGCATGTTCACCAAAACCTGCCAAAAGTCGCAAAATAACGACGACTGGATCATTTGTCCTTGCGCCCGAGCCGACGGTTGGTATCTATTGCGCAGCGCGAACGGAGCAGCCGGGGCCCCGGACAAGGCTCCGCGCCGGAGGAAACGCGTGCACGGCCGGACACTTGCCCTTCTTGCCGCCTCGACGCTCGCGGGGTCCATACGACCCAGCGTCGCGCGGGCGGCAACCGATGGCGGCGACGGCAGCGGCGTTCAGCTGCTCGGCCCCACTCGCGGACCGCGCCGCGTTTTTGCCTTGAGAACCTGAATCACGATGCGACCGACTCGGTAAGTTGCCGGAACCGTAGGAGTGCAAAATGACCGAATGCAGCGGTTACGTCACAGACAGTATTCCTATTTATCCGTATACCCAGCCGAACTCAGTCTGCGCTCCGTATATCACGTCGCCGAGCGGCGTCTATGTCGCCTACCTGTTGCCCACCGTGCAGTTCGAAGTGCAACGCGGCTCGACCCCGAACCCGCCCCCCTCGGGAACCAACGGTGTTTGGGCAACACCACAGCTCAACATAGGGACCCCGCAATACGCGAGCGCCAACCTCTTCCCGACTGGCGAGTTCGACCTTTACGGCAATAGTAATTCGCCCGCGTACACCGTTTCCCCGAGCAGCGGTGACAGGTCGGGTGCGACCTTGTCGCTCTCCGACAGCGGGACGCTCACCATCAACCAGGGCCGCTCCCCGGGCCCCCTCGGCGCGCAGTATTTCAGCAACAACATCAGCGACCCCGTGACCTCCATCGCGCTGTCCGACATCAATTACGACCTGGCGCACCCCACGAACACGAAAATCACCCAGGTCTCGGCCGCGAGTAACCTGCTGAAAAACAACACCGCTCAAACCCAGTCGATTGCGACCTCACTCAGCCTCGCCT
Organism: uncultured Alphaproteobacteria bacterium; assembly: GCA_963848595.1. Taxonomy (GTDB): domain Bacteria; phylum Pseudomonadota; class Alphaproteobacteria; order Acetobacterales; family Acetobacteraceae; genus CAWKEH01. The sequence continues at coordinate 110,396 of CAWKEH010000002.1, read as the reverse complement.
ACACCAAGACCTCGAGCTGGAACTTCGGCCTCTCCGAGGCGATCGCGATCGGGCTGAAGTCCACCAGCAGCGTCGGCGTCCCGGGCGTCGGGCAGGAATTGCTCGAGCTCAGCCTCACATCGACGACGACCATCAGCAGCGGCACGGGCCAATCGGACACCTTCAACACGGGCTTCAGCACCGGCATCCCCGCCAGCGTGCCCCCCTTCAGCACCTACCAGACCAAGCTGAGCGGGATGGCGGAGACCTTCGACGTCCCCTACACCTGGGACGGGGTGGCGACCTACAGCACCGGCGCCACCGCGGACATACACGGCAGCGGCGTGTTCAGCGGCGGCGACACCGGCGTTTTCACGACCGAAGTTGACTGCATCCAGACCCCCGGCGGCTGCCCCACGGGGCCCGTGTCCGAGGAGCTGGTCGGCGGCGGCGGCCTCGGGTCCGGGGTCCCGGTCGGCGTTCCTTCCCCAATCCCGGAGCCCGCCAGCCTGCCGCTGCTGCCCGCCGCGCTGATGGCGACGGTGGTGATCCGCCGCCTGCGGACCCGCCCGGGGCGCCGCGCCGGGCCGGCGAGGGGCATGGCGCTTCGCGGGGCGCGGGAACAGGCCGGCCTGGCCGGGTGACGCGCCGCCGGAGCGACCCGGACCGGCCGCGGCCGGCTCGGGGTGCGGCGAATTAGGCCTTCGCTGCCGGGCGAAGTGGGTCACAGATGCGTGCGGTGCAAGTCGCACAGGTCGGCAGGCGCCAAGGCGGGTTAAACAAGCGCATGAACCGCAAGCTGCGCCGGGCGGAGAAGAAGCAGAGCCGGCCCGTGGCGATGCGAAACACGTCGCCGGATGCCCTAGAGTTGTTCGCTGACGCCGTCCGACACCATCAGGCCGGGCGGCTGGACGAAGCGGTTGCCAGCTACGGCCGCGCCCTCGCCCTCAGGCCGGAGCTCCCGGAGGCTCACAACAACCTCGGCGTTGCGTTGAGAGGCCAGGGGCGCTTGAGCGAGGCGGTCACCCATTACGGCCGCGCCGTCGCGCTCAGGCCGGACTACCCGGAGGCGCACAACAACCTGGGCATCGCGCTTGCGCATCAGGGACGGCTGGCCGAAGCGGTCGCCAGCTACGGCCGCGCCCTCGCCCTCAAGCCGGACTATGCGGAGGCACATAACAACCTCGGCAGCGCGCTCGCGCAGCAGGAACGGCTGGATGAGGCGGCCGCGCGCTTCCGCCGCGCCCTCGCGCTGAGACCGGACTATCCCGAAGCGCACAACAATCTCGGCGGCGCGCTCGGGCAGCAGGGACAGCTGGACGAGGCGGTCGCGCACTTCCGCCGCGCCGTCGCGCTCAGGTCGGACTACCCGGAGGCGCACAGCGAGCTCGGCAGCGCGCTCGCGCATCTGGGACGGCTGGACGAGGCGGTTGTCCACTTGCGGCGTGCCCTCGCCCTCAGGCCGGACTACCCGGAGGCGCACAGCAACCTCGGCGGCGCCCTTGCGGAACAAGGACGGCTGGACGAGGCGGTTACCCACTTCCGCCGCGCCGTCGCGCTCAGGCCGGACTACCCGGAGGCGCACAGCAATCTAGGGATGGTGCTGCTGTCGCTAGGAGACTTGGCCGCGGGATGGCGGGAATTCGAATGGCGCTGGAAGATGCCGCACATCGTCAAGGCCGCACGCAGCTTCGCGCAGCCGCAGTGGCGCGGCGAGGCGGCCGAGGGTCGGACGCTGCTGATCCACGCCGAGCAAGGCTTCGGCGACACGGTGCAGTTCTGCCGCTACGCCCCGCTGGCAGCCAACCGCGGGCTGCGGGTGATCCTCGAGGTGCAGGAGCCGCTGGTCCGGCTGCTCCGCTGCCTGCCGGGCGTGGATCGCGTGGTGGGGCAGGGCGAGGCGCTGCCGCCCTTCGACCTCCACTGCCCGGTGCTCAGCCTGCCCTTGGCGCTGGCGGCCACCACCGAGAGCATCCCGAGTGCCGCACCCTACCTGCACGCCGACGCGGCGCAGGCGGCGGCCTGGCGGACGCGCCTCGCCGCGATGGGGGATCAGGGTTTGCGGATCGGCTTGGCGTGGGCGGGCAATCCCGACCTGCCGACTGACCGCCGGCGCTCGCTGGCCCCGGACCGGCTGGCGCCCTTCTTCGACGTGTCTGGATTGCACTTCTTTAGCCTGCAGAAGGGCGGACCCGCGGCGCCCGAAGCCCTCCCGCTGACCGATTTCATGAGCGAGGTGGGGGACTTTGCCGACACCGCGGCGTTGGTCGCCAACCTCGACCTCGTGATCTCGGTCGATACCGCCGTCGCCCACCTGGCGGCGGCGCTCGGCAAGCCGGTATGGCTGCTGAACCGCTTCGACTTCGTGCTGGCGCTGGCAAGCGGGCCGGCGCGACAGCCCGTGGTACCCGACCCTGCGCCTCTACCGGCAGCCGCGCCCCGGCGACTGGGACTTCGTCTTGGCCGAGGTCGCCCGCGACCTGCGTGCCCTGACTGACGATCGGCAACGTCGGAGCGACATCGCGTGCGTTGCGTTCACGGAGCGATGCGCTGGGTCATGATGCGGCCGATCGCCGGGTAAATGGTGGCCTCGCTGGTCCCCGGGCCATGCCCGACGCCCATCCGCCCATCACCCCACTCAGCAATCAGCGCTTGACCCCGCCACCCGAGAAACCGTTTAAGCTCCCCGATGTCCTCCACCCCCGCCCTCCTCGAGCCTGCCGACCTGGCCCGCCAGCGCGACGAGGACGCGCAATACTACCGCCAGGTCCTGCACAAGCTCATCGCCATGGGCACCGACCTCGCCGAGGCCGTCCACCGCCAAGCCATGGCAGAACCTGCCGCCGCCCAAAGCCAGCCCGAGGACCAGCTCGCAGCACCCAGCCCCAGCCCGCAGCAAGCGACCACCTTCGACCGCCTCACCCGCACCGTCCGCCGCACCATCGCGCTTGCCCGCAAGCTCTCCGAGCCCGCCCGCGAGGCGCCCGGCCCGAAGCTCCGCCCAACGGAGTGCCCACCGGAGCGCCGCCCGGACTGCGCCGAGACCGACGCCCTCCACGCCGAGCCGTGGGCCGAGCCGTGCGAGCGCCCCGAGGGACCCGACTGCGACGCCGACGAGGACCTTGACGACGACCTTGACGAGCAATCCTTCGCCGACCTCATCGCGAGCCTGCGCCACGACACCGGTCTCGCCACCCTGACCGACGCCCAGCTCCGGCAGCACCGCGCGCGCCCAAGCGCGCAAGAGGGCGTCCCAAGCGAGACGTGCGGCCTCTGCGGCCATCGCGAAGCGATCCCCCGGAGGGAGCACCCGCGGAGCGGGTGCAAGGCCGCCAGGCCTCCCGTCGCAACCCCGCCCGCCCGGCCCGGCACCGGCCCGCCGGACCCCTGATCCGGCTCCCCGGCCATCGCGGTTGCGGACATGCGGCCACCCCAACAGGCATCTCGCACCGTCTTGCTGATCGCGAGACAGATATGAGCGGCGGTGACGCTCCTTCATAATCTGCAGCCTGCCTCGCCCACCTCCTGCCAAGACACTGTGTTTTGGCGTGCATCGTCACCCGTCCGCGTGCTCACATGCGGACGGGATCTGCTCTAGGGAGAAGGCAATGCCCTCTTACGAGTATGCCTGCGCGGAGTGCGGCAGGTTCGAGGCCTCGCGGCCGATCGTGGAGGCCGCAGCACCATACGCCTGCCCGGCGTGCGGGAACCTGGCGCCGCGTGCGCTCGCCAGCCCGCACGTCCGCACCGCGGGCGCCGCGATCCGCTACGTCGCGGAGTCCCGGAACGAGAAGAGCGCCAACGAGCCCGCGGTCGAGCACCGTCTCAAGGGCACGACCACGCACCACCACGCGCACGCCCACGCCAACCACGGGCACAGCCACGCCCGGCGCAGCCAGCGGCCCTGGATGATCGGTCACTGACGCGGGGGGAACGGCCATGCCTGCCGACTACGAGGTCTTTGAGCTCGGCGATTTGAGGCTGCAAGGCGGCGCCACGATCCGCGGCTGCAAGCTGGCCTACAAGACGTTCGGCACGCTCAGCCCGGCCAAGGACAACGCGATCGTCTATCCGACCTGGTATTCGGGCCAGCACTACGACAACGAGTGGCTGGTCGGGCCCGGCATGGCGCTCGACCCCGCGACCCAGTTCATCATCATCCCCAACATGCTCGGCAACGGCCTCTCGTCGTCGCCAAGCAACACGCCGGAACCCTACAACGGCCCGCGCTTCCCGAAGGTGACGGCCTACGACAACGTTCGGGCGCAGCACCGCCTCGTGACGGAGAAGTTCGGCATTCAGCGGCTGCCGCTGGTGGTCGGCTGGTCCATGGGGGCATTGCAGACCTTTCACTGGGGCGCGCTCTACCCGGACATGGTGGAGCGCATCGCCCCGTTCTGCGGCTCGGCCAAGTGCTCGCGCCACAATTTCGTGTTCCTGGAGGGCGTGAAGGCGGCGCTCACAGCGGACGCGGCCTTCAAGGACGGCTGGTATGAAACGAAGCCGGCGAAGGGGCTGCGCGCGATGGCGCGGGTCTATGCGGGCTGGGGCTTCTCCCAGGCGTTCTACCGGGAGGAGCTGGACCTCAAGGCGCTCGGCTACTCCTCGTTGGAAGACTTCCTGGTCGCGTTCTGGGAAGGGTTCTTCCTGCCGAAGGACGCCAACAACCTGCTCGCCATGCTGTGGACCTGGCAGAACGGCGACATCAGCGCCAACGAGATTTACGGTGGCGACTTCCGCAAGGCGCTCGGCGCGATCAAGGCCAAGGCCTATGTGATGCCGGGCCAGACCGACCTCTACTTCCCGCCCGAGGATAGCCAGTTCGAGGTGGCCCATATGCCCAACGCCGAGTATGTGCCGGTGCCCTCCATCTGGGGCCATTTCGCGGGCGGGCCGGGCACCAATCCGGAGGACGTCCAGTTCATCGACAGCAAGCTGAAGGGGCTGCTGGCGACGTAGGCTACGCCGCCTCCGCCCTGGCCGGGGTGACACGGCCCTTGCCGGGCGACGCGCGCCGGGTGAACTGCATAACGCCGTCGTCAACCTTGCCGAGGCGGAGCGCCGCCATGTCCTTGGCGTAGTTCTGGTAGAGCTTCCACGGCTTCTTCGATCCCTGTTTGGGCAGCATGTGGAGCGCGCGCTGGACGTAGCCGGAGGAGAAGTCGAGGAACGGCTCCTCCTCAACCGAGGCGTCGCGGCGCGGGCTGGCGACGGCGTAGCCGTGGCGCCGCATGTGATTGAGCAGGCGGCACACATACGCGGAGGTGAGGTCTGCCTTGAGCGTCCAGGACGCGTTCGTGTAGCCGAACACCGAGGCGAGGTTCGGCACGTCGCTGAACATCATGCCCTTGTAGGAGAGAGCCTTCGACAGATCGAGGCGGCGACCATTCACGCTGAACGCGACGTCGCCGAGCAGGTTGAGCTTGAGGCCGGTGGCGCTGACGACGATGTCGGCCGAGAGCTCCGCACCCGAGCGAAGCCGGATGCCGGTCTCGGTGAACGTCTCGATCTGGTCGGTCACGACCGAGGCGCGCCCGCCGCGGATCGCCCCGAACAGGTCGGAATCGGGCACGAGGCAGAGCCGCTGGTCCCACGGGTTGTAGCGCGGCGTGAAATGCGTCGCGACGTCGTAGTCGACACCCAGCGCGTGCCGTACCATGGCGAGGAGGCGCTGCTTGGTCTCGGCCGGCTTCCGCCGGGCGAGGCGGTAGAAATACATCGTGAGCGCCACGTTCTTGAGGCGTGTGAGCCGGTAGGCAAGCGTCGCCGGCAGGCGCTCGCGGAGCCAGTTGGCGATCGCATCCTCGGCCGGGCGCGAGACGACGTAAGTGGGCGAGCGCTGGAGCATGGTCACGTGCGCCGCGAGCTTCGCCATCTCGGGCACGAGCGTGACAGCGGTGGCGCCGCTGCCGATCACCACGATGCGCTTGCCCGTGTAGTCGAGGTCCTCGGGCCAGAACTGCGGGTGGACCGTGCGGCCCTTGAACCGTTCGGCGCCGGGGAAGACGGGCGCGTGGCCCTCGGCGTAGCTGTAGTAGCCGCTGCACATCAGCAGGAAGCCGCAGGTGAAGCGCACGATCTCGCCCGTGTCCGTGCGCTCGGCCTCGACTGTCCAGCGCGCGCTCGCCGACCACCAGGACGCGCTCCGGACACGGTGGCCGAAGCGGATGTGGCGGTCGATGCCGTGTTCGGCGGCCGTCTCGCGGACGTAACCCAGGATGGAGGGCCCGTCGGCAATCGCCTTGTCCCCGCTCCACGGCCGGAAGGAGTAGCCGAGGGTGAACATGTCTGAGTCGGAGCGCACGCCGGGATAGCGGAACAGGTCCCAGGTGCCGCCGATGGCGTCGCGTGCCTCCAATATCGCGTAGCTCAGCCCTGGGCACCGCGCCTGGAGATGGTAGCCCGCGCCGATGCCGGACAGCCCGGCGCCCACGATCAGGACGTCGAAATGGGGCGCCGCGGCAGGGGGTGCGTCCGGGGCCGTTGTCGTGAGCGCGTCGAGCATCAGGCATACTCCTTTGGAGCCGTGCACGGCTCGGCGCCGGCTTGGTGCAGGAACGTGGCCGCGGCGGCGAGCGAGCGCCGCGCCTCGGGAACAGTCGCGTGGGCGAACTGCCACACGTGCGGCACGACGGGCCACACGTGCAGGTCCACGGCCACCCCGGCCGCGCGGGCGCGCTCGGCGAGACGCGTGGAGTCGTCGCGCAGGATCTCGCGCTCGCCGACGTGGATCAGCAGCGGCGGCAGCCCGGCAAGGTCGGCGTAGAGGGGCGAGGCCAGCGGGGTGCGCGGGTCGGCGCCGCCGAGGTAGGCGTCGGCGAGGTGGCGGATGGCGTCGCTCAGGAACATGGCGTCGCGCCGGGCATTTGTCCGCATCGAATCGCCGGTCCCGGCCAGGTCCGTCCCGGGCGAGAACAGCGCGGCGCCGCCGGGCAGCATCGCGCCCGCGTCGCGCAGCGCCAGCATCAGGGCGAGCGCGAGCGTGCCGCCCGCGGAATCCCCGGCGACGACGGCCCGGCCCGGCACCGCCGCCAGCAGCCCGCGCCAGGCTGCGATCACATCCTCGACGGCGGCTGGGAACGGGTGCTCGGGTGCGAGCCGGTAATCGGGGGCGAACACGCGGAAGCCGTGGGCAGCGAACCATCCGCGTGATCGGCCGGTGGGTGCGCGGCGAGCACGCGACGAAGCCGCCGCCATGAATGTAAAGGAGGGTCGTGCGCCCGGCATCTCGCGCCGGGCTGTCGCTCTCGACCCACTCGCCCGGAATCCCATCGAGGCAGTCGGAGCGGTAGCGCACGCCGCGGGGCGCCGGGATCCTGGCTCCTTCGAAGACGGCCCTGACGCGGCCGAGATTCTCCATGCCGCCCAGGGAGCGCCGCATCTGCCGCCGCACCATGAACGCGGCCTTGTAAGCTTGCAGGCTAGCCATGGGCGGCACCCTGCATCTGCCCGTTCAATGCGCCGCGCCAGGATGCGGCCAGTAGCCGACGGGGAACAAGCGCTGGAGAACGGCGATCTGCCGCGCGTCCCGGCCAACGAGGACCCGCTTCTCCCGCCGCTCGATGCCGCGGGTGATCCGCTCCGCCGCGGCCTCCGGGGGCAGGCGGAGCAGCTTCTCCGAAACCTTCGCTGCGACCGCGATCTCGGCATCAGTCATCCCGGAGCGCCGCGCGCTGGTATCAATTGCGGTCCGGACACCACCCGGGTGAACCACAGTGACGCCGATGGGAGCCTCCCGCAGCTCGTGGCGCAGCGCCTCGGAGAAGCCGCGCACGGCGAACTTGCTCGCCGCGTAGGCAACCTGCCCAGGCGGCGCGATGATGCCGAATACGCTGGATAAGTTGACGATCTGGGCCGCGTCCTCGCGCCGCAGCAGGGGCAGGAACGCGCGCGTCATGCGCACGACGCCCCAGAAGTTGATCGAGACACAGCCACTCGAAGTCCTCGGCGGCTGACCTGCTCGAAGCGGCCGCCGAGCGCGACGCCGGCGTTGTTCACCAGCACACTGACCCGGCCGTGCTCGGCCAGCACGGCGTCCGGCAGCGCCGCCACCGCATCAGCGTCCGCCACGTCCAGCCGGTGCTCGCTCACGTGGACGCCGCGGCCGCGCGCGCGCGCGGCCGCGCCTTCCAAGCCCGGCGCGTTCACGTCGGCCAGCGCCAGGTTGCAGCCGCGCGCCGCCAGCGCCTGGGCGAGCGCCGCGCCGATGCCGCTGGCAGCGCCGGTGATGACGGCCACGCCGCCCCGCAGGGGGAAGCGCATGGCGCGCCGCGTTGTACGGGTGGACGGTCTACGAGCCATGCTTCTTTCCTCTGCGACGGGGCGCCACCGGCCGCTATTGACGCCCTCGCTGCCTCTCTAGGGTGCTTGCCTTAACGCTCGACGTGCATTAGGGTAGGCGCCCTAGGCAGCGCAAGAGGAAAATGCGGATCTCACCCACGGAGCAAACGGACGCGCGGCACACGGGTATGCGGCAGACGGGTACGCGGCAGAGGATTCTGGACGCCTCGCTCGCGCTGTTCAACCAGCGCGCGCCGGCGCAGGTGACTACGGCGGAGATCGCCGAGGCCGCGGGCATCGCCGAGGGCAACCTGCATTACTACTTTCGGAAGAAGGCCGACCTGCTCGTCGCTCTCTACGACGCCTTCGAGGCGGAGGTCATCCGCGTCGCCGCCCGCGACCTCGGCGACGGCAGCCCCCCGCTGGAGGCCTACGTCGAATACCAGCGCGACTGGTTTCGGCTCATATGGACCCATCGCTGGTTCTACCGCGACACCGTCGCCTTGTTCGCCATCGCGCCCGAGCTGCGGCCGCGCGTGCGGGCGGGGACGGCCCGCGCCCAGCTTCGTGTCCGGTCCGTGCTTGACCGGATGGTTGAAGGCGGCCTGCTCCGCGCCACGCCAGAGCAGGCCGAGCGCCTGCTGACCAACGCCTGGATCGTATCAACCTACTGGATCGACTACCTGCGCCTCACCGCGGATCGGGACGAGCTGCGGGAGGCGGATCTCGACTGGGGCTACGCGCAGGTGCTCGCCCTCTACGCTCCGTTCCTGACGTCCGAGGGGAGGGCCCTCGCCGGCGTAGCCAAGACGGATCGGCGCCCAAATCGGCTCGGCTGATCGGCTCGGCTGACGTCATCGTAGCCCTAGCCGATCTTATTCAGGGCATGGCTGAATTCGGTAGCGGGTGTGGCGTAAGCTGCTGATGGTGTTTACGGATTGGGTGTCGAAGCCATCCGTTACCCCGATCACGCTAGGCCACACCCGCCATGTCCGACGATACGACTGCGCCATTCCTCTTTCCAGCCATCGGGCGCAAGAAGCTCACCGCTGCCTTTGATGGCGGGCGGATCACCTCGGATGGTGGCGTCATGCTGCTGGCCGCCGCCGAGCGGCGCCTCGGCTTGGCCGACTGCTTGGCACGGTTGATCGCCGACCCGCGAAACCCGCTGTTCGTGACGCACAGCGTCGCCGATATCCTGCGCGCCCGCATGTTGGCCATCGCATGCGGCTACGAGGACGCCGACGACCTCGATCATCTGCGCACCGACCCCGGCTTCAAGCTCGCCTGCGGCCGCCTGCCGGACAGCGGCGGCGATCTATGCTCGCAGCCGACCGTGTCGCGCTGGGAGAACGTGCCCACGCTCCGCGAGGTCGTGCGCCTGACCTACGCCATGGTCGATACCTACTGCGCCAGCTACGCCCGGCCGCCTAAGGCGGTGACGCTGGACATCGACGACACCGTCGATGTGGTGCACGGCCACCAGCAGCTCTCCTTGTTCAACGCTCACCACGACGAACGCTGCTTCATGCCGATCCATGTCTACGACACCGCCACGTCGCGCCCGGTCGCGATCCTGCTGCGGCCCGGCAAGACACCGTCCGGGCACGAGGTCCGAAGCCACGTCCGGCGTCTGGTGCGACGCATCCGACAGCATTGGCCGGCCACGCGGCTGACCCTGCGCGGCGATGGCCATTACGGCCGCCCCGAGGTGATGGCGTGGTGCGAGGCCAACGCTGTGGACTACATCTTCGGCCTGCCCGGCAATGCCGTGCTGAACCGGCTGCTCGAGGCGGCCGCTGACGATGTCCGGGTGCGACGCGCCGAGGCCCAAGCGCCGGTGCTGCGCCGCTACGCCGAGGTCCGCTACGGGGCCAAGTCCTGGGCCTGCGAGCGCCGGGTCTCGGCCAGGATCGAGGCCAGCACCATGGGATTGGACATCCGCTGCGTGGTGACCAACCTGCGCCGCGGCAGCGCCGAGTGGCTCTACGACACGCTCTATTGCGCACGTGGTCAGGCCGAGAACCTGATCAAGCTGCACAAGGGCCAGCTCGCCTCCGACCGCACCAGTTGCCGATCGCCGCTCGCCAACCAGGTGCGCCTTGTGCTGCACACCGCCGCCTACTGGCTGATGCTGACGGTGCGCGACGCCATCCCCAAGCCGCAGCCACTCGCCACCGCCGAGTTCGCCACTCTGCGGCTGCGCCTGCTCAAGATCGCCGGGCGCATCACCGAGACCGCCACACGGGTCCGCATCGCGTTCGCGGCAGCGTGCCCCGAAGCCGAGTTGTTCCGCGGCGTCGCACGCAGCCTGCAACTCGCCGGGCCATGATGGCCGGGGCTATCGCCCCCAGACCCGCCCCGTCCCACAAACCCCCAGCGCCCACCACCTTCGAGCCAAAATCGCGGCACGCAGACGCATCGCCCAACCGCGTCTATCGCTCAGCAACCCCCGATGAGCGTCAGCCCGGTGAATAGGATGGGCTAGCTATTATGATGCCATAGCCACACCGTGGCAACTCCGCATCACCTCCCGGTCAGACAGTCGCTGTGCTGAATGTTGTCCTTGCAGGCGGCCTGTAACTCTTGCACGATCTCCTTGGTAACGCTTGTGTGATGAGACCTGAATGGGCCAGCCGAAAACTCACTGACCAGGAAGCGGAGCACGCCCCAAAGCCAATTCTCTGCGGCATCTTATATGTATTCTATATGCATTTGAATCGTTCAAGAAACTATCGCGGAACTCGCGACAAGTCGGATTGGAGTCAAAACGAGATGCGCAAGATTGGACGTGGCACGGTGAGATCGCTCGCTTCGTTCGCCATGGGCGGGCTGATCTGCCTCGCTGCGTCGATTGCCGCCGCCGGCGGGGCGAGATCCCAGGAGATTGAGCCGTTCGAATTCACGCCTGCGCCTGCAGGAACGAATTTGCTGCTCGGCTACTACGTCTACGGGCACCAGACACAATACAGCATCTCAGGAGGGCCAACAATCAAGGATTCCGGTGTCGAGGTCAACGTGGGGGTTGCCCGCTACGTTCACTTCTTCGACCTCGGAGGCCATCCCGCCGTATTGCAGGTCTACCAGCCTTTCGGCTCCTTGTCCGGCGCTCACATTGACGATGAGCGCCTCGGCAGCGCTTTCGGAGCACAGAACACGATCTTGAGCGGCGCATTCTGGCCGTATGCCAGCCAGGTCAATAAGACCTACGTGATCGTGGTCGGCTTCATCTATCCGCCGGACGGCACCTACGACCCGCACTCAGCGATCAACCTGGGCGACAACCGCCTTGATGGCGACGTCCAGATCGGCCTCTCGAAGGGCATCGGCGATCATTTCTCCTTCGATGCGGCGTTCGACGCTGAGTTCTACGGCACGAACAGCAACGCGGCTCCCTTCGGCGGCACCCTGAACCAGAACCCGACCTACCGCGGCCAGATCTGGCTGAACTGGTCGTGGTCGAGGGCCTTCTCGACGTCGATCGGCTGGGAAGGGTTCTTTGGCGGCCGCCAGCAGATCGAAGGCACCTTCACCGGCGCGAAGACCGAGGAGCAGCGGATTCGCGCGGCGGCTTCCCTCTTCCTCTCGCCCACGTTCCAGACGCTCATTGAGCTCAACCACGACGTCCAGAACTCCGGCGGTTTCAAGCAGGACTTCGGTGTGACCGCGCGCGTCCTCTACATCTTCTGACCCTGGCTCGAGCAGGCTGAACGGGGAGACATGCCATGACGACCATCAAGACCTTGACGGCAGCCGCGGCCCTGCTCTCGCTTGCGGCGTGCGAGACGCCGACGGCGCGATCCACCGGCTCCGCTAACCCGGACGAGGTGGCCTTCGTGACCAACGCCTACCAAATCATTAGATTCGACCAGGAGGAGAGTAACCTAGCGAAGACCGAGGCGAAGGATCCTCGTGTGCAGGCGCTGGCCGCGAGGCTCCTTGACGAAGCGAACCAGTTCGAAGCCCAGCTCGCGCCCGCCGCCGCCAGCGCCGGCATCACGCCGCCGAATATTCTGCGCAACGATCTCCGCGTTCGCCTCGGCCACATGCGGCTGCAGCACGGGCTGGACTTCGACCGCTCCTATCTCGACGACCAGATCGCCAGCCACGAGGAGGCGCTGCGCCAGGAGGACGCCATGAAGACGCACGGGAGCGGCTCGCGCTTCGCGGACTTGGCCGAGCACGGCGAGGTTCTCCTCAAGACGAACCTGCAAGCCTTGCGAGCGCTGCAGGACGACATGAGCAAGCCGGCGAGCTGAAGCTGGGAGGGAAGCGCGTGGGGTTCGGCAAGACATCACCTAGCAGCGGCTCTTCTCCGGGGTCGCCGCCTGTGATCGGCATCACTGACAGCTGACGATCTCGGTCTTAAGGATGCCTCAATCAATCCCGCGTATCTCGATCGGGGCATGGACGGAGGCAGGCTATGAAGTTCGTGCGGGTCGGAATCCTCATCCTGGTGCTGCTGGCCGGGTGGGCGGGCGTGCGCGCCGAACCAATGCTGATCCTGATGCACGCGCTGCGCGGTAGCGTGGCGAGCCTAGCGGGCTGAGCGTCGCGCACCCGGTTCGGGGCTACTTACTGCCTGAAAGCGGCGCCACCGTGACCTGCAGCCTGCTGTAGTAGGCGGCCACATCGGCGATCTTCGCATCATCGAGCATGAGAGCGACGGCCGACATCAGCTCGTCCTGCCGCGTGCCGCTGGAGGGAAGGCTGCCCCGGACGGCAAAGTCATCCGGGAGAGCGTGATGCCTCAGACCAGCCAACCAGGGCGCAGCCCGCCACCTCGAACGCCCGACGCACGCCGGGGTCGAGGAGAGCCTCCAGCTCCGCCTCGGGCCCGTAATGGGGCATGAGGCGGGCGAACGCGGAGTCGCGCCGGGCGGCAGGATGGAAGTAGATCTCTGACAAGCCGGGCGGCAGGGCGGCCGCGAGGCGAGCGATCCGTTCCGCCCGCATGTGCCCGCTCCACGCGACCCCGAAGCACCACTGATTGGTGCGCACGCCCGCTCTGCGGCATTGCGAGCGCAGGAGGCTCGTCCAGCGGGCGAGCAGACGGGCCCCCTTGCCGGGCGATTCGCCGAGACCCGCGAGGACCGCGGCAGGCTCCTGCGGCACGCGGACGGCGGCAAGCCCGTGCTCGCGCCCCTCCTCCAGCAGCAGCCGCCCCACGGTCGGATGCAGGTGCATGTGCTTGTGGGCGTTCGCGTGATCGAGCCGCAGGCCCGTGGCGGCGAAAGTGCGGAACTGGGCAGCGATCTCGGCCCTGAGCTGGCGACGGATGCCGGGCGAGAAGAAATACCGCGACCCGAGCAGCGCCTGGTCGGCGGGGAACTGCCCGGCGCCGTCCACGAGCGAGGAGATATCCACCGGGGGCAGCACGGCCGGGCCTTCCACAAGCACGAGATGCAGGCCCACCCGCAGGTTTGGCAGCCGCCGCGCCCGGCGCACAGCGTCGGCCGCCGCGGGGCCTGCCACCATCAGGCTGGCGGTGGAGAGGATGCCGTCCCGGTGCGCGCGCTCGACGGCCTCATTGACGGCCTCGGAAAGGCCGAAATCGTCGGCGGAGATGATGGCGCGGCGAGTCACGCCGCCTTGTTGCGCTCCCGCAGGAACTGGAAGAACTCCACGCCTTCGCGCAGCCGGCGCTTCATCATCTGCGGGCTGCGGACCATCTCGCCCATGATCGCGGCGATCTTCGGCGCCCGGAAATAGAACTGCCGGTAGAACACCTCCACGCTATCGAAGATCTCGGTGTGGCTGAGGTGCGGGTAGTGCAGGGGGGCCACCTGCACGCCATGCTCGTCCACCAGTTCCGCGTTCGCCTCGTCGAGCCAGCCGTTCTCGACCGCCTGCCTGTGCAGGAACGTGCCGGGATAGGGCGCGGCCAGCGACACCTGAAGCGTATGCGGATTGATCTCCTGGGCGAAGCGGATCGTCTCCTGGATGGTCTCCTGCGTCTCGCCCGGCAGGCCCAGGATGAAGGTGCCGTGAATCTTGATGCCGAGATCGTGGCAGTCCCTCGTGAAGCGCTTGGCGACCTCGATCCTCATGCCTTTCTTGATGTTGTGCAGGATCTGCTGGTTGCCGCTCTCGTAGCCGACGAGCAGCAGGCGCAGGCCGTTGTCCTTCAGCACCTTCAGCGTCTCGCGCGGCACATTAGCCTTGGCGTTGCAGGACCAGGCGACGCCCATCTTGCCCAGCTCGCGCGCGATCGCCTCGGCCCGCGGCAGGTCGTCGGTAAAGGTGTCGTCGTCGAAGAACCACTCCCGCACCTGCGGGAACAGCCGCTTGCCTTCCTGAATTTCCTCGGCGACGTGGCCGGGGCTGCGGGTGCGGTAGCGATGGCCGCCGACCGTCTGGGGCCACAGGCAGAACGTGCAGCGCGATTTGCAGCCGCGCCCCGTGTAGAGCGAGACGTAGGGGTGCAGCAGGTAGCCGATGAAGTAGTCCTCGATCCTGAGGTCGCGCTTATAGACCGGCGTGACAAAGGGCAGGCTGTCCATGTTCTCGATCATGGCACGATCCTTGTTGTGCCGGATCGTGCCGTCCCGGTCGCGCCAGGAAATGCCGTCCACGGCGGACAGCTCGCGCCCTTCGGCGACCTCCTTGATCGTGAAGTCGAACTCGTTGCGGGCCACGAAGTCTATAGAACTCCCTTGCCGCAGGCTTTCCTCGGGCTGCACGGCCACCTTCGCGCCGACAAAGCCGACGAGCAGCGACGGGTTCGCGTCCTTGAGCTGCCCTGCGACCTGCACGTCCGACGCGAAGCTCGGGGTCGAGGTGTGGATGATGCACAGCTCGCGCTCGCGCGCCTCGCGCAGCACCGGCTCCATGCCGATCCGGGCCGGCGGCGCGTCTATGAGCTTGCTGCCCGGCACGAGGGCGGCGGGCTGGGCGAGCCAGGTCGGGAACCAGAAGGAGCGTATCTCGCGCTTGGCTTGATAGCGCGAGCCAGCGCCCCCATCGAAGCCGCCGAAGGACGGAGGCTGCAGGAACAGGGTCTTCATCATAGAATGGTCCATCCCTTCTCATGCAGCAGCGCGGGCGCATCAACGCGCAGGATATGGCCGCGCCACGCGACCCGGTCGCCCCCGTAGCTGGCCAGGAGCACGGCCAGGGACAAGAGGTCGCGCACCGGCAGGAACCAGGCTGCCAGCCCGGAGTCGAGTCCGAGCACGCGCTCGATGCCCCGCGTCGTGAGCCAGCGCAGCCCCCAGGCGAGCAGCAGCATGGCCCAGGCCCATCGTGAGTCCGGATCGACAGCGACGGCGAGGGTCGCCCAGGCGAGCGGATGCTGCATGGCCGAGAGCGCGTAGCCCACTGGCTCCAGCTTCTGGGTTGTACGCGCCCAGCGCAGCTCGTGGTTGAACAGCGCCCGCATCGCGGATTCGGGCACGGTCGTCGCGGCTATGGTGCCGGCGAGGGCGACGCTGGTGCCGAGCGCGCGCACGCGGCAGCCGAGCACGGCGTCGTCCGCGAGGTGGGAGACGAGCGCGGCGAAGCCGCCGACCCGCTCCAGGGTCTCGCGCCGCAGCGCCATCGTGGCGCCCAGGCAGTCCTGCCGCCCGAGCCAGCGCGCCATCAGGTTGCCGGGCAGGAAGCCGTGGTTGATGCCGGCCGCGCCCAGCCGCGCAACGAGGCTCTCGTTCGAGCGCAGCCCGGTGTAGAGCGTCGTGACCAGGCCCACGCCGGGCGCCTCTAGGGCGGCGACGAGCTGATCGAGGTAGCCTGGCTCGGCGTGAATGTCGCTGTCCGCGATCACGATCAGGTCGTGCTTGGCGGCAGGATACATGTTGATGAGGTTGCTGACCTTGCGGTTCAGCCCGTGCTGCGCCGCGTTGACGACGACGGTGACGTCGAGCGCGGGATACCGGGCGCGCAGCCGATCGACCGTATGCAGGGCCGGGTCGGCCGGGTCCTGCACGCCGAACACGAGCTGGAGGCCGGGATAATCCTGGGTGAAGAGTGATGCGAGCGCGTCCTCGAGCAGGGGCTCGTCGCCGTGGAGCGGCTTGAGCACGGTGATCGGCGGGCGCGCGCTCGGCACGGCCGCAGGACGGCATATGAAGCGGCGTGCCAGGGCTAGGCTGAACGCGCCCTGCACGAGACCCGCGGAGGCGACGAGGTCTGCGGCGGCGGCAAGAAACTCCATCGCGGCGGCGCCTAGGGCGAACTCGTGCTGCCGGACAAGGAGGCTACCTTCGCGTTGAGGCTGGCGATGAGCGGCGCCGGGCTGCCGCCAGCGAGAAGGGAGCGGAAGTCGGAGCGCTGGACGGCGACGCGGCTGATAGAGCCATCGGCCAGCACGTCCACCGCCCGCCATCCTCGTGGCGTCTGACGCATCACGTAGTCAAGCCGGGTAGGCTCGCGGCCGTTCGCGGGCACGACCTGCGTCGCGACGACGACGTCCGAGCCGACCTGGCGTTGGAACTGCGGCAGGATCTCGATGCGCTGCCCGTTGTAGCTGTCGAAGTTCGCCGTGTAGCTGGCGACCGTGTAGCGCGTGAAGACGGAGAGCAGCTCCCGCTTCTGCTGGGACGTGAGGCTGGCCCAGCCGAGGCCGACGGACGCGGCGAGAACGCCGCGCAGATCAAAGGGCCTCTCGACAACGGGAGCGACGACATCGTAGCGCTGTGCGAAAGGCGTACTCGTGCCCATTCGCATGGCGGCGAGCAGGGCCGCGTCAAGCCTGGCGATCGGCGCCGAAGGATCACCTTGCGCTCGGGTCGGGTCGGCGAGGACCAAGAGCGCAGCCGAGGGCGCAAAGAGGATGAAGCGGCGCGGGATCATCGGTACAGGCATCAGCTTGGGCATCTCGCACCCGAGCGCACCCATGACTATGGTAACGATGTCGCGGGCCGACAACCCGGCCTCGATGAGTTGCTGGGCCGGCGTATTGTGGTCCAGGAAGCGGTCGGGCAGCGTCATCGGGCGGAAGCGAAGGCCTCCATCGAGGAGGCCGCGCCGGGCGAGGTGCTGCATGACGAGCGCCGAGAAGCCGCCGCCGCTGCCTTCCTCGATCGTGACGAGGACTTCGTGGTGCCGAGCAAGCTGCTCGACGAGGACAGTGTCGAACGGCTTGGCGAAGCGGGCGTCGGCGACCGTCGCGGGCAGGCCGCGGGCGGCCAGTTCGTCGGCGGCCCGTAGCGCGTCTGCCAGCCGGGTGCCGAGCGAGAGGATGGCAACCTTGCCGCCATCGCGCACGACGCGCCCGCGCCCGATCGGCAGCACTTCGCCTCGGGCGGAAAGCTGGACGCCCGTGCCCTCGCCGCGCGGGTAGCGGACGGCGCTCGGCCCGTCGTCTATAGCGGTCGCGGTGGCGACCATGTGCACCAGCTCGGCCTCGTCGCTCGGCGCCATCAGCACGAAGCCGGGAAGGCAGCCGAGATACGCGATGTCGAAGGCGCCCGCGTGGGTCGCGCCGTCCGCGCCCACGACCCCGGCGCGGTCCATCCCGAAGCGGACGGGCAGCTTCTGGATCGCGACGTCGTGGACCACCTGATCGTAGGCGCGCTGCAGAAAGGTGGAGTAGATCGCGCACCAGGGGCGCAGCCCCTCGGTCGCCATGCCGGCGGCGAAGGTGACGGCGTGCTGCTCCGCGATTCCGACGTCGAAGCAGCGGTCCGGGAAGCGGGCGCCGAAGCGGTCCAGCCCGGTGCCGGCGGGCATGGCAGCGGTGATGGCGACCACACGCAAGTCGCGCTCGGCCTCGGCGATCAGGGCGTCCGCGAAGACGCGAGTATAGGTCGGCGGCCCCGGCGGCGCCTTGACCTGCTCGCCGGTAATCACGTTGAACTTGGAGACGCCGTGATACTTGTCGGCCGACTGCTCGGCTGGGGCGTAGCCATTGCCCTTCTTGGTGATGACATGGACCAGGATCGGCCCGCTCTCCTCGGCGTCGCGCACGTTGCGCAGGACGGGAAGCAGGTGGTCGAGGTTGTGGCCGTCGATCGGGCCTATGTAGTAGAAGCCCATCTCCTCGAACAACGTGCCGCCCGTGAGGATGCCACGGGCATATTCCTCGGCGCGGCGGGCAGCCACCTCGATGCCGCGCGGGAAGCGCTTGGCCATCCGGGCAGCGAGGTCGCGCAGGCTGAGGAATTGGCGCGAGGACATGAGGCGGGAGAGGTAGGCGCTCATGGCCCCGACTGGCCGCGCGATGCTCATGTCGTTGTCGTTGAGGATCACGACGAGCCGGGAGCGCCGCGCGCCGGCATTGTTCATCGCCTCGTAGGCCATGCCGGCGCTCATGGCGCCGTCGCCAATGACCGCGACGACGTGCCGGTCCGCGAGCTCCGGCTTGCCCTGCTTGGCCAGGAGCTCGTTAGCGACGGCCATGCCGAGGCCGGCGGAGATTGAGGTGGAGCTGTGCGCAGCGCCGAACGGGTCGTATTCGCTCTCGGCGCGACGGGTGAAGCCGGACAGGCCGCCGCCTTGGCGCAGGGTGCGGATGCGGTCGCGGCGGCCAGTCAGGATCTTGTGGGGATACGCCTGGTGGCCGACGTCCCAGATCAACCGGTCGTCCGGCGTATCGAAGACGGCGTGGAGCGCCACGGTGAGCTCGATGACGCCGAGCGACGCGCCGAGATGCCCGCCTGTCGTGCTTACGGCGTCGATGGTCTCGGCGCGCAGCTCATCAGCGATCTGGCGTAGTTGCTCGGCGGAGAAGTTGCGGAGATCTCGGGGAAAGCGCACGCGGTCAAGGGCTGGAGTGTCGGGGCGTGGCGGGCGCGGGGTGGCGTTCATCGGTCAACCAAGCTCCCCGCCTGGACGACCCAGGCGGCTAAAAGAAGTCGGACGGAAGCAGGGTGGCGCCCGCTGGTGTGGGGCCCCGCCTCCAGGTACGCCATGCCGGCCGAAGTGGCAAGGTCGTAGGAGCCTAGCCAAGCCACCCCGCCCATGCCATACGCACCCGCCACCCGGCCGGTTCCCTGTTGCTCAATTAGCACAGTGCTGCACTGCGAGAGCCACAAGCCCTGGTTCGCAGCGGGCCGGAGGGGCACTATCTGCGCGGTCCCGCGTTCTAAGTGTGATTCAGGCGGAAGGAGTTCTCATGCGCGTCGTCTTGGCCCAGCCGCGAGGGTTTTGCGCAGGTGTCGAGCGGGCGATCGAGATCGTCGAGCGGGCGCTCGCGAAGTTCGGCCCACCCATCTACGTGCGTCACGAGATCGTGCACAACCGGCACGTCGTCGAGGATCTGCGCCGGCGCGGCGCTGTGTTCGTCGATGAGCTGGACGAGATTCCGCCCGGCGGGATGACCGTTTTCAGTGCTCACGGCGTCGCCAAGCGCGTCGAGCAGGTCGCGCGAGAGCGCCAACTACCGGTGATTGATGCTACTTGCCCCCTCGTCGCCAAGGTCCACGCCGAAGGGAGGCGCTATGCGGCCGGCGGTCGCGAGATTGTGCTCGTGGGGCACGCAGGGCACGCTGAAGTCGAGGGCACGATCGGGCAGATCCCTGGGCGCGTCCATCTCGT
The DNA here is from genome assembly GCA_963848595.1 of uncultured Alphaproteobacteria bacterium. GTDB lineage: Bacteria > Pseudomonadota > Alphaproteobacteria > Acetobacterales > Acetobacteraceae > CAWKEH01. The sequence goes on along the minus strand of CAWKEH010000002.1, from coordinate 90,662 downwards.
GCAGACGGTGGAGGATGTGGCGGCGCTCGATGTCGGCACGCCGGATCAGCTCGCCTACGTGACGCAGACCACGCTCTCGGTGGACGACACGCGAGGCATCATCGCAGCACTCAAGGTGCGTTTCCCCGCCATCGTCGGCCCCGATGTCCGCGACATCTGCTACGCGACCCAGAACCGGCAGCAAGCGGTGCGGGACCTGGCGCAGCAGGTGGAGATGATCCTAGTCGTCGGCAGCCGGAACAGCTCGAACAGCAACCGGCTGCGCGAGATCGGTGCCGAGCTCGGGTTGCCGAGCTATTTGGTGGACGATGCGGCCGCCTTGCAACCGGAGTGGTTCGCAGGCATAGCCACTGTCGGCCTTACAGCGGGCGCATCAGCGCCCGAGATGCTCGTGCAGGGCGTGATCGAAGGTCTGCGGCAGTTCGGCCCTGTCGAGATTGCGGCGCTCCCGGGAGTCGCCGAGGACGTGCGGTTCAAGTTCCCCGCAGAAGTAGCCTAAGGAGAATTCGATAATGGCGGTGCCTTTGCAGCAAATGGCGCGCGTTGGCGCCTACGTGGTCAAGCAGCATCTACGGGGGCGCAAGCGCTACCCATTGGTGCTGATGCTTGAGCCGCTGTTCCGCTGCAACCTAGCGTGCGCCGGGTGCGGGAAGATCGACTACCCGGCGGAGATCCTGAACCAGCGCCTCTCGGTCGCGGACGCGGTGCAGGCGGTGGACGAGTGCGGCGCGCCCGTCGTCGCGATCGCCGGCGGCGAGCCGTTGCTCCACCGGGAGATGCCCCAGATGGTCCGCTCCATCCTAGGGCGCGGCAAATTCGTCTATCTCTGCACGAACGCGCTGCTCCTTGAGAAGAAGATGGACCAGTTCGAGCCGCACTCCCGCTTCTCGTGGGACGTGCACCTCGACGGCGACCGCGACATGCACGACCGCTCGGTGAGCCAGGAGGGCGTGTTCGACCGCGCCGTGGCGGCGATCAAGCGTGCGAAGGAGCGCGGCTTCCGCATCAGCATCAACTGCACCCTGTTCGACGGGGCGGATCCGGAGCGCGTGGCCCGCTTCTTCAACGAGGTGATGGCCCTGGGTGTGGACGGCATCATGACCAGCCCGGGCTACGCCTACGAACGCGCTCCGGACCAGGCGCATTTCCTCACGCGCCGCAAAACCAAGGAGCTGTTCCGCGACATCCTGCGCCGAGGGAAGGGTAAGGGCTGGCGCTTTACGCAGTCGCCGCTGTTCATGAACTTCCTGGCCGGCAACGAGAGCTACGTTTGCACGCCCTGGGGCAAGCCCACGCGCAACGTCTTCGGCTGGCAGCGGCCGTGCTATCTGCTGGGAGAAGGCTACGCCAGCTCCTACAAGGAGCTTATGGAGACGACCGACTGGGACAAGTATGGCACGGGAAACTACGAGAAGTGCGCCGACTGCATGGTCCACTCGGGCTATGAATCAACGGCGGTCGTGGACGCGGTGAAGCACCCGCTCAAGACCGCCGTGGTCGCGCTGCGCGGTCCGCGCACGGAGGGGCCGATGGCGCCGGAGATCGACCTCAGCAAGCAGCGCCCGGCGGAATACGTCTTCAGCCGGCACGTCCAGGAGAAGATGGCCGTGCTGAAGCACAAGCCGAAGGCCGAGATCGCGGACGCGGCCGACTGAGCAGATAGGCCGCGAGGTATCCAATCCCTCGCGGCCCGGTCCTAGGATTACTGTTCTGGGGGATTACTGATTCTGGTTGCCTTGGCCTTGGCTGCCCTGGCCCTGATTGCCTTGGCCCTGATTGCCTTGGCCCTGCGTGCCCGGTGTCCCCTCGTCGGACATGCCGCCGAGCTTGTCGATGAGCGTGGAGGCGCCGTCCACACAAGCCTTCGTCGGCTCGTCGTCCGCGCACTTGATGAGGACGCGCTGGTCGCCGTCGCGGAACATGAACACAGCGCCCCTAGGCGGGTGCATGTGCATCATCATGTTCTCTTCCATCTCGCGCCCGGCTGCCGGACCGCCCATCATCATCGGATTCATCATTCCGTGCGGCGGATGGTGCGGACCGGGGCCCATCTCCATCGTTCCATTCATCATCGGGAGACCCGGCGGTCCGCCGGTCGGACCTCCCGGCGGCGCGGCGGGAGGATTTCCTGGGCCGGGGGGGCTGCCGGGCGGGGATCCCGGCGTCTGCTGGGCGTAGGCGATGCCGCCCAGCGTAGTGGCCAGCAGCCCGGCCATGATCAGGGACTTGCGCATGAGGGTTTCCTCTCGTTGCGGACGGCGGTCATCCCGTCCGCTGCTCTTTACGCGCGAGTCTCGCGAACGCCCACGAGGCTTGCCGTCACGGCCGCGTTAGGCTAGACGCCTCCTGCACGCCGGCACCCCTGGAGGCCGGCGCATCTTCTGTTCGTCTCACGGCGACGCGCCTCGGCCAGGTCTGCTGCCGCAGTCCGGCCGATGCGTAGCCGCTCGGTGTTGGAGCAAGGCCATGGCCAATTACACCCAGATCGAGGCCGCGACGCGCGAGCGTGCCGGCACAGGAGCGGCGCGCGCGACCCGGCGGGCGGGCCTCGTCCCCGGCATCATCTACGGCGCCAAGCAGGACCCCGCCCTCATCGCGCTTGATCCCCGTATCGTCACGCGCGAGCTGACCCGCGGCGGCTGGCGCTCGCGGCTCTACGAGGTCAGCGTCGCCGGGAAGAGCGAGCGCGCCCTGATTCGCGAGGTGCAGTTCCACCCAGTGACCGACCGTCCGCGGCACATTGACTTTCAGCGCTTGGCACCCGGCGAGCGCGTCCGCGTCGCCATCGCCGTCCACTTCGAGGGCGAGGGGGCCAGCCCCGGCATCAAGCGCGGCGGCGTTCTCAACATCGTGCGCCACACGGTCGAGGTGATGGCCGACCCGGACACGGTCCCGGAGAGCCTCGTAGCCGACCTGTCCGGCCTCGACATCAACGACAACGTGCGGTTCAGCAACCTGCGCGGCACCGAGAACGTCAAGCCGGTGATCACCGACCGCGACTTCGTGATCGCCACGGTGGCGCCGCCGACCAAGGGCGCCGAGACGGCGGCGACCGAGGCCGCTGCGGACTCAGCCAAAAGCGCGGCTCCCGCCGGCAAGGGCAGTGCCAAGGCAGCGCCAGCCGCGAAGAAGTAAACCGTGCTGCTCTGACCATGTTGCTTTGGGCTGGGCTCGGGAACCCCGAGCCTGGCATGGCCCGGCAGCGCCACAATATCGGCTTCATGGCCGTGGACCGCATCGCCCACGCCCACGGCTTCGGCCCGTGGCGTCAGCGGTTCAAGGGCGTCGCCGCGGAAGGCGCGGTGGGGGGCGAGCGCGTGCTGCTGCTCAAGCCGCTCACGTATATGAACGGCTCCGGCGAGAGCGTGCAGCCGGCCGCCGCGTTCTACAAGCTCGGGCCGGAGAGCATCACGGCGTTCCACGACGAGCTGGACCTGGCGCCGGGCAAGGTGCGGGTAAAGCGCGGCGGAGGCGCTGCGGGGCACAACGGGTTGCGCAGCATGGACCGCGCGCTAGGAATGCAGGATTACTGGCGCGTCCGGCTCGGGATCGGGCATCCCGGACTCAAGGAGCGGGTGCTGGGCCACGTCCTCAGCGATTTCGCTAAGGCGGACCAGGGCTGGCTCGCCGCGCTGCTCGACGCGGTGGCGGACGCCGCGCCGCTGCTCGCCCAGAGACGGCCGGAGGAGTTCATGACGCGCGTGGCGCTGCTCACACAGGACGCTTAGATGGGCTTCAACTGCGGCATCGTGGGCCTGCCCAACGTGGGCAAGAGCACGCTTTTCAACGCGCTGACGGCGACCGCCGCGGCGCAGGCGGCGAACTACCCGTTCTGCACCGTGGAGCCCAATGTGGGCCGGGTTGCGGTGCCGGACGCGCGGCTCGATCAGCTCGCGGCCATCGGCAAGTCGGCGCGGGTCGTGCCGACGAACCTGGAGTTCGTGGATATTGCCGGGCTCGTGCGGGGCGCGTCCAAGGGAGAGGGGCTGGGAAATCAGTTCCTCGCCAACATTCGCGAGGTGGACGCCATCGTCCACGTGCTTCGCTGCTTCGAGGACCCGGACGTGGTCCACGTCGAGGGCGGGGTAGACCCGATCCGCGACGCCGAGACTGTTGAGACCGAGCTGATGCTCGCCGACCTGGAGAGCCTGGAGCGGCGTCTGCCGGCCTTGCAGAAGCGTGCGCGAGGAAGCGACCGCGAGGCGCAGACGCAGGTCGCCTTGATCAGCCCCATCCTCGATGCCTTGCAGGCTGGGCGCCCGGCGCGCACCGCTATCGCGCCGGGCGACCGCGACGCGGCGCGCCGGCTGCAGCTGTTAACGAGTAAGCCCGTGCTCTACGCGTGCAACGTGGACGAGGACGCGGCGGCGGGGAACGCGTTAAGCGCGCGCGTCGCCGAGAGAGCAGCGGCGGAAGGTGCCGGGTGCGTGGTCGTGTCCGCCGCCATCGAGGCAGAGGTCGCGCAGCTTCCCGAGGGCGATCGTACCGAGTTCCTGGAAGGCCTGGGCCTGCACGACAGCGGACTCGCCCGGCTGATCCGCGCCGGCTACGCGCTGCTCGGCCTCGTCACCTACTTCACCGTCGGACCGAAGGAAGCACGCGCCTGGACGGTCACAGAGGGCACGCGCGCGGCGCAGGCGGCCGGCGTGATCCACCAGGATTTCGAGCGAGGCTTCATCGCGGCGGAGACGGTCTCGTATGAAGACTACGTGGCGCTCGGGGGCGAGCAGGGCGCGCGCGAGGCCGGTCGGCTGCGGATCGAGGGGCGCGACTACATCGTGCGGGACGGCGATGTCATGCTGTTCCGGTTCAACGTCTAGGGCAGTGCCGGCCGCGGCTTGGCGCGATCTCGGGCGAGCGTATTAAAAAAGCGTGATGCTCGCGCATCGCTACGCTAGTTGCAGTATCCTCAACCCACGGCTGACGGCGTTGTTGCAGGGTTGGCACAGGATAGGCGGGCAAGGCGCCCGCTCAGCGTGGGAGCGTAGGCAGTGAGCATAATCGGCTGGCTCGTCCTCGGATTGATCGCGGGCTTCATTGCGAGCAAGGTTGTAAATAATTCGGGCGAGGGCATTATCCTGGATATCGTGCTGGGCATCATCGGCGCCGTCGTAGGCGGGTGGATCTTCGCCCAGTTCGGCTACGGCGGCGTGAACGGCTTCAACATCTGGAGCATGTTCGTCGCCGTGGTCGGGGCGATCGTTGTTCTATGGATCTATCACCTGATCTTTGGCCAGAGGAGGGCACTCTGATGTCGTTGCTGGATTCAGTGCTGGGTGGGTTGATGGGCGGACAGGCCCAGCAATCACCCGTGAGTGGTATTCTCTCGTCGCTGCTGGGCGGCGGGGCAGCGGGTGCTCAGCCAGGCACTCAGGCGGGCGCGCAGGCAGGCGGCGGGATGGGTGGCCTGATGAACCTCGTGAGCCGCTTCCAGCAGGCCGGTCTCGGCGGCGTCGCCCAGAGCTGGGTATCGAATGGCCAGAACCAGTCGGTCACGCCGCAGCAGCTGCATCAAGTGTTCGGTGACCAGCAGGTCAACCAATGGGCGCAACAAGCCAATATGCAGCCGCACGACCTGCTCAGCCAGCTCGCGCAGTTCCTGCCGCACGCGGTGGACGGCGTGACGCCGCAGGGGCAGCTGCCTCAGGGCGGCATCCAGGATGGGATGCAGGGGCAAGACCCGTTCTCGGAGCCGGGCGTTGAGGTGCGTCGCTAGGGCTGCCTCCCGCGCCCCTTATAGGTAGCCCGTCCCCATCTCGCGCGCGAAGCGGCTCGGGTCGCCTTCCCAGGTGATCCGGCCGTGATCCAGCACGTACACCCGGTCGGCGTGAGGCAGCGCAAAGGTCACGTTCTGCTCGCCGAGCAGAACCGTGATCGGAGTTGTCTGGCGCAGCCGTTCCAGCGCCTTCGAGAGCGCCTCCAGGATCACCGGGGCGAGGCCCAGCGTCGGTTCGTCGAGGATCAGCAGGCGCGGCCGCATCATTAGGGCGCGGGCTATGGCGAGCATCTGCTGCTCGCCGCCCGAGAGGGTGCGCGCTGTTTGTCCCGCGCGCGATTTCAGGATCGGGAAGAGGTCGAGCAGCCCATCGAGCTGCCGCGCTGCCTCTGTTTTCGGTAGATGCTGGCCGCCAAGGTCGAGGTTCTCGCGCACGCTCAGGTCGCCGAACAGCTCGCGCGTCTCCGGGCACTGCACGATTCCGCCCTTCGGCCCGCCCCGCGCGATGGCAGCGGCGCTCCGCCCGGCGAGGCTGCCGCCTTCCCACCGGATCGCGCCCGCATAGGGCACGAGCCCCGAGACAGCGTTGAACAGCGTCGTCTTGCCCGCGCCGTTGAGGCCCACGACGGAGACGAACTCTCCCTCATGGACCGTGATGCCCACGCGGTCGAGCGCCTGCGCCTTGCCGTAATGCACGGTCAGGCTATCCACCGCGAGCAGCGGCGTCTCCCCGCGCCGGGCCAGCTCGGGCCGAGCCGCCGTCGTGATCGCGCCGCCGAGATAGACCCGGCGCACCGTCTCGTCCGCCATCACCGCGTCCGCGCTGCCTTCCGCGATGCGCTCGCCGAGATAGAGGGCGAGCACGCGGTCCACGAGGGCGGCCACGCTCTTCACGTTGTGGTCCACGAGCAGCACCGCGCATCCCTCGTCGCGGAAGCTGCGGATCAGGTCCGAGAACAGCGCGACCTCGGCCGCCGTCAGCCCGGCGAACGGCTCGTCCACGAGCACCACTTTGGGATCGCGCGCGACGGCCTTCGCCATCTCCATGCGTCGGAGGTCCGCGAAGGGCAGCGTGCCGGGATGGCGGCTGAGCACGGCGCCGAGACCGACCCGCTCCGCGATGACGCGCGCCCGCGCCTCGACGGCCGGGTCGGCGAAGAGGCGCAGCAGGCTGTCGGGCAGGAGCGCCAACTTGATGTGCTCCAGCACGGTCTGGCGGTGCAGCGGCCGGGAGTGCTGGAAGACGATGCCGATGCCGGACCGGGCGATGCGATGGGCGGGCAGCCCGGCGACCTCACGCCCGAGCAGGCGCACGGAGCCGGCATCCGGCCGCTCCAGCCCCATGACGAGCTTCATTGCCGTGGATTTGCCCGAGCCGTTCGGCCCGATCAGCCCGAGGATCTCGCCGCCGCGGATCTCGAAATCCAGGTCCCGCACCGCCACCAGGCCGCCGAAGCGCTTGGTGAGGCCGCGAACCGAGAGCAGAGAGTCGCTCAATCGCGCTCCCCCCGGTGAAGTGCTGCTCCCAGGAAGCCCTCGGGAAAGAACAGGATCACGGCCAGCGCGATGGCCGCGACCACGAACGTATTGAGCTGGCCGAGCGGCCGGAGCACCTCGCCTGCGCCGATCAGGAAGATCGAGCCGAGTACCGCCCCCAAGATTGTGCGCCGCCCGCCGAGCACGGCCGCGATGATGATCTGCACGCCGAGCGCGATGTCCACGACCGTGCCGACCGACGCCGTGCCCTGGTAGAACACGAGCAGCGCGCCGGCGAGGCCGGAGAAGAAGGCGCTGATGCAGAACGCGGCGAGCTTGTGCTTGGCGACGTTGAAGCCGAGCGCGCCGGCGGCCGTCGCGTCCTGCCCGCTCGCCTGCAGGATGAGGCCAAGCGGCGAGCGCGACAGGCCGAACAGGATTGCCCCGCTCACCCCCAGGAAGCCGAGGGCAAACCAGTAGTTCGTCCCGGCATCCATCGAGATGATGTCGGGGATGGTCAGCCCGATCTCGCCCCCGGTGAGTTCGGCGAAGATCACGATGCACTGCTGCAGGATCAGCACCGCGACCAGCGTGACGAGGCCGAAATAGGGGCCGCGTAGCCGCAGCGCCGGCAGCGCGAGCAGCACGCCGCCCACGACCGCGACGAGCGTGCCCGCGGCGGCGCAGATGGCGATGGGCCAGCCGTAGAGGTTGTCGAGGATGCCAGCCGTGTAGGCGCCGAGGCCGATCAGGAAGGTCGGGCCGAAATTAACCTCGCCTGCGAAGCCGAACAGGAGGTCCCACGACATGGCGAAGACGCCGAAGTAGTAGGCGGTCGTCAGCAGCCCGAGCACGTAGGCGGACACCCAGAGCGGCAGCGTCGCCGCCGCGGCGAGCGCGAGCAGGCTGATCGCAATTGTGCGCCGCATCGCCCTACCGCCGCCCGAGCAGCCCTTGCGGGCGCACATAGACCACGAGCACCAGCAGGATCAGGGCCGGGATGGTGCGGATCGCGGGCGAGATCAGGTAGGCCGTCACCGTCTCCAGGTAGCCGACCACGTAGGCCGCGATCAGCGATCCCGAGACGCTGCCGAGACCGCCTAGCACCACGATCGAGAACGCGCTCGCTGTGAGCGGCCCGGCGCTGTCGGTGCTGACACCGAGGAACATCGCGAGCAGCACGCCCGCGACCGAGGCGAGGATGCCGTAGATCGTCCAGACGAGCACGTAGCTGCTGGACAGCTCGAAGCCGAGCAGCGTGACGCCGCGCGCGTTGATGCTGGCGGCGAGCAGTACCTTGCCCGACCGCGTGCGGTTCACGAACAGCCACAGCAGCCCGATCACCGCCCAGCACACCGCCGCCGTCAGGATCTCGTTCACGGGCGTCCGCTGCCCGAGCACATCCACCACACCCGGCCAGAGCGGGCGCACCGTGCGCGGGTTGCTCGTGTAGAGGTAGGCGACCAGGTCCTGGATCATGATGCCCCAGAGCAGGGTCGCGGTAAGCACGAAGATCTCCTTCTCCTCGGCCGCGATGCGGCGCGAGCGCTGAATTGGGCGTACGACGACGTAGTACGTGAGCAGCGCCATCGCTAGCCCGACGGCGACGCCGCCGAGCGCGCCGCCGTAGGTGCCCCAGCCCAACTGCTCCGAGAGCGCCCACGCGGCGATGGCGGCAACCACCATCAGTGCGCCGTGCGAGAGGTTGAGCACGCCGGAGACGCCGAAGATCAGCGTGAAGCCGGTCGCACCTAGCGCGTAGAGCGCGCTGATGGCGAAGCCGTCGATGAGGATTTGCGCGGCGAGCATGGATTACGCGGTGGCGCTCCGAGGTCCAATCTGAAGTGGAGGCCTGGTTTGGACATCAGACCTTACCCGCCCCGTCATGGCCGGACTTGGTCCACGGCTGTCCGGTGGATTTCGCTGGCTCACAGGAGCACGCCTTGAGCGCTGCGTTGGGTTGGCGATCGCATGGGTTGGTTGAGCATTGGTCGCAATTGGTGCAGCGGCGTGCGATGCAGGACGTTAGCCTGAATGAGGCGGGCGAACTGGGTCAGGCTGTCGATGGCATGCTGGGCCAGGTGAGCGAGCCGGATCAGCACGAACGCGATCAGGGCCACGGCGATCTGGATGCGGACGGCATTCTCACTGGTGCCGAAGAAGTGCCGCAGTTTCAGGGTTTGCTTGATCCACCTGAAGAACAGCTCGACGTCCCAGCGCCGTTTGTAGAGGGCCGCGATCTCGCTGGCCGGTGCGTCCAGATCGTTGCTTACCACCCGCAGCACGGTGCCGGGCTTGACGGCGACGTCGAGCAGCCGCACCGCTTGGCGCAGCGGGTTGGTGCGGCTCCTGGCCAGGCGCTCGGGCAGAAAGCCGATCCGGTCGGACAGCACGTGGTCCACCGCGTCCGGCACGGGCAGGGTCTGGATGGCCTCGAACGGGGTGTTTGCCTTCAGCCGCGTGACGAGGCGGCAACCAGCCTCGTCCAGCCGAGACCACCAGGCGTAATCGTAGTAGCCGAGATCGAACACGTAGGTGGCGCCAGGCTCGATCGGCATGGCGCGAGCCGCCGTGATGTCGTTGGTAGCGGCTGGCGTGACCGCGAGATAAAGCGGGCAGTTGGCGTCCGGATCGAACATAACGTGCGCCTTGGCGCCGCTGAAGCGCGCAGAGAACCGTGCCCAGCCTGCGCTGAGGCTGCTGAGCGGCACGGTGGTGGAGTCGATCAAGCGCACACAGTCGCCGAGGCTGCGGGCATAGTGGCCTGTGACCCGCGGGATCAGCAGGGCGAGCAGGCCGGTGAACACGGCGTAGGGCCGTCCCGCCAGCGCGTCCGCAAGCGTGGAGCGCCGGGGCACGCACGCCAGGCCCGAGTGGTAACGGCGCGCGTCCTGGCTGTGCAGGATGGCTGGGATGTCGCGCAGGCTGCGCGCTTGCGAGAGCTGGGCGAACAGCATCACTCGCAGCAGCAGGTCGGTGTGCAGCTTGGTGACGCCTTTGTCGGCGCGATGCTCGGTGACCAGGCGGTTGAAGGCCGCCCAGGGAATGCAGTTGGCCACCTGACGAAACACAGTATTCTGGTGCGGCACGGCGATGGTCCTACTCATGTTCGATTCGTCGGGAAACGATCCGAGCCGAGTAGAGTCAACGCCGTGCACCGTGTCAGCCGAAATCGACCGGACAGCCGTGGACTTGATCCGGGCATCCACGCACCACCCACAGCCGCTAGCCGCGCCCGCTCTGCGGTGCAGCATCGGCGCTCACGCGGGTCCGCCGGGGCGAGCCGGGCTGCGTGGATGCCCGGATTAGTCCACTGGTGTCCGGAATGGATTGGGCTGGACAGAGTGCATGGCTCTGATTCGAATGGGTTTTGCGACGACCTGTCCGAATCGAAGCTCGTGGAGCCTGAGCCATGCCGTTCCAACCTACCGTATTTGGCCAATTGATGAAGTCCCTTCCGCGCCGGGTGTTCCAGGCGGCCGTCGAGGGGCGGGTCAAATGGGGCCTGACGGAGTGGGCGCATCTGGTGACGCTGATTTCGGCGCAGCTCGCCGGCGCCCGGTCGATGCGTGACTTGGCTCGGCTGCTCGAGCGCCACCAACCGGCGCTGGCGCATTTGGGGGTTGGGGCGGTGCGGCGCTCGACGCTGAGTGATGCCAACGCAGTCCGGCCAACGGCGCCGTTCGAAGCCGTGGCCGCTGCGCTCTGCGGCGAGGTGGGCCAACTGGCCCCTGGGCTGGGACGCGAGGCCCTGCGCCTGATCGACGCCACCCGCCTCCACGCCGGCAAAGCCGTGCAGCACTGGGCGGTCGATGGCGCGGTCAAGCTGCACGTCGTGTTCGACCCGCTCGCCAGCCGGACCACCTGCTTTGCCGTCACCTCGTCGCGGGTCAACGACGTGACCGCCGCCAAGCGCTTCCCGATCGAGCCCGGCGCGACTTACGTGTTCGACAAAGGCTATTACTGCTTCACGTTCTGGGCGAGCCTGGCCGCCGCGGGCTGCCACTTCGTCACCCGGCTGAAGTCCAACACGCCGGTGCGCATTACCCGCAGCCGCCGGGTGCCCAAGGCCGCACCCCACATCCTCAAGGACCAGATCGGGCATCTGCCAAAGCGTCTCGCCGCCAGCCGCCAGAACCCGTTCGATCAGCCGATCCGGCTGGTGACGGTGCAGATCAGCACAGGTCGGGTGCTGACGCTCGTGACCAACGACCTGCAGTCTCCAGCCGACGCGATCGCCGACCTCTACAAGAGCCGCTGGGAGGTCGAGCTGTTCTTCAAGTGGATCAAGCAGAACCTCAGATTGCACCATTTCATCGGCAAGAACCGCAATGCCGTGACCTTGCAGATCATAGCTGCCATCATCGCACACCTGCTGGTCAGGCTGGCGCAACTCCAAGGCCGCTCCTGCCTCCCAGCCCAAGCCCTCTTCCGACTGTCCAGCCTCACCCTCTTCCAACGCAGACCGCTGCGCGACCTGCTCAGCACACCACCGCTCAAGGACGACACGCCGTGCCCGCAACTCTCCCTCGCTATCCATCATGCGTAATCCGGACACCAGTGGATCAAGTCCGGGCATGACGGCGGAGGGGTGGACGGGACCTGGTGTTCACGCTAGGGCACTGCCTCGCCCTGACGGCGCATGCTACTGCGCTGCTTGCGCGGTCTTGATGAAGGACGGGAAGGTGAGCTTGCCGATCGCCACGTTCTTCGGCCAGATCGCGACCTGCTTGCCCTGCTCCCACTCGACGATGATCCCGGTGATAAAGCCCGGTCCATACTTCAGCGCGTGCGGGAATTGGTCATTGCGGCCGTAAAAGGCGGTGCGGCCGATCGTGCCTTCCCAGTTGGTGGCCTCCAGCGCGGTCACGAGCTTGTCGGCATCCGTTGACCCGGCGCGCTTGATCGCGTCCGCGATGTAATAGACCTCATCGTAGGCGGTGTAGCCGCAGTAGGACGGCACGGCGCCGAACCGCTTCTCGTAGGCGTCCGTGAACGGGTTCGTCTTCGGCGTGACCGCGACGCCGGGCGCTGCGACGGTCTGGAACACGACGCCCTGCGTCGCCCCGTTGGTGTCCTTCCAGAACGTGCTCGACGTGGCCTGGGACGAGATGCCGAACATGGGGATCGGCACTTGCTGACTCGTCCACTGCACCGTGGGCTGCACGCCGACGTGGCTGATGCCGGTGACGATGACGTCGGGCTTCTCACCCTCGATGCGGTTGAAGATGGGCGTGAAGTCGTTGGTGTCGGGCGAGAAGCGGATGTGGTCGAGGACCTTGAGACCGACCTTTGGCAGGCACGCCTCGTAGCCCACGTCGAGCGGCGTGGTCCAGGCAGCGTCCTCGCTCATGATGACGGCGGACTTCATGTGATAGCCGTCCACGAGCATGTCCTTGGCGCCGTCGCAGACGGATTGCGCCAGGAATGCCGAGGTCAGGTAGCCGTGGAAGACGTATTTGTAGCGGTCGTAGCCCCGCTTGATCACCTGGCTGATCTCGTTGCTGGCAGCACCCGGCGTCACCATGGGCATCTTCAGCCGCGCCGACCACGGCTCCAGCGCCAGCACGACCTCGCTGATGTAGCTCGCGATCACGGCGTTGACGTGGTCCTGCGTGACCGCGCGCTGGAAGGCGCGCACGGCGTCGGCGGAGGAGGAGTGGTCGTCGTAGGCGACAATCTCGATCTTGCGGCCATTGACGCCGCCAGCCGCGTTGATCTCGTCGGCGGCGAGTTGCGCCGCCTTGGGGATCGACCCGCCCGCGATAGAGGACGCCTCGGCGATCACGCCGATGCGGATCGGGGCGTCCTCGGCGCGCGCGGCGCCTGCAAGGGCGCCCAAGCCTGCGAGCAGCGTGGCGCCCCCGAGCAGCGTTGCCTTGAGCGTCATCGTTTCCTCCAAGCTTAGCGTTGCCGGGCCAGGGTAACACGTGGGCGCGCGACGGCAATGCTCGGCGGAGGCCAGGCAGTAGCTGCGGGAGATAACGGCAATGCGCCATAGTGACTCCGGAACTCCGCCTTCAGAAAATCGATCAGCACGCGGACCTTCAGCGGCATATACTTGCCGCGCGGGTATACCGCCGAGATCGGCCGATCACTTGCCTCACGCCAACCGGGCAGCACTTCGACCAATCCCTCGCCCGGCAGCGCGTAGTCGGGCAGCAGGCCGATCCCCGCGCCTTGCAGCAAGAACTGCCGCGCGGCAATGCCAGTGTTCGTCTTGATCTCGGGCCGCACGCGAATGGTGCGCTGGCGCCCGTCCTCCGCCAGCAGGCTCACCCGCTCGGGACGTGGCAACTGGGTGATGCTGATCCAGGGGTGATGTACGAGGTCTTGCGGGTGCGAAATTTGCGTGGTGGCCGCGAGATAGGATGGCGCCGCGCACAGGACCATGCGACAGCGCGCGAGCGCTACGACATGCAAGGCGCTGTCGGACAGATGGCCGACGCGCAAGGCGAGATCGAAGCCTTCTTCGATGAGATTGATCTGCGCGTCATCCAATGTCAGGTCGAGCTTGACCGACGGATTGGCCACGCGGAAGCGGCCGAGGCAGGCGACCACGAAGCTCAGGCCGAGATTGTAGGATGCCGTGAAACGGACCGTGCCCTCGGGGCTTTTTCTGTGGGCATCGATTTCGGCAAGCGCACCCTCGGCGATTTCCATCATAGCGCAGCAATGGCGGTAGAACCCGCGGCCGTCCTCGGTCAGCGCGAGCGAGCGCGTGCTGCGGTTCACAAGCTGCACGCCGAGGCCGCGTTCGAGCAAGGCAACGTGCTGGCTGACCACGGATTTCCCTAGCCCGAGGGATCCCGCGGCACGCGAGAAGGAGCCGTGCTCGATGACTTTGGCGAAGATCGCCATGCGGTGGAGATCGGGAAGCATTGTCCATTCCAGCCGGACGAAGTGTCCGAAAAGCCCAGTCTAGTCCGGCGAGAGCGAAAAACGGAAGCTTCGCGAGAGGGCGCCCGGAGGAAACGCAGCACCATGAACGGACCGTTGAGCGGATACCGGATCGTTGACCTCACCACGATGCTGTCCGGCCCGTGGGCGACGATGATCCTCGCCGACCAGGGTGCGGACGTGATCAAGGTTGAGGTGCCCGGCGGCGGCGATCACGTTCGATCGCTCGGCAATCAGCGCGGCGGCATGTCGGCGATGTTCCTCAACATCAACCGCAACAAGCGTTCGATCGCGCTCGACATCAAGTCCACGGGCGGACGCACGCTGCTGCAGGAGCTTGCCGGAACCGCCGACGTGCTGGTGCAGAACTTCAGGCCGGGCGTCGTTGAACGGCTTGGCATCGGCGAGGCCGAGCTGCGCGGCCAGTGTCCCGCGCTGATCTACGTCTCGATCAGCGGCTTTGGCGAGGCTGGGCCGTGGCGCGGCAAGCCGACCTACGATCCGGTGATCCAGGCGATCTCCGGCCTGGCCACGGTACAGGCCGGCAGCGACACCGCTCGGCCGCGGCTGGTCCGCACCGTGCTGCCGGACAAGGTCGCCGCGTTGACCGCCGCGCAGACGATCACGGCGGCGCTGCTGGCCCGCACCCGGTCGGGCGAGGGTCAGCACGTGCGGCTGTCGATGCTCGACGCGGTCATGGCGTTCCTCTGGGCCTCCGACATGGGGGCGCAGACCTACCCCGACCGGCCAACCACCAATCAGGAAGCAGCGAGCTTCATCGACCTGATCTACGAGACGCAAGACGGCTTCATCACCGTCGCGGTGATGAGCAACAGGGAGTGGGAGGGCCTGACCCGCGCGCTGGAGCGGCCGGAGTGGCTTGCCGATGAACGCTTCGCGACTCCGACGGCCCGCGACCGCCACATCGATGAGCGCCTGGAGATGACCCAGGCCGTGCTGCGGACGCGGACGACGGCGGAGTGGATGATGCGTCTCGAAGCGAGCGACGTGCCCTGCGCGCCGGCGCTGACCCGCAATCAGGTGCTCGAACATCCCCAGCTGCTGGCGAGCGGAACCGTGGTCGAGACGCTGCATCACACCGCCGGCCGGCTGCGCCAGGCGCGCCCGCCGGCGCGCTTCGAGCGTACGCCGGTCTCGATCCGCATGGGCGCCCCACGGCTCGGCGAGCACACGGACGAGATCCTGGAGAGCCTCGGCTACCAGCCGACCGACATCGCCGCGCTGCGCGCATCGCGCGTGGTCGGCGAGAAGCCGTCCGACCTGATCGCAGCATGAGGTGAAGGAAACAATGGCAACCATCCTGGTCGTCGGCGCCGATCGCGGCATCGCTCATGCCGCCAGCTTGCAGCTCCTTGCGCGGGGCGATCAGGTGATCGCGGCCTGCCTCGGCCGGGGCGAGGACCTCGCGGCGAAGGGCTGCGAGGTCGTGGCGGATATTGACGTGACCTCGGACGTGGCAGTAGCGCGCCTCGCCTCCGCGCTCCGCCAGCAATCGGTTTCGCTCGATTGGCTGTTCCATGTCGCCGGCGTGCTCGGCCTAGACGAGCTCGGCGCGATCGACTTCGACGACATGCGGCGCCAGTTCGAGATCAACACGCTCGGGCCGCTCCGCGTCGTCCAGGCAATGCTGCCGTTCCTGCACCCAGGCGCCAAGGTCGGAATCGTCACCAGCCGCGTCGGCTCGCTGCAGGATAACGCCTCGGGCGGCATCTACGCCTACCGCGTGTCGAAAGCCGGCGCCAACATGGTGGCGCTCAACCTTCACCACGATCTGTCGAAGCGCGGCATCGCGGTGCTCGCGCTGCATCCCGGCATGGTCGCGACCGACCTGACGAAAGGCTATCCGGGGAACTTCTCATACATCCAGCCTGACGAGGCGGCCGCCGGCCTGATCGCGCGCATGGACGCGCTAACATCGGCGACCTCGGGTGAATTCCATCATGCCAACGGTGAACGACTGCCCTGGTGATGGACAACCAAGAAACCGAGGCCAAGAAACTAAGGCGAAGAAATCAAGGGAGGACACCGCACGATGCTTACGATCTACCAGTATATGCCCGGCTGGACGGTGCCTTGCATCAGTCCTTACGTCACCAAAGTGATGTATTACATGCGGATGACGGACGTAGCGTTCGAGGCGAAGCCGCAGAACCTGATGCAGCTCGATCGCGACACGCCGCACGGCAAGCTGCCGGTCATCGTCGATGACGACGGCACGACCGTCGCCGATTCGACCGACATCATCAACTACCTCAAGAGAAGATACGGCGATCCGCTCGACGCCGGCGCCTCCCCCGCCGAGCTTGCCACGATGCTCGCCTTCAACCGCATGATCGACGATCACCTCTACTGGGTGTCGGTCATCCAGCCGCGCTGGCGCGAGACCGCGAACTGGGAGACCTATCTGCGGATCATCGCCGGCACCAACGATGTTCCTGCGCCGCTGCGCGCGTTCGCCGACGATTTCCGTCATCGCATCCTGGTCGCATTCATGCAGGGCGGCTGGGGCCGCATGTCGGGCGACATCATCTACAGGCGCGCCCGCGCCGATGTCGATGCGCTCAGCGACTTCCTCGGATCGAAGCCCTTCTTCATGGGCGAGCAGCCGCGCTGGGTTGACGCGTCCGTCACCTCGATCCTGCGCCATATCATCGACGCTCCCTTTGTCTTCGACACCAAGGATTATGCGGCGTCGAAGACGAACCTCGTCGAGTATTTGGCACGGATGAAGCAGCGCTTCGGCATTTGATGCGTTAGCGCGCAGGCCACGGCTGAACCATGATCGACTTCTACTATTACACCTCGCCGAACGCGCGGAAGGTCCTCATCATGCTGGAGGAGACGGGCCTGCCCTACCGCGTGGTCTGGGTCGATATCGTCGCCGGCGAGCAATTCGCGCCGGCCTATCAGGCGATCAATCCGAACAGCAGGATTCCGGCGATCATCGATCACGACGGTCCCGGCGGGAGGCCGATCGCGCTCTTCGAATCCGGCGCAATTCTGAATTATCTCGCGGAAAAATCGGGCATGCTCGTGCCGTCCGATCCCGCGGCAAGGCATGATGTTCTCGCTTGGCTGTTTTGGCAGACGTCCAGCCAAGGGCCGTTGCTCGGTCAGGCGGCGCATTTCGTGAGCCACGCTCGGAATCGGGGCATCCAACTGGACTATGCTGTCGAACGATATCGCAACGAAGCCGCGCGTCTCTACGACGTGCTCGATCGCCGGCTCGCGGGCCGCGCTCATATTTGTGGCGACTATTCGATTTTGTGGCGACTATTCGATCGCCGACATCGCGGCCTTCCCTTGGGTGCGGGTTGCGAAAGGGCAGGGTATCGACATCGAGCGCTATGCCCAGGTGAAGCGCTGGTCCGACACCATCGCCGCGCGCCCGGCAGCGGCGAAGCGTCTCGACCGCGACGTGGCGACGAAGACGGCCGCGAAGACGACGTGCTATGACGATGCGACCTGGCAACTCCTGTTTGGCGGCAAGCGCGCGGCGGTTCCGCCCCTGAACGAAGGCGAGTGAACGAAGGCGAGCAACGATGATGAACCATGAGCATCCGGCCGTCACCATGACCATCGACGGCCGGGCGGCCGAGACGGCAGCCCTCGCCGATGTCGTCAATCCTTCGACAGGTGCTGCGTTCGCGCATTGTCCCGACGCAACCCTTGCCGACGTCGATTTGGCGGTCCAGGCGGCGAACCGCGCGTTTCCTGCCTGGAGCGCTTTGCCGCAAGCCGAGCGCCGAGGGTTGCTGCTTGCGTTCGCCGATCAGGTGCAAGCGCATGGCGAGGAACTCGCGCTCTTGTTGACGCAGGAGCAAGGCAAGCCCCTGGCCAAGGCACGGTCCGAGATCGGTGGGGCACTCGCCTATCTCAGGGCCTATGCCGACCTTAATCTGCCGGTGGAGACGCTGCGTGAAACGCTGGCGCAACGGGTCGAACTGCACCGGCGGCCGCTCGGCGCGATCGGCGCCATCACCGCCTGGAATTATCCGGTTCTGCTGGCGATCTGGAAGATCGCCCCTGGTCTGCTCACCGGCAATGCCATGGTGTTGAAGCCATCTCCGCTGGCGCCGCTCGCGACGTTACGGTTAGGCGAACTCTCCAGAGATGTGCTGCCGCCGGGAGTTCTGAACGTCGTCTCCGGCGACAATGCCGCCGGCGAGCGGCTCGCGACGCATCCCGAGATTCGTAAGATTGCTTTCACCGGTTCCGGCCCGACGGGCAAGCGCATCATGGCGAGCGCCGCGGCCAGCTTGAAGCGACTGACCCTCGAACTCGGCGGCAACGATGCCGGTATCGTGCTGCCCGACGCCGAGCCGCAAAGCATCGCCGCCGACCTATTCTGGGGGAAGTTCTCCAATTGCGGCCAAGTCTGCGCCGGTCTCAAACGCCTCTATGTGCATGAGAGTATCATCGACACCGTCACGGAGGCGCTTGCGGGCGTCGCGCGCAATGTCCGCGTGGGGAACGGTCTTGATCCCGCGTCGGAGATTGGCCCCATCCAGAATCGGATGCAGCGCGACAAAATCCAGGCGATGCTCGACGATGCGCTTGAGCTTGGTGCTACAGTCGCATTCCGGGGCGAGGCGCCGGCCGGAGACGGGTTTTTCTTCCCGGTGACGTTGCTGGCCGACGCGCGCGAGGGAATGCGCGTGGTCGATGAGGAGGCGTTCGGACCGCTGCTGCCGATCTTGCCGTACCGCGATCTCGATGACGCGGTCGTCCGCGCCAATGCCACGAATTATGGTTTGGGGGCTTCGGTCTGGGGTACCGATGTCGATCGCGCCAGGGACGTGGCCGGCCGGCTCGAGGCGGGCTCGGTCTGGGTCAACCAGCATCCCTCAATGGGACCGGGTATTCCGTTCGGCGGCATCAAGGAGTCCGGCATCGGAGTCGAGTGTGGACATTGGGGCATGGAAGAATACACGGCGATCCAAGTCATCAACGTCAAGCGCGGCGCTTGAGCCCGGCTGCACCAGGCCGGTCCGTCTGTTGGAAATCCGAGATTGTCAGGTCTGCGGATTTCCCGTTACGAATCAAATTCGTTGGGATCTGTACGCACCGCGCGAAAGCCGATCCATGCAGGTCGGGGACCGTGAGGAAATGTGGGGTGTTCGCGACGGATCAGGCCCGGTGGGGTAGGCTGGCCTGGTGCCACGCCCCTCAAAGCAGTCCGAACCTGCCGCTGCCCCTGGCACCGACCCGGCCGCCGCGGACGCGGCTGGGGTCGTGCAGGTCAAGGTGCGGCTGCCCGGGATCAGCCCGATGGTTGGGACACCGCGACCCCAGGCACACCGTCCAGTGCACTCGCACAGCAGACCGGCGCTTCGAGGGGCTGTGGCGGTGATCTCATACCAGCGGTAGTGACCGCTAACTCACGAGGGATTCCCAGGTCGCCGTTGTCGTGATTCGCTCCTTGCCGGTGTGCATGGCGGAGGGTGCGATGAGTGCAGCGGTGATGATTACGCGCGATGATCTGGACGCAGCCGGGCTGCGGCGCGCAGCGGCGAGAACGCGTGACGCGGACGCGGCCCGGCGCATGCTGGCCTTGGCGCTCGTGCTGGACGGGCGCACGCGGGGCGAGGCGGCGGCGCTGTGCGGGATGGACCGGCAGACGCTGCGCGACTGGGCGCACCGCTACAACGCCGAGGGCCTGGCCGGGCTGTCCGACCGGCCCCAGCTCGGGCCGAAACCGCGCCTTGGTCCCGAGCAGGAGGCAGAGGTTGCCGAGCTGGTGCGTGCGGGGCCGAGCCTGGCCGAGCACGGCGTCATACGCTGGCGCCGCCGTGACCTGGCGGCGGTGATCGAGCGCCGCTTCGGGGTGGTGCTGGCCGAGCGCAGCGTAGGCGCGATGCTCAAGCGCCTCGGCTTCCGGCGCCTGTCCACGCGCCCACGCCACCCCGGCCACGACGCGCCGGCACAGGCGTCTTTCAGGCCGACTTCGCCGCCCTCGTGACCGCCGCCCTGCCCGCTGCCGTGCGCGAGGCGGGCGCTTCGGTCGAGGTCTGGTTCCAGGATGAAGCCCGCGTCGGCCAGCAGGGCACGTTGACGCGCGTATGGGCCGAGCGCGGCAGCCGCCCGCCCGCGCCGCGCGATCGGCGCTACGAGTGGGCCTACCTGTTCGGCGCGGTGTGTCCCGAGCGCGGCGTGGGCGCCGGGCTCGTGCTGCCCTACGCCAACGCGGACGCGATGAGCCTGCACCTGACCGAGATCGGCAAACAGGTCCTGTCCGGCACCCACGCCGTCGTGGTCCTGGACGGGGCCGGGTGGCACAAGCTCGGGGGCAAGCTGCGCGGGCCGGACAACCTGACCCTGCTGCCCTTGCCGCCGTATGCGCCTGAACTCAACCCGGCGGAGCTGATCTGGCAGTTCCTGCGCCAGAACCAGCTCTCCAACCGCGTCTTCGACAGCTACGACGCCATCGTGGACGCGTGCTGCTCAGCCTGGAACGCGCTCATGGCCGCCCCAGAGCGCATCGCCTCTATCGCGACCCGCCCGTGGGCGACGGTCACAGCCTGATGCCGTTGGTATCAGTCCGCCGGGATCAGGTATCGCGCGAGATGATCATCCAGCGCCGCCAACCCTGCCTCGTCGGCCGATAGAGCGCGGAAGCCGACGAACCCATCGGGGCGGATGAGCAGCGCGCCGCCGTCTGGCACGCCCGCTCGATCCGCTTCAAAGCCGGCGGCGACAGCGTCCACCACGTCGAGCAAACCGGTCCAGCGCCGGCGCAGCCTGTCCGGGCAGGGAGCGCCGAACATCAGCAGATGGTGCCCCGGCCCATGCAGCCGAGTGCGATCGGGAAAGCGATCGCCAGCCGAGGCGCCGACGATAGGCGAGCCAGCATAAGTTACGTCGAGCATCGCGCGCGCCCGCGCCGCGGCGATCAGCTTCGGCGGCTCGGTGGGGGGCACCGACGGGACTCCGCCCGCGGCGCAGGCATCGATGAGACCCATCACCAGCCGGTGGAGCGTGTCCGAGACGTCGAGCGCGTGACGGTCGGCGAGGCTACGTTCGATTGCATAGCTGTCGAGCAGTAATGGGCGAGCACGGCCACGGAGCACCAGGGCCAACTTCCAAGAGATGTCGGCGGCATCCATCAGAGCGGCGTTCAGGCCCTCGCCGCCGATCGGGCTGCTCAGATGCGCCTCGTCGCCGAGCAGGAAACGGCGGCCGTCGGCGAAACGCGGCACGATGCGTCTCTGCATGGCGAAGCGCGCCGACCAAGCGATGTCGTGCAGCCCGGCATCGGCACCGATGCGGCGGTTCACGAGCGCCGCGAGTTGATCCGGTTGGAGTGGATCGGACGAGGTGTCGCCCTCGTCGTTGGTGACGAACGTGATCCAACGCTGATCGGGCAGCGGTGCAAGCAAGACGAAGCCGGTCGAGCCGACCAGCACCATGCTCTCTTCTGGCGCCGAGGGCAGCCGAGTGCGGACATCCGCGGCGATGTAGTGGCCGGCGTATGTATCGCCCGTCAGCGAGAGAAGCATCGCGAGGCGTGTCGCGCCGTGGGCGCCGCCGGCACCGAGCACGAAGCGGAACCGGGCGGCTTCCTCGGTTCCATCCGGTCGCCGGAGCTTCACCAGCACTCCGTCGCCGTCATCCTCGACCGCTTGCACCTCAACTCCGTGCTCGACTTGCCCGCCGAGCGCTCGCAGGCGTTCGGTGAGGATCTGCTCCGTGCGCCATTGTGGCAAGCTGCATTGGTACTCGAACGGGCAGTCGATTCCGGCAAAGCTGCTCGTGGTGATCTCCGCCATGGCTGGACCGAGCAAGCGGGTGCGGCGCACGCGGACGCCGGCATCAAGGAAGGGCTGGGCGAGATCGGCCCGGGCCAGCACCTCAAGCCCGGCGGGTTGGATGGCCGTCGCGCGTGCCTCATGATGCGGGGCGTTGCGGTATTCGACGAGACGGACCGGCACGCCGTAGCGGGCAAGCTCACAAGCGGAGAACAGGCCGGCAGGTCCGGCACCTACGACCAGGACAGGAGCCAATCTATCGCCCACGCGCAACGTCGCCTCCCACGGACTAGTTGCCAGCCGAACTTCTGCCGGCTGCCCGGCAGCTGCTCGGCCCACAGTCAACCATTCCGTCCGATTCTACAACGAGAGCTGCGCGCTTAGGCCGCCGCACCGGGCGGGTCGCCCAACGCGATGTCGATCATCAGCTCGTTTCCGAGGTCCTCGAGAACCGCCTTCAGCTCGTCAGCTGCGAGGCTGTCCGGCAGCTGCAGGCGTGCGGCTGCGTGGAACATCTGCTCGGCGGAGAATGAGCCGCTCGTGACCTTGGTGGTCAGTTCCAGGATGTTGACCTTTCGCTCGGCCAGGACGCGAGTGATGTCGCGCACGATGCCGGGCCGATCGTGGCCGACGAGATCGAGGCGGAGCACCTGGCCGCTCCATGCCGCTCCGTCAGCGCCGGTCCGCTGGACTGTCAGGTGGAGATCGTCGCGCTCGAGCGCCTGTAGCTCATTCGCGAAGGCGTCGGCCTCGTCATCGGGAACGACGATCAGCACGATGCCCGCGAACTGCCCGGCCAGTCGCCCCATCTGGCTTTCCAGCCAACTGCCGCCGAAGCGGGCGACTTTCTCCGAGAGGGCGCTCACCAGCCCTGGCCTGTCCGGTCCAACCAGCGTCAGAATGAGCGATGCCATCGCAGCGTTTCCTCCCGACCAAGCCGCGCGCCTTGCCGGCCGCGGTATCCGATGTCCTATCATCAGCCGTGCTGCGCGCCACCCCAGATCGGAATCGCTGCCGTGCCCTCTGATCACGAGCCAGTCGACTGCCTCGGTGCCATCCTCGACAACATTGCGGACATCGAGGATTACACTGCCGGCCTTGAGCGCGACATTTTCGAGGGCGACGGGTTGACGCGAGATGCCGTCGAGCGCTGCATCGAGCGCGTCTGCGAGGCTGTGTCACGCCTAAGCGACTGCGCTCCGGCGCTCGCGCGCGACCAGCCCTGGAGCGATATCGGCGGCGTGGGGGATCAGCTGCGCCGCTCCTGCCATCGGATCGGCGCCGATCTCATGTGGGAGATCGTCGGCCGAGACGCGCAAGCGCTGAAGCTGTTCGCGGCGTTGACCCTCGACCGCCTGGAAGGCGATGCGGGCGATGGCTGACGAGGGCTGGCCCACCTTCCGCATCCCGCCCCCCGCCTTCCTCGCCGACCCGGCGCTCCAGGCCGTCCTCGCCGCCCTACCCGGCGCCCGGCTGGTTGGCGGCTGCGTCCGGGATGCACTCGCAGGGTTGCAGGTCGCGGATCTCGACCTGGCCACGCCCGAGCGCCCGGAGCAGGTCACGCAACGCCTCGTCGATGCCGGGCTGCGCGCCGCGCCCACGGGCCTCGACCACGGCACGGTGACGGCCGTCAGCGGCGGGCGCGGCTTCGAGGTGACGACGCTGCGCCGCGACGTGGAAACGGACGGGCGGCACGCCCGCGTCGCCTGGACGAGCGACTGGCAGGAGGACGCCGCGCGGCGGGACTTCACGATCAATGCCATGTCCATGCGGCCCAGCGGAGAAGTGTTCGACTATTTCGACGGCGCGGACGACCTCGCGGCCGGCCGCGTGCGCTTCGTGGGCGAGGCATCGCGGCGCGTCGCCGAGGACTACCTGCGCGTGCTCCGCTTCTTCCGCTTCCAGGCTCGCTACGGGCGCAGCGAGCCGGACCCGCAGGCCGTCGCCGCCGTGCGCGAGGGGGCGCCGGGGCTGGACCAGCTCTCGCCCGAGCGCGTCTGGTCGGAACTCAAGCGCATCCTCGCAGCACCCGACCCGTCCGCGAGCGTCGCGCTCATGGACGCGCTCGGCGTGCTCACCCGCACGCTGCCGGAAGGTGCGGCGCCGGCGCGCCTCGCCGCCCTGGTCGCGGCGGGAGCGCCGGCGGACCCCCTGCTGCGCCTCGCCGCCTTGCTCGACGGCGATGACGCCGCGCTCGCCGAGCGCCTGCGCCTGTCGAACGAGGAACGCGACCACTTGAGCGCCCTGCGCCACGGCCCTGTGCCCGTGCCGAGCATGGACGACGCCGACCTTCGCCGCCTGCTCGCGGACGAGCCGGCCGACTTGCTCGTTGGCCGCGTCTGGCTTGCGGGTGGCGACTCGCCGGGTTGGGCTGAGCTGCACGCCCGGCTCGCGGCGCTGCCGAGGCCCGTCTTCCCGCTCGCGGGACGGGATGCGCTCGCGCTCGGCGCTCAACCTGGGCCAGCGATCGGGCGCGCGCTCGCGGCCGTGCGCGCGTGGTGGCTCGCGGGCGGCTGCGGCGCGGACCGGGCGGCGTGCCTGGCCGAACTGGCACGGCGGCTCGCGCCCTGATAAGGGCGGCGCCATGGACGCCTCCCCCGACCGGCTCGACGACGTGCCGACCCGCGCCCTGCTCATCCGCCTCTGGCGCGAGCACGTCCGGCACTACCGCGGGCAGATCCTGCTCGCGCTGCTGCTCACGGCGGTGGTCGCCGGGCTGACGGCGCTCTACCCCGTCGTCATCAACCGCGCCTTCACCCTGTTCGCGGCGAAGGACCACCGCATCCTCTATCAGATCCCGGCGCTCGTCATTGCTATCACCTCGGCCAAGGCCGTGGCGCAGTATGGGCAGGCGGTGATGGTGCAGCGCGTCGTGCTGCTCGTCATCCGCGAGCTGCAGGAGCGCCTGTTCAAGCACCTCTCCCATGCCGACCTCGCCCAGATCGAGCGCGAGGCGCCGGCCCAGCTTGCCACGCGCTTCACCACCGACGCCGCCGTGGTCCGCGAGGCGCTGACCCGCGCCGTCAAGGGCGTGTCCGACGCGCTGACCGTGATCGGCCTCGTTATCTCGATGTTCTACCTGGACTGGGTGCTCAGCCTGATTGGCGCACTGCTCTACCCGCTCGCCGCCATGCCGATCCAGCGGCTCGGCAAGCGCATACGCCGGGCCTCGGGCGGGATGCAGGAGCGCGTGGGCGAGACCGCCGCCCTGCTGAACGAGAGCTTCGCGCAGGCCCGCACCATCCGTGCCTACGGGCTTGAAGATATGGAATTTCGGCGTGCCGAGGGCGCCTTCCGCGACCTCTACCGGGCGCTCATGCGCATGACGCGTTCGCGCTCGCGCGTGGATCCGCTGCTGGAGGTGCTGGGGGGAGGGGCCGTTGCCTGCGTGATCGGCTTCGCGGGCTGGCGCGCGTCGCAGGGCAACGGCACGGTCGGCAACTTCACGGGCTTCGTCGCGGCACTGCTCATCGCCTCGCAGCCGCTGCGCGCGCTGGGCAGCCTCAACGCCGTGCTGCAGGAGGGGTTGGCCGGGCTCGCGCGCGTGTTCGGCGTGCTCGACGAGCCGGCGCGGATCGTCACGCGGCCCGGCGCGCCGGCGCTGCCGCGCGGCCGCGGCGAGGTCCGGTTCGAGGCGGTCGGCTTCACCTACCCGGACGGGCGGGACGGACTTGACTCCCTTTCCTTCGCCGCCGAGCCGGGCCTCACCGTGGCACTCGTCGGCCCCTCGGGCGCCGGCAAGAGCACGGCGCTCGCGTTGATCCCGCGCCTCTACGACGCGACCCGCGGGCGTATCCTGGTGGACGGAGCGGATATCCGCGGCGTGAGCCTCGACTCCCTGCGCGACGCGATGGCGTATGTGGGCCAGGACACCTTGCTCTTCGATGACACGGTGGCGGTGAACGTCCGCGTGGGGCGGCTCGACGCGACCGAGGCCGAGGTGGAGGCAGCGGCGTATGATGCGGCGGCAGGGTTCGTCGCCGACCTTCCGGACGGCTTCGAGACGCGCGTTGGGCCGGGCGGCGCGCGGCTGTCGGGCGGACAGCGGCAGCGCGTGTCGCTGGCCCGCGCGCTGCTGCGCAATCCGCGTATCTTGCTGCTCGACGAGGCTACGAGCGCGCTTGACGCGGAGAGCGAGGCTGCCGTGCAGCGTGCGCTCGCTCGGCTGCGCCAGGGGCGCACCACCATCATCGTCGCGCACCGCCTGTCCACGGTGCGCGACGCCGACCTAGTCGTGGCGATGAGCGAGGGCTGCGCGGTCGAGCAGGGCACGCACGCCGAACTGCTCGCGCGCGGCGGCCTCTACGCGCGGCTGGTGCGGACCCAGGCGCTCGCGGCGTAGCCTACTTCGGCGTGCTTACTTAGCGCGCTTACTTAGACTGGGGCGCCTGCGGGCAGGGCGGGTGAACGCACGAGCCGCCTGTGCCCTGCACGGTGTCGGGTGGTGACGTCGAAGGCGCGTGCTGCACGGCGTCGGGAACGGGCGCGCCAGTGCCGGGCGGGGCGGCCGGGGTCGCTCCGTGGGACGGCGGATTTACCGCCTGCCCTTGCGGCATCAGGCTCGGGGCGGGCTGCGCGGGCACGGGCGGCTGCACGACCTGCTGCGCGACGGCGGGCACGGCAAGGAAGGCGGCTAGGGCGGCCGCGAGCGGAAGCGTTCGCATGGGGTCTCCTCCGGTCGTCCGTGCAGGCGCGCACCATAGGCGAACCTGTGGCGCGCGCCTGCCCAGGTTCAGCCTCTGGCCGTGGTCCTTACGCCGTGAGCCGACCTTCGCTCCACGCTATCAACGAACGGTGATGCGATCCTTGATCATGTCGTAAACACGCTGGGATACGACATGCTTCGTGAGCAGGTCCTGCGTGGAAGTGTAGGGCCTGTTATCGATGATCTTCTTGAGGCGCGCCTTGCCGATCTGCGGCAGGGCATCGAGTTCCGACGGGGACGCCGTGTTGATGTTCACGAGCTGTCCGGACGGCGCAGGCTGGCCCGCGGGGCGTCGCGACATCATGGGAGATGTCATGCCCGTCGTGGCTGGCGGCGTCGTGGAGTAGGTGGTCGCGGGCCCGCGGGGATATAGTCTCGGCGACATCTGGCCCGGCACGGGCGAGTTCATCTGCTGCGCCAGTGCCGGCGCGAGGGCCAACATAGAGAGCGTGGCCGCGAGTGCGAGTGGTCTCCGCATGACGTGTTCTCCTGTTCGTTGTGGGGACTCCACTATCACACGATCGCGCCGCCCACGTCACGATCTGGCTCGCTCGCGCTCGGGCCTACGTTGACATGCCCCGACCCGGACGCGATACCGCGCGGCCGTCCCACGCAGGAGAAGCCCGCCGCCATGCCCGTCCACGCCTTCGTCTTCCCCGGCCAAGGGAGCCAGAGCGTCGGCATGGGCCGCGACCTCGCCGCCGCGTTCGCCCCTGCGCGCGAGGTGTTCGAGGAGGTGGATGACGCGCTGGAGCAGCGCCTCACCCGGCTCATGTTCGAGGGCCCGGCGGACGAGCTGACGCTCACGGAGAACGCGCAGCCCGCGCTCATGGCCGTCTCGCTCGCAGCTCTTCGCGTGCTGGAGCGGGAAGGCGGCTTCCGGCTGCCAGACAAGGCGGTGCTCGCCGCCGGGCATTCGCTTGGCGAATACAGCGCCCTCGCCGCCGCAGGCGCCCTGCGGCTCGCGGATACCGCCCGTCTGCTGCGCCTGCGCGGCCAGGCGATGCAGCGCGCCGTTCCGCCCGGCGACGGCGCCATGGCAGCACTCCTCGGCGCCGAGCTGGACCAGGCGCGCGCGATCTGCGAGCAGGCTGCTGTGCTCGTCCACCAGGATGGAACCGAGGAGCGCCAAGTGGTTGAACTGGCGAACGACAACGGCGGCGGCCAGGTCGTCATCTCCGGGGACAGGGCGGCGGTCGAGCGCGCGGTCGAGGCGGCGAAGGGGCAGGGGGTGCGCCGGGCGATGCTGCTGCCGGTCTCGGCGCCATTCCACTGCTCGCTGATGCGGCCGGCGGCCGATGTTATGGCCGAGGCGCTCGCGGAGGCGCCGTTGCGCGCGCCGGAGATCCCCATCATCGCCAACGTCACCGCCGAGCGCGCTCAGGACCCGCACGAGATACGCCGCCTGCTGGTCGAGCAGGTCACGGGACTTGTGCGCTGGCGCGAGAGCGTGCTGGCCTGCGTCGCCATGGGCGTGGACAGCTTCGTCGAGCTCGGCGCCGGCAAGGTGCTGAGCGGCCTCGTCCGCCGCATCATGCCGGACGCGACCGCGGCCTCGGCCGGGACGCCGGGCGAGATCGAGGCGGTGCTCAAGCAGCTCTAGGAGGGATAGGTGTTCCGTCTCGACGGCAAGACGGCGCTGGTGACGGGCGCCTCGGGCGGCATCGGTGCCGCGATCGCGCGCACGCTGCACGCGCAGGGCGCGCGCGTCGCCCTCTCGGGGACGCGGCGGGACGCGCTGGACGCACTCGCGGCGGAGCTGGGCGAGGGAGCGGCCACGTGCCCGGCTGATCTGCGCGACCCAGCGGCGCCGGACGCGTTGATCGCCGCGGCCGAGGCTGCCTGCGGACCGCTCCATATCCTCGTCAACAACGCCGGGCTGACGCGCGACGGGCTGGCGCTGCGCATGAAGGATGAGGATTTCGCGCTGGTGCTGGACGTGGACCTAGCCGCGCCGTTCCGCCTCGCGCGGGCGGCGCTGAAGGGGATGGTGCGGCGGCGCGCCGGGCGGATCGTCGGCATCGGCAGCGTCGTAGGGGCAACGGGGAATGCGGGCCAGGCTAACTACGCCGCCGCCAAGGCGGGTCTCATGGGGCTCACGAAGGCGCTGGCGCAGGAAGTGGCGAGCCGGGGCATCACCGTGAACCTAGTTGCGCCGGGCTTCATCGAGACGGCGATGACGGAGGCGCTCGGCGAGGCGCAGCGCAAGGCGGCGGCCGAGCGCATCCCGCTTGGCCGGCTCGGCCGGCCCGAGGACGTGGCGGCGGCGGTGCTCTATCTCGCGTCGGACGAGGCGGCCTGGGTCACAGGTGCCGTGCTGCACGTCAACGGCGGCATGGCTATGCTGTAGGATGCGGCCATGAAGCTCATCAGCGCGACCCCCAGCCCCTACGCCCGCAAGGTGCGCATCGCGCTCGCCGAGAAGGGGCTGCCCTTCGAGCTGCACACCGAGGTGCCCTGGAACGACGACACCACCCTGCCGAAGTACAACCCTTTGGAGAAGCTTCCCGTCCTCATCCTCGACGACGGCACGGCGCTCTACGAGAGCAGCTTCATCCTGGAGTGGATCGAGCGGAAGCACCCCGAGCCGCCGCTGCTGCCCGGCGACGACGACGGCATCCTCGCGCATAAGCAGCTCGACGCGCTCGCGACCGGGACGTGCGACGCGTTGGTGCTGATCTTCTTCGAGCGGATGCGCCCCGAGGCGCACCGGAGCCGCCCATGGCTGGACCGGCAGATGCGGAAGGTGCGGGGCGGCGTTGCCGAGATCGCCCGGTGTCTCGGCGGCCAGGACTACCTCGTGCGCGACCAGTTCGGCCTCGCCGACATCGCGGCCGGCAGTCTGCTGGGCTGGATGGCGGTGCGCTTCTCCGAGCTGGACTGGCGCGCGGAGCACCCGAACCTCGGCCGCTACCTGGACGGGCTGATGCGGCGGCCCTCGTTCCAGGGCACTGTGCCGTATCCGCAGCAGATTACCAGCGCGGTGGTGTGACCCTTCTGCTGTGCGGGTGACGGGAGATAAGCGATCTGGGATAGTCAACACTCCGCAACGGAGAAGCCATCCCATGAACGCGTTCAGCATCGCCGTTGGAGCGCTCATCGCCGTGGGTGCGACGGCGCCTGGCTCACCTGCGTATGCACGGAAGCAGCATTCCGAGACGTGCGCCCGGATTGATCCGCAGCAGGTTGCGGCGCTGTTCGACCGATGGAACGCCGCGCTCAAGACGGGAAATCCCGATGCGGTCACGCGGGTTTACACGCCCGACGCGATCCTGATTCCGACCGTCGCGAACGATCCGCGCGTCGGCTCCGAGGCGATCCGCGCGTATTTCGTGGATTTCCTGAAGAAGCAGCCGCAAGGTGTCATCGACAAGCGGATCATACGCATTGGCTGCAACTTCGCCCTGGACGCGGGCACTTACACCTTCACGCTGAAGGGCGATCAGCCCGGCACCACGACCCAGGTGCCGGCGCGCTACACGTTCCTCTACGAGCCGCGCGGCGGGCAGTGGCTCATCGCACACCACCATTCATCGGCGATGCCGGAGCCCACGGCGCCAGCGCGGCCGTAGGATGGGCACGGGGATGGACGTCGTCACAGGAGGCCTCGAACGTCGGACGGACAGGCTGAGCAGGCAGTGGCACGTCGTAGCTGGGAAGCCGGATCAGGGGTCCGGCGGGCCGGTGCCGGGGTGCGCCGGTCTTGCTCTGGGGGGCCGGGCGGCGCGGCGGACGCAGAGGTCGCACATCTCGCTTGGGACGCCTGATTGCGCGGTTCCTTGCGCCCTGGTGGGCGTGCGGAGCTGCCGGAGCTCGGCGTCGGACAGGGTGGCAAGACCGCTGTCGTGGCGCAGGCTCGCGATGAGGTCGGCGAGGGACTGCTCGTCAAGGTCGTCGTCGAGGTCTTCGTCGGCGTCGCAATCGGGTCCCTCGGGGCGCTCGCACGGCTCGGCCCACAGCTCGGCATTGGGGGCGGCTGTCTCGGCGCAGTTCGTGCGGCGGTCCTTTGGGCACTCCTCCAGCGGGCACTCCGTTGGGCGGAGCTTCGGGCCGGGCGCCTCGCGGGCGGGCTCGGAGAGCTTGCGGGCCAGCGCGATGGTGCGGCGGACGGTGCGGGCGAGGCGGTCGAAGGTGATCGCTTGGCTCGAGCTGGGGCTGGGTGAGGCGGGCTGGTCCTCGGGTTGGCTCTGGGGGGCGGCGGCGGGTTCTGCCAGAGCTTGGCGGTGGACGGCCTCGGCGAGGTCGGTGCCCATGGCGATGAGCTTGTGCAGGACCTGGCGGTAGTATTGCGCGTCCTCGTCGCGCTGGCGGGCGCGGTCGGCTGGGTCGAGGAGGGCGGTGGTGGAGGACATCGGGCAGGATAAAGTGGTTTGTCGCGGGCGGGGTCAAGCGGTGTTTGGAATGCGGGGCGGGCGGTTCAGCCAGCAACCGGGGCGTCGGGGCTGCCGGCGGCGAGGGCGGCCATGTAGCTCAGGATCAGCTCGCGCGAGCGGAACCGGCCCCAGCGCTCCCGCTCCTCGCGCTCGCGCTATGGGGCGCGGCGGGCCAGAGGCATCCTGGGTGGCGCGGTTTGCCACATCAGGGCGCTCTCTTCCTGCGTCAGCCCGTAGGCTTGCTCGACGAGTGCGGCGAGGCGGTGCTCGTGCTGGCGGGCGTGCGCGAGGCGGCGTGCCACGGGCGCGACGCTGGCCGCGTGCTCGCGCGCCATCGCGTCCAGCTCGGCGGCGCTGAGACGGCGCGCGCGGGGCAGCGCCCGGCGCAGTGCCGCCGCGAAACCGTCGGCGTCGAGCGCGAACGGGTCGAGAAGTGCTGTGGGCGGACGCTCGATCCCCCATTCGTGGCGATACCATCGCGCGAGCGTGCGGCGGACCTCGCCTGCTTCGCGTTGCGTGGCGACCAGCGCCTCGACGGCCGCCGAGACCTCTTCCATGGCTGCGGGCGGGTCGGGGATGGGCGCCCGCTCCATGAGGAAGCCCATGGGGCTCAGCGCCTCGTCCTTGAGGTGCGGCAGCCTGCGCCAGTTGCGCCACCACATCAGCGGCGCGTTGAGGCAGGCCAGGAGCCAGGGGTCGTCGGAGGGGAGGAAGAACGCCTTGTTGTTGAGCAGGCGCCCGTCACGGTCCAGGGCATAGGATGGATAGAACTGGATTTCCTGATAGACGATCTTCGGTGCCGCGAAGGTTTGCCAGTAGGCGATGTTGTCCTGGATTTCGAACCATCTGTAGGAACCCGGCTTCCGTCCAGGCCACTTTCGCTGGGCCACTGTTGGGCGCCAATCCGCCGGGCGCGGTTCCAACTGCTCGCGAAAGGTTTCGAGATGGCGGAGCACCGCCGGGTAATCCTCGATCCGCGTCCCGTGCCGGGCGAAGATCATCCACTCGCCGGCCCACTCCGCCGTCCATCGTCCTATGTCTTGTCCCCGCAGGAAGGGTCGGATCAACGCTTCCGAGCGCGGGTCCTCGCCGACCAGGCGGTCGCGCGTCGCTTGGTCCACCACGAAAGCCTCGTTGAGGCCGGTCTTGATGCCGTAGAGCGGAGCGCGGCCGACATACTCCCGCAGTTTTCGCCCCGCGCGCTCCAGCTTGTCGAGCAAGGCCAGTACCTCGGGGTGTTCCAGCACCCATGCCTCGCGGCCCAGCCGCGCGCGGGGCAGCGCGAAGCGCGCGGCCCCAACCTGCGCCTCCAGCCTGCCGTAGCCCACCTCGGCGGAGGGGATGGCGGCGACGGTGGCCTGCTCCGGGGCGTCCTGCGCCGGGTCGGGGCGGCGGATCGTCGCGACGCACGGCATCACGTCGGCGTCCGCGAAGAAGCCGCGGGCGTGGCCGAAATCCGTCACCTCCTCGACCCAGGCGTGCTCGGCGAGCAGCCCGCGCAGTTTCTCCGCGTAGGCGGCCTTGAACCATTTGTTGGTCAGCACGAAGGCGAGCCGCCCGCCGGGCCGGAGCAGGGAGAGGGCGCGTTCGACGAAATACACGTAGAGGTCGGCGGCACCCTCGTAGGCGCGGTAGGCGAGGAGCGAGGGCTTCTGGTCGCGGATCGCCTCCTGGCGCACGTAGGGCGGGTTGCCGATCACGGCGTCGAAGCCGCCGGGGGGTGCTGCCTGCTCCCAGTCGGTCCAGACGCCCGGAAAGGCCACTTGCCAGTGCAGGAAGCGGCGCTCGGCGGCGAGCGCGCGGGCGCGCGGCAGGAGCCGGGCGGCGGCATCGCGGTGCGCGGCGGCGCCGCGAGGCGCTTCGCTGCCCTCGGCGAGCGCGACGGGGTTCCCGAGCGAGCCGTCCAGCACGGCGGCGAGCGCGCGGGTCTCAAGGCTGGACAGGTCGCCCAGCCAGGGGCGGGCCTGCACCAGGTCGAGGAATGCGCGGAGCGGGCGCGTTGCCTCGTCCACTAGTTCATAGTCGGCCACGCTGCGCTTTACTTCCGTGACGTCGCTGTCAGTCGCCTCCTCGATGCGCGTCATGTAGCCGATGGCGCCGCGCGCTTGGGTGTGCGCGTCGCGGAGAAAGATGTCCTCCTGCCGCTCGTCGGTGCGCTCGGTGCGAACGCGGGCGCGAGCGCGGGCAACGGCCCCATAGAACTCGCCCGCAAGCGAGTTGCCGCAGCGGAGGTGGTGATCGAGGAAGGAGAGCGGGGCGCCCACCGTGAACGAGTGTAACCAGAGCGCGAGCTTGGCCAGCTCCACGGCCATAGGATTGAGATCGACGCCATGGACGACCCGCTTGAGGATGATGCGCTTGACGAGGTGCCGGTCATCGAGGCGGTCGCGCCCATTCTCGGAGAGCTGGTCGTGCCAGCCGCCCGCCTCAGCCTCGGAAAGGATACGGGAGCGGAGCTGCTCGATGCGCTCAGCGAGTGGGGAACGGTTCGGTGGCGGCCTTCGCTACCGCCGCGTCATCGAGGCTGCGATACGCCTCGCTCTCGCGGATGCCGTCGTCGAGGTAGAAGCGGGTGAAGAGGCTGCCGCGGATCACGGGCGAAGGCGGGGTGTAGGCACGAGGGAGACTTGCCCGGCCTGGGATGCGGTGGCAATAGCGACACGCAAGCGTCGGCACGAGCGCTGATCGCTGACCGGGTTGCGCCCTGCTTGGCGCGCGCGTCGGAACCGTGCTAAGCGCCCCGGCCAGACCAACGGTCCCCCCCATCACGCCCGCGCGGCAATCACTAAGTCGAGGACGAGTTCATGAGCGAGATCGCCGACAAGGTTAAGAAGATCGTGGTGGAGCACCTGGGCGTCGAGGACTCCAAGGTCACGCCTGAGGCGTCGTTCATAGACGATCTCGGCGCCGACAGCCTCGATACCGTCGAGCTGGTCATGGCTTTCGAGGAGGCGTTCGGCGTCGAGATCCCCGAGGACGCGGCGGAGAAGATCAGCACCGTCAAGGACGCCATAGACTACATCGAGAAGCAGAAGGCCGCCTGAGCGAGCGGCGCGCCCCAGAGATCGCGGGGATGATCGCACGAATGGTGGAGATGCGGCGCGTCGTCGTGACCGGCATGGGCATCGCCTGTCCGCTCGGCGTCGGCGTCGAGCCGGTCTGGAAGCGGCTCGTCGCCGGCGAGAGCGGCATCGGCGCGATCCAAGCCTTCGACACGCAGGACTTGCCCGCCAAGATCGCCGGGCAGGTGCCTGCCGGCACGCGGGCGGACGGCAGGCTCGACCTAGCCGAGTGGATCCCGACCAAAGATCTCAAGAAGATGGACCGCTTCATCCATCTCGCGCTCGTCGCGGCGCAGGAGGCGGTGGAGGATAGCTTCTGGCAGCCCGAGAACGAGGACGAGCGCTGCGCCACCGGCGTGATGATCGGCTCCGGCATCGGCGGCCTGGGCACGATCTACGACGCGAGCATACTCTGCCACGAGGGCCGCGCCCGGCGCCTCTCGCCCTTCTTCATCCCGAGCGCGCTCATCAACCTCGCCTCCGGCCACGTCAGCATCAAGTATGGCTTCAAGGGGCCGAACCACTCCGCCGTGACCGCCTGCGCCACCGGTGTCCACGCCATCGGGGACGCGGCCCGGCTGATCGCCCTCGGCGACGCGGACGTGATGGTGGCCGGCGGCGCCGAGGCGGCGGTGAACGTGCTCGGCATCGCGGGCTTCTGCGCGTCGCGCGCGCTCAGCACCGGCTTCAACGACCGGCCCAAGGCTGCCTCCCGCCCCTGGGACAAGGAGCGGGACGGGTTCGTGATGGGCGAGGGCGCGGGCGTCGTCGTGGTCGAGGAGCTGGAGCACGCGAAGCGCCGACGTGCGACGATCTACGCCGAGATCGCCGGCTACGGCATGAGCGGCGACGCGCATCACATCACCGCTCCGGCGGAGGGCCATGAGGGCGCTTTCCGCGCCATGAAAGCCGCGTTCCGGAACGGCGGCCTGCAGCCCGCCGACGTGCAATACATCAATGCCCACGGCACCAGCACGCCGCTCGGCGACGACCTGGAGCTGGAGGCAGTCGAGCGTTTGTTCGGGGAGGCGGCGAAGGGCGTTGCCATGTCCAGCACGAAGTCCGCGATCGGGCATCTGCTGGGTGCTGCAGGCGCGGTCGAGGCCATCTTCTCCATCCTCGCCATCCGCGACGGCGTAGCGCCCCCGACCCTCAACCTCGACGAGCCCAGCCGCGAGAGTCCGATTGACCGCGTCCCCCACGACGCGCAGGAGCGCAGGATCGACGTCGCGCTGAGCAACAGCTTCGGCTTCGGCGGCACGAACGCCAGCATCCTGTTCCGGCGCGCCGCCTAGGGGGCGCGCCCATGCGCCGCCTGATCGGCGCGGCTTTCGCCCTCCTGGTCCTCGCCTTGGTCGTGGGCGGGGGTGCGCTGCTCGCGTGGCAGCGCTTCGACGCGCCCGGCCCCTTGCCGGAGGCCCGCGCCGTCGTGGTGCCGCGCGGCGGTCTCGAGCCGGTCGCCGAGGCGCTGGCCGCGAACGGCGTCGTCGCCAATCCTCTGGAGCTGCGCCTCGCCGCCCTCGCCACGCGCGGCGAAGGCCCGCTGCACGCAGGCGAGCTGGAGTTCCCGGCTCAGGCCAGCCTGCGCGAGGTCCTGCACGTCCTGCGCTTCGCCAAGCCGGTGCAGCACAAGCTCACGATCCCGGACGGGCTGACGGCCGCGCAAGTGGCGCTGTTGCTGGAGCACGGCGACGCGCTCACCGGCGACCCGGTGGTGCCGCCCGAGGGCGGCGTGCTCCCCGAGACCTATCTCTACGACCGTGGCACGACCCGCGCCGCTCTCGCGGCCCGCGCGGAGGCTGCCATGCGGCGCGCCCTCGCCGCCGCCTGGGCGAGGCGCACGCCGGGCCTGCCGCTCGCGACGCCCGCGCAGGCGCTCACGCTCGCCAGCCTCGTCGAGCAGGAGACGGCCCGGCCCGAGGAGCGCCCGCACGTCGCGGCCGTGTTCCTCAACCGTCTGCGCAGCGGCATGAAGCTGCAGAGCGACCCGACCGTTTCCTACGCCGTCACGGGCGGCTTGGGCGACTCGACCGGCCGCTGACCCGCGCCGACCTCGACATTGACAGCCCCTACAACACCTACCGCTACGCCGGGCTGCCGCCGGGGCCGATCGCTATGCCGAGCCTCTCCGCCATCGAGGCCGTCGTGCATCCGCTGGAGAGCGACGATCTCTACTTCGTAGCGGACGGCACGGGCGGGCACGCTTTCGCTCGCACCGAGGGTGAGCATCGGCAGAACGTCGCGCGCTGGCGGCAGATCGAGCGGGCACGGGAGACGCCGCGCTAGTACTCTCCGGTGCCGGATGGCTGAGCTACTCGACCAACGCTTCCACTATCCGTGCCAGGGTCCGCGTCGGGGTGCTTGCTCGAAAGCGCGAAGGATGGCGAAGTAGGCGGGCTTGGGCCGGAACTCGGCGTCGAACGGCAGAGGCCGGCCGGGCAACTGGTCTGGGCGGCCGAAGCTGCGGTTGCTCGCGGGCACCAGCCACGTGTAGCGGTCCGACAAGCCCCAAGTGACCACCGCGACCGTGGCCCGCTGCGCCAGCGCCACCGCGAGATAGCGGGCGTAGAGATCGGCCACCGCCTGGTCGCGCCGCGCGATGGCGCCCGGCGCTGCCACGTCCAGGACGTCGAGCTCGCTGATGACGATGCGCAGCCCCCGGGCGGCGATCTCGTCGAGGAAGCGGGCGAAGACGGTCTCGTCGAAGGCCATGCCGAGCCGCAGATGCGACTCCAGGCCGACTGCCTGGATCGGCGCGCCGGCGCGCTGCAGCTCGTCGAGCACGCCGAGCAGCGCTGCGCGCTTGCGCTCCGGCATCGGCCCGACCCCCTCAAGATCACTCTCGTTCAGGACGCGCAGCGCCGCAGGATCGGCCTGCCGCGCCGCCTGGAAGGCCTCGGCGACCGCGGCCATGCCGAACCTGGCGATGAACCCCGCCGGACGCACACCGCTGCCCTGCTCGTCGATCTCCTCGTTCACCACGTTCCAGGCATAGATCCGGCCGGCCGTGCGCGCCGCAAGCTGACTGACGTGGCCAAGCATCTGCTGCCGCGCCCAGCCGCGGTCGGTGGCGGCGGTGAACCAGCGCGGCTGCACCAAATACCAGAGCAGGTGCATGCCCGTCAGCGCGAGGCCGTTCTGCCAGGTCCAGACGAGCGTCGGCGCAAGGCGCGATAGGTCGAGATCGCCCGGCCCGGGGCTCGCCATGACCCAGTTGAAGTTCGGCGCGAGCAGGGCGCACTGTTCAGCGAAGAGGGCCTGGTAGGCCGCTGGCGTATTGACGATGGGCACGTCGCAGTCCGCGCCGTAGCGCAAGCCGGCCGCGGCTGCCGCGGTGCGCAGGCTCTGTTCCGCCGCCAAGAGACGACAGGACCAGGCCGGCGCGAGCGCCGCCGCGAGCGCGGCGGCACCGACGAGAGTTCTCCGGCGCGTCGCCGGTGCCATCATGCCGAGCTCACGCGCGCCACGCCCCACGTCGCGCACCTGCCTCCGTGCGGCCGCCGAATACGCGTAGGAGCATCGAGCGATGACTTGGTCCGAGATTGAGACTCTTGCTTCATGAGTTGGCCGAGCCATAACGCCAATGCAAGATTAGGCTGTATCATTAGGCTGTATCACTTCTTGACGTCTATCCTTATCCGCAGATGCGGGAAGGGTCGCAGCGGCTCTGATGGACGCGCAACGGGCGGTGCTGGAGCCGCTAATCGAAGCGTGCCAACCACACCAGACGGCGCTGCACGAGGACCTGCGCCAGACCGTGAAGGCGATCATCTGCCGTTGCCAGCCCGGGGCGAAGTGGCGGGCCATCCCGGTCGAGTGGGGATCGCTGTTGCCACGCCTGAAGGCTAATCAGCCGTCCGTTCAGGACGCCGCAGCAGGTGGCGGCGATAGCGTGCCAGTCCGCTCATGATCAACCGCAGTGGCTTCGACCGCCTTGGAGCCGAACCGGCGCCGAAGCGCCAGCATCGGCCGCTCAATGCCGTAATATGAGATGATTGCCGCAGCAAACGAGATTGAAAGCAACGTCGGGAACACGGTGACGAGCCAGAGGAAGCCTGGCAAGACGTCGTTACGGATCTGAAGCGCCTCCGGAAGCAAGGCACCCGCTATCGCGAGGACGACCCCGTGCCAAAGGTAAAGAGAGTAGCTCCAACGCCCAACGAGAACACAACTCCGGTGAGAGAGCATCCCTCGGAGAGAAGATAATTTGTCGGTAAACAACAGCGCGCCTACGCAGAAGAATAAGCCGACCCCCTGCAGAGTGAAGCGGAGTGTCTCCCGGAACCAAAGATCGCGGAGGATCAACGACACGAGCAGCAACGCCAGGCTAATCAG
Organism: uncultured Alphaproteobacteria bacterium; assembly: GCA_963848595.1. Lineage (GTDB taxonomy): Bacteria > Pseudomonadota > Alphaproteobacteria > Acetobacterales > Acetobacteraceae > CAWKEH01. The sequence goes on along the minus strand of CAWKEH010000002.1, from coordinate 52,326 downwards.
CAGCACGCTGCGCGACCGCAGCACCCGCAGCGTCACCACGACGGCCCTGCTGCCGAGAAGTGTCGCGAGCAGCGCTCCATAGAGAATCAAATCGAGCCGCGTATCGGTTGCATAGACCGCGTAGTTATAGCCACGATCCAGCCACCGGCATGGCGCGGCCGGATCATAGCACATCGATGCGATGTGCATGCGCCAGAGAGTGACGGCGACGATGCCAGCCACGATTAGCCCGGCGAACCGCGTCCGCCTGTGACCGAACAAGAGAACGAGAGATGGAAAAATCAGATAGTAGTGCTCTTCGACCGCAAGCGACCATAGCATAGCAAACGGATGTTCCACCCGCGAGGGTGCTGACGAAAGTTCATCCAAAATATGGTAGTAATTTTCCCAATAGAATATTGCAGCAAGCACATCTTTCCTCGGGACTTCTATTCCTACCAACATAAAAAGACTGGAGCCAATCACAACCATCGCGAGGAGCCCCGGATAGAGGCGCAGCAACCGTCGCATGTAGAAGCGGGGCAATGAGATCGTATCGCTCGAACCAAGCTCTCCGAGAAGTTGCCGAGTTATAAGCAAGCCACTCACAAAGAAGAATATGGTAACACCCAGCAGACCTGGAACATATTTCCCAAATCCAAAGTGCGCAACCATCACCAAAATTATGGAAACTGCGCGCAATCCATCGAGCGCGGGGATATAGTCGAAGGAAGGCGAAGTTGAGTAGCTTCTCTTTTTAGATAAATTCTGGTACAACGACGCTGCATACAGATCGGTCATCTTATTACAGCTCCCACCCCATATTGGCCGGCGGTATATAAATTGACCGACATGACCTTAGGCCTATACGGAGCTGAACGGGGCCGCACGCGTCCTCATGCCGAGGTGACGCGCCGCGCGTCCCATCGCTCGCGCATGGAGCCGCGCAATCCGAGGATGTTCAGCGTCACCGTCATGGCCGCATAGACGCAGGAGGCCAGGCCGATCGAGCTCGCAAGCCCGGCCAAGCCTGGCCAGGAACGGGTCACGACGAGGGCCGCCGCCATCACCACGGTCGCGAGCACGATCCGCGCGGTCTCGCTGAGCGGGAAGGGCAGCGGGTAGGCGCGCTGGGCCAACAGCAGGGCGTGGAGGAAGGCAACGGTGAAGGCGACGCACATCGCCGCGCAGGCGCCGAGATAGCTGAACCGCGGGATCAGCGCGAAGCCCAGCACGACGTTGACGGTGGCACTGACGCCCATGACCTGGGCGAGCAACCCAGGGCGCTTGCCGAGCTGGAAGGCGGTGTCCACGTAGTTCGCGCGCAGCCCCATCAGGATCGCGACGGCAGCCAGCCACGGCGTCGCCAGCACGACGGCCTCGTGATAGGCCGGGCTGATGAGCAGCGTGGCGATCCTCGGCGCCAGCAGCGCGAGTCCGGTCCCGGCTGGCAGCAGCAGTGCCAGTAGCACCGAATAATTGCGGCGCAGCTGTGCTTGCGCCGCCGCGGCGTCGCCGCTCTCGACCGCACGCACCGCGGCCGAGTAGGAGGCGGCGCCGATGCCGACCGCGATCACGCCCATGCTGCTCTGCACGAGGGTGAACGCGATGGTGAAGGCGCCGACGGCGGCGTTGGTGGACAGCATCCCCAGCAGCACCCGATTGATCGAGGTGGTCAGCCCGAAGAGGATCATCGTCAGTCCCATCGGCGCGCCGAAGGCCACCAGGCTGCGGGCCAGCGACCAGTCGAAGACCGGTCGCCAGCGCAGCGGCCCGTCAGTCAGGAAGACGCAGCCGCCCGCTGCCATGGCCAGGAAGGAGACCGCGAGGACCGGCTCGGCGGCGTGCGTCATCGAGGCCAACGCGATGCTGCCGGCGAGGATGCCGACGTTGCGAACCATATTCATCGCGAGATATCGCCAAGGCCGGAAACTGCCGATCTGGAAGCTTGCGGCGAACTCGAACCAGGCATAGGCCCAGGTGCCAGCCAGGAAGAGCCAGGCCTCGCGGGCGTGGCCGCAAGTGAGTCCGAGAGCGGTGGCTAGCGCGAGCAGCGCCGCCGAGCCGAGGCATATCGCTCCAAAGATGGAGAGCACGGTCGAGAGGAAGACCGTGTCCTGGCCGTGCGTTTGAAACCAGCGCATCAGGCTGAGCGATAGCCAGTCGAACAGGACGTTGCTGCCGAGCAGAACGGCCGCCATCCCGAGCCCGTATAGGCCGTAGACGTTCGGCGGCAGGATCCAGGTCAGCAGTGTGGCCGTGGCGAAGCCGAGCGCGCTCGGGACGACCCGAGCGACGATGTAGATGGCGCCGTCGCGCAGCAGCATCTCGGCGTCAGCCGTCTGCGCCGAGTTCGGCCGCCACCGCCGCCGGGCCGCCGCGGTGCCGGCGGCCGAGGAGCAGGAAGGCCTGCTCGTAGGCGGCCAGCAGCACTGGGACGGAGTAGGTCCAGGCCAGCTTCTCCTGGACACGTGTCCGGCCTGCCTGGGCCATGCGCTGCCGGGCTGGCTCATCGTCGAGCAGGCTGCAGATCGCCTGGGCTAACGCGCGCTCGTCGTTCGCGGCCGCGTAGAGCCCGGCCTCGCCGGCGGAGACGCGCGTCTCGTGCAGGTCGTAGGCAACCACCGGCAGGCCGAAGAACATGTACTCCACGACCTTGTTCATCGTGCTCTTGTCCGACCACGGCGTCTTCGGGTCCGGATCAACGCCGATATCGGCGGAGGAGAGCACCTCGCAGAGCGTCTGGTCGCTGACCCGGCCGGTGAAGGTGCAGCATTCAGCGACGCCGATCTCGGTCGCGTAACGGGCGATCGCGGGCTGATGCGGACCGCCGCCCATGAACACGCAGTGAACATCGTCCCGGCCGAACTCGTCGCGCAGCAGCTTCATCGCGCGCACGAGGTGGTCAACCCCATCCTGCTTGCAGATCTCGCCGAGATAGGCGAGCAGGAAGCGCTTGCCCTGCGACCAGCGCGGCGAATCGCGCGCGCAAACCTTGAAGCGTGCGAGGTCGGGGCCAGAGCGGACGATATAGACCTCTTCCGGACGCTTGCCGCCGCGGGCGATCGCCAGCGCTTTGTGGCTCTCGTTCGTCGTGATGACCACCTGCGCCACGCGGAACGTCATCCGCTCCAGGAATAGCAGCGCGCGATGCAGTGCGCCACTCATCACGGCCGAATTTTGCTGCGAACATCTCGGGTGAGAGGTCGTGGTGATCGAACAGGAAAACCTTGCCGAACAGGCGCCAGAAGGCGCCGAGCGGCCAATAGGTTTCCGGCGGGTTGCAGGCGTGCAGCACGTCGAAGCCACGTCCGAACAGGGCGACGCGCAGGCTGAGCAACGCCGCCATGGCGAAGCACCAGACGAACTCGGCGACGAACCCGAGCGTTCCCGTCCGCCTCGATCGGCAGAGGATAGCGGAAGATCTCGACGTCCTCGATGATCTCGTGCCCTGCCGTCCAATCCTTCATCTTCGGACAGATGACGCTCACGGCGTATCCGGCGGCAGCGAGGGTCGTCGCCTCGAGCCATACGCGCCGGTCGAACGGCACCGGGAGGTTCTGCACGATGATGAGCACGCGCCGCCGATGCATCCTCGCTTGGGTCGTCGCCACGGAACGATGCACCTCATGCTGCGAGTTGCTCACCGGCCACCTGGGCGAGGAAGGTGAGCCGGCTGCGCAGCTGTCGTCCGGGCGCGAGCTGGCCGGTGCCGAGCAGCAGGATCGTCGGTTCCTTGCAGCCGAAGCCGGGGGAATACCATCCACGGATCGGGTCGGCCTCGCCACGATGCGTCGCCCAGGCGAGCTCGGGCGGGAGCGCCAGCACCGCCTTGCATGTCCCCAAGGTGCCGACCAGGAAAGGTGGGCATCGCGACCGACGAGCTGGCAGGCGACCTGGGGGTGCAAGTGGAAGGCGAGCTGCGCCGCAGTCCCGGAGGTACTCTCGATCCAGTCCACGATCTCAAGCGTGCGCAGCCTGCGGTCGAGGGTGAAGCGGCGGCGATGGATGGCGCCAAGGCGACGACGATAGCCGTCGTGACAGCCCTCAACCTCGGCCAGATCGCCCGTGTCCAGGCCTTTGGCAGCGACCAGGTTCGCTTCGGCCCTGGTGAGCCAGAGGAACGGGCCGGCAGGAACCGCCTGGTCGCGGCCGGCGAGCGTGAGGGTGTTGTGGGCGAGGGTCGAACGGAAGTAATCCCGCCAGGCTTCCTCCCCGTGGTAGCAGTAGGTACCAGCATCCACCAGGATCGGCAGGCCGCCGAGGCGCAGCTCGAAGGAGAGTGCGTCAGCGTGGGCGTGCGCTGCCGTGGCGAGGAAGCCGTGCGGCCCGCAATCGACCCGGCACCAGATCTCATCGGGACCGGGTTCGGCGTCGCGCAGCAGGGCAACTCCGCCGTCGGTGAAGGCGCTCGGGCGCGACGGCGCCCGGAGCGGCGCCAGGTCACGGCGGGGGCGTGCGAGCGCGGACAGCAGCGCTGCGCCGACGCTACCGTGCTTGTTGTTCAACGACGGAGTCTCGGGCCACCACGGGGCAGGGCCGAAAATGGAAGCGCAGGTTTGGAGGAGAATGCCGACGGGCGAATGCTCCGGCCCGTCCAGCACGAGAACGCGGCCGCCGTCGCTGTCGCCCTGGCGCGCTGTGCCGAGCTGGGCATCCACCGTCGCGGCAAGCACGTCGGCCATCGCTCTCACGCGGCGCCAATAAGCGTCGCTGAGCGGCGCCTTGCTGGAATCGCTGGTCGCGTCAGCCTCGATCCCAGCGACGAGGAGGAGTTCGAGCACGAACACATGATAGTCGCTGGCGAGCTCGCGGTTGAGCCCGTCACGGAAGGTCTGCCGCTTGCTCTCGCGCTCAAGCCGGGCGGCCGCCTGGGCAGCCCAGCCGGCACTCTCCGGGAAGAGCGGGAAGGCGCGAGCGGCAGCGAGCAGCCCCGCCATCTCGGCAATCAGGTGGTTGTTGGCCGAGCTGCCGCGGCTATAGAAGGCAGCGATCCAAGCTTGATGCGCGTGCAGCTGCCTGCGGAACGTCTCATCGTGCTCGAAGCTCGCGGTCACGCCGGGATAAGCCGCGAGCAGCCGGCGCACCCAGACGAAGGCGATCAAGCGAAGCCCAAGCTCGATGCCGCTCACCCAGTGGATGCCTTGTAGCGGCGGGTTCGCCCGGCACCAGGAGGCGAGGTGGGCGAGAGCGCGCTCGGCATACCGGGCCTCTCCGGTCTCGTGGAACGCCGCTGCGAGCACCGTCAGGTGATGGAGGCGCGACACTTCCCAGAGATTCTTGACGTTCCCGACCGTCTCCTGGTCACGATACGGCAGGTCGAAAGCATAGCTGCCGGCCGCGGGGGCGCGCCGGCCGGTGCCGGGGTCACGAAACCAATCGGGATCTTCGCCGGAGACATCGGCGGTCTCCCCGAAGACTTGCCAGCGTCCTGCTTGGATTTCCTTGGCCCGCAGCAGCAAGGAGCGGGCTGCTCCGACACTGACTTCGATGGCCGGCATAGCTGCCGCCGTTCCAGGTTCCGCTGCGTGGCTGGCGGGTCAGGCCAGCCCGCCGCCTGGCGCCGGCGCCAGGCGGCCTGCAGCGCCAGATTCCGGGTCCGCCAGGCGACCTCGCCGACATCCATCCGACTGCAGGCGGCGCAGATACCAGCCGGGGGTCATCGGTCCACGAGAGCGAGGGGGAGGGTGGTTGTGGCAGGCTGATGCTGCGCCAGGCCGTGATGCGGCGCATCTGCCGCCGCGGGATCGCGGGCAGCACCGCGACGACCGGGACGCCCAGCACGCGCTCGATCGTGTCGCCGACCAGGATTCGAACGCCGAAGGTGAGGCCGAGCAGCAGGACCAGCCCGTCCGCGAGAAGGCCGACGGCGACGCCGAACGCCAGGAACACGCCCGTCCTCGGGAAGACCGGCTTACCCATTGCGACCGGTTGCTGGATGACCTTCAGGCTGGCGACTTTCGCGCGGTCGAGGTCGTCGAGGTAGTGCGCGTCCTCCAGCCGCTGGTGGAGCGTGCTGCTCGCCGCGCTGAGCTGGGCGATCTGGCGGTCGAGGTCGGCGAGACGAACTTCAGCCTGGCTGAGATGGGCCAGCTTGGCGTCCTCCTCCGCGGAGGCGGCGCGCAGGGCAACGATCCTGTCGGCGAGCGGAGCGAGCTCGGTGCTCGGCGGCGATGAGCCGGGCCCGCAGCGCCGAGAACGATTGGATTGATGCCGACTTCGACGGTGCTGCTCTTCGGACTCGTCTGGGTCGCGAACTGGCGCATGGCGTTGAGCCTCGCCTCGACGCCCTCCATCAGGCGGGAGCCAGCGGGATATCGCACGAGCAGTTCGTGCTCCTGCTGCTCGAGGTCGCGCAGGCGCCGTTGGTTGTCCTGGGCCACCTCGAAGTCGCGGGTCGTGGTCTGCGTCGTGATCCGGGCGGGTTGCTCGGCCAGCTCGCTGTTGAGGAACGCGATCTCCTCGGCCAGCGACTGCTTCTGCAGCTCCGTGTCCTGCAGTTCCTGCAGGTGCTTCGCGCGCTGCTGGATGAGGACCGTGCGCTGCTCGGCGACCGAATGCAGCCCAACCTGCCGCCATGTAGGCGGCCCGCTCCTTCTCAAGGGCGAGCAGGCGCGCCGTCTGGTCCTGCAGCTGCCCATCGAGCAACAGGCTATGATTGGTGCGGAACGCGTCCACGTGGCGCTGCTGGAACCCGGCAAGCAGCAGGCGAAGCGTCTCGGTCGCGACCTGGGGATCATAGCTGCGCAAGCTGATAGCGATGACGTTCGACAGCCTCACCGGCCCAACGCTGAGGTCGGCCCGCAACGCCTTTCTCGGCAGCGTCCGCGAGCGACGAGCCGGCGGGCGGCGCCGCAGCCAGTTTCGGATAGAGCCTCGCGATCGTCTCCTTGCTCAGCACCTCGCGCATCAGATCGTCGCTCGTCAGGATCTCGATCTCGGTATTGATCGTGTCCAGCATCGTCGTCGTCGGCCCCATCTCGCTGCCGCCAACGACCATCGGTCTGCGGCAAATACTCGCGCCCGGACCGCACGAGCACCTTGCTGTCGGCCTGATATTTCGGCGTCATCAGGGCGGCTGCGGCGAGCGCCAGCCGCGACCGGTATCGAAGAGCGCCAGCAAGAGAGGGAGCTTGCGCCGGAATGCGACGGCGAGCACTTCGCGAAGAGAGGGTGCGGAGATGACCGGGACTGTTGCTCGACTCTCGACCGTGGCCATGGTTCGCTCCCAAATGGCTTAGCGCAACGCAGGCCAGAGCCATCCCTCCGCTTGAGACTCTTGCTGACTTCTTGAGACCCTAAGCGCCATCGTAAGATGCAGGATCAAATCACGACTGTCAATCGTTTTCGCGCGTGGCATTCCCTTTGTGTTGACGAATTAGTAACTCCTTCCTAACGGCGTCATTTGCTCGCAGCTTGGCCTGCCGTCGCGGCGGCGATTGCGGGAGCTCGACGGGCACAGGGAAACGTGGCGCGTGAGGAATAGGATCGGGCTTGGCCGGAACCGGTCGTGTTCGCGCCGTCCCTTCGCCCCGATCTGCGGCGTGACCTCGTCGCCGTCACCTAGGATCTGCGTCGGGTCAGTCCGGCGAGCTGATCGCTATTCAGCTTGCGACAGGCTCTCGAAACTGCTACATTGCTACACGAATGATACAGTCGCGCACCGCAAGTGATACAGCCCTGGCTGGTGACATCACAAGGGTGCTGGCACGAAAGAGTGCATGGGCGGCGAACGTCGGCGCCTTTCTCGAGGGGCTCTTCTGCTTCTTCGCGCTCTCCGTGTTCATGGGCGCCTACCTATCCATTCCTCTCAAGCTGTCCGGGGAGGCACTCAAATCGGGCGAAGCGGACCCTCTCACAGGCGCGTGCCGGACGGCAATCCTGGCCGGGCTCGTCCTCCTCTGCGCGCTGCGCTGGAGGCGCGTTGGGTTCGTGATCCTGCAGAGTAAGGCTCTCCTCCTCTTCCTATCGCTCGCGACTGTCTCGGCCGCCTGGTCCGCGGCACCGGACATGACGTTGCGCCGGGTCGTGGCGCTGAGCACCACGGTGATGTTCGCCTGGTATGCCTGCGCGAGCATTCCATTGGAGCGGATGATCCGATTGCTCGCAGCCAGCATTCTGACCTCGGCCGTGATCTCCGCCGCTATCGCTATCGGGGTGCCGCAGGCCGGCGTGATGACGGAAGGTGATCTCGCTGGGGCGTGGAACGGCGTTTACATGCACAAGAATCAGCTGGGCGGGATGATGCTTCTCGGCTGCCTAGCCTACGGCTGGCTCCGGGTGCAGACGCCGCACCGGCGCTTTCGATATCTACTCTGTGGCCTCTTCTGCTTCGCCGTGGCGGTGATGTCGCGGTCCCGGTCAGCACAGGTGATGATCGTGCTGCTGCCGCTGATCGCCTGCGTCGTCAGTCTCGCCAAGCTCAGGGGCGTTACGCGCCTCTGGGTGGTGTACCTGCTGATCATCGGAAGTGCCGTAGGTGGCGTGCTCGGGACGCTGTTCTTCGCGGACGTGATGGTGGCGCTCGGCAAGGATCCCTCGCTCACGGGCCGCGTGCCGCTCTGGAGTTTCCTCATCAGCGAGATCGGCAAGCAGCCGGTCCTCGGCTACGGCTACGGGGCGTATTTCCTGGATTGGAGCGCACGCCTGCAATGGATCAATACGCTGACGAGCTGGAACGTTCCCGAAGCGCACAATGGCTACATCGAGATGCTGCTGCAGCTCGGTATTCCTGGAGTCATCCTGGCGGCCTGGCTGCTGCTCTCGACGGCGTGCCTGGCCTTGTCGAAGCCGCTCAGGGACGAGCTGCCTTGGGCTAGCTTCGCCACCGTCTATGCGATCGCCTTCCTGCTCCTCAATCTCGTTGAGTTGCTGCTCATGAACCCAGGCGACATCCACAGCATGATCCTGCCCATGCTCTATGTCGGGCTGCACACCGAGCTGGCCCGGCGGCGAATCGTTGTGCAGGAGGCAAGGAGCTTTGCCGCGCAGATAAGCTGATAGTTTGGCTGCGGATCGCCGCCGAGATCACGCTGGCGAACCGGCCTGCACCATGCCCAGGCTAGCCTGGATTCAGGGCGGAACTGCGCCCGCCTAAGCCGCGCATCCTGAGCCGCGCATAAAGAGTGCGGCTTCCTGCATCTCCCGGCCTATGCCACCTCGCCTGGGCGGCTAGCCATGGCGCCCAGGAATTCTCGCGGGTGCGTCGTCGTTCAGGGAATCGCCGCAGTTGCTTTCGCAGCAGCGCCGGCAGGTCCAGCTTCCAGCGCTTTCCGTCTATTAAGGTGACATCGCCTGCTGGGCAGAAGGTGTGCAGGCCGTGCGGGTAGTCCCCCGGCAATGCAGGCAGTCGGCGCAGTTCCCTTTCCTCGAACTCGTGCTCGTCCAGGCGCGTGATCGCCTGCAGGACCACTCCACCGCCATAGGTGCGGGAGCAATCCTGCGCCGGGCGCACCAAGAGATTGCCAGCGCGGAAGATCGGTCCGGCGGGGCGACTGCTGCCGATGTCCCGCTTGACCGGGTTGCGCGGGTGTGGGGTCCAGGGCTCGCAGAGCTGCGGCGCGTGGAAGATGTGGAGATGCCGGTCGGGATCGTCGTCGCGGAAGGTGCAGAACAGCCACCAGCGGTCAGGCCCTCGCCACACCGTTGGATCAACCACCGCCCGGTTGCCCATCAAGGTGCCCACGCGGCTTATGGTCTCGCCCTCTTGCCAAAGCAGGGCGCCGCCGGCCTCCCACGTTTCGGCCGTCAACAGGCTGCGGCTCTGGTCGTCTTCGATCGGGAACGGATAGGACATGTGGAAATCGCACGTCAGCAATGGCCGAAACCGCGCCTCGACCGGATCGACCCCGCATTTGAGTTCAGCCGACCAGATTGCTCCGACCGGATGCCTGTAGTCGAGGTGCTCGGCATACAAGGTCCAGCCGCCATCCGCTCGCTGGCGACAGGCCGGGTCAGCCAATGCAGTAGCGGCCGGCAGCGCAGGCAGCCAGCGCACGGGTGACACGATGCCGCGCTCCACGATATCGGCAGCGGGCTGATCGACGACTCCGATGTTCCAGCCCTCGTAATATAGAAAACGTCGCACGCGCTCGGCGAACGCGTAGTGTCCTCCAGGCCCGGTCCTCGGTTCGGCTTCCCCCATTATGCGGACGAAACCTCCTCTGCCGCACGAGTGTCCATTTGGAGGTGCACCGTATGCTTGTTGCCGCCGCGGTTGGCGGGCAGGATCAGCGGCCCGACGAGGGCCCATTCCGCGTCGGTCAGGTCGTTGGCATGACGCAGCTTGCTACTGTTGTAGCGACTGCCGTTCTCGTTTCTCCACATGCCGTCATTTCCACGGCTGAACTACTGTCATGAGATCACAGAGCACTCTTGGGATGCAAGATATTCGGCGCACACTGAGAGAACAAGGCCAAGTAACGGGAGAGCGAGCGCGGAAAGCTGTGGTCTTCAGCCGTTGGCAGCCCCCAAATGGCCTGCGCCGCCGTCCGCCCCGCGCTCATGTTCCCGCTCGACGAGGAGCCTGTCGAGGATAGCGTTAGTTCTCCTTAGGCATAGCATTCCGGGCGGGCATGCGCGCGCTCGGGGGCGGAGTCTTGTCCCGGAAACGGCAGGACTCGGCCGCGGCGCAGCGCCAGCACTCGGGCAGCCTCGCCTTGCAGACGCGCCTGCCGTGCAGGATCAGCCAGTGGTGCGAGATGCGCAGCCAGGGGCGGGGCACGCGCTCGACCAGAGTGTCCTCCACCGCGCGCGGCGTCTTGCCAGGGGCTAGACCTGTGCGATTGCCGAGACGGAAGACGTGGGTGTCCACGGCCATGGCATCCTGGCCGAAGGCGACGTTGAGCACCACGCTTGCGGTCTTGCGGCCGACGCCGGGCAGGGCCTCCAGCGCCTCGCGCTCGCCTGGCACCTGGCCGCCGTGGCGCTCGATGAGCAGTTGTGAGAGGGCGAGGACGTTGCGGGCCTTGGCGCGCCAGAGCCCGATGGAGCGGATGTGCCGGGCGATACCCTCCTCGCCGAGCGAGACCATGGCGGCCGGGTTCGGAGCCTCGGCGAACAAGGTCTGGCCGGCGCGGTTCACGGCAGCGTCCGTGGTCTGGGCGGAGAGCACGACCGCGACCAGGAGCGTGTAGGGGTCGATGAAGTCGAGCTCGCTCGCGGCATCGGGGTAGAGGCGGGACAGCGCTTCCAGGAAGGCTGTGACCTGGGGAGGAGTCATGAGCGGCGGAGCTTGCATGGACAGACGATGTCGTGCCCGCCGCGGGGTGACAAGCGGTTCTTGGCAGCTATGTAATGAGCATGGAGGCGGTCCACTTCGAGGCGGTCATCACGCCGCACCGCAGCCTGGGGCGGCGCGGGCTCCTCTCGCTTGCGGGGGCGATCGTGCTCCTGAGCGGCGTGGTGACGGCGGGACTATGGTGGCTCGGCGCTTGGCCGGCCGTGGCCATCAACGGCATTGAGATCGTGCTCGCGCTCGTGCTGCTCCGCTGGAACGCCCGGCAGGCGAGGGCCTGCGAGGTGCTGCTGCTGAGCGATTCGGGGCTTCGGGTCACGCGGATAGACGCGCGCGGACAGCGACAGGAGCGTGTGCTGCCGGCCGCTTGGCTGCGGGTGGTGATGCTGGAGCGGCAAGGCCGGGCACCGGGCCTGTTCCTGCTGGCACGCGGCGTGGGGTTGGAGGTCGCGCAGGCCCTAGGCGAGGCGGAGAAGCGGAACCTGGCGGTCGCGTTGCGAGAGGCGCTCGACCGCTGGCGCAGTCCGGTGTTCGACAACCCGCAGTTGCGCGACGATTGAGTGTGCTAGGCCTCAGACGACCCCATCGTCTTGATGAGGTCGAAGATGCGGCGCCGCAGGGCTGGATCGCCGATACGATAGTAGGCGCGGACAAGTTCCAGCGTCTCGCGCCGGTGCAGGGCCTCGTCCTGGCCGAAGGTATCTTGGGCGTCTGCGAAGCCGCCGGGCGCACGGCTGCCCAGCCCAGGGCCGCCGATCTCCTCGGGCATGTCGTCGTAGAAGAACGAGATCGGCACGTCGAGCACGCGCGAGAGATCGAAGAGTCGCGATGCGCTGACGCAATTCGCGCCGCGCTCATATTTTTGCACCTGCTGGAAGGTGAGGCCCAGCGCCTCTCCCAGCCGCTCCTGGCTCATGCCGAGCAGCGTTCGGCGCAACCGGATGCGACCCCCGACATGGACGTCAACAGGGCTGCTCCGCCCCTCGCGCTCCGGGGAACCAGCGGGAACGTAGTCCTCTGAAGCCGTGGGAAACTCACTCATCGGAGGACCCTGAGATCGCGAACTCACTGACGAGTCGTTAACGACGCAACCGAGGATTGTCAACGCGCGATATCGAGAGTGAGACGTTAGCACGAAACAATGAGCGCTGTGTCAAGCCTGAGTCAACCCTGTGCGACTGCGGGCAAAGGGTCCTCACGTCATCACCCGCCTCCGGGCGAGGCCGAAGCCTGCGGCGATCAGGGCCAGGGCGAGCAGGCCTGGGATCACGAGGCCCCAGCGCGAGAAGCTGGTCGGCGGGCGCGGGCCGGGAAGGTCGAGCACGAGCGTGCCTGCCATATCGAGCGGCAGCCGTCCTAACTCTTGGCCGCGCGCGTCGAATCCCGCGGAGATGCCGGTGTTCGCCGCGCGCATGAGCGGCAGGCCCTCCTCGACCGCGCGCATCCGGGCGGCGGCGAGGTGCTGGCGCGGCCCCGTGGAATTGCCGAACCAGGCGTCATTGGTGATGTTGACGAGCCAGTCCGGACGAGCCGCCTCGTTGGCGACCTGCGCGGGGAAGACCGCCTCGTAGCAAATCATCGGCCCCACAAGGGGAATGCCCGGCAGGCGCAGGGTCGCGGGCCCGGACCCGAACCCGAGCTGACCCGGCACGATGTGCACCGAGAGCGGGACCCAGGACGGCGCATACTCGCCGAACGGGACGAGATGCCACTTGTCATAGGTCGCGGCGATCTTGCCCGTGGCGTCGAGCGCGAGCAGGCTGTTGCGCGGCAAATCGGCGGTGCTGCTGGGTTGGTCCGCGGACGGCAGGCCGGTCGGTCCGGGAAAGCGGATGCTGCCGACGAGGGCGTAGCGTGCCGGGCGCATGGCCTCGGCGATCGCGGCGCGCGCGGCTGGGTCGGCGCCAAGGAGGAAGGGGCTGGCGGTTTCGGGCCAGATGACAATGCTGGGCCGCGTCCCGACCTTGGCGACGCCCTCGGTCGTGAGGCGCAGGTAGCGCTCGAAGACCGCGAGCGCCCCGGCCTGATCCCGCTTGGCGCCCTCGGCGACGTCACCCTGGACGAGAACGACGGCGAAGTCCGGCGCGGGCGGCGCAGGTTCGGCGAGACGCACTGCCCCGGATGCCGCCCATAGCGCGACGGCCACGCCGCCGCCCGCGACCGCGCGCCAGCCGAGCGCGGGCAGGCCAGCGAGCAGCACGGTGAGCAAGGTTAGGCCCGGCGTCCCAATCCAGGCGAGCGGCTGCAGCATCACGTCCCCGAACCCGCCCGGCACGGCCCAGACGCTGCCCCAGGGATTCCAGGGAAAGCCGGTGCCGATGTATTGCCGGGCGATGTCGGCGAGCGTCCACGTGCCCGCGAGCACGCAGAGGCGCTGCCATCCGCGAGGCGCGAGGCGCGCGGCGGCGCAGGCGAGGGCGATGAACGGGGCGAGAATCGCGGCGAGGAACGGCACGGCGAAGGGCACCAGCCACCAGTAGCGGGCGGCCTCGACCAGGATCGCCTCCGTGACCCAGTAGAGGCCGACGAGGTGGTGCCCGAAGCCAAACGCGAAGCCGCGGCGCAATGCGACGAGCGCGCCGGGTGACGTGTCGAGCAAGGCAAGCAGCCCTGGCACGGCGATCAGCAGCACAGGGATGGCATGAACGGGCGGCAGCGCGAGCGCCGAGAGCACGCCGAGTAGGAGCGCAGCGAGGTCCGCACGCCACCCCCGGAGGCGCCGCAAGGGCGCGAGCGCGGAAACGGACGGTGGGGCGAGGACCTTGGTCATTCAATCCTGGAGATGTGTGTCCGTTCGGCTTTCCCCTTTCGTCATGGATGGCTGGCGCCCGTCTGGCAAGACGCGTCATGCTGCGCCAGCGCGGTCACGCCATCATAGTCAGGCCTGCACACCCTCCACATACCAGTTCAGCTTCAGCAATTCCGGGTCCGGAATTGCGGCCCCAGCGGCGACTTTCTGCTCGCCTTTCTGATCCTTGATCGGGCCCGCGAAGGGGTTGAGCGTGCCGGCGATGATGCCGGCCTTCACCTTGTCGGCGGCTTCGCGCGCCGCCGGCGTCACGCCGGGTCCATACGGCGCGATCTCGACGAGGCCCTCCTTCATGCCCAGCCAAACGCTCTGGGTCTTCCAGGTGCCGTTCAGCACCGCCTTGGTGCGCTCGATGTAGTAAGGACCCCAGTTATCCACGATCGCGGTGAGCTGCGCGTCCGCCCCGAAACTGCGCATGTCGGACGACTGGCCGAAGGCGAGGACGTGGCGCTCCTGCGCGGTCTGCATCACCGCTGGGCTGTCCGTGTGCTGGCACAGGACGTCGGCACCCTGGTCGATCAGCGACTTCGCTGCATCCAACTCCTTGCCTGGATCAAACCAGGAGTTCACCCAGATAACCTTGGTCTTGAAGTTCGGGTTTACCTTCTGCGCCGCGAGCGTGAAGGCGTCGATGCCCATGACCACCTCGGGGATCGGCACGGACCCCACGTAGCCGGCCACACCCGACTTCGACACGTGCCCAGCGATGGTGCCGCACACGGCGCGCCCCTCATAGAAGCGGGAGTTGTATTCGGCCAGGTTGGGCAGCGTCTTGTAGCCGGTCGCCTGCTCGAACTTGATCTTCGGGAACTGGCGCGCGACCCGCTCCGCCGGGTTCATGAAGCCGAAGGACGTGGTGAAGATCAGGCCGTTGCCGCTGGTCGCGAGCTGGCGGACGACGCGCTCGGCATCCGGCCCTTCGGTCACGTTCTCGACGGCGGTCGTCTTGATCGCGCTGCCCAGCGCGGTGTCCAGCGCCTTGCGGCCCAGGTCGTGCTGGTAGGTCCAGCCGAAGTCGCCGACCGGCCCGAGATAGACGAAGCCTACCCGCAGCGGCTCCGCCGCGCCGGCACGGAGGCCACCGAGCCCCGCTCCGGCAGCGGCGGCTCCCAGCAGGAGATGGCGGCGGGCGATGGGAAGGGTCATGGGCGTCTCCTGGAGCAGGTTTGGGGATCAGCTCGCGGCACGGAACGGCTTGCCGAGGCAGGCAGGCGCACCGAGCCGGCTGCGCGCCGAGCCGGACGAGATCAGGGTGAGCACGACGATGGTGGCGAGGTAAGGAAGCATCGCCAGGACCTGCGTCGGCACGACGACGAGACCGCTGCCCTGCAGGTAGAGCTGCAGGATGGCGATCCCGCCGAACAGGTAGGCGCCGACGAGCAGGCGCCACGGCCGCCACGCCGCGAACACGACGAGCGCGAGCGCGATCCAGCCGCGTCCGGCCGTCATCTGCTCGCTCCACATCGGCGTGTAGGCGACCGAGAGGTAGGCGCCGCCGAGGCCGCTCATCACACCCCCGAACAGCACGGCGAGGTAGCGGATGCCGATGACGTCGTAGCCGATGGAGTGCGCCGACCCGTCCGCTTCGCCCACCGCGCGCAGCACCAGCCCGCCGCGGCTGCGCTTGAGGAACCATGCAACGCCTGCCGTGGCGGCGAGGGAGAGATAGACCAGCGCGTCATGGTGGAAGAGCAGGGGACCTACGACCGGCAGGGTCGAGACGCCAGGAATGTCCAGCTTCGGCAGCTGCGGGACCGGATGGCCGACAAAGCCCGCGCCGACGAGCGCGCTGAGGCCGATCCCGAAGATGGTGAGCGCGAGGCCGGTCGCGACCTGGTTGCTGGTCAAGGTCAAGGTGAGCACGCCGAATAGGCCCGCCATCGCCGCTCCTGCGGCGGCGCCCCCGAGGATGCCAAGCGCAGAGCTGCCGGTCAGGGTCTCGACCGCGAACGCGCAGACCGCGCCGACCAGCATCATGCCCTCGACACCGAGATTGAGCACGCCGGCGCGCTCCACCACCAGCTCACCGAGGGCTGCGAGGAGCAGGGGCGTCGCCGCGGTGATGATCGTGACGAGCAGCGGGACGAGGATTCCGATTGTCATGCCGGCATACTCCCCTCAGAGGCTGGCCCTTCACGCGTGAGCTGGGGCCTAGCGACGCGGCGCAGGCGGTAGCGGACCAGGAAGTCCGAGGCGAGCAGGAAGAACAGCAGCATCGCCTGAACCAGCCCGACCATGGCGTTCGGCAGCCCCATGTCCACCTGAGCATTGTCGCCGCCGATATAAGTCAGAGCCATGACCAGGCCCGCCGCCAGGATGCCGAGCGGATGGAGACGGCCGAGGAAGGCGACGATGATCGCCGTGAAGCCATAGCCCGGCGTGAGCTTCGGGATGAGCTGACCGATGGGGCCGGCCACCTCGAATACGCCGGCCAGCCCGGCAAGCCCGCTGCCCGCCATCATCGTCAGCCACACGACGCGGTTGCGGCTGAACCCGGCGAAGCGCGCCGCCGCCGGCGCCGTGCCAACGGTGCGTATCTCGAAGCCGAGGATCGAGCGCGACATCACCAGCCACCCGACAACAGCCACGCCGAGCGAGACCAGCGCGCCCGCGTTCAGCCGCGTGCCCTCGATCAGCACCGGCAGCAGCGCCGAGTCCGAGAACATGCGCGACTGCGGGAAGTTCATCCCTTCCGGATCCTTCCACGGGCCGAGCACCAGCATGCTGAGGAACAGCCCGGCGACGTAGGTCAGCATCAGGCTGACCAGGATCTCGCTGACGCCGAAGCGTGTCTTGAGGAAGGCCGGGATCGCGCCCCAGGCCATGCCGCCCAAGATGCCGGCCACGCACATCAGCGGCAGGATCCAGGCGCCGTCCTGCCCGTAGAACGCGAGCGCGATGCCGCCGCCGGCGATGGCTCCCATGATGAGCTGGCCCTCGGCGCCGATGTTCCACACGTTGGCGCGGAACCCGGCGGCGAGGCCGACCCCGATCATCACCAGCGGCGACGCCTTCAGCGCCAGCTCAGTCAACCCCTGGACCGAGAGCAGCGGCGCCACGAACAGGTCGCCGAGCGCCCGCACCGGGTTATAGCCAAGTGCCACGAATAGGATCGCCGCCACCGCCACGGTGCACAGCACCGACAGCACGGGCGTCAGCCACAGCAGGCTCGTCGAGACCTGCCGCCGCGGCTCAACCTTGAATCGCATAGGCCACCTCCTGCGCCGGGCGTTCCGCCGGCTGGGTCTCCGTTCCGTGCACGCCGCCCATCAGCAGGCCCAGCGCCTCGACCGAGACCTGTGCCGTGACGAGCGGTTCGGAGAGCACGCCGACGTTGAGCACCGCGAGCCGCCCGCTGATCGCCAGCAGCTCATCCAGATCCTGCGAGATCACCACGATGGCCGACCCTTCGGCCGCGAGCGACAGCAGCGCTGCGTGGATCGCTGCCGCGGCACCCGCGTCCACGCCCCAGGTGGGCTGCGAGACGACGAGGACGCCGGGTTTCTGGAGGATCTCACGCCCGACAATGAATTTCTGCAGGTTGCCGCCGGACAGGCTTGAGGCCGCGGCCTGCGCGCCCGGCGTCCGCACGTCGAAGTCGGCGATGATGCGCTGGGCGAACCTGGCGGCGCGGGCGGCGCGCACGATGCCGCCGGTGCAGAGGCGCATCCGGTCGTGCGCGCTCAGCACGGCGTTGTCCGTCAGGCTGAACTGCGGCACCGCGGCGTGGCCGTTGCGCTCCTCCGGCACGGAGCAGAGGCCGAGCGCCCGGCGCCGGGCGGCGTTCAGCGTCCCGGCGGCCTTGCCGTCTATCGTCACGGCGCCGCTCCGGGCGGCGGTGCGCTCGCCGCTCAGAGCGAGCAGTAGCTCATTCTGGCCGTTGCCAGCGACGCCGGCGATGCCGAAGATCTCGCCCGCGTCCACGGCGAACGTGATGCTGCGCAAATCCGTGCCGTGCGCCGTGTCGGCGGGCACATCGAGCTTGTCCACGACGAGACGGGTCTGCCCCAGCGGCGCCTCAGTGCGCCGGGCGAGCGGGCGAATCTGCGCCCCGATCATCATCTGCGCCATGCTGCTCGCCGTCTCGACTGTGGGATCGCAGGCGCCGACGACGCGGCCGCCGCGCAGGACCGTGGCGTTGTGGCACAACGCCTTGATCTCGCGCAGCTTGTGGCTGATGTAGAGGATCGAGCAGCCGTCCTGGGCGAGCTTGCGCAGCGTCTCGAACAGCCTGTCGGCCTCCTGCGGCGTCAGCACCGAGGTCGGCTCGTCCATGATGAGCAGCTTCGGCGATTGCAGCAGGCAGCGCACGATCTCGATCCGCTGCCGCTCTCCCACGGAAAGCGTATGAACCTCGCGCGCCGGGTCGAGCGGCAGGCCGTAGGCGGCGCTGACGGTGCGGATGCGCTCGGCGAGCCGGGCAGGCTTCTCGGGCCGGTCCAGGCCGAGGGCCACGTTCTCCAGCACCGTCATCGCCTCGAACAGGGAGAAGTGCTGGAACACCATGCCGATGCCGAGCGCGCGGGCGGCGTGCGGGTCGTGGATGCGGACGGGCTTGCCGTCCCACAGGATCTCGCCCTCGTCGGCGTGCAGGATCCCGTAGATGATCTTGACCAGCGTGGACTTACCGGCGCCGTTCTCGCCGAGGAGGGCGTGAATCTCGCCCGGCGCCACGGCAAGGTCCACGTCGGCGTTGGCGACCACGCCCGGGAAGCGCTTGGTGATCCCGCGCAGCTCGATCCGGTTGCTCATGCGGCCCTCCCTTCGGTCGCGTCCTCGTGCAGCTCACGCGGCTGGGCCGCGTATTTCGGCGAACGCCTCGATCAGCTCCGCCGCCGCGAGCGCGGCGATGACCGCCGGGCGCTTGTCGCGGATGCCGCGGTCGCCGATGGGGCAGACGAGTGCGGCGATCCGGTCCTCGGCAATGCCGATGTCGCGGAAACCGCGCTCGAAGCGGCGGCGCTTGCTGCGCGAGCCGATCAGGCCGACGTAGGCAAGGTCGCCACGCTCCAGCGCGGCCGCCGTGATCCGGGCGTCCAGCGCGTGGCTGTGGGTGAGGACGAGGCAGGCGGCGCCGGCGGGGGCGCGGGCGATCTCGCCTTCCCACGCGTCGGTCACGACCGCCTCCGCCCCGTCCGGGATGGCGGCGCCGAACTCCTCCGCCCGGCCGTCGATCCAGCGCAGCCGCAGCGGCAGCGGCGCCAGCGCGCGGGCGAGCGCGTGCCCGACATGCCCGGCGCCGAACATCAGGACCAGCGGCAGCGCCGCCCGCTCCGCCTGCTCCGCCGCTTCCATCTCGCGCAGCACGCGCCCGTCCGCGCGCTCAATGCGCAGCGAGACGTGGCCGCCGCAGCACTGGCCAAGCGCCGGGCCGAGCGGCATCTCCAGGTCGAGGGAGTCTCCGTCCCCGGCGAGCAGCGCGCGGGCGCGCGCGGCGGCGTCCCATTCCAGCGTGCCGCCGCCGATGGTGCCGCTTCTCTCCCGCGCCGTGACCAGCATCGCCGCACCGGCTTCGCGCGGCGTGGAGCCGCGTGCGCGGGTGATCAGCACCCGCGCCACAGGCTCGCCGTCCCCGAGCCAGTGGCGGAGGGCCGAGGCGAGGTCCGCGCTCACGATACACCCGCCCGTAGCCGCTCAACCGCGCCCAGCACCTGCTCCGGCGTCGCTGGGGCGTCGAGGCGGGGGCAGGTCCGATAGTCGGCCACGCTCGCCACCGCGTCCGAGATCGCGTGCAGCACGGAGATGCCGAGCATGAAGGGCGGCTCGCCGACCGCCTTGGAGCGGAAGATCGTGTCCTCGCGGTTATCGGCGCCCTCCAGCATCCGGATGTTGAACACGCGCGGGCGGTCGCCGCAGGCGGGAATCTTGTAGGTGCTCGGCGCGTGCGTCCACAGCCGGCCTTCCTTGTCCCAGACCAGCTCCTCCGTGGTCAGCCAGCCGGCGCCCTGGACGAAGCCGCCCTCGATCTGCCCCATGTCCACGGCAGGGTTCAGTGAGCGCCCGGCGTCGTGCAGGATGTCCACGCGCTCGATGCGGTGCTCGCCGGTCAGCGTGTCCACCGCGACCTCGGTGCAGGCGGCGCCGTAGGCGAAGTAGAAGAACGGCCGACCCTCGCCCTTGGCACGGTCCCAGTGGATCTTCGGCGTCTTGTAGAACCCCGTCGCGGAGAGCGACACGCGGCCCATGTAAGCTTCCTTGATCAGCGTCCGGAACGAGACCTCCTGGTTGCCGACGCGCACGCGGTTGGGCAGGAACTCGACCTGCTCCTTCGGCACCGACCAGTGCTCGGCCGCGAAGTCCACGAGGCGCGCCCTAATCGTGCGCACGGCGGCCTGCGCCGCCTTGCCGTTCAGGTCGGCGCCCGAGGACGCAGCGGTGGCGGAGGTGTTCGGCACCTTGCCCGTGGTTGTCGCCGTGACCTTGATCGCGTCGAGATCGAGCTGCAACTCCTCAGCCACCACGCGCGCCACCTTGGCGAACAGCCCCTGTCCCATCTCCGTGCCGCCGTGGTTCAGGTGAACGCTGCCGTCGTTGTAGATGTGAACGAGCGCGCCGGCCTGATTGTAGTGCGTCGCCGTGAAGGAGATGCCGAACTTCACCGGCGTCAGCGCGATCCCGCGCCGGATGACGGGGCTGCCCCGGTTCGCCGCCCGAATCGCCGCGCGCCGCCCGGCGTAGTCGCAGTCCCGCTCCAGCGTCGCGACGATGCCGGCGATGATGTTGTCCTCGACGACCTGGTGATACGGCGTGACGTTGCGGTCCTCGGTCCCGTAGAAGTTGCGCTTACGCACCTCCAGCGGATCGAGGCCGGTGGCGAAGGCGATCTCCTCGATGATCCGCTCCGCCCCCACCATGCCCTGCGGCCCGCCGAAGCCGCGGAAGGCGGTGTTCGACACCGTGTTCGTCTTGAGCGGGAGCGACGACAGCCGGACATGGGGGTAGAAGTAACAGTTGTCTGCGTGGAACAGGGTGCGATCCGTGACCGGGCCGGAGAGGTCTGCGGAATAGCCGCAGCGCGCGGCGCAGCGCATCTCGACGCCGTGGATGCGCCCCTCCTCGTCGTAGCCGACCTCGTAGTCGAGCACCATGTCGTGCCGCTTGCCGGTGATGGCCATGTCGTCGTCGCGGTCGGGGCGCAGCTTGGCGGCGCGGCCGGTCTTCGTGGCGACGATCGCGGCGATGCAGGCGAAAAGGTTGGCCTGCGTCTCCTTGCCGCCGAACGCCCCGCCCATGCGGCGGACCTCGACGGTCACGCTCGTGTCCGGCACGCCAAGCACGTGGGAGACGAGATGCTGCGTCTCGCTCGGGTGCTGCGTCGAGGAATGGACCCGCACGTCGCCGTCCTCGCCCGGCTCGGCGAGCGCGATCTGGCCCTCCAGGTAGAAATGGTCCTGGCCGCCGACCCGCATCCGGCCGGAGAGACGGTGCGGCGCATCCGCGATGGCACGGGCGGCGTCGCCGCGGCGCAGCGTCATCGGCTCGGTCACCAGCACGCCGCCCGGCAAGGCGGCGTCCACGTCCAGCACCGCGAGAAGGTCCTCATACTCGACGACCGCCAGCCGCGCCGCCTCGCGCGCTGCCTGCCGCGTGTGGGCCGCGACGGCGAAGATCGGCTGGCCCACATATTCCACCAACTCGGTCGCCAGTAATGGCTCGTCGCCCTTGCCCACCGGACTGATCTCGTTGTGGGCGGGCACATCGCCGCCCGTGAGAACCAGGGCGACGCCGGGCGCCTCGCGCACCGGGCCGAGGTCCATGGACAGGATGCGCGCGTGCCCCCGCTCGCTCAGGCCGAGATAAACGTGCAGCAGCCCGGCAGGCTCGGGGAGGTCGTCGATGTAGAGCGCCTCGCCGGAGACGTGCTTGTGGGCGCTGTCGTGCTGCAAGGGGCGGCGCAGCGCGCCCTCGTCCGATGCCACGTTCGCCACAAGGTCGGGGAGCATCTGGTCAGGCATGGGCGAGACTCCTGTCGCCGACGAGGCGGGTCTCGGCGCCGGGCGCCGTCGTCTCGATATGGAGTCGGCGAAGCAAATTGCGCGCCACGGCTATACGGTATCCCGCGCTCGCGCGCATGTCGCCGATGGGCTGGAAATCCTCGTCCAGCGCCGCCTGAGCGTCACGCAGTGCAGCCTCGTCCCAAGCGCGGCCGAGCAAGGCGGCCTCGACGCGCGCCGCGCGCTTCGGGGTCGCCGCCATGCCGCCGTAGGCGACGCGCGCCTCCACGACCACGCCGTCCTCGACGCGGAGCAGGAAGGCCCCCATCACGGCGGAGATGTCCTGGTCGAAGCGCTTGCTCACCTTGTAGGCGCGGAAGCGCGTGCCGGGCGTGGGCTTGGGCACGCTGACCCGCTCCACGAACTCGTCGGGCTGGCGATCCTGCAGACGATAGGCGCGGAAGAACTGCTCTAGCGGCATCGAGCGCCGCACGTCGCCCCGCCGCAGGTGCAAGGTGGCGCCGGCCGCGATCAGGGCGGGTGGCGAGTCGCCGATGGGCGAGCCGTTGGCGATGTTGCCGCCAACGGTGCCCAGGTTGCGGACCTGCACCGAGCCGAGCCGGCGGAACAGCTCGCCGAGATCGGGATAGAGCGCGGCGAGCGGTCCCAAGGCTTGCGTGTAGGTGATGCCGGCGCCGATCTCCAGCGCGGCCTCGGTCTCCTCGATGCGGCCTAGCTCGCGCACGCGCCCGATCCAGACCACCGGGTTGAGCCGCTCCATCGCCTTCGTGACCCAGAGGCCGACATCGGTGGAGCCGGCGACGATCGTAGCCTCCGGGTGCTGCTGCATCACGGCGGCGAGCTCGTCCGCCGTGGCGGGGCTGTAGAAGCTGCGCTGGCCGCAGCGCACGTGGACCGCGCGCCCGTCGTCGAGCGCCTGCAAGCGCGCGAGCGTCGCCGCCTCGTCCGCGGCGAAGCGGTCGCCACCGTAGAGGTCATACATCCGGCGCGCGGCGCGGACGATCGGCGCGTAGCCGGTGCAGCGGCAGAGATTGCCGGCGAGGACGTCGTCCATCTCCGCCTCGGTCGGGGAGGCCTCGTAGGTCTTCAGCATCGCGAGCAGCGACATGACGACGCCTGGCGTGCAAAACCCGCACTGCGAGCCGTGGCAGTCCACCATCGCCTGCTGCACCGCGTGCAGCGCGCCGCCCGGCCGCTTCAAATCCTCGACGGTGAGGAGCTGGCACCCGTCGAGCGTGCCCACGAACTGGATGCAGGCGTTGACAGCCCGGTAGGCGAGCCGCCCCGCCCCATTGTGACTTGGGGGCCGCACTACGACGACCGTGCAGGCGCCGCAATCGCCCTCGTTGCAGCCCTCCTTGGTGCCGGTCCGCCGCGCCTCGCCGCGCAGCCAGTCCAGCACGGTGAGCGTCGGGTCGAAGCCGCGCAGCTCGACGGGATCGTCGCCGAGCAGGAACCGGATGCAGTCGCGCGGCTCCTGCGACGGCTGATGCTGGCTTACCATGTGTGCCGATCCTCCCTGATCCGCAGGAAGAGCGGAGCACGTTTCCATCGTTCCGGTCACGAAGAAGGTCTTGGAAGCAGTTTACAACATCTCTGAACAATCAGGCGAGCGCGCGCACGTCCAGGCCGGCCGTGTCCCGCTGGACGAGCGGACCAAGCTCGGCAACCAGGAACTCGGCGAGCAGCCTCACCTTCGACGGGAGCAGTTGCCGGTGCGGATAGACCACGGCCAGCGTCGTGGGCGGCGGCGGCGTGTCGAGCAGCACTGGCCGCAGCGCGCCCGATTTCAGGTGCGCCGCCACCTCGAACACCGGCTTCAGCGTGATCCCCAGCCCCTCCAAGGCCCAGGCCGTGAGCACATCGCCGTCGTCGGCGTCCAGGCGACCGCGCAGGTGGAGGGTGACGGGTCCGGAGGCGGTCTGCAGCGTCCAGCGGTATTGCTGCGAGCCGGGGAAGCGCAGCAGCAGGCACTCGTGCTGGAACAAATCGTCTGGCAGGCGCGGCGTGCCGTGCTCCTCCAGGTAGCGCGGCGAGGCGCACAGGATGCGCGGGCACTCGGCGATCTTGCGCGCGATCAGGCTGGAATCCTCCGGTACCGCCAGGCGCACTGAGAGGTCCACCGCCTCGCGCACCAGGTCCAGCAGGTGCTCAGAGAGGCGCAGGCGCACGGAGAGCCTGGGGTAGAGCGCGCAGAACCGGGGCAGGAGCGGCGCCACGGCGCGGCGCCCCAGGCCGAGCGGGGCGCTCATCCGGAGATTCCCGGTCGGGATGCCTCCGGCCTCGAAGGCCACGCCTTCCGCTTCCTCGACGGCCCGCAGAACGCCCTGGCACGCCTCGTAGAACGCCGTCCCCGGATCGGTCAGGTGCAAGGTGCGCGTGGTGCGGTTCAGCAGCCGCACGCCGAGGTGGCCCTCCAGCTGCTGCAAGCGGTGGCTGACCACGGCCGGGGAGAGGCGCAATTGCCGGGCCGCCGCGGACATGCCGCCCAGGTCAACCACCCGCACGAAAGTCTGGATGTTCTCTAGGAACGACACCGCGCCGCAGGTCTCCTGCCATTCTTCGCTTTGTCCTGAAAGTTCTCCAGTTTGCTGCGCACTGCAAGGCGAACCGTGAAATAGGGTAGGGTCGGACGCCCCCAGGGACGGGGCGAGGAGGGCAGAGATGGCGGACGAGGCGACCACGGCGGTTCGCGGGCGCGTCCTGACGTTCACGGCGGACCCGGCACTCGCGGGCGCGGACGCGTCCCATCGCTACGTAGGGGACGGCCTCGTCGTGATGCGGGGCGGGCTGATCGAGGCGGTCGGCGAGGCCGCCGCGCTGCTCCGCACCCTGCCGGCCGGCACGCAGGTGGATCACCATCCGGAAGGGCTGGTGATGCCGGGCTTCGTGGACGCGCACATCCACTACCCGCAGACGCGGGTGATCGGCTCCTACGGCGCCCAGCTCCTCGACTGGCTGCAACGCTACACCTTCCCTGCGGAGGAGCGGCTGCGCGACCCGGACGTTGCCGCGGCGACCGCACGGTTCTTCCTCGACGAGCTGCTGCGCTGCGGCACCACGACGGCGGCCGTGTATTGCACCGTACACCCGGCCTCCGTGGAGGCGTTCTTCGCCGAGAGCGAGCGGCGCGGCACACGCATGATCGCGGGCAAAGTGATGATGGACCGCAACGCGCCGCAGGGCCTGCTGGACACGGCGGAGCGGGGCTACGCGGAGAGCGAGGCGCTGTTGCGCCGCTGGCACGGGCGCGGGCGGCAGCTCTATGCCGTGACGCCGCGCTTCGCGCTCACCTCCACTGACGCGCAGCTCGAAGCGGCCGGAGCCTTGGCGCACGCCCATCCCACCGCCTACGTGCAGACCCATCTCGCCGAGAACCACGCCGAGATTGCGGCCACGAAGGGGCTGTTCCCCTGGGCGCCGAGCTATACGGGCGTGTATGAGCGCTTCGGCCTGCTCGGCCCGCGCTCCCTGTTCGGCCACTGCATCCACCTGGACGACGCGGAGGTCGAGCTGCTGGCCGCGAGCGGCTCGGTCGCGGTGTTCTGCCCGACCTCGAACCTATTCCTCGGCTCCGGCCTGTTCGACATGGCACGGCTGCGGGAGCGCGGTGTGCGGATCGCGCTCGCGACGGACGTGGGTGGGGGCACCAGCTACTCGATGCTGCGCACCGCGGCGGAGGCCTACAAGGTGCTACAGCTGCAAGGCCAGAGCTGGCCGGCGCTGGAGGCGTTCCACACGATCACCCGTGGCAATGCCGAGGCTTTGGGGCTCGGAGAGCGGATCGGCTCGCTGGCGCCGGGCTACGAGGCGGACCTCGTTGTGCTCGATTCCTGCGCCACGCCAGCGATGGCGCATCGGATGGCGGAAGTCGAAGATCTCGCGGAGGAGCTGTTCGCCTTGCTCACCCTAGGCGACGATCGCGCCGTGGCAGCGACGTATGTGGCCGGGCGCCGGGTTGTGCCGGGCGGCGAGCGGCGCGTTCGCGAGGCGGAGCTGGCAGGGTAGCGCGCTTGCGCGGCCCTGTCGGATGACCGCGTCCGGCCCGATGGCGACATGCGCACCCGACGTCTGCACGCCCAACTCATCTGCCCAGCATACCATGGCGGCGATCAGGCCCTGCGATACCTCGCCGGCCAGTCGCGTCGTCATCTCCGTTACGCGGCAGGGACGGCCAACGCCCGCGACAGGGCGGCGTATGTCGTCTCGTCGGTCCGCTCGAAGCGCAGCGGCGTCACCGAGACCCGGCCAGCCGCGACCGCGACCGCCTCGCTCTCGGCGGCGTCTGGGCGGGGACCGCGCCGGAATTGCAGCCAGTAATAAGCGACGTCGCGCGGATCGGTGCGCTCCACCGCTTCTATCGCCTCGACCAGCCCGACGCCCTGCCGGGTCGGGGTGAGCGGCCCCACGGCTTCGGGCGGCGCGTGCGGGAAGTTGACGTTCAGGCATGCCTGCTGCCCCTCCCACCCCGATGCCATGAGCTGCCTGATAACGCCCGGCGCGAACGCACGCGCCGTCTCCCAGTGGACCGGCTGTTGGCGGCTGAAGAGTTGGCTGAGCGCGATCGCGGGCAAGCCAAGGAGTAGCGCGGTCATCGCAGCACCCACCGTGCCGGAGAACACCGTCTCCACCCCCAGGTTGCCGCCGCGGTTGATCCCGGACAGGACCAAGTCAGGGCGCGCCGCCGCCATGAGATGCTGCACCCCCAGCACTACGCAGTCGCCCGGCGTCCCGGACACCGCGAAGCGGCGCTCGCCCTGGCGGCTGACGCGCAGCGGCGCGTGCAGGCTGATGGAGTGCGAGCTGCCGCTCTGGTCGTAGGCGGGTGCGACCACCCAAACCTCGCGGGCGATCTCGGCTGCCACGTCCTCCAGCGCGGCCATTCCGGGCGCATCGATGCCGTCATCATTGGTCAGCAGCACGCGCTCGACGCAAGGGTCAGCCATGAGGATCAGCCTTCTCCGTGGGTTGGTTGGTGGCGCGCGCGCCGGGCGCCTGCGCCGCCGGCTCGCGGAATGTGCGTTGCAGCTTCGCCATCCCGCCGATCCAGCGATCGTAGTCCGTTACCTTGTTCCGCATGTAGGTCGCCACCTCCAGATGCGGCAGGATCAGGAAGCGCTCGTCCGCGAGGCCACGGATCGCGGCGTCCGCCACCTCGTCGGGACTCAGCACGCCGTCGCTCGACTGCGGCCCGGCGGGCAAGGAGCGCAGCATCGGAGTGTCCACGCCCTGCGGGCACAAGACCGAGACCTTAATGCCGTCGGCGCGGTGCGAGATCGCGAGGTTCTCCGCGAAGCCGATCGCGGCGTGCTTCGTCGTCGCATAGACGGCGCTGCCGATCTGCGAGAGCAGCCCAGCCGCCGACGCCGTGTTCAGGAGATACCCTCCGCCCCGCGCCCGCATTCGGGGGACCAGGATGCGGGCGGCATGAACGTGCGCCATGACGTTCACGGCCCAGCTTCGGTTCCACACCGCGTCGGCGGCGAAGGCGGCGTTGTCTGAGGCCAGATCGAACCCTGCCGCTATCCCCGCATTGGAGCAGAACAGCGCGATCGGGCCGAACCGCTCCTCGACATCCTCGACGACGCGGCGGAGAGCGGCATCCTCGGACACGTCGCACTCGTAGGGGGCGCCGCCGATCTCCGCTGCGACGGCGGCCGCGCCGGCTGCGTTGAGGTCAACGACGGCGACGGTCCTCGCATTCTCCCGGTGGAACCGTCTGGCGAGCGCCCTTCCGATACCGTCGGCGCCGCCCGTCACGACGACGACCTTGCCTTCCACCTTCATGCACTACTCCGCGGGCCGCTTCGGGCCGTATGAAATGATACTAACCGTCAGACCAGGTGCGCCGGAATGGGCTGGGCCCAAGTTATGATGATGTTACATCGCGACAGGAGCTAAAACGTCTCGGGGTGCATCAAGCCAGCAACGGCCCTACGAACCGGCTCAAGTTCCCGCCCTCGAACAGATGCGCCGCAACGCCGGCCGCCTCGGCCGCGGCGAGATCGCTCGGTTGGTCGCCGACAAGGACCGCGCATGCCGGGTCAACCTCCCAGGCGCGCAGCAGATCCAGGATCATGCCCGGCGCCGGCTTGCGCCAGTCTGAGACGGAGCGATAGGCGGGCAGCGGCGCTTCGGGGTGGTAGGGGCAGTATCGGACATCGTCCACCGTGCCGCCCGCTGCCCGCGCCTGCTCGGCGACCCAGGCGTGCAGCGCCAGCACGTCCGCCTCGCCGTAATGCCCGCGCGCGACCCCGGACTGGTTGGTGACGACGAAGACGTGCCAGCCGCGGTCGGTCGCGCACCGAATCGCGTCCAAAGCGCCGGACACCCACTCCCAGCGGTCGCGCGTGCCGACCCAGCCGTGGTCCACGTTGAGCACGCCGTCACGATCGAGGAGCAGCGCCCGGCGGCGGAGTTGAAATGGGAACGTGCTGTCTACCTGCGCCGGGCTCTCCGCGGCGCCGATATCCACGAAGTAGCCGTCGGAAACGGTGCCGCGCAGACGCCCCGCAGCGGCGAGCCCGGGCAGTGTGTCTCGCTCCAGTGAGCAGCGCTCCTCAATGCCGTCCAGTACGGAGCGGTTGAGCGCGTATAGGCCGGCGCTGATGAGCGCGGTCCCCGTCCGCGCCGGCCGCTCGCGGACGCTCACGACCTGCTCGCCCGCCGTCTCGACAACGCCGAAGCGGGACGCATCGGCCGCCAGATGCAGCAGCATCCGCCCGGCGCAATCGTCGCCATCCCCAGCCCAGGCGGCAAGCAGCCGGGCGAGGTTGGTGCTGAGCAGAAAATCGCCATAGCAGAGGAGGAACCGCTCGTGGAGCAGCCCGCGTACGTGCCGGAGAGCGCCGCCCGTGCCGCCTTCGAGCGGCGCCTCGGCGAGCACGAGCCGCATCGGCTTGGGCAGCCACGCAGCTATCGCGTCAAGCGTCTCACGCACGTGCCCGGCGAGAGGCCCGGTCAGCAGCACCGCTTCCTCCACGCCGAAGCGGCATAGCTCACGCAGCGGCCACGCCAGGAAGGGACGCCCGCCTACGAGCAGGAACGATCTTGGCGTCGCCGTCGTGCACGCATCGAGCCGCGTATCGAAGTCCCCGAAGAGGACCACTGCCTGACGGAGCGTGGCCGGATGCAAGACTACTGGGCTGGAACCGGGCAGAGCGCCCGCTCGGCAAGCGCGCAGACGAGATGCGCCGCCGCGATGTGGATTTGCTGGATGAGCGGCGTCCAGGAGGACGGGGCCTCAAGGATGAGATCGCACCGCCCGCGCATCGGACCACTGTCCCTGCCGGTAAAGCCGAGGCACACCAGCCCGGCGTCCCGCGCCGCGTCGAGCGCGCAGAGCATGTTCCGCGAGCGGCCCGAGGTGGAAATGCCCAGGAACACGTCGCCCTGTCGCCCGAGAGCCATGATCTGGCGCGAGAACACGTGCTCGTAGCCGTAATCGTTAGCGATGGCAGTGAGGCCCGAGGTGTCGGTGGTCAGGGCGAGGGCGGCGAGCGGCCGGCGGTCGAACATCAGGCGCGCGACGAACTCGCCGGCGATGTGCTGGGCGTCAGCGGCGCTGCCGCCGTTGCCGGCGATCAGCAGCTTGCCGCCGGCTTGGAGCGCGCGTGAAACGGCCTCGCCCATGCGGGCCAGCACCGCGCGGGCTTCGCCACTCTCTGCGAATGCCTGCATGGCGGCAGCCGACTCGTCCAGGTAGCGCGCGATGTAGTCCGCCTCGGACAAGCCTAGCCTCCCGTCAGGCTCATGTGCCGGGCAACGCTGGGAGCACGCGAACGGCGGTCGATGACGAAGTCGTGCCCGCGCGGCTTGCGCGCGATGGCGGCGCGGATCGCATCGTCGAGCTCGGCATCGTCGGCACCCGAGCGCAGGACCCGGCGCAGGTCGGCCGAGTTGTCCTGGCCGAGGCACATGTAGAGCGTGCCCGTGCAGGTCAGGCGCACCCGGTTGCAGCCCTCGCAGAAATTGTGGGTCATCGGCGTGATGAACCCGAGCCGCGTCCCGGTCCCTGCTACGTCGTAGTAGCGGGCCGGGCCGCCGGTGCGGTGCGTGCTCTCGGTCAGGTCGAACCGGGTCCGGAGCCGGGCGCGCACGAGGGAGAGAGGAAGATACTGGTCCGCCCGGTCTGCACCAACGTCGCCCATCGGCATGGTCTCGATCAGGCAGAGATCGTGACCCTCGGCGATGCACCAGTCGAGCAGGTCGGGAATCTCGTCCTCGTTGGCGCCGCGCAGCGCGACCGTATTGATCTTGACGCGTAGGCCCGCATCCTTCGCTGTCCTGATGCCGTCCAGCACGCGATCGAGGCGGCCCCAGCGGGTGATGGCGGCGAAGCGCTCGGCATCGAGCGTGTCGAGGCTGACGTTGACGCGGCGCACGCCGCAGGCCGCGAGGGCGGCCGCGTGCCGAGCAAGCTGCGTACCGTTGGTCGTGAGTGTCAACTCGTCGAGGCCGCTTCCCAGGCGGCTCCCGAGCCGCTCGAAGAGGCTCAGCACGTCCCGCCGGACGAGCGGTTCGCCGCCGGTGATGCGAAGCTTCGCCACCCCGAGCCGGATGAACGCCGCGCAGAGCCGCTCCAGCTCCTCCAGCGTCAATACCTCTGCCTTGGGCAGGAAATGCATGTCCTCGGACATGCAATAGACGCATCGCAGGTCGCAGCGGTCCGTGACCGAGACGCGGAGGTAGGTGATGGCGCGGCCGAACGGGTCGAGCATGGCGGCACGAGGGGTAGCGCCGGGCAGGATGATGTTCAAGCCTCGTCCTCGACGAACTCGATGCTGGTCGCGGTGAGGTTGAGGACAACCTTGCCAGCGTGCTCGAAATTAGCCGTGACGCGGTCACCGACGGCGCTCTGCACCTGGCCGATGCCCCAGTCGGGCCGGCCAAGGTGACGGATGCGCTGGCCCGGCTCCGCGGCAGCGCGTAAATGCGTCATGGTTTCGTCCCTCTCGTCCCATCCCCGACATGGGCGCTGGCGGCAGCGTAAGCCAGAGGTCGCAAAGGAAAAGTAAATGAAATCGGAGAGCCTGCAGCTCGGCGAGATGATGTGCGCGCGGATCTGCCACGACCTGGGCGGCTTGGCGGGCACGCTCGCGGGCGCCCTGGACCTGGCCCAAGAGGAGCGCGGTGCGCAGGGTGACGATGCCATCGTTGTCGCGCGCGAGGCAGCCGACGCGCTCGCGCGTAGGTTGCGGCTGCTCCGGTTGGTTTTCGGTCCCGTCTCGGACCCGCTCGGCGCGCCCGGCGTCGCCGACCTTGCTGCTGGGCTGGACGAGCGGGTCCAGGTGGACGTATCGGGCCTCGGGCCGACCCCTCTCACCGGGGAACAGGCGCGGCTCGCGCTCGCGATGCTGATGCTCGGTGCGGAGGCCCTGCCGGTGGGCGGCTCCATCCAGATCTCTGCCGATGCAGATGGGGTGCTGCGCGTGGCTGCGCACGGAACGCGCGCGGCTTGGCGACCCGGCGTGATCCCAGGTCTTGCCGGCGCAGCGCCGAGCGGGCCGCGCGATCTCCTCGCACCACTGTGCGCCCTTCTCGCCCGCGCCGCCGGGATGGATCTCGCCGCCGAGGAGGCCCCCCCCGTTCTACGCGCCGCGCCGCTCAGCCGTCCGCCGGGTTAACGGTTTCTTCGCACATCCGCGGCACTCTGGCCCCACTGCTGGAGGCGTGGGATGGATGACCTGCTCGCGGATTTCCTGACCGAGACCAATGAGGGCCTCGCTGAGCTTGACAAGGCCCTGCTCCGGCTGGAGCAGGTGCCGGGCGATCAGGCCACGCTCTCCCTGGTCTTCCGCCTGGTCCATACCATCAAGGGCACTTGCGGCTTTCTCCGACTCGCCCGGCTGGAAGCCGTCGCCCACGCGGCGGAGACCGTGCTCGGCCATGTTCGGGACGGGCGGCTTGCCGTGACCCCAGGGCTCATCAGCGGCGTGCTCCGTGCGCTCGACGTGGTGAAGATGATCGTCGCCGGATTGGAGGCCGCGGGGACCGAGCCGGTCGGGGACGATGGGGCGCTGCTCGCCGCCCTGCACGTCCTGGTCAATGGCGGTGCATCCAACATACTCGGGCCAGCCGCGGACGACGCGCCGGAGCCTGGACCGGACACACTTGCCCAGGCGCCTACCCTCGGTGTCCCTCAAAGCATCCGCGTGGGCGTAGACGTGCTGGAGAACCTGATGACGCTGGTGAGCGAGCTGGTCCTCGCTCGCAACCAACTCCTGCAAATCGCGCGCACGCGTGACGATCCGGCCTTCGCCGCGCCCTTGCAGCGCCTATCGCACGTCACGTCCGATCTGCAGGAGGGCGTGATGAAGACCCGCATGCAGCCGATCGGCAACGCGTGGGCGAAGCTGCCGCGCCTCGTGCGCGACCTCGCGCACGACCTGGGCAAACGCATCGAGCTGCAAATGCACGGGCAGGACACGGAACTGGACCGCCAAGTCCTGGAGTTGATGCGAGACCCACTCACGCACATGGTCCGCAACAGCGCAGACCATGGGCTGGAACGGCCTGAAGAGCGCCGGGTAGCGGGCAAGCCGGAGACAGGACGCATCCAGCTCAATGCCTACCACGAGGGGGGCCAGATCCTCATCGAGGTCAGCGATGGCGGGCGTGGGCTCGCGCTTGATCGCATCCAGGCAAAGGCTCTCTCCCACGGTTTCGCGACCGAGGCGGAGCTGGCCGCGATGACGGAGGCCCAACTGTATCAGCTGATCTTCCGCCCCGGCTTCTCGACCGCGGCCGAGGTCACGTCCGTCTCGGGCCGCGGCGTCGGCCTGGACGTGGTCAGGGCCAACATCGAGCGGATCGGCGGCTCCATCGAGCTGCACAGCAAGCCGGGCGCAGGCTCCTGCTTCACCATCACCATCCCGCTCACGCTCGCGATCGTCTCAGCTCTGATCGTCGAGGCCGCGGGCGAGCGCTTCGCGATCCCGCAGGCTGGCGTGGTCGAACTCGTCCATGCTCGTCCCAGACCTCGTCTCGGAGCGCGTCCAAGCATACTCCCTGGCGGAGAAGAGGAGGGTGCAGCTTGGATCGAGCACATCGAGGGTACTCCGGTTCTGCGCTTGCGCGACCGATTGCTGCCGCTCGTCTCGCTGGCTGAGCTGTTGCGGCATCCCCCAGTCACCGATGAGCCGCTGGTGGTGAGCGAGGCCTACATCGTTGTGACCTCCGTAGGCACCACGACGCTGGGAGTGATCGTGGACCGGGTGTTCGACACCGAGGAGATCGTGGTCAAGCCGGTTGCGCCGATCCTGCGCCATATCACGATGTTCAGCGGAAACACGATTCTCGGCGACGGCAGCGTTATCATGATCCTGGATCCGAGCGGCATCGCTCGGGCCGCCGGGGTGGGAACTGCCAACGAAGCGCGGCGGGCCGTCAGCACGGCACAGGCCATGGGGATGCAGAGCGAGGAGCGGACGAGCATCCTCCTGTTCCGCGCTGGCCGTGGGCAGCCGCGCGCCGTGCCGCTCGGGCTCGTGGCGCGCCTGGAGCACATTCCGCATGAGCGGATCGAGGGCACGGTCGGGCGCTACGTCACGCAGTATCGTGGGCAGCTCATGCCGCTCCTCTGCGTCGATCCCGACCAGCGTCTCGGGAGCGACCAGGATAGCGAGATGGGCTTGCCGATCCTGGTGTTCACTGAGGGCGAGAGGAGCATGGGGCTCGTCGTGGATGAGATCCTCGATGTCGTCACTGATCGCTTGCACATCGAGTTGGGCGGCGCGAAGCCCGGCGTGCTCGGCTCGGCCGTCATCGCCGGGCGGGCGACCGAGGTGCTGGACGCTGGATACTGGCTCGCCCATGCAGGGCAGGAGTGGTTCCGCCCGGCGGGCGGGCACGGCGGCAGGGCGCGCGTACTCTGCATCGAGGACAGCGACTTCTTCCGCCAGATGCTCGTTCCGACGCTCTCGGCCGCTGGATATCAGGTTTCCACCGTGGAGAGCGCCGAGCGCGCCCTTGCCCTGCAGAACGCAGGCGTGCAGTTCGACGTTGTTGTGTCCGACATTGAGATGGAGGGCTTGGGGGGCCTTGGCTTCGCCCGTGACGTGCGCGCCGGCGGCGCGTGGGCCGCACTCCCCCTCGTAGCGCTGAGCGGGCTGACGGCGCCCGCGGACGTTGCGGCCGGACGTGCTGCCGGCTTCACCGAGTATGTCGCGAAGCTCGACCGCGCCGCCCTGCTGTCCGCGCTGCAGCGTTGTCTGCGTGCGTCGGCCGGTTCCGCAGCATGAGCGCCTCTGTGCTGGCCGACGTGGAGCTGGGCGCTGCTGCGGAGGCCATGGCTGTGCTCGTCACCTTGAGCGTTGGCGGGCAGCTCTGCGGCCTGCCGGTGCAGAGTGTGCGCGACGTGCTCGGCCCACAGAGCATCACGCGTATCCCCCTAGCGCTTCCCGAGATTGCCGGCAGCCTCAATCTGCGCGGCAAGATCGTGACCGCCATTGACCTGCGCCGGCGGCTCGGCCTGCCGCCTGCGGAGACTGGGGCGCAGCGCATGAGCATCGTCACCGAGCAGGGCACTGAGCTGTATGCGCTGCTGGTGGACCAGGTCACGGAGGTGTTGACGCTCCCGGCATCAGAGATCGAGCGCGTGCCGCCGAACTTGCCGCCTGCGTGGCGCCGCTTTAGCGCCGGCGTTCACCGCCTGACTGATCGCCTGATGATCGGTACTCAACCTCGGGCGCGTGCTCGATCTAGCCCCTTCGGAGACTTGACCGACATGCCCGCGTTCGCTTGCACCACTGATAACGCGCTGTCGGAACGGCGATGCCTCATCGTGGATGACAGCCGGGTCGTGCGCAAAGTCGCCCGCCGTATCCTGGAGCTGCACGGCTTCTGCATAGATGAAGCGGAGAATGGGGCCGAGGCCCTGCAGGTGTGTCGCCGCAACGCACCGGAGTGCGTTTTGCTGGACTGGAACATGCCGGTCATGAACGGCATCGAGTTCCTGCGTGCGCTTCGCTCGGAATTCGGCCCGGACAAGCCGACGGTCGTATTCTGCACGACTGAGAACGACCTTGGATCGATTGAGGCCGCGATCGGTCACGGCGCCCAGGAATATATCATGAAGCCGTTCGACGAGGAGTTGCTCGTCGGGAAATTCGCACAGATCGGCCTCTTGTGAACGCCGCGACGCTGCTTGCGCGGCCACCGCCGACGCGCGTCCTGATCTGCGATGATTCGGCGGTCGCACGCGAGGCGCTGGCACGGTTGCTGGAGAGCGATCCCGACGTACGGGTTGTCGCCCGTGCCGGCAACGGGCAGGCGGCGCTCGACGCTGTTTCGCGGCAGCGTGTGGACGTGGTTCTGCTCGATGTCGAGATGCCGATTATGGATGGGATGGAGGCGCTGCCGCTCCTCCTGAACGCCTCGCCCGGCGTGCGCGTGATCATGGCCTCGACACTCACGCATAGGGGTGCCGACGTGGCACTCCGAGCCTTGCGCAACGGGGCAGCGGATTACGTTCCGAAGCCCAGTATCCGCGACATGGAAGGAGACGGCTTCCAACGCGAGCTGCTCGGCAAGGTCAAAGGGCACGCCTCTGCCCGGCGCGCGGCCGACCCTAGTCCTGGAAGACTGCTAAGCACGCTCCCGTTGCGGCCGGCAGGGCGTCTGCCACGGCTGCTCGCGATCGCCAGTTCCACTGGCGGCCCGCGAGCGCTCTTCGATTTCGCGCAGGGCTTGTCGGCGCGCGGCGCGCTGCCGGTGCCCGTGGTCGTCGTGCAGCACATGCCAGCGACGTTCATGCCTATCCTCGCCGAGCATTTGGGACGTGCAGGGAACCTTCCCTGCGCTGAGGCGCAAGACGGCGAAGTGCTGCAGCCTGGCCGTGTCTATCTCGCGGCGGGCGATCGCCATCTCCTGGTGCTGCGCACGGCCAAGGGCCTGCAGGCCCGCCTTTGGGACGGCCCACCAGAGAGCTTCTGCCGTCCGGCGGCCGACCCGATGCTGCGCTCCGCCGCCGAAGCGTGCGACGGTCGGGTCCTGGCTGTGGTATTGACTGGCATGGGCCAGGACGGGCTTGCCGGCACGCGGGCCGTCATCGAGGCCGGTGGAACCGCGCTCGCGCAGGACGAAGCGAGCAGCGTAGTCTGGGGCATGCCGGGCAGCGTAGCTAAGGCCGGGTTGTGTCACGCGGTGCTGCCCATTCCACGCCTGGCCGCGCGGACTCTCGATCTGCTGCAGGGCGCGACAGCGTGAGTCCCTATGAGTTGATCGCCAACCTGATCCATGCGCGCTCCGGCTTAGTGACTCGGACCGGACAAGCTCTACCTCATGGAAACCAGGCTCGCTTCCCTGATGCTACGGGAGGGTTTGAAGGATCTCGAGGGGCTTGCTGAGCGCCTGCGCAGCGCGCCAAGGACGATCCATAGCGCTGAGCTGGTGCGCGAGGTGGTCGAGGCGATGACCACCAACGAGACCCTGTTCTTCCGTGATGCCAGGCCTTTCACCCACTTGCGGCAACAGACGCTGCCACGGCTGCACAGGTCGCGCAACGCGAGTTCAACCGCTTCGCATCTGGTCGGCCGCCGCATCCACTGGCCAAGAAGCTTACTCGCTGGCGATGATAATCGCCGAACACCGCGTCATGATGCCAGGGCGGTTCGTCGAGGTGCTCGGCACGGACCTCGCCCGCCAGCCGATCCATCGTGCACGTGAGGGACTCTACACGCAATTCGAGGTTCAACGCGGCCTGCCCGTGCAGATGCTCATCAGATACTTCGAGAAGGAAGAAAGAGGTTGGCGCGTAAAGCCGGACATCCGCGCGGCCGTCGAGTTCCGCGAGTGGAACCTGCTGGCCGATCTCTCGGCGCTCGGCACGTTCGATATCGTGTTCTGCCGTAACGTGCTGATCTACTTCGACTTGCCCACGAAGACGCGCGTGCTGAACGCCATCGCTCGCCAGATCGTGTCCGACGGCGTGCTCTATCTTGGCGGCACTGAGACGACGCTCGGCCTCACGGCGCGCTTCCTCCCACTTGCAGCCGAGCACGGGGTCTATGTGCCGGCCTGCGCCGGTCGTGAGCGGGCCGCCTGAAGCAGAAGCGTTCGGTGACTTTCGGATTCGAGCTGAGTTGCGTCCCTCGCGTGCACTCGCCGGGCCGCCTCGGCGTGGCTTCCTGTCCGCATGCCATCGGTGACGAGGAGCGCCGAGGGACTATGGTAGGAAAATGCGGAAAAGGGCGGTGGTGGAGCTGAGGGGATTCGAACCCCTGGCCTCCTCATTGCGAACGAGGCGCTCTCCCAACTGAGCTACAGCCCCGCCTTCCGCAGGGCGCGGACCTTGCTCGCGCACCCGTCCGGAGTCAAGCCGATCCTGCCGTGTTGCGCCGGTGGGCCAGGGAAGGCTAGAAGCCGCCGACCTCTGGAGCGGCACCGTGATCACCGGACTGTTCTCACTGCTCTATCTCGCGATCCGGCTGTACGTGTGGGCGATCATCCTTGCCGCCGTATTCAGCATGCTGACCGCCTTCGGCGTGCTCGACACGCGCAACCGCCTGGTCTGGACGGTCGGCGACTTCCTCAACCGCATCACCGACCCGGTGCTGCGCCCGATCCGCAACGCGCTGCCCAATCTCGGCGGCATCGATATCAGCCCCATCGTCGTAATCGCCGTGCTCGAACTGCTCGTCGTTCCCGTGCTCCGCGGCGTAGAGACAGCGATCCTCACCGGGTATTGGCAGGGAATCCTGTTCTAGCCGTGCCCGCTCGCATCCTCGACGGCCGCGCCCTCGCGGCTCGCGTGCGTGCCGAGGTGGCCGCCCGCGTCGCGCAGCTCAATGAGCAGCCCGGCCTCGCCGTCGTGCTCGTGGGCGACGACCCGGCGAGCGCGGTTTATGTCCGCGCGAAGGACCGTGCCGCGCAATCGGCTGGTATCGCGGCGCAGACAATCCGCCTGCCCGGCACCACCAGCGAATCCGCTCTGCTCAACGAGGTCGCCCGCCTTAACGCCGACCCGGCCGTGGACGGCATCCTCGTGCAGCTTCCCCTGCCTCCGCACATCCGTGCCCGCGCCGTCATCGAGACGCTCGATCCGGCGAAGGACGTGGACGGTTTGCACCCGCTCAACGCCGGGCTGCTGCGGGAAGGGCGCGCGCTGCTCGCGCCCTGCACGCCGCGCGGCGTGATGCGTCTGCTCGCCGAGGCGGGAATTGCGCTCAACGGAGCGAAGGCGCTCGTGCTCGGGCGATCCATCCTCGTTGGAAAACCGCTCGCGGCGATGCTGCTGGACGCGGACGCGACGGTCACGGTCGCGCACTCGCGCACTCGCGACCTTGGCGCGGAGTGCCGCTCGGCGGACGTGCTGGTCGCCGCGGTCGGGCGCGCTGGGCTGGTCCAGGGAGACTGGGTGAAACCGGGCGCTGCGGTCGTGGACGTGGGCATCAACCGGCTCGCCGACGGCAGCCTCGCGGGCGACGTGGACTACGCCGCCTGCGCGGCAGTCGCCGGGTGGATCACGCCGGTGCCGGGCGGGGTCGGGCCGATGACGATCGCCTGCTTGCTGGAGAACACGCTCGCAGCGGCGCTGGCCCGGCGTGGGATGTGGCATGAGATGGGGCGTGGCGCGGCATAGGCGCTTCCGCAACCTCGACCCGGTCGGATCGCGCGGCCCCACCGTTCTGCTGCGCTGGGCGCTGACGCGCGAGCGGGCGCGCTGGCCGAAGCGCGTCGAGAACCCAGCTTATCCGTCACCCGGCCCGGTCGCGCCCGGCCATGTCGGCGTTACCTTCATCGGACATAGCACTTTCCTGCTGCGCTTCCCGGGCCTGACCCTGCTCACGGACCCGCAGTTCAGCGAGCGCGCGTCGCCCGTTCAGTGGGCTGGTCCGCGCCGCGCGCGGGCGCCGGGAATCGCGCTCGATGCTCTGCCGCGGGTGGACGCCGTGCTGCTCAGCCACGATCATTATGACCACATGGACCTGCCCTCGCTGCGCGCCCTCCAGGCGCGCTGGGCTCCGCTCGTCGTGACCACGCTCGGCAATGCGAGGCGCCTCGCAGGGGCGGGTGTGCCGGGCGCCGTCGAGCTGGACTGGTGGCAGAGCTGCACCGTCGGCCCGGCGCACGTGACGGCAACGCCGGCGCGGCACTTCTCCGGACGCACGCCCTTCGACCGGTTCCAGACGCTGTGGGCCGGATTTATGGTGGAGGTAGCGGACGGGCGGCTCTTCTTCGCGGGCGATTTCGGGCATGGGACGACACTGGGCAATGATCCGCGACCGCCTTGGGCCGCCCGACGTTGCCCTGCTGCCGATCGGCGCCTACAAGCCGCGCGAGATCATGGGGGCCGTCCACGTGGATCCGGAGGAAGTCATCGCTGCCCGCGCCGAATTGGGTGTGGCACGGGCGATCGGGATGCATTGGGGCACGTTCCAGCTCACGGACGAGGGTATTGACGAACCGGTTCGCGCGCTCGAAGCCGCGCGCGCCGCGGCGGGGCTTCCACGGGAGAGCTTCGACGTGATGGGGTTCGGCGAGACGCGCGAGCTGGCGCTGCGCTGAGGCGAGCGTCAGCTCATGCCGCCCAGCAAGTCGGGCTGCGCCGTGCCGCGCGTCCTCGGCGGCTCGCGCTCGTCCGAGGCAGGCATGGGCAGCTCGTCCGTGCGGGACAACGGCGCGGCGGCGACGCGGGCCAGCGCGGCCTCCTGCTCCGGCTCCAGCGCCAGCAGGCGCTCCAAGGTCCAGAGCAGCTCCAGCAACGCGCCCGTCATCGCGGGCGTCCACGTCTCCGGGCGGATCGCGTCCAATGCCGAAGTGGCTTTGCCCCGCGGCGTGGCCATGCGGGAGTCCAGCCAGCGGGCAACCACGCCGAGGCCCGAGACCTCGTAGGCCATCACGGCGGGCAGGACGGGCGCGAACCGGCCCGCGCCCACGCGCAGCGAGCGGCTCGCGGCGTCGTAGTCCCAATCCTGCGGATAACCGTCCGGCTGGTCCGGCACCGCGGCGATACAGCGCGCCTCGCCCTGGGCAACGCCCGGCACGCCCCAGCGTGCGCCGAAACTCTGCGTGTGGCCGACCCGGAGTTTGAGCGCGGCCACGTCGCGGAACAGGGCGCCGTCGCGCGTGAGCGGCAGGCGTGGGCCGGGGATCGCCGGCTCGTTCCAGTGGCGCTGGGCGTAGGCGAGGCTGCCGAGTAGGGCGAGCGCGTAGGCGGCGAGGTCTTCCGCAGTAACCGGGGCGCCATAGGCAACACTGAGCAAGTTCAGCAGTCCGGCGGTGACGTTCGGTGCCGTCGCGGCCGCGTCGCGCCAGAGCGGGATCACGTCCATGGCACCGCGAGCGCAGGAGACGTGCAGGTCGGGCAGCAGGGCCGTCGCGACGAGCGCCGGGCCGTGGCCGAGCGGCTGGGAGAGCAGGCCGCAGAGGAACACCTGGCGGTCGGAGAGCGTGGCGGCCAGTTCCGGGCGTGGCCGGTCGCAGAGGCGGCGGTCGTTCAGGGTGCATCTTCGGTCGAAAGACCGGAAGGCATAGCCGGCCAGCTTGGGCTGGGTGACGCCTTCGAGAGTGTCAACGTAGCGAGGTTGCCGATCCGAGGCCAAAACGTCTGGCAGCTTTGCCTTGACGACGCGTGCCCCGGTTTCCCGGAACAACTCTGCTTTGATGTCGAGCGTGGCCGCTCCTTGCAAAGCCTCCTACCGCCTCCGCAGCACGTCCGCGGTCACGCCAATCGGCCAGGTGCGCTTCCACTGCACACCGGAATGTTGCCAGGGGAACAGGTCCGCGAGCAGCGGCCAAGCGAAGTAGTCACCCTGACCCGCGGGCAGGAACGGCGCTTGCCATGCCGCCGGGCAGTCCGGGTCCGGCCGGGGGCCGCGCAGCCCAACCAGGATCGCGACGGGCGTGCGGATCTCGAACACGTTGGGCGTCTTGCGCGTGCCCAGATCGTCGCCTCCGAGGTCGAGCACCCACACTTCGTCGAAGGTGCGGCGCATGGTCTCGCGCACCCCCACGAAACCCGGCCCGGCGAGGTAGCTGCTCGCCGTGATGAACGTGACCACGCCGCCGCCCGCCTGCTGCTCGAAGACGCGCCACAGCGCCCAGCGCCAGAAATACACATAGTCGTTGTAGAGGTTCTTTAGGTGGATACCCTGGCCCGCCGCCCGCGCCGGCTCGATGAAGTCTTCCAGGATCGGGCGCTTATCCCGTTCCTCCTGCGCGTCCTTGTCGCCGTCGCGGCCCCAGCCGCCCTTGCGCTGCGTCTCGGTGTCGCCGTGCTCGATGGCCTGGCGGTCGTAAGGTGGGTTGACGAGGATGACGAGCACCTGGCCCTCGCGCTTGACCCGGCGCGTGGCCTCGTGCTCCTCCGCGAACTTGCGCTCCGAGAGGGCGAGCACGCTGGTTGCCCGGAACGGATTTTCCAGCGTATCGGCGAGATAGGGTCGTAACCCACCGCCCGGCAGGGCGCCCTTGGCGTCCAGGATGCTCTGCGCGAGCCGGAGATGGGCAACGGCGTAGGGGCCGATCAGCAGCTCGAACCCGGCCATCTGCCAAGCGATCTGGCTTGCCGCGGGGCCGGCTGCGTCCTTGCCCTGCCAGGCGCGCACCCGGTCCAGGCCGGACTGCACGGCGGCGAGCAGGTAGGCGCCCGTGCCTGCGGCGGGATCGAGGAAGGTTACGTACGCCCTCGTCCGCGAAGCCGAGCGGCTTACCGAAGCGCATTCCCAGCAACTCGGAGGCGAGGCGCACCTGTAGGGCGACGACGGCGGCGGCGGGCGTGTAATACACGCCGGCATCGCGGCACAACTTTGGGTCGTAGGCGCCGAGAAAGTCCTCGTAAAAATACAGCCACGGGTCCGGGCTGCGACGCAGGAAATCCGCCGCATTCAGCGCTTCTAGGGAACGGCGGACCAGGCCGAAGCCGAGGCGTAGTTCTTGCTGAGCCTCCCGGTCGCCGAGGACGCGGAGCGCCTGGGCGAGCAGTCCGTTGTTCTTGTCCAGGGCATCGGCCGCGACGAGCGGGTCGAGGCTGGACGCGCCGCTGAGCCGGGCGAGCAGGAGGGCATACACCACCGTCTGTGCGTAGGCGTCGGCGAACGCGCCCTCGCTCGCGTTCGTTAGCAGCACGCGCCGCCACTGCTGCCTCAGGGTGGCGACTGCGGAGCCGGGACACGCCGCGGCCTCCTCCACGTCCTCGCGCAGCAGGCGGGCGAGCGGCGCGAGGTAGCGGGCGAGCGACGCGGAATTGTGCGGCACCGGCGGCGCCCAGCTCAGGAAGTCGCGGAGCAGCCGTCCGAGTGCCTTGGCGTCCGCGGGCGCGAAGGCGTCCGCACCGTCCGCAGTCGGGTCGCTGGAGGCCCGCGCGTCGTCGATGCGCTCGCCGAAGCGGTAGAGCGCCCACGCCTCGCCGTCCGTGTAGGGCAGGTTGGGCAGTGCCTTGAACTTCTCCCACTGCTTCTTGCTGTGCGCGTCGCGGAACCGGGCTGGGTCGGCGCCCAAGCCCAGCGCCTTCAGCTCGATGTGTCCGGAGAGTAAGTTCCCTACGAACACCGCCATATCCGGCCGCTCGCCGAGACCCTGAACGTGCGCCTCCGTCTGCGTGGCGACCGCCTGGCCTGCGAGACCGCCGAGGGCCGCGAACAGGGTCGTCATGCTCGGTTTGAGCTGGTCCTC
This sequence comes from uncultured Alphaproteobacteria bacterium, assembly GCA_963848595.1. GTDB lineage: Bacteria > Pseudomonadota > Alphaproteobacteria > Acetobacterales > Acetobacteraceae > CAWKEH01. The sequence continues at coordinate 9,731 of CAWKEH010000002.1, read as the reverse complement.
GGGATTCGCGCTACCGGGCAGGGCGAACGCGCGGGTCAGCGACGCGGCGAAGCTGCGTAGGCTGTCGAGGATGGCAGGCAGGCGTGGATGTTCTATGGCAGCGTCTCAACGTCTTGGGCCTCGTCGAGACGCACCAGCTGCCGTTGCGTGTGCACGGGGGTGCTTGACCACGCGAGGCTGCCTGCGCTGCTGCAAGCCGGGCAGACCGGTTCCCACGCGGGCTGAACGGTGCCGCAGACGGTGCAGCGCCACTCGGGGTCAGGCGCGGCTGTCGCAGCCTCGCGCAGCGCGTCGCGGGCCGCGGTCGGATCGTCCTCCGCCTCGGCGAGGTCGGCCTTCAGCACGTAGAGACGACGCTCACGCAGGCCGGTCGCGGCCGCGGCGTCGAGGTATCGGCGCGCCTCGCCGAACAGACCGGCATCGAGCGCTAGGCGGGCCAGCAAGAGGTTGCTGTCGGCCGAGTTCGGCGCGTCCTGGACGAACGCCTTCCCGGCCCTGACGCGCGTGAGCGGGTCCCGGTGAGGTCGGAGCGCGAATTCTGCGAGATCGGGCTGGGCCGCCGCCGCCCAAGCGCGGCGGAGCACCTCTTGCACTACCCGCTCCCGACCCGCGGCGCGCATACGCCGGGCGTAGGCGAGGGCGGCGGGGGCGAATTTTGGGTCCGCGTCCCAGGCGGCCTTGGCCAGGCGCCGGGCCTCGCTCGCGTCAGCGGTCGCGTCGGCCGCGGCGGCGCCCAGGGCGGCGCGCTGATCCGACCTCTCGGGAGGCGCGAGGCGCAGCGCATCCTGCCAGGCGCCGGTGCGAAGCGCGAGCTCGAGCCGCTCGGTCCGGAGCCATACGGCGCCGGGTTGGGCAGCCTCGGCGCGACGTGCGAGATCGGCCGCGGTGTCGAGGTCGCCACGCGCGATAGCCTGGCGAAGCAGCCCGCGCAGCCCGAGGAACGCGGCATCTGGACGTGCCGCGAGGGCCTGGAACGCAGTCTCAGCCTCGGCCTCACGCCCGGCAAGGCGCCCGGCACTCGCGGCGAGCAGGAGCGCGATCGGCTGGTCGCCGAGGGTAAGCCGGGCGCGTTCGGCCTCGCGCCGCGCGACCGTCGCATCACCCGCGGCGAGCGCTACCAGCGCCCGCGTCACCGCCGCGTCGCCGCGCGCCCTCGTGCGCCGGGCACGCCTGGCACTGAGCCGGCGCGGGCTGCGGAACAGCGCCCCCAGGAGTTGGAACAGGATGTAGAGCAGGACGAACAGGATCGCGACGAGGAGCACCGTGACTGGGGTGGACGCCTCGTAGGTCAGATCCCCGAATTGCGCCGAAACCGAGCCGGGCAGGAGCGAGACGGCCCAAGCGATAGCGACGACGATGGCGGCGATGATGAGGAAGCGGATGGCGGCGCGCATCGGCCTAGCCCTCCGACGCGGCAAGCTTGGCGAGAGCCGCCCGCGCGTCGAGCAGCGATTGCGCCTGATCGCGCCACGGCTTCACCGCCGCGGCAGCGGGGCCTGCAAGCCCGTCGAGCGCCTGGACGGCGCCGGCGAGGTCGCCGGCGTCGAGCGAGTGCTGGGCGTGGGCGAGCACCCCCGCGACGGGGTCGCCGAGCACGACGCGGGTGCCCTCGCGAACCGTCACGGACTGCTGCGCGCGCGTCCAGAGACGGTCGAGGAAGGGCTGCCCTCGCGTGATCGCGGGCTGGCTCGCCTCGTGCGCCGCTGCAGCCGCGGCCGGGAAGCTCAGCCGCAGCTCGCTCAGCGTCGGCGGCGGCTTGGTCGCGAAGCGGGCGAGCGCGGGCGGAGCGTCCGGGATGGTGCCGAGCGGCTGCCCGGCGTCGAGCGCGGCGGCGGCCCCTTGCAGCCGGGCAAGGTGCTGCGCCGTCGTCGTCAGCCCGGCGACCTCGCTCGCTGAGTGCTCGGCGGCAGCCAGACGGCTATCCATCTTGTCGAGACGGGCTGTCACGGCGGCGTGGCTGCTGCTGGCCTGCTGCTCGGCGGCGGCGAGGCGGGATTCGACCTTGTCGAGCCGAGCGCCGATCGTGGCAACCTGGTTCGCCTCGCTCTTGGCGGCCGAGTTCTTGCTGCGCGGCGAGCTGATCGAAGCGCTTGGACAGGGCTTCGAGATCGGCCGGGCTTGCAGCCGGGGGCGGCGGCGTCGGAACAGGGCGCGCCTCAAGGGCCGCGATCTTGTCCTCTAGCGGCTTCAAGTCCACGGGGGCTGGCTGCGGGCGTGCCGCCAGTGCGGCAACCGTAGCCTCCAGCGGCTTCAGGTTCACGGGAGCCGGCTGCGGGCGCGCTTCCAGCGCGGCGATCTTGTTTTCGAGCGGCTTCAGGTCCACCGGAGTGGGCTGCGGGCGCTGCTCCAGCGCGGCGATCTTGTCCTCCAGCGGCTTGAGATCCACCGAGGGAGCGGCTGCTTGCGCGGGGCGCGACGCGAGCTGCTCGACGCGGTTGGAGAGCGCCTGGACCTGTGTCGTCAGGGCACTGACGCGGTCCTGGTTCTGCGTGACATCCTTGGCCAGGATCGGGCGGGCGCCTGGGGTCACGTAGAGATAGATGACAGCGGCCACGAGCGCCGCGAACGCCAGGACGCCGAGCAGGGACGCGAGCGTTGCCAGGCCCGAGCCGCGGCGCTGCACGGGTTCGGCGTAGGCGCGCTCCGGAGGCGCAACAGACGGCGCGCCCAAAGGCGGGTTCTCCGGCAGGCTGTGCGGTGCCTCGTCTGGACGGTGCGCGTCCAGCGTCTGCTCGCTCGGAAGCGGCTCGCCTATGGGCTGGTCGCCCGGCGGCGGGTCAGTCGGAGATTGGTCGCTCATAGCAGGGCGAGGATCCCGTCTAATGTTGGAGATGCTGAAACACGGACCCGGCGCCAGGGCAAGTGGTTCAATGCGGCGGCGGCGGATTCGCTGATGGCGAGCGCGTCCACGCTGGCGAGAAGGTATCTCAGTCCTATGGGCATCAGCCGGGCGAAGGCGCGCGCCGTCTCGGCGGACAGGAACGTCGCGGCCCGCAGGCGACGAGCGTGCAGCGCCTCTGCCGCCGCGGGAGGGAAGATGCGGGGCGGCTCGGCCCGGTAGGCGACGCGGCGATGCACCTCGAACCCCGCGGCATCCAGAGTCGCGGCGAGCCTCTCCCCCTGTCCCTCGCCGACAGGGAGCAGCAGGCGAGCTCCCGGCGGGAGCGTCGCCGCGGCCAAGTCGGCGAGCGCGTCGGCGTCGCCGGCTGCGCTCCGCACGTCGCGGAACCCGAGGCTGCGCGCCTCTGCCGCTGTTGCGTCACCCACGGCCAGGAGGGGCACGGATTGATAGCCGTGGAAAGTTGGGAGGAGAGCATTGCCGCTCGTGACCAGCACGGCGTCAACGTCCGGGCGATCGTGGATCCCAAGCACGACGATGTCGAGGCACGGGGCGATCACCGGCTGCCAGCCGAGGGCCTCGACGCGCCGGGCGGTCCGGCGCGCGGCCTCGTGTGGCCGAGTGATGAGAATACCTCGCGTCTCGCCCAGGTCAGGCGAAGATGTCGCGCGGACAGTCGGCACGGAGCGATGCGCCCAGCTCGGCGCCGAGGCGGGCGGCGTCGTCCGCGAGGCCATGGAGGCTGCGCTTGAGCAGGAAGCTGCCGTCGGCGCGGGCGACGAGGCCGGTGAGGTGCAGCCTGCCGTCAGGTAGGAAACGGGCGTGTCCCCCGATCGGCGTGCGGCAGGAGCCGTCCAACTCGGCCAGCATGGCACGCTCGGCGGTGCTGACGGCCCGCGCGGCCGGATCCTCGATGGCGGCGAGCAGCCCGCGAAGGTTGTGGTCGTCCTCGCGCACGGTGATGCCCACGATTCCCTGGCACGCGGCCGGAACCATGCTATCCGGATCGAGCACCACGGCCGCCTCTTCTTCCAGCCCGAGGCGGCGCAGGCCCGCGAGAGCGAGCAGGCTCGCCGAGCAGTCGCCGCGCCGCACCTTCTCGATGCGGGAGCCGACGTTGCCGCGGAGGAGCGCCATGCGCAGGTCGGGCCGGGCATGGAGGAGCTGAGCCTGGCGGCGGACGGAGTTGGTGCCGACGGCTGCGCCGGGCGGCAACGCTTCCAGGGGGTCGGCCGGATCGGGCGTGAGGCACCCTGGGCCGAGGATGAGCGCGTCGCGCGCGTCCTCGCGCGTCAGGGTGCAGGCCAGGACGATGCCGGGCGGCAGAACGGTCTCCAGATCCTTCAGGCTGTGGATCGCGAAGTCCACCCGGCCTCCCGCCAGCGCTTCGTGAATCTCTTTTGCGAACAGGCCCTTGCCGCCGATCTCGGCGAGGCTGCGGTCCTGCACGCGGTCTCCGGTGGTGCGGATCACTTCCTCGCGAAAGACGTCGTGCAGGCGCAGCGCCGGGCAGAACTGGGCGAGGCGGTCGAGGAAGAGGGCGGTCTGGGCGAGCGCCAGCGGGCTGCCGCGGGTGCCGACACGCAACGGCAGCGCATGACCGTGCGGGCGCACGCGGGGCGGGAGCGGCAGCAGCAAGCTGCTCGTGGGCTGGGCGTCGGGCATCGCGGTGTCCTAGAAGGGTCGCTCTGGCTTGGGAACCCCGCGTTATGCAGAGCGGACCCTTACTTGGGATTGAATTGAGCTGCGACGAGACCGCGGCAGCCGTGCTGGACGCGGAGGGGCGCGTGCTGGCCGAGGCTGTGCTGTCCCAGTCCGAGCACGCGCGCTATGGCGGCGTCGTGCCCGAGGTCGCGGCGCGGGCGCACCTCGCCCACCTGCCGCGGCTCGTGCGGAACGTGCTGGGGGAGGCGGGCGTGGGCGTCGCCGATCTTGCCGGGGTGGCGGCGAGCGCCGGGCCGGGGCTGATCGGAGGGCTCGTGGTCGGTGCCAGCCTCGCGAAAGGAATCGCGCTCGCGTCGGGCAAGCCGTTCCTCGCGATCAATCACCTGGAAGCGCACGCGCTTACGGCGCGGCTGCCGGGGCTGGTGCCTGGCGGCGCCGAGTTCCCTTACCTGCTCCTCCTCGTGAGCGGCGGGCACTGCCAGTGCGTCGCGGTCGAAGGCGTGGGCCGCTATCGGCGGCTCGGGGGCACGCTGGACGACGCCGTGGGCGAGGCGTTCGACAAGGTGGCGAAGATGCTCGGCCTGCCCTGGCCCGGCGGCCCGGCGCTGGAGCGCTTAGCGGCCAGGGGGAACCCGGCCCGCTATCCCCTGCCTCGCCCCATGCTCGGCCGGCCGGGCTGCGATTTCTCGTTCAGCGGTCTCAAGACCGCGGTGGCGCAGCTTGTGGACCGCTTCCCGCTGGGGCCGCTCCCGGAGCGGGACGCCGCGGATCTGGCAGCATCGTTCCAGGCCGCCGCCGTCGCCGTGCTCGCGGACCGGGCGGCGAATGCGCTCACCATGATGCCCGAGGCACGCTTGCTCGTCGTCGCGGGAGGCGTAGCCGCCAATCAAGCCGTGCGTGCGTCGCTGGACGCGGTGGCTCGGCACGCGCGCATCCCGCTCGCCGCACCGCCGCTGCGGCTGTGCACGGACAACGCGGTGATGGTGGCGTGGGCGGGGCTTGAGCGGCTGCGGCTGGGATTGGTCAGTACGCTAGACGCGGAGCCGCGGCCGCGGTGGAGGTTGGAAGAGTTGACCAAACCTGCGATGTCATAGATGTAAAGTGGCAGCTTATCAACTCGCTTCGGGTTTTTGATACGAGAGGGAACATGTCGAAAGAGATGATAACCCGAGAACAATCGGGAATAGCTAAGGCCAAGACTGATGAGACAATGTTTTTAGCGGAATTTCTGGAAAGTTCGCCGCCGAACGATATTAGAGATATATCGGATTTGGCGACGTCTCGAAACGACTATCGTGGAAGCTATATGATCTCTTACCAACCTGAACTGAGACTTTATTAGGCACTTATATACGTGCTTGACCCAGCCGCCGCGATGGAGTAGGATCGCTTCACAATCGAGTGCAGCGATGATCCAGCAGTTCGGCAGCTTGATCGAGATGATGGAGACCTTCTCAGACGAGCAGGTCTGCATTGACCATCTCCGGGCGATCCGTTGGAAGGATGGTGCCTACTGTCCCTACTGCTCCGGCCGGCGCATCTACCACTTCGCGGACAATCGCATGCACAAGTGCGGCGACTGCCGGCAACGGTTTTCTATCAAGGTCGGAACGATCTTTGAGGACACCAAGTTGCCGCTGCGGAAGTGGTTCATGGCGATCTGGCTCATAACGAGCCATAAGAAGGGCATCGCCTCGACCCAACTCGCCAAAGACCTCCGCATCACGCAGAAGTCCGCCTGGTTCATGCTGCATCGGCTGCGGCACGCGGCTCGCACGAAATCGTTCAACCGCCCTTTGGAGGGTATGGTTGAAGCCGATGAAACCTACGTGGGCGGCAAGGAGAAGAACAAGCACGCGAACAAGCGCACGCCAGGAAGCCAAGGCGGCGCGGGCAAGGCGGCGGTCATGGGCGTAATGGAGCGCGGTGGCGAGCTGCGGGCGCGCAAGATGGAGCGGCTAACTGGCGAAAGCATGATCGGGGAGATTAAGGCTAACGTGAAGCCAGGCGCCGTGGTGCTGACGGATGAGGCGAAGGGCTATTCCGGTCTGCAAGGCACTTACGACCACTACGCCGTCAACCACAGCGCGGGCGAGTATGTCCGCCTGTTTTTCATCCACACGAACGGGTTGGAAAATGCTTGGAGCCTGTTCAAGCGGCAGGTGTTCGGCATCCACCACTGGATCAGTGCGAAGCACCTTGACCGCTACCTGGATGAGTTCACCTTCCGCTATAACAGCCGCAAGGCTGATGAGGGTGAGCGTGTGAATACCTTTCTGGGATGCGTCGAGGGGCGGCTGACCTACAAAGGTCTGATCGCCTGATGGCGGAGAAGCGCCAGCCTCCGCTGTGGCTGGACATGAGTTTCGCGGAAGCTATGGAGCGGTTTGCCGGAACCGACCCGAAGGAAGCGGTCGAGAACGTCGAGGCCGAAAGCGCGAAGACGCGCATCTTACCTCAGCCAAAGCAGCCGAGAAAGGCGGGCCGGGCCACCCGGAGGCGAACCCGGCCTTAGTTAGCTAGCGTCCGGGAAAGCTTCGCACGTGCTCGCGCACGTACCGATCTTTCCCAGGCGCAGGCGATAGTAAGCCCGCACAGGGACCATGGAAGTTACTCCATGGCCGGAGGCACGCCCCCTTGCACCCAGGAGGGCTGTGCGTTACCTTGAGCTGTCCAGACTTAAGGCGGCGGACAGCCATACCTGCGTGTCGCCGCTCGGGGGCTAACCCTCCGGCGATTTTAGTTACGGTCGAAGCCTTCTTCTTGGCCCCGCCGAGCCCCTGACGGCTCGGCGGGGCTTTTGATTACGGCCCCAACCACATCATCGGCGATATGGGGGTCAAAGTCAAGCGTGAGTTCCGCGAAATACGACGACATGAGCTGACATAGAACCGTCACATATCGCGTGCTGCGTTTAGCTCAGGATTTTAGTTGCGCGGCGGCTCCAAAGCGGGTATATGGTCGCTTGATGGATAAGCTCGATAGGCGGATAGCCGAAGAAAAAGAAGCTCTGGCAGCCGACGACGCAAGGCTTGCGGATTTGCGTCAGCAACGTGATCGGAGGGCAGCCAGATTAGAGGCTCTTGAAGAGGCTGCACAGTTGCGCCCCGCGCCTTCTGCGCGCGATCTCCGTTCCGCCACGCTCTATAATTCACCCGATGATCTAAGTCGTTCGCGCGGGCGGCAACCAGGAGCCATATCTCGGGATTGGAAGCGTTTTCTCGGAACTTTATACCGAGATGACAACAATCCAGTGCGACCGCTCGAAACCATCGTCACGGCGGCACAGAACCTCGGCTTTGTTTCCCAGCCCGGCAGCATCCGTGATCGAGTGCGCCGCTATCGGGATCAAGGATTTTTTGACGAGGTGGGCAATGGCTATCGCGTTAGCGAAGCTGCCGCACAACGATTTATGTTGGCCGACCCGCAGCAGGCGGCAACACCCGACGATCAGACTGACGACGAAGATACGGACGAGGAAGTCTTCTCACAGCCTGATGAACTTGACAGTGCAAACACAGGTAGCAGCGACAATGCTTCTGCCGCTTAGAAAGTTCGGGCCGTGGCGCTCGCGCGCTCACGGCCCGGTTTCGGCGGTTGACGACCGCTATCTCTAGTCCCGGTTGTGGCCCGGTGGAAGGCAGGTGCTCAGTGCGTATAGAACGCATATCAGAACGGTAGCGGGTGTGTGCCGCGTAGGGTCTAGTCCCCCCTGCGCGGCGCTCCCCGCCAGCCGCAAGCAGAAGGTATCACGCGAGATTCATAGCTTGCAAGCTTGCTGTTGTAGGCTTCTTTCGTTACCTCTGCGCCTTGAGCTGAACAGCTAAGGGGGCGGCATGGGCGTTCATCAGCTAGAAGGGCGGAACTTCTCGGGCCGACACCGGCCCGATGTTTCCGAGCAACTAGCCATCTCCAACCAGAATGAGTGGAGTGGCCGCGTGTATGCCATCTGCTTCGATCTAGAGATCGCGGCCCTGAAGCGTCACTACCCAGGGAATCATCACGAGAACGCTTACGACGACATTTGTCGTGAACTGCACCATCACGGGTTCGCGCGACGGCAGGGCAGCGTGTATTTTGGACAGAGAGGCACTACGCCCGTGCAGTGTGTCCTAGCGGTGCAAGCCATCACCAAACGCTATTCGTGGTTTCCGCAGGTCTGTACGCGACATTCGCATGTTGCGGATTGAGGAAGACAACGACCTGATGCCCGCCATCGGGCAACTTGATCTTCCCCTTGGACGAGCATCAAGCGGCTAGGTCACACTCGTATATAACTGCCCTTTATTATGGTAATGAAAGCTGCGGTGGTCAACGTTTCTATGGAGGTCTTCCAACTAGGCACGATTTCACTCTTAGTGATAAGGAATACAGGCCATTCCATCTGACGTATTTTTGTTCAAACTGTGGAATAAACAGAAAGCTATTCTCGCTCGTGGCGCTTCTTTCCGGGGTGCTGTCTGAGCGTGGTGTGTGTTATAAGCTCGGCGAGCACCCGACATTCGGACCCATTCTGCCGTCCAAGCTAATCGCTTTGATCGGCCCAGATCGCGAACTCTTCCTAAAGGGGCGCCGCTGCGAGAGCCAAGGTCTAGGAATTGGAGCGTTTGCCTACTATCGCCGAGTTGTCGAAAGCCAGAAGACCCGTATCCTTGAAAGGATCATCGGTGTCGCCGAAAGGGTTGGCGCTTCATCCGAAATGATTGACGTCCTTAGTCACGCAAAACAGGAGACACAGTTTAGTAAGGCATTAGATATGGCCAAGAATGCCATGCCACAGCTTCTCTTAATCAATGGCCATAACCCGCTTACACTCCTACATTCTGCACTTAGTGATGGATTGCATGCTAAAGATGACGCGACGTGCCTGGAGCTTGCCCATGATATCCGCGTCGTTCTTGGCGAGCTTTCCGAGCGCATGGCCCAAGCCTTGAAAGACGAACAGGAGTTGAACGACGCCATTTCGCGGCTCATGCGCAAAGGAAAAGCGTGATCCGTTCGGCAAACTACCAATCTAAATCAAGGCGCGTGTATTTGAGCCAGCAAATCGGTGACCGGCGGATCGGCACCGAAAGAGCGGCGTTTGTTCCGCAACGCGGGCAGAGCGTGATCTGCCCGTCGCTGGTATAGGCTCAAACTTCGGCAGCCATGCGATAGCCGGGTCGGCCGAGCGGCTACCTCCCTGTCAGGATCCGCTCCACGAGCTGCTTCACCGTCGGAATGAACC
>CAWKEH010000001.1:0-44885 GCA_963848595.1 uncultured Alphaproteobacteria bacterium | reverse complement strand
GGTCGCCAACTACGTGGCGACCTTGCGGCTTACGCCGATCACCGACGGCGACCGCACCTTCGTCGAGTGGACGGCGGAGTTCGATTGCGCGCCGGAGCGCGAGGCCGAGCTGATCGCGCAGATCGGCGGCGGCGTGTTCCAGGGCGGCTTCGATGCGCTCAAGCGCCACTTCGGCGGGTGACGGCGGGTGGTGAAAATCCTCCGCAGCACCATCGTGGACGCGCCGTCCGACCAGGTCTGGGCAGTGCTGCGCGACTTCAACGGGCACGACCGCTGGCACCCGATCGTCGCGACGAGCGCCATCGAGCGCGGCCAGCCTTCCGATAAGATCGGCTGCGTGCGTCGCTTCCGGCTGCGCGACGGCTCGGAGCTGCGCGAGCAGCTTCTGGCCCTCTCCGACCTGGAGCAGGCGTTTAGCTACTGCTTGCTGGACACGCCGGTGCCGCTGCTGAACTACGTGGCGCACGTGCGCCTGCTGCCGGTGACGGACGGCGACCGCACGTTCTGGGCCTGGGAGTCCCGGTTCGACGCGCCGCCGGGCGAGGACGAGGCGCTGGAGCGGATGGTGCGCGAGGACGTTTACGAGGCCGGCTTCGAGGCGGTGCGGCGGCACCTCCTCGCCGGGGGCGGCGCGCCGTGACGGTCGAGGTCGTCACGGCGGGGACGCTCGCCGAGGCCGCGGCGGCGCTCGCGCAGCGGCGGGGCGCGCGATTCCTCGGCGGCGGCACGCTGGTGATGCGCGCGCTCAACGAGGGCGACGTCTCGATCGGCACGGTCGTGCGCAGCACCGACCGCACGTTGCAGGAGGTACGGCCGGCAGCCGGGCGGATCGAGATCGGCGCCGGGGTCACGATGGCGGGCCTGCTCGCCAACCGCGACCTTGCGTTCCTGCACGCGCCGGCCCGGCTGGTCGGCGGCCCCGCCGTGCGCTCGATGGCGACGGTCGGCGGCAATCTGTTCGCGCCCGCGCCATACGGTGATCTCGGCGCCGCCCTCCTGGCGCTGGACGCGACGGTGCGGCTCGCCGGCGACCAGCACCGCGAGATGCCCTTGGAGGAGCTGTTCGCCGCACGGTCGCGCGGCGGCCCGGCACCGCTGGTCGCGAGCGTGATCGTGCAGCGCCCGGCGAGCGCGGAAGCGCTGCGCTTCCGCAAGGTCGCGCGCGTGCGGCCGAAGGGCATCTCCGTGCTCAGTATCGCCGCCTACCTGCCGCTCTCGGGTGGCCGCGTGCGCAGCGCGCGCATCGCCTACAACGCGATGGCGCCGACGCCGATCCGGGCACGCGCTGTGGAGCGCGCGCTGGAAGGGCGAACGCTGGACGCCGCCGGCATCGCCGACGCGCTGCGCGTCGCAGCCGAGGGCACCGCACCCGCGACGGACGCCATCGCGACCGCGTGGTATCGCACCGAGGTGCTGCCGGTCCATCTTCGGCGCGTCCTGCTCGGCGAGGCGCGGCGATGAGGACCCCGGTGCAGTTCCGCCTGAATGGCGCCGAGGCCGCGGTGTTCACCGAGGGTGGCGCCAGTCTGCTCACCGCGCTGCGCGAGGGCCTCGGCGACACCTCGCCCAAGTTCGGGTGCGGTCAGGGCACCTGTGGCGCCTGCACCGTCCTGGTGGACGGCGCGCCCTTCCTCGCCTGCCTCACCCTCGCCGAGACCGTGGCCGGGCGGGCGGTGACGACGGCGGCCGGGCTGAAAAACGGCCCAGCGCTGCATCCCTTGCAGACGGCGTTCATGACGCACTTCGCCGCGCAGTGCGGCTACTGCACGCCGGGGATGCTGATGGCGGCCAAGGCGCTGCTCGACCGCACGCCGCGGCCGACGCGCGAGGAGGTGGTCGAGGCGATTTCCGGCAATATCTGCCGCTGCACCGGCTACGAGCCGATCATCGCCGCCATCCTGGCTGCCGCGCAGGCGCCGGGGCGGCACGGATTCTGAGGAGCGGGTCATGCTTGAGCTGCGCAAGGACATCTTCGCCGACGAGCGTAACGACGACCTGAAGGAGGTCGGGCAGCCGACGCAGCGCCAGGACATGCTCGGTCACGTGACCGGCACCTCGCCCTACTTCGACGACCACAAGCTCGCGGGGATGCTGCACCTCAAGGTGCTGCGCAGCCCGCACGCGCACGCCCGCATCCGCTCGATAGACGCCGGGCAGGCCGAGCGCGCGCCCGGCGTGCGCCGCGTGCTGCGCGCCGCCGACGTGCCGGTGAACCTCAACACGCTGCTCAGCCTGATCAATTTCGGCCGCGACGACGAGCCGACGCTCGCCGCCGGCAAGGTGCGCTACAAGGGCGAGCCGGTGCTCGCGGTCGTCGCCGACAGCGAGCGCGAGGCGTTCGAGGCGCTCGCCCTCGTGCGGGTGGACTACGAGCCGCTCCCGTCCGTCTTCGACGTGGAGGAGGCGCTGCGGCCCGGCGCCCCCGTCGTCAACGAGACCTACCCGACCAACGCGTTCATCTACCACGAAACCTACGACCACCAGCAGATACGGTTCGGCGACGTCGAGCGGGGCTTCGCCATGGCCGACCACGTCTTGGAGCAGCGCTACCAGATGTCGCCCATCGAGCATGCGCCCACGGAGACCAACGGCTGCATCGCGGCACCGGAGACGGATGGGCGCTACGTCGTCTATAGCTGCACACAGGCGCTCTTCTTCTCGCTCGACACCTGCGCGAAGATCCTGGACGTGCCCTCGAACCGGCTGCACTTCATCGGCGGCACGGTGGGCGGCGGGTTCGGCGGCAAGGTGGACACCTTGACCGAACCGCTCGCCATCCTCGGGGCGATGCTGACCGGCCGGCCGGTGCGCTACCGGCTCGGGCGCGAGGAGGAAATGCAGTTCGGCTCGCCACGCGGCGCCGAGCGCATCTTCGTCAAGGACGGCGTCATGCGCGATGGCCGCATCGTCGCGCGCCAGGTCCGCGGCTACTTCGACAGCGGCGCCTATACGCGGCTGTCGAGCTACGCGGTGGTGAAGTGCGCGGCGCACCTGCCGGGTCCCTACACCATCCCGAACGTGCGCGGCGACCTGTACTGCGTCTTCACCAACCGCGTGCCGGCCACGGCGATGCGCGGCTTCGGCGTGACCGCCGTGGACTTCGCCATCGAGTGCCAGATGGACAAGCTCGCCCACCTGGTCGGCATGGACCCGATGGAGTTCCGCATCCTCAACGCCTACCGCGACGGCGACATGAAGGCGCACCGGCGCGAGGCGAAGAACTGCGCGCTGATCGAGTGCGTGCAGGTCGCGGCGGAGAAGGCAGGCTGGCCGATCCGCGAGGAGTTCCGCCGGATGTCCTCGCGCAGCGGCGGCGGTGGTGAGCGCGCCCTCATCCCGGACACCCCGCGTGGCGATGCACCGGCGCGCCCGCGGCCGAACGCGCCCGCGCCAATGCCTGCGCCCATGCCGATGCCCATGCCCGCGCCCATCGCGTCCTCGGCCGCCGCATCCCCGCCGTTCGTCTCCCCAGTCCCAGCCCCGCCACCCACCCAGCACGGCGCGATGCGGTTCTCCTCCGTCTTCGGCAACAGGCGGCGCTGACCATGGCCCGGCACCGCGGGCGCGGCATGGCCGCGATCAACTACCCCATCGGGATGAACCTCGGCGGCGACCCGAGCCAAGCGCTCGTCCACGCCAACCCGACCGGCAAGTTCACCGTCTCGCTCTCGGCCATAGACCTCGGCCAGGGCATGAAGTCCGTCACGCGCCAGGTCGCCGCCGAGACGCTCGGCGTCCCGGTGGAGGACGTTTACGTGGACACGGCGGACTCCGACACCGGCCCGCACGACATGGGGTCTTTCGCCTCGCGCGGCACGCACCGCGTCGGCAACGCGGTGATGGTCGCGGCCAAGGAGGCGCGCGCCGTCATGATGGAGGCGGCAGCCGAGGAGCTGGAGGTGAACCCCGCCGATCTGGAGACCGACGGGCGCGGCAACATCCACGTGCGCGGCGCGCCGGGCCGCTCGATCTCCACCCGCGACGTGGCCATCGCCGCCCAGTTCCGGCAGGGGCGCACCATCGCCGGGCGCGGCATCTTCCTCGTCCCGCTCTCCTCCGTGGACCCCGAGACGGGGGAGATGTCGCCGGCCACCTGCTATGCGCACGCCTGCCTGGTTGCCGAGGTCGAGGTGGACGACGAGACCGGCGAGGTGGCGGTGCTAGGCATGAAGTCCGCCTACGAGCTGGGCCGCGCGCTGAACCCGAAGCTGGTCGAGCAGCAGCTCGTCGGCGGCGCCTGGATGGGCATGAGCCACGCGCTCTACGAGACACCCGAGCCCTACTACCCCGACCCCTCGCACGGGCCGCGCGATTACAACGAATACCTGATGCCGGGGCCGGGCGACATCTGCCCGCACGACATCGCGGTGCTGGAGCGCCCGGCGCCCGACGGGCCGTTCGGCGCCAAGGGACCCGGCGAGATGTGCGCGAACCCTGTGCTGCCCGCCGTCGCGAACGCGATCTTCGACGCCGTGGGCGTGCGCATGGACGAACTGCCGATCACGCCGGAGAAGGTGCTCCGCGCGCTGCGGGCGCAAGGCGGCGCGAAGCCGAAGAATCAGCGCCCGGTAGGGCACTGACAGCGCATGGTGGTTCGGCCCAAGGTCGCTGGGATAGACGGGCCGGAGGCGCTGGAGCGCGCGCTGCGCGGCGCGTTCTACCTCGCCGACGAGGGACTCGCGACCGCCGCCTACCTCGCCCTCGCCCTCGGCAAGCCGCTGCTGCTGGAGGGCGCGCCCGGCGTCGGCAAGACCGAGGCGGCGAAGGCGATCGCCGGCGTGCTCGCGCGCGACCTCGTCCGGCTGCAATGCTACGAGGGCATCGACGCGTCCGCGGCGCTCTACGAGTGGAACTACCCGCGCCAGATGCTCGCGATCCGCCGCGCCGGCGATGCGCCGCTCGACGTGTATGGCGACGAATTCCTGATCGAGCGGCCGATGCTGCGCGTGCTGCGCCACCCGGACAGTTCCGTGCTCCTGCTCGACGAGATCGATCGGTCCGACCACGAGTTCGAGGCCTTCCTCCTCGAGTTCCTCTCCGACTTCTCGATCTCCATCCCGGAGCGCGGCACCGTGCGCGCCTATGAGCATCCCGTCGTGGTGCTGACCTCCAACCGCACCCGCGAGCTGCACGAGGCGTTGCGCCGCCGCTGTGTCTATCACTGGATCGCCTATCCCGACCCGGCGCGCGAGGCGCGCATCATCACGCTCCGCGCCTCCAGCGTGGCGGAGGCGACCGCGCGCGCCGTCGTCGCCATGGTCGGCCGGCTGCGGGCGGCCCCGCTCACCAAGCCGCCCGGCGTCGCGGAGGCGGTGGAGTGGGCGGAGGCCGCGACCCTGCTCGCCGGGCGAGGCCAGCCCTGGCCGGCGGCGTTCCGCGCCTCAATCGGCGTCGCGGTGAAGGACGAGGACGACTTGCAGGCCGTGGCGCCGCTGCTCGGCACCCTCGTCGGGGAGGGAGCCGCGTGAGCGCCGTGCTGCCGCCAGCGCTGCGCGCGGCCGAGCCGTTCATCGCCTTCGCGACCGTCCTGCGCACCCATGACTTCCCGGTCGCGGCCGAGCAGACGACCGGATTCCTCCAGGCGATCCCGCTGCTGGGGCCGCGCGGCATCGCCGACATCCGGGCCGCCGCGCACGCCCTGTTCGCCCCGCCGCCGGAGCGGCACGCCGAGTTCGACGCCTTGTTCCGCGCGCACTTCCTCGGCCTGTTCGACCTCGGCGCAGCGCCGGATGAGGCCGCGGAGCGCGAGGCGCGGGTGCAGGACGACGCGCTGGGCGGGCTTGAGCTGGTAACGCCGGAGGAGATGAACGAGGCGGGTGGCGAGGCAGCCACGGCGGAGCTGCTGGGCGTGCGGCGCCTCGACCCGCACGCGGAGGCGGAAGCGCTGCGGCGGCTCGCGCGCGCGGCCCCGGAACGGCTGCCGCGCCGCCGCGGGCACCGCTTCGCCCCCGCCGCGCGCGGGCGCAGCCTCGACGCGCGCCGGGCGTTCCGGGAACAAGCGCGGCTCGATGGCGACCTGCTGCGCCTGCCGCGGCGCCGGCGCAAGCTGCGGCGGCGCGCGCTGCTGCTGCTGATCGACGTGTCCGGCTCGATGAAAGAGCGCACCGACGCGCACCTCGCCTTCGCGCACGCGCTGGCGCGGGCGACGGACCGGATCGAGGTGTTCACCTTCGGCACGCGACTCACGCGCGTGACGCGGGCATTGCGCATCCGGTCACGCGACCAGGCGCTCGCCGCGGCCTCTGCCCAGGTCCCGGACTGGGACGGCGGCACGCGGATCGGCGAGGCGCTGGGCGCCTTCCTCGCGGTGCCGCGCTTCGCCGCCTTCGCGCGCGGCGCCTTCGTGCTGGTGCTCTCGGACGGGCTGGAGCGCGGCGATCACGCGCTGATGGTGGACGCGGTGCGCCGACTATCCCGCCGGGCGTGGCGCCTCTCCTGGCTCTCGCCGCTCGCTCGCGGTGGCGTCGCGCCACAGACGGCGGCGATGCAGGCAGTCCTGCCGCTGCTCAACTCGCTCGCGGACGGCGGCTCCACGGCCGCGCTCGCGGCGCACGTGCTCGGGGCGAGCGAAGGAAAATGGTCATGAACGGCGTCGTTGATGCGCACCACCACATCTGGCGGCAACGGGACCTGCCATGGCTCAGCGGCCCGATGCAGCCGCGCATCTTCGGCCCCTACGAGCCGATCCGCCGCGACTATCTCATGCAGGACTACCTGACCGACATTGCGGGTTGCGGCGTGACCCGCTCGGTCTATGTGCAGGCGAACTGGCCAGTGGAGCGGTTCGCGGACGAGGCGGCCTGGGTGCAGTCGGTCGCCGACGAGACCGGCTGGCCGCACGCTATCGCCGCCTACGGCGACATGACCGTTCCCGACGTTCGCCCGCAGCTCGACCGGCTCGCGACGATTCCGCTCGTGCGCGCCGTGCGGATGCAGCTCCACTGGCACGAGAACCCGGAATACCGCTTCGCCGCGCGCGCCGACCTCAGCGACGACCCGGTGTTGCGGGCGAACGTTGCGCGCCTCGCCGACTACGGCTGGGCATTCGAGCTGCAGGTCTTCGCGGGCCAGATGTCGGGCGCCGCGGCGCTCGCCGCCGCCTGTCCGGAGGTCACGTTCATCCTGCAGCACGCGGGGATGCTGGAGGATGTGAGCGAGGCCGGCTGGGCGGCGTGGCGCGAGGGGATGGGGCGTCTCGCCGCGAACCTCAACGTGGTCGCGAAGCTCTCGGGCCTGGGCACGTTCATCCACCGCAACGACGAGGCGCACATCGCCAGGATCGTCGGCGACACGGTTGCGCTGTTCGGCGCCGGGCGCTGCCTGTTCGGCTCGAACTTCCCGATTGAGAAGCTGTGGACGAGCTACGGCGCGCTGGTCGAGGCCTACCGCCGGGCGATCGCGAGCCTGCCGCCCGAGGAGCAGGCCGCGATCCTCGGCGGTACGGCGTCTCGCGTTTACCGGCTCTGAAGAGGGGGATGCAATGGCACTGGAGATCAAGCTGCTCGACCTCGGCGACATCGAGCTGGAATCGAGCTTCCTCGTGCTCGGCCGCGATTGCGGGCGCACAAGGCGTGTGCCCTGCTTCGGCTTCCTGATCCTCGGCGGGCCGTGGCCGATCGTTGTGGACACGGGCTACCGCTCGAACCAGATCATGGAGTCGCTCGGGATGCGCGGCCTCCAGTTCCACGAGAACATGATCGAGAACCAGCTCGCGCGTCACGGCGTGAAGATGGGCGACGTGCGCTACGTCATGCACACGCACCTGCACATTGACCACGCCGGCAAGGACGACCTCTTCCCGATGCGCACTACGGTCGTGGTCAACCGGCGCGAGCTCGAATATTCCGTCTCCGGCCTGATGCACCCGCAATACCCACTGCCGGACACCAAGCACCTGATCGACCGGCTCCACACGCGCCACGCGCTGCGCTTCCTCGACTTGGAGATCAGCGGGCCGGTGGAGATCTGCCCCGGCGTGTATTGCGAGGTGGCCGGCGCGCACACCGAGGGGTCCATGAACGTGCACGTCCACACGGCGGAGGGCATCGCCACCATCAGCGGCGACGTGATCTACGACTTCAACGACCAGATCGTGGAGCCGTTCAACGAGCTGCACGATATGGAGCCGCGCACGACGGGCAACCACGGCACGACGAAGCGGCAGGAGAAGGCGGCGATCAAGAAGCTGCTGAACTCCTCGCGCTTCCTGCTGCCGATCCACGACCACCCGGCGAAGATCGAGGCGGGCCAGGTTGTCGCGCGGCTTCAGCACGCGGTGCCGGGGCCGGTGACGCAGTCGCTGCCGCGCCGCGCCTGGTTCCCGGCCTAGCCCGGCCATGACGCACACCGCGCTGCGCCGGGCCTTCGAGGACCTGGTAGACGTGTATGCGCCGGTCGCGCAAATCGCCACTGGCTTCACCTTCACGGAGGGGCCGATCTGGCACCCGCGCGACCACTACCTGCTGTTCTCGGACATGCCGGGAGACGTGCGCCGCCGCTGGGACCCGCGCGGGGGCGTGCGCGAGGTCATGCGCCCGTCGAACAAGTGCAACGGCATGACCTACGATTTCGGAGCTGAACCTGATCGTCTGCGAGCACGCGACGTCGTCGCTGGTGCGCGAGCGGCCGGACGGGCGGCGCGAGATGCTTGCGACGCACTACGACGGGCGTGAGCTGAACAGCCCGAACGACGTCTGCGTCCGCTCCGACGGCGCGATCTACTTCAGCGATCCCTGGTATGGGCGGATGCCCGTCTATGGCGTCGAGCGGCCGCGGCAGCTCGGCTTCCAGGGCGTGTATCGCGTCGCCTCTGGGGGCGGGCCGCCCGAGCTGCTGGTCGAGCGCAACCTGTTCGAGCAGCCGAACGGCCTCTGCTTCTCGCCCGATGAACGGCTGCTCTACGTCAACGATTTCGGCGGGCGCGCTGATCCGCGTGTTCGAGGTCGCGCCCGATGGCAGGCTCGGTGCCGGCCGCGTGTTCGCGAGCAATATACGCTCCGAGCTGGAGCAAGGCGTGCCGGACGGCATGAAGTGCGATGCCCAGGGCAATGTCTGGGTCACTGGTCCCGGCGGCATCCGGGTATACGCGCCCGATGGCGACCTGCTGGGCACGGTGCGCATCCCCGAGCTGGCCGCGAACCTGGCCTGGGGTGGGCCGGATCTCCGCACGCTGTATGTGACGGCGACGCACTCCGTGTATGCAGTCGGGACGAAGGTCGGGCCGCGCACCGAGCCTTACATGCGCGTTGGCGGAGCGGGGGCAAGCTCGGCTGCGGCGCGGCCCGCCGCCGGGCCGGACGCTTTGAGCCTCGACCCTTTGCGCTGCGTGCTGCTGATCCAGGATCTCCAGAACGACGTCATCTCGGAAGGCGGTGCGTTTGCCTCCTCCGGGGCGCCAGAGCACGCTCGCGCCCAGGACATCGTCGCCAATGTGGCGCGGCTCGCCGACGCATGCCGCGCGCGCGGCGTGCCGGTTATCCATGTCTGGTTCGTCGTCGAGCCCGGCGCGCCGGGGCTGACGCTGAACGCGCCGCTGTTCGAGGGCGTCGCGGACTCCAACGCCCTCGTGCGCGGGACGTGGGGCGCGGCGCCGGTGGCCGGACTGGAGCCGCGGCCGGGCGACTTCGTGGTCGAGAAGTGCCGGATGAGTGCGTGGGAAGGCAGCCGTCTGGAGACGGTCCTGCGCTCGCTCGGGCGCGACATGATCCTGAACACAGGCGCCTGGACCAACATGTCGGTCGAGCATACGGCGCGCACGGGCGCGGATCGGGGCTACTTCATGGTGGTGCCGGCCGATTGCTGCTCGACGATGAACGCGGACTGGCAGCGCGCGTCGGTCGAGTATGCGATGCAGAACGTAGCCGTTGTGACCAACCTGGACGCAGTCCTCGCGGCGCTCGCCGCATAGCCGGGCTTGACCCGACGGGGCGGTCAGGGGCTGAACCGCGCGCGGTAGTCTTGCGGGGTGGTTGCCAGCACGCGCAGGAAGCTGCGGCGCATCGTCTCCTCCGAGCCGAAGCCGCAGCGCTGCGAGATCCGCTTGACCGGCAGGCGTGACTCGGACAGCAGCCGCAGCGCGGCCTCCACCCTCAGCCGCTCGACGGCGCGGCCCGGCGTCAGCCCGGTGGCCTCCGCGTAGCGCCGGCTGAAGCTGCGCTCACTCATCCCGGCCTCGGCGGCCAAGATGGGAAGCGAGAGGTCATCGGCCAGATGCCGGCCGATCCAGTCGTGGAGCGCCCCGAACTTGTCCTCCGCCGCCTGCAGGGAGAGGGCGGTGCTGAACTGCGCCTGCCCGCCCGGACGCTTGAGGAAGACGACCAGGTAACGAGCCACGGCCAGCGACACGGCACGGCCTAAGTCCTCTTCGACGAGCGCCAATGCCAAATCGATGCCGGCTGTAACCCCGGCCGAGGTCCAGACCGGGCCGTCGCGGACGAAGATTGGGTCGGGCTCGACGCGCACGGCGGGGAAGCGCCGGGCGAGTTCCGCGCAGAACGCCCAGTGCGTCGCGGCACGCCGCCCGTCCAGGACGCCGGCGGCGGCGAGCAGGAAGGCTCCGGTGCAGACGGAGGCGACCCGGCGCGCCGCCCGCGCCCGCTCGTGCAGCCAACCGACCAGCGCGGCGTCGGCGGCAGCGGCCGGAACGCCCCGCCCGCCAGCGACCAGCAGCGTGTCGAGCGACGCGTCGGCGGGCGGAAGCGGGGCCGCGCCCAGCGCCAGCCCGGAGGAAGTCACGACACCCTGCACGCCGGGCGCCACCACGCGCGGCGCGTAGGGCGGCGCGGCCCCGGCCTCGGCGGCGACGTCGTTGGCGGAAGCGAACACCTGGAGCGGCCCCGCGACGTCGAGCAGCTGCACAGACGGATAAGCGAGCACTTCGACGATGCGGGCCGGGTTTGGCGGAGAGCGAGGGGATTTCGGCATTTTCGCCAGAGCGTGCCCGAGTAGGCTCGTCCTGTCTATTCTTAACTTCGGACCTGGAGACGCCCGTGATCCCGCATGACACTCACCTGCAGATCGGCTCGTTGCTGTTCGAGGGCTTGGATCAGATCGATTTGACAGGACCGTTCGAGGTGCTGTCGCGCATCCCGAACTCGACCTATCGCATCTACGGAAAGACAGCTGAGCCTGTTCGCGATCTGAAGGGACTGCTCCTCACGCCGGATGCGGCGCTGGCCGACGCGCCACCGCTCGATGTCCTTCATGTGCCGGGCGGGTTCGGCCAAGAAGTCTTGATGGAGGACGCGGAAGTGCTCGCCTGGATCCGGCAGCAGGCGACGGGCGCCCGAAGCATCCTCTCTGTCTGCACCGGCGCCCTGCTCTGCGGCGCGGCGGGCCTACTGAGGGGGCGCCGGGCGACGACGCACTGGGCATCGTTCCACTTGCTGCCGTTCTTCGGCGCCATTCCCGTGAACGAGAGGGTGATCGTGGACGGACACTGGGTATTCGCCGCAGGTGTGACGGCCGGGATCGACGGCGCCCTGCGCCTCGCGGCCGAGCTGCGCGGCGACGAGGCCGCACAGGCCATCCAGCTTCAAATCGCGTATGCGCCAGAGCCGCCCTTCGACAGCGGCACGCCCAAGACCGCACCGGCTGCGATCCTGGAACAGGCGCGGCAGTCCGTGGCAGGCATCACGGCGCAGCGGGAAGCGACGGCGAGGCGTGTGGCTGCCAGCCTTGGTCTCGATGCTACAATCACTGGCAACGCCGCGGCGTCGCTGCGCGAAAGCCTTTTGGCGGGAAGCGAGGGATAATTGGCATCTCCGCCGCGGGCTGCGCGCCTACGTTATCCACGGTGATGCTCGCAGGCGGCGCTCCGCGCCGACCATCTCAGCACCGGTCTGACGTTCACCAACCGAGCACTCTCTCGAAAGGACCGCTTCCATGGATCTTACCCATATCCACGCCTTTACCGCTGCGATGCAGCGCAAGGATCTAGAGGCCATGCTGACGCATATGGCTGATGATATCATCCTCAAGACCCCGCTCGTCGCCGAGCCGTTCCAAGGTAAAGCGGCGTTGAGGCCGGTCGTCGAAGCCCTCCTGGCCGTGGTCGATAAGTTCGACTTCCGAGAAATCATGCAGGGACCTCAGCATGTGTCTTCGTTCTTCAGGGTTACGGTTGGGTCGATCGAGCTGGACGCTATGGACTATTGGCGCCTCAACGAAGCGGGCCTGATACAGGAGATGACGGTCCTGTGGCGTCCCCTTCCGGCGGTGGCTGCGGTGCACGATAAGCTGAACGCTGCTGGCTGACGGCGAGCCAGTCGAGGGACGTGAATGCCGCACGCGGCATATTGAATTTATATGCGCTTCCCGCGCCTCCTCGCGTCCTCCTTGAAGGAAGGCGCACGGCGATGCGAACCGCACGTTGCTTCATCGCTCCCTCGACCTGCGACCGCGCGCCGCCTTGGGGCGCGACGGGTGTTGCGGGCCGAGGACACGTGGCATGACACGACGCGCGATGTGCGGTACGGCCATGACGTGTGCAGTGGTGGCCGTGAGCGGCGGCGCTCTGGCCGAGAACAGCGGCTCGCAGCCGTCCGCCGCCGCGGCTCCGGCGTCCGTCACGTTGCCGGTGCCGAGCATGGCCGGGCCGCTGGCGCTGAATCCTAACCCATACAGCATCAACCTCGGCCCGCTCGGGAAGCAATACGTCACGGGCGTGCTGAGCGGCCTCGGCTTGGTGCAGGACCACACCGCGCCGGGCGACGAGCAGAGCCGGCTCGACGTCAGCAACGGCCAGATCATCCTGACCAAAATTGACGGCGTGCTACAGTATTACGTGCAGGTCGGCGGGTATTCAGTCCCCGCGCTCGGAGCGCCCTACATCTCCGCAGGCCACGCCATCCCTGATCTCTACGGCGCAGTGCCGCAGGCCTTCGTGAAATTGGCACCCACCGCCAATTTCTCCATCGAGGTCGGCAAGCTGCCGACGCTGATCGGCGCCGAATACACCTTCACCTTCGAGAACATAAACATCGAGCGCGGCCTGCTGTGGAACCAGGAGAACGCGGTCAATCGCGGCGTGCAGGTGAACTACACGATCGGCCCGGTGGCACTGTCGGTGTCGTTGAACGACGGCTTCTATTCCGACCGGCTGAACTGGCTCTCGGGCTCCGCCGCGTGGACGATAGACGGTGCCGACACGCTGACCGTGGCCGCTGGCGGCAATCTCGGCCATACCGGATACTCCAGCCTTGCCACACCGCTGGCCCAGAACAACGGGTCGATCTACAACGTTATCTACACCCGCAGTTCCGGCCCCTGGACGATCACGCCGTACTTCCAGGCGGCTTACGTGCCCGCCAACTCCGCCATCGGCTTCGCCCACGGTGCCGCGACCTACGGCGGCGCCGTGCTAGCGAGCTACGCCTTCACCCCGAGCTTCAGCCTGGCCGGGCGGTTCGAATACATCGCCTCCACAGGCAGCGTGGCCAACGGCGCTCCCAACCTCATCTACGGGCCGGGCAGCAAGGCGGCCTCCGTCACGATCACGCCGACTTATCGATACGACCGCTTCTTCATACGGGGCGAATTCTCCTACGTAAAGGCGTTCGACACCACGGCCGGCTTCGCCCTCGGGCCGAACCTGACCAGCACCAGCCAGGTGCGCGGCTTGCTGGAAACCGGCGTCCTTTTCTAGGTCTGACCCGACCCGAGCTACGCCACGACTGCGCACGCGCGGGGCGATGCCCGTCTATATGCGATTTATACGTCCAGGCGGCCCGAGCTACCTCGAATTTATATCGGAGACTGGCGACTCTGATCCTGGGCGAAGAGAGCCAGGCATGGCGCGTGCCGGCTTCCTAGCCGGGCAGATCGCCATAGGAGATACACATGCTCGACGTCGTTTACATCGTCATCGGCGTCGCCGCTTTCGCCGCGACCGTTCTCTACCTCCCCGCCTGCGACCGCTTGTGAGAGCCCGGCCATGACCCTCGACTACATCCTGGGGGCGGTCGTCACGATCGGCCTCCTCGCCTACCTGGTTTACGCCCTGATCCGCCCCGAGCGGTTCTGATTCGGTTCTGAGGACCCCTCCATGACGATCAACGGCTGGATCCAGATCGCGCTCTACTGCGTGCTCCTCACGCTGCTCGTGAAGCCGTTCGGCGGCTACATGACGCGCGTGTTCAGCGGCGAGCGCACGCTTCTCTCTCCCCTGCTCCGCCCCATCGAGCGCGCGCTCTACGCAGCGAGCGGCATCGACGAGCGGACCGAGCAGCACTGGCTGACCTACGGCTTTGCCATGCTGGTCTTCACGCTGGCCGGATTCATCACTCTCTATGCCCTGCAGCGGCTGCAGGCGGTGCTGCCGTTCAATCCGCAGAAGCTGGGCGCTGTGTCCCCCGACCTGGCGTTCAACACGTCTGTCAGCTTCATCACCAACACCAACTGGCAGTCCTACACGCCGGAAAGCACGATGAGCTACCTCGTGCAGATGGCGGGGCTGACGGTCCACAACTTCGTCTCCGCCGCGACCGGCATCGCGCTCGCGATCGCGCTCATCCGCGGCTTCGCCCGGCGCTCCGCCAAGACCGTTGGCAATTTCTGGGTCGATATGACCCGCTGCGTGCTCTACATCCTGCTGCCGATCTCGATCGTGGTGGGCCTGTTCTTCGTTTGGCAGGGCATGCCGCAGAACCTCGGCGCCTACACCGAGGCGACGACGCTCGAAGGCGCCAAGCAGGTGATCGCGCAGGGACCGGTCGCCTCGCAGGAGGTCATCAAGATCTTCGGGACGAACGGCGGCGGGTTCTTCAACGCCAACTCGGCCCACCCGTTCGAGAACCCGAACGCGCTCACCAACTTCGTCCAGCTGCTCCTGATCTTCTCGATCGGCGCGGGGCTGACGAACGTGTTCGGCAGGATGGTGGGCAGCCGGCGCCACGGCTGGGCGATCTTCGCCGTGATGGGGCTGCTGTTCCTCGCGGGCCTCGTCACTGCTTACTCGATCGAGAGCGGCGGCAACCCGGCGTTCGCCGCACTGCACGTGGACAGCGCGCCGACCGCCCTGCAGGCCGGCGGCAATATGGAGGGCAAGGAGGTGCGGTTCGGCATCGCGGACTCCGCGATGTTCGCCACGATCACGACCGACACCTCCTGCGGCGCCGTCAACACCATGCACGACAGCCTGCTGCCGATCGCGGGCATGGTGCCGATGGTCAACATCATGCTGGGCGAGATCATCTTCGGCGGCGTCGGCTCCGGCCTCTACGGGATGCTGCTCTTCGCCGTCGTCGCGGTGTTCGTCGCCGGGCTGATGGTGGGACGCACGCCGGAATACCTGGGCAAGAAGATTGAGGCCAAGGAGGTCAAGATGGCCATGCTCGCCATCCTGATCCTGCCCTTGTCCATCCTCGGCTTCACGGCCATCGCGGTCGTGGTGAAGCCCGGTCTCGACGGCCTGGCGAACGCCGGCCCGCACGGCTTCAGCGAGGCGCTCTACGCCTACACCTCGGCGACCGGCAACAACGGCAGCGCCTTCGCCGGGCTGAGCGCTAACACGCCGTTCTGGAACACCACGCTGGGCCTCGCGATGTGGATCGGCCGCTTCCTGTTCATCGTGCCGATGCTGGCCGTCGCCGGGTCGCTCGCGGCGAAGAAGATCGTGCCTGCCTCCGCGGGGACGTTCCCGACCGACGGTGGCCTGTTCGTCGGCTTGCTGGTCGGCGTGATCCTGATCGTCGGCGGCCTCACCTTCTTCCCGGCGCTGGCCCTCGGCCCGATCACGGAACACCTCGCCATGCAGTCCGGCACCCTCTTCTGAGCGAGACGAGATCATGGAAACAAGAGTGAGCCCACGCGTCGCCAAGTCTTCGATCCTTGACCCGGCGATCCTTGTGCCGGCGGTCGGAGCCTCGTTCCGGAAGCTTGACCCGAGGTCGCTGTTCCGCAACCCCGTCATGTTCGTCGTGGAGGTCGTCGCCGCCCTCACGACGATCCTGCTCCTGCGCGATCTCGCGACAGGCGGCCCCCGGCCTGGCTTCACGGCCCAGATCGTCATCTGGCTGTGGATCACCGTGCTGTTCGCCAACTTCGCCGAGGCGGTCGCCGAGGGCCGCGGCAAGGCGCAGGCCGCGACTCTCCGGCGTGCGCGGACCGAGACCGCCGCCAAGCGCCTCGCCTCGCTCGAAACGACTACCTACGACGAGGTCGCAGCCCCCGCGCTCAAGCAGGGCGACCTGGTGCTCGTGGAGGCCGGCGACCTGATCCCGAGCGACGGCGAGATCGTCGAAGGTATCGCCTCCGTGGACGAATCGGCGATCACCGGCGAATCCGCGCCCGTGATCCGCGAGAGCGGCGGCGACCGCTCGGCCGTCACGGGCGGCACGCGCGTGCTGTCGGACTGGATCAAGGTTCGCATCACGGCGGCGCAGGGCTCAACCTTCCTCGACCGCATGATCGCGCTCGTCGAGGGCGCGCAGCGCCAGAAGACGCCGAACGAGATCGCGCTCAACATCCTGCTCGCGGGGCTGACGATCATCTTCGTGTTCGCCACCGCTACCATCCCGAGCTTCGCGACGTACGCCGGGGGCGCGGTCTCGGTCATCGTGCTCGTCGCCTTGTTCGTGACCTTGATCCCGACGACGATCGGGGCGCTGCTCTCGGCCATCGGCATCGCGGGCATGGATCGGCTCGTGCGGTTCAACGTGCTCGCGATGTCCGGCCGCGCGGTCGAGGCCGCGGGCGACGTGGACACGCTGCTGCTCGACAAGACCGGCACCATCACCCTCGGCAACCGCCAGGCCTCGGCGTTCGTCCCGGTGGGCGGCGTCTCCGAGGTGGAACTCGCGAACGCGGCCCAGCTCGCCTCCCTCTCCGACGAGACCCCGGAGGGGCGGTCCATCGTCGTCCTGGCCAAGGAGAAATATGCGATCCGCGGGCGCGAGATGGCTTCCCTCGGCGCCACGTTCATCCCGTTCACCGCCCAGACCCGGATCAGCGGCATCGACGCCGACGGGTCCTCGATCCGCAAGGGCGCGGTGGACGCGATCCTGGCCTACGTTCGCGCGCCGTCCACCAGGCGGCCGGACCAGGGCGCGGGTGGCACGGTCGCGGCGGTGCGTCCCAATGTCTCCGAGGCGATCGTCCGTGAGCTGACGGCGAAGGCAGACGCGATCTCGAAGTCCGGCGGGACGCCGCTCGCCGTCGCCAAGGACGACCGCCTGCTGGGCGTCATCCACCTCAAGGACATCGTCAAGGGCGGCATCCGCGAGCGCTTCAACGAGCTGCGGCGGATGGGCATCCGGACGGTGATGATCACCGGCGACAACCCGCTGACGGCCGCGGCCATCGCCGCCGAGGCCGGGGTGGACGACTTCCTCGCCCAGGCAACGCCCGAGGCGAAGCTGAAGCTGATCCGGGCGGAGCAGGCACAAGGCAAGCTGGTCGCAATGTGCGGCGACGGCACCAACGACGCCCCCGCGCTGGCCCAGGCGGATGTCGGTGTGGCCATGAACACGGGGACCATGGCGGCGCGCGAGGCGGGCAACATGGTGGACCTCGACAGTGATCCAACGAAGCTGATCGAGATCGTGGAGATCGGCAAGCAGCTGCTGATGACGCGCGGCGCGCTCACCACGTTCTCCATCGCCAACGACGTGGCCAAGTATTTCGCCATCATCCCGGCGATGTTCATCGTGTTCTACCCGCAGCTCCAGGCGCTGAACGTGATGCGCTTGGCCTCGCCGCAGAGCGCCATCCTGTCCGCGATCATCTTCAACGCGCTGATCATCGTGGCCCTGATCCCGCTGTCGCTGCGCGGCGTCCGATACCGGCCCGTCGGGGCGGCGAGCATTCTGCGGCGCAACCTGCTGATCTACGGCGTCGGCGGCATCATCGTCCCGTTCATCGGCATCAAGCTCATTGACCTGCTGGTCAACGCCGTTGGCCTGGCCTGAGGATCGAAACCCATGACAAGCGTAATGAAGCAGCTCCGCCCGGCGATCGTGATGATCGTGCTCATGACGGCCCTCACCGGCCTCGCCTACCCGCTCGCGATGACCGGCATCGCCGGGCTTGCTTTCCCGCACCAGGCGGGAGGAAGCCTCGTCAAGCGCGACGGCAAGATCGTCGGCTCCGAGCTGATCGGGCAGAATTTCACGGCGGCGACGTATTTCCATGGCCGGCCTTCCGCCACGACCGACACGGACCCGAACGACTTATCCAAGACCGTGCCGGCGCCCTACAACGCGGCCAACTCGGGCGGCTCGAACCTCGGGCCGACCTCGAAGGCGCTCGTGGACCGCGTGAAGGCCGACGCGGCGAAGCTCGCACAGGAGAACCCGTCCGCACCCGTGCCAGTGGACCTGGTGACCACCTCCGCGAGCGGCCTTGATCCCGACGTGACCCCGGCCGCCGCGCTGTTCCAGGTTCCGCGCGTCGCGAAGGCGCGTCACCTGCCCGAGGATAGGGTGCGGCAGCTCGTCGCGGAGCACACGGAGGGGCGCCTGCTCGGCATCCTCGGCGAGCCGCGCGTCAACGTCCTCAAGCTCAACATGGCGCTGGACGCGACTAGCGGCGCGGGCGGAAGCTGACCCGATGACCGGCACTGCCGGCCGAGCAGGGGAGAGCTGCGGCGATGAGCGACCGCGACTTCCGGCCGGACCCAGACGCGCTGCTGCGCGAAGCCGCTCGCGGTGAGCGCGGGCGCGTGAAGATCTTCCTCGGTGCCGCGCCGGGCGTGGGCAAGACCTACGAGATGCTCCTCACGGCACAAGCGAAGCGCCGCGACGGTGTGGACGTGGTGGTCGGCGTGGTCGAGACACACGGGCGCGCCGAGACCGAGGCGCTGACGCAGGGGCTGGAGATCATCCCGCGCCGCAAGATGCAATACCGGGATCGGCTCATCGAGGAGATGGACGTCGACGCGATCCTCGCACGCCGGCCGCGGCTGGTCCTCGTGGACGAGCTCGCCCACACCAACGCGCCGGGGAGTCGCCACCCTAAGCGATACCTCGACGTCGAGGAGCTGCTCGCGGCCGGGATCGACGTTTACACGACCCTGAACATCCAGCACGTCGAGAGCCTGAACGACGTCGTGGCAAAGATCACCCGCATCCGCGTCCGCGAGACCGTGCCGGACTCGATCGTCGATGCGGCCGACGGCGTCGAGGTCATCGACCTCACGCCCGAAGACCTGGTTCAGCGCCTCAAAGACGGCAAGGTTTACGTGCCGCACCAGGCCGAGCGCGCGGTCCGGCACTACTTCTCGCCCGGCAACCTGACCGCGCTGCGCGAGCTCGCCCTACGCCGCACGGCGCAGCGCGTGGACGAGCAGATGGTCAGCTACATGCGCAGCCATGCGATCCGCGGACCCTGGGAAGCGGGCGAGCGCGTGCTAGTTTGCATAGACGGCGAGCCGAGCAGCACGGCCCTCGTGCGTCACGCGAAGCGCTTAGCGGACCAGCTTCGCGCGCCTTGGACGGCGCTCCACGTCGAGACCGCCGGCGCTTGGGAAGCGAGCGAAGCGGCGCGGAGCCGCACGGCGGATGCCCTGCGCCTGGCGCAGCGGCTCGGCGGCGAGGCCGTGACGCTCCCCGGACAGGACGTGGCTGGGACGGTCGTGGACTACGCCCACGCGAACAATTTCACCCACGTCGTCATCGCCAAGGCCCAGCGCTCCCGCTGGGCGGATCTCCTGCGCGGCTCGGTCATGCAGCGCATCATTCGCGCCGCCGACGATCTCAACGTGCACGTGATCGCCCGGCAGCCGGATCAGGACGGGACAGGGCAGCGCCTGCGCGGCGCTGGCGCCGTGCGACCGCCGGCGAAGAGCACGGCGTCGTTCGCCTATGTCGGAAGCATCGCCGCCGTGATGGCCGCTCTCGCCCTGGCGCTCGGCCTGCGCCAGGTCCTCGGCGTCAACAGCATCGCGCTCGTCTTCCTCACCGCCGTCCTCGTCAGCGCCATCACGTGGGGTCTTTGGCCGTCGCTGCTGGCCTGCCTGCTCAGCGTGCTCGCCTACAATTTCTTCTTCTTGCCGCCGCTCTACACCTTCACCATCGCCGACCCCGACAACATCGTCGCCCTGTTCTTCTTCGCGGTCGTCGCGGTCGTCGCCAGCAACCTCGCGGCACGGGTGCGAGCGCAGGCCGTCACGGCCCGCCAGCGCGCGCGCGTCACCGAGGAGCTCTACCAGTTCAGCCGCAAGCTCGCCGGGGCGGCCTCGCTCGACGATGTGCTGTGGGCGACGGCGCACCAGATCGCGCTGATGCTCAAGGTCCGCGTCGTTCTCCTGCTGCCCGGCGAGGCCGGGCTGCAAGTGCAGGCCGGCTACCCGCCCGAGGACGTGCTGGACGACGCCGATCTCGCCGCCGCCAAGTGGACCTGGGAGAGCAACCAGGCGGCCGGGCGCGGCGCCGACACGCTGCCCGGCGCGAAGCGTTTGTTCCTGCCGATGCAGACTGGGCGCGGGCCGGCCGGGGTGATCGGCATCGACCGCGACGAGCCCGGCCCGATGCTTACGCCCGAGCAGCAGCGTCTCCTGACCGCGCTCGCTGACCAGGCCGGGCTCGCCATCGAGCGCATCAATCTTGTGCGGGACGTAGACCGCGCGCGCCTGGCTGCGGAGAGCGACCGCTTGCGCTCGGCCTTGCTGACCTCGATCTCCCACGACCTGCGCACGCCACTCGCGTCCATCATGGGATCGGCGAGCAGCCTGACGAGCGCGGACATCGACCTCGACGCCGGAGCGCGCCGTGAGCTGGCGCGCACGATCCAGGAGGAGACGGAGCGGCTGAACCGCTTCATCGGCAACCTGCTCGACATGACCCGGCTCGAATCCGGTCCACTCCAGCCGAGCGGCACCCTGGCCGACCTCTCGGACGTGGTCGGGGCCGCGCTGCAGCGGGCAGGCAAGATCATGGGCGCGCACCGCGTCGAGGTTGATCTCGAAGCCGACCTGCCGATGCTGCCGATCGACATGGTGCTCATGGAGCAGGTCCTGTTCAACCTCCTGGACAATGCCGCGAAATACGCGCCCGGCGACTCCGTGGTGCGGCTCGGCGCCTGGCGCGACGGAGGCTGGGTCCGACTCCGTATCGCCGACGAGGGCGAGGGCATACCGGAGGCTGACCTCGACCGGATCTTCGACAAATTCTACCGGGCCGGCGGCGCTGACGGCGGGCGCGCCGGGACGGGCCTCGGCCTCGCAATCTGCCGGGGCTTCATCGAGGCCATGGGCGGCACGATCACCGCGGCGAACCGGGCGGACCGGCGCGGGGCCGTGTTCACCGTCAGCTTGCCCGTGCCGCCCGAGGCAGCCCTGGCGCCGCGCGAGGACGCGGCGGCATGACGCAAGGCGCCGGGCCGGCACGGGTGCTGGTCGTGGACGACGAGCCGGCCATCCTGCGTTTTCTCAGGACCGGGCTGGGCGCGCAGGGCTACATCGTCTCGGAGGCGCAGGACGGGCAGGCGGCGCTGGCCGCCCTGCGCCGGAGCGCGATCGACCTTGTCGTGCTCGATCTCGGTTTGCCGGACATGGACGGGCTCGAGGTGATACGCCAGATGCGCGCGACCGGCTCGGCGCTCCCGATCATCGTGCTCTCGAGCCGCGACGACGAGCGCGGCAAGGTCGAGGCGCTCGATCTCGGCGCGGACGACTACGTGACCAAGCCGTTCGGCATCGACGAGCTGTTCGCTCGCCTCCGGGCCGCCCAGCGCCATCGCCTCCAGCAGCAAGGCGAGCGCCCGGTCTTCCGCAGCGGCGACCTCACGGTCGATCTGGTGCGCCGGGTCGTCACGGTGCGCGGCGCCGAGGTGAAGCTCGCGCCGCGCGAGTATGACCTGCTCCGCCTGCTGGTCGCGCACGCGGGCAAGGTCCTCACCCATCGGTTCATCCTGCGCGAGGTCTGGGGCGGCGAGACCGACGTGCAATACTTACGCATCTACATCCGCGCGCTGCGGCAGAAGATCGAGGCCGATCCGACGCGGCCGGTGCACGTCCTGACCGAGACCGGGGTCGGCTATCGCCTCCGGGCGCCAGATTGACCCGGCAGCGGTCCGTGATCATGAGCCGAGGGTGATGCGATGGTGAGACGGCATGGACCTCAGTGACCTCGTGCGGCCGGCGCAGGTCATCGCCGACTTGCGGGTCAGGGACAAAGCCCAGCTCACGGCGGAGTTGAGCCGCCGCGCGGGGGCCGCCCTGGCAATCGAGCCGCAGGTGATCGAGGCAGCCCTGACAGCGCGGGAGCGGCTGGGTTCGACCGGCCTGGGGCGCGGCTTCGCACTGCCGCACGCGCGGCTCGGTGGGCCGGACCGGTTCTTCGGACTGCTCGCCCGCCTGGCCCGGCCGATCGACTTTGACGCCATCGACGAGCGCCCGGTCGATCTCGTGTTCCTGCTGCTCATTCCTGAGGACGCGGGCAGCGAGCACGTAGCCGCCCTCGCTGCCATCTCGCGGCGCATGCGCGACCAGGCCGTCGTGCAGCGCCTCAGGAAGGCAGCCAGTGCTGAAGCCATGTACGCGGTCCTCGCGGACGCGGAAGGCGGGTGACCGGCAGCTGACGTGCGTGATCGCAAAATCTAAGACACAGTCTCATGTCATGTTCACTTTGCCGCCGCAACCGCGCCAGGATACTGGGACGGGGTCAGAACTGATCTGGCGTGATCTGGATCACCTTCTGACCCTCTTCTCCATGCCAGCGACTGTCTCAGCTTCTCGGCCCGTGGCGCTGGCGGGTCCTGCGCTTGGTCGGGCTTGAGTATATATCGTTCGCGTTCTTATACGACTTCGTGAACCATCCGCTTCATGTCAGCGGTAAGAGCCTCGTCGCATACCTGCCGTTCGCGATCCTCGCCGTGACGGGGACGCTGCTGCGGCTCGCTGCTTGGGCACGTCGCCAGGCATGGGTCACGCGGGGAGCGTTGCCCCTCTAGTCGGATACAAGCCGCGAGAGCAGTCCGTGCGTCGAGGAGCGCCCGCCCGCCGCCTGCTGGCCAACCGTCACCGTGCAGGTCATGCCGGCCGCGAGCATCACGGTTGCGGGAACCTGGTCGATGTGGATCCGCACCGGAAGGCGCTGGGCGAGCCGCACCCAGGTGAAGACCGGGTTGACCGAGGCGAGGCCGAGGGTGCCGGGTGCGTAATTCGGCGAGTTGATGCCGCGGGCGATGCTCTCGACGTGTCCCAGCACCGGGTCGCTGAACGCCAGCAGCGTGATCATCGCCTGGTCGCCCACGTGGATGTGGCGCAGCTTCGTCTCCTCGAAGTAGGCGGCGATCCAGAAGCTGTCGCTATCAATGATCGAGATATTGCGGGTGCCCGTCGTCGCGTAGTCGCCCTCGCGCAGCAAGAGGTTGGTGACGAAGCCGTTCACCGGAGTGTGCACCTTCGTGCGCTCCAGGTTAATGCGCGCCTGCGAGAGCTGGCTGAGCGCCGCGGCATAGGTGGCCCGTGCCTGGTCGGCATTGCCGCTATAGGTCTGCTGCTCCTCGCGCGACGTGCTGAGGGTGGTCAGGCGCTCGCGCCGCTCGGCCTCGGCTTGCTTCACCTTGTAGTCGTCGACCTTCTGCTGCAGGTTGGCCTGCGCCGCGGACAAGGCGACCTGGTAGTCGAAAGGATCGATCTCGTACAGCACGTCTCCCTTGTGCACGAGTTGGTTGTCGGCGACATCGAGCTTGATCACGCGGCCGGAAACCTCGGGGGCGATGTTGATGACGTCGGCCAGCACCTGTCCGTCCCGCGTCCACGGACCGTTCACGTAGTGGTTCCACACGAAAGCGCCGGCCACGACGGCGGCAGCCACGATAGCGAGCGTGATCACGATGCGGACGAGGCGGCGGGCGTGCCTGAACATGGCGCTCAGAGATACATCATGAGCAGCGCCAGTACGCAGACGAAAAGAGCGGCCTCGGCGAGCGGGGTATTCCAGGTCCAGCGCTGGAAGCCGGCCCATGCCAGCAGCGGGCGGACCAGCAGGATCAGCACCAGGGCGGCCAGGGCATAGACGACGAATGGAGAGATCAGCACGCCGGCAAGGCTCACCTCGCGCCACATCACGCCGGATCCAGAATGCCTGATTTGCGCAGGATTGAGCGCTCACTGTCGATCAGCGCAGCCGCTTGGGCAAGGGCGGAGGCGGCACGCACCGCTGTCATGCGGCGCGGCTCGGCTTCGAGCAGGCTTTGGGCCGCCTGCTGCAACCCGGCAGGCCGCCCCGGCGAGGCGAGCGCCCGGCGTGCCTGCTCGGCCGCGTCCGCCAGACCTCCCGCCCCCGCAATCTCGCCCAGCGCCCGCCGCGCCCGCGTGACCGCGCCTTCGAGCTCGCTCAAGGTGAAGAGCCGCGCCAGCAGCTTGCGACGCGAGAGGGTGGACTTGCCGAGCCAGCTTCGTGCTTGGCGGAGCTGGTCGTAGCGGATCGCGACGCGCAGCGGCTGATCCACGGTAGCACCCCGAAGCGCCCGTCGCAGGCCCTGCCCGATCGAGACCGCGACCCGGAAGAGGCGGCGGCGCGGCGAGACCGGCAGGATCAGCCAGAATCCGACCAAGGACATCACGCCTGAGAGTATGAGCTCCAGCGCGTTGTTGGCGAAGGTTGCCGGGTCGTAGACCTCCGGGTTGCTGGGCGCGAGCATCACGGGAAAGAAGGTCAGGAAATTCGCGCCGTAGGCGTTCGTGGGCTGGAACTTGACCGCGACCGCCGCCGCGAGAAGGGGAACCCCCATCGCCATTGCCAGCACCGGGTAGCCGGAGACGCCGGGCAAGATCAGGAACTGGCATACGGCCGCTGCCAGGATCACGGGGAAGAAGCTCAGCAGTATGGTGATGCTGCCCCGTGTCGGATTCGGCTGCAGCGAGATCAGCGCGCAGAGCGCCGACAGCTGCACCAGCGTGAAGCTCGCGCCGGGCCAGCCGGCCAGCACGACGAATAGCGCCGCCAGCCCGACGGCGAGGATTGCCCGCACCGCGTTGAGGCCTGCTGCGACGAAGTCCATGTGCCGGCGCAGCCGGACGATGCGCTTCGCGACGCCCCCGTGCTCCAGAACGCGCAGCCCATCGCGGGCGAGGTCGAGCTGGATCAGCAGTTCGTGCAGCCGGTCGAGCAGTATGGCCTCCCCAGGGCTGAGCGGCCCCTGCAGGGCCAGGGCGACAACCCGTTGCGCGGCCGACGTGTCACCCCGCAATCCCTTTCGGGTAGCCGCAACCGCTTCCTGGCCGCGCTGGGACCGCAGCGCCGCCTGATCGCCCAGGACGGCCCGGCTGCAGGAGATGATCGTCAGCAGCGCCGCCACGGCACTCCGTGCCCCGTTGGCCCTGCGCGCGCCG
Organism: uncultured Alphaproteobacteria bacterium; assembly: GCA_963848595.1. Classification (GTDB taxonomy): domain Bacteria; phylum Pseudomonadota; class Alphaproteobacteria; order Acetobacterales; family Acetobacteraceae; genus CAWKEH01. Next base: position 19,609 of record CAWKEH010000001.1, on the reverse strand, counting down.
TCCTCCAGCTCGTCCGCGGCGTAGTCTATGGGAGTGCGCAGCTCGATGAGAGTGCTGCCCTGCGCGATGCACGCCTCCGGATCGGCTGCCGTCCCCACGCCGTCGAGCGCGTCCGCCGCGAGGCCCTGCACCTGCTCGACGAGGCCGTGCATCTGCTTGACCAAGCTCGCCCAAGCACCGCCCGGCGCGAAGAGGCCGTTGATCAGCCCCGTGCTGACGATACCGACGGTGATGACTGCGACGCGCGCGAGCGTGGAGGTAAACACCTCCTCCGGCGCCGTGATATCAAGCAGCGCGATGATGCCAACGGTGTAGCCGGAGAGAACGGCGCCGTAGGCGCGAAAGTCCCGCAGCACGGTGGCAACGGCGGTGCATAGGCCGATCCAGACGGCGTAGGAGGCCAGCAGCATCGTGCGGTCCTGGCTGAAGACGGCAACCAGGGCGACCGACACGACGCCGCCGATCAGTGTGCCGGCGAAGCGGTTGGCTGCCTTAGACAGCACCATCCCGTGCGAAGGCTGGGCGAGGATCCCGGCGGTCACCGCGGCGCTGCTGGCGCTGTCGAGTTCCAGCCAGAACGCGACGTAGAGCGCGATCAGGATGGCGGCAACCGAGCGCAAGGCGAACCCGACCGTATCGGGCGGCAGCGAGGGCCAGGCGGGTCGCTTCAGCTGCGCAGCGGTCGCGGACATCGGTCAGGCCCGCTTCGGGTTCGGAGACGGCCAGATCCTGGCCGGCGCAGACGATCTAACGCCGGCTTTGTTGCCTCGTCTAGCCCCGCTGACGCGTCCCGGCGACTTCGCCGCCAGGACGCCTGTGAAGGCTTAGGCCGCCTTCGCCTCTTCCAGAGCCCTCCAGACCGCCTCTGGCGTCGCGGGCATGTCGAGAGCCGTCACGCCGCGCGACGAGAGCGCGTCCACGATCGCGTTCATGATGGCCGGCGGGCTGCCGACCGCGCCTGCTTCCCCGGCGCCCTTCACGCCGAGCGGGTTCGTGCTGCACGGCACCTCGATCAGGTCCACGTCAATGTCGGGCAGATCCGCGGCGCGGGGCAGCGCGTAATCCATGAAGCTGCCGGCGAGGAGCTGGCCGCTATCCGGATCGTAGGAAGTACGCTCCATCACCGCTTGACCCATGCCCTGTGCCACGCCGCCGTGGACCTGGCCGCGCACGATGAGCGGGTTCACAGCCTTGCCTACGTCGTCCGTGACTTGGTAGCGCACGACCGTGACCGAGCCTGTATCAGGGTCCACCTCGACCTCGGCCATGTGGCAGCCATTCGGGAAGGTGTGAAACTCGATGGCCGCAACCTCGGCGGCATCGAGCTGCGTCGCACCTTGGTCCTTGCGCGCGCGCTGGTGCGCGGCAAGGGCCAGGATGTCGATGCCGCGGTCGGTGCCGGCGACGCTGAAGCGGCCAGCCTCGAAGGCGATGTCGCCCGCCGCGGCTTCCAGCGCCTCGGAGGCGGCCTGCTTGCCCTTCTCGATGACGCTCGCGGCCGTCGCCACGATCGCCGTGCCCTCGGAGTAGAGACTGCGGGCGCCACCTGTGCCGCCGCCCGTCGGGATCAGGTCGCTGTCGCCCTGGCGGATGCGGATCTTGTCGCCGTCTATGCCGAGGCGATCGGCGGTCAGCATGACGTAGGCGGTCTCGTGTCCCTGGCCCGTGCTCTGCGTGCCGACTAACACGTCCACGAAGCCGTCGTCGGCGAAGCGAATCTCCGCGCGCTCGCTCGGAGCACCTCCGGTCGCCTCCAGGTAGTAGGACATGCCGATGCCGCGCAGCCGGCCGCGCCGCGCGCTCTCCGCCCGGCGCCCCTCGAAGGCTGCCCACTCCATGCGCCGCAGCGCCGTGTCCAGCACCTTCGGGAAATCGCCGCTGTCGTAGAGCTGGTCCATGGCCGTGCGATACGGCATGGCGCTCTGCGGCACCATGTTGCGCTTCCTGATCTCGACCCGGTCGATCCCGATCTCACGCGCGGCTGCGTCGATCAGGCGCTCGACCAGGTAGTTGCTCTCCGGCCGACCGGCGCCGCGGTAGGCGTCAACGGGAACGGTGTTGGTGAACACGCCGATGACGTTCGCGTAGATCGCCTGGAACCCATACACGCTCGCGAGCACCTTGGTGCCGGCGCCTGTGGGGATGAACGGCGCGTAGTTGCTGAGGTAGGCGCCCATGTTGGCGATGTTGCGCGTGCGAAGGGCGAGGAACTTGCCGTCGTTGTCGAGCGCGATCTCGCCCTGCGTGATATTGTCACGCCCGTGCGTGTCGGAGATGAAGGCTTCCGACCGCTCGCTCGCCCAGCGCACCGGGCGGCCGACCTTGCGGGCGGCGTAGCAGGTGAGCACTTGCTCGGCGAAGAGGAACAGCTTCATGCCGAAGCCGCCGCCCACGTCGGTGGTCACGACGCGGAAGCGCTCCTCTGGCACGTGGAACATCGCCTGCGCCAGGATCTGCTTGAGGGGCCAGACGCCCTGGGTGTTGGTGTAGAGTGTGAATCGCTCGGTCGCCGGATCATACTCGGCGACGGCGGCGCGTGCCTCCATGCTGTTGACGACGACACGGTTGTTCACGACCGTGAGCCTCGTCACGTGCGCGGCCTGGCGGAACAGCTCCTCGGTCTTGCCCTCGTCGCCCGCCGCCCAGTCGAAGCACACGTTGTGCGGCGCGTCCGGCCAGACCTGGGGGGCGCCGTCGTCCATGGTGGCGGCGAGGTCGGTGACGCTGGGCAGGATGTCGTAGTCCACCACGACGGCCTCGGCCGCGTCGCGCGCCTGCTGATGGGTCTCGGCGATGATGAAGGCCACGGCGTCGCCGACGAAGCGCACCATCTCGGAGGCGAGCACCGGGAACGGTGTGTCCTTGCGCTTGCTGCCGTCGCGATTCTTCAGCGGGATCAGGCAGGGACGGTCGCCGATGTTGTCCTGCTTGAGGTCGGCGCCGGTGATGACGGCGAGGACGCCAGGCATGGCGGCGGCCGATGCCGTGTCAATCGAGAGGATGCGCGCGCAGGCATGGGGGCTGCGAACGACGACGCCCACGGTCTCGCCCGGCAGGTGGATGTCGTCGGTGTAGCGCCCGCCACCCTTCAGAAGGCGCAAATCCTCGACGCGGCGGACGGGTTGGGCAAGGCCGAACTTGGTGGCCATGATGAGCTGCTCCTGAGTTTCGGGTTCCGGCAACCGTGCCAGATCGGAGGTAGCTTGCCCAGCCTCCCCCGCAAGGGGGCGTCGTGCTAGGCTAGAGGGGACGCGATAGGGAGGACGGCCGTGGCGAGACCCGTGGACGCCGTGATCGCTCAGGCGCGGGACGCCTTCGGCGAGCGGATCACCACTAATGCAACGTTGCGCGAGCAGCACAGCCACGGCGAGGACAGCTACCCGCACGCTTTGCCGGACGCCGTCGCCTTCATCGAGACCGCGGAGGAGGCGGCGCGCCTGCTCGCGCTGTGCAATCAGCACAGCGTTCCCGTCGTGCCGTTCGGAGCAGGCACCAGCCTCGAAGGGCACGTGACGCCCGTGCGCGGCGGCATCTCGCTCGATCTCTCGCGCATGACGCGCGTGGTCGAGGTGAACGCCGGCGACATGGATTGCAAGATCGAGCCGGGCGTCACCCGCCATCAGCTCAACGAGCACCTGCGCGACCAGGGTTTGTTCTTTCCCGTAGATCCTGGGAGCCATTGCACCATCGGCGGCATGTGCGCGACGCGGGCCTCCGGGACGGCGGCGGTGCGCTACGGCACGATCCGGGAGAACGTGCTGGGCTTGCAGGTAGCACTTCCGGACGGGCGCCTCATCCGTACGGGCGGGCGCGTGCGCAAGTCGTCCACGGGCTACGACCTCACGCATTTGTTCATCGGCTCCGAAGGCACGCTTGGCGTGATTACGGAGATCACGCTGCGGCTGCACGGCATCCCGGAGGCGGTGAGCGCCGCCGTGTGCCAGTTCCCGAGCCTCGGCGCCGCGGTGGAGAGCGTGCAGGGCGTGCTCGCGGCGGGACTCCCGGTCGCGCGGATCGAGCTGCTCGACGAGGTGCAGATGGCGGCGTGCATCGCCTACTCGAAGCTGGACGGGCTTGCCGCCACGCCGACGCTGTTCTTCGAGTTCCACGGTACACCGGCGGGCGTCGAAGAGCAGGCCCGGCTTGCCGAGGAGACCGCGGCCAGCGCCGGCGCCGCCGGGTTCCAGTGGGCGACTACCTCCGAGGACCGCGCCCGGCTCTGGCGCGCCCGGCACGATGCCTACTGGGCCGGACTCGCGCTCAAGCCCGGATACCGTACTCTCGTTACGGACGTCGTCGTCCCCGTGTCTCGCCTCGCCGAAGCGATCCTGGGCACGCAGGCCGACATCCGCGCGAGCGGATTCACGGCGCCCATCGTCGGGCATGTCGGCGACGGCAACTTCCACACGGTTATCCTCGTCCCGCCCGGCGAGGATGGAGCGATGGAACGCGCCTGGGCGCTCGACCGCGGCATCGTGAGAAGGGCGCTCGACCTCGGCGGCTCCTGCTCAGGCGAGCACGGCGTCGGCCAGGGCAAGCGCGAGTTCCTGGAGCGGGAGCATGGGATCGAGGCGCTGGCGGTGATGCGCCAGCTCAAGTCGACACTCGACCCGCGGGGGATCATGAACCCCGGCAAGCTGTTCCTGAACTAGCCGCGGGACGTAGGGCTGCTCTCGCCCGCGGCGGATTCTCAGTGCCGGATCGGCGGTGGGACGACGCTCCCCCACCGCCTCGAACCAGCAGGATTTCCGCGGCTACTGCGTGTTCGATGACCCGCCGCGCGGCGCGGGACCGTTCTCCGAGCCTGTGGGACCAGCCATGCCGGTAGCGCCGCCCGCGGCCGTGCCGGTCTGCGGCGCCGCGTTGCCGCCCGCGGCCGGGCCCGATGTATTACCCATGCTGCTGTTACTCATGTTGCCGCCCATGCCGTTGCCCATACGGCCTGTATGGTGTCTGCGGGCATGTCGGCGCGTATGCGGCGCCGGACCGTTCTCCGAGCCCGTGGGGCCAGCCATACCGGCCGCACCGCCCGCGGCCGTGCCGGTCTGCGGCGCCGCAGTACTGCCCGCGGCCGGGCCCGACGTGGTGCCCTGCGCCATGGCGGCGGGCCCGAACGCAAGTAGCCCCCCGAGAACGCCGCCCAGCACGTATGCTCCAATCTTCATCATCGGAACCCCCTCCCCTCTGTGTTGTCTCTGTGTTGCCCGGCTCAGTGCCGGCATTGACCGGGCGCCAACGCCAGGGTCTCAGTTGTGAACGCCAGGGTCTCAGTTGTGGTTGCACGATGCAGCGCGAGACCAGCGCGACCGGGCGCTATCCGCGCCCAGCCCAGGAAGCTGGTCCTATAGCTGATTCTCCGGGCAGAGCCGGTGAGCCAGCGTCAGGCGCCCTTCATCATGCTGCAGGTCCGACTTCGCCATGGACACCTTGTCGGCCTTTCACGGCGCGCGCCGTCGAGCTGCCCTGGCTGCCCGTCCCCTTCGCCTGCTCGGCCGCCTGTTGGGCCTACGTGGGCAGGCCTTCCGACTGCCGCCGCACGTTCGCGGGCGAGGTGGCAATCTGGCCGTTGGCGATCCCTTTCGCCGTCTCGGCCCCGGCAACGGCGCCCACGGTTCCGGCAACGCCGCCAGCGGCCCCGGCGGAAGCGCCGAGGTGATCGCTCCCACTGGAGCGCGTGCTGGCCGCTGAACCGGCCGTAGCAGCCATGTTGGCGCGCGCGGATTGCTGCGGCGAGCTTGTCACGTTCTCACCGGCCCCCGGCTCCGCCACGGGCGTCCCAAGGCCGGTTTGCTTGCTCAACTGCTTGCCGAGCTGGGCGATCTGGCTGCTGCAGGGGCCCGCGGCGAGCGCGGCTGCCGGGGCGAGGCCGAGCGCGGCAGCTGCTACCGCCCCATAGAGCAAGCTGGTGCGTGCCATATGTGTTCCCTCCTGCTTCATTGATTGAACCGACGGGTCAATGCCGAGATGGGTATCGGTTCCAGGCGCTAATCCGCCGCCTGCCCCCAGCCCAGCTCGCGCAGGATCTCGGCCGTGTGCTCGCCGACGCCGGGCAGGTCGCGCCGGAGCGGCGGGCGCTCGGCGTCGAAGGCAACGGGAAGCGCGGGCAGGCGGGTCTTGCCGCCGCCGGGCAGGGTGACGGGAACGAGCCCGCCCGAGGCGAGCAGGTGTGGGTCGTCGAGCAGCTCGATAGGCCGGGCGATGGGGGCATACGGCAGGCCGAGCTGCTCCAGACGGCCGACCAGCTCGGCGCGCGCGTGCTGGCGCAGGACTGTAGCAACGACGGGTATGACGCGGGGTCGCGCGGCGACGCGATCGGCCTGCGACGCGAGCGCGGGATCCGCGAGCAGTTCCTGCAAGCCGAACGCCTCGCAGAAAAGCCGCCACTGCGTATCGGTGACGACGCCGACGAAGAGCTGCCCTCCGTCCGCCGTCTCGAAGATGTCGTAGATGGGCCAAGCGACCTGGCGCGTGCTCATCGGCGGCGGCTCCACGCCGCTCACGGCGTATTGCGCCATGTGCTGCGCCATGAGCAGGGCGACACTCTCGAACAGGCCGCTCTGGACGTGAGCGCCGCGACCGGTGCGGTGCCGCTCTTCCAGCGTAGCGAGGATGGCGAGAGCGCCTGCGAGTCCGCCCATGATGTCTATGGCTGAGCTTCCCGCTCGCAGCGGCTGGCCCGGCGGCCCGGTCATGTAGGCGAGCCCGCCCATCATCTGCACGACCTCGTCAAGTGCGACGCGATGGTCGTAAGGACCGGGCAGGAACCCTTTGAGAGAGCAGTATATCAGCCGCGGGTTCTCGGCGCACAGGAGCGCAGGGCCGAGGCCGAGCTTGTCCAGCGCGCCGGGCCGGAAGTTCTCGACCAAGACGTCAGCCCGCGCCGCGAGCGCCCGCACGGCCCCGATCCCCTCGCCCTTGAGGTCCACGGCGAGGCTGCGCTTGTTGCGGTTGAACGCGGCGAAGAACCCGGCGCCGGAGCCGGTGAGCCGCCGCGTGTTGTCGCCGGCGGGCGGTTCGACCTTGACCACGTCCGCGCCCAAATCGGCGAGCACGAGGCCGCAGGTCGGCCCCATGACCATGTGCGTCAGCTCGACGACGCGCAGACCCGCGAGCGGCGTGGCGCTCAAGCGGCGGCCCCAAGAGCGTTGAACTTGAACGTCTTGGGCACGCCCGCGCGCGCCACGGCACCGTGGACCGGCTCGTCCGGAAGGCCGGCGTGCAGCACCATGCGCGCGGCAAGCAGCTTGGCGAGGTCTATGCCCGTCTTGAAGCCCATGCTCTCCAGCATGAACGCGAGATCCTCGGTCACGATGTTGCCCGAAGCACCCGGCGCGAAGGGACAGCCGCCCAGGCCCGCGAGCGACGCGTCGAAGCTGCGGATGCCCTCCTCCAGCCCGGCGAGAGCATTCGCGAGACCGAGGCCCAAGGTATCGTGCAGGTGCAGGGTCTTGAGCGTGTTCCCTATCGCGGCGCGCGTGGCGCGGACCACGCGGCGGATCTGCGCCGGATCGGCGTAGCCGACGGTGTCGGCGAGCGCCACCGCCCTCACCCCGGTCTCGGCGAGACCGGTTGCCACCTGCACGGTCGCCGCCTCGGGCACGACGCCGTCCATGGAGCAGCCGAACGCCGTGCTGCACGCGGCCTCGACCTCCATGGAAACGCCCTGCTCGCGCACCCAGGCGACGACGCGGCCGACCTCGGCGATCTGCTCCGCTGGCGTGCGGTTCAGGTTCGCGCGGCTGTGGCTCTCGCTCACGGACACAGGGATCGTGACCCGGTGCGCGCCTGCTTCGGCCGCACGCTGAGCGCCGCGTAGATTGGGGGCCAGCGCGATCACGGTCACGCCGGGGAGCATCCGGGCTGCGGCGACGATCTCGGCCGTGTCGGCCATCTGCGGGATAAGGCGGGGCGGCACGAAGCTGCCGACCTCGATCTCGCGCACGCCCGCGGCAGCGATGGCCTCGATCCACCGGATTTTGGCCGCGGTTGGCATGATGGAGTGCGCCATCTGCAAGCCGTCGCGCGGGCCGACCTCGCAGACCGAAACCTTCTCGCCCATGATCCGTGCCTCCCTGCGGCGGGAAGGTGCGTCCAGGCCATGTCCGGCGCAAGGGCGCGTAGGCCAAGGGTTTGAGAGTGCCCGACCCATACCTCGATCCGGAGCGCCGGCGTTGTCTCCTCGGCAGCGATGCGCCAGTATCAAAATGCACGAGGATTTCACAAGAAATCCCAATTCAAGAACAAGGGAGGAAGTCAGATGCCGATTCCAACGGAGAACGTCGGGTCGCTCCCGCGGCCGACCAAGCTCCAGGAGGCGATCAAGGATTTCGACGCTGGCAAGATCGGCCGGGAGCAGTTGACGCGCGAGCAGGATGCGGCGTGCCGCGATTCGATCACGCGGATGGAAGCCACGGGATCGCCGATTGTCACCGACGGCGAACAGCGCGCGTCAAGCTTCGCCACCTACCCGCTCGCGGACACCCTGGCGGGGACGGGACTTGCGGATACCCTCGCGGGGGACGGCCAATACTTCGCCATCTTCACGGACGGCCACCATCGCCAGTTGCCGCGCCTCACGCGCGGGCCGTTCCGGTATAAGACGTATGCTGCCGAATACTTGGAGAAGGCGAAGCCGATGGCGACGAAGCCGCTGAAGCAAGCGGTCATTGCGCCCTCCATGCTCGCGCTCCTCTACCCGCTCGACGGCGAGGTGCCGGGCTACTCGCGGGAGCAGTTCCTTAACGACCTCTGCGACGAGTGCGAGAAGGATATCCGCAAGTGCTTCGCGGCGGGAGCGGTGCGGGTCTCGATTGACTTCACGGAAGGACGGCTCGCCCTCAAGAACGACCCTCGGAACCCGTGGACTGGCCGCGGGATGCTGGAGCACTTCATCGAGCTGAACAACCGGGTGATCAACCGGTTCTCGGCCGAGGAGCGCAAGAACATCGGCGTCCACACCTGCCCCGGCGGCGACTGCGATGCGACGCACAGCGCGGAGGTGGACTACGCCGAGCTGCTCCCCAGCATGTTCAAGATGAACGCTGGCTACTTCCTGATGCAGCTCTCCAGCGAGCCGGACAAGGAGCACGTCTATAAGCTATGCGGCCAACACAGCCGGGAGGATGCGAACGGCGTCGGCCAGGTCTGCTTCGTCGGCGTGATCAATCCACAGAACCCGCGCGTGGAAACGGCGCAGGAGGTCTGCGATGCGCTGTTGACCGCATCAAAGCATATCCCGAAGGAGCGTCTCGGCTCGACGGACGATTGCGGGTTCGCGCCCTTCAGCATTGACGTGAAGCCGAAGCATGGCTCGCCGGATTTCGCCCGCGATGTCGCGTTCGAGAAGATCACAGCTCGCGTGAACGGCACGAAGGCGGCCTCTGAGAAGCTGGGTCTCTGAAACGGAGCGCGCGGGCTGTCGCCAGGTGGCTGCCGCCTGCGCGCCGCCCGGCTAGCTGGACCCCTTTCTCGGGCGTTCAGCAAGCTTGCCGGGCGCCTCGGATGCGGCCGGCTCCTCGACATCCTGCACGGCTGCGTCTTGCGCGACGTGGGCCATCAAGGCGTCGGCGCGGGCGGCGGCAAGTTGGCTACGGAGGCTCTCGATCTCATGCCGCAAGCGCTCGACCTCCGCGCCGAATGTCGGATCGGGCTGCGCCGGCACCTGCTGCAGCGGGTCGGCCGGACGGCCGAACGGGTTGAACAAACTCATGGCCCGCTCGATCATGGCGAGGTTCTGCCGCCCCATCTCCTCGATGTCGAACGGCATGAAAGGATTGAACGTCTGCTGCATAGTTTGGCGGAGCTGCTGATACTGCCGGGCGAAGCTGGTCATCGCGTGCTCCAGGTAGCGCGGCACGACGCCTTGCACGCCCGAGCCGTAGAAGCCGATGAGCTGGCGCAGGAAAGCGGTCGGCAGCAGGGCGCTGCCTTTGCTCTCCTCCTCGACGATGATCTGGGTGAGCACGCCGCGGGTGATGTCCTCGCCGGTCTTGGCGTCATACACCACGAAATCCCGACCGCCCCGGATCATCTCGGCCAGGTTTTCCAATGTTATGTAGCTACTCGTCTCCGTGTTATAGAGGCGGCGATTGGCGTATTTCTTCACGACGACGGGCGTTTGTCCTCCCGTGGCGGCGACGGGAGGGGGAGTTGATGTGGATTCGGCCATGCGAGCCTCGGGCATTCCAGGGTCGTGATACTATCACGCATGTGCAGCACGAGCGACAGTAGAGGCCGCGAAGCGCTGAAGGGAAGCGATGAACGTCGAAACGGAACTCACGGACCTGCTCGCCGACTGGATCGAGATCTGGCAGAGCGAGGCCACGGCGTTCGCGCTCGATCCGGAGTGGCGCGAGGCTGGCGACCGGATCGCGGCGCTGCGGGCAGCGCTCGCGGGTGCCGCCGGTGACGGGATCGTGGCGCGTTCTGCCGGGTCCGGGCCTGCGCCGGGGACCACGGCCGCTGGCGCTGCACTTGGCGCTGGCAGCGAGCTCGAACGCCGGGTCGCCGAGCTGGAGCGGCAGCTCGCCGAGCTTCGCTCCAGCCTTCGCTAGCGTTGACCCGGCGCTGATCCGCGCCATCGCCGCCTACCGCCGGCATCCCTGGCGCCGCGACCTTCGCGATCCTCCGGCAATCTGGTCAGAGGGCGGATCGCAGCTGCTGGACTACTCCGCCGCCGACAGTAGCGGCGGGCCGCCCGTCCTCTTCGTGCCGAGCTTGGTCAATCGTGCGCACGTGCTCGACCTCATGCCGGGCCGCTCCCTGCTGCGCTGGTTCGGCGGGGAGGGTATCCGCCCGCTGTTGATCGACTGGGGCTGGCCCGGAGAGGCCGAGCTGGGCTTCACGCTGACCGACTACGTCGCCCGGATCGAGCGCGCGCTCCTCGCGCTCGGCAGGCCAGCCGTGCTGGCCGGCTACTGCATGGGCGGCCTTCTCACGGTCGCCACCGCCTTGCGCCGGCCGGCGCTGGTGCGCGCGCTCGTCCTGCTTGCCACACCTTGGGACTTCCACGCCGAGCATCTCGCCGATGCCGTCCGGCTCGGGATGCTGGCGCCCCTGCTCGATCCCGTCATGGCGGGCGGAACCCTGCCGGTAGACGCGATCCAGACCCTGTTCGCTCTCGCCGAGCCGGGCAGCGTCGCAGCACGCTACCGGGCATTCGCCCAGCTCGATCAGCGGAGCGAGGCGGCCGCAGGGTTCGTAGCGGTCGAGGATTGGCTGAATGACGGCGTGCCGCTCACTGCGCCCGTCGCGCGGGAGGTGTTCCAGGGTTGGTATGGCGCGAACACGCCCGCCCGGGGCCGCTGGCGCGTGGCGGGATGGCCGGTCGAGCCCTGCTCAATTCGCATACCAGTCTTCGTAGCTATTCCTGCGCGCGACCGCATCGTGCCGCCTGGCGGCGCCTTAGCCCTTGCTCGTGCCCTGCCAAGCGCCGCAATCCATCATCCCCAGGCCGGGCACATCGGCATGGTCGCGGGCCGGCGCTGGCAGACGGAGCTGGGCGCGCCGCTCCTGGGCTGGTTACGCGGCCTCGATGCGCCTAAGTAAGCCGCACGTAGGGAGGGTCTCATGGAAGACATCGTCATCGTCTCCGCCGCACGCACGCCCGTAGGCAACTTCAACGGCGCGTTCGCCGCGATGCCGGCGCATGAGCTGGGCAAGATCGCGGTGCAGGCGGCGATGGAGCGGGCCGGGGTGGAGCCCGGCCAGGTGGACGAGGTCATCCTGGGCCAGATCCTTGCCGCGGGGGAGGGCCAGAACCCCGCCCGGCAGGCCGCGCGCGCCGCGGGCATCCCGGACGAGAAGACGGCATTCGGAATCAATCAGCTCTGCGGCTCCGGCCTGCGCGCGGTGGCCCTCGCCGCCCAGCAGATCCGCACCGGCGAGAGCAAGGTCGTCGTGGCCGGCGGCCAGGAGAGCATGACCCAGGCACCGCACGCCGCCTACCTGCGCGCAGGCGTCAAGATGGGCGAGCTGGGCCTGGTGGACACCATGCTCAAGGACGGCCTCTGGGACGCCTTCCAAGGCTACCACATGGGCACAACGGCCGAGAACGTCGCCCGCGCCTACCAGATCACCCGCCAGCAACAGGACGAGTTCGCGGTCAGCAGCCAGCAGAAGGCATCCGCGGCCCAGAAGTCTGGCCGTTTCCGCGACGAGATCGTCCCTGTGACCGTCAAGGGACGGAAGGGTGACACCGTCGTGTCCGAGGACGAGTATATCCGACACGACGCCAACCTGGAGACGATGGCCAAGCTGCGCCCGGCGTTCAGCAAGGACGGCACCGTGACCGCGGGGAATGCCTCCGGCATCAACGATGCCGCGGCGGCCTTGGTGGTCATGTCGGCGGCTGAGGCGGAGCGGCGCGGCCTCAAGCCGCTCGCCCGCATCGTCTCCTTCGCGACGGCCGGCGTTGACCCGGCGGTGATGGGCACCGGCCCGATCCCGAGCAGCCGCAAGGCGCTGGACCGCGCCGGCTGGAAGGTCGGCGACCTCGACTTGATCGAGGCGAATGAGGCGTTCGCCGCCCAGGCCTACGCGGTCAACCAGGAGATGGGCTGGGATCCGGCCAAGGTGAACGTGAATGGCGGCGCCATCGCAATCGGCCATCCAATCGGCGCGTCGGGGGCGCGCGTGCTCGTGACGCTCCTGCACGAGATGCAGAAGCGCGACGCGAGGAAGGGTCTGGCCACGCTCTGCGTCGGCGGCGGCATGGGTGTCGCGATGTGCGTCGAGCAGCCCTGATCGCAGCACTCTTGCCTGGCTGATCGCTGCGGGGACGAGCTAACACCGCTTCCGAGCCGCGCTCCCGTTTCGGCCACGATCTCGTGGGCGGGCGGTGGACCTCACCTTGCAGCCTTGGCTTGCCGTGCCGGGTGCGCCAACATCGGCGCGACCAATAAAGCCAGGGAGGACGCACATGGCACGGGTAGCGCTAGTCACGGGTGGGACACGCGGCATCGGCGAGGCGATCAGCAAGGCCCTGAAGGACGCTGGCCGTACCGTCGTCGCGAGCTACGCTGGCAATGAGGCGGCAGCGGCCGAGTTCGCGAAGGCGACGGGCATTCCGGTGATGCGCTTCGACGCCGGCGATTTCGCCGCCTGCGAAGCTGCGGTGAAGCAGATCGCCGCCGATCACGGCGCGGTCGAGATCCTGGTCAACAACGCCGGCATCACGCGCGACAGCACCATTGCCAAGATGAATCGCGATATGTGGGACGCGGTCCTGGATACGAATCTCGGCTCCTGCTTCAACTTGTGCAAGCTGGCCTTCGAGGGGATGAGGAACGCGAAGTTCGGCCGCATCGTCAACATCGGCAGCGTCAACGGCCAGGCTGGACAGTATGGCCAGGTCAACTACGCCGCGGCCAAGAGCGGCATCCACGGCTTCACCAAGGCGCTCGCGCAGGAAGGGGCGCGCTTCGGCATCACCGTGAACGCCATAGCACCAGGCTATGTGGACACGGAGATGGTGCGCGCCGTGCCGGGCGATGTGCTGCAGAAGATCGTTGCCCGCATTCCCATGGGCCGGCTCGGCCATGCCGAGGACATCGCGCGTGGGGTCGTGTTCCTCACCGCCGACGACGCCGACTTCATTACCGGCTCAACCCTGAGCATCAATGGTGGCCAGCATATGTATTGAGCATTCCCGACACGTCCCGGGCCAGGCTACATTGGCAGCGTGGCGAGGTGCCGATGAACGTGTTCGCGCACAAGTCCCTGCCGCACATGACGGCGGACGACTTCCTGGCCTGGCCCGGCGACGGGACGGGGCGGACCTTTCAGCTCGTCGATGGGGAGGTAAGGCCGTTGTCGCCCGCCAGCCGCACGCATGGCATCATTCAGGCGAGGCTGATCTATCTCATCAGCGGCGCGATCGTAGCCGCCAAGCTCGACCTACAGGTCGGCTCCGAGGTCGCCATGCAGCCGCGACTCAATGCTGCCATGAACGTCCGCGTGCCGGACATCCTGGTCGCGCCCTTGACCGATGAGCGGAGCGAGATCGTTGCCCCCGATCCCGTGCTCATCGTCGAGATCCTCTCGCCTGGCAACGAGGACGACACCCGCGACAACATTCGTGCCTATGCCACCTTGCCGAGCGTGCGGGAGATGGCGGCGCTCTCGTCCAGTCGCATCCGCGCCGAGGTGCATCGGCGCCTCCCGGACGGGACCTGGGCCCCCGATCCCGAGCTCGTCGAAGCGGGCGGGCGCCTCCGTCTTGACGCGGTCGCGCTCGATGTGCCGCTCGTTGAGGCCTATTCGACGACTTACCTGCGGCGCTGAGCTTTCACATCCGGCGGCGCTGCCGCGACCTGGGAAGACGGCTCCATGGTCTCCCACCCGCCGCCGAGGGCTTTGTAGAGCTGAACGAGGTCCACCGAGGCCTGTGCCGTGCTGCTCGCGAGCTGCATCTCAGACGAGAAGAGACTGCGCTGAGCCGTCAGCACTTCCAGGAAGTCAGAGACGCCTCGCTGGTATCGCTGGGTTGCAAGCATCAGCGCCCGGCGGTTCGCCTCCACGACCTTCCGCAGCGCATCGCGCCGCCTCTGCTCGGAGTGATAGGCGATGAGGGCGTTGTCCACCTCCTGGAAGGCTTGCAGCACAGTCCGCTGGAAAGCGATCGCCGCTTCCTGCTGCTGCTCCTTGCGCAGCTTGACGGTTGCGCGGATGCGGCCGCCCTGGAAGATAGGGAGCGTTATGCTTGGGCCGAGACCGTAGGTCCGTGCGTCCCAGTTGCCGAGGTCCTTGAATTGCAGCGCCTGGATCGCGAGGCTGCCTGTCAGAGTGATCTGCGGGTAGAAATCGGCCTGAGCTACGCCGATGGCGGCTGTAGCGGCGTGAAGCTGGGCCTCGGTGTCCCGGATATCGGGACGCCGCTCCGCGAGCTGCGACGGCAAGCCGATCGGCACCCTGGCCGGTGCGGGCGGGATCGGTGCCGGAGTCGTCAGCTCCTTCGCCAGCGCGCCGGGCGTCTCGCCGAGCAGGAAGCTGAGAGCGTTGATGAGCTGACCTTCCTGTTGGGCGATCTGAGGCATCTGCCCCTCGACGCCGGCGAGCGTAGCCTGGGCGTTCGCGACGTCGAGATCGGTGCCGACGCCGCCGCGCTCGCGCTCCGCCGTGAGCGCGAGGCTCTCGCGCGCCGAGGCAAGGTCCTCGCGCGTGACCTGCTCCGTGCGCTGCGCCCCGCGGAGCTGGACGTAGTCGCTCGCGACCTCGGCCATCGTCGAGACCAGCGTGTTCCGCCGCGCCTCCTCCGATGCCAAGACCTGCGCGTGAGCCTGCTCGATTGCCCGGCGCACCCTGCCCCAAATGTCGAGTTCCCAAGATGCGTCGAACCCATACTGGAACAAGTCGAAGGGCGGGATCGAACTGGTGCTGCCAACGCTCGTCGGGATACCGCCCTGGCGCCCACCGAGGCCGTTCGACTGCATCGCCAGAGAACTGCCGCCCGGCACCGCGCTCGAGCCACCGCCCGCCGAACCTCCTGAGCTGCCACTGGACGCGCCGCCGCCGAAGAGACCCACCACCCCGCGAGGGCTGACCCGTTCGCGCGTGTAAGAGGCGTTCCCGTTGACCTGCGGATACTCGTCGGCCGAGGTGATGCGGAGTTGCGCTCTGCTCTCGGCCAAGCGGACCGAAGCGGTCCGCACGTCGAAGTTCGATACGGCGACCCGGCGCACGAGGCGGCTCAGGACTGGATCGCTGAAGCTGTCCCACCAGGCCGGGTTAGCCGGCTCGGTGCTCATCACCGTCGAAGCGTCTTGCTTTGCGGCTTGACTGCACTCGGGGATGAGGCACTGAACCAGGAACCAGGCGCCCATAAGCTTGGCTTATGGTAATCCGGCCCAACAGTGCAACCGGTGCCGCTCAGAAGAATGGCCAGAGCTGTCCAGCATGGGGCGCGGGAGCAGCGACGATCCCGCGAGGGGAGAGACGTGCGGCGGTTCAGCAAAGGTTGAGCTAACTCGGGACGTGAGACGCCGGGCAGGATAGCATTCGGGATGGTTGCGGGGCCAGGATTTGAACCTGGGACCTTCAGGTTATGAGCCTGACGAGCTACCGGGCTGCTCCACCCCGCGTGGGTGTGTGGTGTGGGTGTGTGGTGGTGTGTGGGTGTGTGGTGCTGGGTGCGGCGGGTGGGTTGGTGTGCTGGGGTGAGGGCTTGGCGGACCTGGCGGCGGCCGACTGTCCCGCGGCTTGGGCCGCAGTATCATGGGCGCTGGAGGGTTTCACGGCCGAGTTCGGGATGGGATCGGGTGGGGCACCTTCCGCCAAAGCCACCAGGTCGGCCAAGCCCTGCCCCAACACGCAGACGCAGCACGTGCACGCAGACGGCACGGCGCGTTGGGCAGGCGCGGGGTTGGGGGATGTGGGCGCGTGTGCGTGCGCGGGAGAGGCCGGCTGACCGGGTCTGGAGCCCAGGGCCGCGTCACGGGCGCGTCTGGGCGCTGGGCGGGAGGCGGGATCGTTGACACGACCAGCGTGCACGACCCCGGGTAGGGGCGAGCGTTCGGGCGATTAGGACCGCTCAGCTGAGCGCGTTGCCGCGCGTGCACCTGCGGCCTATCGACGTGATGGTCTATCACGGCCCTCGTGGAGACCTGGTTTTGAGGAAGGGTTCCCGCTTAGATGCTTTCAGCGGTTATCCTGGCCGCACTTGGCTACCCGGCGGTGCCGCTGGCGCGACAACCGGTGCACCAGAGGTGCGTCCACCCCGGTCCTCTGGTACTAGGGGCAGCGCCTCTCAAGTCTCCCACACCCACGGCAGATAGGGACCGAACTGTCTCACGACGTTCTAAACCCAGCTCACGTACCACTTTAATCGGCGAACAGCCGAACCCTTGGGACCTGCTCCAGCCCCAGGATGTGATGAGCCGACATCGAGGTGCCAAACCTCCCCGTCGATGTGGACTCTGGGGGAGATCAGCCTGTTATCCCTAGAGTACCTTTTATCCGTTGAGCGATGGCCCGTCCACGTGGCGCCACCGGATCACTATGGCCGACTTTCGTCTCTGCTCGGGCTGTCACCCTCGCAGTCAGGCGGGCTTGTGCCATTGCACTCAGCAGCCGATGTCCGACCGGCCTGAGCCCACCATCGCGCGCCTCCGTTACTGTTTAGGAGGCGACCGCCCCAGTCAAACTGCCCACCATGCAGGGTCCCGGACCGGGATGACCGGTCGCGGTTAGAGGCCAGAGAGGCGCAGGGTGGTATTTCAAGGCTGGCTCCACCAAGGCTAGCGCCCCGGCTTCGATGCCTCCCACCTATCCTACACAGCCCCTCCCTGGCACCACTGCAAAGCTGCAGTAAAGGTTCATAGGGTCTTTCCGTCTGACCGCGGGTACCCCGCATCTTCACGGGGAATTCAATTTCGCTGAGCCGATGCCGGAGACAGTGGGGAAGTCGTTACGCCATTCGTGCAGGTCGGAACTTACCCGACAAGGAATTTCGCTACCTTAGGACCGTTATAGTTACGGCCGCCGTTTACCGGGGCTTCGGTTCAAGGCTTGCACCTCTCCCCTTAACCTTCCGGCACCGGGCAGGCGTCAGGCCGTATACGTCGCCTCGCGGCTTCGCACAGCCCTGTGTTTTTACTAAACAGTCGCTACCCCCTGCTCTGTGCCACCCGCACCTGCTTGCGCGGGCGAGGTCTCGCTTATCCCGAAGTTACGCGAGCAATTTGCCTAGTTCCTTCGGCATCGTTCTCTCAAGCGCCTTGGCATGCTCTGCCAGTCCACCTGTGTCGGTTTCGGGTACGGTCCATCCGCTGGCGCTGTTTCCCGGAACCCCGCACCCCGCCCCGGCACTCCAGCAAGCAGAACAGACCTTGCGATCCGTCACGTCCAGCAGGCCGGGGACAATTCACCCCGTTCCCATCGGCTACGGCTCTCGCCCTCGCCTTAGGGGCCGGCTCACCCTGCGCGGATTAGCCTTGCGCAGGAACCCTTGGACTTTCGGCGACAGGGTTTCTCACCCTGTTGGTCGCTACTCATGTCAGCATTCGCGCTTCCGATATCTCCACCGCCGCTCACCGGCCGCCTTCGCCGGCTTACGGAACGCTCCGCTACCGCTGTGCCGATCGCTGGCACAACCCGCAGCTTCGGCGCGTGGCTTGAGCCCCGTTACATCTTCGGCGCAGGGTCCCTACTAGACCAGTGAGCTATTACGCTTTCTTTAAAGGATGGCTGCTTCTAAGCCAACCTCCTGGTTGTTTTGGGGTCCCCACATCCTTTCCCACTTAGCCACGACTTGGGGGCCTTAGCTGGCGGTCTGGGCTGTTTCCCTCTCGACGACGGACCTTAGCACCCGCCGTCTGTCTGCCACGCTCGGCTCGTAGGTATTCGGAGTTTGGTTGGGTTTGGTAAGCCTTTGGGGCCCCCGAGCCCATCCAGTGCTCTACCCCCGCGGGCAGCACGTGACGCTCTACCTCAATAGATTTCGCGGAGAACCAGCTATCTCCGGGTTTGATTGGCCTTTCACCCCTAGCCACAGCTCATCCCCGTCTTTTTCAACAGACGTGGGTCCGGCCCTCCAGCGGGTGTTACCCCGCCTTCAGCCTGGCCATGGCTAGATCACCCGGTTTCGGGTCTTCTGCCCGCGACTGCCAGGTTGCCCCTCGGGATCTCCCTTCGCCCTGTTCAAACTCGCTTTCGCTGCGCCTACGCCTCTCGGCTTAAGCTTGCTGCGAACAGAAACTCGCTGACCCATTATACAAAAGGTACGCCGTCACCGCCCACCCGGGATCGCTCCCGGGGTCGGCTCCGACTGCTTGTAGGCATCCGGTTTCAGGTCTGTTTCACTCCCCTCTCGGGGTGCTTTTCACCTTTCCCTCACGGTACTGGTGCACTATCGGTCGCTAGGGAGTATCCAGGCTTGGAGGGTGGTCCCCCCCAGTTCAGACAGGGTTTCCCGTGCCCCGCCCTACTCATGGACCCTCTGCCTGCCGTCGCCTACGGGGCTCTCACCCACTGCGGCCAACCCTTCCAGGTCGTTCGGCTGGCGCAGCACAGGGCCGCTGGCCTGATCCGCTTTCGCTCGCCACTACTCGCGGAACCTCATGGACGCGCCAAGCAGGATTGCTCCGCCCCGCGCGCCCTGTTGATGTCCTTTCCTCCAGGTACTGAGATGTTTCAGTTCCCCGGGTTCGCCTCATCCCCCTATGTGTTCAGGGAATGATCCCGCCTCGCGGGGGGTTGCCCCATTCGGACATCCCTGGATCACAGCCTGCTCGCGGCTCCCCAGGGCTTTTCGCAGCGTGCCACGCTTCATCGCCTCCTAGCGCCAAGGCATCCACCCGATGCCCTTCTCGTGCTCGCCCCAACCCTCTCGCAAGAGACCCCCCGCACAGCGCCAACCGCGCCGTCAGGGCACACCCCAGCGGTCCGGCCAAGGAGCCAGCCGCTCCCATGCGCGCCCGCCCCGCCAGCCTTCCTCAGCACACCATCTGCTCAGAGACTGCGCCTCTGCACAGATACAGACACCGTGCCCGGCACAGATGCGCGCGCGACACACACTCGACGCTCCTGACGCGCACCGCACAGCTCCATCCCAGCACCCCCCAGGATGCTGGTCAGACACCAGCCCTGCCGCGCGCCCCACGAGCGCCCCAAC